>NZ_JACFXV010000052.1 GCF_014050225.1 Stappia albiluteola | reverse complement strand
CCGATGGCGAAAGAGAAATTTGCGCGCAACAAGCCGCATGTGAACATTGGCACGATTGGTCACGTTGACCATGGCAAGACGACGCTGACGGCTGCGATCACGAAGCAGTACGGCGAGTTCAAGGCGTATGACCAGATCGACTCGGCGCCGGAAGAGCGAGCTCGCGGCATCACGATCTCGACGGCGCATGTGGAGTACGAGACGGAAGCGCGTCACTACGCCCACGTGGACTGCCCGGGCCACGCCGACTACGTGAAGAACATGATCACGGGCGCGGCGCAGATGGACGGCGCGATCCTGGTTGTTTCGGCGGCCGACGGCCCGATGCCGCAGACGCGCGAGCACATCCTGCTTGCCCGCCAGGTCGGCGTGCCGGCGCTGGTCGTGTTCATGAACAAGGTTGACCAGGTCGACGATCCGGAGCTGCTGGAGCTGGTCGAGGTCGAGGTGCGCGAGCTCCTGTCGTCCTACGACTTCCCGGGCGACGACATTCCGATCGTTGCCGGCTCGGCGCTTGCGGCGCTGGAAGGCCGTGACGAGGCGATCGGCACGCAGAAGATCGCCGAACTGATGAAGGCGGTTGACGACTACATCCCGACGCCTGAGCGTCCGCGCGACCTGCCGTTCCTGATGCCGATCGAGGACGTGTTCTCGATTTCCGGCCGCGGTACGGTGGTGACGGGGCGCGTCGAGCGCGGCGTGGTGAAGGTCGGCGAGGAAGTGGAAATCGTGGGTATCCGCGACACGCAGAAGTCGACGGTGACGGGCGTTGAGATGTTCCGCAAGCTGCTCGACCAGGGCGAGGCGGGCGACAACATCGGCGCGCTGCTTCGCGGCATCGGCCGCGAGGACGTTGAGCGCGGCCAGGTGCTGTGCAAGCCGGGCTCGGTGACGCCGCATACGAAGTTCAAGGCGGAAGCCTACATCCTGACGAAGGAAGAGGGTGGCCGTCATACGCCGTTCTTCACCAACTACCGTCCTCAGTTCTACTTCCGCACGACCGACGTGACGGGCGTGGTGGAACTGGCCGAGGGCACGGAGATGGTGATGCCGGGCGACAACGTGTCCGTGACGGTCACGCTGATCGTGCCGATCGCCATGGAAGAAGGCCTGCGTTTCGCCATCCGTGAAGGCGGCCGCACCGTCGGTGCCGGCGTCGTCGCACAGATCATCGAGTAATTGCTCGTTTTCCGCCGTCGCGGCCCACTAGGGCTGCGACGGCAAATGCCTCCGATTTCGCTTGATCTTCAGCGGAGCGGAGTCTAGGCAAAAGGTCCGCTCGACGCGGATTGCAGGGGTGTAGCTCAGTTGGTAGAGCGGCGGTCTCCAAAACCGCAGGTCGGGGGTTCGAGACCCTCCGCCCCTGCCATTTTTGCTCTTGATCGCGAGGCCGAGAGGCTTTAACTAGGGCTTTCGGGCGAGGCGCGTGGACCCTTCCACGCGCCCGCACGTCGTGAGTAGGTCGGCAGCGGAATGGCGAAAACCAATCCTTTCTCCTTCATTCAGCAAGTGCGTTCGGAGGTGTCAAAGGTCACCTGGCCGACGCGGCGAGAAACCGCGGTGACCACTGTGATGGTTTTCATTATGGTTTTCATCGCCTCGATCTTTTTCCTCCTGGCTGATCAGTTGATGGGCTGGGGAGTGGGTTTGCTGCTCGGCGTTGGTCGCTGATATCTGCCCTGACAAACAATCGGATCTGAGGTCAATGGCCAAGCGCTGGTATATCGTCCACGCCTATTCGAACTTTGAGAAAAAGGTAGCCGATGCAATCCGCGAGAAGGCGTCGCAGCAGGGCCTTGAGGAACTGTTCGACGAAATTCTCGTGCCGACCGAAAAGGTCGTGGAGGTCCGGCGCGGTCGCAAGGTGGACGCGGAGCGCAAGTTCTTTCCCGGCTACGTGCTCGTGAAGATGGAAATGACCGATCAGGCCTATCACCTGATCAAGAACACGCCGAAAGTGACGGGCTTCCTGGGAGCCGATCAGAAGCCGATGCCGATCTCGGAGGCCGAGGCGCACCGCATCCTGCACCAGGTGCAGGAAGGCGTCGAGCGCCCGAAGCCGTCGGTCAGCTTCGAGGTCGGCGAACAGGTTCGCGTGGCCGACGGTCCCTTTGCTTCCTTTTCCGGCCACGTGGAAGAGGTGGACGAAGAGCGGGCCCGACTCAAGGTCGCGGTTTCGATTTTCGGTCGGGCGACCCCGGTCGAGCTGGAATACGGTCAGGTCGAAAAGATCTGATCGGGGCGCCCGCGGAGCAATTCGCGAAGCGCTGGACGCGGTCCGCGGCCGGCCGGGAAACCGGGAGGCGCGGCCGGACGGGCAAGACCCGAAAAGCGGGTGGCAGGCAGGCTGGCATCGGATCGCCGGATGTCGTCAATGCCGGACCACCCACTCCCTGGAAGCCGGAACGTTCCGGCGTTGCCATCAAGGAGACATGAATGGCGAAGAAAATCGCAGGCTACATAAAGCTGCAGGTGCCGGCCGGCTCCGCCACGCCGTCGCCCCCGATCGGTCCCGCGCTCGGTCAGCGCGGCCTCAACATCATGGAGTTCTGCAAGGCGTTCAACGCGCAGACCCAGGATGCCGAGAAGGGCGCTCCGTGCCCGACCGTCATTACCTATTATTCCGACAAGTCCTTCACCTTCGAAGTGAAGACGGCTCCGGTGAGCTTTTTCCTCAAGAAGGCCTCGGGCCTGAAGTCCGGCTCAAAGACGCCGGGCCGCGGCACGGTCGGCCGGGTGACAAGGTCGCAGGTCCGCGAGATCGCGGTCGCCAAGATGAAGGATCTGAACGCCACCGACGTCGAAGCCGCCATGCGCATGGTCGAAGGCTCGGCTCGTTCGATGGGCCTCGAGGTGGTGGAGTAAGACGATGGCTAAAGTCGGAAAGCGTATTGCCTCCGCCCGCGAGGGCATCGATCGCGCGAAGCTCTACACGCTGGACGAGGCGCTGAGCCTCATCAAGGCGCGCGCCACGGCGAAGTTCGACGAAACGGTCGAAGTCGCCATCAACCTCGGCGTCGACCCGCGTCACGCCGATCAGATGGTGCGTGGCGTCTGCGTGCTGCCGAACGGCACCGGCAAGAGCGTGCGCGTTGCCGTGTTCGCCCGCGGCGACAAGGCCGAGGAAGCCAAGGCGGCAGGTGCGGACCTCGTCGGCGCGGAAGAGCTGGTGAACGAAGTCCAGTCGGGCAAGATCGATTTCGATCGCTGCATCGCCACGCCGGACATGATGCCGCTCGTCGGCCGTCTCGGCAAGGTGCTCGGCCCGCGCGGCCTGATGCCGAACCCGAAGGTTGGCACGGTTACCCCGGATGTCGCGGCCGCCGTGAAGGACGCCAAGGGCGGCGCGGTGCAGTTCCGCGTCGAGAAGGCCGGTATCGTGCATGCCGGCGTCGGCAAGGTCTCCTTCAGCGAGGCCCAGCTCGGCGAGAACCTGAAGGCCCTGGTCGATGCGGTCGTCAAGGCCAAGCCGGCCGGTGCCAAGGGTACCTATCTGAAGCGCCTGGCCCTGTCCTCGACGATGGGCCCCGGCCTCAAGATCGACCTGGCTTCGGTCACCGCGTAAGCGGCCAGAAGAATTCCGCCCGGCTCCTTCGGCCGGGCGGATCGGTCCGTTCGCATGAACGGGCTGCCCTGTCCGAGACTGCAGGTGTTCCGCCGATCCTCAGGGGGAGGCGGGGCTTAAGCCCATCAAGCGGGCCTGCATAGACGGGTCGGAACCGGATTTTCCAGCTCCAGGGCTGGCAAGGATGGTTCGAACCGTTTGTCCTTGCCGCGAAAAGCGGACGAGGGGGCAGGAACCTCGGCGTCGCAGGCTGGTTCTCCGGAACCGCTCGCGGCAAAGACAAATCGACGGCGATCTTCGCCGTCAAATTGGAGAAGGCAAGTGGAAAGAGCGGAAAAGCGCGAGTTCGTTGCGTCGCTCAACGAGGTGTTCGCGAACACCGGCGTTGTCGTCGTGGCGCACTATGCGGGCCTTTCGGTTGCGCAGATGACGGCCCTCCGGTCGCGTGTGCGCGATGCCGGCGGGACCGTCAAGGTCGCGAAGAACCGCCTTGTCAAGCTTGCCCTTCAAGGCACCGACCTTGATCACATGGCCGACCTTTTCAAGGGCCCGACCGTACTCGTCTTCTCGGACGATCCGGTTGCAGCTCCGAAGGTTGCCGTGGAATTCGCCAAGGCCAATGACAAGCTTGTCATCCTTGGCGGCGCCCTGGGTCGGCAGAACCTGAATGCGGAGGGCGTCAAGGCGCTCGCAACCCTGCCGTCGCTCGACGAGCTCAGGGCAAAGCTGGTGGGCATGATCCAGACGCCCGCCACCCGCATCGCTCAGGTTGTCAACGCTCCGGCCGGGCAGCTTGCCCGCGTCTTCGGCGCGTATGCCAAGAAGGACGAAGCCGCATAAGGCGGAAAAACGAAACACTGTCGAAACCAACTATGGTTCGAACCAGAAGGTACGAGAGAAATGGCTGATCTCGCTAAGCTTGTTGATGAACTGTCCGCGCTCACGGTCCTCGAGGCTGCTGAGCTGTCCAAGATGCTCGAAGAGAAGTGGGGCGTCTCCGCGGCTGCTCCGGTCGCCGTTGCGGCTGTGGCTGCCGGTGGTGGCGATGCCGCTGCTGTTGAAGAGAAGACCGAGTTCGACGTGATCCTCGCCTCCGCAGGCGACAAGAAGATCAACGTCATCAAGGAAGTCCGTGCGATCACTGGTCTTGGCCTCAAGGAAGCCAAGGACCTGGTCGAGGGCGCTCCGAAGCCGGTCAAGGAAGGCGTCGGCAAGGACGAAGCGGCTCAGATCAAGGCGAAGCTGGAAGAAGCTGGCGCCAAGGTCGAGCTCAAGTAATAGGGCTTTCCGCCCATGCGGCTCCGGCGATCGCCGGGGCCGCAACCTACTGGACCCCGGCGGGATTTCCCGATCCGGGGCATACGTCCCAAATGGGGGACGGTTCTCCGAAGGGTCTTCCCGGCCCGGTCGCAAATGCCCTGGCGGTGAGGGTAGGTCGCGACGAACCGGCCGATTGACCGGACCGGCTTTTCGGAGAGCCGTCACCTGATCGATACGAGGAGCGACAATGGCGCACACGTTCAACGGTCGCAAGAGGGTCCGCAAGTACTACGGATCCATCCGCGAAGTCGCGGCGATGCCCAACCTCATCGAGGTCCAGAAGGCCTCATATGATCAGTTCCTGCAGGTTGATGAACCCGAGGGCGGGCGTCCGGACGAGGGGCTGGAGGCGGTTTTCCGCTCCGTGTTCCCGATTTCGGATTTCGCCGGTACGTCGCTGCTGGAATTCGTCCGCTACGACTTCGAGACGCCGAAATACGACGTTGAGGAATGCCGCCAGCGGGGCATGAATTTCGCCGCCCCCCTGAAGGTCAAGCTGCGCCTGATCGTGTTCGATGTCGACGAGGATACCGGCGCCAAGTCGGTGAAGGACATCAAGGAGCAGGACGTCTACATGGGCGACATGCCGCTCATGACGGACAACGGCACCTTCGTCGTCAACGGCACCGAGCGCGTCATCGTCTCCCAGATGCACCGCTCGCCCGGCGTGTTCTTCGATCACGACAAGGGCAAGACCCATTCGTCGGGCAAGCTGCTTTTCGCCGCCCGCATCATTCCGTATCGCGGATCCTGGCTCGATATCGAATTCGACGCCAAGGACATCGTCTATGCCCGCATCGATCGGCGGCGCAAGATCCCGGTCACCTCGCTGCTGATGGCGCTTGGCCTGGATTCCGAACAGATCCTCAACACGTTCTACAACCGCATCGAGTATTCGCGGCTTGATGGCTCAAGCTGGCGGATGCCGTTCGACGGCGCCCGCCTGAAGGGCACGAAGGCAGGCTACGACCTGATCGACGCCGACAGCGGCGAGGTTGTGGTCGAGGCCGGGCGCAAGATCACCGCGCGGACGATCAAGCAGCTGACCGAGAAGGGCGTGACCGCCCTCAAGGTGCTGAACGAGGATCTGCACGGCCAGTACATCGCCGAGGACATCGTCGATCACGCCAGCGGCGAGATCTATGTCGAGGCGGGCGACGAGATCACCGAGAAGGTGCTGGCCGAACTGACCGAGCGTGGCTTCGACGAGATTCCGGTGCTCGATATCGACCACGTCAATACGGGCGCCTATATCCGCAACACGCTGGCGGTCGACAAGAACGAAGCCCGCGAGGATGCGCTGTTCGACATCTACCGGGTGATGCGCCCGGGCGAGCCGCCCACGGTCGATACGGCCGAGGCGATGTTCGAATCGCTGTTCTTCGATGCGGAACGCTACGACCTGTCGGCGGTCGGCCGCGTGAAGATGAACATGCGCCTCGACCTGGAATGCGAGGACACGGTCCGCACGCTGCGCAAGGACGACATCCTGGCGGTCATCAAGCTGCTCGTGGAACTGCGCGACGGCAAGGGCGAGATCGACGACATCGACAATCTCGGCAATCGTCGCGTGCGCTCGGTCGGCGAACTGATGGAAAATCAGTACCGCCTCGGCCTTCTGCGCATGGAGCGCGCGATCAAGGAGCGCATGTCCTCCGTCGAGATCGACACGGTCATGCCGCAGGACCTGATCAACGCCAAGCCGGCGGCGGCGGCGGTGCGCGAGTTCTTCGGATCCTCGCAGCTGTCGCAGTTCATGGATCAGACGAACCCGCTGTCGGAAGTCACGCACAAGCGTCGTCTTTCGGCGCTCGGGCCCGGCGGCCTGACGCGCGAGCGCGCCGGCTTCGAGGTGCGCGACGTGCATCCGACGCATTACGGCCGTATCTGCCCGATCGAGACGCCGGAAGGCCCGAATATCGGCCTGATCAACTCGCTGGCCACATTCGCGCGCGTCAACAAGTACGGCTTCATCGAAAGCCCGTACCGGAAGGTGAAGGACGGCCGCGTCACCAACGAGGTGGTCTACCTCTCCGCCATGGAAGAGGCGAAGTACCGCGTCGCCCAGGCCAATGCCGAGATCGACGACGACGGGCGTTTCGTGTCCGAACTGATCACCTGCCGTTTCGCGGGTGAAAACGAGCTGATCTCTCCGGATCGCGTCGACTTCATGGACGTGTCGCCGAAGCAGCTCGTGTCGGTTGCCGCCGCTCTCATCCCCTTCCTTGAGAACGACGACGCCAACCGCGCGCTCATGGGCTCGAACATGCAGCGCCAGGCCGTGCCGCTCGTCCGCGCCGAGGCGCCGTTCGTCGGCACCGGCATGGAACCGATCGTGGCGCGGGATTCCGGTGCCGCCATCGGTGCGCGCCGCGCGGGTGTGGTCGACCAGGTCGACGCCACCCGTATCGTGGTCCGCGCCACGGAAGATCTCGATCCGTCCAAGTCGGGCGTCGATATCTACCGCCTGCAGAAGTTCCAGCGTTCGAACCAGAACACCTGCATCAACCAGCGTCCGCTGGTTCGCGTGGGCGACATCGTGAACAAGGGCGACATCATCGCCGACGGTCCGTCCACGGACCTGGGCGATCTTGCGCTTGGCCGCAACGTGCTCGTCGCCTTCATGCCCTGGAACGGCTACAACTTCGAGGACTCGATCCTGCTGTCCGAGCGGATCGTGCGCGACGACGTCTTCACCTCGATCCACCTTGAGGAATTCGAGGTGATGGCCCGCGATACGAAGCTCGGGCCGGAGGAAATCACGCGCGACATTCCGAACGTTTCGGAAGAGGCGCTGAAGAACCTCGACGAGGCGGGCATCGTCTATATCGGCGCGGAAGTGAAGCCGGGCGATATCCTCGTCGGCAAGATCACGCCGAAGGGCGAAAGCCCGATGACGCCGGAAGAAAAGCTCCTGCGCGCCATCTTCGGCGAGAAGGCGTCCGACGTTCGCGACACCTCGCTCCGCCTGCCGCCCGGCGTCACCGGCACGATCGTGGAAGTGCGCGTCTTCAACCGCCACGGCGTGGAGAAGGACGAGCGCGCCATGGCGATCGAGCGCGAGGAAATCGAGCGTCTCGCCAAGGACCGCGACGACGAGCAGGCGATCCTCGACCGCAACGTCTATGGCCGCCTTGCGGAAATGCTTCTCGGCAAGACCGCGGTCGCCGGCCCGAAGGGGTTCAAGAAGGAGAGCGAAGTCAACGGCGACGTTCTCAACGAGTACCCGCGGTCGCAGTGGTGGCAGTTTGCCGTCGACGACGAGCGCCTGATGAGCGAAGTCGAGGCGCTGCGCGGGCAGTATGACGAAAGCCGCAAGCGTCTCGAGCAGCGCTTCATCGACAAGGTGGAGAAGCTGCAGCGCGGTGACGAACTGCCGCCGGGCGTGATGAAGATGGTCAAGGTCTTCGTCGCGGTGAAGCGTAAGATCCAGCCGGGCGACAAGATGGCCGGCCGTCACGGCAACAAGGGCGTGGTGTCCAAGATCAACCCGATCGAGGACATGCCGTTCCTTGGCGACGGCACCCATGTCGATATCGTGCTCAATCCGCTCGGCGTGCCGAGCCGCATGAACGTCGGCCAGATCCTGGAAACCCATCTGGGCTGGGCCTGCGCCGGCATGGGCAGGCGTATCGGCGAGCTCTACGACCAGTATCGCAGGAACGGCGAGATCAACGAGCTGAAGGGCAAGATCATCGAGGTCTTCGGCGACAACCTGAAGGGCGAGCCGGTCAAGGATTATGACGATGAGTCCATCGTCCGCCTTGCCGATCAGCTCAAGACGGGTGTGCCGATCGCCACGCCGGTCTTCGATGGCGCGCGCGAGCCGGACATCGTCGACATGCTGGAACTTGCCGGGCTCAACGCCTCGGGTCAGTCGACGCTGTACGACGGCCGGACCGGCGAGACCTTCGACCGCAACGTGACTGTCGGCTACATCTACATGCTGAAGCTGCATCACCTTGTGGACGACAAGATCCACGCCCGTTCGATCGGCCCGTACTCGCTGGTCACCCAGCAGCCGCTCGGCGGCAAGGCGCAGTTCGGCGGCCAGCGCTTCGGCGAAATGGAGGTGTGGGCGCTCGAGGCTTACGGCGCCGCGTACACCCTGCAGGAAATGCTGACCGTCAAGTCGGACGACGTGGCGGGCCGCACGAAGGTCTACGAGGCCATCGTGCGCGGCGACGACACCTTCGAGGCGGGCATTCCGGAGAGCTTCAACGTGCTCGTCAAGGAAATGCGGTCGCTCGGCCTCAACGTCGAACTGCAGAACACCGACAGCCAGCCGGCTATCGGACAGGACCTTCCGACGGCGGATGCGGCGGAGTGATTTTCACCCGCCTGTTCGCCGCGACCAAAGATGCTGCATGCCGGTCAAAGGGGAGCGCGACGAAATCGTCGCTCCCCGTCCGCGCATTGAAGGAGAGAACCCATGAATCATGAGGTCATGAACCTGTTCAATCAACAGGCTCCTGCGCAGACCTTCGATCATATCAAGATCTCGATCGCCAGCCCGGAAAAGATCCTGTCCTGGTCCTACGGCGAGATCAAGAAGCCGGAGACGATCAACTACCGCACGTTCAAGCCGGAACGCGACGGTTTGTTCTGCGCTCGTATCTTCGGCCCGATCAAGGACTATGAGTGCTTGTGCGGCAAGTACAAGCGCATGAAGTACAAGGGCGTCATCTGCGAGAAGTGCGGCGTGGAAGTGACGCTGTCGCGCGTGCGCCGCGACCGCATGGGCCATATCGAGCTCGCGGCCCCCGTCGCCCATATCTGGTTCCTGAAGTCGCTGCCGTCCCGCATCGGCCTGCTGCTCGACATGACGCTCAAGGATCTTGAGCGGGTTCTCTATTTCGAGAACTACGTGGTTCTCGAGCCGGGCCTGACGCCGCTGAAGCAGAACCAGCTCCTGTCGGAAGAAGACTATATCCGCGCCCAGGACGAATACGGCGAGGATGCCTTCACGGCGATGATCGGCGCGGAAGCGATCCGCGAGATGCTGATGGCGCTCGACCTCGAGAAGGAGCGCGATCAGATCCGCCAGGAGATCATCGAGGCTACGACGGAACTGAAGCCGAAGAAGCTTGCCAAGCGGCTGAAGATCGTCGAGGCCTTCCTCGATTCCGGCAACCGTCCGGAATGGATGATCCTGACGGTCGTTCCGGTGATCCCGCCGGATCTGCGTCCGCTGGTGCCGCTGGACGGCGGCCGCTTCGCGACTTCGGATCTGAACGATCTCTATCGCCGCGTGATCAACCGCAACAACCGCCTGAAGCGGCTGATCGAGCTGCGTGCGCCGGACATCATCATCCGCAACGAAAAGCGCATGCTGCAGGAAGCCGTCGACGCGCTGTTCGACAACGGCCGCCGCGGCCGCGTCATCACGGGCGCCAACAAGCGTCCGCTGAAGTCGCTTTCCGACATGCTGAAGGGCAAGCAGGGCCGCTTCCGCCAGAACCTGCTCGGCAAGCGCGTCGACTATTCCGGCCGTTCGGTTATCACCGTGGGCCCGGAACTGAAGCTGCATCAGTGCGGCCTGCCGAAGAAGATGGCGCTGGAACTGTTCAAGCCGTTCATCTATTCGCGCCTCGACGCCAAGGGCTTCTCCTCGACCGTCAAGCAGGCGAAGAAGCTGGTGGAGAAGGAGCGTCCGGAGGTCTGGGATATCCTCGACGAGGTGATCCGCGAGCATCCGGTGCTGCTGAACCGCGCACCGACGCTGCACCGCCTCGGCATCCAGGCCTTCGAGCCGACGCTGATCGAGGGCAAGGCCATCCAGTTGCACCCGCTCGTCTGCTCGGCCTTCAACGCCGACTTCGACGGCGACCAGATGGCGGTACACGTGCCGCTGTCGCTGGAAGCCCAGCTTGAAGCGCGCACGCTGATGATGTCGACGAACAACATCCTGCACCCGGCGAACGGCGGCCCGATCATCGTGCCGAGCCAGGATATCGTCCTCGGCCTCTACTACCTTTCCATCATGGCGGACGGCGAGCCCGGCGAGGGCATGGCTTTCGGTAACATGGGCGAATTGCACCATGCGCTGGAGACCAAGGCGATCACGCTGCACACCAAGATCCGCGGCCGTTTCCGCTCGGTGGATGCCGAGGGCAACCCGACGTCCAATATCTACGAGACGACCCCGGGCCGCATGATCATCGGCGAGCTCCTGCCGAAGCACCACGAAGTCCCCTTCGACGCCTGCAACAGGCTGATGACGAAGAAGGACATCTCCAAGATGATCGACACCGTCTACCGCGCCTGCGGCCAGAAGGAGACGGTCATCTTCTGCGACCGCATCATGGGCCTCGGCTTCACGCATGCCTGCCGCGCCGGCATTTCGTTCGGCAAGGACGACATGGTGATTCCGGATACCAAGACGGGCCTGGTCTCCGAGACCGCCGAAATGGTCAAGGAATACGAGCAGCAGTACAATGACGGCCTGATCACCCAGGGCGAGAAGTACAACAAGGTCGTCGACGCCTGGGCCAAGTGCACCGACCGTGTCGCCGACGAGATGATGAAGCGCATCTCGGCCGTCCAGAAGGACGAGGAGACGGGACGTCAGAAGCCGATCAACTCGGTCTATATGATGTCGCATTCCGGCGCCCGCGGTTCGCCGGCCCAGATGAAGCAGCTTGCCGGCATGCGCGGCCTGATGGCCAAGCCGTCGGGCGAGATCATCGAGAACCCGATCATCTCGAACTTCAAGGAAGGCCTGTCGGTGCTTGAGTACTTCAACTCGACACACGGTGCCCGCAAGGGCCTGGCCGACACCGCGCTCAAGACGGCGAACTCGGGTTATCTCACCCGTCGTCTGGTCGATGTCGCGCAGGATTCCATCATCCTCGAAGTGGATTGCGGTTCGGAAGGCGGCATCACCGTCCAGCCGATCATCGACGCCGGCAACGTCATCGCGACGCTCGGCATGCGCGTTCTGGGAAGAACGGCCGCGGAGGATGTCGTCCATCCGCAGACGGGCGAGATCATCGTGCCGCGCGGCCGCATGATCGAGGAGAAGGATGTCGAGGTCATCGAGGCGGCCAAGATCCAGGCGATCAAGATCCGCTCGGTGCTGACCTGCCAGACCCAGACGGGCGTCTGCGGCACCTGCTACGGTCGCGATCTGGCGCGCGGTACCCCGGTCAATATCGGCGAGGCGGTCGGCGTCATCGCCGCCCAGTCGATCGGCGAGCCGGGCACCCAGCTCACCATGCGCACGTTCCACATCGGCGGCACGGCGCAGGTGGTCGACAGCTCCTTCGTGGAATCCAACTTCGAAGGCACGGTGAAGGTTCGCAACCGCAACATGGTTCGCGACTCCGACGGCAACATGATCGCCATGGCCCGCAACATGGCCATCGTGATCGTCGACGCCGAAGGTCACGAGCGCGCCGTCCATCGTATTCCGTATGGTGCCCGCGTCCACGTGGACGAGGGCGACACGATGAAGCGCGGCCAGCGCGTGGCCGAATGGGATCCCTACACCCGCCCGATCCTCACCGAGGTGGACGGCGTGGCGGACACCGAGGATCTCGTGGATGGCGCCTCCGTGCAGGAGACGACGGACGAGGCGACGGGTATCACCAAGCGCGTCGTTATCGACTGGCGTACGTCGCAGCGCGGCCAGGACCTGAAGCCGGCAATCGTCGTCAAGAACAAGAGCGGCGAGATCGTCAAGCTGCCGCGTGGCGGCGACGCCCGTACGCTGCTTTCGGTCGATGCGATCCTGTCCGTCCAGCCGGGCGAAGAGGTGAAGGCGGGCGACGTGCTTGCACGTATTCCGCTCGAAAGCGCCAAGACCAAGGACATCACCGGCGGTCTGCCGAGGGTGGCTGAACTCTTCGAGGCTCGCCGCCCGAAGGATCATGCCATCATCGCCGAGATCGACGGCACGATCCGCTTCGGCCGCGACTACAAGAACAAGCGCCGGATCATCATCGAGCCGCACGACACGAGCCTCGAGCCGATCGAGTATCTCATCCCGAAGGGCAAGCACTTCCATCTGCAGGAAGGCGACGTCATCGAAAAGGGCGAGTACATCCTCGACGGCAACCCGGCGCCGCACGACATCCTGGCGGTCAAGGGCGTGGAAGCGCTGGCGGCTTACCTCGTCAACGAGATCCAGGAAGTCTACCGACTGCAGGGCGTGGTCATCAACGACAAGCACATCGAGGTGATCGTTCGCCAGATGCTGCAGAAGGTCGAAGTGACCGATCCGGGCGAAACGGAGCTCTTCTCGGGCGAGCAGATCGACAAGATCGAGTTCGACGCCATCAACGAGAAGACGATCGACAACGCCCGCACGCCGGCACAGGCCGTGCCGGTGCTGCTCGGCATCACGAAGGCCTCGCTGCAGACGCGCTCCTTCTTCTCGGCCGCGTCGTTCCAGGAGACGACACGCGTGCTCACGGAAGCGGCGGTCAACGGCAAGATCGACCCGCTGGTCGGCCTGAAGGAAAACGTCATCGTCGGCCGCCTGATCCCGGCCGGGACGGGCGGCATGATGAACCGTATCCGCCAGGTCGCCCAGCGTCGCGACGAGCTCATCCTCGAGGCGCGCCGTGCCTCTTCCAATGTGGATGAGGCGGATGCGATGCTTGAGGACATGAGCGGTTCGCACGGTTGATGGCCTGGCGCTGGAGCGCTTTCGTGGATCAAGAAATCGCTCCAGGATCAATGCTTTGAGCATATCCTTGTCGCCAAATCCGATTCAGATTAGGCGGGATATGCGCTAGGCGCAGCCCGGTCAGTCGACGGGTAATGCATGAAACCGGAAGAGGGCCGCCGTCGAGCGGCCCTTTTTGCTTGAAGAATGCCGAAACGAAGCGAGGGCTGCACCGGCAGCCACCCTCCAAGAGCAGTCCAGAATCCAGGAGAAGAACGATGACGGAATTCGATAGCGGGCCGGCGGACGAGCCGACGATCTTCATTCTTGTCGGGCGCGTCTGGGAACAGCCGGGCGGAGGCAAGGATGCCGCCATACCGGTCAATATCATCCTGCAGGCCGCCGATGACGACAGCGCCGTCCGCATCTCCCTCCAGACGCTTTCGGAGGAAGGATATGTCGAGGCGGAGCTCGACCAGATCGGCGTGCTGACCGAGGAGCCTGACGATCCGACCTACCAGTCCGCATATGCCGACGCACTGGAGGGGAATGTCGCCGTTATCGCCTTCCGCGATTGAGCGGACTGGAATCACCCGCCGATTCCCCAGTCGGTCCGGCCGGGGAATCGCCCGGCGAAATAGCGATGATTGTTCTGCGCCCGTTAACCTGGTCTTCATATCCGGACGGATCGCGGCGCAGATAATTTTCGTCGCTCCCGCTGCCGGAAACTTTCGGAATCTTGCGCGATGCCGCCGGCCGGACCTCTTTCATCCCCGATCGGGAGCCGAAAAGGCGCGGGAAGCAAAGAATTTTCGAACTTTCCCTTGACGGGAACAGGGGCGATGGATAGGTTCCGCGCATCCCGAAGGCAGGCGGTAATCGCTGACCTGTTCCGAGACCGCTCGTGTCGGAACCAAAGTGCTTAGACGCTGCCGGGTCTATAGGCGAATAAATGTCGATTTCATGATCGCCGGCCGGGCCGGTGATCCTCTGGTTTTCGCAGCGCCTTCCACGTGATCGACGTGGATTGAGGCGCGATTCCGTATGTTCGGAAGGTGCTGCGGCCGGTGAGACGAACCAAGGTGAAGGGCAAAGAATGCCGACCATCAACCAGCTGATCCGCAAGCCGCGGAAGGATCCGCCGAAGCGGAACAAGGTTCCGGCCATGGAGGCCTGCCCGCAGAAGCGTGGCGTTTGCACGCGCGTCTATACGACGACGCCGAAGAAGCCGAACTCGGCTCTTCGTAAGGTTGCGAAGATCCGCCTGACCAACGGCTATGAAGTGATCGGTTACATCCCGGGTGAGGGGCATAACCTCCAGGAGCACTCGGTTGTGATGATCCGCGGCGGCCGCGTGAAGGACCTTCCGGGCGTGCGCTATCACATCATCCGCGGCGTGCTCGACACGCAGGGCGTGAAGGATCGTAAGCAGCGCCGTTCGAAGTACGGCGCCAAGCGGCCGAAGTAAGGAGCGCTCAAGATGTCGCGTCGTCATCGCGCTGAAAAGCGAGAAATCATTCCGGACCCGAAGTTCGGGGACGTTGTTATCACCAAGTTCATGAACTCGATCATGTACGACGGAAAGAAGTCCGTCGCCGAAAGCATCGTTTACGGCGCTTTCGATGTGATCGAGGGCAAGACCAAGCAGAACCCGCTCGACGTGTTCCATGCGGCGCTCGACAACGTGATGCCGCAGGTTGAGGTTCGTTCCCGTCGCGTCGGTGGCGCCACCTACCAGGTGCCGGTCGAGGTGCGCTCCGAGCGCCGCCAGGCCCTGGCGATCCGTTGGCTGATTTCTGCCGCCCGCAACCGCAACGAAACCACCATGGTCGACCGTCTGTCCGGCGAACTGCTGGATGCGGCCAACAACCGTGGCACCGCGGTGAAGAAGCGTGAAGACACGCATCGCATGGCCGATGCGAACCGCGCGTTCTCGCATTACCGCTGGTAAAAGTACTCGAAGAGGCTGACGTTATGTCGCGCACCCACAAAATCGAGGACTACCGCAACTTCGGCATCATGGCCCACATCGATGCGGGCAAGACGACGACGACCGAGCGGATCCTCTATTACACCGGCAAGAGCCACAAGATTGGCGAAGTTCATGACGGCGCTGCCACCATGGACTGGATGGAGCAGGAGCAGGAGCGCGGCATCACGATCACTTCCGCCGCGACGACCGCTTTCTGGAAAGAGAAGCGCCTCAACATCATCGACACCCCGGGCCACGTCGACTTCACCATCGAGGTGGAGCGTTCCCTGCGCGTGCTCGACGGCGCGGTCGCCCTGCTTGACGCCAATGCCGGCGTCGAGCCGCAGACCGAGACCGTGTGGCGCCAGGCGGACAAGTACCACGTGCCGCGCATGATCTTCGTCAACAAGATGGACAAGCTCGGCGCCGATTTCTACCGCTGCGTGGAAATGGTCGAATCCCGTCTGGGTGCGCGTCCTCTCGTTCTTCAGCTGCCGGTCGGTGCCGAAAGCGAATTCAAGGGCGTTGTCGATCTCATCTCCATGAAGGCGCTGATCTGGCGCGACGAGAGCCTGGGCGCTCAGTGGGATGAAGTCGAGATCCCGGCCGACCTCGCCGACAGGGCGCAGGAATTCCGCGACAAGATGATCGAGACGGCGGTCGAGGCCGACGAAGCGGCTCTCGAAGCCTATCTCGAGGGTGTCGAGCCCGACGTCGACGGCCTGAAGGCGCTGATCCGCAAGGGCACGATCGAAAGCCTGTTCGTGCCGATCTTCTGCGGCTCGGCTTTCAAGAACAAGGGCGTTCAGCCGCTTCTGGACGGCGTCGTCGACTTCCTGCCGAGCCCGGTCGAAGTGCCGGACATCCGCGGTATCGACCCGAAGACCGAAGCCGAGACCGTCCGCAAGTCCGGCGACGAGCAGCCGCTTTCGCTTCTCGCCTTCAAGATCGCCAACGACCCGTTCGTCGGTTCGCTGACCTTCTGCCGCATCTACTCCGGCGTGCTGAACAAGGGTGTCACCCTGCTCAACACCGTCAAGGAGAAGAAAGAGCGCGTCGGCCGCATGATGCAGATGCACGCCAATGCGCGTGAGGACATCGATGTGGCCTATGCGGGCGACATCGTCGCTATTGCCGGCCTGAAGGATACCACCACGGGCGATACGCTTTGCGATGCCGCCAAGCCGGTCATCCTCGAGCGCATGGAATTCCCGGATCCGGTCATCGAGATCGCGGTGGAGCCCAAGACCAAGGCCGACCAGGAAAAGATGGGCCTCGCGCTCAACCGCCTGGCTTCCGAGGATCCGTCGTTCCGCGTCAAGACCGACGAGGAATCGGGCCAGACGATCATCGCCGGCATGGGCGAGCTTCACCTCGACATCATCGTCGACCGCATGCGTCGCGAGTTCAAGGTCGAGGCGAATATCGGCGCGCCGCAGGTTGCCTACCGCGAGACGATCACCAAGACTGCCGAGGTGGACTACACCCACAAGAAGCAGACCGGCGGCACGGGCCAGTTTGCCCGCGTGAAGCTGGTGATCGAGCCGAACGAAGTCGGCGCCGGCTATGCCTTCGAGAGCAAGATCGTCGGCGGCGCGGTGCCGAAGGAGTACATCCCCGGCGTCAACAAGGGCATCGAGAGCGTCATGAGCTCGGGTCCGCTCGCCGGCTTCCCGATGGTCGACATCAAGGCTGCGCTTATCGACGGTGCCTACCACGACGTGGACTCCAGCGTGCTGGCGTTCGAGATCGCGGCCCGTGCCGGTTTCCGCGAGGCGATCGCAAAGGCTGCTCCCAAGCTGCTTGAGCCGATCATGAAGGTCGAAGTCGTGACGCCCGAGGACTACATGGGCGACGTGATCGGCGACCTGAACTCCCGCCGCGGCCAGATCTCCGGAACGGAGAACCGTGGCATCGTGACGGTCATTACCGCCATGGTCCCGCTGGCCAACATGTTCGGCTACGTGAACAACCTGCGTTCCATGTCGCAGGGCCGCGCGCAGTACTCGATGGTGTTCGACCACTACGAGCAGGTGCCGCAGGCCGTCGCGGATGAAGTGCAGGCCAAATACGCCTAAGCGGACGCCGCAAAGCGTTCAGTCAGAATTGGATAGAAGCGGAGAAATCCGATGGCGAAAGAGAAATTTGCGCGCAACAAGCCGCATGTGAACATTGGCACGATTGGTCACGTTGACCATGGCAAGACGACGCTGACGGCTGCGATCACGAAGCAGTACGGCGAGTTCAAGGCGTATGACCAGATCGACTCGGCGCCGGAAGAGCGAGCTCGCGGCATCACGATCTCGACGGCGCATGTGGAGTACGAGACGGAAGCGCGTCACTACGCCCACGTGGACTGCCCGGGCCACGCCGACTACGTGAAGAACATGATCACGGGCGCGGCGCAGATGGACGGCGCGATCCTGGTTGTTTCGGCGGCCGACGGCCCGATGCCGCAGACGCGCGAGCACATCCTGCTTGCCCGCCAGGTCGGCGTGCCGGCGCTGGTCGTGTTCATGAACAAGGTTGACCAGGTCGACGATCCGGAGCTGCTGGAGCTGGTCGAGGTCGAGGTGCGCGAGCTCCTGTCGTCCTACGACTTCCCGGGCGACGACATTCCGATCGTTGCCGGCTCGGCGCTTGCGGCGCTGGAAGGCCGTGACGAGGCGATCGGCACGCAGAAGATCGCCGAACTGATGAAGGCGGTTGACGACTACATCCCGACGCCTGAGCGTCCGCGCGACCTGCCGTTCCTGATGCCGATCGAGGACGTGTTCTCGATTTCCGGCCGCGGTACGGTGGTGACGGGGCGCGTCGAGCGCGGCGTGGTGAAGGTCGGCGAGGAAGTGGAAATCGTGGGTATCCGCGACACGCAGAAGTCGACGGTGACGGGCGTTGAGATGTTCCGCAAGCTGCTCGACCAGGGCGAGGCGGGCGACAACATCGGCGCGCTGCTTCGCGGCATCGGCCGCGAGGACGTTGAGCGCGGCCAGGTGCTGTGCAAGCCGGGCTCGGTGACGCCGCATACGAAGTTCAAGGCGGAAGCCTACATCCTGACGAAGGAAGAGGGTGGCCGTCATACGCCGTTCTTCACCAACTACCGTCCTCAGTTCTACTTCCGCACGACCGACGTGACGGGCGTGGTGGAACTGGCCGAGGGCACGGAGATGGTGATGCCGGGCGACAACGTGTCCGTGACGGTCACGCTGATCGTGCCGATCGCCATGGAAGAAGGCCTGCGTTTCGCCATCCGTGAAGGCGGCCGCACCGTCGGTGCCGGCGTCGTCGCACAGATCATCGAGTAAT
>NZ_JACFXV010000051.1 GCF_014050225.1 Stappia albiluteola | reverse complement strand
AGATCTGCATCAGCGGATCCTCTTCAACGCCGCTTCAAGATGGGTGTGCTTGCGCTGGACCGGGCCTTCGATGCGCAGCCGGCCCGCAATGATGACGTTGCCGCGCGCATCGGTGACGGCCGAGATCTCGTCCTTCTCGTCGACATCGGCGGCGAGCGGGAACATTGCCCGCATGTCCTCGACCATCGCCGTCTTGTCGCCGTCGACGATCTCCTGGGAAAGCCTCGACCAGACGAAACACTTGACGACGGCAAGCGGCTGGAATTCGGGAGCGACCGGATTGTTCCAGGCATCGCTGCCCGCGGCCACGTTGCGTTCCACCATCGCTCGCATGGTCAGGCGGCCGGCGATCATGTGAGCGCCAGCGGCTGGTCGATCCCGCTCCCGATACCCGAATTCAGCTCGACCGAACTTCCCGCATGCCGACCGCGTAGAAAGTCGCTTTCGACGCCGCCTCCTTTAGGTTGAGCGATACGGCTCTTGACCGGGACCAGGTTCGGGTGCCGCTCAGCCAGGTAAAGGGCGACCAGGGCATCCGGTTGCGGCTCCGGCAACAGGGCGGAGATCTTCACGTAGACGGCCGCAGTCCAGGCTTCGCAATATATGTCCGCGCGAAGCCGCTTGCGCCCGGGCTTGCAGCGCTTCAGATGCGAACGGATATAGCCAGCTCGTGCGCCCTTCAGTCGGCGAAACAGCACTGCGAATGCGTATGCAGCGATTTCCGGTACCGCGCCGCGGCCGACAAAGGTGCGATCGCCATCCGCGTTTAAGAAGCACTCGACGGCAAGCGCGCGGCAAACGGCGTTTGACAGGATAGTCTCCCAGCGAGGCGGCCGCTGGGAACGATTGCCGCGAGCGCTGGCTTCCTCGACTTCGGACATGGCCAGTTTCGCTTCCGTGACGCCGTGAGCTTCCATCAGCTCACGCGCCTTGGAGAGTGCTATTGCCGCCTCGTTCTCATTGGCGCTTTGAGCCAATGCGAGACACTTGCGAATTTTGGCCAGGATCGCCTTGTCGGTCATGCCATCACCATGCGCTCTCGGCCGAGGCTCGCCAGAAGCTTCTCGCGCTCCTCGGTAACGTCGGCACTACCGAGTGTGAATGAATAGTCGCCGGCCCGTTCGCTTCTCAGCCCGCCGCGATAGGAGAGATCCAGCTGCATGAGCTTGATCGTCACCTCCTCGCGCGCGGCCTGGTCCCCAAGCGGGGTATAAGTGGCACGAACCAGCGGCGCCCAGTAGTCGCGGCCGTTCGGCCCGCCGTTCAGCCGCTGCAGTGTCCTCCCGCCATGCAGGACGCGGTAGTCCCCGGCGGCGAGCTCCACCTCGTTGCCCGCGAGGCCGGAATTGGCTGGATCGAGTTCGACGATCGTCGCCGGCTGCGCGCTGTCCATCGCCCTTGGCAGGCGCAACACCCTTCTGAAGCGGGAATTGGGATCGACCGGATCTCCGAGCTCGATCGTGATCGGTCCGGCCGGGCCGAAGCGGGCCTCGATCTCCGCCGTGATCGCATCGATCATTGCGGCAAGCTCTGCGTCGGAAAGGTCGGATCCGGTTCGTTCCTTCACCCGGTCGATCAGAGGCATGTCCGCTCACCCCGCAGGTCTTTGGTTGAGGTGCCGGTCTCTCCCGGCTGTCACGTCCCCCGTCAGACGTTGCAGCCGGGGACCGCGGCCCGGCGCCGCCTACTCGCAACTCCCGACCAGTCACGCCGGCACCCCATCTCCGGCAAGTGTGACCGCGCTGCCCTCGGTTGCTTTCGCCCTGGTATTCCTCGATCAGCCGGTCGGCGGCTTCATCAGCTCGCGTGCCTGGGTTACCCAGCTCTGCCAGTCGGCACGCGGCGACAGGCCCTTGACCACGGGCGGCGACGCAGGATCGACCGCCGCGAGGGCGGAGAAGCTGTCGATGCCGGCGGCTTTCAGCGCGGCTTGCGCCGCCGCGCCAATGCCCTTGATCACCGAAAGATCTTCTCCTTTCTCGCCCTTGTCTTCCTGGCCGCGTCGTTCCTTGTCCTCGGCCGGGGCGGATTGCTTCTTCCCGCCCTTCGCCAGGCTGCCGTCGACAAGGCCGAAACGCTCCACGGCCGAGGCCGGGATCTCGTCGCCAGGCGCGGCATAAAGGAAAGCGGCGCGTAGATCGCCTTCGCCGACGAGCTTCGATTTGTCCTTGGTCAGATAAAGACGTTCTTTCGCCTGCATGGCGCCCTCCTACTCGGACCTTGCCCAAAGGACGTGGAGAAAATCGCCCGTGGTGTCGGTGGTGGTGTTTTCGATGACGCCGGCCTTGCCAGCGGTGATCGAGAATTCTGCGGTGCGATCCACCCGGGTCGGCGGCGTGCCCTCGGTGATGTGTTCAACGGAAAGCAGGGTGTCGCCAGGCGAGAGCGCGCCGGGCACCTCATGCTCGCCCACCGGCCCGCCGGGGATCAGGGCACAGCCCACGGGCCTCGAAAATCCGGAAATCGTTGGCATGGTGATCTCCTGTTGCGGCCGAATGCCCGCCCGGTACTCTCGACTTCCGGGCGGGCGCTCCGCGGGTTGTGGCTTAGAGGCCGGTGACCGAGCAGAAGGCGGCCGGGCGGAACACCACGAAGGCCGCCCGCATGTCGCCGCGCACCGTGCGCTTGCCCTCGTTGAACTGGGTGCCGACATAGCCGATCTGGATGTCGACGCCCTTGCGCTCGAACAAGCTGATCCAGGCAGGCTGGAAGGAGCCGACATAGCCGGTGCCCTTTGCGTCCGCATCCTGCTGCACCACCGGCAGGCCCCAGAGGCGCTCAGGCCCGGCCTCCGAGGGCGAGCCCCAGATATAGACGCCGTCGACGGTGCGCAGCAGGCGCACGCCCTGCCAGTCTTCCGGATGCATGACGTGATGGGTCGGGATCGCCCGGCCGGTGACGCGGACCTTCGTCATTGCCTTGTAGAAGGCGTCCGGCACCGGATCCGCGCCCTTGGCCTGGGTCTGGATGCCGACGACGTTCTTCAGGCCGCGCAGGTTGGCGCCGGCGCCGTCGCCGACCAGCACCTGGCCGTCCAGTCGCTGGCGGATGCCGAAGGTCAGCCGCGAGTTGATGTAGCCCTGCATCAGGGGCACGTCTTCCAGCTGCTCGTCGGTCACCGGAATGCTGTCGGTGATCTTGACCACCGGCGACGTCTTTTCCGTGAATACGAAGGTGCTTTCCGCATAGGCCGCGCCCTCGGCCTTCTCGGCCGCGGCGTGGGCGCGGGTGGTTTCCTCCATGTACTTGATCGCCGCCTGACCCGTGGTCGACATCGGGATGATGTCGATGAGCTGCAGCGGGCGCGTGGCGCCTTCGACGAACCCGGGAAGGCGGATGCTTTCGGGCGCGAAGCCTGCGCCGGTCTCCAGAAGCGCCTTGGAGCCGAGGGTCTCGAATACGGCGCCCTTGGCCAGCATGTCGGACGGCAGCAAGTCCTCGTAGGAGAAGTTGATGCCGTTGGGCGTGCCGTGCTTCACCCACTCGGCATAGGCCTTCTCGGCCGCCACGAGCTCGCCCAGGCTCTTGACCCGGCTCCTGGCCTGTTCGTCCTTTGCACCCGGAATGGGGAGGCGGCCGCGCACCTTCTCGCGATCAGCAAGCGCGCTCGCCGCCTTTTCGGCCGTTTCGAGCTTTTCGGCCTGCGAGGCGAGATCGTTCAGCTCGTCATCCATCGCCTTGACCTTCTCGGCCACGGCGATCGAGCCCTTCACGTCCTTGCCGAGGCAAGTGACCTTGTTGAAGTCGTAGCTCTTCTGGCCGCTGTCGGTCGTGACCTCGGCCTCCTCGAACACCTTGTGCAATTCGGTCTGCTTTGCCGCGAGCTTTTCGCGGACTTCTTTCAGGGTGGTCATTCGACCCCTCCATTGTCGGTGGAACGTCCGCCGACGCGCCCGCGCGCGGCCTCTCGTGCTGCAAATCCGCCCCGCGGCCGGCGCGGGGCATTGCATGAGGTCGAGACTAGGAGAAAGGAGGAGGGTCGGACTATCCGCGCGGCCGCGCGGGTGAAGGCTCAGGAGCTATCAGTTCGACTTTCGGCGATTGCCGGGATGGATATCGGGCAGCGCTCGCAACGCTTTTATGGCAGCTTCATCAATTGATCCGCAAGCCTGAAGCAATCGGCGTTCAATCTGGTCTTTTCTGCGCGAATAGCTCACGTCACGCCAACCAGACTTGTAACAGCGCTGCAACGTCCACTGAGGGACGCCTGGCTCTTCGATCAAGCGCCACTCGGCACCGAGCAGGCAAACCACACCGCCGTACTCGTCGCTTCTTTTTCCGGCGGGACGGCCGACATGGCCGGGATGCAGATCCGGCAGAGCGTGAAGGCCTGAGACACTTTCGGCGGTCGCGCCGGTCAGGCGCTCCACCAAATGGGCGAGGCCATCGCGGCGATGAGACCCGGCGACGGTGCGCCATGGTCTGGACACATCTCCGTTGTTCCGTTGCACCGCCCATCTGACGCCAAGATTGACCAATCGCCACTCGTTGTTGATTTCAGCGACTACGCCGTGGTATTCACGCTTGGTCGGAACGTTGGCGCTCATATTTTCTCCCGACGTCTCGGCCCTTGCAAAAGCACCCGGAAGCAAGCCTGCGAAAACCGGGGGCAACAAAACGATAATACCCCCGTAATTTCGAATTTAGAGCTCCATTTAAGGCGCTGAGCAGGCGTCTTGTCGAAAAATGGCGAATGCCCCGTAACAGCCTCGTTTCGCCTCTCAGCGGCCTTCTCTGTCGATTTCCTCCTCGCGCTTCAAACACGCCCTCACAGGCCAAGGCGGCGCCGGGCCGAGGCGGTGAGATGCTTCACCGCCAGCTGCTCGGCAGGATCGGTTTCGGGAGCGCCTGAAGCGATGAGCTCCTCGAGCTTGCCTTTCAGGTTGGCGAGCTGGTCGATCCTCGCTTTGGAAAGACCCCGGCCGTCCGCCTCCCTGAGAGCCTTCAGGCCGCCGGCGCGCCCGACGATGTCGTCGATCTCCGCCAGCACGCTCTCGATCTGGACGGCGAAGGATCCGCGCGACTTAAGGCCAAGCGTTGCGGTATCGATGCCGGCGCCGCGTACCACGGGCGAAACCTCGTGAACGTCGAGACGCTTCAGCACGCGGACGCGCTCGCCGTCGCGGCTTTCGTATTGAGCGTCGATCACCCCGAAGCCGTAGGACCATTCCTGCACGGCCTGGCCGTTCTCCAGGTCGAATTTCAGCGTCGAGTGCCATTCCCTACCGGCATCCGAGCCGAGGTTCAGATGGATCTCGGCGAGCGCCGCGTTGTTTTCCTCATAAACCCGAGCCTTGCCGAGCGGCATGGCGCGCCGATCGTGCGCCGGCAGGATCGGCACCCACTGGATCCCGCCTTCCTTCCACGAGAAGGCGCCGGGCAGATAGGTGTCGCCGTCATGATCGATCGCCGACAGCGTGGCGATACGGGCGAGGCCACGGCCTTCCCCGTCCATCTTTTCGACCGTAAGGCCCTTGGTCTCGATCTTCATGTGTCCTGCTCCTCTTCGTCCTGGTCCCCGAAATAGGGGGCAAAGGACAGGGTTCCGTTCGGATGTTCGTCCTGCGCCATCTGCGCAGCCTGGGCCGCCGTGACGATCGATCCGTTGCGGGCGATGTGACTTGGCAGGGACCGGCCCGGCCCCAGGCGGCCGTCAAAGACGATGAAGCGCTCGACGCCGGCGGCCCTGGCGCGCTCGATCGTCGAAATGTTCTGCGCATATTTGGTTTCGGTGCGGGCGATCGTGCGGGCGCGCGTGTCGGCATTCGACCAGGGACCGCTGCCGACGTGATCGGCAATGCGAGCGGCTAGCTGCGTCGCGCCTTCGCCCTGCGCCCGCCCTTCCGCGAGCGCATCGAAGAGCGCCTGGCGCGTCTGGGCCGACAGATCGACCAGGCCGGCGCGGCGGCCGCCGAAGCCGACGATCGAACGGGCAACCGGATCCGGCAGGCTGCCGCCTATCCCCGCGAGCTCCGCCGCCTCCGCCACCTGGCGCGCCACTTCCAGGTAATACGCCTCGTAGAGGCCGCGGAACGTGGTTTGATGCACACCGATGCCGAGCGCCTCCAGGATCCTCGCGATCAGCAGCTCGTCGGCCTTGGTCCCGTCCGCCCCGCGTGACTTCGACGCGCGTGACTTTGGCGCCAGGTCCTCTTCCTCAAGAAATGGCAGCGCTGCCGACGAAGCCTCCCTCGCGAATTGCTCGAAGAATGCCTTCAACCGGCCTTCGAAGGTTACCGCGAGCGGCCCTTCCTGGCGTGCCAGGATGCTCAGATAAGCCCGGCCGACCCGTTGCGCCGCCGGCGAAGCCAGGGCTTTTTGTCTGATCCGCTTCGGTTCGTCTTCAACGGTGCGCGGCGGGGCGCCGGCCGGCACCTCCACCGAAGAGAACGGCCGCAGATAGATGCGGTGGCTATCGTCGACTTCCAGGCCAGCGGCCGCGCGCGCCTCCGCCACCATGGCCCAGCCGCCTTGCACCCGCTTGTTCCAGCGCTCCGTTTCCTTGTCCTCGTCATCCTGAAGGGCAAGCACTTCCGATGTGTCCCACCACATCGTCAGGCCGCGCGTCTCGCCGAAATCCGGCAGCAGCGAGCGTTCGATCTCGTCGGAGAACATTCGTGCCAGCGGCAGGACGCCGTTGTGCCAGGCGATCTTGCGCATCTCCGTCATGGTCGCCCCGACCTTGGTCGATTGCAGGCCGGCGCCGAAGCCCACGATAGCGGGAGGAATGCCAAGGCAGGCGCAGACCCGTTCTTCCGCCACGTCGCGCGCCTCCGACATGTTCATTTGCTGAGGGTTGAAGCCGTAGGGCGTGACGTCGGTTGGCGCTCCCATGACCAGCGGCCCGCCGCGCCGGTCGCCGCCAAACGCTTCCTGGAACCACGACTTGGTTGCCTCGACATCCTCGACCGCCACCGCGCCGCCGCTCTTCGGCGAGATCACCACGCCTGGCACGCCCATGTTGCGCAGGAGCGAAGCCACGAAATTCGAGCTCTCCAGGTCCATGAAGATCTCGCGGATCGCGCCGTCGAGCGGCGACAGGCCTTTGCGCGGATTGCGCGGATTGAGGCCATGGCGGAAATGCACGACCTCCTCGGCCTCAAGCCGCATCGGTTGCAGGCCCCCGCCGGGCGTATATCGGTAGTGCGAAATGAACTTCTCGCCGTCATCCGAACCGAAGGGCTCCATCGTCCAATGCGGCACATACCAGAGCTCGCCGGGCCGCCCGGCACCGTTGCGAAGCTTGATCCAGTAGGCGTTGCCGTCCAGGCAGAAGGAAAAGACCGTCGCCATCCACAGCGCGATGTCGCCGTAATAAGCGTTTGGCCTGCGGATCAGTTGCAGGGCGCCGTGCTCGGAGATCTCCGTCACCTGGCGGCCGCGGCGGCTTGTCACCGTCAGCCGCGCCTCCGGCAGCGCGCGGCCGATCCACTGGACCGGCGCAGTCACCACGGACGTGTCCAGTCCGTCGCCGACTGCCTTGCGATAATCGTAGCGCGTGCCTTTCAGGAGCCCCTGCCACAGGCTCGGCCTGGGCGGATGGCGCAGCGATTGAAGAGCCTTTGAAAACCAGTTCATGCCGGGATCCAATCCTTGTCGATCGGGCTTTCCTGCGCCTGGCCGATCTGGCCGAAAAGCGGGCGCCATTGTCCGCCGGCCGCGCCGCCGGCGGCCTCTATGGCGAGCCCCAGTGCCCAGAAATGGTCAGCATGGCCGTCCGGCGTGCGCTCGGCCGTAAAGCGGATGTTGCCGGCCGAGGTGACCTGCTTGGTCACGGACCTCAGGTCTGCGCGGATCGGCGGCGAATAGGGAATGCGCAACCGCCTGTCTTCCATGTGCCCGCGCACCGGATAGGCGAGCGCTTCCTTGACCTTCGCGGTGAAGGTCACGGCCTCGACCTTGTAGGGACCGAATTTCTTCTGTGCGTCATCGGACCAGCCGATGCCAAGGCCGGTCGCATCGATGTCGGTGCGAACGCAACGCTCGATCCAGGGCCAGAGCACCTTCTCCTGCTCAGCCTTGCTCATGTTCTTGAGCGCCTCGACATGGCGCGTATAGAGCACGTCGCCAAGGCGCTCCAGCACCCAAATGACCGTCAGGTCATGCTTGCGGCCGATATCGATGCCGGCGAAGAGCTCGCCGCCCTCGATCTTGCGCCAGTCGGCATCGGCGGCGTATTCGCAGGCCGCGATCAGGTCATATTCCAGGAAGGCCGCATCGTCGTCGGCCGGCTGGCACATGTACTCCTGAAGGAAACTTTCCTCGTCGGCCGCGCCGCTCTTCACCCAGTCGAAATAGGCGGCTTCGTCCATCTCCTGGCGTTCGTCGTCTTCCGGCAGCGACTGCTGGAGCTTCCACAGGAAGCCGTCGTTCAGTGCGTCCTCGAGCGTCACCCTGTGCAGGCTGATCTTCTTTGGATTTCCGCCGTCCCGGTATTCCTTGACCAGGCTGTTGAAGAAGTTGTGCGAGCCGCGATGCGTCGAAATCACCTCCATCGAACCGCCCCAGGTGATGCCGGGATAGGCGATCGACCACAGCTTTCGCGGATCGGGATGCAGCGCGAATTCGTCGAGCACCCGGCCGCCGCGCTTGCCGGCCTGGGCATCCGGATTGGAGCTCATCGAATGGATGCGCCGGCCGTTGGCAAATCGCAGCACATAGGCGCTTGTCTTGCCGTCCGGGTCGACGGCCTGTTCGCCGAGATCGCGCGCGGCGAGTTCCAGATTGCCCGCCCAAAGCTTGCAGTCCTCGAGGAATAGACGCGCCTGGATGTCGTCGCGCGAGGAAACCCATTGATCGTGCCGTGCGGCGGCGAGCGCGGTGCGGGAAACCGTGGCATAGGCCGTCGACCAGGAAAGGCCGATCTGGCGACCTTTCTCCATCAGCTTCAGCCGGGAATTGTCCTGCACCCAGCGTGCCTGATAGGGCAGGAAGATCGCACCGCGATTGGCGGGGATGATGCGCGCGCGCCCCATCAGGCCCCCCCCATCAGGCGTCGGTTGATCTCCGCCATGGTCTCCTGCGAGACGCCCGCCTTCCTGGCGACTTCGGCCACATCCTCGGCCGCCTTCTTCATCCGCTCGTCGAATTCGGCTTGCAGCAATCGCCGCAGCTCGGCCGAGTGCCGCTGCGCGGTGATGGCGGCGCGGTTGGCGCTCGCCAGCGCGTTGATCTCCTTGGCCGACAGATCGCCCCTGGAAAGCAGCTCGTCGGCCGCCATCTTGATGCGTTCGGAAATCGCGACGGTCATCTTGTCGGCGCCGTCAGGCCCCATCGCTTCGGCGAGCGCAGTGGACAGCCGCAAGCGCTCGTCGTATTCGCGCCACTGCCGAGCCTTGCGGACCGAATAGCGGCTGAAGGCTCCCTTGGAGATCGAGCCTATGCCGAGATCCGCCAGCCGGGCGTTGAACTCCGCCAGGATGGCGACCTGCGGCCGCTTGCCGTCCCGCAGTTCCTGGTTGACCCAGGCAAGGTCGGCGTCCGCCTCTTCAGGCAGCATTTCCATGGTCGACAACCGTCCGCGACCTTCACGCCGTCCGCCGGCCTCGGGAGCGACCATTGACCTATCTCCCGTCCTCGGGCCATGCCACGCCGTCCAGCGGCGCGCGCCGTTCCAGGTGATCCCGTCCGGCCTGGGCGAGGCCAGCGATCAGCTTGCCGCCATCCTCTTCCAGGTTGACCGCGCCGATTTCCTCCAGCTTGCGCAGCTGCGTTCTCACCCATTCGATGGAGCGCGACACCAGATAGACGTCGAGCGCCTTCTGGATCAGATCCTCGCGCAGGTGACCGTTGAACTCGCGGGCGATGGCCTCGAGGATCACCAGGCGACCATGCCGCTCCAGGTAGTCGCGATATCCCTCTTTCAACGTTCTTTCCCTCCGTCGAGCAGGAAGATCTCGATCCGGTTCACGACCCGGGTAACGCCAAGGTGGCTTTCCTCAAGCCTCCCGAGCGCACCCCGAACCTGTTCCAGCGCTATGCGCAGCTCATGCACATCGTCTTTTGGCGGCAGGTGGCCCACATCGCTTTCCAGCGTCTGGATGCGGCGGTCGTGCTCGATGAGCTTGCGCTCGTGCTTGCCGATGGTGTGCTCGTTCGCCTTCGATCGCGCAGTCAGCCAGGTGTAGAAGATGCTGATGATTGCAAGGAGTGAAGCGATGGCCGCCGACCAGTTGCGGATGTCCTCGATCATTTGCCCTCGCTCGCACAGTCGATGCAGGTGACGGCCGATGGCAGCGCCTGGCGCCGGCGTTCGTCGATCGGGTCGCCGCATCGCCGGCATGTGGTGGCGCCGGGCCGGTCGAGGGAAGCGCGGATCCGGCCGATCGCCGCATCGCGCTCCTGTTCGACGCGCAGCTCCGCCAGTTCCTTGTCGAACTCGCTCGCCTTCATCCCTCCACCTCGAAATAGCGGTGCCGGGGCGTGGAGACCTGCCAGATCGCCTCGCGGCCGACGATCACTTCGTCGCGCCCGGTAACCTCGAATTCGCCTGGCGTATCCGCGCGCCTGGTGTAGAGCCGCTGCCCGTAGACGACCTTTTCTTCCTGCAGGCGCTGGTTGAGCTCGGCGAGCGATCGGCAGGAGCATTCGAACATGAAAAACTTCCGCCGGCCGTCAGGATGAAAGTCGTTCAGGTCGATGCGATAGACGGCCTGTGTCATCACTTGCCCTTCATCGCCTTGATGGCCTCGACGCCCTGGGCTCCGAGGTTCTTCAGCGTGTGGCCGCCCATGTAGAGCGCGACGAACCAGGACGTCAGCGTCATCATCACGCCCATGTCCATGCGCGAGCCGATATCGGTGCCCGCGATCGCATCGGTAACCGGCACGATGAGTAGGCGAACCGTCCACATGAGGCCGAGCAGATACATCCAGCCCCAGCGCCAGCCGCTCTGCCAGATGCCCTGTCGCTGTTCGGCCTGCAGCAGGGCGAACTGGCCGTCGAGGCCGCGGGACCACAAGGCTATCAGTTCCGGCATTCGGCCCTCGACGGTCTCGACCGCCTCTTCCAGGTCCGCGCCGTTGACGGACGGAAGTTCTTCGGGTTCGACGCCAAGGACGCCGGCGATCTCGCTCACCACCGTTTCCGCCAGGCGTCCGCCCGCCTCTCCGAAGCGCTCGCCCAGGACGCGGCCGACAAGCTCGGCTCCGACCTTGGAGGCGACCCCGGCCAATATGCCGACGATCATGCTCATATCGCTCTCTCCGCTTGCGTGGCGTAGGCCCGAGCCCTGAGCCGGTTGACATGCGCGCGCCAGAGCAGCCAGGCGGCGAGCGCGATCAAGGCGACGGTGACACCCGCGACCGCGATCGCGGCGAGCGCGTCCATGTCGACCGGGGCGGCTACCGGAGCGGCCGGCGCACTTGCCGCCGCGCCGGATCCGGCCGCCCCCTGCTGCCGCGAAGTCCCCTTTGCCTTGCTGCCTTTGTCCTCAAGCGCAACGATCACCTCGGCAACGTCGGATTTCTCGGCCAGTGCCCACCTGGTCCACAGCGCCTCGCCTTCGGCGACGCGCCGCGTCCAGCCCTTGCCGAAGGTCGCCCAGTGCTTGAACGTCCGGTAGATGGAAAGCCGCCTGGCGCAGAGCTTGCGGACCGTTTCGTGGTCGGGACCGCCGATGACGGCCATCAGGCTCTTGCGCGCGGCGGCCGGACCGGAATTCACCGCATAGTCGAACACCGCCCCGTCGACGCCGGAGGCAAGCGTGTCGCACCCGGTACGCTCCCAGTAGTCGTCGTGATAGATCCGATTGACGAGATCGCCCCGGATGTCCTTGAGGTCGGCCTTGGTGGCGCCCGCCTTGTGAAGGCGCAGGGTCGCAAGCGTGATGCCCTTGTTCGTGGCGCCGCCCGGGTCTTTCGGATGGTCCACGTAGCCGCCCTCGAAGCTCAGCGTGAACGCCAGCGATCTTGGGAAGTTCTTCTTCATCCGAAGCCCCGCCATTAAGCCGCGCGCCGGCCCATGACGAAGTGCGGGGCCGGCGCTGATCCTGGATCAAATCTGGCAGGTTTCGCGGGAAGGGTTCATCCACGCGGGCGCGCGGGTGGAGCGACCTTGGAGGCGGGAGAAATCAGAAGAGATCGAGCTGAAGCGCGTCGTTCAGCTGCCAGCGGCGCACGGTCGCCACGTCGGATCGAACGGTCCTCGCGATGGCGTTCAGGCTCTCGCCGCGCGCGAACATGACCTGGGCAATCCATTTTTTGCCGAGCGGCACCTTGATGTAGCCGTGCCCCATCACGGCTGCAAGCATGGCGATTTTTTCGGCGCCGAGCAAGCCTGCTGCCATCGACCGGGAAGATGTACCGGCGCGTGGCAGGTGGATCTGCGAGCCTCCGAGCTCAAGCAGCAGCCTGATCGTGTCGTCGACGCCGAGCGCATCCACATAAGGCGCGATGTTTGCCGGGATCTGAGGCTGTACGTCAGGCATCTTCCATCCGTCCGGTTCGCGTCGTCAATTTCAGTTCCTGGGCCGTCAGATCCTTGAGGCGGACCGTCAGCTCAATGCGCCGGTGGCTCATTCTCGGCAGCTCGGCGATGCGCCGCCTCAGTTCCGCCCGCTCCGCCCTCAATCGTTCCAGCTCCGCATCCTCGCGCCATGTCAGAAGCGGCAAGGGAGCGGAGCCGGCCATGTCAATCGCCCTTTGCCGCCCTGATACAGCGCCCGAAGCTCTGCATTGCCGCCAGCAAGGTTTCGTCCGTGGCCGCCGAAATCTCGCTGCCGATCGGAACGCCGAGGATCCGGCACTGCGCCTCGATGACGGCGAGTTTCTCGGCGCGGCCGTCCTGGAATTTCGGCCACGTCACATCGGCCTCCCGGGCGATCCAGGCCTTGAGGGCTTCCACAGCCTTCCGCGCGTCCTGTGCGTTGCTGAGGAAGCGCACGTGATCAATGCCGGTCTGCCGCCTGACGAAAGCGATCAGCGCCTTGTCGTCGCGATTGCGGACGAGGCCGAGGTTCCAGGCGGAGATCCAGAGTGCCTGGAGTTTCTTCGCGAACCGCCCTTCAAGCGGCGTTCGACGACGGCTTGAAGACCGCTCGAAGCCGAGCCGGCCGAGCTCCTGGATGACTTCGTCATGCTGTTTCGGGCTCATCGCCCGCAGCGACCGGATACCGGTCACCCGCTCGTAGAGATCGCGGGCGTCGTCGCCATCGATGCCGAGCTGCTTCAGGCCGACATGGATCTTGGCATAGGCGCTCATGACGGCGCCCTCCCGAAGAGATCAGAACTCATCGCCCCCCCGCGGGTGCAGGGCCGGCCGAGACGATCACATATTTTAATGTGATGACATCCATCCGGCGCCGGTGATAAAAGCTCGGCCGCTGGCCAATGCCGATCGTCGACAGGTCGACACGGTGATCGCCGTCGGCCCAAAGCCAGCCTTGGTGAGGGCCGCAACCGAGGATGCGGCCCGTCTCCGTATCGATCTCCCACCACAGGAAGTCCTGGCCGCGATCCTCGAACTCGATGCGCTGCACGCCGCTCATGTCAGGCTCCACCTTCCGTCGATCAGGTCATCCAGCCACTGCGGCTCGGGGTGCTCCGCGAAACCGCCGATTTCGGCCTGGATGTCGCGCACGAGGTTGAGCTGGCGCTCGCAAAGGTCGGCCATCATCTCGTCGCAGGTGCCGGGGACCGGGATGATTTCGTTGGCCCAGTCGCGCTCCAGCTCGCAGGCGCATTCCACGTCCGAGCGCAGCGTGTGCCGAAGCTCCGCCAGGGCGCGCTCCAGAAGTGCCCTGTGCTTTTCCGTTGCGCCGGTCATTGCGGCAGCCCACGCACCTGACCTTCGGCCCAGGCGAAAAACGCTTCGTCAAGGGCCTGCTCGGCGCGCTCGTATTCATCACGGGCATCCGCATAGATGGCGTCCATTCTTTGGAAAACCTGCTGTGCGGCGTCCCGAGCCGATTTGGCTTCCGTCATTGCCATGCGAGCTTCCAGGGCGGCGGCGTTTGCCTTGTGAACTTCATCAAGGCGCAGGCTTCGTGGAGATAAATTGCTGTCGGTCTGTTTCATGGTTCGATCCGTCTATTCATGATTGTCAGCAATTCTGGACGGGGCCTGGCTGAGCCAGGCCCGGCCCTCGTCGTTCGCCGCCCTGGAATTACTTGCCCCATCCCCCGGCGGTCTTGGTTTCGGCTTTCGGCTCGCTCCAGCCTTCGGCAATTTTCGGTTCCCGGTGGTCTTCAGGATTGAAGTTGCGCGGCCGCCAGTCCTGTTTCACGTATGTGCTCGCACGGGCCGTGCCGGGCATGCCGTAGTGCACTGCGCAGAATTGCTGCAGCCCGGGGCGGGAGCAGTCGATTGCGCTGCTCGCGGGGATTGCCGATCCAAGCAGGATCAACACCGCGAAAACGAATGAAACTGCGGAAACGAGTTTGTGCATGCTGGTTCCTTTCAGTCTTGGGAGGAAGCGGCGCTGACCGCCGTCTTGTTGTCGTTGAGGGGAGGAAGGAAACGGAGCAAGAACCTGGCGGAAGGCGATCTTGATCGCGCTCATGACCCAGCTCCGATGTGTCGGTCGGCGGCCTGAACCCAGTTGCGCACTGCGCCTCTCAGGCCCATGGTGCTGGTCGCACGGATCCCGCCGATCGTGACGGCCACACCGTCCCATCTGTCGCTGATCTTGGCGTCGAAGCACGATTTCAGGCGCCGTGCGAGGTTGTTCATCTCGTTGCGATCGCGGACATGCCAGGCGGCAGGATCGTCCTTGCGGTCCCCGGCCTTTCGCATGGCGTCGTCGAGCATTTTCGCCACCTGGTCGCGGAGGGTTTTGAGATCGCTCACGGCGTCGATCCCTTCTCGAATTCAATGCGATCGGCGAGCATGCGAAGGAATTCCGAGAGTTTCTCGTTCGAAGCCTCGGCAAGATCTTGAATGAAGCGATCGGTTGGATCATCGCCGTGGAAATCCTGAACTTCATTCAGCACTTCCGCGAAAAGTTCCGGATCACGAGCTAGTTTGTTGCCGACCTCAGAACCAGACACTGCGCTATAGAGAAATGCCATCGTCGCCCCCCTCACGCTCGTGCCAGGTCGATCGTGACGGGCTGCCATTGGCCGTCCGGTGTGTCGCGCTCGTAGCAGCGCACGTAGGTCTTCGATCCGACCACGCGCATCGCCGCCCGGATCGCCTCCATCGCCTTCAGCCACCGCTCGTCCGCGATATCGAGCCTGAGCAGCATGAAGATCTCGGACCGGTTGATCTGGCCGGCCTTGTCGGTGTTGAACGCGCGGGTGACGATGGCGCGGATCTCCGGCCGGCTGTCGGCCGCCCATTCGTTCAGGCACTCGTCGATCAGCCCCTTGGCGACCTGCAGCTGCGGCCCGAAGTCGATGTAGTCGGCGACCTGCACCTGCACCTTCATCAGCCCGTCGAAGCTCATGAAGGTCTTGTTGCCCTTCGCGCCGCCCTTGGCCGCGCCGTATTCCTGCGCCAGCAGCGCCTCGAAGGCCGACAGATCGTCGAATGTGTGCTGCTTGAAGCGGGAGATCTGCGCCGAGAGATCGCGGGCGTAGGCCATGATCTTGCGCACCGTCTCGTCCTCAAGCTTGTGTTCGGGCTTGATGGCTTCGACGGGCACGAGATTGCCCTTGGCGTCGCGCAGGTAGGACTTGCCACCCACTTCGACGATTTCGTCATCCCACATCGTGGTGTGTGTCTCGCTCACCTGGCTTCTCCTGATTTGCGTTGATCGAGGGCGGAACGGCCCGGTCCCGGGTCGCCGAGCATTCCTGAGTTCCGCTGGCCGGCTTCCGCCGCCAGGATGAGGTCCAGGTGCGGGCTGACGCGGTATTTCCGGAACACGACGCGGGGCCGTACCGTTTCCTGGTGGCGCCGTGGCGATGCGGTCACCGGCGCGGGCGAAGGCGTGGCCGGCGGCGAAGCGGGCGATGGCGGGGCGGGTGAAGGCGGCAGGTCTTCGGTCGCTTCGAGTACCAGCGCCTTGTCGATCGTCCGCGATACGTCGTGGATCTTCCGGCCAAGCCTCTCGGCTATCCACCAGTCCTTCTCTCCGAGCGTCCGGAAGCCGACCGCTCGCGCTATGTCGTCATAGCTCCAGGGCCTCATGCCGAACTCCCGTTGCCAGGACCGGTTGCCAGTCTTGGCCGAGGCACCACAGGAAGCCGGGCAACCCGCCCTGACGCGAGGTCGGCTTCCGTGATCCTGGCCGGTCCGCTGACCTGTGCCGTCTCAAGGGCGCGCGCGCAGCGGACCATGTCGGCAAGCGCGAACTTCGCCAGCTCCGTGAGCGCCGGCGACAGGAACAGCGAACCGTCGCGGCTCACGTGCTCGTCGATGAACTGTCGGAGCGTCCGGATATCTTCACTCAGCATCGCCGCCTCCCTTGATCAGGGAATGCGGGCAACCCGTCCGGCATGCCTGATGCATCCGCACGCGATGGGCGTTCGTCGTGGCGAAGGGCTTGCGCTGCCACGAAAGGCAGACGTTGCGCGCCATCTCGCCCATGACCGGGCATGTCACCGTTTCGGACATCAGCGCGCCGCGCGAGGCCTGCTCGAAGCGGGCGATGTCGCCATTGTGGTAGCTGTTGGAGAGCACCTGGCTGACGGCCGAGGCTGAGTAGCCGACCTTGCGCGCGACGGCCGCCTGGCTCTCGCGATTGCAGGCCTCCGCCAGCACGATGATCCATTCTGGGATCGTCGCGCCCCAAGCCAACCGGGCCTTGGCGACGTTGTCGGGCCGGTTGCCGGAAGCGGCGCTCATGACGACACCTCCTCGGTCTCGACAGGACCGACCAGCTCATGCCGGTTCTGGTCGAACACCACCTTGGTCCGCAGGATCATCGGCGGCAGAGGTCCGGTGTTCATGTCCGGTGCCAGCCGCCAGATGCCGGGTGCGCCGGGCTTGCCCTTGACCAGCGGGATGAGGTAGCCGGCCTTGGACAAGGCCTTGATGTAGGCCTGCGCTGAAGCGAGGCTGATCGCGGTTTCGTCGGTCGACCCCCACAGCGCGATATCCTGCGCGGTGAACCCCTGCCGATGCGCGCCGGAGCGCATCGCGTTCCACATGCATTTCTGCTTGCCGGCGCTCTCGATCACCGTTCCGTCCCGGCGCACCCGCGGCGTGGCGGTCTGGCGCACCGTGGCCCGGTAGACGGCTTCCGGTCGCGGCCCCCGCTCGCCCACCTTCTCGACGAGGCCGGCCTTTTCCAGCCGGCCGAAGAAATCGTCCACGTCCCGGCGCCGTGCATTCGACATGCGCAAGATGTCGCCGCGCGTGAATGTCTCGCCCGCCAGCTCGTGCGCCTGGATGACGCTCCAGAAATGATCGATGCCGCGCTTGGGAGAAGTGCCTTTGGCCAGGCTCAGCTTCAGGACGATCCCCATCACGCAGCCTCCCGGCGCGACGGCAGGTGACCGCGCGAGAAGTAGCCCCGGCCGGCCCGATACTCGTCGAGGCCAATCCGGGAGACGCCGAGGACGTTCGCCTCGATCGCGATCGCGTGCAGCGTGTTGCCGATGCGGCGGACCCGGCCCTCTGCCTCCGAGCGCGCCTTGTCGAGCAGATCGTCGGCAATCGCGATCTGCGGATAGAGCGTGCGCGCAAGCACCCGGGTATCGTTCAGATCGCACGGCTGCGCATAGCCCATCGTCAGCACAAGGTCGCGGAACCGGTCGACGCCCTCCAGCTTCTTGGGAAACAGTTCCTCGCCGATCAGCAGCACCGGCACGTTGCTCTTCTTGGCGATCATCCGAACCAGCTCGATCATCTTGCGATCGACCAGCTTGTCCGCCTCGTCGATGATGAGCGGCCGCCTCGGATCGCGCGCCAGGATGGCGATGATCTCGTCTTCCAGGTCCGCCAGGGTGCCGCTCGCCGCCGGCCGGCCGAGCTCTGCCAGGATGGAGGTCAGAAGCTTCTTCTTCGTCCAGGTGTCGGACACCTCGACATAGGCCGCATCGGTCTTGTTCTGCACGAACAGCGCCGCCACGCTCTTGCCGTAGCCCGAGAAGCCGGCGAACACGCCGAGGTTCGGCTGCAGCGGGTGACGGTCCTGCAGCGACCGGACCAGCGTCATGCAGGCGCTGACGTTCCTGATCGGCGCCGTATCTCCGCTATTGACATCCATGTTAAGCCCCATCAATCTGCCCTTTCAGTGATGTGAGTGAATTGCCTTGGCCCCGTTCCCGCGGGGCCTTTTCCTTTTAGTGGGCGATCCGCACGGCGTGCTCGAGCCCCCACACCTCCATGATGTCGACATTGGTCCGGTACTGCGGCGTGCGCTGGTAATGCCCCAGCCAGCGCAGCTCCTCGGTTGAGATCTCGGCCTGACGTCCGCTGGCGATCGCCATCTCCAGCTGGATTGCCCGGTAGAAGCGCTGGCCGGCCTCGTTGAGTGGTTGGTTCTGCCGGATCGGCACCACGTTCTTGAACGCCTCCGCCCGCTCCAGCATCTCCTCGACCTCGGCCAGGTCCTCGGCCGTCACCCTGGCGTTGCCGGCCTCCCATTCCCGCAGCAGCTCCTCGTGGATCGACCGGGTCCTGTCGTCGATCGGCGCGGGCGATGCCGGCTTCAGCGGCAGCACCGACGCTTCCTTCGCCGCCTCGATCGCCGGCGTGACGTGCTCTTCCTCGCGCTTCGGCAGCGCGACGACATTCGCCTTGGCGGCCTCTTTCTCGTCCGCCTTCTTGCGATAGAGCCTGAGCGTGCGCTCGATGCCCGATGGCCCCTTGCCGAGCTCGCGAAGCTCGGCCTTCGCCTCCCTCTCGCGCTCGGCCAGCATCTCGCGCGCCATCGCCTTTTGCGCCTTCACGAACTCGGTGCGGTCGATGTCGCGCAATTCCGGGCACACGGCCGCATCCAGGAAGCTGCCGTCCTCGGCCGAGAAGGCGTAGACCTTGCCCATGTCGATCGGATCGAGCCGCACGATCACGTCCGTGCCCGGCAGGATCAGCGGCGAGCTGTAGTAGACGTGGTCGATCTTCAGGCCCTGCGCCGTCATGCGGCGGCGGCCGTCCTTGCCGGCGAGCGGCATCAGCAGCACGTCCAGTGCGCGCTCGTCGACGCGTGCGACAGGCGTTGTCGAGCGTTGCGCCGCCTGGTTGGGCGAAAGGCCCTTCAACTCGCCTTTCAGGCCGCCATGCGGGCGTTCGTGGTAGTAGACCTCCAGCCACTCGTCGATGATGGCTTGCAGCTCGGCGGCGGTGAGTTCCACCCCGAACAGCTCCGCGTCATCCGCGCCAAGGCGTTCCGAAAACGCCTTCTTGCCTTCGATCGCCTTGCGCTCCGCCACGTCGTGGCCGACATAGCCCGGCAGCTGCGGTGCGAAATTGTGCTGGAATGTGCCGATGACGCGCTCGACATGCCCCTTCTCGGTCGGGCTGTAGGCCCGCGACACGTCCTGTTCGATATGAAGATCGGAAAACAGGCGCTGCGTGGCCTGCGCCTTGAAGTCCGAGCCGTTGTCCGTCTTGATCGTCTTCGGCACGCCCCACTGGATCACCGCCTTGCGGATCAGCAGGCCGACAGCCGAGGCGCGTGGCGTCTTCGACAGGGTGATGACCAGTCGGCGGGTGGCGAGATCGATGCAGGCATACATCGAATGGCGGCCGTCCGTGCAAAGTGCATCGACCGGCGAGGCGTCGATCTGCCAGAGCTGGTTTGGCTCCTTGACCCACCGATAGGCGCCGGTACCGCGCATCGCCATGGTCGAGCGGTATTTGTCCGGGTTCGTGTTCTTCAGGATCACGACCCGTTCTTCCTGCCTCAGCTTCCTGATGAAATGCTGGAACGTCCGCACCGGCGGCAGCGGTTTCAGCTCGCCATGCCGGTCGGCGATCTGGCCGCCGAACTCGTCTTCGCAATAGTCCCGCAACGTCCCGGCCGAGAGAGCCGGGTTCTTGAAGATCCACGCCAGCACGAAGGCGCGCAGCCGACCGCCCTCGGCGGTTTCCAGCAGCCCGGTATCCTTCTTCGCCTTCGAGCGGTCGCAGGCCAGCGCCGCGCTGCCCTGGAACTTCACCTTCTCGCGCCAGCGCATCAGCGTGCGCGCTGAAACCCGCCTGACGACGCCTTGCGCCCAATCTGGCAAGGGGATGCGGCCGGAATTGTAGAGATCCGCGAAATAGGCATCCGAGGCGAGCGCGCCGAGATCGAGCATCGCCCGGAACCTGTCCGCCAGCCGGACGATGCACATCCTGGCGTCGCGGTTCAGCCGTTCGCGTTCGGTAAGGTTCCCGGCGGCGGCAAGGGTCGGCTGCGCTTGTGCCTTGCCGCTGCCAGGCCCGTCTCCGCCCGTCATCGTCAGCGCCGGCCCGACGCGCCGCGACAGGTAGCAAAGCCTGACATCCAGCGGCAGCAGGTCCAGGTGGTAGCGCGTGATCGTCCCGCCGCGCCCCGTCTCGCATCTCACCTGGGCGTGGTAGCGGTGCCAGCCCTCTCGGTCGGCCAGGTCGTTGACGCCACGCTTCGTTGCAGGCAGCCCCGGCAATTCTCCGGCCTTCGCCGCCTCGGCGATCTCCTGTGCCGTGAACCACATTTGAACCTGGATTGGAGCCTGCGCGTTCATCGGCCTAGATCGCTCCCCACTTGGCCTTTTCGGCCGCCTTGAACCGTTGGATTTTCGCTTCCGCTTCCTCGGCCAGGTGCACGTTGATGAGCGCCTGGTACTTGGTGTCGATCACCACCTTGCCGAAGCGCTCCGCCACGAAGCCGAGCAGGTCCGTGCACCCCGTCACGTCGATCAGCGCGATGAAGCGCTCCAGCGTGATCCTGTGCGCCTCCGCCCCTTCCGAGGCATAGTTCGCCAGCATGTTCTCGCTCACCTGGTAGCCGAGCTCGGCGCTCATCGCCGCCGCGATCTCCGCCCGCGACATCGGCGAGGACTTGAGTGCCAGCGCCACCGCCTGGCTGATTTGCGAGGAAAGGCGCGAGCCGCGGATCGCGCCGGCTTCGAAGCCGGCCGCCACCTTGGGGGGCTCCCAGGAAAGAAGATCGCCGGTCAGGTTGTCTCCCCGCGCCTTCACCATGGCAGAGTGGTCCTCCGCTGGTCTCGAAGCAGGGTTTTAATAGCCACCATACGCCACCAATAGCGGCGTGCCGGTTGGTCACTCTCCTCCATCTCGTGGGCAAGGTCGGTCAGCGCATTAAACGCGGCGACCTCTGCCTTGAGACGCTTCGCCTCGCGTCGACGGAGGCTCCGAAGTTCCCATCTAAGGCGCTGGTTCTGGAAAAAGAGATGAGCGGATAAGGTAAGGTAGCGGGGCTTCATGCTGTCCACCCCCGGCGTTCCGCCCACACGCGTATCTCCGTTTCCAGCGCATCGAACAGCGAGAACTTTTGGCTCCGATCTAGCCTCCGAATTTTGTTGATGGTTGACTTGAAATGATCGTCTTTCGAGCGTGCGGCGGGCTTTCCCTGTGCGAGCAACGCCGCCTCGGCCACAGAGTTCGCCTGGGGCGGCTCGCTCATCAGCAGGTCCAGCACGCGCCCGCGTAAGTCCTGAGCAAGATCGACCAGGGCAAGCAGGCTTGATTGGTTGTCTGCGATCTTTGTGAGCGCGATGCGTTCGCGCGTTTCTGCGTCGAGCTTCGCTATTTGAAGCATCCGGTAGACCGCAGGCTGGCTGAACCCCAGCGCCCGTTGCGCCGCCTGCGAGAAACTCTCCGAAAACCGATGCGAAGCCAGCGTGTTCGCGTCTGCATCTTCAATTTTCTCAACTTGAGAAGATTTCTTGCGCCCGGGCTTCACCGCGCCCTGAGCTCGCTCGTAGACGTCGCGCCAGGCGGCCACGTCCATCGCCCGGTCAAGCGCCGACAGCTCGCGGCGCATCAGGTTTTCCGCGATTTCCGCCAGCTTCATCGCCGCTTCGTCGGCGAAGGCGTCTGCCGGCTTTACCTCGGCTGGGATGTCCTTCCACTTCAACGCCCTTGCCGCCGCCAGGCGGTGCGCGCCGGCGATCAGCCGGTAGCGGCCTCCCGCCTCAACGAGCTGGATCGCCACCCGCAATCCCTGCCGGCCGATATCCTCGGCGAGCGCGGCAACCCAGTCCGGATCGACCTTGCGCCGGCCGCCCGGCACGTCGATCAGCTTCACGGGGATCTGTTGATAGTCCTGCGGGTTCATTCAAAGGCCTGCCTGGGAAAGGTGTTGGAAGCTTCGCGCGCCCGCCGCCGGGAGGAACAAGCGGCAGGCGCGCCGGTCCGCTGCCGACGCGGGGAGTGAACGGGCAGCGGATAGGAAATTTCGGCGGTAAATCCCGGCCTGATGCAGCCGGAGAAACCGGGGTAGGTTTGACGGCGCCGGCCCGCGCCGAACCGCGGGCCGGCGCCTCTCATCCCCACGTGGGAGACACACATGGAGACGATCGAAATGGATGCAGAAAAGCTGTTCACACTTGCTGTCGGGCTGGTCGAGGCGAACGTACGTGCGGGCCAGCAACTCAACTCCATGAACCTCGACACAGTCGTTCGAGACCAGGTGCAACTCGCCTTCAATGCGCTCGCCGACGTCTGGTCCGATATCGTCAAGGGCGACCAGGCCACGCATTAGCGGCGCCTCATCGGCACGTGCACGACGGTTCCCTCGCGCCCCGTGCAAATGGGGCAAGACGATTTCGTCTTCGCTGCTTGGCTGAAGGCCGGATTTCGGCGGACGATCCAAAGACCTGTCAGCAGCCCGAGAAAACCGCCCAGGGCCGCACCGCCGGCAATCGCAATGATCTCCTGGAGGCTCATGCCAGCCTCCAGGCCACTGCCATCAGCGTGGCGATCCAGGCCCAGGCGAGGATCGCGGCGACACCCAGCGACAGCGCGACGAAAGCCGCGATGTCCTGGACGAGCGGCCTGTCAAGCACCGACCGCATTGTTGACAGAAGCGGCCGTTTCATGCCGCCACCCTGTCACGGGTGGCGGCAGCTTTCTCACTCGACTTCTTGTCGTCGCGCCTGCTATCAAAGATGCGAGTGGCGCGAATGGGATAACGGTCCGGAAAGACCACTTCGACGGGATCGCCAAGGAAGTCCGCGATCAGCTTCTCGTTGATGCGGTTGTACTTGGTCCAGATGGTTCCGAATGATTTTGGGTTGCGGCCATGCTCGGCCGCGAAGTCGGACATCCGCACACCCCTGCGGCGGAATTCCGCGAGGATCGAATGCCGGTCCCACTTCGGCTTCCGGTTCTCCATAACGCTACTCCTGACTGAAGCGGATGTTGGCGCATCCGCTTTTTGTTGGTCCTGCTGGTGTGTTTCCGGCCCGTTTGATCGGGCCGTACAAATAGGT
>NZ_JACFXV010000050.1 GCF_014050225.1 Stappia albiluteola | reverse complement strand
AGATCTGCATCAGCGGATCCTCTTCAACGCCGCTTCAAGATGGGTGTGCTTGCGCTGGACCGGGCCTTCGATGCGCAGCCGGCCCGCAATGATGACGTTGCCGCGCGCATCGGTGACGGCCGAGATCTCGTCCTTCTCGTCGACATCGGCGGCGAGCGGGAACATTGCCCGCATGTCCTCGACCATCGCCGTCTTGTCGCCGTCGACGATCTCCTGGGAAAGCCTCGACCAGACGAAACACTTGACGACGGCAAGCGGCTGGAATTCGGGAGCGACCGGATTGTTCCAGGCATCGCTGCCCGCGGCCACGTTGCGTTCCACCATCGCTCGCATGGTCAGGCGGCCGGCGATCATGTGAGCGCCAGCGGCTGGTCGATCCCGCTCCCGATACCCGAATTCAGCTCGACCGAACTTCCCGCATGCCGACCGCGTAGAAAGTCGCTTTCGACGCCGCCTCCTTTAGGTTGAGCGATACGGCTCTTGACCGGGACCAGGTTCGGGTGCCGCTCAGCCAGGTAAAGGGCGACCAGGGCATCCGGTTGCGGCTCCGGCAACAGGGCGGAGATCTTCACGTAGACGGCCGCAGTCCAGGCTTCGCAATATATGTCCGCGCGAAGCCGCTTGCGCCCGGGCTTGCAGCGCTTCAGATGCGAACGGATATAGCCAGCTCGTGCGCCCTTCAGTCGGCGAAACAGCACTGCGAATGCGTATGCAGCGATTTCCGGTACCGCGCCGCGGCCGACAAAGGTGCGATCGCCATCCGCGTTTAAGAAGCACTCGACGGCAAGCGCGCGGCAAACGGCGTTTGACAGGATAGTCTCCCAGCGAGGCGGCCGCTGGGAACGATTGCCGCGAGCGCTGGCTTCCTCGACTTCGGACATGGCCAGTTTCGCTTCCGTGACGCCGTGAGCTTCCATCAGCTCACGCGCCTTGGAGAGTGCTATTGCCGCCTCGTTCTCATTGGCGCTTTGAGCCAATGCGAGACACTTGCGAATTTTGGCCAGGATCGCCTTGTCGGTCATGCCATCACCATGCGCTCTCGGCCGAGGCTCGCCAGAAGCTTCTCGCGCTCCTCGGTAACGTCGGCACTACCGAGTGTGAATGAATAGTCGCCGGCCCGTTCGCTTCTCAGCCCGCCGCGATAGGAGAGATCCAGCTGCATGAGCTTGATCGTCACCTCCTCGCGCGCGGCCTGGTCCCCAAGCGGGGTATAAGTGGCACGAACCAGCGGCGCCCAGTAGTCGCGGCCGTTCGGCCCGCCGTTCAGCCGCTGCAGTGTCCTCCCGCCATGCAGGACGCGGTAGTCCCCGGCGGCGAGCTCCACCTCGTTGCCCGCGAGGCCGGAATTGGCTGGATCGAGTTCGACGATCGTCGCCGGCTGCGCGCTGTCCATCGCCCTTGGCAGGCGCAACACCCTTCTGAAGCGGGAATTGGGATCGACCGGATCTCCGAGCTCGATCGTGATCGGTCCGGCCGGGCCGAAGCGGGCCTCGATCTCCGCCGTGATCGCATCGATCATTGCGGCAAGCTCTGCGTCGGAAAGGTCGGATCCGGTTCGTTCCTTCACCCGGTCGATCAGAGGCATGTCCGCTCACCCCGCAGGTCTTTGGTTGAGGTGCCGGTCTCTCCCGGCTGTCACGTCCCCCGTCAGACGTTGCAGCCGGGGACCGCGGCCCGGCGCCGCCTACTCGCAACTCCCGACCAGTCACGCCGGCACCCCATCTCCGGCAAGTGTGACCGCGCTGCCCTCGGTTGCTTTCGCCCTGGTATTCCTCGATCAGCCGGTCGGCGGCTTCATCAGCTCGCGTGCCTGGGTTACCCAGCTCTGCCAGTCGGCACGCGGCGACAGGCCCTTGACCACGGGCGGCGACGCAGGATCGACCGCCGCGAGGGCGGAGAAGCTGTCGATGCCGGCGGCTTTCAGCGCGGCTTGCGCCGCCGCGCCAATGCCCTTGATCACCGAAAGATCTTCTCCTTTCTCGCCCTTGTCTTCCTGGCCGCGTCGTTCCTTGTCCTCGGCCGGGGCGGATTGCTTCTTCCCGCCCTTCGCCAGGCTGCCGTCGACAAGGCCGAAACGCTCCACGGCCGAGGCCGGGATCTCGTCGCCAGGCGCGGCATAAAGGAAAGCGGCGCGTAGATCGCCTTCGCCGACGAGCTTCGATTTGTCCTTGGTCAGATAAAGACGTTCTTTCGCCTGCATGGCGCCCTCCTACTCGGACCTTGCCCAAAGGACGTGGAGAAAATCGCCCGTGGTGTCGGTGGTGGTGTTTTCGATGACGCCGGCCTTGCCAGCGGTGATCGAGAATTCTGCGGTGCGATCCACCCGGGTCGGCGGCGTGCCCTCGGTGATGTGTTCAACGGAAAGCAGGGTGTCGCCAGGCGAGAGCGCGCCGGGCACCTCATGCTCGCCCACCGGCCCGCCGGGGATCAGGGCACAGCCCACGGGCCTCGAAAATCCGGAAATCGTTGGCATGGTGATCTCCTGTTGCGGCCGAATGCCCGCCCGGTACTCTCGACTTCCGGGCGGGCGCTCCGCGGGTTGTGGCTTAGAGGCCGGTGACCGAGCAGAAGGCGGCCGGGCGGAACACCACGAAGGCCGCCCGCATGTCGCCGCGCACCGTGCGCTTGCCCTCGTTGAACTGGGTGCCGACATAGCCGATCTGGATGTCGACGCCCTTGCGCTCGAACAAGCTGATCCAGGCAGGCTGGAAGGAGCCGACATAGCCGGTGCCCTTTGCGTCCGCATCCTGCTGCACCACCGGCAGGCCCCAGAGGCGCTCAGGCCCGGCCTCCGAGGGCGAGCCCCAGATATAGACGCCGTCGACGGTGCGCAGCAGGCGCACGCCCTGCCAGTCTTCCGGATGCATGACGTGATGGGTCGGGATCGCCCGGCCGGTGACGCGGACCTTCGTCATTGCCTTGTAGAAGGCGTCCGGCACCGGATCCGCGCCCTTGGCCTGGGTCTGGATGCCGACGACGTTCTTCAGGCCGCGCAGGTTGGCGCCGGCGCCGTCGCCGACCAGCACCTGGCCGTCCAGTCGCTGGCGGATGCCGAAGGTCAGCCGCGAGTTGATGTAGCCCTGCATCAGGGGCACGTCTTCCAGCTGCTCGTCGGTCACCGGAATGCTGTCGGTGATCTTGACCACCGGCGACGTCTTTTCCGTGAATACGAAGGTGCTTTCCGCATAGGCCGCGCCCTCGGCCTTCTCGGCCGCGGCGTGGGCGCGGGTGGTTTCCTCCATGTACTTGATCGCCGCCTGACCCGTGGTCGACATCGGGATGATGTCGATGAGCTGCAGCGGGCGCGTGGCGCCTTCGACGAACCCGGGAAGGCGGATGCTTTCGGGCGCGAAGCCTGCGCCGGTCTCCAGAAGCGCCTTGGAGCCGAGGGTCTCGAATACGGCGCCCTTGGCCAGCATGTCGGACGGCAGCAAGTCCTCGTAGGAGAAGTTGATGCCGTTGGGCGTGCCGTGCTTCACCCACTCGGCATAGGCCTTCTCGGCCGCCACGAGCTCGCCCAGGCTCTTGACCCGGCTCCTGGCCTGTTCGTCCTTTGCACCCGGAATGGGGAGGCGGCCGCGCACCTTCTCGCGATCAGCAAGCGCGCTCGCCGCCTTTTCGGCCGTTTCGAGCTTTTCGGCCTGCGAGGCGAGATCGTTCAGCTCGTCATCCATCGCCTTGACCTTCTCGGCCACGGCGATCGAGCCCTTCACGTCCTTGCCGAGGCAAGTGACCTTGTTGAAGTCGTAGCTCTTCTGGCCGCTGTCGGTCGTGACCTCGGCCTCCTCGAACACCTTGTGCAATTCGGTCTGCTTTGCCGCGAGCTTTTCGCGGACTTCTTTCAGGGTGGTCATTCGACCCCTCCATTGTCGGTGGAACGTCCGCCGACGCGCCCGCGCGCGGCCTCTCGTGCTGCAAATCCGCCCCGCGGCCGGCGCGGGGCATTGCATGAGGTCGAGACTAGGAGAAAGGAGGAGGGTCGGACTATCCGCGCGGCCGCGCGGGTGAAGGCTCAGGAGCTATCAGTTCGACTTTCGGCGATTGCCGGGATGGATATCGGGCAGCGCTCGCAACGCTTTTATGGCAGCTTCATCAATTGATCCGCAAGCCTGAAGCAATCGGCGTTCAATCTGGTCTTTTCTGCGCGAATAGCTCACGTCACGCCAACCAGACTTGTAACAGCGCTGCAACGTCCACTGAGGGACGCCTGGCTCTTCGATCAAGCGCCACTCGGCACCGAGCAGGCAAACCACACCGCCGTACTCGTCGCTTCTTTTTCCGGCGGGACGGCCGACATGGCCGGGATGCAGATCCGGCAGAGCGTGAAGGCCTGAGACACTTTCGGCGGTCGCGCCGGTCAGGCGCTCCACCAAATGGGCGAGGCCATCGCGGCGATGAGACCCGGCGACGGTGCGCCATGGTCTGGACACATCTCCGTTGTTCCGTTGCACCGCCCATCTGACGCCAAGATTGACCAATCGCCACTCGTTGTTGATTTCAGCGACTACGCCGTGGTATTCACGCTTGGTCGGAACGTTGGCGCTCATATTTTCTCCCGACGTCTCGGCCCTTGCAAAAGCACCCGGAAGCAAGCCTGCGAAAACCGGGGGCAACAAAACGATAATACCCCCGTAATTTCGAATTTAGAGCTCCATTTAAGGCGCTGAGCAGGCGTCTTGTCGAAAAATGGCGAATGCCCCGTAACAGCCTCGTTTCGCCTCTCAGCGGCCTTCTCTGTCGATTTCCTCCTCGCGCTTCAAACACGCCCTCACAGGCCAAGGCGGCGCCGGGCCGAGGCGGTGAGATGCTTCACCGCCAGCTGCTCGGCAGGATCGGTTTCGGGAGCGCCTGAAGCGATGAGCTCCTCGAGCTTGCCTTTCAGGTTGGCGAGCTGGTCGATCCTCGCTTTGGAAAGACCCCGGCCGTCCGCCTCCCTGAGAGCCTTCAGGCCGCCGGCGCGCCCGACGATGTCGTCGATCTCCGCCAGCACGCTCTCGATCTGGACGGCGAAGGATCCGCGCGACTTAAGGCCAAGCGTTGCGGTATCGATGCCGGCGCCGCGTACCACGGGCGAAACCTCGTGAACGTCGAGACGCTTCAGCACGCGGACGCGCTCGCCGTCGCGGCTTTCGTATTGAGCGTCGATCACCCCGAAGCCGTAGGACCATTCCTGCACGGCCTGGCCGTTCTCCAGGTCGAATTTCAGCGTCGAGTGCCATTCCCTACCGGCATCCGAGCCGAGGTTCAGATGGATCTCGGCGAGCGCCGCGTTGTTTTCCTCATAAACCCGAGCCTTGCCGAGCGGCATGGCGCGCCGATCGTGCGCCGGCAGGATCGGCACCCACTGGATCCCGCCTTCCTTCCACGAGAAGGCGCCGGGCAGATAGGTGTCGCCGTCATGATCGATCGCCGACAGCGTGGCGATACGGGCGAGGCCACGGCCTTCCCCGTCCATCTTTTCGACCGTAAGGCCCTTGGTCTCGATCTTCATGTGTCCTGCTCCTCTTCGTCCTGGTCCCCGAAATAGGGGGCAAAGGACAGGGTTCCGTTCGGATGTTCGTCCTGCGCCATCTGCGCAGCCTGGGCCGCCGTGACGATCGATCCGTTGCGGGCGATGTGACTTGGCAGGGACCGGCCCGGCCCCAGGCGGCCGTCAAAGACGATGAAGCGCTCGACGCCGGCGGCCCTGGCGCGCTCGATCGTCGAAATGTTCTGCGCATATTTGGTTTCGGTGCGGGCGATCGTGCGGGCGCGCGTGTCGGCATTCGACCAGGGACCGCTGCCGACGTGATCGGCAATGCGAGCGGCTAGCTGCGTCGCGCCTTCGCCCTGCGCCCGCCCTTCCGCGAGCGCATCGAAGAGCGCCTGGCGCGTCTGGGCCGACAGATCGACCAGGCCGGCGCGGCGGCCGCCGAAGCCGACGATCGAACGGGCAACCGGATCCGGCAGGCTGCCGCCTATCCCCGCGAGCTCCGCCGCCTCCGCCACCTGGCGCGCCACTTCCAGGTAATACGCCTCGTAGAGGCCGCGGAACGTGGTTTGATGCACACCGATGCCGAGCGCCTCCAGGATCCTCGCGATCAGCAGCTCGTCGGCCTTGGTCCCGTCCGCCCCGCGTGACTTCGACGCGCGTGACTTTGGCGCCAGGTCCTCTTCCTCAAGAAATGGCAGCGCTGCCGACGAAGCCTCCCTCGCGAATTGCTCGAAGAATGCCTTCAACCGGCCTTCGAAGGTTACCGCGAGCGGCCCTTCCTGGCGTGCCAGGATGCTCAGATAAGCCCGGCCGACCCGTTGCGCCGCCGGCGAAGCCAGGGCTTTTTGTCTGATCCGCTTCGGTTCGTCTTCAACGGTGCGCGGCGGGGCGCCGGCCGGCACCTCCACCGAAGAGAACGGCCGCAGATAGATGCGGTGGCTATCGTCGACTTCCAGGCCAGCGGCCGCGCGCGCCTCCGCCACCATGGCCCAGCCGCCTTGCACCCGCTTGTTCCAGCGCTCCGTTTCCTTGTCCTCGTCATCCTGAAGGGCAAGCACTTCCGATGTGTCCCACCACATCGTCAGGCCGCGCGTCTCGCCGAAATCCGGCAGCAGCGAGCGTTCGATCTCGTCGGAGAACATTCGTGCCAGCGGCAGGACGCCGTTGTGCCAGGCGATCTTGCGCATCTCCGTCATGGTCGCCCCGACCTTGGTCGATTGCAGGCCGGCGCCGAAGCCCACGATAGCGGGAGGAATGCCAAGGCAGGCGCAGACCCGTTCTTCCGCCACGTCGCGCGCCTCCGACATGTTCATTTGCTGAGGGTTGAAGCCGTAGGGCGTGACGTCGGTTGGCGCTCCCATGACCAGCGGCCCGCCGCGCCGGTCGCCGCCAAACGCTTCCTGGAACCACGACTTGGTTGCCTCGACATCCTCGACCGCCACCGCGCCGCCGCTCTTCGGCGAGATCACCACGCCTGGCACGCCCATGTTGCGCAGGAGCGAAGCCACGAAATTCGAGCTCTCCAGGTCCATGAAGATCTCGCGGATCGCGCCGTCGAGCGGCGACAGGCCTTTGCGCGGATTGCGCGGATTGAGGCCATGGCGGAAATGCACGACCTCCTCGGCCTCAAGCCGCATCGGTTGCAGGCCCCCGCCGGGCGTATATCGGTAGTGCGAAATGAACTTCTCGCCGTCATCCGAACCGAAGGGCTCCATCGTCCAATGCGGCACATACCAGAGCTCGCCGGGCCGCCCGGCACCGTTGCGAAGCTTGATCCAGTAGGCGTTGCCGTCCAGGCAGAAGGAAAAGACCGTCGCCATCCACAGCGCGATGTCGCCGTAATAAGCGTTTGGCCTGCGGATCAGTTGCAGGGCGCCGTGCTCGGAGATCTCCGTCACCTGGCGGCCGCGGCGGCTTGTCACCGTCAGCCGCGCCTCCGGCAGCGCGCGGCCGATCCACTGGACCGGCGCAGTCACCACGGACGTGTCCAGTCCGTCGCCGACTGCCTTGCGATAATCGTAGCGCGTGCCTTTCAGGAGCCCCTGCCACAGGCTCGGCCTGGGCGGATGGCGCAGCGATTGAAGAGCCTTTGAAAACCAGTTCATGCCGGGATCCAATCCTTGTCGATCGGGCTTTCCTGCGCCTGGCCGATCTGGCCGAAAAGCGGGCGCCATTGTCCGCCGGCCGCGCCGCCGGCGGCCTCTATGGCGAGCCCCAGTGCCCAGAAATGGTCAGCATGGCCGTCCGGCGTGCGCTCGGCCGTAAAGCGGATGTTGCCGGCCGAGGTGACCTGCTTGGTCACGGACCTCAGGTCTGCGCGGATCGGCGGCGAATAGGGAATGCGCAACCGCCTGTCTTCCATGTGCCCGCGCACCGGATAGGCGAGCGCTTCCTTGACCTTCGCGGTGAAGGTCACGGCCTCGACCTTGTAGGGACCGAATTTCTTCTGTGCGTCATCGGACCAGCCGATGCCAAGGCCGGTCGCATCGATGTCGGTGCGAACGCAACGCTCGATCCAGGGCCAGAGCACCTTCTCCTGCTCAGCCTTGCTCATGTTCTTGAGCGCCTCGACATGGCGCGTATAGAGCACGTCGCCAAGGCGCTCCAGCACCCAAATGACCGTCAGGTCATGCTTGCGGCCGATATCGATGCCGGCGAAGAGCTCGCCGCCCTCGATCTTGCGCCAGTCGGCATCGGCGGCGTATTCGCAGGCCGCGATCAGGTCATATTCCAGGAAGGCCGCATCGTCGTCGGCCGGCTGGCACATGTACTCCTGAAGGAAACTTTCCTCGTCGGCCGCGCCGCTCTTCACCCAGTCGAAATAGGCGGCTTCGTCCATCTCCTGGCGTTCGTCGTCTTCCGGCAGCGACTGCTGGAGCTTCCACAGGAAGCCGTCGTTCAGTGCGTCCTCGAGCGTCACCCTGTGCAGGCTGATCTTCTTTGGATTTCCGCCGTCCCGGTATTCCTTGACCAGGCTGTTGAAGAAGTTGTGCGAGCCGCGATGCGTCGAAATCACCTCCATCGAACCGCCCCAGGTGATGCCGGGATAGGCGATCGACCACAGCTTTCGCGGATCGGGATGCAGCGCGAATTCGTCGAGCACCCGGCCGCCGCGCTTGCCGGCCTGGGCATCCGGATTGGAGCTCATCGAATGGATGCGCCGGCCGTTGGCAAATCGCAGCACATAGGCGCTTGTCTTGCCGTCCGGGTCGACGGCCTGTTCGCCGAGATCGCGCGCGGCGAGTTCCAGATTGCCCGCCCAAAGCTTGCAGTCCTCGAGGAATAGACGCGCCTGGATGTCGTCGCGCGAGGAAACCCATTGATCGTGCCGTGCGGCGGCGAGCGCGGTGCGGGAAACCGTGGCATAGGCCGTCGACCAGGAAAGGCCGATCTGGCGACCTTTCTCCATCAGCTTCAGCCGGGAATTGTCCTGCACCCAGCGTGCCTGATAGGGCAGGAAGATCGCACCGCGATTGGCGGGGATGATGCGCGCGCGCCCCATCAGGCCCCCCCCATCAGGCGTCGGTTGATCTCCGCCATGGTCTCCTGCGAGACGCCCGCCTTCCTGGCGACTTCGGCCACATCCTCGGCCGCCTTCTTCATCCGCTCGTCGAATTCGGCTTGCAGCAATCGCCGCAGCTCGGCCGAGTGCCGCTGCGCGGTGATGGCGGCGCGGTTGGCGCTCGCCAGCGCGTTGATCTCCTTGGCCGACAGATCGCCCCTGGAAAGCAGCTCGTCGGCCGCCATCTTGATGCGTTCGGAAATCGCGACGGTCATCTTGTCGGCGCCGTCAGGCCCCATCGCTTCGGCGAGCGCAGTGGACAGCCGCAAGCGCTCGTCGTATTCGCGCCACTGCCGAGCCTTGCGGACCGAATAGCGGCTGAAGGCTCCCTTGGAGATCGAGCCTATGCCGAGATCCGCCAGCCGGGCGTTGAACTCCGCCAGGATGGCGACCTGCGGCCGCTTGCCGTCCCGCAGTTCCTGGTTGACCCAGGCAAGGTCGGCGTCCGCCTCTTCAGGCAGCATTTCCATGGTCGACAACCGTCCGCGACCTTCACGCCGTCCGCCGGCCTCGGGAGCGACCATTGACCTATCTCCCGTCCTCGGGCCATGCCACGCCGTCCAGCGGCGCGCGCCGTTCCAGGTGATCCCGTCCGGCCTGGGCGAGGCCAGCGATCAGCTTGCCGCCATCCTCTTCCAGGTTGACCGCGCCGATTTCCTCCAGCTTGCGCAGCTGCGTTCTCACCCATTCGATGGAGCGCGACACCAGATAGACGTCGAGCGCCTTCTGGATCAGATCCTCGCGCAGGTGACCGTTGAACTCGCGGGCGATGGCCTCGAGGATCACCAGGCGACCATGCCGCTCCAGGTAGTCGCGATATCCCTCTTTCAACGTTCTTTCCCTCCGTCGAGCAGGAAGATCTCGATCCGGTTCACGACCCGGGTAACGCCAAGGTGGCTTTCCTCAAGCCTCCCGAGCGCACCCCGAACCTGTTCCAGCGCTATGCGCAGCTCATGCACATCGTCTTTTGGCGGCAGGTGGCCCACATCGCTTTCCAGCGTCTGGATGCGGCGGTCGTGCTCGATGAGCTTGCGCTCGTGCTTGCCGATGGTGTGCTCGTTCGCCTTCGATCGCGCAGTCAGCCAGGTGTAGAAGATGCTGATGATTGCAAGGAGTGAAGCGATGGCCGCCGACCAGTTGCGGATGTCCTCGATCATTTGCCCTCGCTCGCACAGTCGATGCAGGTGACGGCCGATGGCAGCGCCTGGCGCCGGCGTTCGTCGATCGGGTCGCCGCATCGCCGGCATGTGGTGGCGCCGGGCCGGTCGAGGGAAGCGCGGATCCGGCCGATCGCCGCATCGCGCTCCTGTTCGACGCGCAGCTCCGCCAGTTCCTTGTCGAACTCGCTCGCCTTCATCCCTCCACCTCGAAATAGCGGTGCCGGGGCGTGGAGACCTGCCAGATCGCCTCGCGGCCGACGATCACTTCGTCGCGCCCGGTAACCTCGAATTCGCCTGGCGTATCCGCGCGCCTGGTGTAGAGCCGCTGCCCGTAGACGACCTTTTCTTCCTGCAGGCGCTGGTTGAGCTCGGCGAGCGATCGGCAGGAGCATTCGAACATGAAAAACTTCCGCCGGCCGTCAGGATGAAAGTCGTTCAGGTCGATGCGATAGACGGCCTGTGTCATCACTTGCCCTTCATCGCCTTGATGGCCTCGACGCCCTGGGCTCCGAGGTTCTTCAGCGTGTGGCCGCCCATGTAGAGCGCGACGAACCAGGACGTCAGCGTCATCATCACGCCCATGTCCATGCGCGAGCCGATATCGGTGCCCGCGATCGCATCGGTAACCGGCACGATGAGTAGGCGAACCGTCCACATGAGGCCGAGCAGATACATCCAGCCCCAGCGCCAGCCGCTCTGCCAGATGCCCTGTCGCTGTTCGGCCTGCAGCAGGGCGAACTGGCCGTCGAGGCCGCGGGACCACAAGGCTATCAGTTCCGGCATTCGGCCCTCGACGGTCTCGACCGCCTCTTCCAGGTCCGCGCCGTTGACGGACGGAAGTTCTTCGGGTTCGACGCCAAGGACGCCGGCGATCTCGCTCACCACCGTTTCCGCCAGGCGTCCGCCCGCCTCTCCGAAGCGCTCGCCCAGGACGCGGCCGACAAGCTCGGCTCCGACCTTGGAGGCGACCCCGGCCAATATGCCGACGATCATGCTCATATCGCTCTCTCCGCTTGCGTGGCGTAGGCCCGAGCCCTGAGCCGGTTGACATGCGCGCGCCAGAGCAGCCAGGCGGCGAGCGCGATCAAGGCGACGGTGACACCCGCGACCGCGATCGCGGCGAGCGCGTCCATGTCGACCGGGGCGGCTACCGGAGCGGCCGGCGCACTTGCCGCCGCGCCGGATCCGGCCGCCCCCTGCTGCCGCGAAGTCCCCTTTGCCTTGCTGCCTTTGTCCTCAAGCGCAACGATCACCTCGGCAACGTCGGATTTCTCGGCCAGTGCCCACCTGGTCCACAGCGCCTCGCCTTCGGCGACGCGCCGCGTCCAGCCCTTGCCGAAGGTCGCCCAGTGCTTGAACGTCCGGTAGATGGAAAGCCGCCTGGCGCAGAGCTTGCGGACCGTTTCGTGGTCGGGACCGCCGATGACGGCCATCAGGCTCTTGCGCGCGGCGGCCGGACCGGAATTCACCGCATAGTCGAACACCGCCCCGTCGACGCCGGAGGCAAGCGTGTCGCACCCGGTACGCTCCCAGTAGTCGTCGTGATAGATCCGATTGACGAGATCGCCCCGGATGTCCTTGAGGTCGGCCTTGGTGGCGCCCGCCTTGTGAAGGCGCAGGGTCGCAAGCGTGATGCCCTTGTTCGTGGCGCCGCCCGGGTCTTTCGGATGGTCCACGTAGCCGCCCTCGAAGCTCAGCGTGAACGCCAGCGATCTTGGGAAGTTCTTCTTCATCCGAAGCCCCGCCATTAAGCCGCGCGCCGGCCCATGACGAAGTGCGGGGCCGGCGCTGATCCTGGATCAAATCTGGCAGGTTTCGCGGGAAGGGTTCATCCACGCGGGCGCGCGGGTGGAGCGACCTTGGAGGCGGGAGAAATCAGAAGAGATCGAGCTGAAGCGCGTCGTTCAGCTGCCAGCGGCGCACGGTCGCCACGTCGGATCGAACGGTCCTCGCGATGGCGTTCAGGCTCTCGCCGCGCGCGAACATGACCTGGGCAATCCATTTTTTGCCGAGCGGCACCTTGATGTAGCCGTGCCCCATCACGGCTGCAAGCATGGCGATTTTTTCGGCGCCGAGCAAGCCTGCTGCCATCGACCGGGAAGATGTACCGGCGCGTGGCAGGTGGATCTGCGAGCCTCCGAGCTCAAGCAGCAGCCTGATCGTGTCGTCGACGCCGAGCGCATCCACATAAGGCGCGATGTTTGCCGGGATCTGAGGCTGTACGTCAGGCATCTTCCATCCGTCCGGTTCGCGTCGTCAATTTCAGTTCCTGGGCCGTCAGATCCTTGAGGCGGACCGTCAGCTCAATGCGCCGGTGGCTCATTCTCGGCAGCTCGGCGATGCGCCGCCTCAGTTCCGCCCGCTCCGCCCTCAATCGTTCCAGCTCCGCATCCTCGCGCCATGTCAGAAGCGGCAAGGGAGCGGAGCCGGCCATGTCAATCGCCCTTTGCCGCCCTGATACAGCGCCCGAAGCTCTGCATTGCCGCCAGCAAGGTTTCGTCCGTGGCCGCCGAAATCTCGCTGCCGATCGGAACGCCGAGGATCCGGCACTGCGCCTCGATGACGGCGAGTTTCTCGGCGCGGCCGTCCTGGAATTTCGGCCACGTCACATCGGCCTCCCGGGCGATCCAGGCCTTGAGGGCTTCCACAGCCTTCCGCGCGTCCTGTGCGTTGCTGAGGAAGCGCACGTGATCAATGCCGGTCTGCCGCCTGACGAAAGCGATCAGCGCCTTGTCGTCGCGATTGCGGACGAGGCCGAGGTTCCAGGCGGAGATCCAGAGTGCCTGGAGTTTCTTCGCGAACCGCCCTTCAAGCGGCGTTCGACGACGGCTTGAAGACCGCTCGAAGCCGAGCCGGCCGAGCTCCTGGATGACTTCGTCATGCTGTTTCGGGCTCATCGCCCGCAGCGACCGGATACCGGTCACCCGCTCGTAGAGATCGCGGGCGTCGTCGCCATCGATGCCGAGCTGCTTCAGGCCGACATGGATCTTGGCATAGGCGCTCATGACGGCGCCCTCCCGAAGAGATCAGAACTCATCGCCCCCCCGCGGGTGCAGGGCCGGCCGAGACGATCACATATTTTAATGTGATGACATCCATCCGGCGCCGGTGATAAAAGCTCGGCCGCTGGCCAATGCCGATCGTCGACAGGTCGACACGGTGATCGCCGTCGGCCCAAAGCCAGCCTTGGTGAGGGCCGCAACCGAGGATGCGGCCCGTCTCCGTATCGATCTCCCACCACAGGAAGTCCTGGCCGCGATCCTCGAACTCGATGCGCTGCACGCCGCTCATGTCAGGCTCCACCTTCCGTCGATCAGGTCATCCAGCCACTGCGGCTCGGGGTGCTCCGCGAAACCGCCGATTTCGGCCTGGATGTCGCGCACGAGGTTGAGCTGGCGCTCGCAAAGGTCGGCCATCATCTCGTCGCAGGTGCCGGGGACCGGGATGATTTCGTTGGCCCAGTCGCGCTCCAGCTCGCAGGCGCATTCCACGTCCGAGCGCAGCGTGTGCCGAAGCTCCGCCAGGGCGCGCTCCAGAAGTGCCCTGTGCTTTTCCGTTGCGCCGGTCATTGCGGCAGCCCACGCACCTGACCTTCGGCCCAGGCGAAAAACGCTTCGTCAAGGGCCTGCTCGGCGCGCTCGTATTCATCACGGGCATCCGCATAGATGGCGTCCATTCTTTGGAAAACCTGCTGTGCGGCGTCCCGAGCCGATTTGGCTTCCGTCATTGCCATGCGAGCTTCCAGGGCGGCGGCGTTTGCCTTGTGAACTTCATCAAGGCGCAGGCTTCGTGGAGATAAATTGCTGTCGGTCTGTTTCATGGTTCGATCCGTCTATTCATGATTGTCAGCAATTCTGGACGGGGCCTGGCTGAGCCAGGCCCGGCCCTCGTCGTTCGCCGCCCTGGAATTACTTGCCCCATCCCCCGGCGGTCTTGGTTTCGGCTTTCGGCTCGCTCCAGCCTTCGGCAATTTTCGGTTCCCGGTGGTCTTCAGGATTGAAGTTGCGCGGCCGCCAGTCCTGTTTCACGTATGTGCTCGCACGGGCCGTGCCGGGCATGCCGTAGTGCACTGCGCAGAATTGCTGCAGCCCGGGGCGGGAGCAGTCGATTGCGCTGCTCGCGGGGATTGCCGATCCAAGCAGGATCAACACCGCGAAAACGAATGAAACTGCGGAAACGAGTTTGTGCATGCTGGTTCCTTTCAGTCTTGGGAGGAAGCGGCGCTGACCGCCGTCTTGTTGTCGTTGAGGGGAGGAAGGAAACGGAGCAAGAACCTGGCGGAAGGCGATCTTGATCGCGCTCATGACCCAGCTCCGATGTGTCGGTCGGCGGCCTGAACCCAGTTGCGCACTGCGCCTCTCAGGCCCATGGTGCTGGTCGCACGGATCCCGCCGATCGTGACGGCCACACCGTCCCATCTGTCGCTGATCTTGGCGTCGAAGCACGATTTCAGGCGCCGTGCGAGGTTGTTCATCTCGTTGCGATCGCGGACATGCCAGGCGGCAGGATCGTCCTTGCGGTCCCCGGCCTTTCGCATGGCGTCGTCGAGCATTTTCGCCACCTGGTCGCGGAGGGTTTTGAGATCGCTCACGGCGTCGATCCCTTCTCGAATTCAATGCGATCGGCGAGCATGCGAAGGAATTCCGAGAGTTTCTCGTTCGAAGCCTCGGCAAGATCTTGAATGAAGCGATCGGTTGGATCATCGCCGTGGAAATCCTGAACTTCATTCAGCACTTCCGCGAAAAGTTCCGGATCACGAGCTAGTTTGTTGCCGACCTCAGAACCAGACACTGCGCTATAGAGAAATGCCATCGTCGCCCCCCTCACGCTCGTGCCAGGTCGATCGTGACGGGCTGCCATTGGCCGTCCGGTGTGTCGCGCTCGTAGCAGCGCACGTAGGTCTTCGATCCGACCACGCGCATCGCCGCCCGGATCGCCTCCATCGCCTTCAGCCACCGCTCGTCCGCGATATCGAGCCTGAGCAGCATGAAGATCTCGGACCGGTTGATCTGGCCGGCCTTGTCGGTGTTGAACGCGCGGGTGACGATGGCGCGGATCTCCGGCCGGCTGTCGGCCGCCCATTCGTTCAGGCACTCGTCGATCAGCCCCTTGGCGACCTGCAGCTGCGGCCCGAAGTCGATGTAGTCGGCGACCTGCACCTGCACCTTCATCAGCCCGTCGAAGCTCATGAAGGTCTTGTTGCCCTTCGCGCCGCCCTTGGCCGCGCCGTATTCCTGCGCCAGCAGCGCCTCGAAGGCCGACAGATCGTCGAATGTGTGCTGCTTGAAGCGGGAGATCTGCGCCGAGAGATCGCGGGCGTAGGCCATGATCTTGCGCACCGTCTCGTCCTCAAGCTTGTGTTCGGGCTTGATGGCTTCGACGGGCACGAGATTGCCCTTGGCGTCGCGCAGGTAGGACTTGCCACCCACTTCGACGATTTCGTCATCCCACATCGTGGTGTGTGTCTCGCTCACCTGGCTTCTCCTGATTTGCGTTGATCGAGGGCGGAACGGCCCGGTCCCGGGTCGCCGAGCATTCCTGAGTTCCGCTGGCCGGCTTCCGCCGCCAGGATGAGGTCCAGGTGCGGGCTGACGCGGTATTTCCGGAACACGACGCGGGGCCGTACCGTTTCCTGGTGGCGCCGTGGCGATGCGGTCACCGGCGCGGGCGAAGGCGTGGCCGGCGGCGAAGCGGGCGATGGCGGGGCGGGTGAAGGCGGCAGGTCTTCGGTCGCTTCGAGTACCAGCGCCTTGTCGATCGTCCGCGATACGTCGTGGATCTTCCGGCCAAGCCTCTCGGCTATCCACCAGTCCTTCTCTCCGAGCGTCCGGAAGCCGACCGCTCGCGCTATGTCGTCATAGCTCCAGGGCCTCATGCCGAACTCCCGTTGCCAGGACCGGTTGCCAGTCTTGGCCGAGGCACCACAGGAAGCCGGGCAACCCGCCCTGACGCGAGGTCGGCTTCCGTGATCCTGGCCGGTCCGCTGACCTGTGCCGTCTCAAGGGCGCGCGCGCAGCGGACCATGTCGGCAAGCGCGAACTTCGCCAGCTCCGTGAGCGCCGGCGACAGGAACAGCGAACCGTCGCGGCTCACGTGCTCGTCGATGAACTGTCGGAGCGTCCGGATATCTTCACTCAGCATCGCCGCCTCCCTTGATCAGGGAATGCGGGCAACCCGTCCGGCATGCCTGATGCATCCGCACGCGATGGGCGTTCGTCGTGGCGAAGGGCTTGCGCTGCCACGAAAGGCAGACGTTGCGCGCCATCTCGCCCATGACCGGGCATGTCACCGTTTCGGACATCAGCGCGCCGCGCGAGGCCTGCTCGAAGCGGGCGATGTCGCCATTGTGGTAGCTGTTGGAGAGCACCTGGCTGACGGCCGAGGCTGAGTAGCCGACCTTGCGCGCGACGGCCGCCTGGCTCTCGCGATTGCAGGCCTCCGCCAGCACGATGATCCATTCTGGGATCGTCGCGCCCCAAGCCAACCGGGCCTTGGCGACGTTGTCGGGCCGGTTGCCGGAAGCGGCGCTCATGACGACACCTCCTCGGTCTCGACAGGACCGACCAGCTCATGCCGGTTCTGGTCGAACACCACCTTGGTCCGCAGGATCATCGGCGGCAGAGGTCCGGTGTTCATGTCCGGTGCCAGCCGCCAGATGCCGGGTGCGCCGGGCTTGCCCTTGACCAGCGGGATGAGGTAGCCGGCCTTGGACAAGGCCTTGATGTAGGCCTGCGCTGAAGCGAGGCTGATCGCGGTTTCGTCGGTCGACCCCCACAGCGCGATATCCTGCGCGGTGAACCCCTGCCGATGCGCGCCGGAGCGCATCGCGTTCCACATGCATTTCTGCTTGCCGGCGCTCTCGATCACCGTTCCGTCCCGGCGCACCCGCGGCGTGGCGGTCTGGCGCACCGTGGCCCGGTAGACGGCTTCCGGTCGCGGCCCCCGCTCGCCCACCTTCTCGACGAGGCCGGCCTTTTCCAGCCGGCCGAAGAAATCGTCCACGTCCCGGCGCCGTGCATTCGACATGCGCAAGATGTCGCCGCGCGTGAATGTCTCGCCCGCCAGCTCGTGCGCCTGGATGACGCTCCAGAAATGATCGATGCCGCGCTTGGGAGAAGTGCCTTTGGCCAGGCTCAGCTTCAGGACGATCCCCATCACGCAGCCTCCCGGCGCGACGGCAGGTGACCGCGCGAGAAGTAGCCCCGGCCGGCCCGATACTCGTCGAGGCCAATCCGGGAGACGCCGAGGACGTTCGCCTCGATCGCGATCGCGTGCAGCGTGTTGCCGATGCGGCGGACCCGGCCCTCTGCCTCCGAGCGCGCCTTGTCGAGCAGATCGTCGGCAATCGCGATCTGCGGATAGAGCGTGCGCGCAAGCACCCGGGTATCGTTCAGATCGCACGGCTGCGCATAGCCCATCGTCAGCACAAGGTCGCGGAACCGGTCGACGCCCTCCAGCTTCTTGGGAAACAGTTCCTCGCCGATCAGCAGCACCGGCACGTTGCTCTTCTTGGCGATCATCCGAACCAGCTCGATCATCTTGCGATCGACCAGCTTGTCCGCCTCGTCGATGATGAGCGGCCGCCTCGGATCGCGCGCCAGGATGGCGATGATCTCGTCTTCCAGGTCCGCCAGGGTGCCGCTCGCCGCCGGCCGGCCGAGCTCTGCCAGGATGGAGGTCAGAAGCTTCTTCTTCGTCCAGGTGTCGGACACCTCGACATAGGCCGCATCGGTCTTGTTCTGCACGAACAGCGCCGCCACGCTCTTGCCGTAGCCCGAGAAGCCGGCGAACACGCCGAGGTTCGGCTGCAGCGGGTGACGGTCCTGCAGCGACCGGACCAGCGTCATGCAGGCGCTGACGTTCCTGATCGGCGCCGTATCTCCGCTATTGACATCCATGTTAAGCCCCATCAATCTGCCCTTTCAGTGATGTGAGTGAATTGCCTTGGCCCCGTTCCCGCGGGGCCTTTTCCTTTTAGTGGGCGATCCGCACGGCGTGCTCGAGCCCCCACACCTCCATGATGTCGACATTGGTCCGGTACTGCGGCGTGCGCTGGTAATGCCCCAGCCAGCGCAGCTCCTCGGTTGAGATCTCGGCCTGACGTCCGCTGGCGATCGCCATCTCCAGCTGGATTGCCCGGTAGAAGCGCTGGCCGGCCTCGTTGAGTGGTTGGTTCTGCCGGATCGGCACCACGTTCTTGAACGCCTCCGCCCGCTCCAGCATCTCCTCGACCTCGGCCAGGTCCTCGGCCGTCACCCTGGCGTTGCCGGCCTCCCATTCCCGCAGCAGCTCCTCGTGGATCGACCGGGTCCTGTCGTCGATCGGCGCGGGCGATGCCGGCTTCAGCGGCAGCACCGACGCTTCCTTCGCCGCCTCGATCGCCGGCGTGACGTGCTCTTCCTCGCGCTTCGGCAGCGCGACGACATTCGCCTTGGCGGCCTCTTTCTCGTCCGCCTTCTTGCGATAGAGCCTGAGCGTGCGCTCGATGCCCGATGGCCCCTTGCCGAGCTCGCGAAGCTCGGCCTTCGCCTCCCTCTCGCGCTCGGCCAGCATCTCGCGCGCCATCGCCTTTTGCGCCTTCACGAACTCGGTGCGGTCGATGTCGCGCAATTCCGGGCACACGGCCGCATCCAGGAAGCTGCCGTCCTCGGCCGAGAAGGCGTAGACCTTGCCCATGTCGATCGGATCGAGCCGCACGATCACGTCCGTGCCCGGCAGGATCAGCGGCGAGCTGTAGTAGACGTGGTCGATCTTCAGGCCCTGCGCCGTCATGCGGCGGCGGCCGTCCTTGCCGGCGAGCGGCATCAGCAGCACGTCCAGTGCGCGCTCGTCGACGCGTGCGACAGGCGTTGTCGAGCGTTGCGCCGCCTGGTTGGGCGAAAGGCCCTTCAACTCGCCTTTCAGGCCGCCATGCGGGCGTTCGTGGTAGTAGACCTCCAGCCACTCGTCGATGATGGCTTGCAGCTCGGCGGCGGTGAGTTCCACCCCGAACAGCTCCGCGTCATCCGCGCCAAGGCGTTCCGAAAACGCCTTCTTGCCTTCGATCGCCTTGCGCTCCGCCACGTCGTGGCCGACATAGCCCGGCAGCTGCGGTGCGAAATTGTGCTGGAATGTGCCGATGACGCGCTCGACATGCCCCTTCTCGGTCGGGCTGTAGGCCCGCGACACGTCCTGTTCGATATGAAGATCGGAAAACAGGCGCTGCGTGGCCTGCGCCTTGAAGTCCGAGCCGTTGTCCGTCTTGATCGTCTTCGGCACGCCCCACTGGATCACCGCCTTGCGGATCAGCAGGCCGACAGCCGAGGCGCGTGGCGTCTTCGACAGGGTGATGACCAGTCGGCGGGTGGCGAGATCGATGCAGGCATACATCGAATGGCGGCCGTCCGTGCAAAGTGCATCGACCGGCGAGGCGTCGATCTGCCAGAGCTGGTTTGGCTCCTTGACCCACCGATAGGCGCCGGTACCGCGCATCGCCATGGTCGAGCGGTATTTGTCCGGGTTCGTGTTCTTCAGGATCACGACCCGTTCTTCCTGCCTCAGCTTCCTGATGAAATGCTGGAACGTCCGCACCGGCGGCAGCGGTTTCAGCTCGCCATGCCGGTCGGCGATCTGGCCGCCGAACTCGTCTTCGCAATAGTCCCGCAACGTCCCGGCCGAGAGAGCCGGGTTCTTGAAGATCCACGCCAGCACGAAGGCGCGCAGCCGACCGCCCTCGGCGGTTTCCAGCAGCCCGGTATCCTTCTTCGCCTTCGAGCGGTCGCAGGCCAGCGCCGCGCTGCCCTGGAACTTCACCTTCTCGCGCCAGCGCATCAGCGTGCGCGCTGAAACCCGCCTGACGACGCCTTGCGCCCAATCTGGCAAGGGGATGCGGCCGGAATTGTAGAGATCCGCGAAATAGGCATCCGAGGCGAGCGCGCCGAGATCGAGCATCGCCCGGAACCTGTCCGCCAGCCGGACGATGCACATCCTGGCGTCGCGGTTCAGCCGTTCGCGTTCGGTAAGGTTCCCGGCGGCGGCAAGGGTCGGCTGCGCTTGTGCCTTGCCGCTGCCAGGCCCGTCTCCGCCCGTCATCGTCAGCGCCGGCCCGACGCGCCGCGACAGGTAGCAAAGCCTGACATCCAGCGGCAGCAGGTCCAGGTGGTAGCGCGTGATCGTCCCGCCGCGCCCCGTCTCGCATCTCACCTGGGCGTGGTAGCGGTGCCAGCCCTCTCGGTCGGCCAGGTCGTTGACGCCACGCTTCGTTGCAGGCAGCCCCGGCAATTCTCCGGCCTTCGCCGCCTCGGCGATCTCCTGTGCCGTGAACCACATTTGAACCTGGATTGGAGCCTGCGCGTTCATCGGCCTAGATCGCTCCCCACTTGGCCTTTTCGGCCGCCTTGAACCGTTGGATTTTCGCTTCCGCTTCCTCGGCCAGGTGCACGTTGATGAGCGCCTGGTACTTGGTGTCGATCACCACCTTGCCGAAGCGCTCCGCCACGAAGCCGAGCAGGTCCGTGCACCCCGTCACGTCGATCAGCGCGATGAAGCGCTCCAGCGTGATCCTGTGCGCCTCCGCCCCTTCCGAGGCATAGTTCGCCAGCATGTTCTCGCTCACCTGGTAGCCGAGCTCGGCGCTCATCGCCGCCGCGATCTCCGCCCGCGACATCGGCGAGGACTTGAGTGCCAGCGCCACCGCCTGGCTGATTTGCGAGGAAAGGCGCGAGCCGCGGATCGCGCCGGCTTCGAAGCCGGCCGCCACCTTGGGGGGCTCCCAGGAAAGAAGATCGCCGGTCAGGTTGTCTCCCCGCGCCTTGACCATCAGAGCATGCCTTCCTCTCTCAGGAGGGCGATGATCTCGCTCCCGTTCGCGTCCAGAAAGCGGGCGCGCTGCGCGCTGTTCAGCGCACCCCATCGAATGGCGACCGAACGGAGTGCGATATCCTCATGAAGCTGGCGGCTGCACAGCCGCCGCACGGCGAGGGGGAAAATCATGAAGGCGCGAACCATGAGGCCGGCCAGGCATTTTCGAAGAGCCCTCGTCACTTCGAGCCCTCCCGTCGCTGCAGCCAATCGAGAATGAGCGCTTCGCACGCTTCGAATATTGCGTCCCGCTGGCTCTCCTTGAGCCGTTTGAGCTTGCCTGGAATGACCTGGACCAGCTTGTCGCTTGCCTTGTCCGGCTTTTTGCCCTTCGCCATCAGCACCGCATCGGCGATCGTTGCCGCCTGCGGCGGCTCCGATAACACCAGGTCGAGCACGCGCTTCCGCATCTCCGCTTCAAGGCCGGCAAGCGTCATCAGTTCGATCTGGTTGTCGGCGATCTTCGTCAGCGCGACCCGTTCCCGCGTTTCCGCGTCGAGCGTCGCGATCTTCAGGCAGCGCCATACGGTGACCCTGCTGAGGTTCAGCGCGCGCTGCGCCGCCTCGCCGAAGCTTGCCGCGAACCGCTCCGCCGCGACCGCCAGCTTGTCGGCGTCGGAAATTGTTTCATCGTGAAACAATTTCTTGCGCCCGGGCTTCACCGCGCCCTGAGCTCGCTCGTAGACGTCGCGCCAGGCGGCCACGTCCATTGCCCGGTCCAGCGCCGACAGCTCGCGGCGCATGAGGTTTTCCGCGATTTCCGCCAGCTTCATCGCCGCTTCGTCGGCGAAGGCGTCTGCCGGCTTTACCTCGGCTGGGATATCCTTCCACTTCAGCGCCCTTGCCGCCGCCAGGCGGTGCGCGCCGGCGATCAGACGGTAGCGGCCTCCCGCCTCAACGAGCTGGATCGCCACCCGCAATCCCTGCCGGCCGATATCCTCGGCGAGCGCGGCAACCCAGTCCGGATCGACCTTGCGCCGGCCGCCCGGCACGTCGATCAGCTTCACGGGGATCTGTTGATAGTCCTGCGGGTTCATTCAAAGGCCTGCCTGGGAAAGGTGTTGGAAGCTTCGCGCGCCCGCCGCCGGGAGGAACAAGCGGCAGGCGCGCCGGTCCGCTGCCGACGCGGGGAGTGAACGGGCAGCGGATAGGAAATTTCGGCGGTAAATCCCGGCCTGATGCAGCCGGAGAAACCGGGGTAGGTTTGACGGCGCCGGCCCGCGCCGAACCGCGGGCCGGCGCCTCTCATCCCCACGTGGGAGACACACATGGAGACGATCGAAATGGATGCAGAAAAGCTGTTCACACTTGCTGTCGGGCTGGTCGAGGCGAACGTACGTGCGGGCCAGCAACTCAACTCCATGAACCTCGACACAGTCGTTCGAGACCAGGTGCAACTCGCCTTCAATGCGCTCGCCGACGTCTGGTCCGATATCGTCAAGGGCGACCAGGCCACGCATTAGCGGCGCCTCATCGGCACGTGCACGACGGTTCCCTCGCGCCCCGTGCAAATGGGGCAAGACGATTTCGTCTTCGCTGCTTGGCTGAAGGCCGGATTTCGGCGGACGATCCAAAGACCTGTCAGCAGCCCGAGAAAACCGCCCAGGGCCGCACCGCCGGCAATCGCAATGATCTCCTGGAGGCTCATGCCAGCCTCCAGGCCACTGCCATCAGCGTGGCGATCCAGGCCCAGGCGAGGATCGCGGCGACACCCAGCGACAGCGCGACGAAAGCCGCGATGTCCTGGACGAGCGGCCTGTCAAGCACCGACCGCATTGTTGACAGAAGCGGCCGTTTCATGCCGCCACCCTGTCACGGGTGGCGGCAGCTTTCTCACTCGACTTCTTGTCGTCGCGCCTGCTATCAAAGATGCGAGTGGCGCGAATGGGATAACGGTCCGGAAAGACCACTTCGACGGGATCGCCAAGGAAGTCCGCGATCAGCTTCTCGTTGATGCGGTTGTACTTGGTCCAGATGGTTCCGAATGATTTTGGGTTGCGGCCATGCTCGGCCGCGAAGTCGGACATCCGCACACCCCTGCGGCGGAATTCCGCGAGGATCGAATGCCGGTCCCACTTCGGCTTCCGGTTCTCCATAACGCTACTCCTGACTGAAGCGGATGTTGGCGCATCCGCTTTTTGTTGGTCCTGCTGGTGTGTTTCCGGCCCGTTTGATCGGGCCGTACAAATAGGT
>NZ_JACFXV010000005.1 GCF_014050225.1 Stappia albiluteola | reverse complement strand
CCCCTCACCCCAACCCTCTCCCGATCGGGAGAGGGGGCGCAGGAGGCGCCGCCGGCTTCAATCAGCAGCTCCCCAGCCGGAGCGACCGACCATTTCCGGAAGGGCGGCCCCCCCGCACTCTTCACCTTTCCCATGTGGGACTTCACCTCTCCCATCCGAAGTCGGATGTTTCCGACTTCGGCTTTCCAGTTGCCCAACCGGGGAACACCCCGGTTGGGTGAGAGGTCGGCGCGTTAGCGCCGGGTGAGGGGAAAAGGAGATAGCCGCCTCAGCAGGCGGCGCGTGGTGCTTGTCGGCGAGGGTGAGCTGGTAGCGGCGCAGGCGATAATCCAGCCATGCGGTAACGAGCGTAATGGTGGTAATGCCGAAGGCAGTGACGCCCATGGCTTTCACCCAGTCCGCCGTCGAGCGCCAGGTGGTGAGTAAATCCGCAGCGAAGTTGTAGCCATCGGCCATGGCTTGCCTCCCCGTTAAGCCGGTGAA
>NZ_JACFXV010000049.1 GCF_014050225.1 Stappia albiluteola | reverse complement strand
CGGTTGGCCGGGCACAGATGGATGCGGCGGCGCGGTCGCTGCTGGCCTATCTGGACGACGACGAGACCAATCCGGACTCGCTCGCCTATGTCCGCCGGCTGTCTGAGCAGGCGGCCGAGGGCGCGCTGGCTGCGATGATTGCGATCCAGCAGCGATCGGACAAGCTGACGGCGCAGGCGGTGCGCGCCGGCGTGCATTTCCAGGCGGAGGTATCGCGGCTCGACGTTGCGATTGTCACTGAAACCGCAGCGTTGGCTTCGTCAATCCTCGACCTCACTGCGACGGTAGAGGGCAAGGCCGATGCGTCGGCCCTGTCGGCGTTGGACGCCAGGGTGACGACGGCGGAAGGCACGATTACGTCGCAAGCCCTGTCGATCACTCAACTCATGAGCGATCTTTCCGGGCTGACCGGCACGGTCGACGCGAACGCCACGGTCCTGAACGGCCTGACGACGACGGTGATGCAGCAGGGCAACGACATCAGCGCCAATGCGGCAGCGATTACCCAAGTCTCCGCCATGGTCGACGGAGCGACCGCAGGCGGCTTCTACCGGCTTTCGGCGACGGCGGGCACGCTGCCGGCAGGCGTGGCGGCCGAATATGTCGTGCAGCTCAACAGGGGTACGCCGGAGACGCCCGATTTCGAGAGCGCGGGAGAAGTGCTCCAGCTCCTGACCGGGGGCGGCAGCCGCAAGGTCTTCATGGTCGATCAGGTGTTCTTTTCGGACGGCGCAAATATGTCGCGCGGCATCTATTTCGAGAACGGCAAGGCGACGCTGGATGCCGCGAGTGTCGGAACCGTTACCGCCGGTAAAATGCAGTCCGAGGATGGCAAGTTCCTCATCGATCTCGACAACAAACGCATCAGGATCATCGCATGACGACCTATTCGGCCGGCACGATCTCACTTTCGGCCTACACCAATCGCGTGACGGGCAACAGTACGCAGTTCGTCGGCAATGTCAGGCCGGGCGACTGGCTGGTCTGCGACGGCGACGCGGTGATGGAGATCGCCGAGGTCGTCAGCAATACCGAGCTACGGCTTTATTCCGGCTGGCCGCGCGGCAACCGGACCAGCATTGCCTATGTGATCGAGCACACCAATCATCTCCCTGGGCCGCAAGCGGGCGAGGTGGTCTTCAGCGCGGACGGGCAGGCCGGGCGTGTGTCGATCTACTACGGCCCGGAGGATCTGGCGCTGGAGGCCGACCCGTTTTCGGATCTGAGCCGCGTCAAGTTCCATTCGGACTTGCCGTATATTTCGGTGGTGAACGTCATCGAAGGTACGATGAACGTAAATAGCGACGGCGTCGACGCCTATTCGAAGAAGTTCCAGCCGATCTTCAGCCATGGCCTTGGGTATACGCCCCTCGTCTTCGGGGCGATCACCAATGCGCGCAACTATGACTGGTCGCAAACCTATCCGACTTATCTCGGCAATATCACGGTGCCGTGGAGCGGTACTGTACCCCTCGCGGGGTCGCTGCCTGGTAACGGTGAGCCATACACTCATATGACGCTGGATCTCGGTGCCGACATCAACGATGTGTTCCTGATGTTCCGCCGCCAACTGGCGCCGGCAAACACGCCACGGGACGACCTGACGATCGCCTACAAGATCTTCATCACCGACTATTCGATGGAGTCGGGTCTTGCGGTCGGCGGCCCGCCCTACGCACTGATCCTGGACGCTTTGGCCGGTCGTCTCGTCGTGGCGGATGGCAAGTTCGACAGCGAAAAGCGCCAGCTCGTGCTGGACGGTTTTGACGGTGGCGACAGCATCCCGGCGGCGTTCGGCGAGAACGTGGCCTATGGCGAGTTCGACAATTTTCAAATTCCGGTGCCGCATTCGGTCACGCCAAACGCGGCATACCCATTCCCGTCGTCGGGCTATTCCGATGAAAACGACATCTATCACGGGCGGCCGGTGATCGGGATGGGGGCGTGAATGCGGGACTTCGACTATAACGACGGGAGGCTGGTGACGGTCAACAGCGCGGGCAAGACGACGCTCGACACCGACAAGAGAATGCTGCTGATCCCTGACACGATCTTTTCCGGCAGCATCGTCATCCCGCAAAGGACAGTGTCCGGCTCGTCGGGCACGGGCGTCCGCTGGCAGCGGTTTCCGGTTGCCGATGTGGGGCCTTATGCCAGCCTCGCGCAAGGCATGATCCGGGTTACCGGCAACGGCAACTACTACAGCAGCGACCGATGGATGGTGCTCGGCGGCGGGGCCCTGATACAGGCGAACTGGCAGCGCGCGATCAGCCTGCGGTTCTGGCAGACACTTGGCGCCGGCATCATGAACGAGAAGCTTTACCTGATCGCGACCAGCTATTCGGCCTGGACCTCGGCAAGCCTGCCGGTCGTCTTTCCCGCGCTGACGGTCGAATACCGGATGGTTGCCGGCACCTTCAACTGACCTTCCGCCCCACTTTCTGACCTTCCAAAGGCTCGCGATCGCGGGCCTTTTGCTTATCTGGAGACCTGCATGTCCAGCTACAGGATCGGCTTAGCTACGGTCACCAATGGCAGTGCGTCGGTTGCCATTGCCGGCGCAGAGCTGACCAAGGGTGCCAATGCGCGGGTGGGTGATCTTTTCACGCGCGACTGGTCGGCCTTTTATGAAATCGCGGCAATCGGCGGCGATGAGGCGCTGACGCTCGACCGGCCCTATGCCGGCGCGACGGCGACTGGCGTTACCTATGCGATCCTTAAAGTGTCTGTGGCCCGCCACACGGCGGCGGCGGTGCTGGAGCAGGTGGGGGCGCTGGCGACGGCCACGGCGTCCGTGCTGTCGGTCAGCGGCGACGACAAGCTTCTGAGCCTCGACAAGGCGGAAGCGGCCGGCGCAGCGGGCCTGCTGTTACAGCGGGGCGGGGCGCACCGTTTTCGGCTTGGGCTGTTCGGCTCGGACGATCTCAAGATCCAGCGCTCGCCTTCCGGATCGGGCAATGACTATGTCGACGTGCTGTCGATCGCGCAGGCAACGGGTGCGTTGACGCTTACGGGCGTCACGCTCGCCAATCCGGCCGTAACCGGCGCGGCTCTGTTCGCCGCCGGCAGCGCCGCGGCACCTGCGATCTCACGATCCGGCGATACCAATACAGGTTTGTTTTTCCCGGCAGCGGATGCGCTGGGGTTTGCCCTTGGCGGCGCGGAGCGCGGGCGGTGGACGTCGGCTGGGCTGGGCATCGGGACGTCATCGCCACTCGAGCTTTTGCACGTCAACGGCACAGCCCGGATGGCAGAACTCTGGACAGAACAGGGAGTGTCGATCGGAGGTGATCACGTGCCCGCCAATTTCTGGGGAACTGGTGGCAACGCGGCGCTGTTTTTCAACAAAGGGTATCTGGGAACGAACGGCGCCTTCGCGACGAGCCTGTTTTCGAACGGGTACCGCAACAATGCCGGCTCCTTCACGTTCATGGGAATAAACGGCATAACCGACAGGGCAAGCGGCATCGATCTCTATCCGGATGGCTCAATCTGGCTTCGGGGAGGCCCTGCCACAGGCACAACGATCATGCCGCGTATGGTGATCGCAGCAGACGGTAATATAGGTATTGGCACAACTTCCCCGCAGGACGTCCTGGATGTAGTTGGAACGAGATGGCTTCTTGGTAATTCACGCGCCAACGCTGAAAGTAAATTTTGGCGACCGGCCATCCCAAATTACAATACTACGGATGGAACGTGGGTTCCATTCTTCGTGGTAAGTAGCGAGAATGAAAATGATTTAAGACTTGGCGGAGGCACCAGTTTAGGCAACGCCGCAACGCGGATATTCTTCCACACCGCTGCCGATACAGTAACGCCGTCTGGACTCGTGCGGATGATGATCGACGAGAATGGCAATGTCGGCATCAATACGTCCGTACCCACGGCATTGCTCGACATCAACGCCAACACGATGCGCATGCGTAGCGCACGTACGCCGGGATCGTCGGGTGCGGCCGGCAACCAGGGCGATATCTGCTGGGATGCGAATTTTGTCTACGTCTGCACGGCCGCCAACACATGGCGACGCGCGGCACTCTCCGCCTGGTAAGGAGCAACCATGACCGAAATCACATGGAAGATCGTCAGCCTCGACCGCGCGCCGGAAATGTCCGGGCTGACCGATGTGGTCTGCCGCGCGCACTGGGAGGTGCTGGCGATCGATCCGGCCTATCCGGACCTTGCCGGCCGCGTTTATGGAGATTGCGCCATGGCCCCACCGAACGCGGCCAATTTCACCGCCTTCGCCGATCTCGATCAGGCAACGGTGCTCGACTGGGTCAAGGCCAGGATCGACGCGCCGGCGTGCGAGGCCGCGGCGCTTGCCGATCTCGACCGGCAGATAAACCCGCCGATCGTCGCCGGGCTTCCGTCCGGCTGGCAGTGACAGCCAAAAAACAGGAGACAGACATGCAGGACGCAGGGCAGACAAGCTTTTCCCATGACCAGGTGAACGCGGTCATGACCGAATTCCAGGGCCAGATCGTTGCGCTTTCGACGCGAGCGGCCTCACACGCAACGGCTGCGGCTGCCGCGCA
>NZ_JACFXV010000048.1:7500-367500 GCF_014050225.1 Stappia albiluteola | reverse complement strand
GCGCCAGCTCGCGTGGAGCCACCCTTGAAATACCACCCTTGTCTGCATGGATATCTAACCGCGGCGCAACAACGCCCGGGACAGTGTGTGGCGGGTAGTTTGACTGGGGCGGTCGCCTCCCAAAGTGTAACGGAGGCGCGCGAAGGTGGGCTCAGAGCGGTCGGAAATCGCTCGTCGAGTGCAATGGCATAAGCCTGCCTGACTGCGAGACTGACAAGTCGAGCAGAGTCGAAAGACGGCCATAGTGATCCGGTGGTCCCTCGTGGAAGGGCCATCGCTCAACGGATAAAAGGTACGCCGGGGATAACAGGCTGATGATGCCCAAGAGTCCATATCGACGGCATCGTTTGGCACCTCGATGTCGACTCATCACATCCTGGGGCTGGAGCAGGTCCCAAGGGTTCGGCTGTTCGCCGATTAAAGTGGTACGTGAGTTGGGTTCAGAACGTCGCGAGACAGTTCGGTCCCTATCTGCCGTGGGTGTAGGAGAATTGAGAGGATCTGTCCCTAGTACGAGAGGACCGGGATGGACACACCTCTGGTGGACCTGTTGTCGCGCCAGCGGCATTGCAGGGTAGCTATGTGTGGAAGGGATAACCGCTGAAGGCATCTAAGCGGGAAACCCACCTCAAAACCAGTTCTCCCTGAAGAGCCGTGGAAGACCACCACGTCGATAGGCCGGGTGTGGAAGCGCAGCAATGCGTGAAGCTTACCGGTACTAATAGCTCGTTCGGCTTGATCACTCTCATTAATCAATGCCCATCAAAACAAACAAACAAGACCAGTTCACTCCCTCAGTACTTGCGCTAAGCCGGCCTGGTGGCCCTTGCGGGGAAACCAGCACCCGATCCCATTCCGAACTCGGCCGTGAAATGCCCCAGCGCCAATGATACTGCGGCTCAAGCCGCGGGAAAGTAGGTCGCCGCCAGGCCCGCTTAACGCATGTATATAAGGGAATATCTCTACAGGACAGGATGTCCCGGCACGATGCTAGGACCAGCGATTGATGCTCCAGAAAAACGAGCTTGAGAAAAGGCCTGCTGCTACAGCGGGCCTTTTGTTGCGTTCTGTTTCGCTCAGGCGCGGCAGCCGTCAGGTGCTGCAAAACCTCTCCCTTGAAATGCGGGAAGCGCGGATCGGGCTTGTCGGGCTGAATGGCTCCGGCAAAAGCTCGCTCGCGCGCCTGCTGAACGGCCTGCTAAGGGCCGACGAGGGTGAGGTGCTGGTCGGTGGCGTCGATGCCGCGAAAGAGCCCAAACTTGCGGCGTCCAGGGTTGGTTTCCTCTTCCAGAATCCTGATCACCAGATCATCTTTCCGACCGTAGGCGAGGATATTGCCTTCGGCCTGCGCCAACAGGGTGCGGCCAAGGAGGCCGCGCGGGCAACGGCGCTGGAAATCCTGCGCGAATATCGCTGCGAAGGCTGGATCGACAGACCGGTTTCCGAACTCTCCGAAGGACAGAAGCATCTTGTCTGTCTGCTATCGGTTCTGGTCATGCAGCCGGACGTACTGGTTCTGGACGAGCCATTTTCCAGCGTCGATCTCGCCGTGCGAACCCATCTGATGGCGGTGCTGGGGACATTGCCGCTGCAGGTGATCCTGATCAGCCACGATCTTGACGTCTATGACGGTTTCGACCGCCTGATCTGGCTCGACGGCGGCGGGGTCAAGGCCGACGGGCCGCCGGCTACGGTATTGCCCGTCTATCGGAAATTCGCACTGAACAAAGCGGCGGACCTAGCGCCGCAGAGCCTGTGATCTCCGTCTATCTTCCCGGCGAAACCTTCCTGCACCGGCTGCCGGCCGGAGCGAAGCTCGCCGGACTTTGCCTTGCCACCATCATTGTGCTGCCGATCGAAAGCCCGCGCGTGCTCGGGGCCGTGCTTCTGCTTGTGCTCGGCCTGTTCGCATGCCTGGGCCGGGAGGGGCTTCGGCAACTGAAGTTCCTCCGCTCGCTCTCGGTTCTGCTTGCAGGCCTGCTGGCACTGCATATCTTCTCGGGTACGGGATCCGCCGGCGTTGTCATGGTGCTTCGCCTTCTGGCCATGGTGCTTTTGGCTACGCTTGTCAGCCTGACGACGAAGATGGATGATCTGCTCGACGCGCTCAGGGGCGTATTGCAGCCGCTCGGCCGGCTCGGCCTGCCCGAAAAAAAGCTCGCGCTTGCCATCGGGCTGGTGCTGAGGTTCGCACCCGTCCTGATCGGTATCGGTGCGAGCCTGGGCGAAGCCTATCGCGCGCGAAGCGGCAGGAAAGGCGGCGTCCGCCTGATCGCGCCGTTCGCGCTGCAGGCGCTCGGGTCGGCGGACCGGGTCGCGGAAGCGCTTGCCGCACGCGGCGGGGCGGACGGCTTCGCGCCGGAAACGAAAGACAGGAAAACCACTCTATGACCAGCGATCGCAGCCTTGTGCACATTGCCCTTTATGCGGCCCTCATCGCCGCGCTCGGACTGATGCCGCTCTTCCAGATTCCCTTTCTCGGCGGCGTTCCAATCACCGCGCAGACACTTGGCGTCATGCTGGCGGGCGTGATGCTCGGCTCGGTGCGGGGGGCGCTTGCCGTGCTGCTCTTTTTGCTGCTCGTCGCCATTGGCGCGCCGCTGCTGGCTGGTGGCCGGGGCGGTCTCGGCGTCTTTGCCGGGCCCTCGGTCGGATTCCTGATTGGCTGGCCGATCGGCGCCTTCGTCACCGGGGCGATCATGCGGACGATGAAGAATCGCTCCGTGATCTTCTCCGCGGCGGTATCGGCGATCGTCGGCGGCATCGGCGTCGTCTATCTCTTCGGCATTCCCGGCCTGGTGATCATGGCCGACCTGCCGCTGTCGAAAGCCGCAATCGGCAGCCTGATCTATATTCCCGGCGACCTGATCAAGGTGGCGATCACGGCAGTCGTTGCCCAGACGGTGGCGCGGGGAATGCCGAGCGCGCTGGTTTCCCGGGTATGACCTGGGTCGGCGCGCCGCTCTTCGAAAAGGCGCGCCGGACACCGGATGAAACAGGGCTTGTCTCCGGTTCGCTCCAGCTGAGCTGGAACCAACTCGCCTTGGCTGTCGAGCAAGGCGCGTCAAGGCTTGCCGATACCACGCAGCCCGGCGACAAGGTCGCGCTTTTTATCGGCGAACCCGCCGAGTTGATGATGGCGATGCTGGCATGCGCCCGCGCCGCCCGCGTCGCGATGATTTGCGATGCCGGTTGGCCGGAGAAAAAGCGGCGGGCCGTGATTGAGGGCACGAACCCGACCCTTGTCGTCGAGGAGCAGCTTCGCCGGGATCCCGGTCCTTCGGACCTTCCTGTCCCGAAGCCTGACGATCCCTTCTATATCGGCTTCACCTCCGGCTCGACGGGGGTGCCGAAAGCCTTCCGCCGCTCGCACGGTTCGTGGCTGGCAAGCTTCGCGGTGAGCGAAGGCCATTTCGGCCTGAACGCGTCGGATCGCGTGCTGATTCCGGGTGGGTTGACCCATTCGCTGCATCTTTACGGCGCAATCCAGGCCCTCCACATGGGTGCGGCGGCAATTGTCAGCCGGCTCTTCCTGCCCGCCGCGATCCTGGCGCAGATGACGGAGGAAAAGGCGAACGTGCTTTATGCGACGCCGACGCAGCTTCAGCTGCTCAGCCTTGCGGCAAACCGGGTCGGCAGGCCCGTTCCCGATATCGCGCAGATCCTCGTCAGCGGCGCCAAGTGGCATGAGGAAAACCGGCGGGCGGTGGCGAACGCTTTCCCGAATGCCCGCCTGCATGAATTCTACGGCACCTCGGAGACCAGTTTCATCGCCGCGCACGAAACGGGCGACGACTGCCCGGCCGGTTCGGTCGGCCGGGCGCTGCCAGGGATAGACATCGAGATCCGGGGCGATAACGGGCGGATTTTACCTGCCGGGGAGACGGGACTCATCTACGTTCGGAGCGGCCAGTTGTTCGACGGCTATGAAATGGGCGGCGACGGGGAAACGCGCTGGCAGGACGGCTGGCTGACGGTGGGCGATTGCGGCCATGTCGACGAGGATGGCTTTCTGTTCCTCGCCGGGCGCCGCAAGCGCATGTTCGTGTCGGCCGGGGTCAATGTGTTCGCCGAGGAGATCGAAACCATTCTGGAAAGCGATCCGAATGTAAGCGCTGCAGCCGCCTTCGGCTTCAGCGATCCGTTGAGGGGCACCCGCATCGTCGCGGCGGTCAAGGCGGAAGCGCCGGCCGACGCCGGGACGCTCCGGGCGCTGTGCTTGCGCGATCTCGAGCCGGTGAAGGTGCCGCGCCGGTTTCATTTCGTTGAAGACTGGCCGCTGACGGCGGGCGGCAAGACGGATCTTCAGCGCCTGGAGCAGATGATACGGATGCGCGAGGACGCGGAGTGAGCGGTCCGGTCTTCATAGCGTCCGCAAGGCGTAGCGCCGTGCTGCCACGCAGGGGCGCCTTCAGGTCTCTGGAAGTGGATGCCCTTGCTGCGCCAGTGATGGCGGCATGTCTGGCCGATGCCGGGATCGAGGGTGACGAGGTCGACGAGGTAATTGCCGGCAACGCGCTCTATGGAGGTGGCAATCCGGCGCGGCGGGCGGCGCTTCTTGCCGGATTGCCGGACAGCGTGCCGGCGATCACCGTCGACCGGCAGTGTTGCGCCGGGCTGGACGCGATCCTTTACGGGGCAAGGCTGATCGAAAGCGGTGCGGCCGACTGCGTGCTGGCCGGCGGGGTGGAGAGTTTCTCCAGGGCGCCGATCCGCGCCACGCGCCCGCTCGAACCCGATCAAGAGCCGGAGGCTTACGACCGACCGCCCTTCACCCCCTGGCCCGCCCGCGATCCGGACATGGCGGTGGCGGCCGCGAGCCTCGCGCAGGCGATGAATATATCCACCGACAGGCAGGTGGATTGGACCGTCGAAAGCCACCGCAAGGCTTTCGAAGCACTGTCCTCGGATCGGGCACGGGAAATCGTCACGATCGAGCACATGGGCTGGGATGGCTACACACGCAAGCTCCGCCCTGCGGCCTGCTTGCGCAGCCGGAAACTGGCGGGCGCGGAGCCGACGGGCATCCTGGCGGCGACAACGGCCGTTGAGGCGGATGCATCGGCCTTCGTGGCGCTGATGTCGCCGCGCTTGGCAGCGCGGAAGGGAATTGCTCAGGCAATGCGCCTGACGGACGGCTGTTCGCGTGGCGCCCTGCCCGAACTGCCGGGGCTTGCGCCGATCGCGGCGACAAGCCGGCTGTTCAGGAAGGCCGGACTGTCCGAGCGGGATCTGGCGGTCGCCGAGGTGATGGAGGCTTTCGCCGCGCAGGCGATTGCCTGTGTCGATGCGCTGCGATTGCCGGAGACGATCGTCAACCGGGGCGGCGGGGCGTTGGCGCGCGGCCATCCGATCGGTGCATCCGGTGCAATCCTTGCCGTGCGGCTGTTTCATGAGCTGGCAAAGGAAAGGCCGGGCGCTTTCGGTCTGGCGACAATCGCGGCAGCCGGAGGTCTTGCGACCTCCGTGCTGATGCAACGCGCCTGATCACTCTTCTTCTGGCGGATACCAGTATTCGGCGTCCGGAGCGCCTCGCTCGATGCGCACGAAATTGTTGGTGAAGACGCGGTAGGGGTGGCTCCAGTCGCCATCCGGCCAGCGGACGCGGATCTGTGCCCGCTCGGCGACGCCGGTGCCGAAGGGGATGAAGCCGATCTGGCCAGAGGCGTGGCCGCCGCCGATCATCACGTCGCGGGTCAGCGTCTGGTTGCCGAGCTTGACGTTGATCTGCGCGCCGATGGCGTCACGGTTCGCGCCCTTCTGGAAAAGCTCCACCGCCAGCCAGTTGCCGAGCGGTACCGGCCTTTCCGCCGTGCCGGCGCCGAGATTGCGGAACAGGCTCGCCGGCCCGCCGCGATTGTTGACGACGATATCGGGAAGGCCGTCCATGTTGAGGTCGGCAATGCCGCCGCCGCGCCCCTTGCGGTCGAGCGCCAGGCCGGCTTCCATTCCCTCTTCCACGAACTTGCCGTTCCACTGCTGGATCAGCAGGTTGTCCGGATCGAAGCCGGCAAAGTCCGGCATCGCCTCCACGTTGCCCTTGGCGATGAAGAGGTCGAGAAGCGTGTCGTTGTTCACGTCCTTGAATTCGGCATGCCAGCCGGTGGAGGGGCGGGTGTCGTCGCCGGTATAGGGGCGGTGCGCGGTTGCGCCGAGATCATAGGCGATGTCGCGATAGATCGGGAATTGCTCCTCGCTCTCCTGATCCAGCGTCTGCAGCTTGGTGTCGCCCATGCTGGTCAGGGCGTATTCGGGAAAGCCGTCGCCGTTCAGGTCGGCGCTGGCGATGCCCATGCCGAAGATCTTGACGTGTCGCCATCCGTCGCCGCGCCGGTAGGGCCGGGCCGGGCGGCCGGGATTGACGGCCCATAGCTGCTCTTCGCCGCCGCGGTAATATTGCCGGTCGTTGGAAATCCTCAGAGCCGGTTCGCCGGAGCGGTTCCAGTCGGTGAAAAGCATCGACAGGCTGCAATAGCCGGGATTGAGGAGTTGCGGCTCGGAATAGTCCGGCGCTTCCGCCTTTTTCGGCCTCAGGAGCACGTTGTCGTGGCAGGTGCCCCATGGCGCGCCCGGCGCCGAGCGGTCGACATAATTGCCGAAAGCGAGGGTCGGGTAAGGGGCATCTTTCTCGAAGGTTGCGGCAAAGGCCGTCGACCATGCGCTGCCGCCGTTAAAGGCGAAGGCGCGGTTCGCTTCCTCGAAGCGGCAATCGCCCTTGCCCTTCAAGAGGAGATTTTCGCCAACGCGCAGGACGGCGAGGTCCTTGATGCCGTCATTATCGATATCGAGCGGATAGGCGCCCGTGATCTTCAGTAGGCGGTCCTGCTCGATGCCTGTGTCGGTTTCCTCGAACCGGAGCGCACCGCCGGCCGCCGACCGGTTGCGGTAGAGCGTGGCTTTTTCGATGCCACCGGCAAGAAAGAGGTCGGGCCTGCGATCGCCGTCGCAATCGAAGATCGCCACGCCGCCGCCGACGAAATATTCCCACGGACCGGCATACTGGTGCGAGATGCCGGCGCTCAGCGCTTCCTCATGGAAATGCGGCACCGGGGCGATGGAGCTTTCCTGCGCAAATGCGGGCGAGCCCAGCGAAAGCGCGGCAAGGAACACGCCGGAGAGAATAACAGCGCGGGTCATTCGGCGATCTCCAGGCTGCGCAGGAAGGCGATGATCGTCTGCCGGTCGGCGTCCTGAAGCGCGGTATAGGCCTTGCGGGCGTCGGTCGCCTCGCCGGCATGCGCGAGAATGACTTCGTCGAGCGTGGTCAGGTCGCCTCGATGGCCGTAGGGTGCGGTCGAACCCACGCCCCAGAGTTCGGCGGTCATGAAGACGTCGCGATCGACGAAGCGCTGCGCGATGAGTTCGTTGCCGAGGCGTTCGTTTCGCGTATCGGAAATCTGGTGGCGCTTGAGGTCGCCGAATAGCGGCACGAGCAGCCGGCCCCTGTCGTCGCGCTCGAGACCCTTCGCCCAGGGAAATTCCGCCAGATCGAAGCGGATCGGCCGCTCCACCTCCGCCCGCCGCAGGGTGCCGGCGGTGTCGAGCGGGCCCGGATCCTCGAACACGGCGGAGTCGAGCGGCAGCGCAGGGATATGGCAGGAGGCGCAGCCGATCTGCGAAAACAGGGCCTCGCCGCTTGCAGCCGCCTGTTGCCAGTCCTCCGGAAGATCGGTCTTGCGCGTCGGGGCGGGACGGGTCGCCTTGAAGGCGACGAGGGCGGAAATGTCGCCCGGTCCGATCTCGTCTTCCCTGCCGTCGCCATCGAAATCGGCGGTGCCGGTCCAGCGTGCGCCGAAGCGTTCATCCGCCTCGATGCCGACATGGGAGTTGAGCGCATTGACCGCGAACTGGCGCAGCGAGACGATGACGCCCTTGTGCGAGAACGGGCGGATGACGAGATCGCTGTCGATGCCCTCGATCTTCGTAAGGTCGATGCGCCCGTCCGGCGATGCGGTGATCTCGCCGAAGGAGACGCCCTTGGAGGACAGCGCCTGCCTGAAGGGGTCTCTCGTTCGACGGGCGGTCCTGAGGGCCTCCCGGCGCTGGCGGTGGAGGTCGGCGGTCATCTCCCGTGCCAGCAATTCGACGAGGCCCGCACCCTGCAGGGCGATGGAATTGCGTTCGTTGGAAAACTGCGGGTCCGTAGTATCGAAGTCGGCCGCATCGAAGCCTTCCGAGACGAAGGCATTGGAGCTGAAGGGCGCGCCGGCGCCGAGCACCGGGTCGAAATGGCAGCCTTGGCAGGAATTGGCGTCGGGACCGGACAGGCGCTGGTGGCTTTCGGCGGCGGGGCGGCGGCGTTTGGTGGGGATAATCGCCTGGGTGGCTTCCGGCCGGCCGGCGCCTTCCTCGATCACGAATTTGCCCTTGAAGAGCCTTTCGCCGCGCTCGATGAGAGTGGCGAGCGCTTTCGGCGTGTCGGCGGCCGTCGGATCGAAGGCATGATAACCGTCAAGCACCTGCTCCTGCCAGGGCCGGGCATCGTCGGCATCGGCCGGCAGGGCTGCGATCGCCAGGGCGAGCAGCGCCCCGGCAAGCGGAAACTTCATGGCGCGGATCCTCCCTGATCCTCTCACGCGGTTATCTCAGTTCGGACTGCCGCTCGTCCGAAGCCGCTTCAGGCGATGCCTGCGACCTCGCCTCGCCGAAGATCTCCCGGTCGAAGCGGCGCATCGCCTGCGCGATCGTGCCTTGCATGATCAGGTCTTCCTCCCAGTCGACCGTCTCGATTTCCACCGTTCGGCGCAGGTCTTCCACAAGCGCCTCCCGCAAGGCGTGGTCGAGCCCCTCCTTCATGTAGCGGTAGCCACGAATTCCGGCACCGGTCAGGATGATGCGGCGCGGATCGAGCATGGCCATCAGTCGGGCGATGCCGTAGCCGAGTGCCGCGCCGGCCGCCCGGAAAGCCGCGAGAGCCTTGCCGTCGCCGGCCTCGGCGGCCTGCACCAGGCCGGCGATCGTCTCGGGGGTCACAGCAATATCGAGCGGCGGGGTGGAATCGGGCATGCCGCTGGCCGCGCGCAGGATGGCGTAGTCGCCGAGATAGGCTTCGAGGCAGCCGTTCTTGCCGCACCGGCAGAGCGCCCCGTGCGGAATGTGGTTGGCGTGGCCGATCTCCGCCGCTGCCCCCGTCTCGCCGACGAAGAGACGGTTGTCGACATAAAGGCCCATGCCGACGCCGTAGTCGATGAAGATCACGGCGAAGGTGCCGCCATAGCGCGCGGGATCGGACCAGTGCAGGGCCTCGGCGATCATGTTGGTGTCGTTGGACAGCATGCAATGCGCGCCGAGCGCGCGGGCGAGAGGCTCGACCAGCGGCACGTTGCGGACCGCGAGGGCCGGGCTCCACACCAGCATGCCGGTGCTGCTGTCCACCACGCCCTGCGCGGCGATGGAAATCTCCAGAACCGAAGCCGCGGGCACGTCATTTGCGGCGAGGAAGGCGGTGATCAGTTCGACCAGACGGGCGACAAATCCCTCCCGCGTCACGGACGCGCTGTTGAAGCCGTGGCGCTCGCGCGCCCGCGTCGAGCCGGAATAATCGGCGAGCACCAGTTCGATCCTGTTCACCGAAATTTTAACGGCGACGACGAAGGCGGCTTTCGGGCTGAGCGCGAGCAGGCTGCGCGGCCGTCCGCGTGCGGCCTTCTCCTTTGGCGGCTGATCGTCGATGCCGATAATCAGGCCTTCCTGCAGAAGATCCGAGGTAATCGAGGTGACAGTCGCAGGGCTCAATTCCGTCGCCCGGCCGAGATCGATGCGCGCCTGCGGCCCGTCCCGACGCAGTGCCTGCAATACGATCGAACGGTTCTGCCGGCGTATCTGATCGCGGTCGGCCTTTTCCGTCATGCGCTTTCGCCCAATCCCAGCTTTCCATCCCACGGACGCCTTCCGTCTGGTGCGGAAGGTTTCCGGCATTTTCCCGCCGCCCCGATTCGTGGCGGATTTCCTCCGTCCGTCCAGGGTCTTCCGGGTGCGGCCGCTGCTCGATCTTCTGCATTGCGCCCGCCGCTCTTGCGAAACCATGTTGACAGGAGGAACGGATTAGAGCAACTTTTTTTCGGATGCCAAAAAAATTGTCGGATGCGGCGTTCCGCGCGTGTGATGGCCTGGGCCTCATGCATCCGCCAGAAGGAATTTCCGTTCCGATTGGGAGGAGCGGTGTCTACAAGGAGGAAACCCGAAATGCGCAAACTCGTCCCCCTGTTCGCCGGGGTGCTGCTTTCCGCGACGGCGCTGTCCGGCGCGGTCCAGGCCGAGGATATCACCGTCGGCGTGAGCTGGTCGAACTTCCAGGAAGAGCGCTGGAAGACCGACGAAGCAGCGATCAAGGCGCAGCTTGAAGCGCTCGGCGCCAAGTATATATCCGCCGATGCCCAGTCTTCCGCTGCCAAGCAGCTTTCCGACGTCGAGAGCCTGATCTCGCGCGGCGCCAATGCGCTGATCATCCTCGCGCAGGATGCCGACGCGATCCGCCCGGCCGTCGAGAAGGCCTCCGCCGAGGGCATTCCGGTGGTCGGCTACGACCGCCTGATCGAGATCCCGAGTGCCTATTACCTGACCTTCGACAACAAGGAAGTCGGCCGTATCCAAGCGCAGGAAGTCTTCAAGGTGAAGCCGGAAGGCAACTACGTCTTCATCAAGGGCTCTTCGGCCGATCCGAACGCCGATTTCTTGCATTCCGGCCAGCTTGAAGTGCTTCAGGGCGCGATCGACGCCGGCAAGATCAAGGTCGTCGGCGAGGCCTATACCGATGGCTGGCTTCCGGCCAACGCACAGCGCAACATGGAACAGTTCCTGACGGCCAACAACAACCACGTCGACGCGGTCGTCGCCTCCAATGACGGCACGGCGGGCGGCGCGGTTGCCGCGCTCGCGGCCCAGGGTCTCGCCGGGTCGGTGCCGGTTTCCGGCCAGGACGGCGACCATGCGGCACTGAATCGCGTCGCGCTCGGCACCCAGACCGTTTCCGTGTGGAAGGATTCCCGCGAACTCGGCAAGGCGGCCGCCAACATCGCCGTCGAGCTGGCCAAGGGCACCGAACTCGGCAAGGTCGAGGGCGCTTCCAAGTGGTCCGACGGCCCGAAGGGCGTGGAAATGACCGCGACCTTCCTGAAGCCGCTGGCGATCACCAAGGACAACCTGAACGTCGTCATCGACGCCGGCTGGGTGTCCAAGGATACGGTCTGCCAGGGCGTTCCGGCCGGCTCGGTCGCGGCCTGCCACTAAGCAAGAACCGATGCGTGGTCCGATGGTCTGCAAGGGCCGTCGGACCGCAGCTTTCCTCGCCCTTCGTGCGAGGTTGCCGGAGCGGGACGCTCCGGCCGAAGGAAGTGCTCCGGCAAATGCCTTTGGTGCGCCGGCGTGAGTGATGGATTATCCTGAATTCGCGACTTGAGCCACTTGCCTGCGTCCCTTATGGCGCGGGCGGGATGATGGAGCACATCGAGCAGCTATCCCGGGCAGCCGCCGACAGGCCTGATGGCAGTGGCGGCGGGATGGCTTGGAGCGTCAGGCGCGGCTGTGCCACCGCTCGCGGTTCAACGAAGCAGACCATGCTGCAATCGGCCAGGTTGATGCCTGATACCGGCGGCGTGTCTACAAACGCGGATTTCCCACGGAGTGTCCATGTCGACGTTCTCTGACACCAAAGCCGCCACGCGGCCCGCCGCCGCGAAGCGGTCGGTCCTGGGGGCCATGGAAATCGACACCCGGATGATCGGCATGATTGCCGCCCTTCTGGTGATCTGGGTCGGTTTCGACGTGTTTTCCGGCGGCGCCTTCCTGTCGCCGAGAAACCTCTGGAACCTCTCCGTGCAGACGGCGTCGATCGCCGTGATGTCGACGGGCATGGTGCTGGTGATCGTCACCCGCAACATCGACCTTTCCGTCGGCTCGGTGCTCGGCGTCACCGGCATGATCATGGCGGTGTTCCAAGCGTCCTACCTGACCCCGGCACTTGGCTTCAACCATCCGCTGGTATGGGTCGGCACGCTGGGCGTCGGCATCGTGGTGGGCCTCCTGATCGGCTCCTTGCAGGGTTTCGTTATAGCCTATCTCGGCGTGCCGGCCTTCATCGTCACGCTCGGGGGGCTGCTTGTCTGGCGCGGTGCGGCCTGGTGGGTGGCCGAGGGCAAGACCATTCCGCTGACCGACGACAATTTCAAGCTGATCGGCGGCGGTGCGGACGGTGCGATCGGCGCGACATGGAGCTGGATCATCGCGGCGGTGGCCGTGGCGCTCGTCGTCTTCGCCGCCATCAATGCCCGCCGGCAGCGTAAGCGTTTCCAGTTCCCGCTGAAACCGATGTGGGCGGAGGTGTCGCTCGTCGGTCTCGCCACGCTGGCGATCGTCGGTGCGACCTGGGTGGTCAACGCCTATACGCTGCCGCCCGCGCTCGCCCGCCGCTATGCGGAGGCTAATTCCATTCCGGTGCCGGATGGCGGGCTGTCGATCAGCTTCGGCTATGCCGTGCCGGTCCTCGTTGCCATCGGCGTCGGCATCGTGATGACCTTCATCGCCAAGCGCACCCGTTTCGGCCGCTACGTCTTCGCGCTGGGCGGCAATCCGGAAGCGGCGGCCCTGGCCGGCATCGATACGAAGAAGGTGACCGTCTACGTCTTCGCGCTGATGGGCATGCTGACGGCAATCGCCGCGGCGATCTCCACGGCGCGCCTGACGTCGGCCACCAACGCCCAGGGCACGCTCGACGAACTCTACACGATCGCGGCCGCCGTGATCGGCGGCACGTCGCTCGCCGGCGGTGCGGGCACGGTCGCCGGCGCCATGCTCGGCGCGCTGGTCATGCAGTCGTTGCAGACGGGCATGGTGCTGCTTGGCCTGGATACGCCGCTGCAGAACATCGTCGTCGGCGTCGTGCTCGTGGTCGCCGTCTTCGTCGATACGCTTTACCGCCGCCGCGCCGGCTGAGGGAGGACACCATGACAGGAAAACTGGACCATGTTCCGGGCTCCTCGACCGTTTCCGGCACGCCGCTGGTCGAGATGCGCGACATGTCGATCGCCTTTGGCGGCATTCACGCCGTCGATCATGTGACCGTCGACCTGTTTCCGGGCGAGGTGGTCGGCCTGCTCGGCCACAACGGCGCGGGCAAGTCGACGCTGATCAAGATGCTGTCCGGCGCCTACCGCGCCGACGGCGGCGACATCTTCATCAATGGCGAAAAGGCGGATATCGGCAATCCTCGCGATGCCAAGCGCTATGGCATCGAGACGATCTACCAGACGCTGGCGCTGGCCGACAATGTGGACGCCGCCGCGAATCTCTTTCTCGGCCGCGAGTTGCGCACGCCCTGGGGCACGCTTGACGATGTCGCCATGGAAGCGGCCGCGCGCGAGGTGATGCACCGCCTCAATCCGAACTTCAGGAAGTTCAAGGATCCGGTGCGGGCGCTGTCGGGCGGCCAGCGGCAGTCGATCGCCATTGCCCGCGCGATCCATTTCAATGCGCGCATCATCATCATGGACGAGCCGACGGCAGCCCTCGGGCCGCAGGAAACGGCGCAGGTCGCGGAACTGACCAAGAAGCTCAAGGAGCAGGGGATCGGCATCTTCCTGATCAGCCACGACATTCACGACGTCTTCGATCTCGCGGATCGTGTGGCGGTGATGAAGAACGGCCAGCTGGTCGGCACTGCGCGCACCTCCGACGTCACGAAGGATGAGGTGCTCGGCATGATCATCCTCGGCAAGTGCCCTCCCGGTGCCGCACCCGGCCCCGGCGCCTTCGCTGGCGAGGCAGCGGCCTGACAATCGCCTCGCCGTCTGAAATTTCCGACATTTCTCCGCCCGGACGGTTTCGATCCGGGCGGATTTTGCTTTAGGCTTTCGCAATGCACCCAAACAAGATTCCAGAGCCGCCCCCGCTTGCCCGCGACATTGCGCTGTTCCTCGACTTCGACGGGACGCTGGTGGAGATCGCCGAAAGGCCGCAGGACGTGCGGCTGGCGCCCGGTCTCGCCGGCCTGCTCTCGCGGCGACACGATGATCTGGACGGCGCGCTCGCTGTTGTATCCGGTCGCCGGCTTGGTGAGATCGATGCTTTCCTTTCGCCCCTGCGGCTGGCCGGTTCCGGCATGCATGGCCTGGAATTTCGGAAAGCTGCCGGCGCACCTGCGATCCTGCGCGAGGCGGATCCGGAGGTGGCGGAGCTTCGCGAAAGGCTGAAGCGGGCCGACCCACATGCCAGGGGGCTTGTGATTGAGGACAAGGGCGCGGGCCTGGTGCTCCACTACCGCCACCGGCCCGAGCTAGCAGGTCTCGCCCGCGATCTCATGGCCGGATTGCTGGAGGATCTGCCCGGGCTTCATCTGCTCGAAGGCAAGATGATCGTCGAGGTCAAGCCGAAGCATACGAGCAAGGGGACGAGCGTGGAGATGCTTCTGTCGCTGCCGCCCTTCGCCGGCCGGCAGCCCGTCTTCATCGGCGATGACGTGACCGACGAGGACGGCATGGCGGCGGCAGACCGGCTTGGCGGCTTCGGCATCAAGGTTGGCGAGGGAGAGAGCGTCGCGCGCTACCGGCTTGCGGATGTCGCGGCGGTTCACTCCTGGCTTGCAGGGAAAGGCGCGCATGACAAGGACTGATACGCAGACGCTCGATCTCGCCATGATCGGCAATTGCACCTACACGGCGCTGATCGACCGGATGGCGCGCGTCGTCTGGTGCTGCCTGCCGCGGTTCGATGCCGATCCGGTGTTTCACTCGCTGCTCGGCACCAGGGGCGCGGCGGGCGACGGCTGCTTTGCCATCGAACTCGTCGGCGCGGTGCGCAGCGAGCAGGCCTATCTGGAAAATACCGCCGTCGTGCAGACGCGGCTTTTCGACGGCGACGGCAACGCCATCGAAATCACCGATTTCGCGCCGCGCTTTTCCCGGCGCGGCCGCATGTTCCGCCCGACCGGCATGGTGCGTCGGGTGCGGCCGATCGCCGGCCACCCGCGCATTCGCATCGTCTGCCGGCCGCGCATGGACTACGGCGCCACGAAGCCGGACGTCACCTACGGCTCCAACCACATCCGCTATGTCGGCGACGGGCAGACCCTGAGGCTCACCACCAATGCCTCGATCACCTATGTGCGGATGGAGACGCCTTTCCTGCTGGACGGGCCGCTCTCCTTCTATCTTGGGCCGGACGAAAGCCTGACCGACCATCCCGAGAGGTTGTGCCGCGATTTCGAGGAGGAGACGGTGCTCTACTGGCGGCTGTGGACGCGCCGCCTCGGCCTTCCCCTCGATTATCAGGAAGCGGTGATCCGGGCCGCGATCACGCTGAAACTGTGTACCTACGAAGAGACCGGCGCAATCATCGCTGCAGCCACGACCTCCATCCCCGAGGCGGCGGGAACGGAACGCAACTGGGACTACCGCTATTGCTGGCTGAGGGATGCCTTCTTCGTGGTGCGGGCGCTCAACTCGCTCTCCGAAATGGAGACGATGGAGAATTACCTGCGCTACCTCAACAATATCGCTTCGATTTCAAGCGGCGATCACGTCCAGCCGCTCTATGGCATTGCGCTGGAGGAGAAGATCGAGGAGCGTTTCGTCGACCTGCCGGGCTATCGCGGCATGGGACCGGTCAGGGTCGGCAACCAGGCCTACGAACACTTCCAGCACGACGTCTACGGCAATATCGTGCTTGGCGCCTCGCAGGCCTTTTTCGACAAGCGCCTGCTGCACCAGCCGGGCATCGACGATTTCGAGCGATTGGAGAAGGTGGGCGAGCGCGCCTATCTGATGCACGACCAGCCGGATGCCGGCATGTGGGAATTGCGCACGCGCGCCCGCGTCCACACCTCGTCGTCGCTGATGTGCTGGGCGGCCTGCGACCGGCTTGCCAAGATCGCCCGGCAGTTCGGGCTGGATGGACGCGAGGCATTCTGGCGGGAGCGGGCCGACAGGATCCACGCCACGATCTGCGAGAAGGCGTGGAATGCGGAGCTCGGCGCCTTCGCCGAAAGTTTCGGCGGTGGCGATCTCGACGCAAGCCTGCTGCTGATGGCGGAAGTGGGCTTTTTGCCGGCGAACGATCCCCGCTTCGTATCCACGGTCGACAGGATCGGCGCGGCCCTGCGCAAGGGCAACCACCTGTTTCGCTATCACGCGGCCGATGATTTCGGCGAGCCGGAAAACGCCTTCAATATCTGCACCTTCTGGTACATCGACGCGCTCGCCCGCATCGGCCGAAAGGAAGAGGCGCGTGAGATCTACGAGACGATGCTCGCTTGCCGCAACCACGTTGGTCTTCTCTCGGAGGACACCACGCCTGCCACGGGAGAGTTGTGGGGCAACTTTCCCCAGACCTATTCTATGGTCGGCATCATCAACGGCGCGGTGCGGCTCAGCGCGGACTGGGGGAGCAAGGTCTGAGATCGCCGCAGGCAGGCGATTCTAACGAAAAAAGGGAGAGATCCAATCGGCAAGTCGCGGCTCGTCGTCGTCTCGAACAGGGTCGGCCCGTTGAAGGATACCGGCAAGGCGGGCGGCCTTGCGGTTGCCCTGGTCGATGCGTTGAGAGAAACCGGCGGACTATGGTTCGGCTGGAGCGGGGACGTCTCGCAGGAAGGCAGCTTCGGCTCGATGAAGCTCGACACCGTGCGCCGCGTCACCATGGCGCGTATCGACATGACGAGCGCCGACTATGACGAATTCTATGCCGGCCATGCCAATCGGGCGCTCTGGCCGGTGTTGCATTACCGGCTGGATCTTGCCGTATTCGACCGCCGCTACGAGGAGGGCTACCGGAGGGTCAACGAGCGTTTCGCGGCGCGCCTGCGCCCGATGCTGAAGCCTGACGATCTGATCTGGGTGCACGACTATCATTTCTTTCCCTTCGGTGCGGAACTGCGGTCGATGGGGGTGGAGAACCCGATCGCCTTCTTCCTGCATATTCCCTTCCCGGCGCCCGAAATCCTTGCCGGACTGCCCGGCGCCGAAGGTCTCGTGCGGGCGATGCTGGCCTATGACGTGGTGGGTTTCCAGACCGAGCGGGATGCCGACAATTTCCGCCGCTTCGTCGTGACCGAGATCGGCGGTACGGAAATGGGCGACGGGGCAGTGATCGCCGGAGGGCGCGAGGTCCTGGCCAGGGCTTATCCGATCGGCATCGATGCCGAGGGCTTCGCCCGCCAGGCGGTGACGCCGGATGCGCGCCGTCATACGGCAAGGATCGAGAGACAGATGGCCGGCAAGCGACAGATCGTCGGTGTCGACCGCATCGATTATTCGAAGGGACTGCCGGAGCGGTTCCGCGCATTCGAACGCCTGCTGGAGGATTACCCGGAAAACCGGGGCACCGTCAGCCTGATGCAGATCGCGCCGCCGTCGCGCTCCGAGGTCGATGCCTATGCCGAGATCCGCCGCGAACTGGAAGGCCTGAGCGGGCGGATCAATGGCCGCTTCGCCGATCTCGACTGGGTGCCGATCCGTCTGCTGGTGCGCTCCTTCACCCGCCGGGCCCTTGCCGGTATCTACCGGGCTAGCCGGGCCTGCCTGGTCACGCCGCTGCGCGACGGCATGAACCTCGTTGCCAAGGAATATGTCGCCGCCCAGCGGGCGGAGGATCCCGGCGTCCTTGTGCTGTCGCGGTTTGCCGGCGCGGCCGAGCGCATGCCGGAAGCGCTGATCGTCAATCCGCATTCGCCGGAAGCGGTTGCCAACGCCCTGCAGACGGCGCTCGCCATGCCGCTCGACGAGCGGCGCCAGCGCTGGCAGGAGCTCTACCAGCGCATCTGCGACGAAAACGCTTCCGTCTGGGCAAAGGCCGTTCTCGATGATCTGCGGTCGCACGGCAGGGGGCAGGCCAGTGTTTCATAGAGAGCGGGCTACGCCCGCGCTGATTTCTGGATGCCGGATCGGCACTCGACTGCACCTCACTCGCCCGGGATGACGCCCGGAAGTGTAGCAGCCGTCCGCCACACACTCTGATGTCATCCCCGTGAAGACGGGGATCCAGTAGACACCCGCCTCAGTGGCTAAATCTCCGGCGTTGGCGGTTACTGGATGCCCGGTCAATCCGGGCATGACAGAGTGTGTGGGCGCGTTGGCGCAAGCACGACAGGGTGAGTGGCCCCTCTGCCGTGGCCCCTCGGCTCGTCATACGCGGGCTTGACCCGCGTATCCATGCGGCGCCAACACATGCCGCAAGATGAATGTGGCCACCAACCGGGAATTGCGCTTTTCTGCGTATATTTCTCAGGATAGAATGCGCGCAGGACCAGTGAAAAGGACTGGTCCGGGGGCCTAGAAACCCCTACACCAGCGGCTGGCATCAGCCGTATTGATGCCTCCTCGACCTCAGGGGTCCAAACCCTTATGGCCGGGGAGGCGATGGCGTATGTCCAAGGGGTCTCCCCGAAAGGCCATCGCGGCCGTCCTGGTGTCGGCTTTCTAGCTCCCCGGTCGCCAGAGGTCTTCCTCTGGCGTTCACCGTTTCATTCGGGGAGGAAAGCCATGGCCGATGGCTACAACTTCGCTGCGGATCTGCTGACCACCTGGCGCTCGACAGCTGACTGGGTGAAGGCCATGGGCGTCACTGCCTTCGGCATCACCACCATCGCCTTAGTCAATGCATGGCTGGACTACCGCCTGCGCCGCTACGAGCTTACCCTCGCCGACAAGCACCATACGCCGCCTGTCGAGGGGGCTGCGCATCTATCCCCTCACCCGGCGCTAACGCGCCGACCTCTCCCACATGGGAGAGGTGAAGCCCCACATGGGAAAGGTGAAGAGCGCGTGGGGACCGCCCTTCCGAAAATGGTCGGTCGCTCCGGCTGGGGAGCTGCTGATTGAAGCCGGCGGCGCCTCCTGCGCCCCCTCTCCCGATCGGGAGAGGGTTGGGGTGAGGGGCGTGCCCGCCAATTCACGAAACACGCCCTGACGGGCGAAGCAATCGTCATGTCCAGGCCCAGTTGGACACCCGCTCGCCCCACGCGCCACCCGCACCTCAACCAGGCGCGGCGGGCGGGTCGCCGGTCAATGGCCCGGCGATGACGACCTTGTCTATCGGGCGGGCTTCGCCCGCACTGATTTCCGGGTCCCGGCTCTCGCGATGCGCTTGCGCGCACGCGGGCCGGGATGACGTCGGAGGATCGGGGCATGGAATTGCCCACACTCCGGTGTCATCCCCGTGAAAACGGGGATCCAGTAAACACATGCGCCTAAGGCTAGACCTCCGGCGTTGGCGGTTACTGGATGCCCGGTCGAGCCGGGTATGACAGAGATTGTGGGTGCTCTTCTGCCGCAACCTCTCGGCTCGTCATACGCGGGCTTGACCCGCGTATCCAATCGGCGTTTTGACGCGTCGCAACCTTCCATGGATCGCCGGGTCGGTTCCCTGTACTGGGCCCGGCGAAGACGAGGGGAGAGGGGGGCGTCACGTCGAAGGTCGGCGGTCAGGCAAACCGCTTGCTCGGAACTCTGGTGTCATCCCGGACGTCGCGTCGATCTTCGTGCTGGCCTGCCTGTTACTCCGCCGCATCCGCCTTGAGGACGCCGCGACGGATCTGGTCTTCCTCGATCGATTCGAAGAGCGCGCGGAAGTTGCCTTCGCCGAAGCCTTCGTCGCCCTTGCGCTGGATGAATTCGAAGAAGATCGGTCCGATCACCGTCCTGGAGAAGATCTGCAGCAGGATTTTCGTCATGCCGCCATCGACCACGCCTTCGCCGTCGATGAGAATGCCGTGGCGCGTCATGCGCTCGATCGGCTCTTCGTGGTCGTGCACCCGTTCGCGGGAGCGTTCGTAATAGGTGTCGGGCGGGCCGGGCATGAACTTCAGCCCGTTATCGGCAAGCCGGTCTGTCGCATCGTAGATCGCGTCGGTGCCGACGGCGATGTGCTGGATGCCTTCGCCCTTGTATTTGCGCAGGTATTCCTCGATCTGGCTCTTGTCGTCGGTCGACTCGTTGAGCGGAATGCGGATCTTGCCGCAAGGCGACGTAATCGCGCGCGAGACGAGGCCGGTGAGCCTGCCCTCGATATTGAAGAAATGGATCTGCCGGAAGTTGAACAGCGTCCGGTAGAAATCCCACCACTTGTCCATGTTGCCGCGAAAGACGTTATGGGTGAGGTGGTCGATATAGTAGAAGCCGACGCCTTCCGGCTTCGGGTCGACGTCGCCCAGCCAGTCGAATTCCGCCGAATAGGGCGAGCCTTTCGCGCCGTATCTATCGACGAAATAGAGAAGCGATCCGCCGATGCCCTTGATCGCGGGGACGTCGAGCGTCTTGTCGTCGCCGGTATATTCCTCCGCGCCCATGGCCACGGCATGGGCAAGGGCGTGGTCGGCGTCGACGACCCGCCAGGCCATGGACGGCGCGCAGGGGCCATGCTTTTCCACGAAGCGGGCGGCGAAGGAGCCGGGCTCCGCATTCACGATGTAGTTGATGTCGCCCTGGCGATAGACGGTGATCGCCTTCGTCTTGTGACGGGCGACCGGCCGATAGCCCATGCGGCGGAAAAGCGCGTCCAGCTTGCCGGCTTCGGGATGGGCGAATTCCACGAACTCGAAACCGTCGGTGCCGGCGGGGTTGCTGTCGGAAATGACGGCCGGCGGCGCATCGTGCGGAAACGGACCCATCTTGACCCTCCTCGGTCGGTGAATGCTCGATGCTGTCAGTTTCGCGCAGGATGACCGCAATGTGCGTGAGAAAGCTCTTGCCGAACGGCTAGCCGGCGCATCATTCTCGCATCGATTGGCTGAATGGTGCACGACATGACGGAAATGGACGGTTTCGACCTGAAGCTGCTGGCGGAGTTGCAGGCGGACGCCTCGGCCACCAACCAGGCGATCGGCGAGCGGATCGGCCTGTCCGCCTCGCAGGTCTCGCGCCGCCGGCAGCGGCTTGAGGCTGAGAAGGTCATCCGCCGCTACCGTGCCGACCTCGATCCGGCAGCCCTCGGCCTCACGGTGACCGCCTTCATCGGCGTGGCGCTGGCCACGCACAGTCCGCAGAATGCCAGCCGGTTCCGGGCGCTCGTGAAGGCCATTCCCGCCGTGCAGGAAGCTCATACGATGACGGGGGACATGGATTATCTGCTGAAAGTGGTGGTGAAGGACCTGAAGGCGCTGGGCGCCCTCATCAACGACGACCTGTTGCCGCATGATTCGGTGCGCAACGTGCGCTCCTTCATCGCGATGGAAACGCTGAAGGACGATTGCCTGCTGCCGCTCGACTGAGCGCGGGCCGGTTCAGTCGAACAGCCGGACATCCTTGTCGAGGTCGTATTTCTTCATCTTCTCGTAGAGCGCCTTGCGGGAGATGCCGAGCGCCTCGTAGGTGGCCTTCAGGCTTCCCTCGTTGCGCGCCAGTTCCGTGGCGATGAGCGAGCGTTCGTAGGCGCCGACGCGCTCCGGCAGGGTGGAGCCGTTTGCGGTTCCGGCATCCGCATCCTCCTCGCCGGTCTCCAGGCCGAGCACGAAGCGGTCCGCGACGTTGCGCAATTCGCGCACGTTGCCGGGCCAGTTGCGGCCCATCAGCTTCTCGATGAAGTTGCGCGGCGTGTCGGGAATCTCGCGCCGATAGCGGGCACGGGCCTCGCGGGCCAGGTGATGGAAGAGAAGGGGAATGTCTTCCTTGCGGTCGCGCAGGGGCGGGACCCCGAGCGTCACCACGTTGAGCCGATAGAAAAGATCCTTGCGGAAGCGGCCCTCGTTGCCGGCTTTCTCCAGGTCTTCCTTGGTCGCCGCCACGAAGCGGACGTCGAGGGGGATTGTCCTGTTGGAGCCGAGACGCTCGATGGTCCGTGTTTCGATGACGCGCAGGAGTTTCACCTGCAGGTCGAGGGGCATGGATTCGATCTCGTCGAGAAACACCGTGCCGCCATGGGCATGCTCCAGCTTTCCGATACGTTGCCGGCTCGCCCCGGTAAAGGCGCCCTGTTCGTGGCCGAAGAGTTCGGATTCGATGATTTCGGCCGGCAGTCCGCCGCAATTAAGCGCGACGAACGGGCCGTTGCGGCGGGCGCCTTCCTCATGCAGCGCGCGGGCGACGACTTCCTTGCCCGAGCCGGTCTCGCCGAGGATCAGCACGTCGGCATCGGTGGAGGCGAGTGCGGCGACCATCGAGCGCAGCCGCTCCATGATGGCGGAGCGGCCGACCAGCCGAGCCTCCAGTCCTCCGCTTGCGCCGAGCTGTTCGCGCAGCGCCCGGTTTTCCAGCACCAGCCGGCGCTTTTCCAGCGCCCGCTCGACGACGGCCGCCAGCTGGCCGACGGGAAAGGGCTTCTCGATGAAATCATAGGCGCCCGCCCGCATCGCCTCCACGGCAAGCGGCACGTCGCCGTGACCGGTAATGAGCACCACGGGCATCGCGGGATCGACCTCGAAGGCGGTGCGCATCAGTTGCAGGCCGTCGGTCCGGGGCATGCGGATATCGGTGACGAGCACGCCGTAGAAATCGCGGCCGAGATGCTCCGTCACCCCGTCCGCGGCGGCGAACGGCCTGACCCTGTGGCCGTGCAGTTCAAGCCCCTGCGTCAGGGCTTCGCGCAGGTCTTCCTCGTCGTCGACCAGCAAAACGGATGCCTGATCCATCAACTCGCTTTCCGTTCCCTTCACTCCGCCGCGGCGCGGCTCGCGGTGTCGCAACGCGGCAGCCGAACCGTAAAGAGGGCGCCGCCTTCCGGCGCTGCCGATACCGTCAGCGTGCCGTCGAAGTCATGGACGATCTTGTAGGCGATGGAAAGCCCGAGCCCCAGTCCTTCGCCAACCTCCTTGGTGGTGAAGAATGGGTCGAAAATGTTGGCAATGGCGTCCTGCGGCACGCCCGGTCCGTTGTCGGCGACCTCGATCACCGCGTGCTCGTCGGTCTCCGCCAGGGAAAGACGAACGATACCGTCGGCTCGATCACCCACCGCATCGAGCGCGTTGGAGAGGAGATTCAGCACCACCTGCTCGAGGCGGATATGGCCTGCGAGCGCGACGGGATCGCCCGCCGGCCGCTCGATGACGATCTCGATTTCGCTGCGCTTGATGCGCGGCGAAAGCAGCATCAAGGCTTCGTCGATCACGGAATTGAGGCGCACCGGCTTGGTTTCGGTGCCGGCACGGCGGGTGAAACCCTTCAGGGTGCGCGAGATCTCCGCCATGCGCTCGACCATCGCGATGATCTTGGCAAGATTGCCTTCCGCCTTCGCCCCCATGTCGCGCGACAGCAGGATCTGCGCGTTTTCCGCATTGGAGCGGATCGCAGCGAGCGGCTGGTTGAACTCATGGCTCAGGGCGGCCGACATCCGCCCGAGGGTTGCGAGCTTTGCGGCCTGCACCAGTTCCGCCTGCGCGCGGCGCAGCTCGACTTCGGCGGCTTCCCGTTCCTCGACCTCGCGGGCAAGCTGGCGATTGGCTTCCGAAAGGTCCAGGGTGCGCTCGCGCACACGGCGTTCCAGCCGCAATGCGGCGGCCCGGTCGTCGCGCATGCGGCGCAGCGTCGCCCGGCGGCGTTCGAGCGCCACCCAGCCGACGCCGGAAATAAGCAGGCAGGCCAGAAGGGCGATGATCGTTGCCTTCTCCGCCTGCGAATGGGCAAGCGTGGTGTCGAAGAAAGTGCCGACGCTCCAGCCGAGCACGGTCAGGGGCTGGGACAGGTGAAGCGCGTTGAGCGTCTCGCGACCGTCGTCGAGACGGATCAGGCTGAAGCCGGAGCGCGGCGAGCGCTGGAAACTGATTTCCGGTGTCGGCGGCACCCTGCCGCGCGGCTGGCGCGCCGTGATGTCGACAAGTCTGCGGCCGCGCCATTCGGGGCGATTGGTGACGATGATCTCGCCGGCCTCGTTGGTGGCGACCAGCGGGTCCTTGCTCAGCGCCCAGGCCTGCTCGACCGATGCCAGGTCGACGCGCACGGCGACGACGCCGACCTCGATTCCATTGGTCCTGACCGCTGAGGCAAAGACGTAGCTCGCCGTGGAGGCGGCATCGCCCGGCAGTAACTCGCGTCCGAGACGGCCTTCCATCGCTTCGGCGAAGGCGGCGGGAAATGCCGGAAGCGGCTGCGGCGACAGATTGCGGCCGGCCCAGGCGGAAGACGACAGCGGCCGGCCGAGCGCGTCGAGAAAGACTACTTCCCGCGCGCCCGACATGGCCGCGACGATCGCGGCGACCCGCTCGCCGCCGACCGGATCACGCAGGGCGATCATCGCCTGCACGTCGGGGCGTTGGGCAAGCAGGGGCGGCAGCAGGCGGAACTTGTCGAGATGCCGGTCGAGGGTCGCGGCCTGAACCGCCAGCGTCGCCTGCGCCCTGGTGCGGATTTCGTCCAGGAACAGTTTTTCGCCGGTGACGAAGGTAACGAAGGAGACCACCGCGATCGCGATCGCGGCGCAAAGCGCAATCGCGGTCAGGACGAGGTTCTGGCGGTTCTTCTTCGACAGTCGGCGCATCGGGCCAATCTAAAGCCTTTGAACGTTGTGCGCATCCCTCACGAAGGCCGACCCTCGCGGCGGGTTCTATACGCCCGTGATCTCGCGGCGGTCGATGGCGATGGTCTTGATCAGCGCCGTGACGGTCTTGCCGGGGTGGAGATCGAGATCGGCGACGGATGCGCGGGTGAGGCGAGCGCGCAGCGGCTGGCGCCCGACGCGGCAAAGCAATTCCGCATAGGGGCCGCTTTCATCGGTAATTGCCTCGATGGACACCGACAGACGGTTGCGGATGCTCAAGCCGTCGGTGGCGCCGATGGCGATGGAAACGTCGCGGGCGCGGATGCGTAGGCGCACCGTGGCGCCCACGGCGATTTCGCGGGAGGGAACCTGCAGGAGCTGATCCTCGACGGAAAGGGTGGTCAGGCCCCAGTCGGCGTCCTGGCCGACGACCCTGCCTTCGATGATGGAGCCGGCCTCGTGCCGCCCTGTCGCCACCCCCAGGTCAAGCCGCGTCATGATCTCGGCGATCGGGCCGGTCGCCACGGTCCTGCCCTGCGAGACGATGGTCAGCGTGTCGGCAAGGCGCGCCACCTCCTCCAGCGCATGGCTGACATAGATGATCGGGATGCGGGACTCGTGGCACAGCCGGTCGAGAAAAGGGAGGATTTCAGCCTTGCGGCCCGGGTCGAGCGAAGCGAGCGGCTCGTCCATGACAAGCGCCCGGGGAGAGGAAAGCAGCGCCCTGCCGATCGCCACGCGTTGCTTCTCGCCGCCGGAAAGCGATCCGGGTCGGCGGGCGAGCAGCGGCGCGATGCCAAGCAGCTCCACCACCTCGTCGAATGCGGCCGGTTCGATACGCCTGCCGGCGAGGCGGGCGAACGTGAGGTTGGAACGCACGCTCAGATGCGGAAACAGGCGCGCCTCCTGAAAGACATGGCCGATCCTGCGCCGGCGCACCGGAACGTCGATACCCTTGCCGCTGTCGAAGAGCGTATCGCCGTTGATGGCGATACGGCCGGCATCCGGGCGGATCAGGCCGGCGATCATCTTGGTAATCGTCGACTTGCCGGCGCCCGACTGGCCGAAGAGCGCCATCACGCCCTCGCTGGAGTGGAAATCCGCGGCAATCGGCAAATCGCCGGCGCGGCCGAGGATCGATATGTCGATCATGCGCCCCCCTTCACGGCACGCGCGAGCCTTCGGGCCACGACCTCGGAGGCGATCAGCGCGGCAAAGGCGACGACGGTGGACAGGATCGTCAGGCGAAACGCGGCCAGTTCACCGTCCGGGGTTTGCGTTGCCGTATACAGGGCAAGCGCGAGCGTACGGGTTTCGCCGGGAATGTTGGAAACGAAAGTGATCGTTGCACCGAATTCGCCCATCGCCTTGGCGAAGCCGAGGATCGCCGCCGCAAGGATGCCGGGCAGGGCAAGAGGCAAGGTGACGACGGCGAGAACGACGACGCGGGGGCTGCCCAGCGTGGCGGCGGCTTCTTCCAGCTTCGGATCCACCGCCTCGATGGCAAGGCGGATCGGGCGCACCATCAGCGGAAACGCCATCACGCCGGCGGCGAGCGCCGCACCCGTCCAGTTGAAGGCAAAGGTGATGCCGAAGGTTTCTTCCAGGAAGGAACCGATCGGACCGCGCCTGCCGAACAGGATCAGCAGCACGTAGCCGGTGACCACGGGAGGAAGAACGAGCGGCAGATGGATCAGCCCGTTGAGGATGCCGTGGCCGGGGAATCTCAGCCGCGCCAATACGTAGCCGGCAAGGATGGCGACCGGCAGGGTGACGATAAGCGCCGTTGCCGCGACCTTGAGTGTCAGACTGAGGGCCTGCCATTCGGCCGGATCTAGGCTTGGCACGGTGTCGTCAGTCCACGGGTTGCAGGCCGGCGGATATCAGCGCCTTCCGGCCTTCCGGCCCTTTCAGGAAGGCGATGAAATCCACTGCGCCCTCCTGGGCTTCGAATGTCGCCGCCGCCGGATAGACGATTGCCGGATGGCTGTCGCGGGGAATACTCGCAACAACCGCAACATCGTCCTCCACAGCCGCGTCAGAAGCATAGACGATGCCGAGCGGCGTTTCACCTCGCGCAACGGTGGCAAGCGCGATGCGAACGTTTTCCATCGGCGCAAGCTTCGCCTCGACGGCGCTCCACAGGCCGAGATTGGTCAGGGCTTCCCTGGCATAGCGGCCGGCGGGAACGCTGTCGGGTTCGCCTATGGCGAGCCGCCCGCCGCCGAGCCTTGCGTCAATGGCATGTTTATCAAGCGCGAGAGGAGAGGCCTGGTTCCCGGGGGCGACGAAAACGAGCGAATTGGTCGCGACGATAGCGACCGTCGCGGGATCGACGGCGCCGGCCCGCGCGACATGGTCCATCCAGTGCTGGTCGGCGGAAAAGAACAGATCCGCCGGCGCGCCGGCCTCAAGCTGCCGGGCCAGCGCGGAGGTGCCGGCAAAGGAGAAGACGATCCGGGTGCCGGTCGTCGAAGCGTAGGCTTCCCCGGCGGCCTCAAGGGCGTCCTTCAGGCTTGCAGCGGCAAACACGGTCAGCTTTTCCGCGCCGGATGCCGGGCTGCCGGAAAGACTTGCCAACGCTATCAGGGGCAGAAGGAGTGAACGCAGCAAGGTCATCGCGGATCTCGATATGTTCAATAGAACATATCGAACCTAGCCGTCGCCCCGTGGCGGATCAAGAGGCGAAATCACCCTCTCGATCAAGGGCGAAAGCTCGGGAAGGGCGGCTGCGGCAAGCGCCTGTTCGGCGGCGCGGAACCGACCGAGGACATCCTCGCCAAAGGGCGTCAGTCTCGCACCGCCGCCACCGCCGGCACCTCCCTTGTCGGTTTCGACGAGCGGTGTGTCGAAGCCGCGGTTGAGTTCGCCGACCAGCGTCCAGGCACGCTTGTAGCTCATGGAAAGCCGGCGGCCCGCCGCACGAATCGATCCCGTATCGCGAATGCCTTCCAGGAGGTCGGCCTTGCCCGGGCCGAGCGCCACGCCTGGCGCCAGCACGGCGCGCAGCCGCAATTTCGGGAAGCCCGCGCTCACGCGCCTGCCCGACGGTCGGCGCGGATCATCTCCGATGCCTTCTCGGCGATCATCATGGTGGGCGCGGCGGTGTTGCCGGAGGTGATGGTCGGCATGACCGAGGCGTCGACGACCCGAAGCCCGCCGATCCCGCGCACGCGCAGCCTTTCGTCGACGACGGAGGCTTCATCCGCTCCCATCCGGCAGGTGCCGACGGGGTGGAAGATCGTGGTGCCGATATCCCCGGCAGCCTTGGCCAGATCCTCGTCCGTGTGGACTCGCGAACCGGGCAGGTGCTCGACCGGCTCGTATTTCGACAGCGCTTTCGATGCCATGATCCGTCGGGTGAGGCGGATCGAATCCGCGGCCACACGCCGGTCGGTTTCGGCGGAAAGATAGTTTGCGCGGATTTCCGGCTGACTGCGGGGATCGGCCGAGGCGATGTGGATATGGCCGCGGCTGTCGGGCCGCAGGTTGCAGACGCTGGCGGTAATCGCCGGGAAGGAATGTAAAGGTTCGCCGAAGCGGTCGAGGGACAAGGGCTGGATGTGATACTCGACGTTCGGCGTTTCGAACGAATCGTCGGATCGGGCGAAGACGCCGAGCTGGCTGGGCGCCATCGACATCGGTCCGGACCGCTTCAGCGCATATTCGAGGGCGATCTTCGCCTTGCCGGCGAGCGAATTGGTCAACTGGTTCAGCGTCAGCGCATTGCTGACCTTGAAGATTGTCCGGATCTGCAGGTGGTCCTGCAGGTTTTCGCCGACTGCAGGGTTGGCGACTGCCGTCTGGATGCCGTGCTTGCCGAGGATCTGCGGGTTGCCGATGCCCGACAGCTCAAGAATCTGCGGCGAGCCGACAGCGCCGGAAGAGAGAATGATCTCGCCACTGGCATCGGCCCGCGCCGGCTCGCCGTTCACTGTCAGGTCGAGGCCGACCGCCCTGCCGTCCTGCATGCGGATGCGGGAGACCTGCGCGCCGGTGACGACGGTCAGGTTCGGCCTTTTCATCGCCGGTTTGAGGAATCCCTTCGCGGCCGTCCAGCGGATGCCGCTCGTCTGCGTGACCTGGAAATAGGCCGACCCGAAATTGTCGCCGAGATTGAAGTCGGCGATCTTGGGAATGCCGTTTTCCTCGCAGGCATCGCGGAAGGCATCGAGGATTTCCCAGGAAAGCCGCTGCTCCTCCACCCGGCAGCCGCCACCTCTGGCGTGGAATTCGTCGTCGAGCGCGTAGTGATCCTCGCCTTTTCGGAACAGCGGCAGGACGTCGTCCCAGCCCCAGCCGGCAAGGCCCATCTGCCGCCAGCGGTCGTAGTCGGCCGCCTGGCCGCGCATGTAGATCATGCCGTTGATGGCCGAGCAGCCGCCGAGCACCTTGCCGCGCGGGTAATTCAGGGAGCGGCCGTTGAGGCCCGGTTCCGGAGCGGTGGAAAAGCCCCAGTCGGTGCGCGGATTGCCCATGCAGTAGAGATAGCCGACCGGAATGTGGATCCAGATATAGTCGTCCTTGCCGCCTGCTTCGAGCACGAGCACCTTGATGTCCGGATCGGCGCTGAGGCGATTGGCAAGGACGCAGCCAGCCGATCCGGCGCCGACGATGATATAATCGAAATGCCCGAGAGCCTGCATATCTTCCCCCACGACCCCCGTTCACCTCGTGCCGGGGATAATGTTATTGTTTGCACGGGTTGGCATGCTGACGCACCAGGCCGCCCGCGGCCACGTCTCAAACGCGCCGAACGATGCCGCCCCGCCGGGGAAATGGCAAGTGCGGGCACGCCGCCGATCGAACCGCAAGCAGACAAGCTGTGGGTCGGGGCCTTGACCTTCCATTGACTGGAAGCTCCATCTGGATACCAAATCGAAACAAGCAGGGGGCATCGAATGGCGCGAAGGCCACGAAGCTCCCGGCCCTGAAACGTTATGGAGGTCCTCCCATGTCGGAGGCGCATGATCTGACGGAGCGGACGAAACTCGTTCGCCTGGATGTTACGGGAATGACCTGCGCGGCGTGCTCCGCCCGCATCGAGAAGGTGCTCTCCAGAGTGCCGGGCGTGGAACATGCCGCAGTGAATCTTCCGCTTGAGACGGCCGAAATCGAGGTTGCGGAGGGTGTCGATGCTGATGGCCTGATCGCGGCCATCGAACGCGCAGGTTACGGGGCGACGGAGCGCCGCAAGTCCAGGGGAACGAGGCGGGCCGGCACCGACGAAATGGATGCCAAGGCGCGCGCCGCAGAGCGCAAGACGCTGGTATTGCTCATATTTTCTGCTGCACTTTCGCTCCCGCTCATTGCGCCGATGATCGCATCGCCATTCGGCGTCGATCTTGCCCTTCCCGTCCTCGTCCAGCTTGCCCTGGCAACGCCGGTGCAGGTCTTCGCCGGCAGGCGGTTCTATGTGGGCGCCTTCAAGGCGCTGCGTGGCGGCGGAGCCAACATGGACGTGCTGGTCGCGCTGGGCACCTCCGCCGCCTATGGATACAGCCTCTATCTGGTGGCGAGCGGCTCGGCTCATCATGGTCAGCACCTCTACTTCGAGGCGTCCGCCGTCATCCTGACCCTTATCCTGTTCGGCAAGCTTCTGGAGATGCGGGCCAAACGGACCACGACGTCCGCCATTCGGGCGCTGATGGCACTGCGGCCCGATGTTGCGCACAGGATCACGCCGCAAGGCATCGAAACGGTGCCCGTGTCGGAACTCGAGGTAAAGGATCGCATTCTCGTGCGTCCGGGCGAGCGGGTGCCCGTTGATGGTGTGGTTGTGAAGGGCGAGAGCGAACTCGACGAATCGCTGGTGACGGGCGAAAGCCTGCCGGTGGCAAAGAGCGAAGGCGACGACGTTATCGCCGGCACGATCAACGGTTCGGGCGCTTTGACCGTGGAAGCGGCCGCGATTGAGGACGACACCACGCTTGCCCGGATCATCCGGCTGGTGGAGGCGGCCCAGACCGGCAAGGCGCCGGTGCAACATCTGGTCGACCGCATATCGGCGATCTTCGTTCCGATCATCGTTGCGGTCGCGGTCGCGACCTTCGCCGCGTGGCTCGTCTTCGGCGGCAGCATCAATGAAGCCGTGGGTGCGGCGGTGGCCGTTCTCGTCATTGCCTGTCCCTGTGCGCTCGGGCTGGCAACGCCGACGGCCCTTGTCGCGGGAACGGGTGCGGCCGCGCGTGCCGGCATCCTGATCCGCGACATCGATGCGTTGGAGATCGCGCACAAGGTCGGCACGATCGTCTTCGACAAGACCGGTACGCTGACGGAGGGCAAGCCCGCCGTTACCGACATCAAGGCTTTCGACCGCAATGAGGACAGGTTGCTTCGGATTGCGGCCTCCGCGCAAACCTCCAGCGAGCATCCGCTTGCGCAGGCGATGATCCGCGAGGCGGAAACGCGGGATCTTCCCTTGTCGGAGCCGTCGTCCTTCCGCGCGGTTGCGGGGCGCGGCATCGTTGCCCAACTGGCCGGGGAGACGGTGTTGATCGGCAACGGACGGCTGATGGACGAGCAGGGGGTGGACCGCTTCATGGCAGGGCAAATCACCCGCACCTACGAAGCGGAAGGCAAGACCTGTGCGATCGTCGCGGTCGCCGGCCGGGTGGTCGGCGTCATCGCCATGGCCGATACGGTGCGCGACGAAACGCCGCGAGCGCTGAAGCGCCTGGCGGATCTCGGCTTGAAGTCGATCATGCTGACCGGCGACAGTGCCGTCGTTGCCCGTTCGGTTGCCCAGGAGATCGGTATCGACGAAGTGGCGGCCGAAGTGCCGCCCGAAGGCAAGGCGGAAAAGATCGAGGAGCTGCGCAGGAATGGAAAGACCGTCGCCATGGTGGGCGATGGCGTCAACGACGCGCCGGCCCTGGCGGCGGCGGATGTCGGTATCGCCATGGGGTCGGGCGCGGATGTGGCAATGGAAACGGCGGGCGTCACGCTGATGCGGGCCCGGCCGGAGCTGGTCGCGGATGCGATTGAAGTGTCGCGGGCGACGGTCGCCAAGATCAGGCAGAACCTGTTTTGGGCCTTCATCTACAATGTCATCGGCATTCCTCTGGCCGCCTTCGGACTGCTGACGCCGGCGGTCGCCGGAGCGGCCATGGCGCTCTCCTCCGTATCCGTGGTGACCAATGCCGGATTGCTCGCGAGATGGAAGCCGAAGGCCGATCGTCAATAAATGCTATTTAATCGTACAAATGAGCCTGCTACAGAAGCCGGACGGCACTGAAGCTGGTATGATGCCGGATCGGCATGGAGAAAGAGCATGACCAACACGGGACGACGCCCATTGCGTTCAGCGGCCTGGTTCGACAATCCTGACAATCCGGGCATGACGACGCTCTATATCGAGCGCTACCTGAACTACGGCCTGACGCGGGAGGAGCTACAGTCGGGCAAGCCGATCATAGGCATCGCCCAGACCGGGTCGGATCTTTCGCCCTGCAACCGCCATCACATGGAACTGGCCAAGCGCGTGCGTGAGGGCATCCGCGCCGCAGGCGCCATTTGCTTCGAGTTCCCGGTTCACCCGATCCAGGAGACCGGCAAGCGGCCGACGGCGGCGCTCGACCGTAACCTTGCCTATCTCGGTCTCGTGGAGGTGCTCTACGGCTATCCGATCGACGGCGTGGTGCTGATGATCGGCTGCGACAAGACGACGCCGGCCTGCCTGATGGCGGCTGCGACGGTGAACATCCCCGCAATCGCACTTTCCGTCGGCCCGATGCTCAATGGCTGGCATCGTGGCGAGCGCACCGGCTCGGGCACGATCGTCTGGAAGGCGCGCGAGTTGCTCGCCTCCGGCGAGATCGACTATCCAGGTTTCATGGATCTGGTCGCCTCGGCGGCGCCCTCCGTCGGCTATTGCAATACCATGGGCACGGCGACGACGATGAATTCGCTGGCCGAGGCGCTGGGCATGCAGCTGCCCGGCTCGGCCGCGATCCCCGCGCCCTATCGCGAGCGCGGCCAGATCGCCTATCGGACCGGCGAACGGATCGTCGACATGGTGTGGGAGAATCTGAAGCCCTCCGACATCATGACCCGTCAGGCCTTCGAGAACGCCATCGTCGTCAATTCGGCGATCGGCGGCTCGACCAACGCGCCGATCCACCTGAACGGCGTCGCCCGCCATCTCGGCATCGAACTCGACAATGACGACTGGCAGCGGGTGGGCCTCGACGTTCCGCTTCTCGTCAATCTGCAGCCCGCCGGCGAATATCTTGGCGAGGACTATCACCATGCCGGCGGCGTGCCGGCGGTGGTCGCCGAACTGATGAAGGCGAACCTCCTGCCGCATCCGGATGCGGTGACAGTTAATGGGCGCTCGATCGGCGAGAATTGCGGCGACGTCGAAAATCTCGACACGAAGGTGATCCGCCCGGTCGCCTCGCCGGTGATGCAGAAGGCCGGCTTCATCAACCTGAAGGGCAATCTCTTCGACAGCGCGATCATGAAGACGAGCGTGATCTCCGACGAGTTCCGCGCGCGCTACCTTTCCAACCCGGACGACCCGGAGGCCTTCGAAGGTCGCGCTATCGTCTTCGAGGGGCCGGAGGATTATCACCACCGGATCGACGATCCGGAACTCGCGATCGACGAGCATTGCATGCTCTTCATTCGCGGCACTGGCCCGATCGGCTATCCGGGCGGCGCCGAGGTGGTGAACATGCAGCCGCCGGCGGCGCTTCTGAAGCGCGGCATCCACTCGCTGCCCTGCATCGGCGATGGCCGCCAGTCGGGAACGTCCGGCTCGCCGTCGATTCTCAACGCGTCCCCGGAAGCCGCCGCCATGGGTGGCCTGGCCCTGATCCAGACCGGCGACCGCGTGCGCATCGACCTGAAGAAGGGCACGGCGGACATCCTCATTTCCGATGGGGAACTTGCCAGGCGGCGCGCCGATCTGGAAGCGAAGGGCGGTTTCCCTTACCCGGCGAGCCAGACGCCGTGGCAGGAAATCCAGCGCGCCATCGTCGACCAGTTCGACAAGGGCATGGTGCTCAAGCCGGCGGTGAAATATCGAGACGTGGCGCATACAAGCGGTCTGCCGCGCGACAATCACTAAAGCGTGGTCCTGCCTTCCCGGAAGGGCGAGGCAGGAAAATTCCGGTACGCCGGTGCTTGACCTTTACGTAATGGTCAGCAATCTTGCCGGCGTTGCGGCGGACGCTGTTCCGCCGGGCCGGAGGACGCCCGATGCTCCCCGGCAGCGGAAAATCAAGCGGAGGACGCAATGACGATTGCCGATGTTACGGAAAAGGTTCGCCAGAAGGTCGCTGGCGGCGGAATCGACGAGACCGTTAAGTTCGATTGCGGCAGCGACGGCGTGATCTTCATTCAGGGCTCGACCGTCACGAATGAAGATGCCGACGCCGATTGCACGATCCAGATCTCGCTGGACAACCTGAAGGATCTCATTGCCGGCGAGCTGAACCCGACCGCCGCCTTCATGACCGGCAAGATCAAGGTGCAGGGCGACATGGGTGTCGCCATGAAACTCGGCAGCATCGTCTGAGAGTTTGAAAATCGCGAAATTGATCGACGCCGGACCCTTGGTCCGGCGTTTTTGCTGCTTCCTGGCACTTTGCGTTTTTCATCCAGGCTATAGCTTTCCTCCAAAGACCGGAGGAAATCTCGATGCCGAGCCACGCCGAAAAAAGAGCTGCATTTCGCGCCCTGCACGAGAAGGGCGAAGCCTTCCTGATGCCGAACCCGCACGACGTTGGAACGGCGCTCATACTGCAGGGGCTTGGCTTCAAGGCGATCGCGACCACGAGCTGGGGCTTTGCCTTTGCCCAGGGCGTTGGCGATGTCATGGGACTGGTGAGCCGGGATATGGCGCTGGCGCATGCGCAGGAGATCGTCGCGAATACGGATATCCCCGTCAACGGCGACCTGGAAAACGGTTTCGGCGATGCGCCGGAGGATGTTGCCGAGACGATTCGCGGGGCGATCGAGGTCGGTCTTGCCGGCTGCTCGATAGAGGATCTGTCGCAGACACCGGAAGGCGGCTTCTACGCGTTCGATCATGCGGTTGAGCGAATCCGCGCCGGGGTGGCTGCCAGGAAGGCGCTTGCTGCGGATTTCGTGCTCACCGCGCGCGCCGAAGCCCCCATTCGTTCCGACGAGGATCTTGACGAAACGATCCGGCGATTGCGGGCCTATGCCGAGGCCGGTGCCGATCTGGTCTACGCGCCCTTGCTGACGAAACGCGAACATATCGGGCGAGTGCTGCGCGAAGTCCCGGCGAAGCTGAATTTCCTCGGCGGCCGGGCGGGGCTTTCCTATTCGCTGGCCGAGTTGTCAGTGCTCGGGGTCACGCGGGTCTCCATCGGCGCCGGGCTTTCGAGGGTCGCCTTCGGGGCGTTCTACACGGCGGCGCAAGCTCTCGCGGAAACGGGCGACCTAGGCCTTTTCAGCGATGTTGCCGGCGCGCGGGAGATCGGCCGTTTCATGCGCGGGAGAGAACAGGCCTGATTATGCCGGAGAAGGACCGAATGCCGCTTTCGCGTCATCGCCGCCTGCCATAACCTTCCTGCTCGACATGCTTCAGGAGGCGGGTGGAAATGAGCCACGTATTGGTGATCGGCGCGGCCGGGATGATCGGGCGCAAGCTGGTGGAGCGTCTCGTCGCCGACGGGCAGGTGGCCGGAAAGACGATCACACGACTGACGCTTGCCGATGTGGTGGAGCCGGAACATCCGGCGGGTCTCGCCCTGCCGGTGACGAGCATCGCCACGGATTTCTCCGCGCCCGGCGAAGCCGAGCGGCTGATCGCGCACGCGCCCGACGTGATCTTTCATCTCGCCGCCATCGTTTCCGGCGAGGCGGAAGCCGATTTCGAGAAGGGCTATCGGATCAATCTCGACGGGACGCGGCTTCTGCTTGAGGCGATCCGTTTTGCCGGCGACGGCTACCACCCGCGGCTCGTTTTCGCGTCGTCGATCGCCGTCTTCGGCGCCCCCTTCCCGGAAATGATCGCCGATACGTTTCACCGCACGCCGCTGACCTCCTACGGCACACAGAAGGCGATTTGCGAACTGCTTCTGTCGGACTACACGCGGCGCGGCTTTCTCGATGGCGTCGGCATCCGCCTGCCGACCATCGTGGTGCGGCCGGGCAAGCCCAACAAGGCTGCCTCGGGTTTCTTCTCCGGTATTATCCGCGAACCGCTGAACGGTCAGGAGGCGATCCTGCCGGTAGAGACGGACGTGCTGCACTGGATGGCGAGTCCGAGGGCCGCAGTGGGCTTCCTCTTGCATGCGGCGGAAATCGACAGCGACAGGATCGGCGCGGATCGCGGCCTGACCATGCCGGGCCTCGCGGTGACGGTGCAGGAGGAAATCGACACCCTGTCAAAACTCGCCGGCCCGGAACGAACAAGGCTCATAAAGCGCGAGCCGGACGCGACGATCCGCCGGATCGTCGCCGGCTGGCCGCGCAGCTTCGATGCGGGTCGGGCGAAGGGGCTCGGCTTCAAGGCGGACAAGAGCTTTGAGGAGATCGTGCGGGCCTATATCGAGGATGAAGGCATCAGGCTCTAGCTTCGCGGCCGCTCGCCCGTATAGATCGCCCGAGGCCGGATGCGGTCGGCGCGCTGGTATTGTTCCAGCGCGTGGGCGATCCAGCCGGTGAGCCGCCCGGCACAGAAGATCGACATGCCGGCATGGGCCGGCAGCTTCAGCAGGCGCTGGATTGCAGCGAAGGCAAAGTCGATATTCGGCGCCTTGCCGAAAAGCGCATCGGCCGTCGCAATGATCTGCGGCAGCAGGCCGGCAAGCGGATGGTCGAAATTCCCTTCGGCGATCAGTTCCAGAAGACAGGCTGCGCGGGGATCGCGGGTTTCGTAGATCACGTTCCCGAAGCCGGCCAGTTCCTCGCCGCGAATAAGCAATTCCTGCATGACCGGCTCGATGTCGTCCGCACTCCCGATCTTCTCCAGCCATGCCCCGACGCGTTCGGAAGCCGCCCCGTGGCGGGGGCCGGAGAATGCGCCAAGGCCCGCGATCAGGGCCGCATGCAGCGGCGCGCGCGTCGAGGCGGCGCAGCGTACGGCGAAGGCGCTGGTGTTGAATTCGTGGTCGGCGGAAAGGACGAGAGCGGCTCTGATGAGGTCGATGGCTTTCGGATCGACGACATTCCAGCCGCGGGCGAGTGTCAGGTGAACCGGGTCGGAACTTGGCGCCTCGCCGATCAGGGCGCCGATTCCGGCGCGCAGAAGGGCAGCGCCCTTTTCGATCAGCAGACGGTGAGAAAGCGTGAAGGCGGCCCTGTCGATCGCGGGCCATGCGGCAAAGGCCATCATCACCCGCTCCAGGGGGCGCAGGTCCGGGATCGTCATCTCGGGCGCCTGGGGGGCGGGGTTCGCGAATGGATCGTCCGTGCAGTCCCAAAGCAGGGTCGCGACGGCTTCCAGGCTTGAGGTGCGGGCAAGCTTCACCGCCGGCTGGCCGCGATAGACCGGGCCCTGTTCGGTGATCAGCGTGAGCTGCGTTTCAAGCAAGGGCCCCGTTGCCCCTGACTTGTCGGAGGAGGGCTCGCCGGCGTCGCGCCGGTCGCGAAGCGCGCGAACGTCCTCGGCGTGGTAGCGCCGCTGGCGGCCGGGACCGGGGATGGAGCGGATCAGGCCGCGGCTGACATAGGCGTAAAGCGTCGCCTGGCGAACGCCGAGCTCGGTGGACGCCTCGCCGGCGGAAAGGTAGATGGGCGATTTCATGAGTTGATTGTATTTATCAATATTGACGATTTCAAGCGGCCGGCCAGATGCTTTGCAATGACATCCGTTTCACAAGGAAAAGGTCATGACCGAGAGATTTGAGCCTTCTGAAGGATGCCTGCCGCTCTACGCGCCCGGGCTTGATGGAATTATCGCCGCCGAAACCGTATTGTCGGATGTGGATGGCGCCGGGGGACGTCTGGTGTTGCGCGGCAGGCCCATTGAGGAGCTGGCCGGCAAGCTCACCTTCGAGCAAGGCGCCGCTTTCCTCTGGCGCGGGTTCCTGCCCGACGAGGACCTGAGCGACGTGAAAGCCGGTTTCGCCGCGGCCCGGGTCGCGGCACGGCAATGTCTGCCGGCAATGAAGGCGGCACCCGGGGGGCTCGGCGTCTATGAGCTGATGCGTCTTGGGCTGGAGGCTTTGCCTCTCACGGGAACCGTCCGGGATGCGATCGTCATTTCCGGGTCGCTTGGCTATCTCCTGCCGGCCGCTGACGCGCTTGCCCATGGGCGGCAAATCGGTGCTCCGGACCCGTCCCTGTCGATCTCAGCTGATCTGCTGCGACTGCTTCGGGGCAAGCCGGCGCGGCAGGCCGAGGTGGCAGGGCTCGACCGATATCTGGTCACGATCCTCGACCATGGCCTGAATGCCTCGACCTTTGCCGCACGCGTGATTGCCTCGACGGGGGCCGACATGCGTTCGGCGGTGCTTGGCGCCTTCGGTGCGCTCAAGGGGCCGCTGCATGGCGGCGCGCCGGGGCCGGTGCTCGACATGCTGGACGCGATCGGCGACCCGGAAGATGCGGCACGCTGGATCGACGAGGAACTGGCGGCCGGGCGCCGGCTGATGGGCTTCGGCCACAGGATCTACCGCACGCGCGATCCGCGCGCCGATGTCCTGCGCGAAGGCCTTGCCCCGCTAAGGCAGCAGTCCGGGCGCCTGCGGAGTGCGGAGGCGATAGAGAGCGTGGCGCTTGCCGCCTTGAAGCGTCATCGCCCGTCCCGCGTTCTGGAGACGAATGTGGAATTCTATACCGCCGTACTGCTCGATGCGGTCGGCGTGGACCGGTCGCTTTTCACACCGCTATTTGCCCTTGGGCGGTCGGTCGGCTGGTGTGCCCATATCCTTGAGCAAGGGAAAGCGGGAAAACTGATCAGGCCGATGTCGCGTTATGTCGGCCAGGCCGGATGACAAAAAAAGGCCGGCGCTCGAACGGGCGCCGGCCGTCAGGTTTGCCGTTTCTAAGCCGGCTTATCTGTTGGTGATGATCTCCGGCCCCATGAGAGCGTAGGGCAGCGTCGTCGAGATGCCGGGGATATAGGTCACCAGGATCAGGAACAGGAACAGGATCGCCACGAAGGGCAGGGACGCCCTCACCACCTGAATGAGGCTCATTCCGGTAATGCCCGACGTGACGAACAGGTTCAGGCCGATCGGCGGCGTGATCATGCCGATTTCCATGTTCACCACCATGATGATGCCGAGATGGATCGGATCGACGCCAAGCTGGATCGCGATCGGGAACACCACCGGTGCCACGATCAGCAACAGGCCCGAAGGTTCCATGAACTGTCCGCCGAGCAGCAGCAGCAGGTTGACCGCGATCAGGAAGGTGAACCAGTTGAAGCCGGCTCCGATCATCCAGTCGGTGATCGCCTGGGGGATGCGCTCCGAGGTCAGCACATGGGCGAAGAGCAGCGCGTTGACGATGATGAACATCAGCATAATCGTCGTCTTGGCGCTGTCGACGAGCACCTTCTTTGTGTCGCTGTGGAAGCATCCGGGCAGGAACTTCCAGGCGATGAGGCCGAGATTGCGCACGAATGCCGCAGCCTGACCCTCGCCGGGCCGGCGCCATGGAATGTCCTTCAGCGGGCCCATGTCGCGATAGATGAAGATCGCGATGAAGAAGGAATAGACGGCGGCCACTGCGGCGGCTTCGGTCGGCGTGAAGACGCCGCCATAGATGCCTCCCAGGATGATCACGATCAGGAAGAGGCCCCATCCGGCCTCGCGCGCGGCGCCCAGTATCTCGCCAAAGCCCGCAAAGGGCTGGCCCTGCAGGCCGCGGATGCGTGCATTGACGTAGATCGCCGTCATCAGCATCAACCCGGCGACGAGACCTGGAATGACGCCGGCGAGGAACATGCGGCCGACGGATACGTCGGTGGCCGCGGCATAGACCACCATCACGATCGAGGGCGGGATGAGGATGCCGAGGGTGCCTGCGTTGGCAATGACGCCGGCGGCGAATTCCTTCGAATAGCCGACCTGCCGCATGCCGGCGATGGCGATTGTGCCGATCGCCACCACGGTCGCCGGCGACGAGCCGGAAAGGGCGGCAAAGAGCATGCACGAAAAGACGGCCGCGATCGCCAGCCCGCCGCGAACGTGGCCGACGGACGCGATTGCGAAGCGGATGATGCGTCGCGCCACGCCGCCCGTCGACATGAAGGCCGAGGCCAGGATGAAGAAGGGGATGGCGAGCAGGGTGTAGTTCTGCGAGGCGGTGAAGAGCTGGATCGCCACCGACGACATGCTGTCTTGCGAGAAGAAGGCAATCGCCAGCACACTCGAAAGCCCGAGGGAGATGGCAATCGGTACGCCCAGGAACAGGAGACCGAGGACGAGGATGAAAAGGACGGCTGCTTCCATGGTCGTTCCTCAGTCCTTCAGTTCGTCTTTGTGTTCGGCAACGAGTTCCTCCGCCTCATGGGCGGCGATCATCGTTTCCTGCTTGCCCTGGATGATGGCGATCATCGCCTGCAGGCAGCGGAAGCCGAACAGGGTGAGGCCAAGCGGCAGGATCAGGTAGGCGATCCAGCGCTGCACCCGTTCCTTGGTGCCGAAAGTCTCCTGGATGAATTCGGGATAGCGCAGGTCGTCGAGGCCGATGCCGATCTTGTACATGCGCGACCAGTAGTCGATCGCGCCGCCCCGCGTGTCGATGCCGAAGATGGAAAGCCAGTCGGCGGACAGCAGGATCGCCGCGTAGAGAAGGCCGCAGGCCGCGCCGAATACGGCGATCACCCGGAAGACTTTTTTCGGCAACAGGCGGATAAAGGCGTCCACGCCGAGATGGGCGCCGATTTTCACGCCGTAGCTCATGCCGAACAGGATCAGCCAGGCGAAAAGGATGCGCGTGAATTCCAGCGCGCCGGTCCAGCCGGTGTTGAAGCCGTAGCGCGCGACGACTTGAGTAAAGGAAACGATGGTCATCGCCGCGAGGAGAAGAGCAAGCACGCTCTCCTCGAAGCGGGTGACCCAGTTGTCCACCCTCTGCATGACAGGCTCCCCCCGTCGCTCAGGAAGTAAGGTCTTCGGCGACGTTCAAGAAAGGCCCCCGCAGGGGCCTTTCGAAGTTTCCGATCGATCTGATGCGCAATCAGTCGTTGGAGGCGACAGCGGCGTTGATCAGGTCCTCGCCGATATCTTCCTGGAACTTGCCCCAGACCGGCTTCATGACCTCGACCCACTTGGCGCGCTGCTCGGGCGTCAGTTCGCGGATCGTGGCGCCGGCTTCGAGGATGCGCTGGCGGTTCTTGGCTTCCGCATCGGCGACGGCGTCGTTACCGGCCTTCGTCACTTCCTCGGTGATCTTGAGGAACTGCGTCCGGGTCTCGTCGTCGAGGCTGTTCAGCCACTCGGTCGAGGTGACGAGGAGATAGGCGAGAACCTGGTGGTTGGTCTCGGTGATGCCGTCCTGCACCTCGAAGAACTTCTGGGTGTAGATGTTCGACCAGGTGTTTTCCTGCCCGTCGACGACGCCCGTCTGCAGCGCGCCGTAGACTTCCTTGAAGGCGAGCTTCTGCGCGTTGCCGCCAATGGCCTCGATCATCGCTTCCGCGACGTCCGAAGTCTGGATGCGGAACTTCAGGCCGTTGGCGTCGGAGGGCTCGAGCAGCGGCTTGTTGGCCGAGAACTGCTTCAGGCCGGACAGCCAGTAGCCGAGGCCCTGGTAGCCGACATCCTGCATGGAATCGAGCAGGCCCTTGCCGGCCTCGGACGAGTTGAAGCGGTCGACGGCACTGAGGTTCGCAAACAGGAAAGGCAGGTCGAAGACGCGATATTTCAGCGTGTAGGCTTCGAACTTGGAAAGCGAGGGCGCGGCGAGCTGGACGTCGCCAAGCAGCAGCGCTTCCATCACCTTGTCGTCGTCGAAGAGCTGGGAATTCGGGAACACCTGCATGCAGGCCTTGCCGTCCATCTCCTTGTTGACGCGGTCGGCGAGCATCGTGGCGGCATCGCCCTTCGGGTGGCCGGTCGCGGCGACGACGTGGCTGAACTTGATGACGATCTCGCCGTCGTCGCAGCCTTCACTGGCGATTGCGGGTGCGGCGAACGCAAACGAGGCGGCCGCGGCGGCGGCCACTACGAACTTTTTCATGGATGTCCTCCCAAGCGTGTTGGCTGGCCGATGTCGATCGGCGCAGCACCAATTGAGCAACTAGCGTGCCAATTGCCATCGTCGATCAAAAACCGTTGTCCTGCAAGCAAACGTGCGCCGACTCGGTGCCGCGGCCACTTCCGGATGTGTCGGGTTCGACACATCCGCAGGCGACGAATGTGTCGGTGTGGGTACATCCGCCGTGCCGGTGTCCCGGGCAGACCGGAGGGCTCAGGCGCGGCCCTCCTCCACCGCGTGACAGGCCACGCCCGTTGCCGGCTGGCGTGTCAGGAAGGCAGGGCGTTCGATCCGGCAGCGCTCGTTTGCAAGCGGGCAGCGGGGATGGAAGCTGCAGCCCGGCGGCGGATTGATCGGATTGGGAATTTCGCCTTCCACGGCCTTTCGGGGACGGCCGGTCATGTTGAGATCCGGAATCGCCTCAAGCAGCATCCGCGTATAGGGATGTTGCGGATTGCCGAACAGCTCCCCGGCCTTGGCGACTTCCACCAGGCGGCCGAGATACATGACGCCGATGCGGGCAGCCATATGCCGCACCACAGCGAGATCGTGGCTGATGAAGAGATAGGTCAGGCCGAACTCGTCCTGAAGGTCGCGCATGAGGTTGAGGATCTGCGCCTGAACCGAAACGTCGAGCGCCGAGGTCGGTTCGTCGCAGACGATGAATTCCGGGCGGGACGCCAGTGCGCGGGCAATGCAGATGCGCTGGCGCTGGCCGCCGGAGAACTCGTGCGGGTATTTCGCCCCGTCGCGCGGATTGAGGCGGACGAGTTCCAGCAGTTCGCCGACGCGGGCGGAGATCGCCTGCTCGCCTCGTTCCAGGCCGAAGGCGCGGATCGGCTCGGCGATGATCCGGTCCACCCGCCAGCGCGGGTTGAGGCTGGCATAGGGATCCTGAAAGATCATCTGGATGCGCCGCCGCAAGCCGCGCATGGCGGCGGTGTTGCGGGACTTGCGCATATCGACGCCGTCGATGCGGATTTCGCCCTCGGAGGCGGCGAGGAGGCCGACGACCATCTTGGCGACGGTGGATTTGCCGGAGCCGGATTCGCCGACCAGCGCGAATGTCTCGCCCTTGCCGATCGAGAAGGAAATATCCTGCGCGGCCTTCAGGTAGGCTTTCGGTGCCCGTTCCAGCACGCGGTTGAGCCACGGCTTCGAAACGTCGAACGTGCGCGAGAGGTTTGACACCTCGACGACAGGCGGCATGCCGGCTTCCCTCATGACAGTTGGTCCGCCTTTTTCTTGTCCACAATTGTCCGGCTGCCGTCCTCTTCGGCCAGCCAGCAGGCGACCTTGCTGCTTCCGACGTCAATCGGTTCCGGGCGTTCCTGGCGGCAACGGGCGAAAACATGCGCGCAGCGCGGATTGAACGCGCAGCCGGACGGGATGGCATCCAGTCTCGGCATTGAACCAGGGATCTGCGTCAGGCGATCTTCCGTTGCATCGAGCGTCGGGATCGCGCCCATCAAACCGATCGTGTAGGGATGGCGCGGCGCCCTCACCACGTCGGCGACGGGACCGATTTCGGCGATGCGGCCGGAATACATGACCGCGACCCGGTCGCATGTCTCGGCGATAACGCCCATGTCGTGGGTGATCAGCATCACCGAAGCGCCGTGATCGCGGCAGATCCGCTTCAATAATCGGATGATCTGGGCCTGCACCGAAACGTCGAGGGCGGTGGTGGGCTCGTCGGCGATGACCAGTTCCGGCTCGGCGCAAAGGGCAAGCGCGATCACGACGCGTTGGCGCATGCCGCCGGAAAACTGGTGCGGATAGGCGCCAAGGCGCTGGCTCGCGGCCGGAATTCCGACCTCGTCGAGGAGGTGGACGGCTCTCTCTCGCGCCTCGCGTTCGGAGACCGGCAGATGCGCCATGATGGTCTCGACAATCTGCTCCCCGATCGTGAAGAGCGGGTTCAGGCTCGTCAGTGGGTCCTGGAAGATCATGCCGATCCGCTTGCCGCGGATATGGCGCATGGCCTTTGCCGGAAGATTGTCGATCCGGTCGCCCTTGAGGCGGACCTCGCCGCCCGAAATGCGCCCCGGCGGCTCCAGGAGCCCGATGATGGCGCTGCCCGTCAGCGACTTGCCGGCGCCGGACTCTCCGACGACGCCCAGGATCTCGCCCCGAGCGATGTCGAAGGAAATACCGTCTATCGCTTTCAGCGTGCCGCGCCGCGTCGGGAAATCGACCTTGAGATCGCGGACCGAGAGGAGGGGGTGTTCCGACATGCTTCCTCCTAGCGAAGCTTGGGGTTGAGCGCGTCGCGCAGCCAGTCGCCGAGCAGATTGACGGCCAGCACCAGCAGCGCGAGGGCGGCGCCCGGAAAGATCGCGATCCACCATTCGCCGGAGAACAGGAAGTCGTTGCCGATGCGGATGAGCGTGCCGAGCGAAGGCTGGGTCGGCGGGACGCCGACACCGAGGAAGGAAAGCGTCGCTTCGGTGATGATCGCGAGCGCCAGGTTGATCGTGGCGATGACGAGCGCGGGACCGAGCACGTTCGGCAGGACATGCCGGATCATGATGAGAAACGGCGGAATGCCGATCAGCCTGGCCGCCTGGACGTATTCCTTGCCGCGCTCGACCAGCGTCGAGCCGCGCACGGTGCGGGCGAATTGCACCCAGAGCGATAGCGAGATCGAGAAGACGAGGATCCAGAAGACGTATTTCTCGCGGTCGAGATTGCCGAATATCCCTCGGGCGGCGCCATCGATCAGCAGTGCGATCAGGATAGCGGGAAAGGTGAGCTGCACTTCCGCGATGCGCATGATGAAGGCATCGATCCGCCCGCCCATGTAGCCCGCCGTAAGCCCCAGCAGGATGCCCACGGTCGCGGCGAGGATCACCGACATGAAGCCGACGGCAAGCGAGATCCGTGAGCCGTAGAGGATCGCGGAGAAGACATCCCGCCCCTGATCGTCGGTGCCGAGCAGGAAGCGGGCATCTCCTCCTTCCATCCATGCGGGCGGCAGGCGGGCGTCGAGAATGGAGATGCCTGCAAGGTCGAACGGATCGTGCGGGGCGACGATCGGGGCGAAGATCGCGCCCGCGAAGAAGAGGAGAGTGAGGAAAGCCGCCGCAATCGTGACTTTCGACCTGAGAAACGAATGCAGGATATCGCTGTCGAGGAGCCTTGCGATGCGGCTTGTCGCTGCGGTTCTGGGGGAAGCCATTTCGGTCATGTAGTGTCTGGGCCTCTCCTGTCCGTCAGTGGACCGCGCGCTCGGCGCGCAGCCGCGGATCGACGAGGAAGTAGAGAATGTCGACGATCAGGTTGATCACGACGAAAAGGAAGGCGATCAGCATCAGGTAGGCCGCCATGATCGGGATATCGACGTTCTGTACGGCCTGCAGGAAGAGAAGTCCCATGCCCGGCCACTGGAAAACCGTCTCGGTGATGATCGCGAAGGCGATGATGGTGCCAAGCTGCAGGCCGGCGATCGTGATGACCGGAACGAGGGTGTTCTTCAGCGCATGGCGGAAATGGACGATGCGGTCCGGCAGGCCGCGTGCGCGGGCGAACTTGATGTAGTCGGTACGGATCACCTCCAGCATCTCCGCCCTGACCAGTCGCATGATCAGCGTCATCTGGAACAGCCCCAGGGTGATTGCGGGAAGGACCAGGGCCTTAAGGCCGCTCGTGGTCAGCAGCCCGGTCGACCACCAGCCGATCTGCACGACCTCGCCGCGCCCGAAGCTCGGCAGCCATTGCAGGTTCACCGAAAAGACGAAGATGAGCAGGATGCCGATCAGGAATGTCGGCAGCGAGATGCCGATCAGCGAGACGGACAGGAAGAATTTCGACAGCGCGCTGTCGCGGTTGAGGCCCGTATAGACGCCCATCGGGATGCCGACCAGCAAGGCGAGAAGAGCGGAAACCAGCGACAGTTCCAGCGTCGCGGGAAGCCGTTTGCCGATCATGTCGGCGACCGGCTGCTTGAACTGGTAGGACGTGCCGAAGTCGAAAAGGGCGGCATGACCGATGAAGCGGGCGAACTGCACCATGACCGGCGCGTTGAGGCCGAGCCGTTCGCGCAGGGCCTCCCTTTCCTCGGCGGACGTTTCGACGCCGACCATCTGGTTGACCGGGTCGCCGACATAGCGAAACAGCGTGAAGGCGATCAGCGCCACGACCAGCATGACGAGGATGGCCTGCAGCAGGCGCCGGATGGTGAAGGCAAGCATGAATTCTCCGCGACGGGATTGGCCGATGAGCGCCGAACCGCTTGAGCGCGCCGAAGGAACTGTCGCCAGCGGGTAAACGCCCCCGGCCTCGGGCGAAAGCCGGGGCCGGGGGGTATTTCCTGATTGTGGCTCAGTGCTTCTGGACCGAGCGGAAAAGGAACTGGTTGTCGGCGCGCTGCACGACATCCACCTTGTCCGATACGCCCCATGCCAGACCCTGCTGATGCAGCGGAATGTGCGAGACGTCACCGATCGTCAGCCGGAAGGCCTCGGCGATCAGGTCGTCGCGCTTTTCGGGGTCGTTTTCTTCCAGGATCCGGGCGGCGAGCTTGTCCACCTCGGGGTTGCAGTAGCCGCCGAGATTGAACTGTCCGCCGTTTCCTGCATCGTCGCGGCAGCCTTCGATATTGGCGAGCACGTTCCAGCTGTCGAAGGAGCTTGGCGTCCAGCCGAGCAGATAGAAGGACGTGTCGTAGCCGCCCGAAGCCAGCACCTTGGCGAAGTATTTCGCCTTGGGCTGGGCGTTGAGATCCACCTTGACGCCGACCCGGGCCAGGAAGGCGGCAACCGTCTGGCAGATCGCCTCGTCGTTCACGTAGCGATCGTTCGGGCAGTCCATGCCGACCGAGAAGCCATCCGGGTATCCGGCCTCGGCGAGCAGTTTCTTCGACGCTTCCGGATCGTAGGGATAGCGCTTGAACTCATCCGCGCGCGAGAACAGGAACGGCGAGATCATCAGGGCGGACGGCGTCGACAGGCCGCGCATGACCTTGTCTTTGATCGCCTCCATGTCGATGGCCTGGTAGAACGCAAGTCGGACACGGCGATCCTGGAATGGGTTCTTGCCCTTGACGCTGGAATGGAGGAGTTCGTCCCGCCGCTGGTCCATGCCGAGGAAGATCGTGCGCAGTTCCGGGCCGGTCAGCGCGCGCGTGCCGTCATTGTCCTCGACGCGTTTGATGTCCTGCACCGGGACCGGGTAGACCATGTCGAGTTCGCCTGAAAGAAGCGCGGCGATGCGGGTCGCGTCGGACGCGATCGGAGTGAACTCGACCGTATCCAGGTTGTGCGTGGGCTTGTCCCACCAGCCGTCATATTTGCTGTAGACGGTCTTCACGCCGGCTTCGTGGGTGTCGATGCGGAAAGGTCCGGTGCCGTTCGCGTGAAGGGCGGCATGGTTGGGATTGGTATCGGAGGCGGATGTGACCTTCACGGCGTTGTTCGCCTCGGTCCACTCCTTGTCCATGATGTACCAGGTGTCCCACTCGTAATGCAGGATCGGGTTCGGACCCGGCAGCACGAAGTCGACGGTATGGTCATCGACGATCTCGACCTTCACGTCCGCGCCAAGACGCGTTTTCAGGTCGGAGCCTTCGGCACGCAGCCGCTCGGCCGAGAAAACGACATCCTCGGCGGTGAAATCGTTGCCATTGTGGAACTTGACGCCCTTGCGCAAGTGGAAGCGCCAGCGGTTGGGCTCGACGATCTCCCAGCTTTCCGCCAGCGCCGGCTCGATCTCCAGATTGGCGCCCCGGCGCGTCAGGCCTTCATAGGCATTGCCGAGCATGCCGAGCGTGAACGTTTCGTTCAGGCTATAGGGGTCCAGCTGATTGAGGGTTCCCTGAAAGGCAAATTTCAGTGTTTCCGCCGATGCCGCGGTGCTGGCAAGCAATGCAGCGAGTGCCGTCGCGGCCGCGACGGATTTTATTCTTCGCATATCCCCTGTTCTCCCCTCTAGGATCGCATTCAGGAAGGCTGTAGGCAGGCTCCGTTCTTTTGTTTATTGGCTCTATGAACGAAACCGGAAGTCGAACTCTAAACAGGCAATTCGATGTCCGTCCAGTATAAGGTGACGTGACCCAGGGAGAGCGGTGCCTGCCGAGGCGAGATGCCTCGCCTGCCGTTCCTCCGTGCCCTAATCACATGACGCAGAAGCATAAATTCTGGCGGATCGCCGCTGCCGCCCTTGTGGAAAGGACATCACGCGCCAGCGGTTGCCCCGTCATGCCGCGGATTCTATTCCTGCACTGTCCCTCTCGGCCACCAGTGCTTCGGCAAGCGCGGTGACATCGCTGATTGCGGCGACTTCAAGCGGCGCCGACCGCCCTCTGACGAAGAGCTCGCGCGTCGTACCGATGTCGGTCGGCTCCATGCCGGCGGTTGCCAGGACATCATGCGAGACGAGGGCGAATGCGCCTTCTTCCTTCGTGGCGGCTTCCAGCCGGCTCGCCACGTTGACCACATCGCCGAGCGCCGTCAGCCCGGATTCGACACCGGATCGCCCGTCCAGCCCTATGCGGCCGAGAATCGATTGGCCGCCATGGAGCCCGATGCCGATCCTGAGGGGAGCGTCGAGGTGGTTGGCAAGGTCCCGGTTTATCGTGTCGATCTCCTCCGAAAGAGCGACGATCGTGGCAAGGGCCTGTCTCAGGCCCGCCTGGAACTCCACTTCCACGCCGAAGAGGGCCATCACGCCGTCACCCATCACCTTGTCGACCATGCCGCCATTGTGCCGGATCGTGCGCACCATGCCGTCGATATAGCGGTTGAGGATGAAAACGACGTCGAAGGGCAGGCGTCCTTCCGTCAGCCGCGTGAAGCCGCGCATATCGATGAACATCACACCGATCGGGCGTTCGACGCCCCAGCGGTAGCGGTCGTGGATGGCGGAAGGCGGCAGCGGCTTCGCGGAGGGGATGAGCGGGCGCACCACGAGATCCGATGTCGGCCTGATCTGGCAGGCAAGCCTGACCCCGGGTCCGGCATGAATGCGTTTCAGCACGCCCTGTTCGGCCGCGCTGATTTCGTTCAGGGTTTCGCCTCCCGCAAGGACGAGGGTCCGGCAGGTGGAGCAGCGCCCCCGCCCGCCGCAGACGGACATGTGCGGGATCCGGTTCAGCCGGCTGATCTCGAGCAGGGTCAGTCCCTTGTGGGCCTTGATCGTCCGCCCGCCGATATAGGCGATACTGACCATCGGACCGAATCGGCGCCATATCTTCAGGCCGAAATAGGCGGCGACCGTCAGGCCGACGAGCCCATAGGCGAGAAAGATGCCGGCCGTCGCATAGTCGGAAAGCCGGGCCAGCTGTTCGGGCGTTGCGTTGATTTTGGTGCCGCCCTCGGCAACGAGGCGCTGGGCCGCGGCTATCCAGCCGGTGAGCGCAAGCAGGGGCACCGCCACGGCCAGGGCGAACAATGTCGGCTGGACGGCCTTGTACCAGCCGTGGAGCCGCAGCCAGTAATGCAGGCCGATCATGCCGTGCAGCCAGACGATCACCAGCAGCAGCGATTGCTGGATCGCGCTGCCCGGCCACAGCAGCGAGAGCTCGTGCCGGTAGTCGACATAGGTCGAATAGAGCACCTCCGAGCCGCGCGTGCCCATGATGTGGCGGATCAGGAAGAACGGGATCAGGAGCCCGAGCCCGAGCTGGAACGCCTGCCACTTCGGAATATGGAGCGTGCCGCGCCGGGCCGTCCGCCACAGGGCGAGAACGACATGGGTGAAAAGCGCGGAATAGAGGAGCACGGTGCCGGGCAGCGAATGCCAGACGGCATAGCGCAGGTCCTGCCCGGCCTGCATCACGCCAAGGGAAATGTGGCCGAGCGCGTGATTGAGGAAATGCGTGAGCACGAAGACGATGAGCACAAGCCCGCTTGCCAGGCGCAATTGCTGCTCGAGCGTGCCGTTGCCGGCCGGTCCCTTCTTCATGCTTTGTCGGGAAGCGCTCGCTGCCATTTCCGCAATCCTCCTGGGAGGGCGATCGCCCATGTTGCAAGGCTGCATCCGAGGCGAGTTTCCCGTCAAATGGATATGATGCCGGTCACGAATCTTTGCCTGCTTCGCGAGGTGCTGCAACGGAAGGATTGGCAAATTTGCCAGTCGGACGAATGAGAAAGCGGGTGGACGCGGCGAGATGATTGCGGCATTGGCTATTGCCGTCTGGAACAGGGAGAACCTGCAATATGGCGGTCACAGTCTACGGCATAACGAATTGCGACACGATCAAGAAGGCGCGCCGTTTCCTCGAGGAGCGCGGCGTCGAATACACATTTCATGACTATCGCAAAGCGGGCGTGGACAGCGGCAAGCTCGACGGCTTCATGAAGGAGTTCGGCTGGGAGAAGGTGCTGAACCGCGGCGGCACGACCTGGCGAAAGCTGCCCGACGAGGTGAAGGAGCAGACGACGAACGCCGATGCCGCCCTCGCGTTGATGCTGGAGCAACCGTCGATCATCAAGCGCCCGATCGTCGAGACGGGCGCCCGCAACTTCATCGGCTTCGACCAGACCGCATGGGAGCTGGCCTTCGAGATGGGCGAATTCGCCTGAAGGCGCGCGCCGGCAACGTCCGCCGTTGTTTTGCATTGCGGTAAGAGCTAAGACAGCGCCAATTTCCTGCCGGCTGGATCGTGCTGAGAAGGGCCGGCGCAATCCGCGATGAAGGAACGGCAATGAACAAGGGCCTGTCTCGTCCCAAGCACCAGATCCGCTGGCTGCTCCTGGAGGGAATTTCCCAGACGGCGCGCGATATCCTGGCGCAGAACGGTTACACGAATGTCGAGGCGCTCAACACGGCGCTCGACAGGGACAGCCTGATCGAGGCCCTGAAGGGCGTGCAGATCGTCGGCATCCGGTCGCGCACGCAGCTGACGGAGGACGTGCTTGCGGCCGCAGGCAGCGTTGTCGCCGTGGGGTGTTTTTCCGTCGGCACGAATCAGGTCGCGCTTGGCGCCGCGGCAAGGCGGGGCGTTCCCGTCTTCAATGCCCCCTTTTCGAATACGCGGAGCGTGGCGGAGCTGACGATCGCCGAGATCGTCATGCTGATGCGCGGCGTCTTCCAGAAATCGACCGTGGCCCATGCCGGCGGATGGCTGAAAAGCGCGGCGGGCAGCCGCGAGGTGCGTGGCAAGACGCTCGGCATCGTCGGCTACGGCAACATCGGCTCGCAGCTCGCCGTTCTCGCCGAGGCGATGGGCATGCGCGTGATCTATCACGATCACACCGACAAGCTTCGCCACGGCAATGCGGAACCGGCTGTCTCGCTCCATGATCTGCTCTCGCGCGCCGACGTCGTCTCGTTGCACCTGCCGCAGACGCCCGAGACCCGGAACATGATCGGCGAAGCGGAAATCCGGGCGATGAAGCCGGGTGCTTTCCTGATCAACAACGCACGCGGTTCGGTGCTCGACGTCGAAGCGCTCGCCCGCGCCCTGAAGGACGGTCATCTCGCCGGCGCGGCGGTCGATGTTTTCCCGGCGGAGCCGAAGTCGAACAGCGAGGAATTCGTCAGCCCGCTGCGCGGGCTCGACAACGTCATCCTGACGCCTCACGTCGGCGGCTCGACCGAGGAGGCGCAGGAAAGGATCGGCGAGGAAGTGGCGCGCAAGCTCGTCGAATATTCCGATGTCGGCTCCACGGTCGGCGCGGTCAATTTCCCGCAGGTGCAACTTCCCAAGGGGACCGCGAACACCCGCTTCATCCAGGTGCAGAAGAACGCGCCGGGCGAACTTGGCCGCCTCAACGATCTGTTCGCGAGCTACCAGGTGAACATCGCCGCCCAGCACTACCAGACCGATGGCGAGATCGGCTACGTGGTGCTCGATGCCGACGGGCCGGTTGCCAACGCCGTGGAAATCCTGGAAGCGGTGCGCAAGCTGCCGGGCACCATCCGCGCGAGACTGCTCAACCGCGTCTGACCGCGGCGGATTGCGGTGTGAAGCGCCGTGCCGGCCCCGGCGCTTCCTCGCCTGTCTTGCTCAGGTATCGTCCCGCCAGATCCTTTTCATGTCGAAGGCGTGGATATCCTTCAGCAGATCCACGAAACCCTGCGCCGCGTGGTCCAGCGAGGCCTTGCCTTTTTCCGCCGTTGCCGCAGCCGCGTTGCCGACGACGCCGAGCGGGTTGAGATCCTGCGACTTCCAGCCGAACTGGGCCGGGCCGTGGCCCCGCAGGTGCTTGAACTCCCGCAGGAAATCCTGCTGGGCCGAAGGGAAGTCGGCAGCCTTTTCCATGCGCACGAGGTCGGGGCGCAGGTGAAGCATGATCGAGGTTTCGATGTCCCCCCCGTGGATGCCGTAGCTGAATTCCTGCCGGGGAAAGACGCCGTCCGGCTGGCCGAAGCGGCTCCAGGCGGTCGCAACCGCCAGCATGTCGTATTTCACCCTTAGTTCGCGGGCGACGATATCGATGATCGGGACGTTGCCGCCGTGCGAATTGATGAGCACGAACTTGCGGATGCCGGCGCGGTGCACGCTGTCGCCGATCTCCTCCCAGGCCTTGGTCACCGTATCCCAGGAAAGGGTCAGCGTGCCGGGCGAGGAAATGTGCTCATTCGACTTGCCGATGGCCTGCACGGGCAGGAAGGTTGCCGGGACGTCGTCCGGCAGCAGTTCGAGAACGCGGGCGATCTGGCCTTCGGCAATGCAGGTGTCCGTGAAGACGGGCAGATGCGGGCCGTGCTGTTCGATCGCCGCGACCGGGAGCACCGCGATCCAGTCGCGGGTGTCGGCCTCGGTAAAGTCGAAGGTGGTCATCTCATGCCAGAAACGGCGCGGCAGTGAGGGCATTGAGGTCTCGTGAGGCTGGTTGACGGGCGCCGCAGGGCGCATCGGGATCGTCTTTGGACCTTAGCGCCTGCCCGGTTCCGATCCAAGCCGATCCGGCATGGATCGCCCCACTCGTTCACGCTGAACTGAATGCGCACAGGGTCGTTCCTTAAGACTTCGGTTACCATCGCCTGGCGATCCTTGCGCCATGTCACTGGCGATTGGAGGTTCCTTCCCGCTTCCGTTCCAGCGACCTGCGACACCCGTGCCTGGCGCGGGCGGGGCGGGCCCGCTGCCGATCGCGCGCGCGCCGGCGCAACCGGCGGAAGCTTCCGTTGCCTCCAATGTCGAAACCCAGCGCGCCGACGCGGTGCGCGCCGCCGACGGAACCGAGCGCTCCTCCTTGCGCAGCGACCCGCGCAAGGACGCGGAGGAAACCCGCAAGCCCGGCGAGATCGAGGATGGATCGACCGAGAAGGCCGCCGACGGCGAGGAACTGACGGAGGAGGAAGAGAACCAGGTCCGCGAGCTCAAGCAGCGCGACACCGAAATCCGCCAGCACGAGCAGGCCCATGCCGCGGTCGGCGGACCCTATGCCGGTTCGCCGCAGTATGAATTCACGACCGGGCCCGACGGCAAGCGCTACGTATCGGCCGGCGAGGTGCCGATCGACGCGTCGCCTGAGCGCACGCCCGAGCAGACGATCCGCAAGGCGGAAATCGTCATTCGCGCCGCTTTGGCTCCCGCGGATCCGTCGTCGCAGGATCGCCAGGTCGCAGCCCAGGCCCAGAAGTTGCGAACCGAAGCCCAGGCGGAGCTTCGCAAGCAAGGTAATGCCGAACTGACCGGCGCCGCGGAAGAGGGCGAAGGCGAGCCGCAGAACCTGCTGGACCTTTTTTCCGACCTGCTCGAAGGCGACCAATCGGATGGCGAAGGAGAGGCCACCGGCTCAAGGCGCTCCGAAGCCCGGGTCGCGAATGCGGCCTATCAGGACGCGGCGAACACCATCTTCCGGCAGGCCAATGCCGCCGCAGCCCTTTTCGGCGTCGTGGCGTGAGCGCTATCGGGCCGGCTTGAGCCGGCCCGAATTGCCAGGCGCTGCCAATGCGCAAGGATCAGAGGCTCTCCAGGAAACGCTTCGCCGCTTCGCCGTGCTCATGGCGCAGCCGGGCGACATCCATGTTGACCGGCAGCCCGTCGACCACGCTCCAGTCGCCGCCGATCATCACCCTGTCGGCGCGATGTGCGCCGCAAAGCACGAGTGCCGCCAGAGGATCGCCCGCACCCGAAAAGCGCAATTCGTCCAGCGTGTAGAAGGCCAGATCGGCCTGCTTTCCGACCGAGATGGAACCGATATCGTCACGCCCCAGGCACCGCGCGGAGCCTTCCGTCGCCCAGCGGAACACGTCGAAATGCGTGACGCTTGCCGCATCGTATGTCAGCCGGTTGATCATCAGCGCGTGGCGCACGCCTTCCATCAGATTGGAATTGTCGTTCGAGGCCGAGCCGTCGACGCCGAGACCGACGGGCGAGCCGGCGGCTTCCAGCTCCTTCGTCCGGCATTGGCCGGAAGCGAGTACCATGTTGGAGGTCGGGCAATGGCAGACGCCGACCCGGTGGCGACCGAGGCGCTTCACCTCGTCGTCGGTGAAGTGGATGCCGTGGGCAAGCCACACCCGCTCGTTCATCCAGCCGCATTCTTCGAGATAGTCGACCGGCCGGCACTGAAAGTGATGCAGGCAGTAATCGTCCTCGTCTATGGTTTCGCCAAGATGGGTGTGCAGGCGGCAATCGTATTTCTCCGCCAGCGCCACGCTTTCGCGCATCAGCCGCTTGGTGACCGTGAAGGGGGCGCAAGGCGCCAGCGCGACCTGAATGCGGGAGCCTTTCGAATTGTCGTGATAGCGGGAGAGCACGCGTTCGCAATCGGCAAGGATGGTGTCCTCGTCCTGCACGACGGTGTCGGGTGGCAGGCCTCCGTCCTTCTGGCTGAGGTTCATCGAACCGCGCGTCACCGTCATGCGAATGCCGAGACGGTTCGCTTCCTCGACCTGGATATCGACGGCTTCGTTCAACCCGGCGGGAAAGAGATAGTGGTGATCGGCGGCCGTCGTGCAGCCCGACATCAAAAGCTCGGTCAGCGCGAGGCGGGTGCCGAGGCGGAATGTTTCCGGCGTCACGTTCCTCGCCCAGATCGGGTAGAGCGAGGTCAGCCAGGGAAACAGTTCCTTATTGATGGCCGAGGGATGTGCCCGCGTCATCGTCTGGAAGAAGTGGTGATGGGTGTTGACGAGACCCGGAATGATGACGTGGGCCGACGCGTCGAAGGTCCGGTCGACGGGAGCGGACGGCTCCTGGCCTCGCGCCACGCATTCGACGATGGCGCCGTCTTCGACGACGATGCCGCGTTCGGCGCCGTCAGCGAGAATTGCAATCGGGTCTTTGATCCACAAGCGCATGGGATGGTCCTGTTCTTTCGGACCTGCAGGCTTAGATAGCGGCAGTCAAGCCGCCCGAGTTCCGCGCAGGGGGAGGGATATCTGCCGCCGCTTTCAATGAGCGCCGACCGTCAAGAATTAGCACTGCGGTAGGCTTTTCGGCAATTGCCGCGGGCCTGCGAGGCGCCTCATTCGGCACATGCCGCGATCGCCTCCACTTCCACAAGGAATGCCTCGCGCGCGAAGCCGGACACGATCATCAGCGTTGAGGCCGGGGGCGGCGAGGCGGTGAATTCGTCGCGCACCTTCATATAGCCGGGCAGATCTTCCCGCCGCGTCACGAAAGCGTTGATGCGGACGATATGCTCGAATCCCATTCCGGCTTCGCGCAGGATCGCGCCGATATTCTCGAAGCAGAGCCGCGTCTGGCCCTCGACATCGGCAGGTATCGTGTCGTCCGGCGCGATGCCGAGCTGCCCGGAACAGACGAGCAGCCTGTGGCCGGCCGGAACCTCGACGGCGTGACTGTAGCGGGCAAAGGGCGGGCGGATCGTCTTCGGTGTTACGGCTTTCGTCATTCCGTGCCTCGCGGGTCATTCTCTGAGTGCAGACCTTGGCGCCATCACGCCCGGTCCCGCCAAATTAATGGGTCCCGACCTTCACGGCTTGCCGCTTTTTTCGGCAGTGATCGTGAGTTAGTCTTTGCCGAGGAGCGGTCAGGGAACCGGTCACGCCTGCATTTTCCGCGAGGATGGCGGTCTCATGGGAACTGGCATGGCGATTGCTCTTGATGGCAGAGAGAATACTGATGCCAGAGAGAATATTGATGCCAGGGACATTCCCGCCAGTTTAGCCGGTATGGGCAGGCGGCCGGCAAGGCCGTGGACGGCACAAGGGAAATTCGGCGGGGTCATTCAGCAGGAGGGACGGCAATGCGATTTCTTGCGGGCTTTTGTGCGGGCCTTGCGCTGCTTGGGGCATCCACGGCGGCCTCGGCGCTCGATCAGGTCAGGTTCGGCACAAACTGGCTGGCGGAGGCCGAGCATGGCGGCTTCTATCAGGCGGTCGCCGATGGCACATACGAGAAATACGGTCTCGCTGTCGAGATCGTGCAGGGCGGGCCGCAGGCGGCGAACCAGGCCTTGCTGATGGCCGACAAGATCCAGTTCTACATGCAGGGCAACCTGATCGGCTCCTTCTCCGCCGTCGAGCAGGGCGTGCCGGTCGTCGAGGTCGCCGCGATCTTCCAGAAGGATCCGCAGGTGATCATTGCCCATCCCGATCAGGGCATCGAAACCTTCGAGGATCTCGCCAAGCTGCCGACGATTTTTCTCGGCAAGGACCTCTTCGCCACGGGTTTCCAGTGGATGAAGGCCAATTTCGACGGTTTCCGGGACGAGCAGTACAAGCCTTATGCCTTCAACCCGGCGCCCTTCCTTGCCGACAAGCAATCGGCGCAGCAGGGCTACATTACTTCCGAGCCCTTCGCGATCGAACAGCAGGGAGGTTTCAAGCCGAAGCTTTTCCTGATGGCCGATGCGGGCTTCGATACCTACTCGACCATGATCGAGACCAAGGCGGACTATCTCGCCGCCAATCCGGACATCGTGAAGCGTTTCGTCGAAGCATCGATCATCGGCTGGTATAATTACCTTTATGGCGACAATGCCGAAGCCAACGGGCTGATCAAGCAGGCCAATCCGGAAATGACGGATGAGCAGATCGAGTTCACCATCGCCAAGATGAAGGAATACGGCCTCATCGAATCCGGCATCGCGCTGGAAAAGGGCATCGGCTGCATGACCGACGAGGGCGTCAAGGGGTTCTATGACAAGATGGTCGCCGCCGGCGTCGTCAAGGCGGACCTGGATATCTCCAAGGTCTACACGACCGAGTTCGTCTGCAACGGTCTCGGCATGGACCTCAGGAAATAGCCCGGCATAGCTCCGGAAAGGAATCTGGAAAGAAGAATGCTGCAGTCCTCCAGGGAACCGATGACGCAGGCCGCTCCGCTGATATCCCTGCGTCATGTCTCCAAGCGCTTTGCCAATGGCACGCTGGCGCTGAACGATCTGTCGCTCGATATCGCCCAAGGGGAATTCGTCAGCCTGCTCGGGCCGTCGGGCTGCGGCAAATCGACGGCCTTGAGGATTATCGCAGGGCTCGCCAATGCCTCGGGCGGCAAGCTCGAATGGCCCTCGGCGTCCGGTGCGACGCCGGTTGCCGAACACGGCGCGGAGATCAGCTTCGTCTTCCAGGAGCCGACGCTGATGCCCTGGGCCACCGTTTTCGGCAACGTTCATCTGCCTTTGAAGCTGAAAGGCGTCTCCAGAACGGCGGCGCGGGACGACGTGATGGCGGCCCTCGACATGGTCGGTCTTGCCGGCTTCGCCGACAGCTACCCGCGCGAGCTTTCCGGCGGCATGAAGATGCGGGTGTCGATCGCCCGTGCGCTCGTTACCAAGCCTCGGCTGCTGCTGATGGACGAGCCTTTCGCCGCGCTGGACGAAATCACCCGCTTCAAGCTCAACAACGATCTCCTCCATCTCTGGAGCACGTTCGGCTGGACGGTGATCTTCGTCACCCATTCCGTCTTCGAGAGCGTTTACCTGTCCAACCGGATCGTCGTGATGGCGGCGAGACCGGGGCGGGTCGTCGAGGACATGACCGTGGATGCGCCCTATCCGCGCGAGGAGGAATTCAGGACCTCGAGCCTCTACAACGACTATTGCCGCAAGGCCTCGGAAGCTCTTCACCGGGCGATGGAGGCGAGCGAGGGGTCATGAGTTTCCCTGCCAGCGAAACAGATCTGGGTGCAGGCGTTTCCGCGTCGCCGACGTCGCTCGCGACGGATGGCGGGCGAAGCGGCGGCGGTCGGTCGAGGATCCTGCGATTTGCGGTACCGGTCTTCATGCTCGTGCTGCTGGTTGCGGCCTGGAGCCTGTACGTTGCGGCTTACGATGTTCCCCATTACATCCTGCCGAGCCCGCGTCGGGTTGCCGAAGCGCTTGTGGCCGACTGGTCGGTTTTGGGGCCGGCTCTGCTGGTGACGCTGAAGATCACCTTCCTGGCTTTGCTGATCGCGCTGGTCGGCGGCGTCGCGCTTGCCGTCCTGCTTTCGGAATCGCGGCTCGCGGAACTGGCTCTCTACCCCTACGCCGTCATCCTGCAGGTGACGCCGATCGTGGCGATCGCGCCGCTGATCCTGATCTATGTTCCCTCGACGCAGGCGGCCTTGCTGATCTGCGCCTGGATCGTCGCCTTCTTTCCGGTGCTCTCCAACACCACGCAGGGACTGAAGTCGACGGACCACAACCTGCTCGATCTCTTCCGGCTCTATGGCGCAAGCCGCTGGCAGACGCTCGCCTATCTCAAGATGCCGAATGCCTTGCCCTATTTCCTGGCGGGTCTGCGCATCGCCGGCGGCCTGGCGTTGATCGCCGCGGTGGTCGCGGAATTCGCCGCCGGCTCGGCCGGTGCCGGGTCGGGCCTTGCCTTCCGCCTCATCGAGTCGCAATTTCGGTTGAACATCCCGCGCCTTTTTGCCGCGCTGATCCTGCTTTCGATGACCGGCGTTCTGATATTTGCTGTCACGAGCTTCGTTTCGCATCTCTTGCTGCGCCGGTGGCATGAAAGCGCCCTGAAGCGGGAGGTCTGAATTTGCAATGGCCTTTCTCGATATTCCCAACGGAGCCTATTGCCTCGTAAACGCGACGGTTCCCGACTGCCTGACCAGCGAACCCGTCGCCTATCGGGGCGAGGGGCTGGCTCGCGCGGATATCGTGATCGAAGCCGGACGGATTGCCCGCATCCTGCCCGCGGGTGCGGCGACGCCCCGCGATCTCGCCCTTGTGGATCTGGATGGCGGTCTCGTATTGCCCGGCCTCGTCGACATGCATACGCATCTGGACAAGGGCCATATCTGGCCGCGAAAGCCCAATCCGGACGGAACGTTTGCCGGAGCGCTGCAAAGCGTTGCCGAGGACCGGATGGCGCGGTGGTCCGCTTCCGATGTCGCCCGCCGCATGGATTTCGCCCTTCGCTCCGCATTCGCGCATGGCACGGTGTTCATGCGCACGCATATCGACAGCATTCCGCCCCAGGATGGGATCTCCTGGCCGGTCTTCCTGGAGATGCGCGAGCGCTGGGCCGGGCGGATCGCCCTGCAGGCGGTTGCCCTGTTCGGCATCGAAGCGGTGGCGGACGACGGGTTTCTCGATCGGATCGCGAGGCGCGTGGCAACGTGTGGCGGCGTGTTGGGCAGCGTCACCTACATGGTCGACGGACTGGTCGACCATCTCGACCGGGTGTTCCAGACGGCGGCCCGTCATGGGCTGGATCTCGACTTCCATGTCGACGAGACGCTGGACCCTTCCGCCCATTCGCTCCGCCTCATCGCCGAGGCGGCGTTGCGCAATCGCTTTGCGGGCAAGGTGGTCTGCGGCCATTGCTGCTCGCTCTCGACGCAGGATGCGGACGAGGTGGAGCGCACGCTGGATGCGGTTGCCGAAGCCGGCCTGGGCATCGTCGCCCTGCCGATGTGCAATCTTTATCTGCAGGATCGCGCCGCCGGCCGTACGCCGCGCTTCAGAGGCGTGACGCTGCTGCATGAACTTAAGGCGCGCGGCGTTCCGGTCGCGGTCGCCTCCGACAATACGCGGGATCCGTTTTACGCCTATGGCGATCTCGACATGGTCGAGGTCTATGCCCAGGCAACCCGTCTCCTGCATCTCGATCATCCTGTCGGCGACTGGATCAAGACGGTGACGCTGACGCCGGCCGAAATGCTGGGAAGCGCCGAGGCGGGGCGTATCGAGGAGATGGGGGCAGCCGATCTCCTCCTCTTCCGGGTGCGCGACTGGAACGAGCTTCTGGCCCGGCCCGGCGGCGAACGCATCGTGCTGCGTTCGGGCCAGCCGATCGACAGGACGCTTCCCGACTACCGGGAACTCGATGACCTGATGGAGTGATGCCGATGAACGATCTGGCCAAGCTGAAGAAGGATCTCGACGGCCTGGAGGTCGAGGACAATCCCCAGATCGTCAAGCAGAAGAGCCGGGATTTCTTCTGGTACTCGCCGGTTCTCAAGCGCCAGCTCGATCACGTGACCGCCGATCTGGTCGTGACGCCGAAGTCGGAAGAGGAGGTGATCCAAGTTCTCAAGGCCTGCTTCGCCCACGACGTGCCGGTGACGACGCGCGGGGCGGGCACGGGCAATTACGGCCAGGCCATGCCGCTGTCGGGCGGTGTCGTCCTCAATCTGGCGGCCCTGAACGAGGTGCTTGAAATTTCGCCCGGCGTGGTGCGGGCGCAGGCCGGCGCCATCATGGCGGCGATCGACGAGGCTGCCCGCCCGGGTGGCCAGGAATTGCGCATGCATCCCTCCACCTACAGGACGGCGACGGTCGGCGGCTTCATCGCCGGCGGTTCCGGCGGCGTCGGGTCGATCAACTGGGGAGGGTTGCGCGACCTGGGCAATATCATCAGCCTGAAGGTCGCGACGATGGAGGCCGAACCGCGCATCCTGCACATGAAGGGCGAGGATCTTCACAAGGTCAGTCATGCCTACGGCACCAACGGCATCATTCTCGAGGTCGAGGTGCCCCTGACCGCGGCCTATGACTGGGTGGATGTCATCGTCGGCTTCGACGAATTCATGGACGGCGTTCATTTCGCCGACGCGCTCGCCAACCAGGACGGCATCCTGACGAAGGAGATCGCGCCGGTCGCCGCTCCCGTCCCGCATGACTATTTCCTGCGCCACCAGAAATATCTCCGCAAGGGCCAGTCGGTCGTCCTGCTGATGGTCGCCCCCTTCGCCATGGACGCCTTCCTTGCCTTCGCGTCGCGGTTTCGCGCGGCTTCGATCTGTTATCGCAGCGACGTCGGCCGACCGGAGGAAAGGAAGGGGTTGCCGCCCGTCTACGAGCTTGCGTGGAACCACACGACGTTGCGGGGCCTCAGGGTCGATCCGACGATTACCTATCTTCAGGTGCTCTATCCATTTCCGGACTATGTCGAGAAGGTAGGCAGGATGACCCGGCTCCTCGGCGACGAGGTGCCCGGGCATCTCGAATTCGTGCGTTTCGACGGCAAGATCACCTGCTTCGGCCTGCCGATCGTCCGGTACACCTCGGAAGAGCGCCTCAACGAGATCATCCGCCTGCATGAGGATCACGGCTGCCCGATCTTCAATCCCCACCGCTACACTCTGGAGGAGGGCGGTATGAAGCAGACGGATGCGGTGCAACTGGCCTTTAAGCGCGAAGCCGATCCCAAGGGGCTGCTCAACCCGGGAAAGATGATCGCCTGGGAGGATCCGGACTTCGATTTCTCCGCGCAGAAGACCTATCTTTTCCCGGGGCTTGCCCGATGACGGGTCCGCGGCGGGAGCCGGCAGGGATCCGGGAGGGCGGCGGCTAGCATGCGGGTGCTTGTTGTCTACTGCCATCCTTGTGCCGACAGCTTCAACGCGGCGACCCGGGATGCGGTGTTGTCCGGATTGCGGCGTGGCGGTCACGAGGTCCGCCTGATCGATCTTTACCGCGAGGGTTTCGAGCCCGTCATGTCTGAAGCGGAGAGGCGGCTCTACCATGACCCCGTTCGCAACCGCGAGCCGGTCGACGAGCATCTGGATCACCTTTCCTGGGCGGACGGGCTGGTCTTCGTCTACCCGACCTGGTGGTTCGGCCTGCCGGCCATGCTGAAAGGATGGCTCGACCGGGTATTCGTGCCGCATGTGACCTTCGAACTGCCGGTAAACGGCAGGCCCGCGCGGCCGCTGATGACCCATATAAGCCGCATCGCCGTCGTGACGACCTGCGGGGCGTCGTGGTTCGTTTCCAAGCTGATGGGCGAGCCTGGCCGCAAGACCCTGCTGCGCGGCATTCGCAGCGTATGCGCGGGCAATTGCCGGACGCTCTATCTCGCCCATTACAAGATGGATTCCTCCACGCGTGAGAGTCGGCTGCGCTATCTGCGGCGGATCGAAAGAGCGCTATCGCGTTTTGCCTGAAAGCCCGGTTTGGTTTGCCGGGTAAGGGCGAGCGTCTTGCAATGCAAGGAATCTTCGCCGGCGAAGCGAAGCTGTCATCTAACCTTCATGCGTGGCTGCTAGAGCATATCCCGCCAAGTCCGAACAGGAGTTGGCGGGATATGCTCAAAGCATTAGTCGTGAAGCGCGTTCGCGAAAAGCGCTCCAGAGAATTCGCGCTTGGAAAGCAGCTCGCGAAACCGTGTGCGTGAGGCGGGCGACAGAGCGGGAAACCGATTGCCATGGCATTCAATCACAAAAAGAGCGTCACGTTCCGTCTTGCGCAGGCGTCGAAGGCTCATCGGGCCCGCTCAGGCACTCATCTGGCGCGCATCGGCCTGCATCCGGGCCAGGAAGCCGTGCTCAAGGTTCTCGGCGAAACGGATGGCCTGACGATGAGCCAGCTGGCTCTCGCTCTCGGCGTGCAGCCGCCGACCGTCACCAAGATGATCACCCGCCTGTCCACGCAGGGTCTGCTCAGGCGCGAGATGTCCGCCACGGACGGGCGCCTGGCCAAGGTTTTCCTGACCGAAGTTGGCAAGGAGCGGATTGCCGCCGTCGACAAGGCCTGGAAGCGGCTCGAGCGCGAGGCGCTCGCCGGCCTCGATGATAAGGACCGCAAGAAGCTTCGCAAGCTGCTCCGCCTCGTGGAAAGAAACCTCTCCGCGAGCGCCGACAGCGATCCCGAGATCGACGGCGATCCTGAAGACGCCGACACCGACGCGCCCGCCGTTCGCACCGCCGAAACGGTCGACGCCTGAGCGGGTCAGGGCATCCCGATCGCGGTCCTTGCGGCGAGCCCGAGGACGGCGCTTGCGCCGACGACCGTCGCAACGCCAAGCTTCCTGAAGAAGACCAGCCAGCCGGCGACGAGCGCGAGGGCCACCGCCAGGGGATCGATGCTCGTCAGGGTCGGGATCGGCGCTGCGATCCACCACAGGGGCGCGTTTGTCGTTTCGGCAAAGAAGACGTGCAGCGCGAACCAGAGCGCCAGATTGGCGATGGTGCCCGTTACCGCCGCGGTGATGCCCGAAAGTGCCGCCGACAGCCGCCTGTTGCCGCGCAGGCGTTCGATGAACGGCGCCCCAAGAAAGATGAACAGAAAGCTCGGTGCGAAGGTCACCCAGGTTGTCATTGCGGCGGCAAGGGTGGCTGCAATCGCCGCCGGGAAGGGCGCCGGGGCATGAAATCCTGCAAGGAAGCCGACAAACTGCGTCACCAGTATCAGTGGCCCGGGCGTTGTTTCGGCAAGGCCGAGACCGTCCAGCATTTCTCCCGCGCTCAGCCACCCGTAGCTTTCGACAGCCACCTGCGCCATGTAGCTCAAGAGAGCATAGGCCCCGCCGAAACTGACAACCGCAAGGGTGGAGAAGAAGCCGGCGACATCGACAAGCAGGTGGTCCGGGGAGATCAGGACCGCTGCGCCGACGACGGGCAGTGCCCATATCGAGAGCCCGACTGCGAGCGTTCCGAGAAAACCGGGGCGCGGCGGCGTTGCCGCGTCCTGAGGTGGAATTGCCGCTCTCTTGCCCTTTTTCCGGTCGGCGGCCACCGCGACCAGGGCCGCCGCCACGATGACTGCGGGAAAGGGTATCCCGAACAGGAAGAGCGCCAGGAAGCTTGCGATGGCGATTGCGATGGAAAGGCGGGACTTCAAGGCGCGGCTGCCGACCTTCAGCAGCGCTTGCAGGACGATCGCCAGGACGCCTGCCTTGACGCCGTAGAACAGGCTTTCGACCAGCGGCAGCCTGCCGAAGAGGACGTACACGAAGCTGAGGCCCAGCATGGCGACGGCACCGGGCAGGATGAACAGCAGCCCGGCCGTCAGCCCGCCTTTCACGCGGTGCAGCAGCCAGCCGCAATAGGTTGCAAGCTGCTGCGCCTCGGGACCGGGCAGGAGCATGCAGTAATTCAGGGCATGCAGGAAACGGTCCTCCGCGATCCAGCCGCGCTCTTCGACGAAATAGCGATGCATCAGTGCGATCTGCGCTGCCGGTCCGCCGAAGGACAGCAGACCGACCCGCAGGCTTATGCCGGCCAGTTCCGTGAATGAGGGCGGAGAGCCGGCTGGCGATTCGATTTTCCCGTGCATGTCGATCGCCTGCTCTTTCATGGATTGACCACCCAGCTGTGGCTTTCGCCGACAGCGTCGCGGCACCAGCGGTAGAAGGCGTCGCAAAGCGTCATGGCGGCATCGAGTTGCGCCAGGTCGTCCTTGTACATCCGCGACAGGCCCAGTGCCGCGGCCAGAAATCCCGGAGACTGCCGCGTGAGGTCGAGCCGGTCGGTATCCGCTCCGCGGACGATGCGTGCCATATGAAGCAGCGGTTCGCTGGTCAGGCCGAATTCCTCGACCATCGTGTCGAAAGTGCAGGATTCGCCGCGATGACTCCAGAAAACACCGGCTATGTCGAAAGGTGTCGCCTCAAAAATTTCGGCAACGGCCTCGACTTCGCTCTGGTCGACATAGAGGAATATGGCGTCGGGATCCACAAAGCGGCGGATCAGCCAGGGACAGGCGACGCGGTCGATTTTGGGCCGCGCCCGGGTCACCCATACGGTCCGGCCATCGGCACGGGATTTCGGGACTGCGTCCGCATGGACGAGCAGGCCTTCATGCTCCCGCCATGCCACGAATCCGCCTTCAAGTGTCTCGGCGGCAATGCCTCGCTCGCGCATCACCGCTGCCACGCCCTGCGACAGTTTGCGCCCCTTTTCGCATACGACAACGACGCGGTCGCCGGCGGCCATGTCCTCGCAGTCAATGGCTTGTGCGTGGCTCATGCGTTTGGATGCGGGAATGAGCCGGCGGTCCAGCTGAAAATCCTCTTCCAGCCGCACATCGATGATGCGGGGCTGATCAGGCAACCCGACAAGACGGCTCAATTGCTGAACTGTGATTTCCGTATTCGACGGCATGGCGTCCCCTCCGGTGCAAGAGGCTGCCCTTCCGGCGCTGCCGAAAAGGCAATGAAGGACGCGAAGCTTGGGCTGCCGCCTCACGGGGCGCTCGCGAATGGCCCCTTGGACAAATCATCTCTCATGGTGGTGCGGCCGTCAATTCCGTTGGTGTCTGCATGCTCGATCCACCGGCGGCCGACCTGTGCTTCGCGCGGAGCTGCCATGCGCTCGCGGCTCTAGGCCGTTTTTCTCTTCATGGTATAAATCACCATTCGTATTTGTCGGACAAATGCGCGCTGGTGAGGGATTAAGAGAGCAGAATGTCTACCGATGCTTCGGAACTGCGCGATGCGGGGCGCCCTGACGCCCAGGCTGCCAGGAATGCGCTGACCGGCATCGCGCTGATGTGCGCGGCGGTGTTCTGCTTCGCCGGTCTCGATGCCACGGCCAAGTTCCTCGTTCGGGACCTGCCTGCGGTGCAGGTTGTCTGGATGCGGTTCCTGACGCATGTGGTCCTGGCGATGATCATTTTCCGCGTGTGGCGGGACATTGCGATATTCCGCAGCCGTCACTGGGGCCTGCACCTCATCCGCTCCCTCTGCCTGCTCGGCTCGACGGTCTTCAATTTCCTTGCGGTGCGCTATCTCCAACTGGCCGAGACCGTATCGATCATGTTTGCGGCCCCGTTTGTCGTGACGGCGCTCGCCGGACCGATACTGGGCGAGTGGGCCGGGTTGCGCCGCTGGCTTGCCATTGCCGTCGGCTTCCTTGGTGTCCTGGTCGTTGTGCGTCCGGGCGTGGGCGGAATGCATTGGGCGGCGATCTACTCGGTCGCAGCGATGGGCTGTTACGCATTTTATGCGCTTCTGACCCGGAAAATGGCCGGTACCGACTCTGCCGCCGGCATGCTGATCATCTCCGGGGCGGTTGCGGCTCTCGCGATGACGCCGGTTGCGATCGATGCATGGGTGATGCCGAAAGATGCCTCGACCTGGCTGCTCCTGCTGTCGACCGGAGCCTACGGGTCGATCGGCCACCTGGCCCTGATCCAGGCGCATCGCCTCGCTCCGGCCCCGTTGCTGGCGCCCTTCATGTATACGCAGATCGTCTGGATGGTCGGACTTGGATACCTCGTCTTCAATGACGTGCCGGGCCCCTGGACGTTTCTGGGCGCGGCGATCGTCGTGAGTTCCGGTCTCTATATTCTCTATCGGGAACGGGTCACCGGCAGGGGCTAGGGAAACTCGATCTCGATTGCTGCATCTATCGTGACGAGGCCCCCGCTTTCAGGTCAGGCGGGGGCGATTGATCCGGACGGGGGAAAAGCGGGGGAATGAACCAAACGAATGGCGGACGAACGCCGGGTCAACAGAAATCAGGGCGCAGGGTCACGCTTGGCGATATTGCCGCCGATCTGGGAGTGTCCACCGCAACCGTCTCTCTTGCATTGCGCGATTCGCCACTCGTCGCCGAAGAGACGCTTCGTCGGGTCAAGGCGCATGCGCAGAGCATAGGATATATCTATAACCGTCACGCCGCGACCTTGCGGACGGCACGCTCCGACATGATCGGCATCGCCGTTCACGACATCCTCAACCCCTATTTCGCCGAGATATTTCAGGTCCTTGAGGATGAGCTCGGGCAGCGGAAACGGGTCGTGCTCATCTGCAACCACCGTGACGAAATCGAACGGCAGGGCCGTTTCATCGATGCGTTGCTGCAGCATCGCGTCGACGGCCTTGTGCTATGCGCGGCCATCGGCACGACGGCGAGCGATCTGGCGCGGCTTGAGGCGGCAGGCATCCCCGTCACCCTGATTTGCCGGGAAGTCGAAGGTGCCATGTCGCCGGTCGTGCGTGGCGACGACCTGACGGGCAGCTATCTGGTGACCCGGCACCTGCTGGAACAGGGACATCGCCGGATATCGATGATCGGCGGGCGGCAGGAGAGTTCCACCGGCCGGGACCGGTTTTTGGGTTGGCGCAAGGCCCTTGCCGAATTCGGCGTCGATCCGGACACGCAGCATTATATTCCTGATCTCATGACGCAGGCGGACGGCTTGTCCGTGGCGGAGGACCTGTTGCGCTGTCCCACCAAGCCGACGGCCGTCGTCGCCTTCAACGATCTTGTCGCCGCCGGCCTGTCTTCGGGCCTTCGCCGGGCGGAGCGAAACATCTCCATCGTCGGATACGACGACACGCAGCGGGCGCTTGAGCAGTCCCCGCCGCTCACGTCCGTGGACAACCGCGCCGGCGAGATCGCCCGGCGGGCCGCTGCCATGATGCTGCGCCAGATCGACGGCGAGGATCTGCAGGGGGAAAAGGTCTTCACCAGACCCGAACTCAAGGTCCGGGAAAGTTCGCCGCCACCTGGTGACGGGATTTTCATCCAGCCATGAACGGCCGCCGGCCGATTGTTGCCGATCAGCAGATTTCGCCGCGCTTGCGTGCCTCGTTGAACCAGTCCGCGAGATAGTCGACGAAGGCCCTGACCTTGCCGGAAAGATGACGGCGATGCGGATAGACCGCATAGATTGCCTGATCCTGCGGCTGGAATTCCTGCAGCACCTCCACCAGCCTGCCGTCCTGAAGTTCGCGGTGCACGAAGCCTTCCGGGGTCCTCAGGAATCCAAGGTTGCGGAGCGCTGCCTCGCGGGCCGATTGCGCGCTGTTGACCTCGACCCGGCCCTTTACCTGGATGCTCACCCGGGCGCCGTCCGACTGGAACACCCAGTTGGAGCGGAAACGATAGTTGGTGTCGATGATGCAGGGCAGATTTGCCAGATCCTGCGGCCGCTCCGGTATGCCATGCTGCCTGAGCACTTCGGGCGTCGCGCAGACAACGCCGCGGATCGGCAGCAGCTTGCGGGCGATCAGGCTTGAATCCGCCAGGTCCGAGACCCGGATTGCAACGTCATAGCCTTCGTCGACGAGATCGACGAACCGGTCTTCCAGACGAAGGTCGATGGAGATTTCAGGCTCCGCCACCACAAAATCCATGATGGCGCGGGTCAGCATGTCGTCGCCCATGGACCGGGGCGCGCTGACGCGCAGCAAACCGCGCGCCGCCTGGTTGGCATGCTGGATGGATTCGCTCAGGTCGTCGATCCGCTGCAGGATGTCGGCTGCCTCGCGATGGAACACCTGCCCGGCTTCCGTCAGCGAAAGCTGCCTTGTCGTCCGGTTCAGCAGCCTGACGCCGAGTTCGTCTTCGAGCTCGCTCACATATTTGGAGACGAGCGCCTTGGAGCGCCCCATGTCGCGGGCGGCTGCGGAAAATCCGCCCGACTGCACCACCTGCAGGAAGCATCGCATCCGGATGAGTGAATCCACGCCGAAGCCGTCCCGATCTCGTTGTCCGTCGCCGGATTGTTATCAGATAGGTGAACGAACCGGAATAGGCCCGGGTCTAGTCGGTGAGCGTGATGATGCCGGCCTCGCCTTCCTCGCTGCCATAGGCCAGACGCCCGCCGGCGGTGTGCCAGGCAAGTGTCGATATGGGAGCATTGCCTGGCCGTTTGAGTAGCACTTCCGCTCCATCTTGGAACCGCGCGGCGAGCACCATGCCGTCCTGATAACCGATCGCCACCACGTCCTCGCTCGGATGGCAGGCAACGACGCTCACCAGCGCGTCGGAGCGCGCTCCGAGCTGCAACGGCTGCTGCCCCATTGGCCCTGTCTTGCCGAAGAAGGGCCACAGGATCGCAGCATTGGCGCCGGACGTGGCGAGATATTTGCCCTTCGCGGAGAAATGCATCGACTTCACCTTGGCGGGATAGCCGGTCATGCGCATGTCCTGCTGGTCGGCAAGCCGCCACCCGTGCAGGGCATTTTCCTGCATTGTGGTGACGAGATATTTGCCGTCCGGCGAGAAGGCGATTGCTGCATGGGCGCCCTTCCAGGCGAGCTCCTGCGGCGGGGCGTCCACATTGACCCAGTAGAGCGAAGCGCCGTCATAGCGTGCGATCGCCAGCCGCAAGCCTTTGGGGGCAAAAGCGATTCCGCCAATCGCACGGCTGATCGCAAACTCCTTTTCCGTGCCATTTGCCTGTTTCACCCAGGCGGTACGGCCGGATGCGTAGGCAATGGCCCCCTGCGGTGCCACGGCCAGAATGTCGATCCATTTGCGGGGCTTTTCGGCAATTTCCGCAATCTCGCCCGAGGCATCGAGCGTCAGCACCCTGCCGTCGTCGCCGCCGGTAACGATCAGGCGGCCATCAGGTGCCGGGCAGGCGGCGAGCAACGCGCCCTTGTGCAGGCGGATCGTCTCGTCGCCGGCGCCCACCAGCCTCACCGTGCCGTCACCCAGGGCAAAGGCCGTCTTGTCACCAATAAAAGCTGCGGCGACGACGAAGGCGTCGCAGTCGAACGGGGCAATAACGGGCATTCGTCAGGCCTCGCAGGCCTTCAGGCCGGTGCGCAGGGCCGCCTCGTCGAGGTCGCGCCCGATGAAGACGAGCCGGCTAAGCCGCTCTTCTCCCGCCTTCCAGTCGCGCTGGTGATCGCCTTCGATGATCATGTGGACGCCCTGCACGACATAGCGCTGCGGGTCGTCCTTGAAAGCCATGATGCCCTTGAGGCGCAGGATGTTCGGCCCCTGGATCTGCGTCACCTCGCTGATCCAGCGGAAAAAGACCTGAGGGTCGAGATCCTTTGCCGTCAGCGAGATGCTGCGCACCGAATGGGTGTCGTGGTGGTGCCCGTGATCATGATCGTGATGATCATGCCCGTGGTGATGGTGATGATGGTCGTGATCGCAGTCGGGACCGCATTCGTGATCGTGATCATGGGCTTCCAGGAATTGCGGGTCGAGCGACAGGATGCGATCCAGATCGAATGCGCCTCGGTTCAATACGTTGGCAAGGTCGATCGCGCAGCGCTCCGTGCGGTGGAGTACCGCGTAAGGATTGATGGAGTGGATGCGCTCCTCCACCGCCTTCAGTTCTTCCGCGGTCACCAGGTCGGTCTTGTTGAGCAGGATGACGTCGGCGAAGGCGATCTGGTCTTCCGCTTCCGTCGTGTCTTCCAGCCGCTTCAATACGTGCCGGCAGTCGACGACCGTCACGACGGCGTCGAGCCTGGCCTTGTCGCGCACGTCCTCGTCCATGAAGAAGGTCTGCGCTACGGGAGCGGGATCGGCAACGCCGGTGGTCTCCACCAGGATTGCGTCGAAAGTGCCCTTGCGCTTCATCAGGTTTTCGACCGTGCGGATGAGATCGCCGCGAACGGTGCAGCAGATGCAGCCGTTGTTCATCTCGAAGATCTCCTCGTCGGATTCGACGAGCAGGTCGTTGTCGATGCCGATTTCGCCGAATTCGTTGACGATCACCGCATAGCGCGTGCCGTGGTTCTCGGTGAGAATACGGTTCATCAGCGTCGTCTTGCCGGCACCCAGATAGCCGGTCAGCACGGTCACCGGGATTTTCGCATCGGTTCCGGCAGGGGTAGCACTCATGTGGCCTCTCCTGAGGGTCATCTGAAACAGGCGCAGCTGGCATGTCGCCAGGCGCCTTGATCGTTGTCCGGCACTATACAGTTTCGCGCTGCCGCGAAAAGCCGTGTCTTGCAGGGTGTCTTCGGCTCAGAGCAGGTAGGGATAGCCGCCTTCAAGCTTCAGCAGCTCGATCTTCATTTCCACGCCGCCCTTGCCCGAATAGCCGCCAAGGCCGTTGGCCGACAGGACCCGGTGACAGGGAATGATGACGGGGATCGGGTTCATGCCGCAGGCCTGGCCCACGGGCTGGCCGTAGGTGTCGAGCTGCCTGGCGAGCTCGCCGTAGGTGCGCGTTTCGCCGAAGGGAATCGCGCTCATCAGCTTGTAGACGGCTTGCTGGAAGGCGTTGCCGCGCGGCGCGAGCGGCAGGTCGAATTCCTTCCTTTCGCCGGCGAAATAGGCCTCAAGCTGCCGGATTGCCTCGTCCAGCAACGGCGTACGCTCGCCTTCATCCTCGCCGTCCCAAAGAAGTTCGACGATCGCGCCGTCTTCCTCGACGACGCCAAGGCGCCCGACGGGTGTTTGCAGACTGGCGGCCGGCATGGCTGGAATCCTTTTGAGGGATCTTTCGCTCAGGCGAATTCGATGCCTGAAATCGAGGTTGAATATGGGTTCAGGCCAGCCCGCTGGCAACCACCCAACCGTTCCGATCCCCCGTTCACAGGTGAGTGCGCGTTCGGTTTTCCGGCCGAAAGACCCGCGGAAAAGAACCCGCATTGGAGGAAGCCGATTGGAGCCTGACCGAAAAGCCGATAAAAGCGGCACAAAGACAAACATCAGTCCTCTGTGCGGGGTTGGATCATGCTCAAGACCATTGCCGGCTTCGATCGGATCGGAGAGGAAAACGCCTTCGCGGTGCTTGCGCGGGCGACAGCACTCGCCTCGCAAGGCCGGGACATCATCAATCTCGGCATCGGCCAGCCCGATTTTCGCACGCCTGACCATATCGTCGAAGCGGCGATCAAGGCGCTCCGGGACGGCCACCATGGCTACACCCCGGCAACCGGCATCCTGCCGCTGCGAGAAGCCGTGGCAGCGGATGTCGAGAAGCGCACGGGCGCGGCGGTTTCCCCGGATAACGTGATGATCGTGCCGGGCGGCAAGGTGACGATGTTCGCGGCGATCCTGATGTTCGGCGAGCCGGGCACGGAGATCCTCTATCCGGACCCGGGCTTTCCGATCTACCGCTCGATGATCGAATTCACGGGCGCGCGTCCGGTCCCGGTGCCGATCCGCGAGGAAAACGGCTTCGCCTTTTCGGCCGAGGAGACCCTGTCCCTTGTTACGCCGAAGACGCGGCTGCTGATCCTCAATTCGCCTGCCAATCCGACGGGCGGCGTGACGCCGCGCGCCGAGATCGAGAAGCTGGTGGCCGGGCTTGCCGAGCATCCCCACGTCGCGGTTCTTTCCGATGAGATCTACGGCCAGATGACCTATGACGGCGAGGCCCATGTCTCGCTGATGGGGTATGAGTCCATCCGCGACCGGCTTATCCTGCTCGACGGCTGGTCCAAGACCTACGCGATGACGGGCTGGCGGCTCGGTTTCTCGATCTGGCCCGATGCGCTGATGGACAAGGCGCGCAAGCTTGCGGTGAATGCATGGTCCTGCGTCAATGCGCCAGCCCAGTTTGCGGGACTTGCCGCGCTGACCGGACCGCAGGATGCCGTTCACGCCATGGTCGCGGAATTCGACCGTCGGCGGAAGGTGGTCGTGGAAGGTCTGAATGCGATCGACGGCATTTCCTGCCGCACGCCGAAAGGCGCCTTCTACGCCTTTCCGAACATCACCCGGACGGGATGGAAGGCGAAGCCCCTGGCGTCCGCCCTGCTTGAAAAGGCCGGGGTCGCGGTCATAGGCGGGCCGGATTTCGGCATTCTGGGCGAAGGGTATATCCGCCTGTCCTATGCCAATTCGACGGAAAACATCCTTCGCGCGTTGCAGCGCATGGAGGAGTTCCTGCGCGAAACACCGGCGGGCTGACCCGCCGGCTTTTGCAACTATCAGCGCCCGGCACTGGCAAGGCGTTCCTCGGCGATCTGATCGGCCACGACATGGGTCGGCAGATCGAGGGCGGCGGCGCGTTCGAAGATGTGCGACAGGGTCTGGCCGATCGCCATCACCTTGTCGCGCACGGCCATTTCGCCGCCGCCGGGTTTTGCAACGGCAATCGAAATGACGCCGCCGGCGTTGATTGCGTAATCCGGCGCGTAGAGGATGCCGCGATCCTTCAGCATCTGGCCGTGGCGGTCCTCGGCAAGCTGGTTGTTGGCGGCACCCGCCACAATAGGTGCCTTGATCGCGGGTATCGTTACATCATTGAGGCCGGCGCCGAGGGCGCAGGGCGCGAAGACGTCGGCTTCCGCCTTGTGCGCCTTGCCGGCTTCGATGGTCGCCGCGCCGAACTCCGCGACAGCCCTTTCGACAGAGGGTTGGTGAATGTCGGAGACGATGAGCCGCGCACCGGCGTCATGCAGCATCCGGGCGAGAATCATGCCGACATGACCAAGGCCTTGCAGCGAGATGGTGCGACCGTTCAGCTTGTCGCTGCCGAAACGATGCGCGACGGCCGCCTTGATGCCGACGAAGACGCCAAGCGCGGTATAGGGAGAGGGATCGCCGAGACCCGTTGCGCGGGTGCCGCGGGCATGCCTGGTTTCGCTGGCCACGATCTCCATGTCTTCCGCGGAGATGCCGACATCTTCGGCGGTAATATAGCGGCCGGCGAGCCGTTCCACCTGTTCGCCGAAGGCGGCCAGCAGGCCCGCCGTCTTGTCGTGGCGCGGATCGCCGATGATGACGGCCTTGCCGCCGCCGAGGTCGAGACCTGCCAGGGCGTTCTTGTAGGTCATGCCGCGCGACAGCCTGAGCGCGTCGGTCACCGCTTCGCCGGTTGTGGCATAGTCCCACATACGACAGCCGCCGAGTGCCGGTCCCAAACGGGTGTCGTGGATCGCGATGATGGTCAGGAGCCCGCTTTCGCGATCGTGGCCGAAGACGACCTGCTCATGACCCTTGAACTCGCGGTGGTCGAAAACCGAACGTTCCGGAGCCGCTGGATGGTTGTGCTCGATATGCTGCTTCAACGGCCGCTTGATCGGGGCGTTCATGATATCCTCCTCGCGGAACCGGCAAGGATTTGCCGAGAACCGTTCGTAAGGAAATATATGTGCCGATCTTGGCGGATTATCCGTCCTGAATCTTCTGAATGCCTGCTAAAGTCGGCGAAAATCAACTCAGGGGCAGCATAATCCAGGAATAGTCTTTCCCCGGTTATGTTGCGGTGCGCAGGCGCGCGTATTGTCCTGTGCAATTCGCCGCAGGCGGGACGGTTGCCACGCTCTTGCCGGAAATGTCTCTAATCTCCAGATTCGGGTGAGCGTGGACAAGCGCCTCGGCCAGTCCATAGTAAGAAGGTTACAAGCAATGCCCTGCCTTTCGCGCACGCTCCTCGCCGCCGGCGTGTTGTGCGCCTGCATTTCCGTCGCGCAAGCGCACCCGCACGTTTTCGTCGAGGCGCGCTCGGAGGTGGTGTTCGACGCCCAGAAGAGAGTATCGGCGGTCCGTCATTCCTGGCGCTTCGACGAGGCCTTCACCGCATTCGCCATCCAGGGTCTCGACGAGAACGGCGACGGGGAATTGTCGCGCGAGGAACTCCAGCCGCTTGCCGAAATTAATGTGCAGTCGCTGAAGGATTTCGACTTTTTCACTTTTTTCTATCGGGGCGAGCAGGAACTTTCCTTCCGCGAGCCGGAGGAATATTGGCTGGATTTCTACGGTGGGCGGCTCACGCTTTTCTTCACTTTGCCGCTGTCGGAACCGGTTGTCGCAGATGGCTCAAGTCTGACCTTGGATGTCTATGACCCGTCCTATTTCGTTGCATACGAGATGACGTCGGACACACCCTTTGCGATGGTGGATGCGCCGGCCAACTGCTCGATCGAATTTACCCCGCCGCCGGAACTCGATGCCGGTTCCGCCGCCGCATTGGCTGAACTGCCGGCAACCCAGCGCGACGTTCCAGAGGAATTCCAGTCCCTGACCGAGACTCTCTCCAACACGGCGACGGTCACCTGCAAATGAAAGCGAGGCTCACCCGTATGCTGCGAAAAGGGTGCCCACTGCTGCTGGCGCTTGTGATGCTGACGATGGCAGGCGTGTTCGCTGCCCATGCCGCCCAGTCGCCCTTCGGTGTCGGCCTGCAGGAACCGGCGGCAAGTCCGGGCGGGCTGTTCTCGTCATTCTTCGCCTATGTCGCGCAGGAGCAGGCCCGCTTCTACAGGGCGCTGCAGGAAGCTCTCAAGGCGATGAAGGCCGATGGAACGGCCGGTCTCTGGTTGGTCGCGCTGTCTTTCGCTTATGGCATCTTTCATGCCGCCGGGCCGGGCCATGGGAAAGCCGTGATCTCTTCCTACGTGCTTGCGAACGGCGAGACGCTGAAGCGCGGAATCGCTCTCTCCTTCGCCTCGGCTTTGCTGCAGGCGGTGACCGCCGTGGCGCTGATTTCGGTTGCCGCCGTGCTGCTGAACCTGACTTCGATCGCCATTACCGAAACGACGCGCTGGTTCGAAATCGGGGCGTCCGGCCTTGTCTTGCTGCTCGGTCTAAGCCTGGTCTGGTCGAAAATCCTGCGGCCGTCATTCCAGCAGCGGCCGGCGCTGGTTCCGGTCGGCGGACATGACCATCACGACGGTCACGGGCATCATCACCATCACCATCATCATCATGTCCACGGTGAAGCCTGCGCCTCCTGCGGCCATTCGCATGCACCCGATCCGGCGATGATCGCTGGCCCCTTTACGCTTGCCAAGGGGTGGTCGGCTATCGTGGCCGTGGGCCTGCGGCCCTGCACCGGCGCTCTGGTGGTGCTGGTCTTCGCGCTGGCGCAGGGGCTTCTATGGGCTGGCATAGCCGCGACCTTCGCCATGGCGCTCGGAACGGGGATCACCGTTTCCATCCTCGCCGCCATGGCGGTGGGCGCGAAAGGCGTTGCTCTTCGTCTTTTCGGCAGCGAGGGGCGTGCGGCGGAACGCATCCACCGCTTCGCCGAAAGCCTCGGCGCGATCCTTGTCCTGTTGCTCGGCGCGATCCTGTTTACTGCCGCCGTCGGGTACGGCGCTTGAGGAAACCTCAGGCCGGTTCGACCGGCCTTCCGTCCCGGCCAAGCTCGATCGGTTCGCCATGCGGCGTGGCGAGAGCCGCCCGCTCCCAGGCTTCCTTGCGGGCGACGAGCTTGTCATCGCTGGTCACCTGTTTCGCGGTGACCAGACGCTCAAGCGCGGCCAGCCAGTGCAGGTAATAGGTCTCGCCGAGATCGGGATCGCCTTCGGCCTGGGCCCTCGAAATTTCCGCGCCGAGCGTTTCCGCCCATTCACTCCAGGTGAAAAGACCCTGTTCATTGAGCTTGACGGCGAGGGCGAAGGCGCGCGCTTCCCATGGCTCGCGAAAGACAGCGGTTTCGCCGACCCGGGGCAGGCCAGGCAGTACCGACAGATCGGCTTCAGCGGGCATCGAGATAGGTCTCCCAAAGATCGACGCGCAGCATAAGGCCCGGGTCGCTGTCGGCCCCCCAGATATCCGTGCCCTTGAAAGCGACGGAATAGAGCCATGTCGGCGCTTCGCCCTGGTAGAGGGAATTGCTGTCGGGCAGCACGTGACAGCCATGGATGCGTTCGATAATGCCAGGGCGGCCACGGACATAACGCGGGATGCGCGTATGGCCGGCAGGATGCATGACCTTCGTCACGACGGCATCTCCGACCGCGAAACGGGCCGGCGCCGCGGGTTCCCGTTCGTAGGTACCGTTCTGGCCGAAGACGGGCGCAACAAGATCCTTCGTGATCACCCGCTTTACCGGGCGGCTCTCATGAAGGCTTCTGCCGGCGTCGAGTTCGTCGCGCGTGACGAGGCCGCGATCCTCAAGCAGCCTCTCCAGCCCTCCAAGCCAGATCTGGTAGTAGCTGCTGGCAAGGTAGGTGGCGGGATGCGCGCTTTCGCGGGCGAAGCGCGAACTGTCGATGTTCCATTCGCCGGTGCCGCCCATGGCGACCGTAAGGGCGAAAGCCCGTTCCTCCCATTCGGCGTGGAAGACGGGTTCGTTTTTCTCCGGCTCCACCGGGCCGAAGCCCATCATGCCGCCGAGATCCTGCGCGCCGTTCATTCCGCTGCCTCCTGCAATCCGGCCGGCGACAGGGCGAGGCCCGTTCCGATCATGCTGTCGCGGGTGACGAGTTTCATCAGTTGCTCCTCGCTCCAGCCTTCGGTGCCTTCCGGACGCATCGGAATGACGAGGTAGCGAATCTCGGCGGTTGAATCCCAGACCCGGATCTCGGTCCCTTCCGGCAGGCTCACACCGAAGTCGGACAGCACGCCGCGCGGATCGCGCACCGCCTTGGAGCGGTAGGGTGCGGATTTGTACCAGACCGGCGGCAGACCGAGCACGGGCCAGGGGTAGCAGGAGCAAAGGGTGCAGACGACCATGTTGTGAAGTGTCGGCGTGTTCTCCAGCGCGACCATATGTTCGCCCTGGCGCCCCGTATAGCCGAGGGAATGGATCGCCTCGCTCGCGTTCGTCATCAACCGTTCCCGGAAGGCGGGATCGCTCCAGGCCTTGGCGACCACGTGGGCGCCATTGCGGGGGCCGACCTTCGTCTCGTAGGTCTCGATGAGTTCGTCGAGCGCCGCCGGGTCCACATAGCCTTTCTCGGTCAGCACGGATTCGAGCGCGCGGACCCTGGCTTCGGTGTCGCTGAGATGGGAATGGTCATGCGCGTGGTCATGCCCCGCGCCGTGGTGATGGTCATGGTGTTGGCTCATGGAAGGTCCATCCCTGGATGCGCGCCCGCTGGCGGGGCGCTTTTCGTTCTTGTCTGCATCATTTCCGAAGAGCAGACCCTTCGCAATGCCCGCCTGAAGGCACCCGATCACCAAAACGCGATCCGGATTGCGTCGTTTGCACATAATTTGTGCTGGGTAATTCGCAAAATGCTCGCATGGGGCGGACCCGCGGAAGCGATGCGGTAGCACCATGGTGCAGAAGTGGCGCGTCAGTGCGTCCTAGTTGCTATGGAGATGGCACCTTCCTGACCGGGAACGGCATGGCGGGAAACCTCCGATGCGCGGAAATCGCGTTGCGGGCGCGCGGTTTGTCGCGGAGCGCTGCGCCGGGGGCGCTCAATCCCCGCGCACCGCGGCTGGCGCTACGTAATGTTGTGCCCCGCAGCAATCCGGCGCCGTCCCATCTGCCGCTACGTTCGGGGAAAATTTCCCGGAAACCGACCGGTTCTGCCGCGATTCCCGGCAGTTGCGGAGAATTGCGCAACGCGAAAACCTGCGATATGACCGTTGTCACCAGTTCTGGGCGGGACCGTCGTCAGGCATGTGCCGCCCAAAGCTTCGGTCAAGGTGAGGGGAGCACCTGAGGCGATCGGTCTTCGGGAGGAGGCGAGGAAGCGGAGACGCGCGCCATACGGCGCGGGCACTCCGAGGCAGGCCTTTTCCGATCGATTGGACCGGTTGCTCTAGCACCCTGATAAAGATCGCTAAAACCGTATCGGGAGCGGTGACGCTTCAAACACGGGGCGGTCTAGACATGCTCCGGATTAGGTGCAACTGTCTGCGCCCCGGGGGCAACAGTCCGAATTGGGCAAATCCGTGTTGGGAGGTAAAATACATGGATCGTCGTTCATTCCTTAAAAATGCGGGCATCGGCGTCGGCGCCACTGCGGCGGCCAGCACCCTTGCTGCTCCTGCGATCGCGCAGGGCACCAAGGAGATGGTCATCGTGTCGACCTGGCCGCGCGACATGCCGGGTCTCGGCATCAGCGCGCAGCGCCTTGCCGCCCGCATCGGCGAACTGACCGAAGGCCGCATCAATGTTCAGTATTTCGCCGCCGGCGAGCGCGTCGGCGCGTTCGACTCCTTCGACGAAGTGGCTTCGGGCAACGCCCAGGGCTACATCGGCGCCGACTACTACTGGAAGGGCAAGCACCCGGCCTGGGCTTACTTCACGGCTGTTCCGTTCGGCCTGACCTATGCCGAGTTCGACGCCTGGATAAAGTACGGCGGCGGCCAGGAGCTGTGGGACGAGCTGGCTGACGGCTTCGGCCTGAAGAACTTCAACGCCGGCAACACCGGCGTGCAGATGGGTGGCTGGTTCAACAAGGAAATCGAGACTCCGGACGACCTCAAGGGCCTGAAGATGCGTATTCCGGGCCTCGGCGGCGACGTCATGGCCAAGCTCGGCGCGTCTCCGGTTTCCCTGCCGGGCGGCCAGATCTACGAAAACCTCGTTTCCGGCGCCGTCGACGCGACCGAGTGGGTCGGCCCCTACAACGACTACTTCATGAAGTTCTACGAGGCGGCCAAGTACTACTACTACCCGGGCTTCCATGAGCCGGGTTCGGCCCTCGCGCTCGGCATGAACAAGTCCTGGTTCACCTCGCTTTCGAAGACCGACCAGGCGATCATCGAAGCCGCCTGCAACGAGGAAAACGCCCGCCAGATGGCCGAGACCAACGCCGAAAACGGCCGTTATCTCGACAAGCTGACCAAGGAGCACGGCGTCGTCCTCAAGGAATTCTCGGACGAGGTCTACGAGGCTTTCGGCGAGGCTTCCGAGGAAGTGTTCGAGGAAACCCGCGCCCACAGCGACCTGGCTGGACGCGTCCACGACAGCTTTGCCAACGCCCGGTCCCAGATCGGCCGCTGGATGCTGCTGGCCGACACCGGCTACACGGTCAAGCGCAACCGCGCTCTCGGCATCACCATCTAAGCCGACACCCGCGTTCGCTGGAGGGACGGGGCACCGCCCCGTCCCTCTGGCATATCCAGTTTTACGCCCGAAAGAGGCGCACCCGCGTCCGCCACGAGACACTCGTCCTGACCGGCACAAGGAAGCCGTGATCGGTTCCGGCAAGCTTCGCCCGGGAGCTTGCGGGAGAAGAGCGAGACAGATCGGCGAAGCGCCACGTGCCCTCCAGCCCGGAATGAGAAGCGATGCTAGTTCGCCTGTTCGGTTGGATCATGCTGGCGGTTCTCGCCGCCTTCCTCCTCAACAATTATCTGACGGTCTGGCAGGGCTTGCCCGGCATCGCGCCCGTCTTCGGCACGGGTGGACAGGCGTCTTCCACGGCCTGGCTGCAGCTCGGCATCTATTTCGCCTCGGCGCTAATCGCCGTCTTCTATGTCCGCCGCACGCCCGAACGGTCGCTGCGCTCCGACAGCCAGCGCATTTCCGCCCTCAACGCCTATCTCATCCGCGCTGCCTTCTGGGCAGTGCTGATCGTCGGTCTGGTCGATACGACGATTTCCGCCCTGCGCGTGGAAGGCATGCTCGACCCGCTGGTGGGCTCGCAGCTGGGAGCGGATCTCGGCCGGGCCCAGTTCCGCGGCCCCTACGTGCACATGCCGCTGCTCGTGGTATCGCTGATCGTTGCCGCCTTCACCCGTACGCTCGGCTTTCCCTGGCTTGCGCTGCTGGTCGTCGTCGCCGAGCTCCTGATCGTGGTGGGGCGCTTCATCTTCTCCTACGAGCAGGCCTACATGGCCGACCTGGTGCGCTTCTGGTACGCAGCGCTCTTCCTCTTCGCCAGCGCCTACACGCTGATCGAGGAAGGCCACGTCCGCGTCGACGTGCTCTATTCGAACTTCAAGACGAAAACGAAGGGCTACGTCAATTCGGTCGGTTCGATCCTTCTCGGCATGAGCCTGTGCTGGACCATCCTGATCATCGGCATGGGCGGGCGCAGCAGCATCATCAACGCACCGATCATCAGCTACGAGGTCACGCAGGCCGGCTTCGGCCTTTTCGTGAAATACCTGATGGCCGGCTTCCTGGGCATCTTCGCCATCACGATGCTGATCCAGTTCGTGAGTTACATGCTCGACGCCGTGGCCGACATCCGCGACGAGCCAGGTGGTCGCGACCACAGCTCCTCCGCCGCCCACTAAGAATAAGCACCAGCGAGACCGAAACCGATGGAACTCTTTTTCCTGATCCTTCTCATCGTGCTTATGGCAGCGGCGCTCGGCTCCGGCTATCCGGTCGCCTTCGCATTGCCGGGTTCGGCAATCCTGACCATCGGCATCGCGGCCGCGACGGGCTATTTCCTGACCGGCAACCCGGATGCCTATTTCACCATCGGCGGACCGGCGCAGTGGCTGAGCGCCGGCGTGACGAACTTCCGCGGCATCTACTGGGAGGCGGAACGAGATACGCTCATAGCGATCCCGCTGTTCGTCTTCATGGGCATCATGCTGCAGCGTTCGAAGATCGCCGAGGATCTGCTCGTCACCATGGCGCAGCTCTTCGGTCCGATCCCGGGCGGTCTCGGCATTTCCGTCGTCTTCGTGGGAGCGCTGCTTGCCGCCACGACCGGAATTGTCGGCGCGACCGTGGTGGCGATGGGCCTGATTTCGCTGCCGGCGATGCTGCGCAACAAATATTCCGTGCCACTCGCCACCGGCACGATTGCCGCCTCCGGCACGCTTGGCCAGATCATCCCGCCCTCCATCGTGCTGATCATCCTGGCCGACCAGCTGGCAAGCGCCGTCGACCAGGCGGGCACGCTGCGCCAGAACCTCTACAAGGCCAGCACCGGCGAACTGACCATGCCGTCGGACTTCGCCGTGACATCGACGAGCGCCGGCGAGATGTTCCTCGGCGCCTTCCTGCCGGGCATCGTGCTCGTCGGCCTCTACATGCTCTTCATCATGGGCTTCGCCCTGCTCAAGCCGAGCTCGGCCCCGGCGGTCCATCACGGCGGCAAGTTCGACCGGGCCTTCTTCGTGAAGGTCTTCGTCACGCTCGTTCCGCCGCTTGCCCTGATCTTCCTCGTTCTGGGCTCGATCATCGCCGGCGTGGCGACGGTGAACCAGGCCGGCGCCATCGGTGCCGTCGGCGCCATGGTGATGGCCGGTTATCGCCTGCGCGAGGGCAAGCCGCGCGCCTATATGCCGGTCACCATCGCGGTGCTGGCACTGCTGGCGATCGCGATTGCCGCAAGCTTCTACGATCTCAACATCAAGCGTGTGGCCTCCAGCGAGGAAGCGCTCGGCATCGTGGTGGCCACGATTGCGGTCTCGCTGCTGCTGCTGGCCGTGGTGTGGAGCGGCTGGCGAACGCTCAAGATCGAGGACACGCTGCGCGGCGTGATGGTGGAGACGGCCAAGACCTCGTCACTCGTCTTCATCATTCTGCTGGGCGCGGCCATGCTGACGGCCGCCTTCCGTGCCTTCGGCGGCGAGGATCTGGTGCGCCACTTCCTGCAGGGCCTGCCCGGCGGTTTCTGGACGCAGTTCCTGATCGTGATGCTGGTGATCTTCGTCCTCGGCTTCTTCCTCGACTTCATCGAGATCGCCGTGGTCGTGGTGCCGATCGTGTCGCCGATCCTGCTGGCGGATCCCCAAGCCAACGTGACGGCCGTCTGGCTCGGCGTGATGATCGGCCTCAACATCCAGACGTCGTTCCTGACGCCGCCCTTCGGCTTCGCGCTGTTCTACCTGCGCGGCGTGGCGCCGGCGATCGTCAAGACGCTCGACATCTACAAGGGCGTGATCGCCTTCATCGCCCTGCAGCTTCTGGCACTCGGCATCGTCGGTTTCTATCCGGCCCTGGTGAACTACCTGCCGAACCGCTCGTCGCTGCTGTCGGAGACGGCACCCCCGCCGCAGAACCCGCGCCTGCAATATTGCATCGAGAAATACGTCAACGACGAATTCGCGGAAAACGGCGCGACCATTCTCGATGCGATCAAAACGGCGAAGACGCTGGATCTGAGCTACCTGCCGCAGGACCTTGCCAAGGACCTGACCGAGAGCTTCGACAAGGCCGAGAACGCGATCCCGCTGATGAGCGAGATCGTGGCGGCCGAGCAGGCGGTGGATGCGGCATCCGGCGATTATCGGCCTGTGCATCGTCAGGTTCGCGCACTTGAGCGCGATGCCCGCCGCCTCGATACCGAGATAGAAGACCTGCAGCTGATCGTCTCGCGTTCGGGTCCGAACGGGATCTATTCGGAAGCCCGCGGCGAACGCGCCAGGGCCCGGGTCGAGGAACTGACGGCGGAGCGCGACGCGCTGCTGGCGAATATCCCGGCCGACTGGAAAGACAGATACGCGGCCTTCTCCAAGATCCAGAAGGCGGAGAACACGGCGCGGCTCACCTATCGCCGCAATGTTGACGACGCCTACGAGCCGCTCGGCGAAGCGATCAAGGTGATCGAGGGCTCGGCGGCGCTGGAGGCGCTCGGCGACCAGCTGCGCGGGCTCGACGCGGACCTCGACAGCATGGAACCGGCGGCCTTTGTCGAACGTTCGGCGGAAGTCCGCTCCGCATTCGGCGATGTCGAGGGCTCGTCGGATATCCGCTCGGCTATCGGCGACGCCCGGTCGGCGATGCGCAGCCGTACGCCGGACAAGGATGCCGCGCGCGCCGCGATCGCCAAGGCGGTCGAGGAGTACGAGGCGGGGCTTGCCTGGCGCAAGCGGGCCGAGACCGAGTTGCTGCCGCAGCTGCTGGCCTACGAAGCGGCGATCCGCGACACGATCGGCCTGCGCGGCCAGGTTCGCCTGCCGCGCGAGCAGGCGCTCTATGTCGCAAGCTGCAGCGCCGGCCACCGCGACGTGTCGCTGAGCTTCTGATTGAAAAAACGAAAGCCGCCCCGGTCTGCCGGGGCGGCTTTTTTCACAGCGGTTTCCCAAGCCTGCAAAAAATTTATGCGGCTTGCCATTTTCTCGACACGGGAATCGATCATAGGGCGTTATGCGCCGGATCGATGCCGGCCAAGCTACTGGAGCGGCAAGCGGAATGCGGAACCTGGCACGGCAGATCGATCGCTTCAATATTGCGTTCGGACGTTCCGTATCCTGGCTCCTGCTCGGCCTCGTCCTTGTCCAATTCGCCGTCGTCGTGATGCGCTATGTCTTCGGCGTCGGTTTCATTTGGGCGCAGGAAAGCGTCATCTACCTGCACGCCTTTCTCTTCCTGATTGCAGCCGCCTACGTGCTGGCGATCGACACCCACGTGCGCATCGATATCTTCTACCGAAACCTCCCGATCCGGCGGAAGGCGCTGGTCGATGCCGCCGGGGCGCTGCTCTTCCTGCTGCCGACCTGCGCGGTGATCTTCCAGGAAGCCTGGCCCTATGTCGCCCGCTCCTGGCAGGTGCTGGAAGGCTCGCGGGAAACCTCGGGCATCCCGGCCGTGTTCCTGCTGAAATCCGGGATCCTTCTCTTCGCAGGACTGACCGGCCTGCAGGGACTGTCGCTGCTCGTCCGTTCGGTGGGCACCTATCGCGAAGCGACAGCTTCCTGACACCGCGCCGAAGAGTCTGCTAGAAGGCGGCGAAACACCCGGGTTCGCAAACGCCGCCATGTCCGCCTATCTCGACCTCCTGATGATCGCCGCCGCCTGCCTGTGCCTCCTGGCCGGCTTTCCGGTGGCGTTCACGCTGGCGGGCTGCGCGCTGGTTTTCGCGGCACTTGGGGCCTGGTCCGGCGTTTTCCTGTCGCTCGGCGCGATCCCCTCGCGCATCTACGGGATCATGACCAATCCGGCGCTGCTGGCCGTGCCGCTTTTCGTCTTCATGGGCGTGCTGCTCGAACGCTCGCGCGTCGCCGAGGATCTGCTTGAAGCGCTCGGGCGGCTTGCCGGCCGGCTGCCGGGCGGTCTCGGCCTTGCGGTGACGCTGGTCGGCGCTCTGCTCGCCGCGTCGACCGGCATTGTCGGAGCTACGGTGGCGACAATGGGCCTGATCGCACTGCCGACCATGCTGAGGAACGGTTACGATACGAGGCTCGCCTGCGGCTCGATTGCGGCTGCCGGCACGCTCGGCCAGATCATTCCACCCTCCATCGTGCTGATCGTGCTCGGCGACCAGATTTCGGTTGCCTATCAGGCCGCTCAATTGAAGGCCGGGAACTTCTCGCCCGATGCGGTGACGGTGGCCGACCTTTTCGCCGGCGCGCTTCTGCCCGGACTGCTGCTCGCGGCAAGCTACGCGGCTTATCAACTCGCCCGCTCGCTCATCTCGCCGCAGCTTGCACCGCCCTTGCCGGCCGCAAACGGAGGGCAAAGCCCGGTTGCCGAGATTTCGAAGGCGGTCCTGCCGGCCCTTTTGCTGATCGTCGCCGTCCTCGGGTCCATCCTCGCAGGCCTCGCCACTCCGACGGAAGCGGCCGCCGTCGGTGCAATCGGAGCGCTGCTGCTGGCGGCGGGGAAGGTGGTGGCGAATCGGCGATGGAGTGTGGTTGCGCTCCTTGCCGCATTGGCCGTGATCGTGCTCGCTTCCACCTTCGATCTCAGGATCGCCCGCGACAACGTCACGGTCGGTGAAGGCGTTGCGATGGGCGCGGCGGTCGTTCTGACGATCCTGTTCGGTATCGCCGTTCTGAAGGCGGTCGCCGGACTGCATAGCGCGGATGTCCTGGCGCCTGCCTTGAGAAAGGCAACGGAAGTGACGGCGATGATCTTCACGATCGTCATTGGCGCGACGATCTTCTCACTGGTCTTCCGGGATCTCGGCGGCGAAGAGCGGATCGCTGGCCTTCTATCCGCAATTCCAGGCGGAGCGCCGGGCGCGGTATTCGCCGTCATGGTGGTGATGTTCGCCCTTGGCTTCTTTCTGGATTTTCTGGAGATCGTCTTCGTCGTGGTGCCGATCGTCGCGCCGGTGCTGCTCAACATACCCATGCCGGACGGCGGGACGCTGAGCCCGGTCTGGCTCGGCGTGCTGATGGCGGTGAACCTGCAGACGTCGTTCCTGACGCCGCCCTTCGGCTTTGCGCTGTTCTATCTGCGCGGCGTGGCGCCGGACAGCGTGCGAACCGTCGATATCTACGCCGGCGTCGTGCCTTTCGTGGCGCTCCAGCTTATGATGCTTGCCGTGCTCTGGGCTTTCCCGGCGCTCGCCACCTGGCTGCCCCATGTTCTTTATGGATGAAGGATCGGTTCGTCCCATCGTGCGGTGCAGCATGAAAAACCGTTGACCGGTGCCGGACGGGTCAGCCACTTTGACCCAAAATGTCGGACAAATGCCGTCCGGAACCCGGTTTGAACCGACGCCGGTCCGTGCCACCAGAATTCAGGCCAGCCATGACGCGCAACGCCGTCTCCCTCGATGACAAATACGACCTCTCCAAGGAGCGGATTTTCGTATCGGGCACCCAGGCCCTGATCCGCCTCACCCTGATGCAAAAGGCGCTGGACGAGGCGGCCGGGCTCAGGACGGCGGGCTATGTGACGGGTTACCGGGGCTCGCCGCTCGGAGCGCTCGACCAGCAGTTCCAGCGCGCGGCGCGGCTGCTCGGGCCCCGCGACATCCGTTTCCAGCCGGCGATCAACGAGGACCTGGCCGCGACCGCGCTGTGGGGTACGCAGCAGGTGGCGATGCGGGGCGAGGGCCGCGTCGATGGCGTCTTCGGCATCTGGTACGGCAAGGGGCCGGGCGTCGACCGTTCGGGAGACGCCTTCCGCCATGCGAACCTGGCCGGCACGTCGGCTCTTGGCGGAGTGATCGCCCTGATGGGCGACGACCATACCTGCGAAAGCTCGACGACGGCTCATCAGTCGGAATTCGCAATGGTCGACGCGATGATGCCGATCCTCAATCCGGCCGGCGTGCAGGAGATCCTCGATTTCGGCCTCTACGGCTGGGCGTTGTCGCGCTTCTCCGGCATCTGGGCCGGCGTCAAGCTGGTCAAGGACAACGTGGAATCGACGGCATCGATCGACGGGCGGCTGGGGCGCGTGACGCCGGTCCTGCCCGATTTTCCGTTTCCCCGGGGTGGGCCGCATATCCGCCCCAACGATCATCCGCTGACGCAGGAAGCGCGGCTTCACGAGGTGAAGCTGCCGGCGGCACGCGCGTTTCTTGAAGCCAACGCAATCGACAAGGTGGTGCTGTCGGGCGGCAGGAAACGGCGGATCGGCATCGTCTCGACGGGAAAGAGCTTCCTCGACTGCCTGGAAGCGCTCGACGTGCTGGGCATCGACGAGGTGCGTGCCGCCGACTTCGGACTGGCGCTCTACAAGGTCGGCTGCACCTGGCCGCTGTCGGCCGCCGGCATCCGCTCCTTTGCCGAGGGGCTGGAGCTCCTGATGGTCGTCGAGGAAAAGCGGCCGCTGATCGAGGCCCAGGCCAAGGAAATCCTGTATGGCGCGGCCAACGCACCGCGCATCATCGGCAAGACGGACGAGGAAGGCGCGCAGCTGTTCCGCACCGCAGGCGCACTGGAGGCCAACGAGATCGCGGTGGCGATCGGCGAGCGCCTGCTGGCCCGCATGCCGGACGAACGCCTGTCGTCCCGCGTCGAACACCTGAAGGCGCTGCAGCGGCGGCTGAAGGCGACGAGCGACGTTGCCACGCGCATCCCCTATTTCTGTGCCGGCTGCCCGCACAATTCCTCCACCCATATCCCCGAGGGCTCGCGCGCCTATGCCGGTATCGGCTGCCACTACATGGTGCAATGGATGGACCGGGGAACCGAGGGCTATACCCAGATGGGCGGCGAGGGCGCCAACTGGGTGGGCGAGGCGCAATTTTCCAGGCGCGGCCATGTGTTCCAGAACCTCGGCGACGGCACCTACAACCATTCGGGCGTGATGGCGATCCGCGCGGCCAAGGCGGCCGGCGTCAACATCACCTACAAGATCCTCTACAACGACGCGGTGGCGATGACCGGCGGCCAGACCCATGACGGCGGCCTGACGGTTGCGGATATCGCCCGGCAGGTCGCGGCCGAAGGCGCGGGGCGGGTCGTCATCGTCTCAGACGAGCCGGAGAAATATCCGCCGGCGACCACCTGGCCGCCGATGACCTCCATCCACCACCGCGACGAACTGATCGAGGTGGAAAAGGATCTGGCCGCTACGCCCGGCCTGACGGTGCTGATCTACGACCAGACCTGCGCGGCGGAAAAGCGACGGCGGCGCAAGCGCGGCACCTTCCCCGATCCGGATGAGCGGGTGATCATCAACGAACTGGTCTGCGAGGGCTGCGGCGATTGCGGCAGGCAATCGAATTGCGTCGCGATCCAGCCGGTGGAGACCGAGTTCGGACGCAAGCGGCAGATCGACCAGTCGTCCTGCAACAAGGATTTCTCCTGCCTGAAAGGGTTCTGCCCCTCCTTCGTCAGCGTCAAGGGCGGCAAGCTGAAGGGCCGGGCAAGCACGTTCCCGCAGGCCCCGCAGGTGGCGGAGCCGGAACTCGCCCCGCTTTCGGAGACCTGCTCGATCCTGATCACCGGCGTGGGCGGCACAGGCGTCGTCACCATCGGCGCCATTCTGGGCATGGCGGCGCATCTGGAGGGTCTCGGCTGCGGCATCATCGACATGGCGGGTCTCGCGCAAAAGGGCGGTGCGGTGACGAGCCACATCAAGCTCGCGCCCCGGCCCGAGGATATCCGCACGATCCGCGTGGGAGCCGGATCGGCCGATCTGGTGCTTGGCTGCGATATCGTGGTGGCGGGTTCGGCGAAGGTGCTGTCCTCTCTGGATCCCGCGAAGACGGTCGCCGTGGTCAACACGCATGAAACGCTGCCCGGCGATTTTGCCCGCGACCCGGATTACTCCCTGCCGTCGCGCAGGCTGGTCAGGGCGATCAGCGAGGCGTCCGACGAGGGCAGGAGTCGTTTCGTCGATGCGACGCGTCTGGCGACCGGTCTCTTCGGCGATGCGATCGCGGCGAATATGCTGATGCTGGGATTCGCCTGGCAGACGGGCACGGTGCCGCTGCCGAGGGCGATGATCGAAGAGGCGATCCGGCTGAACGGCGCATCGGTTGCCATGAATCTTGCCGCCTTTGCCTGGGGGCGGGTGGCGGCAGCCGACCCGCAAGCGGTCGAAAGCGCATTGAAGCGGGCGAAGGCGGCCGGCGGCCACCGGCGTATCTCCGAAACGCTGGACGAGGCGATCGAGCGCCGGGCCGACCATCTCACCGGCTATCAGAATTCCGCCTATGCCAAGCGCTACCGTGCGCGGGTGGCAGCATTGCGCGCCAGCGAGAAAGCAATTGGCAGGGGCGAGGAAATCACGCGCGCGGCTGCCGAGGCGCTGTTTCGCCTGATGGCGATCAAGGACGAATACGAGGTGGCGCGGCTTTACACCGACGGGAATTTCGCCAGGCAATTGCGGGAGACTTTCGAGGATTACCGTACGCTCGAATTCCATCTCGCGCCGCCGGTTCTGACCCGCATGGACGCGAAGACCGGCAGGCCGGCCAAGATCCGTTTCGGGTCCTGGATGTGGCGGGCATTCGCTCTGCTTGCAAAGACGAAGGGGCTGCGCGGCACCTTTGCCGACCCGTTCGCCCGCACGCAGGAACGGCGGGACGAACGGAGGCTGCTTGCCGAGTATGAGAATATCGTCGACGAAATCGCGGCGACGCTGAGCGCGGAAAATTACGATGCGGCGCTTGCCCTTGCCCGTTCGACCGACCGCGTGCGCGGGTTCGGGCCAGTGAAGGCGGCAGCCATGCGGGAGGCGGAACGGCAGACGGTCGATCTGCTTGCCGCATACAGGGGACAGGCCACGGTCCGGGCGGCGGCGGAGTAGGTCAGGTCAGGACCATTCCACGCTGGCCGTCAGCATGTAGCCCGAGCCGTAGATGGTACGGATGACCGGCGTGCCGTCGTCGCAGGACAGCTTCTTGCGGATACGGGAAATGCGCACGTCTATCGCCCGGTCGAGTGTGTCGTCCCGTCCGCCGTGATCCAGCAGGTAATCCCGCGACAGCACGCGTTTCGGCGCGCGCAGAAGAGCTTCGAGAAGCGCGGCCTCTCCCGTCGGTAGGAACGTTTCCTCGCCATTGGGCGCGACGAGGCGATGGGACCGAGCCTCATAGGTCCAGCCGTTGAACCGGGCCACCTCGCGCCCGCCCTCGGGCCTGGCATCGCCCTGCAGGCGGCGCAGGAGCGAGCGTATACGGGCGACGACCTCGCGCGGGTCGAACGGTTTGACCACGTAGTCGTCGGCGCCGATTTCCAGCCCCATGATCCGGTCGGACGCATGGGTGCGGGCGGAAAGCACGATGATCGGCACGGCCGTTTTCGTCCGCACCCGGTTTATCAGTTCCATGCCGTCCATGTCCGGCAGGCCGAGGTCGAGCAGGATGACGGTCGGCTGACGGCGGTCGATTGCCGATAGCAGCTCCGCACCGCTTGCGAAACACTCCGCCCGGAAGCGATAGGTGCCGAGCGTTTCGGTGAGGAGCGCGCGGATATCCGCCTCATCCTCGACGATATAGACGAGAGCGTCATCCGTCGTCGCCTTGCGGGGATCGCGCACGGGGTCAGGATGGGTCATGGGCCAGAATCTCGCTCATCGTCTGCGCCAGCATGCGTGTTGTGAAAGGTTTTTCAAGCACCGGGCATGCGATTTCTTCCAGCGCCCTGCCGCCGCCGGCCTGGCGATAGCCGCTCATCAGCGCGACCGGAAGGTCCGGGCGCAGGCTGCGCAGGGTTTCGGCGAAGGCGGTGCCGCTCGTCCGCCCCGGCATCACGATGTCGCTCAGCACGGCCCGGATCTCGTCTACCTCGCGCACCAGATCCAGGGCGTCGGCCGGGTCGTTCGAAACGAGGACGCTGAAGCCGAGCGCGCAAAGCTGGTCGCGCACCACCTCGGCAACGTCATGCTCGTCGTCGACGAGGAGTACCAGCTCGCCGGCGGCGATCGGCTCCGGCGCCTCGCTGCCGTCGCCCGAGGCGCGCGCTCCTTCCGTCGCCGGCAACAACATGCGGACTTTCGTGCCGCTATCCTTCTTGCTTTCGATATCGATGCCGCCGCCAGTGCGGGCTACGATGCCGTATACGGTAGGCAGGCCGAGGCCGCTTCCGGTGCCGAAGGCCTTTGTGGTGAAGAACGGATCGAAGGCCTGGCGCAATGTCTCCTCGTTCATGCCGCTTCCCGTGTCGCAGACGAGGATTTCCGCATAAAGGCCGGCCGAAAGGCCAAGAGAGGCCGCCTGGTTTTCATCGAGATCGCGGCGTGACAGGCAAAGCTTCAACGTGCCCCCATCCGGCATGGCGTCCCGCGCGTTGAAGGCCAGGTTGATCAGCGCGTTCTCGACTTCGGCGGCATCGATCACCGCTTCCAGGGCCGCATCGGCGATTTCGGTCTCGATGGCGACCGTACGCGGCAGTGAGGCCGAGAGAAGGCGGCCGACATTGGACAGCAGGCCGGCAAGCCTGATCCGGTCCTGCCGGCCTTCGTCGCCGCGGGCGAAGGCGAGCAGCCGGCGGGTGAGGTCCGCGCCACGTTCGGCCGCATGCAGGATCGGGTCGAGATGGACGGCAAGATCCGGCATGGCCGGTTCGTCGGCAAGCCGTTTCAGCGCCAGCGTGTTGCCGGTGACGATCGTCAGCAGGTTGTTGAAATCATGGGCGAGCCCGCCGCTCAGCTGTCCGACCGCTTCCATGCGCTGCGCCTGCGCAAGGGCAGCCTCGCTTCGCTTCTGGTCGGTGATGTCGAGGGACAGGACGAAGCAGCCGAGCGTCCGTCCGTCCAGCGTGCGGTCGGGAATGAGCGTCGAGCGCATATGCGCCAGGCGTCCCGTCGAAAGCTTGCGGGCATACTCGTAGGAAACCGCATGGCCATCGAAGGCGCGCGCAAAATGGGGCGCGAGGTCGGGAAAGAGTTCCGGGCCGGCCACCTCTTCCGCCGTGCGGCCGATGATGGAGACCGGCGTGTGGCCAAACCACTTTGCATAGGCGCGGTTGGCAAAGCGGAATACCGGGCCCGGTCCAAGATAGGCGATGAGCGCGGGTACGTTGTCGGTCACGAGCCTCAGCCAGTCCTCGCTCTGCCGCAAGGCGCGCGTGCGCTCCAGGACGGTCTGTTCGAGGTTTGCCTGGTGACGGCGTTCATGGGTGACGTCGGTGTAGGTCGTCACGAAACCGCCCTGCGGCAGGGGCGCCCCCGCGACAAGGATAACCTGGCCGTTCGGCCGCACCCGCTCGAAGGAATGGGATTCAAAAAGGGCTGCCCGTTCGAGCCGGCGCCGCACCATCGTCTCGATATCGCCGGGGCCGTATTCGCCGCGGCCGGCAATCACCCGGAAAAAGTCCTCCAGCGGCATGCCTCGCCGGGCAAGCCACAGCGGCAGGTCGAGCATCTCGAACAGACCGCGGTTCCAGGCAAGCAGGTTCAGTTCCGCGTCGAAGACGGAAAAGCCCTGGTTGATGTGATCGAGAGCAGCCTGCAGCACGTCGAGCCGGGCGTGGTCGGCATCGGTCTCACGCGCCGTCGGCAATGGATTCGAGTCCGACTGCATGGGGGGATATTAGGGAATCCAGACAAAAGGGGAAGTCGGTCATGCGAGGGAGGGGGTTACAAACGGGTGCTGGCGGGATTTCTGCATTCTTTTCGCCGCCATGCTAGAATTGCCGTGCGGGAGGGTGACATGGAACGCAGGCTCGCCGCAGTGCTTGCCGCCGATATGGCGGGCTATTCCCGGTTGATGGAGGCCGACGAGCAGGGAACGCTTGCGCGGCTGAGGACCCATCGTATCGAGCTGATCGACCCGGCCATCACCAAGAACAACGGCAATATCATCAAGACGACCGGCGACGGCATGCTGGTCGAGTTCCAGAGCGTGGCGGACGCCGTGCGCTGTGCCGCGGAAATCCAGGAACGCATGCGCCGCCGCAACGCCGACGTCCCGGAAGACCGGCGGATCCAGTTCCGGATCGGCATCAATCTCGGCGACATCATCTTCGACGACGGCGACATCTATGGCGATGGCGTGAATGTGGCGGCCCGCCTGGAGCAGCTTGCCGACATCGGCGGCATCTGCGTGACGCAGGCCGTCTACGAACAGGTCTGCGACCGGCTGGAGGTGGCTTTCGAGGACCTGGGCGACAAGGCGCTGAAGAACATCTCGCGGCCGATGCGGGTGTGGCGCGCGGTGATCGGCATGCCGGCAACGCAGCCGGGACCGGGCGGGGACACGAGGCCGCAGGCGGTCGTCAAGCCGGTGATCGCGGTGCTGCCCTTCGACAACATGAGCGGCGATCCGGAGCAGGAATTCTTCGTGGACGGCCTGACGGAAGACATCATTACCGAATTGTCGCGCCGGCATGAGCTTTTCGTCATCTCGCGCAATTCGAGCTTCGTCTACAAGGGCCAGCCGGTGAACATCCGCGACGTGGCGAAGACGCTGGGCGCACAGTTCCTCGTCGAAGGCAGCGTGCGCAAGGCGGGCAGCCAGCTTCGCGTGACCGTCCAGCTCATCGACACCTCTGTCGACAGGCATATCTGGGCGGAAAAATACGACCGCAAGCTCGACGACGTCTTCGCGATCCAGGACGAGGTGACCTCGGCGATCGTCGCCACCTTGCCGGGGCGGGTGGAAGCGGCCCAGCAGGACCGGCTCGTGCGCAAACATCCCGCCAGCATGGCCGCCTACGAATGCGTGCTCGCCGCCAAGGTGCGGCATCACCGCAGCAGCAAGGAAGAGAACCTGGAGGCGCAAACGCTGATTGAACGGGCCCTGAAACTCGATCCGGACTATGCCCATGCCCACGCATGGCGCGGCTGCATCCTGGGACAGTCATGGGTCTATGGCTGGTGCGAGAACAAGGAGGCGACCTTCGCCGAGGTCGTCTCGGAACTGGAAAAGGCGCTGGCCCTCGACGACGACGACGCCGACGTCCATCGCATCCTGGCGGCCATCAACGTCAACCGGAACGACCTGACCAAGGCCCGCTATCACCAGGAACGGGCCCTGGCCCTCAATCCCAATTACGACCTCGTCGTGGTGCAGCAGGGCGAGTTGCTGACCTGGCTCGGCCAGCCGGACGACGGGGTGCACTGGATCAGGAAGGCAATGCGTCTCAATCCGCACCACCCGGAGAGGTTCTGGAGCCATCTCGGCAAGGCTCATTTCGCCGGGCGTCGCCATGGCGAGGCGATCGAGGCCTTCCTGCACATGACGGCGATGGACGTGATGCAGCATGCCTTCGTCGCCGCCGCCTATTCCCATCTGGGCGACCGTACGGCGGCGGAGGCCCATGCCGCCCGAATCCGCGCGCTCGATCCCGCCTTCCGCATCGGGGACTTCCTGGAGACGCTCCACTATGCCCGGCAGGAGGATGTGGAGCATCTCCGCGAAGGTTTGCAAGGAGCCGGATTCGCCGCGTGACACGGCGCTCGATTGACATTTTCTGCTGAAACAATTCGTTGCAATTGGCACATACTGGCGCAACGACGGCTGGCTAACGTTATCATCCTGACAAAAACGCTACGTCAAATCGGCGGGAAAAACGCCCTTGTAAAAAGGGCTTGATCCGCGGCCAAAAGCGGGCGTTTGATACGTCACCGAAAACGACCCCGATAACGGGGCGGCAATGAGGGGAAGAAACGTTATGGCAGGGTCGCCCGTCGTCGAGCGCCTCGACGAGGACACCTTTCCCAAAATCCTTCTTCGCAACGCCCGTGTCTTCGCCGACCGGCCGTCGATCCGCGAGAAGGACCTCGGAATCTGGCAAACGTGGACGTGGGCGGAAGTGCTCGACGAAATCCGCGCCTTCTCGATCGGCCTGAAGCAGAGCGGCTTCAAGTCCGGCGACAAGATCGCGATCGTCGGCGCCAATCGGCCGCGTCTTTACTGGACGATGGTTGCGGCACAGGCCCTGGGCGGCGTGCCGGTGCCCGTCTATGCGGATTCCGTGGCCGAGGAAATGGTCTACGTCCTACAGCATGCGGAAGTGCGTTTCGCCGCCGTCGAGGATCAGGAGCAGGTGGACAAGCTGCTTTCGATCGCCGACCGGCTGCCGCTTCTGGAGCATATCGTCTACGACGATACGAGGGGCCTGCGCGACTACGACCATACGCGCCTGCACAGCTTCGAAGGCATCCAGGACGAGGGCCGCAAGGCCGTCGCGGCCGACAGCGGCGCGATCAAGGCCTGGGAGGCCGGGATCGCCGAGACGAAGGGCTCCGACCTTGCGGTCATGCTCTATACGTCCGGCACCACCGGTCAGCCGAAGGGCGTGATGCTTTCCTTCGACAACCTGGTCATTTCGGCGCGCAACGGCAACACCTTCGACAAGCTCGACGAGCATGAGGAGATCATTGCCTACCTGCCCATGGCCTGGATCGGCGACCATGTCTTCTCGCTCGCCCAGGCCTATACGGCGGGATACTGCGTCAACTGCCCCGAAAGCGTCGAGACGGTGCTGTCCGACCGACGCGAGATCGCGCCGACCTATTTCTTCGCTCCGCCGCGCGTCTTCGAAGGCCTGCTCACCCATATCATGGTGCGCATGGAAGACGCCGGGAAGCTGAAGCGGAAGCTTTTCGACTACTTCCTCGACGTTGCCCGCGAGGTGGGCGAGCCGATCCTGAACGGCGAGCAGGTCTCCTTCGGCGACAGGCTGAAATACCGGCTCGGCGAGCTTCTGGTCTATGGGCCGCTGAAGAACCAGATGGGCTTCAACAGGCTCAAGGTCGGCTACACGGCCGGCGAGGCGATCGGACCGGAAATCTTCCGCTTCTACCGGGCGCTGGGGCTGAATCTGAAGCAGCTCTACGGCCAGACGGAAGCGTCGGTCTACATCACGATGCAGCCCGACGGGCAGATCTTCGGCGATACGGTGGGCACGCCCGCTCCAGACGTCGAGATCAAGATCGCCGACAGCGGCGAGGTGCTCTATCGCTCGCCAGGCGTGTTCGTCGGCTACTACAAGAACGAAGAGGCGACGAGTTCGACCAAGACCGCCGAGGGCTGGGTCCATACGGGCGACGCCGGCTTCATCGACGATCGGGGCCACCTGAAGATCATCGACCGGGCCAAGGATGTCGGCAAGCTCCAGTCCGGCTCGCTTTTCGCTCCGAAATATATCGAGAACAAGCTCAAGTTCTTCCCGAATGTGAAGGAAGTGGTGGCGTTCGGCGATGGACGGGAGTTCAGCGGCGTCTTCGTCAATATCGACCTGACGGCGGTGGGTTCCTGGGCCGAGCGGAACAACGTCAACTACGCCTCCTACCAGGAACTGGCCGCGCATCCTCAGGTCTACAAGATGATCGAGGAGCATGTGGACCAGGTGAACCGCGATCTGGCTTCCGAGCCCATGATGGCCGGCGCGCAGATCAAGCGGTTCCTCATCCTTCACAAGGAACTCGATGCCGACGACGGCGAACTGACGCGTACGCAGAAGGTGCGCCGCTCCTTCATCGCCGAGCGCTATGCGCCGCTCATCGAGGCGCTCTACGACGGTTCGAAGACGTGCCATGTGCGAACGGAAGTCACCTTCGAGGACGGCCGCAAGGGCGCGATCGAAGCGAATATCCAGATCCGCGACATGAAGACTTACGAGCCGGTTGGCGGTATCACCAGGGAGGCCGCCGAATGAACGCCCATGTTCAACCGCAACCCGTGCCGGGCAGCGGCATCGCCAGGGGCGACGTGCTGCTGCAGGTCGACAACGTCTCGCTGTCCTTCGGCGGCGTGAAGGCGATCACCAACATCTCTTTCGACATCCGCAAGGGCGAGATCCGCGCGATCATCGGCCCGAACGGCGCGGGCAAGACGTCGATGCTGAATGTCATCAACGGCTTCTACCATCCGCAGGAAGGCACGATCACCTGGCGCGGTGAAAAGCGGCGCAAGATGAAACCCTACGAGGCGGCGAGCCAGGGCATCGCCCGCACCTTCCAGAACGTTGCGCTCTTCAGGGGCATGACCACGCTCGACAACATCATGACCGGGCGCGGGCTGAAGATGAAGAAGAGCTTCTTCTGGCAGTGCCTGCACTGGGGGCCGGCGCTGACGGAGGAAATCGAACACCGCCGCAGGGTCGAGGAGATCATCGACTTCCTGGAAATCCAGGCAATCCGAAAGACGCCGGTCGGCCGGCTGCCCTACGGACTGCAAAAGCGCGTGGAACTTGCCCGCGCGCTTGCCATGGAACCCGATCTTCTGCTGCTCGACGAGCCGATGGCCGGCATGAACCTCGAAGAAAAAGAGGACATGAGCCGGTTCATTCTCGACGTGAACCAGCAGTTCGGCACGACGATCGCGCTGATCGAGCATGATATGGGCGTGGTGATGGACCTGTCCGACCGGGTGGTCGTGCTCGACTACGGGCGCAAGATCGCCGACGGCCCGCCCGAGGAGGTTCAGGCGAACCAGGACGTGATCGACGCCTATCTTGGCGTTCCCCACGGCTGAGAGGATAGGGCGGCAGTATGACATTCTTTATCGAGACCGTACTTTCCGGCCTGATGGCGGGCGTGATGTATTCGCTCGTGGCGCTCGGCTTCGTGCTGATCTTCAAGGCTTCGGGAATCTTCAATTTCGCGCAGGGCGTCATGTGCCTCTTCGCGGCGCTGACTTTTGTCGGCATCATGGAAAAGACCGGTGTTCCCTGGCCCGTTTCCTTCGTGCTGACGGTAGGCGTGATGGTGGCTCTGGCCTGGGTGATCGAGCGCTTCGTGCTCAGCCATCTGGTGAACCAGGAACCGATCATCCTGTTCATGGCAACGATCGGCCTGGCCTATTTCCTGGAAGGTTTCGGCGACCTGCTGTGGGGCTCCGACGTCAAGGTGCTCAACATCGGCCTGCCTTCGGGTGCCTCCGACTGGATGCTCGACAGTTTCGACATCTATGTCGAGAAGCTCGAGGTGGTTGCCGCCGTTACCGCGGCGCTGCTGGTGACGGTGCTTGCGGTCTTCTTCCAGAAGACGCGCGTGGGACGGGCGCTGCGCGCGGTGGCCGACGATCACCAGGCGGCCCTTTCGGTCGGCATCTCGCTGCGTTCCATCTGGGTCATCGTGTGGTCGGTCGCGGGCATCGTCGCCCTCGTCGCCGGCATCATGTGGGGCTCGAAGTCCGGCGTGCAGTTCTCCCTGTCGCTGATCGCGCTGAAGGCACTGCCGGTGCTGATCCTGGGCGGCTTCACCTCGATCCCCGGCGCCATCGTCGGCGGCCTGATCATCGGCGTCGGCGAAAAGGTCGCCGAGATCTATGTGGGTCCGATGGTCGGCGGGGCGATCGAAAACTGGTTCGCCTACATGCTGGCGCTCGCCTTCCTGCTGGTCCGTCCGCAGGGTCTCTTCGGCGAACGCATCATCGAACGCGTGTAACAGGGCAAGGTAAGGAAAACGCTCATGCTCTATCGTGAGGCCGGTCAATTCAAGACGACCTACGCGGCCGACCAGGCGATCTTCCCGATTGCCCAGGATAAATGGGTGGTGATCGCATTCGCCGCGATTGCCTTCATCGCCGTCCCCTTTCTGGTCAACGACTACTGGACGAACGCGGTATTCCTGCCGCTGCTGATCTACGGTCTTGCCGCGCTCGGCCTGAATATCCTCGTCGGGTATTGCGGGCAGATCTCGCTCGGCACCGGCGGCTTCATGGCGGTGGGAGCCTTTGCCTCCTACAAGCTCATGACGTCGTTCCCGGAACTCAATATCGTGTTCGTGGTGCTGCTCTCGGGCGGGATCACGGCCCTGGTGGGTGTGATGTTCGGTCTGCCGAGCCTGCGCATCAAGGGCTTCTATCTCGCGGTGGCCACGCTTGCGGCGCAGTTCTTCCTGATCTGGCTCTTCAACAAGGTCGGCTGGTTCTACAATTATTCGGCGACCGGCCAGATCAGCGCTCCCGACCGCGCGATCTTCGGGTTGACGGTCACCGGTCCCACGGCGCTTCCCTGGGTCAAGTACCTGTTCTGCCTCGGCTTCCTCGCGTTCTTCGCGCTGGTTGCCAAGAACGTGGTTCGCGGGCGGATCGGGCGCAACTGGATGGCCATTCGCGACATGGACATCGCCGCCGAACTGATCGGCGTGCGGCCGCTGCAGACGAAGCTTTCCGCCTTCGCCTTCTCGTCCTTCTATGTAGGCATGGCCGGTTCCCTGCTGTTCGCCGTCTATCTCGGCGCGGTGGAAGTGACGGAAGCCTTTTCGATCAACGTCTCGTTCCTCGTGCTCTTCATGGTGATCATCGGCGGCCTTGGATCCATCCTCGGCTCGTTCCTCGGCGCGACGTTCCTGGTGCTGATGCCGATCATGCTGAAGAACGCGATGGTCGACGGCATGGGACTGCTGCCTGTCTTCGCCAAGCACGTCGAAATCATGCTGATGGGGCTTCTCATCATCTTCTTCCTGATCGTCGAGCCGCACGGGCTTGCGCGACTTTGGCAGATCACCAAGGAGAAGCTCCGGCTCTGGCCCTTCCCGTACTGAGTTGCGCGAAAACACAAACCCCACAAGCCGCGACTTGGAACTCATTCACCTGACAGACTGAACCCTAGGGAGGAAATTAGGGATGAAACTCAGGAATTTGGCGACTGGCCTTGCCGCATTGGCGGTAGCTGCGCCGCTGGCGATCTCCGCCGTCTCGGCCTATGAGCTGACCGTTCCCTCGCTCGTCTACCGCACGGGCCCCTATGCCCCCAGCGGCATTCCCTTTGCCAACGGCTATGCGGATTACTTCACGCTGCTGAACGAGCGGGACGGCGGCATCAACGGCGCGCATGTCAACCTGATCGAATGCGAAACCGCCTACAACACCCAGCAGGGCGTTGAATGCTACGAAAACACCAAGGGTCAGGGCGAGTCCGGCGCTCTCGTCTACCAGCCGCTTTCGACGGGTATCTCCTATCAGCTGATCCCGAAGGCAGCCGTTGACGAAATCCCGATCTTCACCATGGGCTATGGCCGCACATCGGCCGCCGACGGCAAGGTCTTCCCGTGGATCTTCAATCCTCCGGGAACCTACTGGGACGTTGCCTCGGGCATGGTGAACTACGCCGGTGCGATCGAGGGCGGCCTCGACAAGCTCAGCGGCAAGACGATCGCGCTCGTCTATCACAACTCCGCTTACGGCAAGGAGCCGATCCGCACGCTCGAGGAACTCGGAAAGAAGCACGGCTTCAAGCTTGAGCTCCTGCCTGTCGATCATCCCGGCCAGGAACAGAAGGCGACCTGGCTGCAGGTCCGGCGCCTGCGTCCGGACTGGGTCTTCATGTGGGGCTGGGGCGTGATGAACCAGGTGGCGATCAAGGAAGCCGCCTCCATCCGCTTCCCGATGGATCGTTTCATCGGCGTGTGGTGGTCCGGTTCCGAACAGGACGTGCTGCCGGCCGGTGCCGACGCGAACGGCTACCTCTCCGCGGGCTTCCATGCGCCGGGCGCGGACTTCCCGCTGCATCAGGAAATCCTTTCCAAGGTCTATGACGCCGGCAAGGGTGCGGGTGACCGCGATCGCGTCGGCGAGGTGCTCTACAACCGCGGCCTGATCGCGGCTGTCTGGACCGTGGAAGCCATTCGCAAGGCGATGGAAATCAAGGGTTCGAACGAGATCCGCGGCAAGGACGTGCGTGACGGCCTCGAAGCTCTCGACGTGTCCGAGGAACGCCTCGCCGAACTCGGCCTGCCGAACTTCACCTATCCGGTGAAGCTGTCCTGCGCCACCCACTCCAATCCGGGTACCTCGCTGATCCAGCAGTGGGATGCGGGTGCCGGGCAGTGGAAGGTGATCGCGACCGGCATCGAGCCCGACCGCAGCATCATCGATCCGCTGATCGCGGAAGATGCCGCAGCCTACGCGAAGGAAAACAACATCACCCCGCGTGAGTGCAACTAAGCGGTTCGGCGCGGCCCGACAAAGGGCCGCGCCAGCCCACCGGATTCAGCCGGACCGGCCCCAGCAAGGGTCGGCGGCGACAATGAAGAAAAGCAACGATCCGGCCGGTCCCGATACCGGAGAGCCTGGAGCTGACAATGAGTGAGACGTCCGCGCAGCCGATCCTGTCGGTGAACAACATCGAAGTGATCTACGATCATGTCATCCTGGTGTTGAAAGGTGTCTCGCTCACCGTTCCGGCAGGCGGCATCGTGGCCCTGCTCGGCGCGAACGGTGCCGGAAAGACGACAACCCTGAAGGCCGTGTCCAACCTGCTTGGCGCCGAACGCGGCGAAGTGACCAAGGGGTCGATCGTCTTCAAGGAGGAGCAGGTAGAGGCGCTCTCGCCGAACGATCTCGTTCGCCGTGGCTGCATCCAGGTGATGGAGGGACGCCACTGCTTCGGCCACCTGACCGTCGAGGAAAACCTGATGACCGGCGCCTATACCCGCAAGGACGGAGCGGGCGCGGTCAAGGCCGACCTCGAGATGGTCTATGACTATTTCCCGCGCCTGCGCGAGCGGCGCTCCAGCCTGGCGGGCTATACGTCGGGCGGAGAGCAGCAGATGTGCGCGATCGGCCGGGCGCTGATGAGCCGTCCGAACATGATCCTGCTCGACGAGCCGTCGATGGGCCTGGCACCGCAGCTGGTCGAGGAGATCTTCGAGATCGTCAAGGTTCTGAACGAGAAGGAGGGCGTTTCGTTCCTTCTTGCCGAGCAGAACACGAATGTCGCGCTCCGCTACGCCACCTATGGCTATATCCTGGAAGCCGGGCGCATCGTGCTCGACGGCGACGCCAAGGCGCTGCGGGAGAACGAGGACGTCAAGGAGTTCTATCTCGGCGTCGGCGGCGAGGGACGCAAGTCGTTCCGCGAAGTCAAGCACTACAAGCGGCGCAAGCGCTGGCTGGCCTGACCGACCGTCGCAGCCGGGACATCAGAAAGAGTATCTGCCATCGAGAGGACGCTCGTAGCGCGGGCGAAGCATCAGTCATGACCGGCGAGCACTTCGATAGCCTGGAAACCAGGAGCCAAGACGAGCGCGAGGCCGATCTTTTCCGTCGTCTTCCGGGCCTGGTCGCGCATGCCGCAGCCAATGCCGAAGGCTGGGAGCGGCATCTTGCCGGCGTCAATCCGGAAACGTTGACGTCGCGCTCGGCCCTTGCGCACCTGCCGGTGATCCGGAAACCGGAATTGCTTGAAGCGCAGGCGGAAATGCCGCCATTCGGCGGTTTCGTGGCTGGCGAGCCGGCAAGTTTCGGGCGAGTGTTCCTGTCGCCGGGGCCGCTGTTCGAGCCGCAAGGCGAGGGCGCCGATCCGTGGAATGGGGCGCGAGCGCTCTTTGCCGCCGGGTTCCGGCGCGGCGATATCGTTCACAACACGTTCTCCTATCACCTGACACCGGGCGGCTTCATCCTCGACCACGGCGCGCGGGCTCTTGGCTGCGCGGTTTTTCCAGCCGGCGTCGGCAACACGGAGATGCAGCTTGAAGCGATCAGCCGCCTCCGGCCGACGGGCTACACAGGCACGCCCGACTACCTCAAGGTGCTGCTCGACAAGGGTGACGAGGCGGGCATGGATGTGTCTTCCATCACCAAGGGCCTTGTCTCGGGCGGAGCGCTGTTTCCCTCGCTCAGGGCCGAATATGCCGAACGAGGCGTAACGGTGCGCCAGTGCTATGCCGTGGCCGAACTTGGTGTCATCGCCTATGAAACGGCGATCGACGAAGGCATGGTCGTCAATGAGGAATACATCGTCGAAATCGTGCGGCCCGGCACGGGCGATCCGGTGCCGGACGGCGAGGTGGGCGAGATCGTCGTCACCGGCTTCAACCGGACCTATCCGATGATCCGCCTGGGAACCGGCGATCTCTCCGCGGTCGTATCGGGCGCTTCGCCCTGCGGGCGCACCAACATGCGCCTCAAGGGCTGGCTCGGCAGGGCGGATCAGCGCACCAAGATCAAGGGCATGTTCGTCGATCCGAAGCAGGTCGCGGAAATAATCCGCCGCCACCCGGAAATCGCGAAAGCGCGCCTGATCGTGGAACGGTCGGGCGAGCAGGACGTGATGCGGCTGCGCTATGAAAGCAATGCGGAAGATAGCGGGCTCGGCGCGGCCATCGCCGATACCCTTCGCGATATCACCAAGCTCAAGGGCGCGGTGGAAAGAGTGACGCCTGGCACCTTGCCGAACGACGGCAAGGTCATCGCCGATGAGCGGAAATACGACTGAGGCCGATTGGTCCTAGGCAGCGCCGCTGCGCAGCAGGTCGTGCAGATGGATGATGCCGACGGGCTTGCGGTCCTCGACCACGAAAACGGCGGTAATCGACGCGGCGTTGATGAATTCCACCGCCGACGCAAGCAGCATGTCCGGCCCGATCGTCCTTGGCGCTTTGGTCATGACATCGGTTGTCTTCATATCGAGCAGGTTGGAGCGCAGGTGGCGGCGCAGGTCGCCGTCCGTGATGATGCCGACAAGCTCGCCCGCAGTATCCAGAATGCCAAGGACGCCGAAGCCCTTTTGTGTCATCAGCACGATGGCATCGCCCATGGCCGTATCCTCGCCGGCGAGCGGCATCATGTCGTTCCGATGCATGATATCGCGGGCATGCTTGAGGCTGGCGCCGAGTTTGCCGCCCGGATGAAACACGCCGAAGTCCTGGGCCGTGAAGCCGCGGGATTCAAGCAGGGCGATTGCCAGGGCATCGCCGAGAGACATCTGGATGATCGTCGAGGCAGTGGGCGCCAGACCATGCGGGCAAGCTTCCGTGACGCGCGGAAGTTCCAGCACCAGGTCGGCGGCCGACCCGAGCGAGCTTTCGCGCCGCGACGTCAGCGCGATGAGCGGCACCTTGAAGCGGCGCGTATAGGCGATAATGCTCGCCAGTTCCTGGGTCTCGCCGGACCAGGAAATCGCGATGACCGCATCGTCCGGGGTGACCATGCCGAGATCGCCGTGGCTCGCTTCGGAAGCATGAACGAAGAACGCGGGTGTACCCGTTGAAGCGAGCGTTGCCGCCAGCTTGACGCCGATATGGCCGCTCTTGCCGATGCCGGTGACGATGACGCGGCCTTTGAGGTTCAGGATCAGATCGACTGCTGTCCGGAACGGGCCGCCCAGACCGTTGGTCAATGCCGTCTGGAGGGCTTGCAGACCCGCGAATTCCGTGGAAACGGTCCGCAAGGCGGAGGCGATCGGCAGGTCATCCTGTTCGCTTCCAGACCCCGATACGACAGCCGATCCTTGGGTTTCCATTCTCGTTTTCCTGCATCTTGCCGTGCCCGACGGCGAATGCGCCTCAATAGACCAGGGTTCCGACATCGACAACCCTCTATACGGGAGGCAATGATGTCCGAACGCTCAGTCCAGGTTGCATCGCGTCATCGAAGTTGGCTCCTCGAAAGGGTGTATTAACCCTAACGATCGATGATCGAGCTGTGCTTGCGGGTCGGCCCGCATGGTCCGGTTCGATTGGTCAGGCGATGTTCCGTCTTCGCAATCATTTTCTATTCCTCGCACTGAGCCTGCCTTTGGCGGGCTTGCCGCCGCTTGCCGCGCGGGCGCAGGATGCCGGCCTGCGCGGAGCCATTGATGCAGGCGATACGGGCCTTATTGCGGCGGGCGAAGAGCCCTTTGACGCCATAGACCCCGCGTCGGATGTCGGTACGACCGATAGCGGCGGACCGAATGGCGGAAGCTCTTCCGCCTTGCCGCTCGCTTCGACCGGCGAGGCCGTGGAGCAATTGGCCCCTGGCGGGCGAACGCGGCCTGTCCAGCCGTTTTCGGAGAGATTGCGTGCGCTGAACCGACAGCTCCCGACAGCAGGGGAAAGCACTCCGGAGCAGGACGGCGTATTTGGGGGCGATACCATTCGCGACCAGGCGCAAGGACTGAGAGCGGGGACGTTCCTGCTCTATTCGGAACTCTTTACCGGGCTTGGATGGACGGACAATGCCGCCGGGGCGGCTGGCGGTTCGCCTGGCGGCTACTATCGCGTCGCTCCAAGCCTCAGGGCGACCTCCAACTGGTCGCGGCATGAACTCGGCGTTTCGCTGCGCGGCAGTTTCACCGGGTTCCCGCAGGAACCCTCGGACAACGACCCGTTCTTCAATGCCAACGCCGATCTCCGGCTCGATCTCAGCGACGAGACCGTTGCCGACGTGATCGGTCGCTACACGTTCTCGACCGAGGAGCGCGGAACCGCGGAAGCGAGCGGCACGAATCAGGACGTGCACGAACTCGGCCTCGGCCTCCGGCTCAGCCGCGACGTCGGCCTTGTCGGTGTAACGGCGGGTGCCGACGCCGACTATACGACCTATGTGGGCGTCGACGTGCCGGGTTCGGTCGGCGACCGAGACAACGTGGTGGCCGCCGCAAGCCTTCGACTGGACGGGTTGAGCGGGGCAACGGCTGCGCCCTTCGTCGAGGGCTCGCTGCTTGGCCGACACTATGTCGAAGGCTGCACCGGGGTGCCCGGCTGCGAGGATCGCGATTCGACCGGCTATGCCCTGCGCGGCGGCCTGACGCTCGATGCCGGCCCCAAGCTTCGTGGCGAACTGGGCGCCGGCTGGCGCGTCGAATACCTGGAAGAGCAAGGCCTCGACAACCTGCAGGGCCTTCTGGTCGACGGCTCGCTGATCTGGTCGCCGACACGCCTGACCACCGTTACGGCCAGCGTCGATACGACGTTCGAAGGAACGACAATCGTTGGTGCGTCGGGTTCGATCATCTATTCGGGAGATCTCGTTCTCTCGCATTCCCTGTCCGACGATCTCGCCGTGGAGGCGGGTGTCGGATATTCGCTGCGCCGCTACGAAGGGATCTTCCTCGAAGAGCGCGACACGACAGCTACCGCCGCCCTTACCTGGGCGTTCGCCAGCAACATTGCGCTGCAGACGCGCTACACCTTCCACCGCTTCGACACGACGCAGGCAGGCGGTGACTACGACGCGAACACGATAGAGGCCGGATTGCGATTCCGGCATTGAAACAGGAACTTCCGCCGGGCGGATCGCCGCACTGGAGGAAGAGGACAGATTTTGAACGGCCACGCTTCGGACACGATGTGCTGCTTGAGAAAAGCGAGCGGATCGTGGGCGCGGCCCCTGGAGGGGAAGATTGGATCATGATGGTATCTGCCAGCGACAAGCGCGCCCGGCGGAACGGGCGGATGGCATCACTTCTTTTCGGCGCGGTGCTGGCGCTTGGAGCAGCCTTTCCAGGCAAGGCGCTCGCCGACCGCAGCTTTGAGCGATGGGTAGCCAGTTTCTGGCCGACCGCGCATGCCGCCGGCGTGTCGCGCGCGACATATGACGCCGCCCTATCCGGTCTGACACCGGACGCCGATACGATCCGGCTGATGGAAAAGCAGTCGGAGTTCGTGAAGCCGATCTGGGATTACCTGGGTTCGGCAGTCTCCGATACCCGCGTGGAGACCGGCCGGCAGATGCTGAAGGACTATGCCGAGGTTCTCTCCCGCATCGAACGCCGGTTCGGCGTCGACAAGGAAGTGGTGCTGGCCGTCTGGGGCATGGAAACCAACTATGGCAGCTTCAAGGGCGAGCACTATGTCGTTCGCGCGCTCGCCACGCTTGCCTACGCCGCGCCGCGCCGCCAGTCCTTCTGGCAGCAGGAACTGGTGACTGCTCTTCTCATCATCCAGGCGGGGCATGTGAGGCCCGCGGACATGGAGGGGTCCTGGGCCGGCGCCATGGGGCATACGCAGTTCATGCCGACGAGCTGGAAGCGCTTTTCCGCCGATTATGACGGCGATGGCCGCCACGATATCTGGACGAACGTGCCGGACGCTCTTGCCTCGACAGCCAACTACCTGAAACAGCATGGCTGGGTTTCGGGCAAGACCTGGGGCTATGAGGTTACGCTGCCGCGTGGCTTCAATTACGGTCTCGCCGACGGCGAAACGACATTGTCCCTGGCCGAATGGGCAAGGCATGGCGTGACGCGAACCGGGGGCCGCAGTTTTCCGCGTCCGGATGATCGTGCCGAGCTGATACTGCCCGCAGGAGCCAACGGGCCTGCCTTCCTGATGCTGAAGAATTTCTTCGTCATCAAGCGCTACAACAACGCGAATGCCTATGCGCTGGCCGTCGGCCATCTCGCGGACCGTATCCGTGGCGGCGAGCCGCTGCGCACCGCCTGGCCACTCAATGCATTGCCGCTATCGCGGGAGCAGACGGTTGACCTGCAGAACCTCCTGAACCGGAGGGGGTTTTCCGTGGGTGAGGCCGACGGCATGGTAGGTCCCGCAACCCGGCGTGGGATCATGGCCTATCAGCGCGCGGTCGGTCTCGTGCCCGATGGCTATGCGTCGGTTATCCTGCTTCAGGCGATCCGCTCGGACGGCTGAAGCCGGTCCCACCACCGGGATTTCTTCGAATAGCGGCGGCTGGATGTTTTCGTCCGGCCGCCGGACGTTTTATGATAGTGCGCTGTCGGCAGGAGGACATTCCTGTCCTTCAGGTGATCCCACCTGAAGGAAATACACTCCAAGCGGACTGAGGGAGACGGGCGTGAGCAGGTTTGCGAGGCATATTTGCGGAGGAGCTTTGACCTTCGTGCTCGCGCTGATGCTGAGCCTGCCCGTGACGCTCACCGTCATGCCTGAGCCCGCCTATGCCCAGCAGGGGCAAAGGGAATCGTCGGGCTTCAATCCGTTGCGCCCGCTTTTCCGCCTGTTCGGGATCGATGGTGGCAGCCGCAAGCGCGAACGGCCGCAGCAGGAAGAACCGGCAAAGCGCAAACAGCAAGCCAGGCGGGAACCGGCCAAGCCCGTGGTCGTGGAAGACCCCAAGGACGAGGATGCCCGTACTGTTCTGGTGGTCGGCGATTTTCTTGCCGACGGTCTGAACGACGGGCTCGTTGCCGCCTATGCGAAAACGCCGTCGATCAAGGTCGATAAGCTGATCTTCGCGAATAACGGCCTGTCGGACCAGCCGGAGCCCGATTATCCGACCCGCGTGACGCAGGCGCTCCAGGGGCGGGACATCTCGGTCGTGGTGATCTTCACCGGCGCGGGCGATGCCCGCGATCTCGTGGAAGGCGGCGCGACGCTCGAATTCAAGACACCCGCCTGGGAGGAGGCCTATAAGCGGCGCATCGACAAGCTTGCCAAGGCGGTCCGCTTCCAGAAACGCCCTCTCATCTGGGTAAGCCTGCCGCCGACCAAGGGGCCGCAGAACCGCGTCAATCTCGTTTATCTCAACGAACTGACCAAGGCGCGGGTGGAGGCGGCCGACGGCATATTCGTCGATATCTGGGACGTCTTCATGGGGGAGGACGGCAAATACACGTCGTACGGGCCGGATGTGGAGGGAACGCGGCGCCAGCTGCGGCCGAAGAGCGGCGTCGGCTTCACCTGGCCCGGCAATCGCAAGGTAGCGTTCTTCTGCGAGCGAGAAATTGCCCGTGTCATCGGTCCATCCGGTGCCTTCGCTTTCGATGGCGTGGAGGATGATCCGAATTTCATCGTGCTCACCGGCCGCACCACATCGCCGGAAACCGAGCTTGCCGGCGGCGAGGAAGGTTTGCCGCCCCCCGTGGCGGACACCGTCCAGCACCGCTTGATCGTGAAAGGCGAAGCTTTGGCGCCGGTGATTGGCCGTATCGACGATTACCGGCTGCGCTGAACCGCGACATTTGCCGGAAAGCCCGGAAAATTGGGCATCGCGGGATCAAAGCTACTTAATATTCACTATTAAGAATTCAAATAGCTCCGTTCTGTGCACATGGGGACGGACAATGGGTGAAGTGCGGTGGACGATGTCCATCCTCGGCCGGTTTCTTGTGATGGTCGCAAGCGCCGCCGTTATCATGCTGGCGGGCAGCGGTTACGCTCTGTTCATGTTTCGCGAACTGCTCGCCGAGCGACTGTCCGACCCGGCTCAGGCAGCCCTGCTGACCGGCGCCCGGGCTTCGTCCCACATCGATTCATTGATTCTGGAGGAAGTCGTCCAGATCGCATTGGTCTGCCTCCCGGTCGGGGCGTTGTTCCTGGCGGGTGCGGTGTATCTGGGTCTCGGGATCAAGCGCCCGTTGTCCGCTCTGCAAAAGGGACTCGACCGCTTGTCGGAAGGCGATCTCGAGGTTGCGATCGCTGGTGCCGACAGGAGCGACGAGATCGGTTCGATCGCGCGTTCGGTCGTGAATTTCCGTGCCAACCTCGTCCGCAAGGCGGAAGAGGATGCAAGCATGCAGCTTCGCCACCAGAGCCAGATGGAGGGGCAGCGAAAGGAAGCGCTGAAGGAAGTCGCCGACAGGTTCGAAGCATCCGTGATGGGCGTGGTGCGCACGCTTGCGAGTGCCGCGGGCAAGGTCGGCGACAACGCCAATGCGCTGGGCAAGGCGGTGAACGCCTCGACGCAGGTTGCGGGAAATGCCAGCGAGGCTGCGGTAGAAGCCTCCAGTTCCGTCGAAATGGCTTCGGACGCCGCCGAGGCGATGGCAACGTCCATCGGCGAGATTGGCCGGGAAATGCGGCTGGCCGCGGAGATGGCGTCCAAAGCCGTCGAAGAGGCCCGCTCAACGGATGCGATCGTCGGCAGGCTGGCGGAGTCCGGCAGAGCCATTGGCGAGGTGGTCGAGTTGATCAATCAGATCGCCGACCAGACCAACCTCCTTGCGCTCAATGCGACGATCGAGGCGGCTCGCGCGGGCGAGATGGGCAAGGGCTTTGCCGTCGTCGCGAACGAGGTGAAGGTCCTGGCCGGCCAGACCTCCAAGGCGACGGAAGAAATCGCGGGCCAGGTGGCATCCGTGCAGACGGTTGCCGATCAGGCAGTCGAAGCGATCCGCACGATTGCGGCGACGATCGAGCGCATCAACGAGATTTCCGACACGATCCTCGGCGCGGTGCAGAAGCAGATGGCCGCAACGGGCGAGATCTCCCAGAGCGTGGAATTTGCAACGCAGAGCACGCGCAGCGTCACATCCAACATGGAAGAACTCAGTCGTACTTCCGATACGACCCGGGCCGCTTCCGAACTGATGCGGGAAGCGTCCGGAGAACTGGCGGCGCTTTCCGGCGACCTTCAGCAACAGGTCAGCGGGTTCCTGTCGAACATCCGGGCCGCGTGACCCTCGCACCCATTGTGAAAGCAAGGAAACGGCCGGAGGATTTCTCAGGCCGTTTCCGTGACACCATACACCGCCGCGGATCTTACCGCGGCAGGTTCGACGATCCGGTGAGCTGGATGTCGATGGAACGTGCCGCCTGCCTTCCCTCACGGATCGCCCATACGACCAGCGACTGACCGCGGCGGATGTCGCCGGCGGCGAAGACCTTGTCGACGGAGGTCATGTAGTCGTCCGTGTTGGCGGCTATGTTGGTGCGGGCGTCGCTCTTCAATCCGTCGCCCAACTCCTTGATGAAGGTGGTCTGATCGGGCCCGGCGAAACCGATGGCGATCAGCACCAGATCCGCGCGCAGGATGAATTCCGTTCCCGGGATCGGCTTGCGCCTTTCATCGACGCGGGCGCATTTGACGCCCGTCACATGCCCGTCCTCACCCACGATCTCAAGCGTTGCGGCCGAGAATTCGCGCTCCGCGCCTTCCGCCTGCGAGGAGGAAGTGCGGAACTTCGTCGGCCAGTAGGGCCAGATTGTCAGCTTGTCTTCCTTCAGCGGCGGCATCGGGCGGATGTCGAGCTGGGTGACGGAGAGGGCTCCCTGGCGGAACGAGGTGCCGATGCAGTCCGATGCCGTGTCGCCGCCGCCGATCACCACCACGTGCTTGCCGCCGGCCCATAGCGGCGCTTCCCGTGAAACGTCCTCGCCGCCGACGCGGCGGTTCTGCTGCACCAGGAAGGGCATCGCCCAATGGCATCCCTGCAGATCCATGCCGCCCAGGCCCGGATCGCGCGGCCGCTCGGCGCCGGCCGTGAGCAACACGGCGTCGTGACGCTCGCGCAGTTCCCCGATCGTCACCGTGACGCCGACATTGACGCCGTAATGAAAGGTGACGCCTTCGCCCTCCATCTGCTTCACGCGGCGGTCGATAAAGTGCTTTTCCATCTTGAAGTCGGGAATGCCGTAGCGAAGCAGGCCGCCCGCCTTCGGCTCCCGCTCGTAGACATGCACGGTATGGCCTGCGCGGGCGAGCTGTTGGGCAGCCGCCATTCCGGCCGGGCCGGAGCCGACGACGGCAACCGTCTTGCCGGTGCGCTCGCGCGCGGGCTCGGGCTTGATCCAGCCTTCGGCCCAGGCTTTGTCGGCGATCGCCTGCTCGACCGTCTTGATGGCAACCGGCACGTCCTCCAGGTTCAGCGTGCAGGCTTCCTCGCAGGGCGCGGGGCAGATGCGGCCGGTGAATTCAGGGAAATTGTTGGTGGAATGCAGGTTGCGCGCGGCCAGTTCCCAGTCGCCGTTATAGACGAGGTCGTTCCAGTCCGGGATCTGGTTATGGACCGGGCAACCCGTCGGCCCGTGGCAATAGGGGATGCCGCAATCCATGCAGCGCGCGGCCTGCCGCTCCACGTCCTTGTCGGCGAGCGGCAGCGTGAATTCGCGGAAATGGCGAATGCGGTCGGACGCCGGCTGATACTTCTGATCCTGCCGGTCGATTTCGAGAAATCCGGTGACCTTACCCATAAAGCTTACGTCCCCTTATTCCGCCGCCGCCATGCCAAGGCGCTTTTCTTCCATCTCGCGGAGAGCCCGGCGATATTCGACCGGCATCACCTTCACGAATTTCGGCCGGAAGGTCTCCCAGTTGGCGAGAATTTCCTTCGCCCAGGCCGAATCCGTGTAGCGGATGTGGTTCGAGATCAGCTGCCGGAGCCGCTCGTCGTCATGGCGCGACATGTCGGCCGTCAGGTCGACGCGACCCTTGTGCTCGATATCGCCGCCATGGTGATGGAGCTTCTCCAGAAGGTCGTCTTCTTCCGGCACCGGCTCAATATCGACCATCGCCAGATTGCAGCGATTGCGGAACGTGCCGTCCTCGTCCAGCACATAGGCCACACCGCCCGACATGCCGGCCGCGAAGTTGCGGCCTGTCCAGCCAAGCACGACCACCACGCCGCCGGTCATATATTCGCAGCCGTGATCGCCCACACCCTCCACGACGGCGAGGGCGCCGGAATTGCGGACCGCGAAGCGCTCGCCCGCGATGCCGCGGATGTAGCATTCGCCTTCGGTTGCCCCGTAGAGAACGGTATTGCCGGCGATGATCGAGTAGTCGGGATCGGCCGCACAGGCCGGGTTCGGCCGGATGACCACGCGCCCGCCGGCAAGGCCCTTGCCGACATAGTCGTTGGCGTCGCCGACCAGGTCCATCGTCACGCCGCGCGCCACGAAGGCGCCGAAGCTCTGGCCGGCGGTGCCGGTCAGCTTCACGGTAATGGTGTCGGGCTTCAGGCCCTTGTGGCCGAAGCGCCTGGCGACCTCGCCCGACAGCATCGCACCGGCGGAGCGGTCGATGTTGCGGATCTCCTCCTCGATGACGACCGGCGTCTTGCTTTCGAGCGCGGGCCCGGCTTTCGCGATCAGCCTGCGGTCGAGAATGTCGTCGATCGGGTGCTTCTGCAGCTCGGTCCAGCGGATCTCGCTGTCCTCCGCCTCCGGGCGGAAGAAGATGCGGCTGAAGTCCAGGCCACGCGCCTTCCAGTGGTCGATTGCCGCCTGCTTGTCGAGATAGTCGGAGCGGCCGACCAATTCGTCCAGCTTGCGGATGCCGAGGCTGGCCATCAGCTCGCGCACTTCTTCCGCCACGAAGAAGAAGAAGTTGATGACGTGCTCGGGCGCGCCCTTGAAGCGTTTGCGAAGGACCGGGTCCTGCGTGGCGATGCCCACCGGACAGGTATTGAGATGGCACTTGCGCATCATCAGGCAGCCTGCCGCAATCAGCGGCGCGGTGGCGAAGCCGAACTCGTCCGCGCCCAGCATCGCGCCGATGATGACGTCGCGGCCTGTCCGCAGCCCGCCATCGACCTGAAGGGCGACGCGAGACCGCAATCCGTTCAGCACCAGGGTCTGCTGGGTTTCGGCGAGACCCATCTCCCAGGGGCTGCCGGCGTGCTTGATGGAGGTCAGTGGCGAGGCGCCCGTTCCCCCGTCGTAGCCGGAGATGGTGATGTGATCGGCGCGCGCCTTGGCAACGCCAGCGGCAACCGTTCCCACGCCGACTTCCGAGACGAGCTTCACGGAAATATCGGCGGAGGAATTGACGTTCTTCAGGTCGAAGATCAGCTGGGCCAGATCCTCGATGGAATAGATGTCATGATGCGGCGGGGGCGAAATCAGGCCGACGCCCGGCGTGGAATGGCGCACCTTGGCGATGACCGCGTCAACCTTGTGGCCGGGCAACTGACCGCCTTCGCCGGGCTTTGCACCTTGCGCCACCTTGATCTGGATCATATCGGAATTGACGAGATATTCCGTCGTCACGCCGAAGCGGCCGGAGGCAACCTGCTTGATCGCCGAGCGCTCCGGATTCATCGAGCCGTTGAGCAACGGCTTGAAGCGTTCCGCCTCCTCGCCGCCCTCACCGGTATTCGACTTGCCGCCGATCCGGTTCATGGCGATTGCCAGGGTGGTATGCGCCTCCCGCGAGATCGAGCCGAAGGACATGGCGCCGGTCGCGAACCGCTTCACGATATCGGCTGCAGGCTCCACCTCGTCGATGGAGACGGGAGCCTTGCCGATCTCCTCCGCCGATTTGATGCGGAAAAGGCCGCGGATCGAATAGCGTCCCTGCTCTTCGTTCACCTCGCGGGAATATTCCCGGTAGGTGTCGGGCAGGTTGGCGCGCACCGCGTGCTGGAGCAATGCGATATTGTCCGGCGTCCACATGTGGTCTTCGCCGCGCATGCGATAGGCATACTCGCCGCCGACCTCAAGCGAACGGCGCAGCACCGGCACGTCGGAAAAAGCAGTCTGATGGCGAAGGACGGTCTCTTCCGCCACTTCGCCAAGGCCGATACCCTCGATCGTGGTCGCCGTACCGAAGAAGTATTTCTCGACGAATGCGCTCGACAGGCCGACCGCGTCGAAGATCTGGGCACCGCAATAGGACTGGTAGGTGGAGATGCCCATCTTGGACATCACCTTCAGGATGCCCTTGTCGATCGACTTGATGTAGCGATGGACGATTTCGTGCTCGTCGACCTCGGCCGGGAACTCCATCTCCTGATGCATCGCAAGGAGCGTCTCGAAGGCGAGATAGGGGTTGATCGCTTCCGCGCCATAGCCGGCAAGCACGCAGAAATGATGCACCTCGCGCGCTTCGCCCGTCTCGACGACGAGACCGACCGAGGTGCGAAGACCCTTGCGGATCAGGTAGTTGTGCACCGCTGCCGTGGCCAGCAGCGCCGGGATGGCGATACGGGCGCGGCTGATCAGCCGGTCGGACAGGATGATGATGTTATAGCCGTTCTTCACCGCCTTTTCCGCGTTTTCGCAAAGGGTCTTCACCGCCGGCTCCATGCCGTCGGCCCCCTTGTCGGCGGAATAGGTGATGTCCAGCGTCTTGGCGGAGAACTGGTTGTCGGCAATGTCCCCGATGGCGCGGATCTTTTCCAGGTCTTCGTTGGTGAGGATCGGCTGGCGCACTTCCAGACGCTTGTGGGTGGAAATGCCCTCAAGGTCGAAGAGGTTCGGGCGCGGGCCGATGAAGGAGACGAGGCTCATGACGAGTTCCTCGCGGATCGGGTCGATCGGCGGGTTCGTCACCTGGGCAAAATTCTGCTTGAAGTAAGTGTAGAGCAGCTTCGACTTGTCTGAGAGCGCCGAGATCGGCGTATCGGTGCCCATCGAGCCGATGGCTTCCTGGCCGACGGTCGCCATCGGCTGCATCAGGAGCTTGATGTCTTCCTGCGTGTAGCCGAAGGCCTGCTGGCGATCGAGCAGGCTTTCCGCCGCCACCGGCGCGCGCTGGCGCACGGCCGGCATATCCTCCAGTACGATCTGCGAGCGGTGCAGCCAGTCCTTGTAGGGATTGGCCGTGGAGAGCTGGCGCTTGATCTCGTCGTCGGAAATGATGCGCCCTTCTTCAAGGTCGATGAGCAGCATCTTGCCCGGCTGCAGGCGCCACTTGCGGACGATCTTCTCTTCCGCGATCGGCAGGACGCCGACTTCCGAGGCCATGATGACCAGGTCGTCGTCGGTCACGACGTAGCGTGCCGGACGCAGGCCGTTTCGGTCGAGGGTCGCGCCGATCTGGCGACCGTCCGTGAAGGCGACCGCCGCCGGGCCGTCCCACGGCTCCATGATCGCGGCATGATACTCGTAGAAGGAGCGGCGGTTTTCGTCCATCAGCGGGTTGCCGGCCCAGGCTTCCGGGATGAGCATCATCGCGGCGTGAGCCAGCGAGTAACCGCCCTGCACAAGGAATTCGAGCGCATTGTCGAAGCAGGCCGTGTCCGATTGCCCCTCGTAGGAGATCGGCCACAGCTTGTCGATGTCGCCGCCAAACAGCGGCGAGGAAACGGATGCCTGCCGGGCGGCCATCCAGTTGACGTTGCCGCGCAGCGTGTTGATCTCGCCGTTATGGGCGACCATCCGGTAGGGATGGGACAGTTCCCAGGACGGGAAGGTGTTGGTGGAAAAGCGCTGGTGGACGAGCGCCAGGGCGGACGCGAAGCGCGGATCCGTCAGGTCGCGATAATAGGCGCCGAGCTGATAGGCGAGGAACATGCCCTTGTAGACGATGGTCCGGCTCGACAGCGAGACGACGTAGAAGCCGTGGCTGGTTGCGTCCGTCTCTGCGCGAATGGCGTTGGAAATCACCTTGCGAAGAACGTACAGGCGCCGCTCGAACGCCGTCTGATCCGCTAACCCCTCGGCGGCGATGAACACCTGCCGCGAGCGCGGCTCAGTCGCCACGATATCGGGCGACTTGGACAGGGAGGAATTGTCGGTCGGCACGTCGCGCCAGCCAAGCAGCTTCTGCCCTTCGGCGGCGATCACCCGCTCGACGATCGCTTCGCATTTCGCGCGCAGCGCGTCGTCCTGCGGCAGGAAAAGAAAGCCGACGCCGTAAGATCCCGGCTCGGGAAGCTCGAACCCGGCCGCCCGCGCTTCCTCCGCGAAGAAGGCATGCGGGATCTGGGTCAGCATGCCCGCACCGTCGCCCATCAGCGGATCGGCGCCGACGGCGCCGCGATGCGTCAGGTTCTCGAGAATCCGCAGGCCGTCCGTGATGATGCGGTGGGACTGCTCGCCCTTCATATGGGCAATGAAGCCGACGCCGCAGGCATCATGTTCCTTGGATGGATTGTAAAGGCCGTTTCGGGCGGCAAGGCGGGTTCGATCGGCAACGCCGCGCGTTTTCGTGGTCGCGGTCTTGGAAACCCCGTCAAACCCACCCGCCTGCGTCGTCCTGTCGATCCTGCTCATTGCGCCCTCACTTTCGAGCCTCCGGCGAAGCGTCCGTCCGCGCATCGGAAGCCGACCGCAACCGTCCAAACCCCGCACTTCCCATTGCCGAAGCATAAAGCCGCCGGAGAAATCGTGCCATTCCGCCGCCGGCCCACCCTCGATCTCCGTCCGGCAGCTCGCCGCGGTCGCGATCCTCCTGGAACCGTACCCTGTGGCGCCATCCTCACGGATTTGTCGGGTGACTTCAAGATAGGACAGCAATCCTGTCCTATCTAATCGCGCGAACAATGCCAGATTTCCCTTACAGGGGCAAGTCGCTTCCGGGTACTTTATAATATATTTCTTTCGTGCCGAGCGCCGGAATTGTCACTTTCGATCGCCCGCGGCTCTTCGGCGGGCAATAAAATGTCCGTCGTGTCCCGATCCTGCCGGCGAAAGAGGTCATGACGGAAAAGTCAAAGAAGGATCGATATGCCGTCACGGCGCTTTGATTTCCTATTGAGGCGGCAAGTCCGGCAAAGTCCAAGGCGGCGATGACGTCAGGTAATTTTCTTGCCGTCGTCCGCTTTGTTGCAAAACTTCTCCGCTCGGCAGTCGAGTGAACAGGAGATCGGAATGAACCAGAAGACCCTTTCCGCAGTCATTGTTGCCGGCGCTGTCGCAACCGCACTTGCCGGCATCGCCGCGCCGACCGGAGCGCAGGCCGAGGCAAAAGAGAAGTGCTACGGCGTCTCGCTCGCCGGCAAGAACGATTGCGCTGCGGGGCCGGGCACGTCCTGCGCCGGCACGTCCAAGATCGACTATCAGGGCAATGCCTGGACGCTCGTTCCGAAGGGAACATGCGCCTCGATCGAACTGCCGGACGGTCGCGTGGGCTCGCTGGAGCCGCTCGACCGGGATCTGCCGCAAGGCTGATCGGCAAGTTCATTCGCCCGGCCTGCGCCGGAGCCGGGAGGCGCAAGCCGTGTGCCTTCCGGTTATTCTTCGTGGTGAGGCAGCATCGTCGGCGACGCCTGACAACAGACGGAACGGAGCAGGGAATGGCAGGTAACGGCAGGGCTTGGCTTGTCGAGGCTGGATTGCCCGCGAGGGCGGGTGTCGGCCTGAAGGCGGAACATTACCACGCCATCCTGGATCAGCGGCCCGATATCGGTTTCTTCGAGATCCACGCCGAAAACTATATGGGAGCCGGCGGGCCGCCGCACGCTTACCTGTCGGCCATCCGCGACGCCTATCCGATCTCCCTGCACGGCGTCGGCCTGTCGATCGGCGCGCTGGGGCCGCTGGACGGCGCGCACCTCTCCCGCCTGAGGCAAGTGGCGGAGCGATACGAGCCCGGCCTCTTTTCCGAGCATCTCGCCTGGTCGACGCATGACACGGCCTATTACAACGACCTGCTGCCCGTTCCCTACGACCGGGAAACGCTCGATCGGGTCTGTGACCATATAGACCAGGTGCAGGAAGCGCTTGGCCGGCGGATGCTGCTGGAGAATCCCTCGACCTATGTCGCCTTCGAGCAGAGTTCGATGAGCGAGCTCGATTTCCTGCGGGAAGTGGTCTCGCGTACCGGCTGCGGCCTGCTGCTTGACGTCAACAATGTCTACGTATCCGCGGTCAATCACCAGACCTCTCCGGAAGCCTATCTTGATGCCTTTCCGTTCGAGGCCGTCGGTGAAATCCATCTTGGCGGCCATGCGCCCGACACCGACGATGAGGGCGGCCCTTTGTTGATCGATGCGCATGACCGGGCTGTCGATGAGGCGGTTTGGGCGCTCTACGAACGCGTGATCGAGCGCGTCGGCCAAGTGCCGACCCTGGTGGAATGGGACAACGATGTTCCCGAATGGTCTGTCCTTTACGGACAGGCACAGGCCGCGGAGGCCATCATGGCGTCCGTGTCGCGGAGCAGGCGACATGCAGCGTCCGCCTGAATTGCAGGAAGAGTTCGCCGAAGCCTTGCTGCAACCCGGCAATCCAGTGCCGGCCGGCGTGGTCGGCCCGAATGGCAAGGCGGCGGAAAAGCGCTTCGCGGTTTATCGCAACAACGTGGCGGTCAGTCTCACGGCGGCGCTGAAATCCATTTTTCCGGCGATCTCCGCGCTCGTCGGCGAGGAATATTTCGCCGCACTTGCGCGTGAGTTCATCCGCCGGCATCCGCCGTCTTCTTCAATCCTGGCCGATTATGGCCGCGACTTCGGCGATTTCCTCGACGCCTTCCCGCCATTGGCCAATTATCCCTATCTCGGCGACGCCGCCCGTCTCGAGCGGGCCTGGCTGGACGCCTATCACGCGGCCGACGCAACTCCCCTTGATGCCGGCGAGCTTGGATCTGTTCCGCAAGAGCGGCTCGGATCGACGCGGATCGACCTGCATCCGTCCGCGCGGATCGTCCGTTCACGCTGGCCGGTCGCCACGATCGTCGAGGCGAATCGCTCTGGTGGCGCCATGCCGAACCTTTCCGCCGCCGGCGGCGAGGACGTGCTGGTAAGCCGGCCGGCGCTGGACGTCATTGTGACGCGCCTGGCGCCGGGAGAAGCGGCTTTCCTGGCAGCGCTTGGGGCCGGCGAAGCGCTGGAAAGCGCAATCGCGTCGGCATTCGACGGCGCCGCCAGCTTCGATCTTGCGTCCTGCCTGCAGCGGTGCCTTTCTACCGGTGCCTTTCTGCGCCTTCTGCCTCCTGCCTGAATCCTTCCTGGCTTACAGCAATCCATCTCTTTCCGTCAGAACGGAGAATCATCTCGCCATGACCCTCGTCATTTCCTTCTTCGTCCGCCTCTACATGGGCTTCTTCAGCGTGATCCAAAGGATGACGGAAGGCTGGCTTCTCGGCCTGGCGGCAAGGTTCGTCTTCGCCGCCGTGCTTCTGGTCTATTTCGTGAGGTCGGCGCTGACCAAATTCGGACCCGGTATCGCCGGCTTGTTCGAGCCGACGGCGGGCGCCTACGCACAGATCCTCCCCGCAATGATGGAAGCCGTCAGCTACGATACGAGCCAGATTCCCTTCATGCCCTACGGCCTTGTCGTGCTTGTCGGGAGTTGGGCGGAGATCCTGCTGCCGGTCATGATCGTGCTGGGCGTTTTCACGCGGGCGGCAAGCCTCGGCTTCATCATCTTCGTCGGCGCAATGACCTATGTGGACATAACGGGGCATCATCTCGACGCGGCGACCATCGGAACGATCTTCGACGGGGATCCCACCGGCCTGATCGCGGACCAGCGCCTGCTCTGGGTATTCCTGCTGCTGGTGCTGGTGTTGCGCGGCGCGGGCAAGATCTCGCTCGATTACCTGCTCGTCCGCTGGTGGTATGCGCGCCAGTATTGAGCCGCTTCCCGCTTGCTACGACGCGGCGCGTCTTCTAACTCTTTGAGCCATGATATTCGCTAGCGACAATTGGGCAGGTGCGTCGGACGCCGTGATGGCGGCCCTGACGCGCCATAACTCGGGTTTCGCGCCCGCCTACGGCAACGACCCGCTTACCGAAGCCGTGACGCAACGGTTCTGCGATCTCTTCGAAAGGGAGGTTGCGGTCTTCTTCGTGGCGACCGGCACGGCGGCGAATTCACTGGCCCTGTCGGCTTATGCGAAGCCGGGCGGCACCATTTTCTGTCACGCCGAATCTCATGTGGCCGTCGACGAGTGCGGCGCGCCGGAGTTCTTCTCGGGTGGGGCAAAGCTTGTCGCCCTTGCCGGCCCGCATGGCAAATTCAGTCCGAAATCTCTGAGCGCGGCGCTTGCGAGACACGACTCCGGTGACGTGCACCATGGCCAACCGGTTGCGGTGACTATTTCCCAGGCGACTGAGGCCGGTACGATCTACAGCCCCGAGGAAATCCGGGCGATCAAGGAAGTTGCTGCGTCCCGCGGCTTGCCGCTTCACATGGATGGCGCGCGCTTTGCCAATGCGTTGGCACATCTCGACATAAGCCCGGCGGAAATGACCTGGAAGGCCGGCGTCGACGTCTTGTCCTTCGGCGCGACCAAGAACGGCTGCTGGTGCGCGGAAGCGGTGGTGTTCTTCAATCCGCAGGATGCGGCGCAATTCGGTTATCTGAGAATGCGAGGAGGGCAGAATCTATCCAAAAACCGTTTCGCGGCAGCTCAATTCGAGGGCTATCTCGCCGACGGTCATTGGCTGGATTTGGCGCGCCACGCCAATGCGATGGCTTCCAGGCTCGCCGATGGCATCCATGTAAGCGAAAGCGGCAGGCTTGCAATCGCCCCGCAGGCAAATGAAGTCTTTGCTGTCTTCTCCAGCGAGAAGATAGCCGCGCTTCGGGCTGCGGGCGCCGTCATGCACGAATGGCCAAGTGACGGACTGGAGGCAGGGGAAAGCATGGTGCGGCTTGTCGCCAGCTTCCGTACCAGCAGGGAAGACGTGGACGCCTTTCTGGCGCTCTTGTGAAAAAGCGCGCTGCGTGGGGCAGCGCGCTATCGTCTTCAGCTTGCTGTTTGCGGCTTCGCGGGTCGAAGTCTACGTCAGTTTACACTGCCTTCAATCTGCGGCGCATTGGACGAGCCGGCAGTAATTTCGATCTTGCGCGGCTTCATCGCTTCCGGGATCTCCCGCAACAGGTCGATATGGAGCAGGCCGTTTTCGAGGCTCGCGCCCTTCACCTCAAGGAAATCCGCAAGCTGGAAGCGCCGCTCGAACGAACGGGACGCGATGCCGCGATAGAGCACTTCCCGCTCTTCCTTTTCCTGCGCTCGCTCGCCTTTCACCGTGAGCGTGCCTTCCTTGGCTTCGATCGTGAGGTCGGCCTCGGAGAAGCCGGCAACGGCCATGGTGATGCGATAGGTGTTCTCGCCGGTCCGCTCGATATTGTAGGGCGGATAGGCGGGGGCATCGTTGTTCACGCCGTCGAGCAGCGAAAAGAGACGGTCGAAGCCGACGGTGGAACGGTAAAGCGGGCTGTAGTCGAAATGACGCATGACATGTCCTCCTGTTGAGCAACATTCGTTTGATCCGGGCCCGATAAGTCCCCCTGTTCAGGCGGGACGAGCATGGCCCTTTTCCGCAGGCCCGGGACTTCATTCCCTGCTGGCGCCTGCACTTCGAGAGTTGGGAATTCGCCCGGAGGGTTTCAAGGCCTGCCGTCTTGGTGGCTGAACGGCAGATGAACGCGGCCTTCCGGATTGGTTCAAAGGCAATTGCGCATTCTCCTCTCCATCAGCCGGCGAGACATGCCGGCGTCCAGCGAGGAGTGAAGATCATGTTCAAGTCGTCTGTTGTTGCCGCTGCGCTTGCCATCGTCATGTCTGTCGGCGCAGCCGAAGCCGCCAGCGCACATGGAGTGCAGAAGGGGATCGCCATCGGCAATTCCACGATCACGATCGACTGGCGCGGGCCGGGCCGGCACGATCATGGCCGCCGCTGGGAGCGCCTTGCTCCCCGTCAGGTTGCTCGCCGCCTGCATCGCCAGGGCTATCGGGACATCCGCGATATCCGTCCGCGCGGAAATGTCTATGTGGTCCATGCCTCCGGGCGTCGCGATCTCCCGGTGCGTCTTGTCGTCGACGCCTTTTCCGGGGAGGTACTGGGGCGCACCTTCCTTCGCTACGGTCGCGGCCATGGTCATGGATGGGGGCGCGGCTGGTAATTGTCGCCATTGTCGAGCATGAGGGGAGGGCATCGAATTAGGATGCCCGCTCCCTCGGCTGTTGTCCGCCACTACAGGCTCTTGTATCACCAGCAGGAATCCGCCATCGCGGGCTTCCCTGTTAACGAGGGCCGTCCATGCAGCTTGTTGATCTTCCCGGCAATCCGATTCCCGATGGGGCGACCGTCGGTGCGTGCCGGGTCCCGGGCGGTTCCCATATCCGCTTTGCATACTGGAAAGCCTCGGCGACGCCATTGAAAGGCACCATCACGCTGCTGCAGGGGCGGGCGGAATTCATCGAGAAATATTTCGAGACGATCGAGGATCTGCGAGCAAGAGGTTATGCGGTCGTCACATTCGATTGGCGCGGTCAGGGCGGTTCCGATCGCCTGCTGACCAATCCGCGCCGTGGCCATATAGACGACTTCTCGGACTACCTGAGTGACCTGGAAACGATCCTGAGCGAGATTTCGCTGGCCGAGCTGCCCGGCCCGCACTACGCGCTTGCCCATTCGACCGGCGGCGCTGTTCTGCTCTATGGCGCCGAGCGTCTGCGCACGCGTTTCGAAAGGGCGGTTCTCACTTCGCCGCTGATCGGCCTTGGCAAGGTGGGCTGGCCGCCGGCAATCATCTCGCCGCTTTCCCACGCGCTTTCGAGTATCGGATTGGGCACAGCATTTGTGCCTGGCGGCAAGCCGTCGATCCGCGAGCCCTTCAAGGGAAACTTCCTGACATCGGACGAGCGCCGTTTTTCGCGGACCTTCGAGATCCTGGATGCATCGCCCGTATTGGAAATCGGAGCGCCGACGATCGATTGGCTGGCGGCCGCCTGCCGGGTGATCAAGCGGTTCAACGCGCCCGACTTCGGCCCCTCGCTCAATCTGCCGGTGTTGATGATTGCAGCTGGCGAGGACCGTATCGTTTCAACCCGTGCGACCGAGCATTTTTCCCGCCGTACCCGTTCCGCCCGCTTCGTGGAATTGCCCGGTGCGCGGCACGAAATCCTGATGGAAAAGGACTTCCATCGCGATCAGGCGCTGACCGCGATGGATGCCTTTTTCGCCGCTCGATGAAGTCGGGCGATTCCGTCACGATGGATGTCGGAACATCATTTCGACGGACGGGTTTGTCGTATCGAAGGCAATGCAATCGCGGATTTGCGCCACTTCATCAAAGGCGTCCGGATAGGCCCAGATGAGGTTTTCGTGGACGTTGCCAGCGGCAGCCACGGTGAAGTAGGAAGCCTGTCCCTTCCATTTGCAGGTCGTTTTCAGTTCGGAAGGACCGAGATGGCCTTCCTGCCTGACATCCGTCATCGGTATGTAGAAGACGTCCGCTCGTGTACCTTCCGAAAAGCGGATCGCACGCCTGCTGCGGGCGATCTCGACGCCATCGACTTTAACGATGACTTCGGCCGGTTCGCGCGACATGCGGATATGTCCTTTCCAGGCAACGATGATTTCGTCTGGTGCCATTGGAGGCTCCTCGGTTTCAGGATTTGACGGAGGTCGCGATGGCATCGCAGGCCTTGTCGATTTCATCCGCCGTGTTGAAGGCGTGCGGAGAGAGCCGATTGATCGCGTTCCAGCCACGGGCGGCCATGTAGAGAGGTCCATAGCGTGTCGTTGGCGCTGAAATGTTTATGCGACTTTGCCTGAGGTCGGCGGCAATTTTGGCCGGAGCCACGCCGTCCGCCAGGAAGGTAACCAGCCCGCAAGAGCCTTCGTTGCCCTCAAGCACCGTTATGCCTTCGGTACTCGAAAGCCTTGCCCGGGCTTGCGCGGCCAATTCCTTGATTACTGTGAAATCGGCCGAAATATCTCGTGTGAGGATCAGCTCAAGCGCCGACAGGAGGCCAAGCCTGGCTGCGTAGTTGCTTTCCCCGGTTTCGAAGCGTCGCGCATCACCGCGCAGATGCGGAGCATCGTTTTCCCAGGGAGCCGCAAACTGGTCTACGCCAAGCGGTTTGTATTCGTTAAGAAACCGCTTGCTGATCCAGGCGAAGCCCGTCCCGCGCGGGCCGCGCACGAACTTGCGCGCGCTTACGGTCAAGAGGTCGCAATTAAGGTTGCGGATGTCGACAGGGAATTGGCCGATCGCCTGTGCTCCGTCGACGAAATGAAGCGCTTCGGTCTGCCGCATCAACTCGCCGATTTCTTCGACCGGGTTGACTTGCCCGGAAGTCGCCGCAACCCAGGTGGTGCAGACGAGCTTGACCCGCTTATCCTTCAGTGCGGATTCGAATGTCCGCAGATCCATGCGCCCCGACGCATCATCCGGAACGACCTTATAGCTTGCTCCTGTGCGTCGGCAGGTGTGATGGATCATCGAAAGGTTGCCGCCCCACTCTGACGATCCCACGAGCACGACATCGCCGGGTTTCAGGTCGACGGCGAGAAAAGGCCTCTGCCAGGCATTGGTATGGCTGTCGGCAACAAGCATCTGATCAGCGGTGCCACCGACGAACGCCGCAACGGCGGAGTAGAGCTGCTCCAGTTTGCTGGAAACCGCATTCATCGCCTCCGTCGAGCCGCTTCTCGCCTCTAGCTCGAGATGGGCTTTGATGGCGTCATGAACTCGCTGATCCGCAAGAGAGCCCGCAGCGTTGTTGAGGTGGATGAAGTCATCGACATGGGGTATGCCCTGTCGCATCGTATTGGTGCTCACGAGTAGGATCTCACCGAAAAGACGTTGAGCCTGCCACTGGAATTGGTGGAACAAGCTCCTATATAGAGCATCACCTATATAGGAATTATATTATATAGGATGGTGATTATATAATGGAGGATGAGGAGTCAATCACCGCTGCGCTCAAGGCTCTGTCGAGTCCTGTGCGACTGCAGATCATGGAATGGCTTCGCGATCCACGCGCTCATTTCCCGCCGCAGCGGGATGGGGATCTGGTCGAGGATGGAGTTTGCGTGAATTTCATTACCGCAAAGCTCGGCCTCAGCCAGCCGAGTGCGAGCGTGCACATGAAGATGCTGGCGGGCGCCAACCTTGTGCGGCCGAAGCGGATCAAGCAGAGCGTCTTCTACAAACGCAATGAGGAGGCGATCCGCTCCTTGCAGGAAGAACTCGCCAAGCGCGTCTGAATTTTCCGGCTTGTCAGGCCGTTGCCAATTCGCGCAGCACCTTCTCATGCAGACGCGGGTCGCCGGAGGCTACCACTTGTCCGCCCTGTTCCGCGCGGCCGCCGCTCCAGTCGGTCACGACACCGCCCGCGCCTTCGATGATCGGGATGAGGGCAACGATGTCATAGGGTTTCAGCCCCGTCTCGATGACCAGGTCGACCTGGCCGGCCGCGACCATGCTGAAGCCGTAACAATCCGTCCCGTAGCGCGTGTTTCGCGTCGCCTGCTCGATGCGCTTGAAGACCGGCTGCTCGCCGCCCATGAACAGGCGGGGGTCCGTGGTGCACATCAGCGCGTCCTCGATCCGGCTGCACGCTCTCGTGCGGAGTTGGCGCCGGGCGCCCTGGAACTGCAGCCAGGCTTCCTTGCCATCGCCATGGAAACGCTCGCCGATAAATGGCTGCGCCATCATGCCCAGGCTTGCCCGCCCGTTCTCGTTGAGGCCAATCAGCGTGCCCCAGGTCGGCAGGCCGGTGATGAAGGCCCGGGTTCCGTCGATCGGGTCGAGCACCCAGATATGAGACGCATCGAGTTGATGGTTGCCGTGTTCCTCACCCAGGACACCGTGGCTCGGATAGGTCTTCAATATCAGGTCGCGCATTGCTTCTTCGCCCGCGCGATCGGCAATCGTCACCGGATCGAAGCCCTTGGCCTCCTTGTTCTCCACGTCCACTGCTGCCCGGAAATGCGGCATGATCGCTGCCGTCGCAGCGTCGGCAAGGTCATGCATGAATGCGGTGAGATCGGTGCGGTCAGCCATTCATCGAGCTTTTCATGAGGGCAGGGCGTTCCCTGCCCGGAGTGAGAGGCGGAAGATGTTTCGATAGCCACGACCCAGCGAAAAGGCAATCGGATCGCCGCAAGTGCGTCGATTCGCTGTGCAGTCGCCACCTTGCGGGTTATTCCACTTCGAATGTGTGGCAATTTCAACATTTTTGCGCGCAATCATGTGGTATATTTACCACTCTAACGCGGTTGTTTTGAAATCCACTTGACCTTTGTGCAGTGCGATGAGAGATTATTGCAGCGCGATATGACGCTTTGCGTCTGAGCGCCGCCCTCCTTGGGCGTTTCCTCCCTAGACTCGGGCCGCCTCGAAAGAGTGCGGCCTCTTTTTTTGGGGCTTGGCCGGGAAGAGGCTATTCCGCTGCAATGGCGCCGAGATCCATGCCCGAGGCCGGCAGGCTTGTGAACTCGGCTACGAAGCAGGCGATGTCATTGGCAAGTCGCTGAAAGCCCTCGCTTTTTTCCATCGATTGCTCGTCCATGTAGAGGCCGCGATTGACCTCGATCTGAAGGGCGTGCAGCCCTTTGGCGGGGCGTCCGTAATGCTCCGTGATGAAGCCGCCCGCATAAGGCTTGTTGCGGCTGACCGCATAACCCATGGCGTTCAGGCTCTCAAAGGCCGCATCGACAAGCGAGGCCGAGCAGCTTGTGCCATAGCGGTCGCCGAGAATGAAATCAGGCCGCCGTCCTCCATCGGCATTGCGGATCGTCGACGGCATGGAATGGCAATCTATCAGCACCGCGTAGCCGAAGGTCACGTGCGTTTCAGCGAGAAGCCTGCGCAGCGTGCGGTGATAAGGCTTGTAGATCGTCTCGATGCGCGACAGCACTTCATTGATGCACAGCCGGCCGCGATAGATCTCCTGCGCCTCGCCCACGATGCGGGCGATCGTTCCGAGCCCTCCCGCAACGCGGATCGAGCGTATGTTGGCATAAGCCGGCAACCGATCCTCGAACATCTTGGGGTCGAGTTCGTAAGGTTCGCGGTTCACGTCGAGGAAGGCGCGGGGAAAATGCGCCCGCACCAGGGGAGCGCCCCTGGCGACGGCGGGCATGAACAACTCGTCGACATAGGCATCTTCCGAACGTCGGATTGCCGGTGCCTCCAGCTTCGACGCATTGAGGAAGTTCAGCGGATAACAGCGTCCGGAATGAGGAGAATTGAAAACGAAAGGCAGCCGCAATCGGGACGGAGCGAGAATTTCGTAGGCGGGCGTATCTTCAAAGCCGGTGACAACCTTCATTTCGCCTCGTCCCGCCTTCCTCTCTGCTTCTTGCCGACCGCTTGTCATCCTATCGGGAAGGCGCTGCCCGCCGCGAAACAGAAGTGTGCCTGCTTCGCCGCCCCAATGTCCACAGCCAAACGCGCTTCACTGGATGTTTACGGTGTTGCGGCCTTATAAGACTAAGTGAGTCTGTGCCAAAATGGGAAGCGGGACCATCAGGCACGCATCGGGAAATGGAAATCAGGATGGCACGGATCCTTCTGGCGGAAGATGATAATGACATGCGCCGGTTTCTGGCCAAGGCGCTGCAGAATGCCGGCTACGATGTCGTCTCTTTCGATAACGGCAAAAGCGCCTATGAACGCCTTCGCGAGGAGCCCTTTTCGCTGCTCCTGACGGATATCGTGATGCCTGAGATGGATGGCATCGAGCTGGCGCGGCGGGCGACGCAACTCGATCCGGACCTGAAGGTCATGTTCATTACGGGATTTGCGGCCGTGGCTCTCAATCCGGACTCCAATGCGCCAAAGGATGCCAAGGTGCTGTCGAAACCCTTTCATCTGCGCGACCTGGTGCAGGAAGTGGAGCGGATGCTCGCGGCCTGATATCCGCTGGCGGCAAGACCCGGCGGGAGATGTTTTCCACCGCTCCCGCAGGTCGCTCGCAAAGGCTGAAGAAGTTTGGCAAGAGGGCTTGCGTGCCGTGCTGAAGCCCGTTATATCGCTTGCCACTGCGGCGGTTGCGCCGCGATCCGAACGAGTTTCGGGCGTGTAGCTCAGCGGGAGAGCACTACGTTGACATCGTAGGGGTCACAGGTTCAATCCCTGTCACGCCCACCATTTTCGCGAAACTTCGCTCAGGTGAAGCTTCGCAACCTGCCTGGAAACGGAGCGAGACGCAGCAGCCTTGTCGTTGCGCGAACGATCCCCGGGCTGGATCACTTGGGCGCCTCGGCGCCCGCTTCGTTTAACGGATGCCAGGGGTAGCCAGAGGCGGCCATGGCTCCCAGCCCGATCCGGGGACGTGTGACATGAAGATCAAGAACTCGCTCAAGTCGCTGATGGGCCGGCACCGCGAGAACCGCATGGTTCGCCGCAAGGGCCGTATCTACATCATCAACAAGAAGAATCCGCGCTTCAAGGCTCGCCAGGGCTGATCGCTCTCGTCCGGCATTTGCCGTCGGGCGCCGAGTGAAGAGTGCACGTCTTCCTCAAGTCTTTTTGAGCATGCTTGACCGCCGCATCGTGGAGGCCATAATCCTTCCGATGCGACGGTTTCTTGCGTTTTCAACTCTTCTGTCACTGCTCGGCTGCCTGGCCCTCCCGATCAATCCCGGTATGGCGCAGGACCAACTGCTTCCGCCCGAGCTTAGTCCTCCTTCGCTCGAGGATCTGCCCGCGCCTCCGGAAAACGACGCGATTACGGACCCGGCGCCTGCCCTGGAGCCGGAGCAGTCGGCGGAAAAGGAGCTGGACAAGCTCTTTGCCGAACTGCAGGCGACGACAGACGACAAGGCCGCACAAGGCATTGCAACCAAGATTCAGCTGATCTGGCTCAGGTCCGGGAGCCCGACCATCGATCTGTTGATGGCGCGCTCCGCCGCGGCTATGGAAGCGAAGAATTATGGCCTTGCGCTTGATCTTCTCGACACCGTCACCGTCCTCGCGCCGGACTATGCGGAGGGATGGAACAGGCGCGCGACGATCTTCTACCTCCAGGAGGATTTCGGCCGATCGTTGATCGATATCGAAAAAACCTTGTCCCTTGAGCCGCGCCACTGGGGCGCAATCTCCGGCTTTGCAATCATCATGCGCCGCCTCGAGCGGCCGAGCGACGCCCTCCAGGCCTTCAAGCGGGTGCTGGAACTCAATCCAAACAGCCCGAATGCCCGTAAAGCGGTAGAGGATCTGGAAAAGGAAACTGCCGGTCAGCCGATCTGAGAGGCGCTCGAACCGGCGACCGCAGGGCAAAGATATGAAGACGGCCGTCGTCAGCTTTACAGTCTTGCTTGCGGCGGCGCTTTTCGCGGCCGCCCTTTATACCGAATACCGTCGCCGGCATATTCAGGCGGAATTTGAGCCCTCCGGCCAGTTCCACGATGTCGCCGGCGTGCGGCTTCATGTGGTCGACATGGTTCCGGACGGATGGCGGACCGGCGATCCGACGCTGGTATTCCTGCATGGGGCCAGCGGAAATCTTCTCGATCAGAAGCTTGCCTTTTCCGATGCCCTTGGCGACCGATACCGGCTGGTCTTCGTCGATCGGCCAGGGCATGGCTTCTCCGACCGTGGTGGCGAAAAGGCGCATTCACCGCGCCTGCAGGCAGGCCTTGTCGCGGAGTTGCTGCGGAAACTTGGAGCCGACCACGTCGTCGCGGTGGGGCATTCCTGGGGCGGATCCGTTGCGGTGGAGCTGGGCCTTAATCATTTTGATATCGTCAAAGGCATCGTCTTCGTGGCGCCGGCCACACATCCCTGGGAAGGTGGCGTTACCTGGTACTACGAAGTCGCGGCGGCGCCTTTCATCGGCAAGCTCTTTACCCGGACCCTGACCTTGCCGGTGGGCGAACTCCTGGCGCCGCGCACCATCGACTCGGTCTTCGCACCCGACAAAGCGCCTCCGGATTATTTGGAGAAGATTGCTCTGCCACTTCTGTTCAGGCCGGAAACGTTCCGGGCCAATGCGCGGGACGTGACGAGGCTCCACGCGCATGTGAGCGAGGCCGCCCGGCAATATCCCTCAATACCGGTGCCCGCGATCGTATTGACTGGCGATCGTGACGGGATCGTCTATGCCCATATCCATTCGGCTGGCCTTGCCAGAGATCTTCCCCATGCCGAACTGCGGGAATTGCCAGGAGCCGGGCATATGCCTCATCACAGCCGTACCGCCGAAGTGGTCGCCGCCATTGAGGACGTCGTGGAAAGATCGCGGACTCCGGAGCGCAAGGAGCTTGTGCAGGCATCCGAACCGGCCGCGTGAGCCCTACCAAGGCTGCCGCCGCCGGATTGCGCCGATCGGAAGAGGTCAGATGCCGCCCCGGCCGTCGCTTCCCACGAATGCGATCCGCAGCATGTTGGTCGAACCCGGCGTGCCGAAGGGGACGCCAGCGGTGATGATGATGCGCTGGCCGGGCTTCGCGAAATGCTCCGAATAGGAGATGCGGCAGGCGCGATCGACCATGTCTTCCTCGTCATGGGCATCTTCACTGACAACGCAATGCAGGCCCCAGGCAAGGGACAGGCGGCGCGCAGTCCCAACGACCGGGGAAAGCGCGATGACCGGCACCGACGGTCTCTCGCGCGACGCGCGCAGGCCCGTGGCGCCCGAGGAGGTGTAGCAAACCACGGCGGCGAGGCTCAGCGTCTCGGCGATCTGCCGGGCAGCAGCGGAGATGGCATCGGCGCCGGTTGCCTCAGGCTCGGCGCGCTGGGCGTGGATGATCGCCCTGTAATTCGGATCGCGCTCCACTTCCTGCGCGATGCGGTCCATCGTCTCGACCGCTTCGACGGGGAACTCGCCAGCTGCCGACTCCGCCGACAACATCACGGCATCCGCGCCTTCGAAGACGGCCGTGGCCACGTCGGACACTTCGGCACGCGTCGGAACAGGAGCTGAAATCATCGATTCCAGCATCTGGGTGGCGACGACGACCGGCTTGCCGGCCCTGCGCGCAGCCCGCGTGATCTGCTTTTGCAGGCCCGGAACGCGCTCAAGCGGCATTTCGACGCCCAGGTCGCCGCGTGCCACCATCAGGGCGTCCGAGAGTTCCAGGATTTCGGGAAGGCGGTCGATGGCCTGCGGCTTTTCGATCTTTGCCAGGACACCTGCGCGACCGCGGGTAATCTTGCGGACCTCGGCAAGGTCGTCGGGTCGCTGGATGAAGGAAAGCGCGATCCAGTCGACCTTCGCGTCGAGCGCGGCCTCGAGATCCTTGCGATCCTTCGGCGTAAGCGCGCCAACGGGGATCTCGGTATCCGGAACGCTGACGCCCTTGCGGTTGGAAAGCTTGCCGCCCACTTCGACAATGCAGTTCGCCCTCGTCGCACTTGCCTGCTGGACGACCAGGCGGATCTTGCCGTCGTCGAGCAACAGGCGGTGACCGGGCTGCAGGGCTTCCAGTATTTCGCGATGAGGCAGGTGGACCCGGTCGATGGTGCCAGGCGCGGCGTCGGCATCGAGGATAAACGGAGCGCCGTTTTCCAGCATGACCGAGCCATCGGCGAAGGTACCGACACGCAGCTTTGGCCCCTGCAGGTCCGCAAGGATGCCGATCGGCCGGCCGACGGATTCTTCAACGGCACGGATGCGTCCGACCAGCGTATTCAGCAACGCGTGATCGGTGTGGCTCATGTTGATGCGGAAGACGTCGGCACCTGCGCGATAGAGCTTCTCGATCGTCTCTTGATCGGAAGACGACGGGCCCAAAGTTGCCAGGATCTTGACCCGTCTGTTCCGCCTCATCGCCCACCTGTTCCTTCCTGTACCGGTTCGGTCAGCTGGACGGTCCAACTCGATTGCTCGCCGGTATCGATTTCAAAAAAACCTGTCCGTTCATATCCGCGAGCGACGCAGTCCTCAATGCCTTGAATGGTAAATTCCTTTTCGCGCGTACACATATAGGCGCGTCCGCCCCATTCGCCGAACTGGTCGTAATCGACGGCATAGATATAGTAATAGCGTGATACGAGCCGGCCGGGCACCAGTGTCTCACAGCTGTTGGCGGGCAAGTTCCACCAACCTTCCGTCACCCAGTCGGCCTTCTCCCTATATCCGATAGCAACGCCGACCTGGCTCTCGGTCTTGTTGCAAAGGCGCAGGTCAGCCTTCGCATCAGAGCTGGAGGACGCGATGAAGACCAGTGATATAATTATCGCGGCAGCAGCAGATGCTGAAAATTTCATCAGTCCGTCTACTGCCGTGTCTTGGCGTTCATCGCCATTATTCATCATTCGGTCACTCGTGCCACGGCTTTCGCGAGAAATCTTATTGCTGAGTGCTGACAGGATTGTCAATCACGACCGGGTGATGTGCGTTCGCATTGGTCAATGTAAGGTTGGCGGAATTCTGCCACTCTGCGCCTGCGTAGACAGCGCTACTGTCGTATCGCGACGAAAATACGGCAAAAAGCAATGACATCGACAGATATCCAACCCTTCCGATCAGTCGCCGGACGCCTGCGGAGTGCCAAGCGAGCCTGTTTGGGAGGCAGAGGTTCGCGCCCGCATGCGTGATCGCGGACGGGCTACGAATATGCCGGCGAGAATCACCAATCCACCCAGTGCCTGCAAACCGGAAAGAGCTTCGCCAAGAAGCAGCCAGCCGGCTGCGGCTGCGGCAATCGCTTCCAGGAAGATGACAAGCGCGGAAAAGCCGGCCGACAGATGACCAAGCGCAAAGGTCAGAAGGCCCTGGCCGGCGGTCTGGCTGAAAAAGGCAATTGCCACGAGCGCCGCGACCCCCTTCCAGCTGTTCGGCAGGAAGCCGTCGTCGAGCGCGAGAGCGACGAAGAACAACACGATGGCGGTGATGATCGTGGAGCGATAAAGCAGCAGCCCGGGAGTACTGGCACCTTCGCCGCGTCGGGCAAAGCGCATGGCGAGAAAATAGCCGCCGAAGAATATCGATGTCAGGAAGCCATAGGCGTCGCCGGCCAGCCGTTCGGGCGCGAAACCGAGACTTGATCCGACAAGAGCGCCAGCGCCCAAAAGGCACAGCCCAAGCCCGATCACCATCGATCGCGTGACAGGTTCGCGGATCAGCGCGCCGGATCCGAGCATCACCCAGAGCGGCGCCATGGTGGCAAGGAAAGTCGCGTTGGCGATCGTGGTGTTGAGGATGCCGAGGTGCCAGAAGAACAGGTCGCCGGCAAACACGGCCCCCGCGATAACGGTCGCGCGATTCCACGGGGCTGCCGGCTTGCCATCCCGCAGTTCCAGTCTAGCCCACACGGCAAGCAGCGGCAGCGACAGGGCAACGCGCCAGAACGCGCTGGCGAACGGACCGACTTCGGCAAAGCGGACGAAAACCGGCGAGACGCCCATGGCGATCGCACCGCCGACAAGGGCGGCAAGGGCAAGCGCGACTTGCGGATCGACCGAAGCCGGCGCGGAAGAACTCGGCGGAGAAGACATCAAAGACGGTTGGTCCGGAGGCAAAGCTCGTTTATTCGTAACGCTCACTTCAAGCACGCTGCCCGGTCAAGCGCAATCTGATCAACAGCCGGCGCTCTTTCCAAGGGATAGACCGATTTGGCGCCGCCGCGAGCGCCCGAAGGTGACGATCGAAAACATGCCAAAAGCCTTTACCTCCGCCGCCTCGCCCGATACCGCGGTCTTCGAAACGCGGCCAGGCAGCCTGGAAAGCGGGCTCATCCTGATCTGCGACCATGCCTCTAATGCAATGCCGTCGGACTACGGCGATCTTGGCCTGCCGCAGTCGGAATTCGAGCGCCATATCGGATATGACATCGGCGTACGGGACCTTACGCTGCTTCTGGCGGAGCGCTTCGATGCCCCGGCCGTGATGACGACCTATTCGCGCCTGCTGATCGATCCGAATCGGGGCGAGGACGATCCTACGCTGGTGATGCGATTGTCCGACGGGGCAGTGGTGCCGGGCAACGCCCGCGTGGATGAAGCCGAGCGCAGTGCGCGGTTGCAGCGCTTCCACAAGCCATATCATGCCGAGATCGATCGGCTGATTGACGTCCATCTCGAGGCGGGAAGGGTCCCCGCGCTTTTGTCAGTGCATTCCTACACGCCGGTCTGGCGAAGTGTGCCGCGCCCCTGGCACGCCGGTGTCCTGTGGGATCGCGACCCGCGCTTTCCTGTAGCGCTGCTGGAAGCGTTGAAAGAGGACGCGGAGCTTGTCGTCGGTGACAACGAACCCTATGACGGTTGTCTGAAGAACGACTGCATGTACAGGCATGGCACGGTGCGCGGGTTGCCGCATGCGCTTCTGGAAGTCAGGCAGGACCTGATCGGCGAGCGCAAGGGCGTCGAAGCCTGGGCCGACCGGCTGACCCCTATTCTGCAGCGACTGCTGAGACTGCAGGAGTTGCATCGTATCGAGCATTTCGGCTCTCGTGCCGACAGTCGGGTGTGAAGATCGTTTCAGCGGAGCGATGACCAGTGACCGAAATTGACGAGAAGACGCAGATCGAGCTTGAAGCTGCCGCATTCCGGCGGTTGCTGTCGCATCTGCGCAACCGTACGGACGTTCAGAATATCGACCTGATGAACCTCGCTGGCTTTTGCCGCAATTGCCTCTCGAACTGGTATCAGGACGCGGCGCGCGACAAGGGGCTCGAATTGGACAGGGAAGAAGCGAGAGAGATCGTCTACGGCATGCCCTATGGCGAGTGGAAGGCGAAGTACCAGGCGGACGCCAGCAAAGAGCAACTGGCGGCCTTCGAGGACAACAAGCCGGATCATTGAGAGGCTTTGGCCTCGGAAATTTCTTGAAGCAGGAGAAAGAGCGTAATGGCCAATCCAGACGGAGTGGCAGCCGATCAGCTGCGTGCCTTCGTGGAGCGCATCGAGCGGCTGGAAGAAGAAAAGAAGGTGATATCGGACGATATCAAGGATGTTTATGCCGAGGCCAAGGGTACCGGTTTCGACATCAAGGTCTTGCGCAAGGTCATTTCGCTGAGAAAGAAAAAGCCTCATGAGCGCGAGGAGGAAGAAGCTGTCCTCGACCTCTACATGCACGCGCTCGGCATGGCCGGTGCGGCCGGCGAGGGCTAGGCAATTCGATACTCCGAAATAAAAAACGGCCCTTGCGGCCGTTTTTTATTTTCCGGATCTGCAATCTCTCAGCGGATAGTCATCACCGGCAGCAGGACAACGGCTTCGCCTTCGAAACTGTCGGCAAGCGGCCACTTGCGGGCTTTCTCGAAGCGAACCGGCAATATCCGGTTGGCCGTTGCCAGCAGTTCGCCAAGCTGACGCTGATTGGGGTGGCTGAAAGAGGCAAAGGCCATCGCCTTGGCGGAAACCCGGCCGGACATGATGCCCGGGGTAGCGGCCCTGTCAGGCAAGGCTGCGAATTGTGCCAGCGGGTCATCGATCGGTGCAATCGGGACCTGGCCCGACAGCGATGGACCGGTGCGCGCCGCCGGTCGAGCCGACTGCGGCGCGGCGTTTTGCGCGGCTCGTCCTGTGAGGGAAGGAGCCGTGCTTCCTCCAAGGCTTGCGGTTGTGGTCGGCGCTGCGCCATACGCGAGGACGGCGTTGCCGAGCGGGGCCTGTCCGCCCTTCTTGCGGCCGACATCGCCTTGAGTTGCAGCAGCGATCGCATCGACGCCATTGGCCGGCGCGGGCCGGGGTATCGCCGCGTGCGATGCAGCTGCAAGCGCCAGGACGGCTTCGGGTTTCACCTGCGGTCTGGAACTGAAGGCCGGCTCGAAGCGCTCGGCTGCCACTGGCGTTATTTCCTGGGCCGCCGACGCTGTCTGGATGAAGCCGCCAAGCGTGTCTGCCGCCGTTTCGATAGCCGGCTTGCCGGTGCGCAGGCGCTGGGCTTGTGCATCGAGCGTGCCCGGTGCCGCAGGCGCTTCGGCAACGGTAATCAGGTTCGCAGGCTTGGAACGGGGAAGGACGCCGGCAAGGATCGTGGCCGCCGGCGCGGCGTCTTCGCCATCCGCCGTATTCTCTTTCTGGATCGGTACGGGCGGTGCTGCGATGGCGACGGCGGCATCTTTGCCGGAGCTCGACCGCCCGGCCGCCTGATCCTGCGCGGCCTTCACGCCTGGGAGTGCGCCATTATCGGCTGTCTCGGGCCTGACGGCAGCAACGCGCACTTTCGTGTCTTCAGCCGAAGCGCTTTCTGTATCCGGACCATTGTCCTCGCCGTCCTCACCATCGCCCGAGAAGAGCGAGGCGAGGAAGCTCTTGCCGGAGGAATTGCCGCCACTCGGGCGGATAATGCCTCCCTGATCGCGGGACGCATTGGTCAGGCTCTGGCCCTTTGTGCTTGGTTCGTCGTTGGAGGCGACAAGCGTCGGTGTCGGGCCTCCCTTCTTGTGGCGAGCCAGGGCCTGCTGGTAACCCGGCATCGGCTTGCCGTCGGAAGGTACGTGGATCGTGACCCCGTCCGGGAAAACCTTGGCGAGCTGCGAACGGGTCATGCGCGGCCAGTGGCGCACGCTTCCGGTATCCATATGTACAAATGGCGATCCGGATGTCGGATAGAAGCCGACGCCGCCGACTTCCTTGCGCAGGCCGAGGGCGCGCAGCTTGGCCAGATCGAAACCGGGGATGAAGAAATCCATCGCCTTGCCGCGGGTGTGCTGGCTGTTTTTTGCCACCCCGCGGGAACGGGAGCGCAGCATGTTGTTCGTGGCGGGAGAACGATAGCCGGAGACGACATGGATCGGCTGGCTGGTGCCCGTCTTCTGGTAGACCTCCCAGATCAGATCGAACAGCTTCGGATCCATCTGGGTGCTTTCATTGCGCCGCCAGTCGCGCAGAAACCGGTTCAGATCGCGCAGGCCGGAAGACACGTAGCGGCCGTTCTTCTTGAAGGTGATCTCCACCCGTTCATGCGTATGGGTGTTGTAGAGCTTGAGCGAGCGCGTTTCGGCGGCTGCCTCGCTGCTAGCGGCAAAAAGCCCGACCCCGATAGTCAAAAGCGCCGCAGTCGCTAGCGACCGGGCGCTGTCTCGAAACTTGTGGACATACGCATCGAGCAAGGTTCGTGTCTCGCTAACTATCCGGCCGCTCAGGGCCGGCCCATCCACCCCCCGAGAAAAGGTTGTAGCGGGCACCGAGTTAAGAAGTTTTTACCGTATTCAAAAATGAGAGCAAATCGTGGCAGATACGCATCACCTCTCGAAATAATGCGCCCGTGGCATAGAAACCACTATCCACCGCCAGAGTCGAGTCGGTTCATTCCTTAAAGAAATCGGTGCCTTAACAATTCCGTAACGTCATGTGTGGGGTGCGTCATTCTGCTGCATCCCGATCGGCGGTTTCTTCGAGGCCATAGTCCTTAAGCTTGCGATAGAGAGTGGAACGGCCGATCGCAAGGCGCCGGGCAACTTCCGTCATTCGTCCGCTGTAATGATCTATCGCCGCTCGAATCATCTCTTCTTCGATTGTAGCGAGCGAGCGGATATGGCCCTCGTCGTCGTGGCTTCGGATGAAGCCGAAGGGGGGTAGCGAGGCGGAGAAGCCCGAAGCCGCTGCCGATGGCGGTTCCGGCGTTGCAGCGGCCTCTCGACGCTCAAGTTCTGCGGCCGGGGTTTCAGCTATCGGCTGCCTCGCGGGAGTGCCCGGGGCTGCATGGCGCGATGATCCCGGCTCCAGCGCCGACGCGATCTGCGGAAAGTCCTCGACCTGCAAATGATCGCCGTCGCACAGGACCACGGCGCGAAAGACAGCGTTCTCCAGCTGCCTGATATTGCCCGGCCAGTGATAGGCCATCAGCATGTTCATGGCATCCGGTGCGACCGAGCGCACTTGTGGCTTGCCCTCCTCAGCGGCGAAACGGGCAAGGAAATGGCGCAGGAGGTCCGGAATGTCCTCGATCCGGTCGCGCAGCGGCGGCAGCCATATCGGGAAGACATTGAGGCGGTAGTAAAGGTCTTCGCGGAAGCGGCCTTCCTTCACGAGATCTATCAGCCGGCGATTTGTCGCCGAAATCAGGCGGAAGTCGATCCGCGCCGGCCGGCGGGCGCCGATCGGATCGATCTCGCCCTCCTGGAGGGCGCGCAGCAGCTTCACCTGGATATCGAGCGGCAGCTCGCCGACCTCATCGAGAAACAGCGTGCCGCCATGCGCTTCCTGGAACTTGCCTGTGTGTTTCTCCACCGCTCCCGTAAAGGCCCCCTTTTCATGGCCGAAGAGAATCGATTCAACCAGATGCTCGGGTATGGCACCGCAGTTCACCGTCACGAAGGGACGTGCCCTCCTGTCGCTGGTGCCCTGGATGGCACGGGCGACCAGTTCCTTGCCGACGCCCGATTCGCCTTCGATCAGGATCGGGATCTGCGACGTCGCCGCCCGGCGTCCCACCCTGAGCACCCGCTCCATGGCTTCGGAGCGCGTGACGATGTCGTCGAAGGTGAAGGTGCCGGCGGTCTGCTTGCGGATGCGGGTGATCTCGCCTTCAAGGGCGGAAGCCCGCAGCAGATTGCGCACCGAAACTTCCAGCCGCTCGGGGGAAACCGGCTTGACGACGAAATCCTGGGCGCCGGCGCGGATCGCATTGACCGCGGTTTCGATACCCGCGTGGGCCGTCTGGACGATGATCGGTACGCCGATACGGCTTTCACGCAGCTTCGTGATGACCCCCATTCCGTCAAGCTCGGGCATAACGAGGTCGAGGATCATCACATCGATGTCGCCACCTTCCGGGCCTGACATGATGTTGAGCGCTTCCAGGCCGTTTTCGGCCGTCCTCACGCGGTAGCCGAAACGCTTGGCAGCCTCTTCCAGCAGGCGCCGCTGGATGGGATCGTCATCGACAACGAGTATCCTGCCGCTGATTTGATCCATGCCTTGCGCCTCGGTCCCGGGAATCTGTGCCAATCCGGGTCAGCCTAGCTGGCGCCGAGTAAACAAATCGTCCATGGATCGGGGTCACATCCGTTTGCCGAGGGATTGATGGGGGCTGCATGCCCTTGCGCTCCCTGCCGGCATGACCAAGATAGTTGTTTGCACTATGCACCGGAAAAATCGGGGTCTTGATGTTGACGTTGTCCGAGAATGCCATTGCCCGTGCCGCCGAGACGGCGGGAGCAGCCGAATCGCTGGGTGATCTGCCGGAATGGAATCTTGCCGATCTCTATTCGGCCATGGACGCGCCGGAAGTCGGGCGCGATCTCGCGAAAGTGGAAGCGGACGCGCGCGCTTTCGAGGAACGCTACAAGGGAAATCTCGCCGCCATCGCCGAGCGCTCCGGAGCTGAACTCGCGGACGCGGTCATGGCCTACGAAAAGATCGACGATCTGATGGGCCGGCTCGCATCCTTCGCGGGCCTTGTCTACGCGGGCAACACCACCGACCCGAAAAGGCAGAAATTCTATGGTGACATACAGGATCGGCTGACCGATGCCAGCACCCACCTGATTTTCTTCACGCTCGAACTGAACCGGATCGCGGACGAGACACTGGACAGGGCGGCGGAAGCGCCGGCACTCGCGCGCTACAAGCCCTGGCTCGCCGATATACGCAAGGAGCGGCCTTATCAGCTCGACGATCAGATCGAGAGGCTCTTCCACGAAAAGCATGTGACGGGCAGAGCCGCCTGGAACCGGCTTTTCGACGAGACAATCGCCGGCCTGCGTTTCGAAGTCGACGGACAAGAACTTTCGATAGAGCCGACGCTGAACCTGCTGCAGAGCAGTGATGGCGAGAAACGCCGCGCCGCTTCGGAGGCGCTTGCGAGGACCTTCAAGGAAAACCTTGGCATCTTCACCCTGATCACCAACACGCTGGCCAAGGACAAAGACATCTCCGACCGGTGGCGCGGCTTCGAGGATGTCGCGGACAGCCGCCATCTTGCGAACCGGGTGGAGCGTGAGGTCGTCGATGCGCTGGTATCGGCTGTGCGCGACGCCTATCCGCGGCTTTCCCATCGCTACTATGCGATGAAGGCGAAATGGCTCGGCATGGAGAAGCTGAACCACTGGGATCGCAACGCGCCGCTGCCGAGTGCCGATACGCGTCCGATTCCCTGGGAGGAAGCGCGGGCCACCGTGCTCGACGCCTATGGCGCCTTCTCGGAGGAACTCGCCGATATCGCCGCTCGGTTCTTCGACCTGGGCTGGATCGATGCGCCGTCGCGGCCGGGCAAGGCGCCGGGTGCCTTCGCGCATCCCACCGTGCCGAGCGCGCACCCCTACGTCCTGCTGAACTATCTCGGCAAGACGCGTGACGTGATGACGCTGGCGCACGAACTCGGTCATGGCGTGCATCAGGTGCTGGCGGCGCCCAACGGCGCGCTGATGGCGCCGACGCCTTTGACGCTCGCCGAAACAGCGAGCGTCTTCGGTGAGATGCTGACCTTCCGCGCCCTACTCGACAAGGCTGAGACAAGGGAAAAGCGGAAGATCATGCTGGCCTCGAAGGTCGAGGACATGCTGAACACGGTCGTGCGTCAGATCGCCTTCTACAGTTTCGAACGCAAGGTTCACGAGGCGCGCAAGGAAGGCGAACTGACAGCGGACTCACTTTGCGAGCTATGGATGTCGGTGCAGGCCGAGAGCCTGGGGCCGGCGATCGCGTTCAGGGAAGGCTATGAGACCTTCTGGACCTATATCCCGCATTTCATACACTCGCCTTTCTACGTCTATGCCTACGCGTTCGGCGATTGCCTCGTGAATTCGCTCTATGCGGTCTATGAGGAGGCTGAGGCCGGTTTCCAGGAGAAGTATTTCGAGCTCCTGAAGGCCGGCGGCACGAAGCATCACTCCGAGCTTCTGGCACCCTTCGGACTTGATGCGACGGATCCCGCCTTCTGGCAGAAGGGCCTTGCGGTTATCGAGCGGCTGATCGACGAGCTGGAAGAAATGGACAGCTGAGAAGGCACCGTCATGGTGGTACGGGACGAAACGGTTTTCGCGCATACGCCCTACGATGGCTCGAGGCAGCCGTTCACGATCGGGCTGGCGCCGCTCGATCTGAAGGACTGGATCGAGCCCGACCACCATTTCGAGGCGCATCTTGCGGAAAAGGAGCGCCTTTTCGAGAACGCTGTCGCACCTGTCTTTTTGGCGGAAGCCGACACGGTTCCCGCGCAAGGGGAAGTGCTGGGCCTGTTGCTGGAGCATTTGCCCCGCCGGTTTCCCGATGTCTACTCGGTAAGTGGCGGGGCCGTTACCCTGCTTGCGTCGGGCAGGCGTTACGAATTTGCCGATTTCGGCGGCAGACCGCTCTTGCTGGCTGCAAAGCTCGTTCAGGAAGATCTGGTGATCATGCGGAAGGGGGAGGGCGGATACCGGCTTGTCGCCGCCGCTCTCGCCTTTCCGTCCTCCTGGTCCCTTGCAGAAAAATTCGGCAGGTCGATGCCGGAGATCCACGAAGGCGTACCGGGTTTCAATGACGGGCGGATGGGGCCGGTGGTTGCCCGGATTTTCGACAATCTTGCGGTCGACCGGCCGGTGTGGCGGCTCAACTGGTCGCTCTACTCGGACCCCGAACTGCATCACCCGATGCCCAAGCAGATTGACCTGAGGGTGACCGACACCTCCTTGCCAGGCCTCCATGTCCGCGTCGAGCGGCAAACGCTGCGCCGCCTGCCCGGGAGCGGCAACATTCTTTTCACCATCAAGATCCATCACGATCCGGTGGCGGCCTTTGCCGCGCATCCCGAAGGCGCCCGCCTTGCCCTGGGCCTTCGTCGGCAATTGCTGGAGCTCACGCCCGAGCAATTGGCCTACAAGGCGCTTTGCCACGCCCGGGCAAGGATTGCCGAGGATTTGCTTCGCCTTGCGGAAAGTTGCGGCAAATCCTCCAAGCAGGAGCTTGCTGCCGCGAAATGAGCACATCCTCCAGGGATCGCGAGAAAAATCGGCTGACGGCGCGCGTCGGTCGTTATGCCAGGGTCGGCAGCAATATGGGCGGGCTCGCTGCAAAGCTCGCCGGCAAACGGCTGTTCGGCCTTGAAGTCGACAATGAACGCCAGGCGGCGGAGCTTGCCGCGGCCCTTGGCGGCCTCAAGGGGCCGCTCATGAAAGTGGCGCAGTTGCTTTCCACGATCCCCGACGCAGTGCCGCCAGAATATGCGACCGAGCTCGCCAAGCTTCAGTCGGCGGCCCCGCCAATGGGGTGGCCCTTCGTGAAGCGGCGGATGACGGCGGAACTTGGAGCCGGCTGGCAGGCGCGTTTCGCTCATTTCGACAAGGAGCCGTCAGCGGCAGCCTCCCTGGGACAGGTTCACGCCGCGGTCCATCCCGACGGAGCGCGGCTTGCCTGCAAGCTGCAATATCCCGATATGGAATCGACCGTCGAGGCGGACCTGAAGCAGCTGGCGCTGCTGTTTTCCATCCACCGGCGGATGCGCCCCGCGATAGATACGACGGAGATCGCCAAGGAAATCGGCGAGCGCGTCCGCGAGGAACTCGACTATGTGCGCGAGGCGCGCAACATCGCCACCTATGCGCATATCTTCGCCGATGAAGCCCGCATACGGGTGCCGGATGTCTACCCGGAGCTTTCCACCAGGCGCCTGTTGACCATGGGGTGGCTGGATGGCAAACCACTGCTCGCTTTTCGGGAGCATTCGCTTGAAGACCGGAACAGGATCGCGCAAGTGATGTTTCGTGCCTGGTGGCATCCCTTCAGCCACTACGGCGTCATTCACGGAGATCCCCATCTCGGCAACTACACCGTCTACGAACAGGACGGTCACCCGGCAGGCATCAACCTGCTCGACTACGGATGCATCCGCATCTTCCCGCCGGGATTCGTTGCGGGCGTGGTGGACCTTTATCGCGGGCTTCTGCACGACAATCGGGAGCAGATCGTTTCCGCCTACGAGAGGTGGGGGTTCAAGGGCCTCACGAACGAACTGATCGAGATCCTCAATATCTGGGCGCGATTCATCTATGGGCCGCTTTTGACGGACAGGGTCCGGGCGATCGCCGAAGGCGTCAGCCCGGCACAATACGGGCGCAAGGAGGCGTTTCGCGTCCATCAGGCTCTCAAGGAGATGGGGCCGGTGACCGTTCCGCGCGAATTCGTCTTCATGGACCGCGCGGCGATCGGGCTGGGCGGCGTGTTCCTTCATTTGCGGGCGGAACTGAATTTTTATCGGTTGTTCAACGAACAGATCGAGGATTTCGAAATCGAGACCGTCGAAACGCGCCAGCGGGACGCTCTCGCGGCTGCATCGAGGGGCGGCAAGGCGAAGGTCAAGGCCTAGCCGGCAAATCCGGTTGTCGCCTCGCGTCCCCGCGACCATATTGCGGGCGGATGCCACGCAGCGTATGAAGGCCGAAGCCGCGCGTAACTTCGCCATGGGGATAGCGTTGCCCGCGGCCGGGGGTCTGTTATAAAGACCTTCGATATTCGACTATTGAATTAGAGGGAAAAATGGCAGAGGTCACCGTGCAGCCATCCGACTTCAACGCCCACAAGGCGACCTACGAAGGCTTCATCAACATCGGCAAGATCAGCGTCGTAGCGCTGTTGAACGTGCTTCTCTGCCTGATCCTGTTCAGTTTCGGCGGTACGGCCGGCACGATTTTCGGCTGGATCCTGATGGTTGCGCTTTTGATTGCCGCCGCCGTCGGCATCGCACTCGGACCCAAGGGATGGGTTCCGTCAGCGGCGGTCTTTGGCTTGAGCGTTCTGGCCGCTATCGTGACGGCAGGCTGACGCAACCCTTCTGTCGTCTGCGGAAGGTATCATCCGGACATGGGGAGGCATTGGATGAAGATCGGTGTGCCTCGCGAAAGCGAGGCGAATGAGACGCGTGTCGCCGCGACGCCCGAAACGGTGAAGAAATTCATCGCACTGGGCTTCGAGGTGGCGGTCGAGAAAGGTGCCGGGACGGCCTCCCGGATCCTGGATGCCGACTTTACCGAAGCTGGCGCGACGATCGCCGCGAGCGCCGAGCAGGCGCTCGCCGATGCCGATGTCGTGCTGAAGGTCCGCCGCCCCTCGGCAGCCGAGCTGGCGCATATCAGGAAGGGGGCCCTGGTGATCGCCACCATGGACCCCTATGGCGCGGAAGCAGAGGTGAAGGCCATGGGCGATGCCGGTGTCACGGCGATCGCCATGGAGTTCATGCCCCGCATCACCCGCGCACAGGTCATGGACGTCCTGTCCTCCCAGGCGAACCTCGCCGGCTATCAGGCCGTGATCGAGGCGGCGGAGGAATATGATCGCGCCTTCCCGATGATGATGACGGCCGCGGGCACGGTTCCCGCCGCCCGTGTGTTCGTGATGGGCGCCGGCGTCGCCGGACTGCAGGCGATTGCGACCGCCCGCCGCCTCGGCGCGCAGGTGACCGCCACGGACGTGCGCCCGGCCGCCAAGGAGCAGGTGGAATCGCTCGGCGCCAAGTTCATCGCGGTGGAGGACGAGGAATTCCGCCAGGCGGAGACGGCCGGCGGTTACGCCAAGCCGATGTCGGAGGAATACCAGAAGAAGCAGCGCGAACTGGTCGCTTCCCACATCGCCAAGCAGGACGTGGTCATCACCACAGCGCTCATCCCGGGCCGGCCCGCGCCGAAGCTCGTGACTTCCGAAATGCTGGCGACGATGAAGCCGGGATCGGTTCTCGTCGATCTGGCCGTCGAGCGCGGCGGCAACGTGGAAGGGGCGAAGCCCGGCAAGATCGCGAAGGTCGGCGACGTCAAGATCATCGGCTATCTCAACATGCCGGGGCGGCTCGCGGCCTCCGCGTCGTCGCTCTACGCCAAGAACCTCTACGCCTTTGCCGAGACTTTGGTCGACAAGGCGGAGAAGAAGCTGGCGGTGAACTGGGATGACGACCTCGTCAAGGCAACGGTTCTGACCAGGGACGGCGCGGTCGTCCATCCGGCCTTCGCGGCAGAGAAGCAATAGGGGGCGACCATGGCCGAACTTTCTCAGAGCGAAGCCCTGGAACGGGCGCAGGCAGCCGCACAGAGCGCCCGCGAAGCGGCAGATCACGCGCAAGCGGCCGCGGATGCCGCGCAATCCTACGCGGACCAGATCGCCGGCGGCCTGGGAGACACGCTTGCCGATGTCGCATCGGCCGCGACCGGCGGAGCGATCGACCCGTTCGTTTTCCGCCTGTCGATTTTCGTGCTGGCGATCTTCGTCGGCTACTACGTGGTGTGGTCGGTAACTCCGGCGCTCCACACGCCTTTGATGTCCGTCACCAACGCCATTTCCTCGGTGATCGTCGTCGGCGCACTTCTCGCGGTCGGTGTCGACCTCGCGGCTGGTGAGGGAACGGTGCTCGCGAGAGCATTCGGGTTCATCGCCCTCGTGCTGGCAAGCGTGAACATATTCGGCGGCTTCCTCGTGACGCAGCGAATGCTCGCCATGTACAAGAAGAAGCAGCGCTAAGGGGGCGTGACGGATGTCAGCTAATATCACCGCCACGCTCTATCTGGTTTCAGGCGTGCTTTTCATTCTTGCGCTGCGCGGGCTGTCGAGCCCGGAATCCTCGCGCAAGGGCAATACGTTCGGCATGGTCGGCATGACCATCGCCATTCTGACGACGCTCGCGGCAACCGGGATTTCGGCCGGCTCGATCGTGCTGATCGCGGCCGGGCTCGGAATCGGCGGCGCGATCGGTGCGCTGATTGCCCGCCGGATCCCGATGACCGCCATGCCGCAGCTTGTTGCGGCCTTCCATTCGCTCGTCGGCCTGGCCGCCGTGCTGGTTGCGGCGGCGGCACTCTATGCGCCGACGGCCTTCGGTATCGGCGAACCGGGCCATATCCACGCACAGGCGCTTGTCGAGATGTCCCTCGGCGTGGCGATCGGCGCGATCACCTTCACCGGCTCGGTCATCGCCTTTGCGAAGCTCGACGGGCGTATGTCCGGCAAGCCGATCCTGCTGCCGGGCCGCCACGTCATCAATATCGCGCTTGCTGCCGGCATCGTCGCGCTGATCGTGGTGCTCACCCAGACGGAAAGCCATTTCGTGTTCTGGCTGATCGTGCTCCTGTCGCTGGCGTTCGGCGGACTGATCATCGTCCCGATCGGCGGCGCCGACATGCCGGTGGTCATCTCGATGCTCAACTCCTATTCGGGTTGGGCGGCCGCCGGTATCGGCTTCACCCTCGGCAACACGGCGTTGATCATCACCGGCGCGCTGGTCGGCTCGTCCGGTGCGATCCTCTCCTACATCATGTGCAAGGGCATGAACCGCTCGTTCCTGTCGGTGATCCTGGGCGGCTTCGGCGGCGAGACGGCGTCCGCCGCGGCCGGCGGCGGCGAGGCGCGTCCTGTGAAGCAGGGCTCCGCGGAAGATGCGGCCTTCATCATGAAGAATTCGTCCAAGGTCATCATCGTGCCGGGCTACGGCATGGCGGTGGCCCAGGCGCAGCATGCGCTTCGCGAAATGGCCGACCAGCTGAAGGCCGAAGGCGTCGAGGTGAAATACGCCATTCACCCGGTCGCGGGCCGCATGCCGGGTCATATGAACGTGCTGCTGGCGGAAGCCAACGTTCCCTATGACGAAGTGTTCGAACTGGAGGACATCAACTCCGAATTCGCGACCGCCGATGTCGCCTATGTGATTGGCGCCAACGACGTCACCAATCCGGCCGCCCGCGACGATCCGCAATCGCCGATCTACGGCATGCCTATCCTCGACGTGGACAAGGCCGGCACCGTGCTGTTCGTCAAGCGCGGCATGGGATCGGGCTATGCCGGCATCGAGAACGAACTGTTCTTCCTCGACAAGACGATGATGCTGTTCGGCGATGCCAAGAAGATGACGGAAGAAATCGTCAAGGCGATGTAGCCGGTCGCGATTGTGTTCAAATGAAAAAGGCGCGCCCGAGGGCGCGCCTTTTGTCTTTCGGCTTTCGTAAGAAACCCGTCAACCGCGATCGAGCCGCCCCACGCCTTCGCGCGCGAGCTTGTTGCCGGAATCGAGGCCGAGGGCACGATTATAGGCACGGCGTGCATCGTTCGTTCGCCCGAGCGCCTCGTAGGCGGCGCCGAGATTGGCCCAGGCAATGGCCGAACGGCTGTCCCGGTTCACGGCGTCCGAGAGATCGGAAAGCGCTGCCTTCGGATCGTTGATCGCCAGATAGGAAATGCCGCGCGCGATGTAGGGCTCGGCCGCATTGGGATCAAGGCCGATCGCCTGGGCAAAGTCTTCTATCGCAAGATCATGCCGGCCCTGGCCCTGATAGATCAGGCCCCGGGCGTGATAGGCGCGGGCGTCACTGGAATCGATGCGGATCGCGGCGTCGAAATCGGCGAGGGCGAGAGTGGATTGCCCTTGCTGGCTGTAGGTGTTGCCGCGCCCGACCAGGGCCACCGTATAGTCGGGCTTGATGCGCAGAGCCGTGTCGTAATCGGTAATCGCGCCGCTGAGATCACCTTTCCGCCGGCGAACAAGCGCGCGATTCGCATAAGCCTGATAGGAATAGGCATCGATACGCAGTGCGGTGTCGAAATCGGCAATCGCCTCGTCAAACCGGCCTGCGCGGCCATAGGCGATGCCCCGGGTGTTGTAGGCCGCCGCGTCGGAGGGATTGGCCTCGATCACCGCGGAAAGCGACTCGATATTCGCGGCGGAAGCCGGCGAGTTGTCGACGTTTCCGTAAATGCTGGAGCTCTGGCAGGCGGCAAGCAGAAGCGCCAGGGAAACCGCGGATAAGCCGGCTCTTCCAAGGAGTTTCCTTGCTTGCGTAACGCTCATTCCTGCAGCTCCCCGCCCGTGGTGTCCAAGTTGCTCCGCGCAGCCCATCAAAACTACAGGCTGCGGCCGCCAATTTCACTCCCGATTGAAGTCGGCCTTTCTCGCCACGCAAGACGTTTATTCTGTGGCGGCAGACCGGCTTCGCGCCAATTTACGTCCGGCGGCGTCAAGCGATCGGATAAAAGCAAACGGACCAGCCGGAGTTCCGGTTGGTCCGCCACAAATTTCTAATCTGCCCGAGTAGGGCCGTCAGGCTTGTCGCCCGTATCAGCGAGCCAGACCCTTGCCGGTCAGAAGACCTTCGCGCTGGGCGCGCTTGCGGGCAAGCTTGCGGGCGCGGCGGATGGCCTCAGCCTTTTCGCGCGCCTTCTTCTCGGAGGGCTTCTCGTAATGGCCGCGAAGCTTCATCTCACGGAAGATGCCCTCGCGCTGCATCTTTTTCTTCAGCGCCTTCAGCGCCTGATCGACGTTGTTGTCGCGAACCAGAACCTGCACGCGTCTTTTCCCATCTTCGTCGCGCCGGGCGGCTGCCTCACGCGCTGAATCCACCAAAATGCTTTTGCTCGGAAGCGGATATCAGGGAAACCCTGCCTGCCGCTAAACGCAAGATTCGCGAAGCCGCGGAGCCTGCACATGGCGACAACGAGCTGACCGCCGCTTTCACGTCGCTCGATGAGGTTGGTTTCCTACCAGACTGCCATGCGGTTGTCCACTGTCTGGAGTCCACTTCCGCCACCAAAACGTCACGGTCCTGCAAAATAGACTTTCGGGGCGAAACCGGCATGAAGAAGTTTGAAATCTTTGCGTGCCAAAAGAAGATAACGCAGCGTGCGATTCGGTTGGCGCGCGAATTGGAGTGCTTTGGATGTGCCGCTGGCTTGCCTATCAGGGGGCGCCGATTTTCCTGGCCGACCTCGTTTCCCGGCCCGGCCACTCCCTCATCGCACAAAGCCGGCGCTGCGCGGAAGCGAAGGTCGACATGAACGGCGATGGCTTCGGCCTTGGCTGGTACGGCGAATGCCCGGAACCGGGCCTTTATCGGGACGTTCATCCGGCCTGGAGCGATGAGAACCTCCTGTCGCTCACGGAGCAGATTCGCTCGCGCCAGTTCTTTGCTCACGTGCGCGCTTCAACCGGTACGGCGACGAGCCGCGCCAATTGCCATCCGTTCCGCTATCGCAACTGGCTGTTCATGCATAATGGCCAGATCGGCGGCTATGAACGCATCCGCAGGAAGGTCGAGGCGCTGATCGACGATCGCGTCTACCCTTCCCGCAGCGGTACGACCGACAGCGAGGCGATCTTCCTGTCTGTCATGAGCCGCAACCCCGAGGAGGATCCCCTTGCTGCGGTAGCCGGCGTTCTGGACAGTATTTTCGCGCTCATGCGGGAAGCCGGCATAGAGGAGCCGCTGCGGTTCACCGCGGCGCTTGCCGATGGCGATCGCCTGCTTGCCATACGCATGGCAAGCGACGGCAATGCTCCGTCGCTGTACTGGCGGCGCTGCGAAAAAGGATTGTCGGTCGTTTCCGAGCCGCTTGACCAGACGAGGGAGGGGTGGAGGGCCGTTCCCGCCGGTCACGCCCTTGTATTCGGCGGCGACGGCGATCCGGTCTTCAAATCGCTCGGGTCAATCGGCGCGTCCCGCGCGGCATGAAAATACCCCGCCAGATCTGAACCGCATCTGACCACAAGTGCATGCCTGAAGCATTGCTCCTGGAGCTATTCCTTATCACGGTAGCGATCCCGCCTTCAGGACAAGCGCTCCGGAAGTTGTCTCACAGGCTTTCCCCGACAGCCAGCCTCTGTGCGTCGGCGGGCACATAGCGGGGATTGGCGCTGACCTTTATGCCGACCCGGTCCCGGTACTCGGTCAACTGGCTCAGCCAGAAGCGGTAGATTTCGCTCATCGCGCGGAAATTCGGCCAGCGGTCGTTCATCACCCAATGGGTAATCGCCGAATGTTCCATCCAGACGAAATGGTAGTTCTGTACCGAGACCGATGAATTGATCGACCATTTCACCGGCTCGATGGGTGGGGCCATTTGCAGTAGCGCCACGCGCATGATCGCGTGGGCCGGGATCGTGCCTTCATAGGCGAACGATCCCATGGCATCGAGCGTCTCCACCGCTTGTCTCAGGTCGTTGTCCAGCGTGCCGCGATAGTGCGCGGCCCTCTCCAGGGGCGAACCGGCTATACCGTCGCTTCCGCGCCTGATCTGCTCATAGGCATACTCGTCGGCCCGATAGCGTGCCGGGTCGAGATGGTCGCCGTCTATTTCCAGTATCGCTGCATATTGGGCCCCGCTTCGCGTGGCGGCTGCGGCCGCAAAATGCACCGCACAGGCGTCCGTCAGGTAGACGTGGCTGCTTGGGCTCCCTGCCTGTTTCGATGACGCCGACGCCAGATCGACGCCCGGCTTGATGCCATCTCGCAATGCGGCCAGCGCAATGTCGCCGGTCGTGCCGTGATAGAAAACCTTCGGGAACTCCACTTTACAACTCCCGGTCACAAGATCTCCGTATAGCCACAATATAGTTGTGATTATGCAGAGTATCTACGCAGTAATCTCACTCAAGAGTGATGTTAAAATAATTAATAATTTCTTTAATCGAGGATATTTCCAAATAAAAACCATTATAATAAAATTGTATATTTGGAAATGCCGCTGGTGCGTCGATTCCGACAATCGTCGCGCGGCAATCGGCCTATTCGTCCTCCCGGGCTCCGGTAGAGTTGATGGGTTCCATCACAAGGTTTGTCTGGACCATGGCGCGGGCGATGGGTAATCGTCGCTCCTCGCGCTCCATTTCGGGCGCGCAGGGAATCAGACGGCTACGGGGTGTTTCAGATGGATCGGTCGGTCGCCGCACCTGCCGTTCGCGGCGGCGTTTTCGCCCTGTGGCGAAGCGATATCCGGCCGACCCTTGCCCTCGGCCTGCCGATCGCGGGCGCGCAGCTGGCCCAGATGGCGATCAATACCACGGACGTGGTGATGGTCGGCTGGCTGGGAGCCGTCGAACTTGCGGCGATGGTGCTTGCCTTCAATCTCTATATCCTGTTCTGGCTTTTCGGAATGGGCATCATCCAGGCCGTCATCCCGCTGGCGGCCAAGGCCCGCGGCGAGCGCCAGCCGCGGGAGCTTCGCCGTGCCGTGCGCATGGGCTTCTGGGTGGTCGCCGCCTACACGCTGCCTGTCATGGTCGCGTTGTGGCACACGGAGGCGATCCTTCTGGCGCTCGGCCAGAAGCCGGAGCTGGCAAGCCTCGCCTCCTCCTATATGCGGGTAATGATGTTCTCCTTCGGCCCGTCGCTCATGCAGATGGCGATCCGCAACTTCGTCACGGTGCTCGAAAAGGCGCAGGTGGTTCTGTGGGCGACGGTCGCCGGGGCGCTGGTCAATGCCGCGCTCGACTACCTGCTGATCTTCGGCCATTTCGGCGCGCCGAGGCTTGGGATGGTCGGAGCCGGCATCGCGTCGGTGGCGACGTCGCTTTCCACGCTGCTGATACTCGTCATCTACGTGATGCGGGACCGGAAGCTGAGGCGATATGCCGTATTCGGGCGTTTGTGGCGGGCGGACTGGCCGGCCTTCCATCAGATCCTGAAGCTCGGCTGGCCGATCGGCGTCACGCTTGTGCTGGAAGTGGCGCTTTTCTCCGGCTCATCGATGATGATGGGCTGGATCGGCACCGTGCAACTGGCAGCCCACGGCATCGCGCTGCAGATCGCCTCGATCACCTTCATGGTGCCGCTCGGTATCGGCCAGGCCGGCATGATCAGGGTCGGCCTGGCGGCGGGTCAAAAGGACGACGCCGCTGTCGGCCGCGCCGGCTGGGTGTCCTTCGCCATCGCCCTTGCCTTCATGGGCTCGACGGCGCTGGCGATGTGGACGGCGCCGGAGGCCCTCGTGTCCCTGTTTCTGGATCAGCGAAACCTGCAATCGGCAGACGTGCTGGCGATCGGCAGCACGTTTCTGCTGGTCGCGGCGCTGTTCCAGATCTTCGACGGCGCTCAGGTGGTCGGCGGCAGCGTGCTGCGTGGCCTGTCCGATACGCGCGTGCCGATGGTCATCGCCATTGCCGGCTACTGGCTGTTCGGCGCGGTCCTGTCCTATGGACTGGCCTTCGTGGCAGGGCTGGGCGGCATCGGCATCTGGTGGGGCCTGGCCTCCGGCCTTGCCTTCGTCGCGCTCGCCTCGATCTATCGCTTCGGCAATCGCAGGCGCTTCGGCCTTGTCTGACCCGAAGCGGCGCGAAGCCATTCAAGGCTTGATGGGCCGCACCCGGTTGACGTGCCCCATCTTGCGGCCGGGGCGCGTCTCCGCCTTGCCGTAAAGGTGCAGCCTTGCGCCCGGATCGGCGAGGATTTCGTGCCAGCGGTCCGCGTCGAAGCCGATCAGGTTCTCCATTTCGACATCAAAGTGCCGTTCGGCAGATCCCAGGGGCCAACCGGCAATGGCGCGGATATGCTGCTCGAACTGGGAGACAAGACAGGCATCTTCCGTCCAGTGGCCGGAATTGTGCACCCTCGGCGCGATCTCGTTGACGAGGAGCCTTTCGGCGCCCGCTTCGCGCAGCAGGAACATCTCCACGCCCATGACACCGACATAGCCGAGCTTTTCCGCAATGGTCTCGGCGATCTGGCGCGCTTCGGCGGCCGTCCTGCCGCCGATGGCCGCCGGTACGGTCGAAGTCTTCAGGATGTGGTGTTCATGCCGGTTTTCGGCGACGTCATAGGCGCGCGCCATGCCGTCCAGGCCGCGCGCCACGATTACCGAAACCTCGCGCTCGAAGGATATGAGGCCTTCCAGGATTGCCGGCACGCTGCCGAGACGCTCATAGGCGCCATCCGCATCGGCACGCGAGCGGATCATCAGCTGACCCTTGCCGTCATAGCCGAAGCGCCGCGTCTTCAGCACGCCCCGGCCGCCGAATTCGGCAAGCGCTTCATCGAGGTCGGCGGTGCTGTCGACGGCCCTGAAGGGGGCGACAGGAATTCCGGCCCCGGCGAGAAAGGTCTTTTCCGTCAGCCGATCCTGGGAAACGTTCAGTGCATAGGGACCGGGCCTGACCGGCCTGAGTGCGGCAAGCACTTCCGCGGTGCGCGCCGGCACGTTTTCGAACTCGTAGGTGATCACGTCGGCGGTTTGAGCGAATGCCGCGAGCGCGGCCTCGTCCTCATAGGCGGCGACGATCGTCTTCGCGGCAACGTCGAAGGCAGGGCTGGCGGGATCGGGACAAAAGACGTGGACATTGAGGCCCAGGCGCGCGGCGGCAAGCGCAAGCATCCGGCCAAGCTGTCCGCCCCCGAGAATGCCGACGGTGTCGCCGGGTTTCATCGCGTAGTCCGGCATGGAGCTCATGCTTCGTCCACCGGGCGTTCGGCCACGGATTCCGATTGACGGGCGCGCCAGGCGTCCAGCCGCTCGCTCAGCGCGGGATCCTGCAGCGCAAGCACGGCAGCGGCGAGCAGGGCCGCATTCACCGCACCCGCCCGGCCGATTGCCAATGTGCCGACCGGGATGCCCGCCGGCATCTGGACGATGGAAAGCAGGCTGTCTTCGCCCTTGAGCGTCCTGGATTCCACCGGCACGCCGAAAACCGGGAGCGGCGTCATCGCCGCCGTCATGCCCGGCAGGTGAGCGGCTCCCCCGGCTCCCGCGATAATGACCTTGAAGCCACTTGCCTTGGCGGATTTGGCGAAGTCGTAAAGGCGGTCGGGCGTGCGATGGGCGGAAACGATCCTGTCGTCGTGGGTAATTCCGAGCGCGTCCAGCGTTTCGGCCGCGTGCCGCATGGTGGCCCAGTCGGACTGGCTGCCCATGATGATTGCCACCGCCGGCTTCCGATCGCTCATTCCCGCCTCGCTCCCTTGCTCTGTCCAAGGCGAAGTGCCATCCGCAAGAGCGGCGGATTATAGGAAGGATGCTGCATTGCGCAAGGGAAGATACAAGGGCCGCAGCCCTTGCGTCCGCAGGCGACTTGTCAGGCGATGATATCGGGAAGAAGCCGGTCTTCCAGGATCGCGATCCTGTCCTTCAGAGACAGCTTTTTCTTTTTCAAACGCTGCAACTGGAGGGCATCGCAGCGGCCCGTTTCGGTCATGGCCGCAATTGCGGTATCAAGATCCCGGTGTTCCTGACGAAGCTTTGCAAGTTCTATTCTCAGAGCTTTCTCGTCTTCTTCGCCCGTCATCTAACCACCCCGCCGGAAACCTCCGATCATTCCGGCGGCACCCTTGTTGGATAGTTTGCCCGCCGAAATGTCGATGGCGCGGACGCTCCCGCAGTAGGCGCAAAAATACCCCTTCCGCTCGCCCGGCCACATTTTCGGCCATCATACTCTGCAGGATTGAAGAGCGGTAGGGGTTGGCACGTTTCGCCGACCGTCGAGGGCAAATCGGCCGCCCCGCTATTTTGCGGAAGGCGTCCGTTGCATGTCATTCGCGGTCCGTCTGCCGGCAGTCACGCCGCGAGCGGAGACCTCGCGATTTTGTGACCACCGGGGGCTGACGGACGACCCGCCGCGACAAAATGGGAGCCAGCATTTATTCGACAGCGAAGGGAGTTCTGTGCGAAACTCTCCCCGTTAACGGCGGATAACGACAAGGAGGTCCAATCCATGTCTATTGAGTCTCATCTGAGCGAACTCGAGCGACGTCATCAGGACCTGGAGCGCAAGCTTCGGGAACTCATGCATCATCCCAGCGTGGATTCGCTCGAGCTTTCTGACCTGAAGCGACAAAAGTTGTTGGTCAAGGATGAGATTGCCCGCTTGAAATCGTCGGAGACCTTGCACTGACGTTCAAGGCACGGCGCCGCGCGTTCGGCGCGGGTGAAAGTCAAAAGGGCCGCGGCGAAAGCTGCGGCCTTTTTGCTTGGAGGGGGATGGCGAAAAGTGTAGGCGGTTCCATATTGCCAAATCCGATTCAGATTTGGCGGGATATGCTCTAGACGGATTTGGCCATTTCGCGCAGCTGGTATTTCTGGATCTTGCCCGTGGAGGTTTTCGGCAGTTCCGTGAAGACGACGTGCCGGGGAACCTTGTAGCGGGCGAGATGCTCCCGGCAGAATTCTATCACTGCGTCCGCGTCGAGACTTGCGCCCGGCTTGAGTTCGACGAAGGCGCAGGGCGTCTCGCCCCATTTCTCGTCCGGCCGCGCCACTACCGCCGCAGCCTGGATTGCCGGGTGCTTGAACAGCACGTCCTCCACCTCGATCGACGAGATATTCTCGCCACCCGAGATGATGACGTCCTTCGAACGGTCCTTGAGCTGGATGTAGCCATCCGGATGAAGCACGCCAAGGTCGCCTGAATGGAACCAGCCGCCGGCAAAAGCCTCGTCCGTCGCCTGCTTGTTCTTCAGATATCCCTTCATCACCACGTTGCCGCGGAACATCACCTCGCCCATCGTCTCGCCGTCGGCGGGGACGCGCGACATGGTCGCCGGGTCCATCACGGTGAGGTCGTCGAGGGCAATGTAGCGCACACCCTGGCGCGCCTTCTTGCGGGCCTGTTCGCTGGAGGGCAGGCCGTCCCACTCGCCCTTCCATTCGTTGACCACCGCCGGTCCGTATGTCTCCGTCAGCCCGTAAAGATGAGTGACGTTGAAGCCGGCGTCCTTCATGGCGGCGAGCACGGATTCGGGAGGAGGAGCGGCCGCGGTGAAGAACTCGACGACGCGGCCCTCGAGATCGCGCTTTTCGGCATCCGGCGTGTTCAGGATCGTCGACATGACGATCGGTGCGCCGCAAAGATGCGTCACGCCTTCATCGGCAAGCGCATCCCAGATCGGCTTCTGGCGGACCCAGCGCAGACATACATGGGTGCCGGCGACGACCGACAGCGACCAGGGAAAGCACCAGCCGTTGCAATGGAACATCGGCAGCGTCCACAGATAGACCGGGTGCTTGGACATCGATGTGGTGACGACATTGGCCTGGGCGAGCAGATAGGCACCGCGATGGTGATAGACGACGCCCTTGGGGTTGCCCGTCGTGCCGGACGTGTAGTTCAGCGAAATCGCGTCCCACTCGTCGGCGGGAAGCTTCCAGTCGAAATGAGGATCGCCCTCGGCAATCAGCGCCTCATACTCCATGGCGCCGAGCATCTCGCCGTCCTGCGGGAACTCCGGATCGTCATAGTCGACGACGAACGGCTTCACTTTCGCCAGCGCCAGCGCTTCCTTCATCACGGGGGCGAATTCCCGATCCGTGATGAGGAACTTGCAGTCGGCGTGATCGAGCTGGAAAGCGAGGATCGCGGCATCGAGACGCGTGTTGAGCGTATGCAGCACGCCGCCGGCCATCGGCACGCCGTAATGCGCTTCAAGCATCGGCGGCGTGTTGGACAGCATCACGCTGACAGTGTCGTTCTTCGAGATCCCGCGCCTGGCGAGCGCTGAGGCAAGCCGGCGCGACCGGGCATAGAAATCCCGGTAGCTGGTGCGGCTCGTCCCATGCACGATCGCTGCACGGTCCGGAAAGATGCCTGCGGTGCGGGCAAGGAAAGACAGGGGCGAAAGCGGCGCATAATTGGCGGCGTTGCGGTCGAGATCGCGCGCGAAGGGGCTATCGGCGGCGGACATTGAATTGCTCCTCCCAATTCTTGTCTGTTCGCAACATGAAAGCGCGAAACCGGTTTGCGTTCAATGCTTTTTTGCAGTGCAACATAATTTCGCGGCTTACAGGCTATCCGCCGCTCGTTTTGCTGCTTCCGGCCATAGCGGAACCGCTTCAGCCGAACGCCCGCAGGCCGTCCCAGATGAGCTTGAAGGAGATGACCAGAACCATGGCGTAGGTGATGCGGTAGAAGGTTTCGGGATTGATGATGCGCACCAGCTTGACGCCGGCGAGGGTGGCGAGCGGCGCCAGCGGCAGCAACATGGCCGAGGTCGCCAGATTGGTCGCGTCGAACTGGCCGAGAAGGAAATAGGGCACGAGTTTCACGGCGTTGACGGCGGAAAAGAAGATCACCGCCGTTCCCGCGAACAGGGTGGGAGCCAGGCGCAGCGGCAGCATGTACATCTGGAAGGGCGGCCCGCCGGTGTGGCTGACGAAGCTGGTGAAGCCGGCGACCATGCCCCAGAACCGGCCGAGCCACGGCCTGTGCGGCCTTGCTTCCGTTCGCCGGGCCGAGCCGAGATAATAATTCAGGGCAAAGAGAAGCGCGACGATGCCGACGATCAGCCGGACATGGCTTTCCGTGACGATTGCCGCCGTGAGATACCCGATCGCAATGCCCGCGAGGGCAGCCGGCAGAAGGATTGCCAGGCTTCTTTTGTCGAAGGTGCCGCGATAGGCGATCAACCCCACCATGTCCATGCAGACGAGGATCGGCAGGAGAATGCCGGCCGCCTGAACGGGCGAGATCGCAAGGCTCATCAAGGGAACGCCGAGCAGCGCGATGGCGCCGCCGAAACCGCCCTTGGACAGTCCGACGATAAGCACCGCCGGAACGGCCAGCGCATAGAAGAGAGGATCGGAAATCGGGGTCATCAGCGGCGAAGGTTTCGAGAGGGACAGGGAATTTCTAGCAGGCCCCTGCCGCAGGGCAATCGCAATCGGGTTTCCCGGCGGGACGGATGAACTCGTGAAAGCGCACTGCCACACCCTACCAATGTCTTACGGAACATTCCCAATCGCCCAATATCTAGGCCGCGCCCGCTTGCATTAGGCTTGCAGCCTGTCGCACTCTCCGCGTGACGGCCGCGGGCCGGGCGGGGAGGCCCATGCCCGCGGCAAGGACGATCCAAGGGAGGATTCGGCGTCATGGCTAGCCGGTACGCGGAAGTCTATGCGGAGTGGCGAAACGATCCGGAAGCATTCTGGGCGAAGGCGGCCGAGGAGATCGACTGGATCAAGCCCTGGGACAAGGTCTTCGATCCCGAAGCCGGCGGCTATGGCCGCTGGTTTACGGGGGCTGAATGCAACACCTGCTACAATTGCCTGGACCGGCATGTGGAGCGGGACCGGCCCGGCCAGCCGGCGCTGATCTACGACAGCCCGATCACGGGCCGCAAGGCGACCTACACCTACGAAGATCTGCTCGAACACGTGAATGCAATGGCGGCAATCCTCCGCGATTTCGGCGTGGAGAAGGGCGACCGCGTGATCATCTACATGCCGATGATCCCCGAAGCGGTGATGGCGATGCTGGCCTGCGCGCGGCTCGGCGCGATCCACTCCGTGGTTTTCGGCGGCTTTGCGGCGCGCGAACTCGCGACCCGCATCGACGATGCCAAGCCGAAGGCGATCGTTTCCGCATCCTGCGGCATCGAGCCGGGCCGTGTCGTCGCCTACAAGCCCCTGCTCGACGAAGCCATCGACCTGAGCAGCCACAAGCCGTCCACCTGCCTGGTGGTGCAGCGCCAGGAAGCGGCGGCGAGCCTGGTTGCCGGGCGCGACCACGATCTCGGCAAGCTGATGGAAGAGGCGATCGCCGCAGGACGCGAGGTCGACTGCGTGCCCGTCAAGGCGACCGACCCGCTCTATATTCTTTATACGTCGGGCACCACGGGACAGCCCAAGGGCGTGGTGCGCGACAATGGCGGCCATATGGTCGCGCTCAAATGGACGATGAAAAACCACTACGGCGTCGATCCGGGCGAGGTCTTCTGGGCCGCCTCCGACGTCGGCTGGGTGGTCGGGCATTCCTACATCGTCTATGCGCCCCTTCTGCATGGCGCGACGACCATCATCTTTGAAGGAAAGCCGGTCGGCACGCCCGATGCCGGTGTCTTCTGGCGCGTCATTTCCGAGCATGGGGTGGTGAGCCTCTTTACCGCGCCGACAGCCTTCCGCGCGATCAAGAAGGAAGACCCCGACGGCAAGCTCATCGGCGAATATGATCTTGGCAGCTTCCGCTCGCTCTTTCTCGCCGGCGAGCGCGCCGACCCGGATACGATCCGCTGGGCGGAAGACAAGCTCGACGTGCCGGTCATCGATCACTGGTGGCAGACGGAGACGGGCTGGGCGATCGTCGGCAATCCGCTGGGGCTCGGCATGCTGCCGGTGAAGCCGGGCTCGCCCACCGTGCCGATGCCTGGATACGACGTCCGCGTTCTCGACGATGCCGGCCATCCGGTGCCGGTCGGCTCGCTCGGCAATGTGGTGGTGAAGCTGCCTTTGCCGCCGGGCTGCCTGCCGACGCTGTGGAACGCGGAAGACCGCTTCCGGGAGAGCTACCTCAGCGAGTTTCCCGGCTACTACAAGACCGCGGATGCCGGGCTCATGGATGAAGACGGCTATCTCTTCATCATGGCAAGGACCGACGACATCATCAATGTCGCGGGCCATCGCCTGTCGACCGGCGGCATGGAGGAGGTGCTTGCCGGCCACAAGGACGTCGCCGAATGCGCGGTCATCGGCATCGCCGACGCGTTGAAGGGGCAGATCCCCTGCGGTTTCGTGGTGCTGAAATCCGGCGTGACCCGGTCGCATGCGGAGATCGAGAAGGAACTGGTCGGACTCGTTCGCGAGAAGATCGGCCCCGTCGCGGCGTTCAAGCTCGCGATCACGGTGGACCGCCTGCCCAAGACCCGCTCGGGCAAGATCCTGCGGGCGACGATGCGCCAGATCGCCGACGGAGAGGATGTGCGCATCCCGGCGACGATCGACGACCCGGCAATCCTCGATGAAATCGGGGCAGCGCTGCGCGAGCACGGCATCGGCGGCTGAAGCCGGCCGTAACCGACCTCGGCCCTGGGGGAAGGCTCATCCCTTTTCCCATGTGCGGCGATGCTTTATGGTCCGCGCGAAAGGCGATGATCGCCTGCCTTCCCGCCGCGACGGCGAGGAGAGGCTGTATCAACGAGGTTTCGCGTGTCCCTGCAGAACAAGGTCGCAATCATTACCGGCGGAGCCAGCGGGATCGGCTTTGCGATAGCGCGCCGGTTTGTATCCGATGGCGCCAAAGTGGTGATTGCCGATATCGACGACGGGCGGGGCGAGGAAGCCGAGAAGGAACTGAAGGACATCGGGGAGGCGGTCTACGTCACTTGCGACGTGGCCGAGAAGCTCGATGTGCGCAACCTCGTCGCCAGCGCCCTCGATGCTTTCGGCGACGTCGATATCCTGGTCAACAACGCCGGGATCGTGGCAGGTGCGGACCTTCTCGAGCTCGACGAGGCCGATTTCGACCGCGTGCTGGCGGTGAACCTGAAGGGCGCCTTTCTTTGCCTGCAGGCGGTGGCGCGTCATCTGGTCGATCGGGTGAAGGCGGGCGGCGAGCCTGGCACCATCATCAACATCTCATCGATCAACGCGGTTCTCGCGATTGCCGACCAGGTGCCCTATTCGATCTCCAAGGGCGGCGTGAACCAGTTGACCAGGGTCAGCGCGCTTGCGCTTGCGCCCTATGGCATTCGCGTCAACGCCATCGGTCCGGGTTCCATCTCGACGGATATGCTGGCGACCGTGCTGGAAGACGAGCAGGCCCGCGACAAGGTCCTCTCGCGCACTCCGCTGGGCAGGGTGGGCGAACCGAGGGAAATTGCCGCCGTTGCCGCGTTCCTCGCCTCGGACGGTGCAAGCTACGTGACGGGCCAGACGATCTATGCCGATGGCGGCCGCCTGCCCCTCAACTATTTCGCCAAGGAAGCCGATTGACGTCAGACGCCCCGCTTATTCGGCGGCGGCATCCTCGCGCCCGTTACCAAAGGCCTGGGCGCCATATTCGAACTGCAACCGGGCGAGCTTCGCATAGATGCCGCCTTGAGCGACGAGTTCGTCATGGCGGCCGGTTTCGACGATGCGGCCCTGGTCCATGACGATGATCCGGTCCGCCTTGAGCACCGTCGCGAGGCGATGGGCGATGACAAGCGTGGTGCGTCCCTCCATCAGCCTTTCGAGGGCGGCCTGCACCAGCTTCTCGCTTTCGGCATCCAGCGCGCTCGTTGCCTCGTCGAGCAGCAGCACCGGAGCGTCCTTGAGAATGGCGCGGGCTATGGCAATGCGCTGGCGCTGACCGCCGGAGAGCGTGACGCCGCGTTCGCCGATCATGGTGTCGTAGCCCTGGCTCATCGCCGAAATGAAGTCGTCGGCAAGGGCTGCCTGTGCGGCCTCGCGGATCTCCTCATTGCTTGCGCCCGGCTTGCCGTAGGCGATGTTTTCCGCCGCGCTTGCGCCGAAAACCACCGTGTCCTGCGGCACCAGCGCGATCTGGCGGCGGATATCCTTCGGATCGCAGTCGCGAAGGTCCAGTCCGTCGATCCGCACGCTTCCGGATGTGGGATCGTAGAAGCGCATCAGCAGATGGAAGAGCGTCGATTTGCCGGCGCCAGACGGGCCGACGATGGCTATCGTCTCGCCCGGCCTCACCTGAAGCGACAGATCATGCAGCACCGGGACTTCATGGCCGCTTTGATAGGTGAAGGACACGGCCTCGAAATCCACGGCGCCCGAAAGGCGGGCGGGCAGTTTGCGCGGCTCGGCGGGAGCGGCGATCTGCGGGCGGATTGCGAGAATTTCGGCAAGGCGTTCGGCGGCGCCGGCGGCGAGCGAGATTTCGCCCCACACCTGGCTCAATTCGCCAAGCGCCCCGGCGGCAAAGATCGAATAGAGCAGGAACTGGCCGAGTTCGCCGGCGGTCGTGCGGCCGGTGAAGACGTCGCTTGCGCCGATCCAGAGCACGGCGACGACGCTGGAGGAAATGACGAAGATCGCGAAGGCGGTCAGCAATGCGCGGGCACGGATGGCGGTCTGCGCGGCGCCGAAGGCTGCTTCGACGGCTCCCGAGAAGCGCCGGCTGGCGAAAGCTTCGTTGGTGAAGGCCTGGAGCGTGCGGATCGCGCCGATAGCCTCGGACGCATAGGCGGACGCATCGGCGAGGGTGTCCTGCGCCAGGCGCGATTTGCGCCGGACGGAGCGGCCGAAGGCGATCAACGGCAGGACTATGATGGGGATGGCGCCGAGCACGACCAGCGACAGCCGCGGGCTCGATACGACCATCATCGTCGACGCGCCAAGGAACATCACCAGATTGCGCATGGCGATGGATGCGCTGGCGCCGACGGCCGACTTGACCTGCGTCGTGTCCGCCGTCAGCCGGGATACCATCTCCCCGGACTTCGCCTTGTCGAAGAAGGCGGGCGAGAGCATCGTCAGATGGGAGAAGACGTCGGCGCGCAGATCGGCGACGATGCGTTCGCCGAGCGTCGTCACCAGATAGTAGCGCAGCGCGCTGAAGCCGGCGAGGCCGGCCACCACCAGGATCAAGACCGCGAAGTAGCTGTTGATCAGCGCCGCATTGTCGCTGGCAAAGCCATTGTCGATCATCCGCCGGATGGCGACAGGCAGGATCAGGGTTGCGCAGGCCGCGCCGACGAGGGCAAAGAGCGCGGCAGCGACGCGCCCCTTGTAGCGGGCGAGATAGGGCACCAGGGCGGCAAGCGGGCGGATCGATCGGCTCTGCCGGCCGTCCCCGGCATTTTCCTGGTTGGCTGCGATGCTGGCGCTGGTCTTGCGGGCCAAGGCGATGCTGCGTCCTTTATTGTGAGGGGGCGAATTTGCTTCGCACCCTGGCCTGTCCGGGTTGCCGATTGAATAGCAGAATAAGTCCGGAAAGAAAGCTGCGGCAATTTGCGGCCTTTGTCAGGTCGCAGTTGGCGGTCTGGCCCTTGTCTTGAAAGGCGGTCTGAGGTATGGAGGCTCGCTAGCGGAGCGAATTTGACATTTGAGTCCCGATTGCAGCGAGGCTCGCGCTCAAATGTCAAATTCAAAAGCTCCACTACAAACATTATTTCCTAGTGGTCCTTTTGATCCCGACATTTGCTCAGGCGAGTGCTGCTAAGGGAGGCAAATGTCGGTATCGGATCACTAGAGGGTTTCGGGCCGCGTCTTTGGACGAAAGATGGCGGCCCTTGTTGTTGGAGCGTTGCCCTGCGGGCGAGCCGGACCGGCGAATGAGCTCCGCAAAGAACACCGCAGAGGCATCGGAAAGGACTGGCCATGAAGAAAGACATCCATCCCGACTATCACACGATCAAGGTCGTGATGACGGACGGCAGCGAATTCTTTACCCGCTCCACCTACGGCGCGGAAGGCGACACGCTGAACCTCGATATCGACCCGCGCACCCATCCGGCCTGGACCGGCGGTGACCGTCAGCTCGTCGATCGTGGCGGCCGCGTGTCCCGCTTCAAGAACAAGTATGCGGGCTTCCTCGGCTCTTAAGACCGAGCGAAAGCGAAGGTCCAATAAAAAACCCGGCCTGTCGGCCGGGTTTTTTATTGCTCGCGGATATGGCGGCCCGGCTTCGCGTGCCATGCGACCTCAATTGAGGTCGCGGGCGCCGAATGCCGCGTGCAGACGTTCCATATGGTGGGACAGAGGATGCACCTGCGGTGCGGCGACCGGCTCGCTGTCGGCGTGCTCGTGTATCATGCGATCAATATGCACGATCCGCTCCTGCAGGCGGAGCGATCGTTCGATCAGGTCCTGCAATCGGCGCGGCAGCTCATCCCAGCCCATACCGTTGCGGCTTGTGGACAGCTTGTCCAGGCGGACCTTGTTTTTCTCGCTTCCGGCCTGTTCGGCGGTCATCTCGCCTTCGTTGACCGCACGCTGCAGAAGAAGCCAGGAGGCAAGCTGCATCAGCCGCGTCGTCAGGCGCATGGATTCAGTGGCGTAGGTGAGGGAGGCCGAGCGCGGCAGCGACTTGGATTCCTGCCGGCCGTCGCCGTCCAGATAGGCGGCGGTCTCCTCCACGAGGCTCATTCCTTCCCGGTAGAGGGCCGAAAACATCTCGGAATTCGCCAGGCGGTCGACGAAGGAAATCGTACGGGTCGCCGCGCTTTGTGTGATGAAGTCCGTCATCTTGGCCGAATTACCTTCCCCTGGGCACGTGTCCTCCGTGACCGCCCCAAAAATGCATTTTTCCGATCGCGTGCCAGGCCCAGTCCCCGGCGCCTCGATCTCATGCGGAAACATGTGCCGTTTCGGATCAGCGGTCGTGTGTCAACCGGAGCCTCGCAAACCCCATGCCAAAACCCGCCGCCATGGAATGGCGACCCCTTTTGGATACACGCTCGGAGAAGATAAAAAAAGAGCCGCGACAAGCGCGGCTCGAAGTCATTAACAGGGAGGCGTCAAACAGAGTGGACAGGAGCCACTCGAAATCCAGATGACTGGATGTCTTTCGTTATAAATTGGAAAGCTTAATAATTGGTAAATGATTAAAATTTTAATGTTCCGTTTGGGGACAGTTCGCCGTCATATCTGTCGTGATTGGGCAATTCCTTAATTTCTTTAGGTAATTTATTGAGGCCTATTTCCGGAACAGGGCGTCGGCGGCGGCGCGAACGCTGCTTCGACCGTCCCGCTCTTTGGTGACGCGTTCGATTTCTTGCGCCAGCAAGACAAGGCGTTCCGAAAGCTCGTCCACGGAAAGACGAGACAGATCGTCTCCGATTGCGACAGGTGCGGCCGCAGGCTTGACCGGCAATTCATCGTCCCTGGATGCCATGAAATTTCTCCCCTTTGCCAGACGGGAATTGTCCCCGCTATCCTGCGCCATTGCCGAACCCTTGAGAAGGGATCGGCTCGAAGACGACGGCCGCGCGCCCTATACCACCCTTGTCAGACTCTCCTTGTCCAGGACTTCCCGCCATGACCGAATTGCCGCGTTTCATGACTGCCATCGTTGCGAAAGCTCCGGGAGGGCCGGATGTGCTGGCGAGCGAAGAGCGGCCTGTTCCGGCGCCCGGCGAGGGCGAGGTGCTGATCAAGGTTGCGGCGGCCGGCGTGAACCGCCCGGACGTGCTGCAGCGGCAGGGGCACTATCCGCCGCCTCCCGGAGCCTCCGATATTCTCGGTCTTGAAGTCTCCGGTACCGTCGCGGCGCTGGGACGGGGCGTTACGGATCTGGCGCTCGGGAAAGCGGTCGCCGCGCTCGTGCCCGGCGGCGGTTATGCCGAATATTGCGCCGTTCACGCCTCCAATACCCTGCCAATTCCGCACGGGCTGTCGATGGTCGAGGCTGCGGCCCTTCCGGAGACGTTCTTTACGGTCTGGAGCAACGTGTTCGACCGGGTCGGGCTGAAATCCGGCGAGCGCTTTCTCGTTCATGGCGGCACGTCCGGTATCGGGACGACGGCGATCCAGCTTGCCAGGGCTTTCGGAGCGGAGGTCTTCACCACTGTCGGTTCGGACGAGAAAGTGGAAGCCGTGAAGGCGCTCGGCGCCGATCACGCGATCAACTACAACAGGCAGGATTTCGTCGCGGAGTTCCTGAAGATCACCGACAAGGCCGGCATCGATGTCATTCTCGATATGGTCGGAGGCGACTATGTGGAGCGAAACTGGACGGTGGCGGCCGTCGAAGGACGGATCTGCCAGATCGCCAACCTCAACGGCGTGGCCGAGCAGGTGAATTTCAACCGCCTGATGGTCAAGCGGCTCGTCCATACCGGCTCCACCCTTCGGGCGCGGGATGTGGCTTTCAAGGCCGCCATCGCGCGGAATCTCAAGGACAGGGTCTGGCCGTTGATCGAGGCCGGCAAGGTGAAGCCCGTGATGGATTCGACCTTCCCTCTGGCGAATGCGGCGGAGGCCCATGCGAGGATGGAAAGCTCCGGCCATATCGGGAAGATCGTCCTGACGGTTTGAAGGACAAATGACCGAGGTTCGGTGGAGCGAAGGTTTGATTTATCGCGCGCAAATGCTTATAAGGCAGCAACTCCCTTCATCGTGATAGGACGTTGCTCTCTGCCTGGCATTCGCGCAAGCGGGCCCAAGACCGGCAGAGCACACAGGAGGATTTTATCGATGGCGAACACGCCGCTTATGCCGAAGGCGACCGCCGTCTGGCTGGTCGACAATACTTCGCTCAGCTTCGATCAGATCGCAGCCTTCTGCAAACTGCACCCGCTCGAGGTCAAGGCGATCGCCGATGGAGACGCGGCCCAGGGCATCAAGGGCCTTGATCCGATCATTACGGGTCAGCTCTCGCGCGAGGAGATCGAACGGGCGCAGCGCGATCCCATTTATCGTCTGAAGGTCCAGGAGCCGAAGACGCGCGTGCCGGAAACGAAGCGCCGCGGGCCCCGCTACACGCCGGTTTCCCGTCGCCAGGACCGCCCGAACGCGATCCTCTGGCTCGTGCGCAACCATCCTGAACTCAAGGATGCGCAGATCATGCGTCTTGTCGGCACCACCAAGCCGACGATCGAGGCAATCCGCGAGCGCACCCACTGGAATTCCGCAAGCCTGACGCCGTCCGACCCGGTGACGCTCGGCCTGTGCAGCCAGATCGAGCTCGACATGGAAGTGGAGAAGGCAGCGAAATACGCGCCGCCCCGCGCCGAAGGCGAGCCGGGCAGCGAGACCCTGCTGCCGGTCGAGGAGACGACCAACGAGGACGCGATGGCCGCAGCCTTTGCCCGTCCGGCGCCGAAGCAGCAGCCCGAGGACGAGGAGATCGATGCCGACGCGGTCTTCGCCAAGCTCAATTCGCTGAAAGGGCGCCCCGTCGACGAAGACGACGAGGACTGAGCCTGCAGGCATTGCGAATATTGGAAAGGCCGCCGGAGCTTCCGTGCGGCCTTTTTCTTTGACCGGAAATCAGACGCAGCCGGCTTCCTTGACAACCCGCCTCGTCGAGGCCGGATACTTCAAGAGCTTTTCCGCCGGGCGTACCGGCCGCGTCGTGAAATTGCCGCCGCAATTCGGGCAGCGCCCCTTGAGCACGCCTTCCACGCAATCCCGGCAGAACGTGCATTCGAAAGTGCAGATCATCGCGTCTTCCGCGTCCGGCGGGAGATCGCGGTCGCAGCATTCGCAGCTTGGCCTCAGTTCGAGCATGACGATATCCTCCTTGCCGCAAGACTGCGTCAAGGCGATCGCCCGATAAAGGGCCAGTCGAAGAGGAATTCGTCGTGCCGGATATCCGGCCGCGAAAATCAACGTCCGGTCAGCGTTCGGTCAACTTCAACTCGATGCGGCGGTTGCGCGCCAGCGCCTCGTCGGTGTCGCCTTCGTCGAGCGGCTGGAACTCGCCGAAGCCGGCCGCCACCAGACGCTTGGGATCGACGCCCTGATCGATGAGGAAGCGGACGACCGAAATGGCGCGGGCCGCCGACAGATCCCAGTTGCTGCGGAACCGCCCCGTACCGGAAAGCGGGCGATTGTCCGTATGGCCGTCGACGCGCAGCACCCAGTTGATTTCCGGCGGGATCTGGCCGCTCAGCTCCTTGATGGCATCGGCAAGCTTCGTCATCTCAAGCTCGCCCTGCGGATTGATCTCGTCGGAGCCGGACGGGAAGAGCACTTCGGACTGGAAGACGAAACGGTCCCCCACGACGCGGATATCGGAACGCTGCGACAGAATCTCGCGCAGCCGGCCGAAGAAGTCGGAGCGATAGCGGGACAGTTCCTGCACGCGCTGCGCCAAAGCGACGTTCAGCCGCTTGCCGAGATCGGCGATCTTGGCCTGGCTGTCCTGATCGCGCTTTTCCGACGCCTCGAGAGCGGCCTCCAGCGCTCCGATCTGGCGGCGGAGGGCGGAAATCTGCTGATTGAGCAACTCGACCTGCGCGAGCGCACGGTCGGAGATCTGCTTCTGGTCGTCCAGCTGCCCTTCCAGGAGGGCGATCTGGCCGCCGGCCTGCGATGCCGTGTCGGTGGAGGACGAAAGAAGGCCTTGCAGGCGGTCGCGTTCCGCCGTCGCGTCGCCGAGATTGGCCTGAAGGGCCGCGATCGTATCCTGCAGGTCGCGTTTGCCGGCGCGTTCCAGCGCCAGCAGTTCGGTCAGTTCGCTGATCTGGGCGTTGAGGCGGTTCAGCACCGTGTCGCGGCCGGACAGCTGCTGGCTCAGGAAGAACTGCGCCAGCATGAAGATCGACAGCAGGAAGATGATGACCAGAAGCAGCGTCGCCATGGCGTCGACGAAGCCCGGCCAGAAATCCGTCCTCGTGTCGCGTCTGCGGAGGCGTGTGCCGGCCATCGCGCGCTATTCCTTGGCCCGTTCGAAGGCGTCCGTCAGCGTCTTCAGCAGCACTTCGATGCGCTTCTGCTGCGCGGCCTGATCCTCCGCCCATTCGCGCATCATCTGCTGTTCGGTGCGCACATGCTGGACGAGGCCCTGAATGCCTTCCGCCAGGTTGGCCATGGCCAGGCTGGACGTTCGCGATCCCCCGCCGGCGCTGCCGGCCGACTCCTGAACCGCGCGGCGGAGCTGATCGATGGCGACCTGCAGGCTCGTCGTGTTCTGGCCGGCGACGTCCTCCGGCTCGATATCGGTGACGGTGGAAAGCCAGTCTTCCAGTTCGTTGTAGAAGCGGTTCTGCGCCTGTCCCGACTGGAGGTCGAGGAAGCCGAGGATCAGCGATCCGGTAAGGCCGAAGAGCGACGACGAAAACGCCGTTCCCATGCCCGACAGCGGGGCCTCGAGGCCGGCTTTCAGATCCTCGAAGATCACGTTGGCGTCGCCCGAGCCGACATCGAGTGACTGGATCGTGGCGCCGACGGCGCTGACCGTCTGCAGCAGGCCCCAGAAAGTGCCGAGCAGCCCGAGAAAGACGAGAAGGCCCGTGAGGTAGCGCGCCATTTCGCGCGCCTCGTCCAGGCGGGTGCTGATGGAATCGAGGATCGAGCGCATGGTGGCGTGCGAGAGCGTCATCTCGCCCACCTTGTTGCCGAGCAGCGTCGCCATCGGCGCCAGCAGCACCGGCGGCCGCCGCACCTCCAGGCCGGGATCGCCGATGCGGAAACCGTTGACCCAGCCGACTTCCGGGAACAGCCTGAGAACCTGCCGGAACGTGAGCAGGATGCCGATCACGCCGACCCCGATGATGAGGCCGTTCAACCCGGGATTGCTGACGAAGGCTGCGGTGATTTGTCTGAAAAGGATCAGGCTGATCAGGGCGGCAATGACCAGGAAGATGATCATCCGCCACAGGTAGACCCAGGGGCTGGACAGGCTGTAGGGATCGAAATCTCGTGCCATGCGCTTGGTGCCGGTGTCCCTCTTTGCTGTGGGTCCTTGATAGCGTGATTTTCCCGCCGCTGGAAACCCGAAATAGAGGGCGGCAGGCGTTAATCACCGGCCACCGGCTACCTCAAGCGGAAGTGAAGATCGGATCAGCGTGGCGAACGCAGGCGCCGGAAAGCTGTTTTCCCGGCGCATCGCGAGGTCAATGAAAGGCTCGGGATCAGCCGCGCGCCTTGACCAGAAGCTGGCGAAGCTGCGCCTGGATCTTCTCGTTGCCGGCCACGATCGAGCGCTTCTCGAACATCTTGTCGCCGCCGTCGAGATCCGTGACGAAGCCGCCTGCCTCGCGCACCATCAGCAGGCCGGCAGCGGTGTCCCAGGGCGCAAGGCCGTGTTCCCAATAGGCGTCGAGCCGGCCGGACGCCGTCCAGGCAAGGTCGAGGGCGGCGGCGCCGCAGCGGCGAATGCCGGCGACCTCGCCCATGACATGGCGCATTTCCACCAAGCAGCGGGCATGGTCGCCCTTGCCCAGGAACGGAATTCCGGTGCCGATCACGCAGTCGGGAAGGGCGGCCCTGCCGGCGACCCGCAACCGGCGATCGTTGAGAAACGCACCGCCCCCGCGCTCGGCCGTGTAAAGCTCGTCCATTGCCGGGTTGAAGATCACGCCGGCCACGATCTGCCCCTGTCGCTCAAGCGCGATGGATACCGCGAAGATCGGAATGCCATGCAGGAAATTGGTGGTGCCGTCGAGCGGATCGACGATCCAGCGATGCTGCGGATCGCTGCCTTCGATCGTGCCGCTTTCCTCCATCAGCAGGCCGTAGCCAGGGCGCGCCTTCTGCAGTTCCTCGCGCACGATCTTCTCCGCGCGATGGTCGGCGGCGGAAACGAAGTCGCTCGGCCCCTTGCGCGAAACCTGGAGGTTCTCCACCTCGCCGAAATCGCGGGCGAGGCTGCGGCCGGCCTTCATGGCGGCCTGGACCATAACGTTGAGAAGGGCGGAACGCGCCATCGGAAAAGCCTGCTCTTTTCAAGAACCAATCGCCGTGACGGCCACGCCGATTGTCCCAAGCGGGAAATCAAATACGAAATGTCGGACGGACGCGGGCCCGGCACCGAGCCCGTTCCTGCAATGGCCTTAGTCGGCGCGGCGGACGTATTCGACCGCCTCGGTGTCGACGATGATTTTTTCGCCGGCGGTGATGAAGGGCGGCACGAGCACGCGAACGCCGTTCTCAAGCAGGGCGGGCTTGTAGGAAGACGACTGCGTCTGGCCTTTCACCACGGCGTCCGCCTCGGTGATTTGCAGCGTAACGAACTGCGGCAGCGTGATGCCGATCGGCTTATCCTCGTGCAGTTCCACCGTCACCATCATGCCGTCCTGCAGGAAAGCGGCACGCTCGCCGACGAACTCGGACTGCAGCTCGAGCTGCTCGTAGGTCTCCGTGTCCATGAAGATCAGCATGTCTTCCTGGGTGTAGAGATACTGGAAGTCCTTCTGTTCCAGGCGGACGCGCTCGACCTTGTCTTCCGAACGGAACCGCTCGTTGAGCTTGCGTCCGTCGAGCAGGTTCTTCATCTCGACCTGGGCGAAGGCGCCGCCCTTGCCGGGCTTCACGTGCTGGACCTTGACGACGGCCCACAGCGTGTCCTGATGCTGCAGCACGTTGCCGGGCTTGATTTCGTTACCGTTGATCTTCATGTGCGGGACCGTTCGTTCGTCAGGAAAGAAATTCCGGATTGATCTGGAATGCGGGCGCCTCGATTTTCCGGCCGCGCAGGGATAGGCGTGTCGGCAGGCATGGGCGCGGCTCGCGCGCGGCCTGTCCAACACAAAACCGCCTTTCAATCAAGCAAAATCGCCCGCAAGCCCCGTTATGGGCTGTCCGAAGCCGCGTCCCTGGGCGGCGTCGCGACCACCTGGCCAAAGGCGTTCGCCTGACGCTGGGCTTCCTCGCGCTGATCGTCGTCCAGACCGGCCAGAATGCCGTCGAGCTGCAAGTCGGAGACACCTGCCGCGCGGGCCAGCAGATGCCACTTGGCGCCCTCGACCGGATCGGCCGGGCGGCCCCGGCCGTAGAAATAGACCCGCGCCAGCCTGTTCATGGCGACCGGGTTGCCGGCCCGGGCGGCAAGTTCGAACCAGGCGGCGGCTTCCGTCTCGTTGGGGTCGACGCCCTGTCCCTTGAAGCGCAGGATGCCGTAATAGACCTGTGCGCCGATATGGCCGCGTCTCGCGGCACGCCCCATCCAGAAAGCGCCGCGACCATCGTTTCGCACATCCGCCGGCCCCTCCAGATAGGCCAGCGCCAGTGTGTATTGCGCTTCCACGTCGCCGAGGTCGGCAGCCCGCTCCAGAAGATCGCGGGCCTTTATCGGGTCATAGGGGCGCCCATCGCCCGACTGGTAGATGATGGCGAGATTGTAAATGGCCTCGGGAATGTTGACTTCCGCGCCGATTTCGAAGAGGTCGGCCGCCTTTTTCTTGTCCTGCGGCACACCCTGGCCGACGAGATAGAGCTGGCCGAGCCGGCCGGCGGCGCGTTTGTCGCCGGACTCGACGGCCAGCTGATACCAGCTTGCCGCCTTTTCCTTGTCCTGGGGAATGCCGAGACCCGTCTCATAGAGCACGCCGAGCAGCGTCTGCGCCTGCGGATCGCCCGCTTCGGCGCGCGGCGTGGCAAGCGCGAGTGCCGTCAGGTACCAGCCGCGCTGGAAGGCGCCGTAGGCAAAATCGCCATCGTCGCCATTCGTTGCGGACGGTTCCGGAGGAGCCTGCCTGTGCGGGCCCGGGAGAGCAGGATCCGCCGTTTCGGCCGGCAGCGGAAAGCCCTCTGCCGGGAGGGGCGGAATGAGTGTCGGTGGTTGGTTCTCCGCCGCCTTTTCCTGCGCGAACGCACCGGCCGCAAACAGGCCGGCGGCCGCGGCCACGAGCAATCCGGCAAGTCTGGGGCGGGTGGCGGACATTACTCCTCCGCTGCTTCAAGCTCGTAGGATGCCAGGGTTTCGTTGGCCAGACGAACGGCGGCAGCGGGTCCCTCCGGATAGGTCCACACGCCATCGCGCAAGGCAACGAAATCCGCGCCGGTCGCGGCACAGGGGCCCACCGACGCCAGATCCGTACCGCCAAGCGCTACGCAGGGAATCTCGAAGAGCTCCGACCACCAGTCGGCGAGGTCGAGCGTCTTGCGATGCGCTTCCGGACTTTCGTCGAGATCCAGCAGGCCGAAGAAGACGTAATCGACGCCGGTTTCGGCAAGCTCCATCGCCTCGTGGCGCGTCTTGATTCCGCCTGCGCCGACGATCCGTGAAGGCTTGAAGGTTTCGGTCGCCAGTTTCAGGTCGGCAAGGCCGGTATCGCAATGGATGCCATCGGCGCGGGCGCGGCCTGCAATGCGGGTATCGTTACCGATCAGGACCGCTGCTCCCGCCGCCTGACCCATTTCGACCATGCGCGCAGCCACCTTCTGGAACGCGACGTCGTCGAGCCCGCCCCGCGTCACGAGCAGGCAGGCGACATCGCCGGCTGCAAGCGCTGCTTCGAGTTGAGGCAGGAATTCATCGGGCTTGTAGCTGGCAGGCGTCACGAGAAACAGGCGCGGGTGCAAATCGATGGGCTCCGATGAGGTCAGCTGGAACAAAGTGTCACTCTTCCCCGTGACGGGAAAGAGGCGAAGGGGGCCGGCTTGCGGCCCCCGGTTCAAAAAATTCACGCTTCAGGCGATCTTCGGGTCCAGATCGCCAGCCGCGTAGCGCCTGGCCATGTCGGCCAGCGGGATCGGCTTGATCTTGCCTGCCTGTCCGGCGGTGCCGAACTGCTCCAGACGATCCTTGCAGAGTTTCGTCATGGCTTCCATGGCCGGCTTCAGATACTTGCGCGGATCGAATTCGCCCGGATGCTCGGCCAGGATGCGGCGGATCTGGCCGGTCATCGCCATGCGGTTGTCGGTGTCGATATTGATCTTGCGCACGCCGTTCTTGATGCCGTGCTGAATCTCTTCCACCGGCACGCCCCAGGTCTGCGGCATCTTGCCGCCGTACTGGTTGATGATGTCCTGCAGGTCCTGCGGAACCGACGAGGAGCCGTGCATCACCAGATGCGTCTGCGGCAGGCGGCGGTGGATCTCCTCGATCACGTTCATGGCGAGGATCGCACCGTCCGGCTTGCGGCTGAACTTGTAGGCGCCGTGCGAGGTGCCCATGGCGATCGCCAGCGCGTCGACTTTGGTTTCCCTGACGAACTTGACCGCTTCTTCGGGGTCGGTCAGGAGCTGGTCGTGGCTGAGCTTGCCTTCGGCGCCATGGCCGTCTTCCTTGTCGCCCATGCCGGTTTCCAGCGAGCCGAGAACGCCAAGCTCGCCTTCCACGGAAATGCCGCCCAGGTGGGCCATGTCGGTCACCGTCTTCGTCACGCCGACATTGTAGGTCCAGTCCGCCGGCGTCTTGCCGTCCTCGCGCAGCGAGCCGTCCATCATCACCGAGGTGAAGCCCGCCTGAATCGCGGTCATGCAGGTGGCGGCGTTGTTGCCATGGTCCAGATGCACGCAGACGGGGATATGCGGATAGATTTCGGTCACGGCGTCCATCATGTGCTTCAGCATGACGTCATGGGCATAGGCGCGCGCGCCGCGGCTTGCCTGGATGATCACCGGCGCGTCGGTGGCATCCGCCGCCGCCATGATGGCCAGCGCCTGCTCCATGTTGTTGATGTTGAAGGCGGGCACGCCATAGCCGTGTTCCGCGGCATGATCGAGAAGTTGACGCAATGTGATGCGGGCCATTCCGGTCTCCCTTTTTTATAGCTGCCCGCGCCCCGCAGGCCGGCCTTGTTGCAAAGGCGCTCGTGCGGACGCGGCATGCCGTATGCGGCAATTGCCGAAACCGCCGCAGACCGTTACTCCCGGGTCAGGCGGCGATATCCGGTGAAGTCAATTCCGGTTGCGCCGGTCTAGCTCTTTCAAGCCATCAATGCCCCTGCGCCTTTGGTCGAAGTGGCACCAAACCGCCGCGCTCAGGCCCTCTCCAGGGCGATGACGCCGGGTAGTGCCTTGCCTTCCAGCCATTCCAGGAAGGCGCCGCCGGCGGTCGAGACATAAGAGAAATCGTCGCCGACGCCAGCATGGTTGAGGGCCGCCACCGTATCGCCGCCTCCGGCAACGGAGGTCAGGCCGCCTGCCCGGGTGCGTTCCGCCGCATGACGGGCCGCCGCGACCGTTGCCTTGTCGAAGGGCGAAATCTCGAAGGCACCAAGCGGTCCGTTCCAGACCAGGGTGCGGGCGGTGTCGATATGGGCGTTCACGTCCGCGATGGAAGCCGCGCCGACGTCGAGGATCATCGCGTCGGCAGGGATCGCATCGAGCGCCACGGTCTCGTTGGCCGCGCCCGCCTTGAATTCGCGGGCGATCACCGCATCCTGCGGCAGGACGATCTCGCAGCCGGCCTTTTCGGCGGCCACGAGGATGCGCTGCGCCGTATCCTTCAGGTCGTGCTCGCAAAGCGACTTGCCGACATCGATCCCCCTGGCGGCCAGGAACGTGTTGGCCATGCCGCCGCCAATCACCAGCATGTCCACTTTGGAGACGAGGTTCTCCAGCAGGTCGATCTTGGAGGAAACCTTGGCGCCGCCCACGACCGCAAGCACCGGACGCCGCGGCGTGGAGAGGGCGGCGGCGAGCGCTTCCAGTTCGGCCTGCATGCTGCGTCCGGCATAGGCCGGCAGGAGACGGGCAAGGCCCTCGGTCGAGGAATGGGCGCGATGGGCTGCGGAAAAGGCGTCGTTCACGTAGAGGTCGCCATTCGCCGCGAGCGCTTCGGTGAATTCGGCGTCGTTCTTTTCCTCGCCCACATGGAAGCGGGTGTTTTCAAGCAGCGCGACACTGCCGTCGGCGAGGCCGTCCACGACGCTCTTCGCAGCGTCTCCGATACAGTCGGAGGCAAAGGCCACGGGCTGGCCGAGACGTTCGGAAAGCGCCTGTGCCACGGGCGCCAGGCTCATCTCCGCGACCGGCTTGCCTTTCGGGCGGCCGAAATGCGCCAGCAGCACGACGCGCCCGCCCTTGGCTGCGATATCGCGGATCGTCGGCAGCACGCGGTCGATGCGGGTGAAGTCGCTGACCTTGCCGCCGTCCATCGGCACGTTGAGGTCGACACGGGTCAGGACGCGCTTACCGGCGAGGTCGGCGTCGTCGATGGTCTTGAAGGTCATGGTATCAAACCGGCACTGCGGCGAAGGCGCCTGTGAATTTCAGTTCGCGGAGCAAAAAGGCCCGCTCGGGTCGAACGGGCCTTTTCCTGTCTAGCTCAGATCAGCTTCGCCATGGCGACGGCGGTATCGCCCATGCGGTTGGAGAAGCCCCATTCGTTGTCGTACCAGGCCAGGACGCGGCAGAAGCGCTTGTCCATGACCTTGGTCTGGTCGAGATGGAAGATCGCCGAGCGCGGGTCATGATTGAAGTCCATGGAGACGTTCGGCTCGTCGGTGTAGCCGAAGGTCTCCTTCATCGGACCGTCGACCGCGGCGCGGACCGCAGCGTTGAGCTCTTCGGGCGTGGTATCGCGCTTGGCGATGAACTTGAAGTCGATCACCGAGACGTTCGGGGTCGGGACGCGGATCGACACGCCGTCAAGCTTGCCGACGAGCTCCGGCAGGACGAGGCCGACGGCCTTCGCCGCACCCGTCGAGGTCGGGATCATCGACATCGCGGCGGCGCGCGCCCGGTAGAGGTCCTTGTGCATGGTGTCGAGGGTGGGCTGGTCACCCGTGTAGGAGTGAACCGTGGTCATGAAGCCCGTCTCGATGCCGACCGCGTTGTGCAGCACATGGGCGGTGGTGGCCAGGCAGTTGGTGGTGCACGACGCGTTGGAGACGACGATGTCGTCCCGGGTCAGCGTGTCGTGATTGACGCCGTAGACGATGGTCTTGTCGGCACCGGTGGCGGGAGCCGAGACCAGCACGCGCTTGGAGCCGTTCTCCAGATGGGCGGCCGCCTTCTCGCGGGTGACGAAGATGCCGGTGCATTCCAGCGCGATGTCGACGCCGAGCTCGCCCCAGGGCAGTTCCTTCGGGTCGCGGATCGCGGTGACCTTCATCGGCCCGCGACCGGCGTCGATGGTGTCGTCCTTCACCGTCACCTTTGCCGGGAAGCGGCCATGCACGGAATCGTAGCGCAGCAGATGCGCGTTGGTCTCGACCGGGCCGAGATCGTTGAGCGCGACGACCTCGATGTCGGTACGTCCCGATTCAATGATCGCGCGCAGGACGTTACGGCCGATCCGACCGAAACCGTTGATCGCTACTTTCACCGCCATGTTTCACTCCCGTCATCACGGACGCCGCGCGCCCTTCGCTATCCTTCCATCCGCCCTTGGGAAGCGGATGGGTTCGACCAAGATATTGGGCAGTCCTCAGGCCTTGGCGAGCTTCGCCCGCGCGGCTGCGACGACCGCTTCCCGGGTAATGCCGAAATGCCTGTACAATTCTTCGTAAGGACCGCTGGCGCCGAAGCCGGTCATGCCGATGAATATGCCGTCGGTGCCGATGAAACGGTCCCACCCCATGCGGATGCCCGTCTCGACGGCGATCCTCACCGGCGCATTGCCGACGATCGACGCCTTGTAGTCCTCCGACTGGGCTTCGAAAAGCTCGAAGGAAGGCACGGAAACGACGCGAACCTGCACGCCGCCGGCCGCCAGTTCCGCCTTCGCCTCCACGGCGAGGCCGACTTCGGAACCGGAGGCGAAGATTGTGACCTGCGGCTCGTCGTTGCAGTCGCTGATCACATAGGCGCCGCGGGCGGAAAGGTTCTCGCTCTCGTAGCTGGCGCGAAGCGCGGCAAGGTTCTGGCGGGTCAGCGCCAGCACGCTCGGCGTCTCGCGGGCCTCCAGCGCCAGCTCCCAGCATTCCAGCGTTTCGGTGACGTCGGCCGGGCGGAAGAAATTAAGGTTCGGAATGGCGCGCAGGGCTGCGTAATGCTCCACCGGCTGGTGCGTCGGGCCATCCTCGCCAAGGCCGATGGAGTCATGCGTCATGACGTGGATGACGCGCTGCTTCATCAGGGCGGAAAGGCGCATGGCCGGGCGGGCATAGTCGGAAAACACCAGGAAGGTGCCCGAATAGGGGATAAGGCCGCGATGCAGGGCGATGCCGTTCATTGCCGCCGCCATGCCGTGCTCGCGGATGCCCCAGTGGACGTAGCGGCCGCTGAAGTCCTCCGGCGTGATCGCCCTGGTCTGCGAGGTCTTGGTGTTGTTGGAACCCGTCAGGTCGGCCGATCCGCCGATGGTCTCCGGAACCGCGGCATTGATCGTCTCCAGCACCAGTTCGGAAGCCTTGCGGGTGGCAAGGGTCGGCTTTTCGGCGGCAAGCTTCTGCTTCAGGTTCTGCATGGCCTGCCTGAAGCCCGTCGGCAGGTCGCCGCGGATGCGACGCTCGAATTCGCCGCGGATTTCGGCGTCGGCCGAGGCAAGACGCTTTTCCCACTCCTTGCGCGCCTGGCCGGAGCGCAGGCCTGCGATGCGCCAGGCATCGAGCACGTCGGAGGGAACCTCGAACGGCGCGTGGGACCAGCCGAGCGCCTTGCGGGTGGCCTCGAGCTCTTCCTTGCCGAGCGGCGAGCCGTGGACCTTCTCCGAGCCGGCCTTGTTCGGCGCGCCAAAGCCAATGGTGGTCCTGGCGGCGATCAGCGTCGGCCGCTCCGCTTCCTGCGCGGTCGCGAGGGCGGCGGCGATCGCTGCCGGATCATGGCCGTCGATGGAAATCGTCTGCCAGCCGGATGCCTCGAAACGCTCGATCTGGTCGGTGCTGTCGGAGACCGAGACCTTGCCGTCGATCGAAATGCCGTTGTCGTCCCAGATGACGATGAGCTTGTTGAGCTTCAGATGGCCGGCGAGCGAGATCGCTTCCTGGGAAATGCCTTCCATCAGGCAGCCGTCGCCGACGATCGCATAGGTATGATGGTCGACAAGATCGTCGCCGAAGTTCGCAGCCATCATTCTTTCGGCCATCGCCATGCCGACGGCATTGGCAAGACCCTGGCCGAGCGGGCCCGTGGTCGTCTCGATGCCGGCGCCGTGGCCGTATTCGGGATGGCCGGCGGTCAATGCGCCGATCTGACGGAAATTCTTGAGCTGGTCGAGGGTGAAATCCTCAGAGCCCAGCAGGTAATGCACCGCGTAAAGCAGCATCGAGCCGTGCCCGGCCGACAGCACGAAGCGGTCGCGGTCGGGCCAGTGCGGCCGCGTCGGATCGAATTTCAGGAACTGGGTGAAGAGTACGGTGGCGATGTCGGCGGCGCCCATGGGCAGGCCGGGGTGACCGGACTTCGCCTTCTCCACGGCATCGGCTGCAAGAAAGCGGATCGCATTTGCCATGCGATTGTGTTTGGCAATGTCGGTCATCGAGGTTCCGTCGCTCGCACCGGCCCTGCCGCCGGCTCAGATGAAAGAGGTTCAGCGCGCCGCCCGGTCACGATGCGGGCGCATGCCGCTGCCTCGGCAGAATGCGGCGGCGCGGGTCGGCTCTCCACACGTTCTTGGGACCCGATTTCAAGCTCGACGGCGGCCCATGCTGCGAGGCGGCCCGACAAATAACAGGAACGCCTGCCGAGTCAACAAAAGCGAGAGGAAAGAACAGCCGAAAGGGGCGACATGAAAGCCCCAAGGCAAGTCACCTGTGGGAAGTGCCTGCATCCATGTGAAAAATCACAAGCTCGCCAAATTTTACCTCAAATTGGTCACCATCTATCGCAAGGAAAGGGAATCGCGCATTCTTTCAACATTGACGCAAGGTTAGATGTTGAAATGGGTTTACATCGAACCGTCGCGCCTTGACCTGGCAGGTCTGTCCGGTCCATCGCAGGAGCGAAAGGTGTACTTGAGACGATGACCATGGTCGGGGAAACGGGAGCTAATCAATCGGTAGCGGAATCGCTCGACCGTCTGCTGCAGGCAATCGGCAAGCTGGAAACCGTCGTCGAGCGGCGCCTGGAGATGGACCGCTCGCTCGGGTCGCTGCATGACGACGTTCAGCGGCTGGGCGAAGACCGGTCGCAGCTCGCCGAGACGCTCGACAAGGCGGAAGGACGGGCCGCGAGGCTGGAAGAGGCCAACCGCGAGGTTTCGCGCCGCCTCGTTTCGGCGATGGAATCCATCCGTTCCGTCCTGGAAACCCATGGGGGCTGATCGTCGATGCCGCAAATCACGGTGACAATCAATGGCCGGTCGTTTCGCATGGCTTGCGATGAAGGCGAGGAAGAGCGGCTGACGGCGCTGGCCACCCGCTTCGACGGCACGATCGAAACGCTGCGGGGCAGCTTCGGCGAAATCGGCGACCTCAGGCTGACGGTGATGGCGGGGATCATGGTCACCGACGAACTGGCGGAGATGGAACGCCGGCTGAAGGCGCTGGAAGGGGAAATGCAGAGCCTGCGCGACTCCGGTTCCAGCATCGCCGAGGATGCCGAGCGCGACCGCCAGCAACTTGCGGAAGGTCTGGAGGAGGCGGCGAAGCGAATCGAGCAGCTCGCCGAGAGCCTGACCCGCTCGATGCGGCCCGCTGATACCTGAGATGCCGGGCGGCCGTTGGCGCAAGGCCCCGGCAGGAGTGACTTGTTCGTGACTTTCGATGCCGCATCCCGGCGAATTTGATCCGCTTTCCTGTGACTGACCCTTTGCCGCCGAAAGACGGCAGTGGCAATCGGCATCTCTTGAAGCTATATGAGCAGTCGGCGTGGCTGCGCGGTGCGTCAGGAGACATATCCCCGGGGCCTTACGCATCCCTCGGGAGCTGTTCTTGCCCTTGCCCGTGGGCTCGGGCACACGGCGCCCACCTACGATTGTAGGTTTCCCGGGATTGCAACCTCCGACGGCCGAGGTGGCCACGCCATTTTCCCTCATCTCGATTTGGACGCCGTCCGGCGATCCGGGAGGTTGACCGGGACGACGCCAGTTGCAAGGCTCGGCCGATTGCCGCAATGAGGCAGTTGCAACGGCAAGGATGACGGCGTGAGCGAGAATTCAGCGATAGACGGCGGCGGCAACCGGCAGGCCAAGGCGGCCCTGCGGGAAGAAGCGCTTCGCCGCAGGGGAGGGCTCAGCCCGGAAGCGCGGATCGAGGGGTCGCTGGCGGTGGCCGACCGGATCGCCGAACTTTCGTTCGAGCCCGGCGCGGTCGTTTCCGGCTTCTGGCCGATCCGTGACGAGATCGACCCGCGCCCGGCCATGCACAACCTCCGCCAGCACGGGCACAGGCTCTGCCTGCCGGCGATCGTCGAGGGGAAACTGGTGTTCCGCCGCCTCGATCCCGAAACGCGACTGGTCAAGGCGGGCTTCGGCACGGTCGAGCCCGGCCCGGAGGCGGACGTGCTGTCGCCGGCGGTCATGCTGGTGCCGCTTGCCGCCTTCGACAGGGTTGGCCACAGGCTCGGCTACGGCAAGGGATATTACGACCAGGCGATCGGGGCCTTGCGCTCCACGGCAAAACCCTTATGCATCGGCGTCGCCTTCTCGGTGCAGGAAGTGCCGGCGGTTCCCTTCGAGGATCACGACCAGCCGCTCTCCCTCATCGTGACGGAACGCGAAATCATTCACTGCAGGGAGTTCGTCTGACATGCGCCTGCTCTTTCTCGGCGATCTTGTCGGACGGACCGGCAGAACGGCGGCGATCGAAGCGTTGCCCGGCCTCATCGAGGACAATGCAATCGACTTCGTTATTGTGAACGGCGAGAACTCGGCGCGCGGCTTCGGCATTACCGAAGAAATTCTGCGCGACGTGCTGGACGCCGGCGCCGATGTGGTCACCACCGGCAATCACGTCTGGGACCAGCGCGAGACACTCGTCTATATCGAACGGCAGGACCGCCTGCTGCGGCCGGTGAACTTTCCTCCCGGCACCCCGGGCCGGGGCGCCCATCTCTATACGGCGCGCAATGGAGCGCGCGTGCTGGTGATCAACGCGATGGGCCGCATTTACATGGACAGCCTGGACGACCCCTTCGCGGCGGTCGAGGCGGCGCTGGAAGCCTGTCCCCTGCGCGAAGTGGCGGATGCGATCGTCATCGACTTCCACGCGGAGGCAACGAGCGAGAAACAGGCGATGGGCCATTTCGTCGACGGGCGGGTGAGTCTCGTCGTCGGCACCCATACCCACGTGCCGACCGCCGACCACCAGATCCTGCCGGGCGGCACGGCCTACATGAGTGACGCGGGAATGTGCGGCGATTACGATTCCGTGCTCGGCATGGACAAGGAAGAGCCGATCAGCCGCTTCCTGCGCAAGATCCCGACGGCACGCTTCGCGCCGGCGGAAGGCGAGGCGACGGTATGCGGCGTGGCGGTGGAGATCGACGACGCAACCGGGCTTGCAACCGACGTGGCGCCGCTTCGCATCGGCGGGCGGCTCGCGCAGGTGACGCCGCCCTTCTGGCCGGACGGGAAGCGGTAGGGCGCGGACCCGGGGCCCAATCGACCCGCCCTAGATTTTCGCGCCCGCCGCGCCTATAAGCTGGTCCGATTGACAGCTTGCCCGCGGGAGGAAGGCGCGACAGCCCAGCCGCCCCTCCGCCTTCGCTGGCCGCTCCGGCGCGGGGCGACCGCGACCAACCAGATCGAACAGACCACAAGCCGGGATACGACATGGCCGGACATTCACAATTCAAGAACATCATGCATCGCAAGGGACGGCAGGATGCTGTCCGCTCGAAGCTCTTCTCCAAGCTTTCCAAGGAAATTACGGTGGCGGCCAAGGCCGGCGGCCCCGATCCGGATGCGAACCCGCGCCTGCGCCTGGCGATCCAGAACGCCAAGGCCCAGTCGATGCCCAAGGACAACATCCAGCGGGCGATCAACAAGTCGCAGGCGGGCGAAGGCGACAACTACGAAGAGATCCGCTACGAAGGCTACGGCCCGGGCGGCGTCGCCGTGATCGTCGAGGCGCTGACCGACAACCGCAACCGTTCCGCCTCCAACGTCCGCTCCTATTTCACCAAATGCGGCGGCTCGATGGGCGAGACGGGCTCCGTCTCCTTCATGTTCGACCGGGTGGGCGAGATCGTCTACAAGCCGGAAGCCGGCAGCGCGGAAGCCGTGCTGGAAGCGGCGATCGAGGCGGGGGCCGACGACGTGCAATCGGACGAGGAAGGGCACGTGGTGACCTGCGCCTTCGAGAGCCTGGGCGAGGTTTCGAAGGCCCTGGAAGAAGCGCTGGGCGAGGCCGACACCGTCAACACCGTCTGGAAGCCGCAGACGCTGTCGCCGATCGACGCGGAAAAGGCGCAGACGATGATGAAGCTCATCGGCCTGCTCGAGGATGACGACGACGTCCAGAACGTCTACGCCAACTACGACATCGACGCCGAGACGCTGGCCAGCCTGACGGCCGCCTGATCAAGTTCATCGCATTGAATCGATCGAATGGCGGGAGCGATCCCGCCATTTTTATTTGCCGAGGGCAACCGGGAACACTCGGCATTTCGGCAATCCAGGCGGCGGAATGTCAATCGCCGCGTGCGAAAGATCTCTGGATTCCGGCTCTCGCCATGCGCTGCCGCGCCCGCGGGCCGGGATGACGACGGATCGTGGGATGGGCGTTTGCCGCAAACACGCATGGATGCATCGGGCGGGCCAGCGCATGGCGATCCGGGCGCCCGGGAAAGGGCGTTTCTTGCCGCGAAAGCGATCTAGCGACGCAGAAGGCCGTCGAGCGCGGGCAGGCTGGTGATCGCGGCTAACGCGATCAGCCCATAGGCCACGCTGCGGTAGAGCCGCGGACTTGCCCTGCCGAAGCCGCGCGCGCCGATGAACAGCGCCACCGCGTAGGCAGGCGCGGCAAACAGGAGCAGCCTCGCCACGTCGCCGGTGAAGAAGCCGCCGGTTACGTAAGCGACGAAGGTCATGATGCTGGCCAGCGCGAAGAACACCATCAGGTTGGCGCGGATGATTGCGGGATTGTCCGGACCCGACAGCCAGAAGGCGACGACGGGCGGGCCGGAAATCTGGCTGAGGCCGCCGAGAAAGCCGGCGCTGGCGCCGACGCCGAGGGAGACCGGCACAGTCGGGACGCCATGATAGCGCCAGCCGGTGGCAAGCAGGGCGCAAAGCCCGAGCACGATGCCCGAGATGACCCAGCGCAGGACGAGGATATCCGCGACCGCCAGCGCGTAGGCGCCGAGCGGCACGAAAAGCGCGGCCCCGATAGCTGCCGGAATCACCGTCCGCCACTGGCAGATGCGAAAGGAGCGCGCCACGATCGGCAGCGTGATGAGGCTGTCGACCACGAGGAAACTCGCCGCCGCGACGCGCGGGTCGATCAGCGCCGAGGCGACCGGCATGAAGATCATGCCCGCGCCGAAACCGGCGAAGCCGCGCACGATGCCGCCGATGACGACGGCGGCAATCGCGATTGTGAGGCCGCCATTGTCCAGGCTGGCAATGAATTCGGGCATTGGAATGCCAACCCAGGTTCAGATGTCGATGTGGAATCATACAAAGGTGCGGACGGCCGCGTTGGGATTCGCGCCCGCAATCAGGGTTACTGCTTATCAATCCGCGGCGCTGCGTCAACAGAACCGCAACTTTCTATCGATATAAATGTGTCGGGAGTGGGCATCTTTGCGGATTGTCGTTTATGGTCAGTGTTATCAGCTGCATATTGTATGATCACAATATCGCGCTCGTCATTCTTGCCGCCATTATCTGCGTTTTCGGCTCCGCCGTTACCTTGCGGCTTCTTCGCCGTGGCGTCTGCACGCGGGGAAGCCAGAGGTTGGGCTGGCAATTCCTTGCCGCCGTCGCGGGCGGGGGCGGCGTGTGGGCGACGCACTTCGTCGCCATGCTGGCCTACCAGCCGCAGGTGCCGGTAACCTTCGACCCGGCAATGACGGTGCTGTCGCTCGTGGTTGCGATGGCCGGGCTCTTCGGTGCCTTTCTCGTCAGCGGAGCACGGGCAAGCCGGGTGTTTCCCGCAATGGGCGGCGCACTGGCCGGCCTGTCGATTGCCGCCATGCATTTCACGGGCATGTTCGCCTACCGGGTCATCGGCCTGGTCGAGTGGCGGCACGATTTTATCGCCGCGGCGATCCTGCTCGCGGTGGTCTGCTCGTCCGCGGCGCTGTCCCTGCTGTGCCGTCGCCATCTGGGATCGTCGCGTTACTGGGGTGCGGTTGCGCTGATGGTGGCCGGCATCGTCAGCCTCCATTTCACCGCCATGACCGCCTTCCGCGTCACGCCGATGGCGCAGACATTCCCCGAGGTCGACGCACATGCGGTCGTCGCGCTCGCTTTGGCCATTGCGGTCGCCGCTATCATCATCGTCGGCACCGGGCTGACGAGCTACCTGATCGATATCAACGTACGGGCGGATTCCAACAAGCAGATCCGCCACATGGCGACGCATGACGCGCTGACCGGGCTGCCCAACCGCGCCAGCTTCAAGAGCAGGCTTGCCGAGGCTCATCGCGAAGCCCGGGAGGCGGACGGAAAGTTCGCCGTCATCGTCATCGATCTCAACCGCTTCAAGGACATCAACGATACGCTTGGCCATGCCGCCGGGGACGAGGCGCTGAAGACCCTTGCCCGCCGCATGGCGCGGGCGCTCGAGGGAGCGGAATTCGTGGCGCGTCTGGGTGGCGACGAATTCGCGGCGATCCGGAGGTTTGAAGACAAGAGCGAGATCGCGGCCTTTGCGGATCGTCTCGCCGGCGTCTTCAGCCAGCCCATGAAGATCAGCGCGATGGAAGCCGCCGTTGGAGCGAGTCTCGGTGCGGCCGTCTGGCCGGATGACGCCGAGGACGTCGACGAGCTGATCAACAATGCCGATCTTGCCATGTATCACGCCAAGGTCGGCTACCGCGAGACGATCTGCTTCTACGACGCCGAGATCGGCGCGGCCGTCCGCAAGCGGAGGCAACTGGCCGAGGCCCTGAGATACGCGCTGGAGCACGATGAGCTCGAAGTGCATTATCAGGTGCAGATGTCGCTCGCCGCCGGGGAAATCCACGGATACGAGGCGCTGCTCAGGTGGACGCATCCGCAGTTCGGGCCGATCCCCCCTTCCGATTTCATTCCGCTGGCCGAGGAAAACGGCCTGATTTCCTCCCTGGGAGCCTGGGTGTTGCGGCGGGCGTGCATGGACGCTGCCGAATGGGAGTCCGGCTACCGGGTGGCGGTCAACGTTTCCGCCGTGCAGTTCATGGACTCAAACCTGCCGCGCCTCGTGCATGAGGTGCTGGTCGAGACGGGCCTTGCGCCGCACCGGCTGGAGCTTGAACTGACCGAGACCGCGCTCGTCAAGGACAAGTCGCGTTCGCTGCATGTCATGCGCCAGATCAAGGCGCTGGGCGTGGCCATGGCGCTGGACGATTTCGGAAGCGGTTACTCTTCCCTCGAAACGCTGCGGACGTTCCCCTTCGACAAGATCAAGCTCGACAAGGCATTCGTGGACGGCATTCAGGAAGACCGCCAGTCCATGGCGATCGTCCGCGCCGTGCTGGCGCTCGGCAAGAGCCTGGAGATCCCGGTCCTGGCCGAAGGTATCGAGACAGGCGATCAGATGTCGATCCTGCGTGCCGAGGGCTGCGACGAGGGGCAGGGCTATCTGCTGGGGCGGCCCATGCCGATCGGGGACCTGGCCCGCCATGGCCGGTCGACGCGCGCCGATGCGCTGCAGGATGGCGAGAAGCCAGGCGACGCGGTAGCGACCGGAAAGGTCGCGACGGCCTGATGTGGCGAGAAACGCCACCGAAAATGGCGATATAGGACCGCCTCAAGCGGTTTCCCAGCACTTTTCCGGCGGCGCGCGCTGCCCGGCGCTGGTGTCGGCCGGATTTTGGCGTTACCGATTTGTTCCATGATGCATCCGATTCGAATCCTCGGCATCGATCCGGGCTTGCGCCGCACCGGCTGGGGCCTGATCGAGGCGATGGGCAACCGGCTCGTCTTCCTCGCTTCCGGCACCGTGACCTCGGACAACCGGCTGGATCTCGCCGAGCGGCTGCGTCAGCTCCATGACGGGCTGCTGGATGTGATTGCGCGTCACGAGCCGCAGGAAGCGGCGGTGGAACTGACCTTCGTCAACAAGGATGCCGGCGCGACGCTGAAGCTCGGCCAGGCGCGCGGTGTGGCCATGCTGGTGCCGGCCCTGCACGGGCTGAAGGTGGCCGAATACGCGCCCAACCTCGTCAAGAAGACCGTGGTCGGCACCGGGCACGCGGAGAAGGAGCAGATCCGCATGATGGTGAAGGTCCTGATGCCGAAGGCGAGTTTCAATTCCGACGACGCCGCCGACGCGCTGGCCATCGCCGTCTGCCACGCCCAGCATCGCGGCACGCCGCAGAGCCGGCTGGCGGAAGCGGGGGCGGGCGCGCGATGATCGGCAAGCTGAAGGGCACTGTCGACAGCCTCGCCGAGGATCACCTGATCCTCGACGTACATGGCGTCGGCTACCAGGTCTTCTGCCCGGCCCGCATCCTCCAGGGGCTGCCGTCGGCTGGCGAGGCGGCGATCCTCTTCATCGAGACGATCGTGCGCGAGGACCTGATCCGCCTCTACGGTTTCGCAAGCGAGGCGGAGCGCGAATGGTTCCGCCTGCTGATGACGGTGCAGGGCGTTGGCGCCAAGGTGGCGCTCGGCCTGCTCGGCGTCCTCAAGGCGCCCGAGATCGCCAATGCGATCGCCTTTGGCGACAAGGCGATGATCTCGCGGGCGCCCGGTGTCGGCAAGCGGGTTGCGGAGCGCATCATCGCGGAGCTGAAGGACAAGGCGCCGGCTTTCGGCGGCGTCGACGAGGCGGCGGTCACCGTGGCGCGCGGCGTGGAGGCCGGTGTTGCCGGCAACGGCGTGCGCGATGCGGTCTCCGCGCTGGTCAACCTCGGCTATTCGCAGGCGCAGGCGAGCGGCGCGGTGGCGCGCGCCTCCGCTTCCGCCGGCGAGGCGGCCACGACTGAAACGCTGATCCGTCTCGGGCTCAAGGAGCTTGCCTCATGATCGACGGGGAAAGCCGTATTGTCAGCCCTTCGGTGCGCGGCGACGAGATCGACACGACCATGCGTCCGCAGGCGCTCGACGAATTCGTCGGCCAGGCGCAGGCGCGCGCCAACCTGAAGATCTTCATCGAGGCGGCCAAGGCGCGCGGCGAGGCGCTGGACCACGTGCTTTTCGTCGGCCCTCCCGGCCTCGGCAAGACGACGCTTGCCCAGATCATGGCGCGCGAGCTCGGCGTCAATTTCCGCGCCACCTCCGGGCCGGTGATCGCCAAGGCGGGTGATCTCGCCGCGCTGCTGACCAATCTGGAGGAGCGCGACGTCCTGTTCATCGACGAGATCCACCGCCTCAACCCGGCGGTGGAGGAAGTGCTTTATCCGGCGATGGAGGATTTCCAGCTCGACCTGATCATCGGCGAGGGACCGGCGGCGCGCTCGGTGAAGATCGACCTGGCGAAGTTCACGCTGGTCGCCGCGACCACGCGTCTCGGCCTCCTGACGACGCCGCTGCGCGACCGCTTCGGCATTCCCGTACGCCTGCAGTTCTACACGGTCGAGGAGCTTGAGCTTATCGTGCGGCGCGGCGCCCGCATCCTCGGCCTCGCCATGACCGGCGACGGGGCGACGGAAATCGCCAAGCGCTCGCGCGGGACGCCGCGCATCGCCGGCCGCCTGCTGCGCCGGGTGCGCGATTTCGCCGTCGTCGGCGGGAACGGCAAGGTTGACGCCGCCGTCGCCGATCGCGCGCTTACCCAGCTTGAGGTGGACAGCGCCGGTCTCGACCAGCTCGACCGCCGCTACCTGACGCAGATCGCGCTCAATTTCGGCGGCGGTCCGGTCGGCATCGAGACGATCGCCGCCGCCCTTTCGGAGCCGCGCGACGCGATCGAGGAGATCGTCGAGCCCTATCTGATCCAGAACGGTTATATCCAGCGCACGCCGCGCGGCCGCATCCTGACGCCGCAGGCCTTCCGCCACCTTGGCCTCGCCGTGCCGACCCGCGCCGATCAGCCGCAGGTCGGGCTGTTCGACGATGAGTGACGCGGGCAATCGCCCCTCTGCCTGGCCCGATCTCGCGGGCCGGCTGACGGGGGCAGGCCACATTCTGCCCGTGCGCATCTATTACGAGGACACGGATTTTTCCGGCGTCGTCTATCATGCCGCCTACCTGAAGTTCCTGGAGCGCGGACGCTCCGACTTCCTGCGCCTTTGCGGCATCCATCACAACGAACTGGACGACGGCCTGCACGGCGAGCGGCTCGCTTTTGCCGCACGGCGGATGGAGATCGATTTCCTGAAGCCCGCCCGCATCGACGATGTGCTTGAAATCGTGACGGTTCTGGAAGAGGCCAAGGGCGCGCGGATTGTCCTTCGCCAGGAAGCGCGGCGGGACGACGAGGTTCTGATGGCGGCGCAGGTGACGATCGCGGTGATTTCGCGCGACGGCAAGCCGCGCCGACTGCCCGCCGGCCTTGCCGAAAGGCTCCGGCCGGCAGCGGGCGACGCCGGAACCCGATGACGCGATGACGCGATTGTGTCGAGGGTTATTTTGATTTTAACGCGTCCGTAACCCTAACGGGTCATTAATCGTATTTGACCTCAATGCCTTTCGGGGACGGGATCTGCAATATCGACCGCAATTATGTAAGCCGATTTTGCAAGGCCCGGACCTAAGTCCCAGTTTTGCCAGAATCGAGCGTCAGTGAGACGGCGATTGCAGCCATGTGGACGGGCAGCGGTTTTGGGGTTGCCGGTCCGGGGATCGGCTGAAGGCCGGTTAGGCCGAAAAGCCAGCATCCGGCGCCGGGGCGGCCGGATTGGGCAAGAGGTTTGAACATACATGACCACGGTGGAACTCGCGCAGTCGACGGTCGCAGCGGCGGATAGCGATATCTCCTTCTTCTCGCTGTTCCTGCAGGCGCATATCGTCGTCAAGCTGGTGATGATCGGCCTGCTCGCCGCATCGGTGTGGTGCTGGGCGATCATAGTCGACAAATGGTTCCTTTATCTGCGCACCAAACGGCAGATGAACCGCTTCGAGACGGTGTTCTGGTCCGGCCAGTCGCTGGAGGAGCTGTACAAGACGCTCGCCAACCGGGCCAACCATTCCATGGCCGCTCTCTTCGTCGCGGCGATGCGCGAATGGAAGCGCAGCCACGAGACGGCGAAGCCGGCGATCGCCAGCCTGCAGCAGCGCATCGACCGCGTGATGGACGTGACGATCGCGCGCGAGCAGGAGCGGCTGGAAAGCCGCCTGCTGGTGCTGGCGACAGTCGGCTCGGCCGCTCCCTTCATCGGCCTGTTCGGCACGGTGTGGGGCATCATGACCGCGTTCCAGGCGATCGCGGCATCGAAGAACACCAATCTGGCGGTGGTCGCGCCCGGCATCGCCGAGGCGCTGTTTGCTACCGCGCTGGGCCTGCTCGCAGCCATTCCGGCGGTCATCGCCTACAACAAGCTGTCGTCGGATGCGACCAGGCTCTCCGGCCGGATGGAAGGCTTCGCCGACGAGTTTTCCGCCATCCTGTCCCGTCAGATCGACGAGAGGATGTGACCGATGGCGATGCAACTCAACAGTGCCGGGGCTGGCGGAGGCCGCAGGCGTGGCCGCAGGCGCTCGCAGCCGCTGAGCGAGATCAACGTCACGCCTTTCGTCGACGTGATGCTGGTGCTCCTGATCATCTTCATGATCGCGGCCCCGCTGCTGACCGTCGGCGTGCCGATCGATCTGCCGGAGTCCCGGGCCAAGCCGCTCGAGGGCGATACCGAGCCAATCACGATCTCCGTGAGTTCGGGCGGCCAGGTCTACATCCAGGACACTGAAATCGCGGTCGAGGAACTGATCGCCAAGCTGCAGGCGATTGCCGCCAACGGCTATGAGGAGCGCATCTACGTGCGCGGCGACCGGGATTCCGACTACGGCACGATCATGAACGTCATGGGCCGCATCAATGCGGCCGGCTACAAGCGCCTCGGTCTCGTCACCCTTGAGGAGCAGCAATAGCGCATGCGTGCCGGGCTCATCGCGTCCACTGTCGGCCATCTGGCCATTCTGCTTTGGGGGGTAATCGCCTTCCCGGACGCGCGCCCGTTCGATGTGCCCCCGGTGGACAGCCTGCCGGTCGATCTCGTGCCGATCTCCGATCTCACCAAACTGAGGAAGGGCGAGAAAACGGCGGAACTGCGCGAGGAAGAGGCGCCGAAGCCGACGGAAAAGAAGGCCGAGGCGCCACAGCCCGACGCCAAGACCGGCGACGCGAAAAAGGAACAGCCGACGCCATCGGTTCCGGAAGCCAAGAACCAGCCCTCCAAGGCCCAGCCGACGCCCGCCCCGACGCCGCCGGCCCAGAAGACGCCGGAGCCGCCCGCACCCAAGGAGGTCGCCGAGCCTCAGCCGGCACCCCAGCCCGCGCCCGCGCCGGTCGCTGAAAAGGCTCCGACGCCGGAGCCGCAGAAGGTGGAGGAAGCACCTAAGGTGGCCGAGGCAACGCCGGTCAAGGTGACACCGCGTTCCAAGCCGACGCCGCCCAAGCGCACCCAGACCGCGCGCACGGAAGAAAAGAAGAAGGACTTCGACACGACCGACATCGCCGCGCTGCTCAACAAGGTCGACCCTTCGGGCGGCGGCACGCAGGCCTCCTCCACGCCGGCTTCGCTCGGCAGCGACAAGGGCCAGTCCAACGTGCAGATGACCCAGTCGGAACTCGACGCGCTGCGCGGTCAAATCGCCCGATGCTGGAACCCGCCGGTGGGCGCGGCCGGCGCCGACGACCTGAACGTCCGGCTGAAGGTCTCCTTCACCCAGGGTGGCGATGTGGACCAGTTGCCGCAGGTGATGAATTCCAGCGGCAACCCGTCCTTCGGCATCGCCGCCGAAAGCGCCAAGCGCGCTGTGCTGCGCTGCGCCCCGTATTCCCTGCCGGTCGCCAAATACGACGCCTGGCGGGAAGTCATCATCAATTTCGATCCGCGCGAACTGTTGGGCGGTTAGCCCGCGCGGAGGGGCGGCTCCCAACCGCCCGCATCCAGACCGAACAAGGGAGTTCCGTTTCATGTTGCTTCCGGTGAAGGCTCGCATATCGGCGGTCGCCGGCCATGTCAGGGCCGCGGCCGCGGCCTTCCTGCTGGCCGCTGCCTGCCTGGGCGCCACCCCGGCGGCCGCGCTCGTCGAGATCGACATCACGCAGGGCACCGTCGAACCGTTGCCCATCGCCCTGCCGGCCTTCGGCGGCGGCGGGGCCTCCGACAAGCTGGCGCGCGACATCAGCGACGTGATCACCTCCGATCTGCAGCGCTCGGGGCTGTTTCGTCCGCTCGATCCGGCCAGCTTCATCGAGCAGGGCCTCTCCGTCAGCGCGGTACCGAATTTCGGTTCTTGGCGGCCGATCGGCGCGCAGGCGCTGGTGGTCGGCGGCGTGACCCAGCAGCCGGACGGCCGCCTTCGCGCCGACTTCCGCCTCTGGGACGTGTTCGCCGGCGAGCAAATGCTCGGCCAGCAGTTCTACACGACGCCGGACCAGTGGCGCCGGCTTGCCCATATCATCGCCGATGCGATCTACGAGCGGCTGACGGGCGAGAAGGGCTATTTCGACACCCGCGTCGTCTTCGTCGCCGAGGGCGGGCCGAAGGACAAGCGCGTCAAGCGGCTGGCGATCATGGACCAGGACGGCGCCAACCTGCGCTACCTGACCAACGGCGAAACGCTGGTGCTGACCCCGCGCTTCTCGCCGACCCGGCAGGAAGTCACCTACATGTCCTATGAGGGCGTCGATCCGGCGGTCTACCTGCTCAATATCGAGACGGGCCAGCGTGAGGTGGTTGGCAACTTTCCCGGCATGACCTTCGCGCCGCGCTTCTCGCCCGACGGGCAGAAGGTGGTGATGAGCCTGCAGCAGGGCGGCAATGCCAACATCTACGAGATGGACCTGCGCTCGCGCCGCACTACGCGGCTTTCCAACACGCCCGCCATCGACACCAGCCCGTCCTTTTCTCCGGACGGCTCGCAGATCGTGTTCGAGTCCGACCGCGGCGGCACCCAGCAGCTCTACACGATGAACGCGGACGGCTCGAACCCGCAGCGCATCAGCTTCGGGCCCGGCCGCTATTCGACGCCGGTATGGTCGCCGCGCGGCGACCTGATCGCCTTCACCAAGCAGAACCAGGGTCGCTTCATGATTGGTGTGATGAAACCGGACGGTTCGGGCGAACGCATCCTGACGGAGGGCTATCACAACGAAGGCCCGGCCTGGGCGCCGAACGGCCGCGTGCTGGTGTTCTTCCGCGACACGCCGGGCAACAACGGCGGACCGCAGCTGTGGACGGTGGACCTGACGGGCTACAACGAGCAGCGCATCGACACGCCCGCCTTCGCGTCCGATCCGGCATGGTCGCCCTTGCTGGATTGACGAAGAGGAACTAAACGGCGGCTGCGGAATTTTCGCGCGATCCTCCCCGCTCCGCGACAATTTACCAGCCGTTTACCAAGTTTGAGAACGCCGATTTAACCAGTTTTGGCTATCAACGGTTTACCCTGTCGGGGGACGCAGGGGAGCAGGAGTAGAGATTTGATGATGAACATGGGTACGGTCGCCCGCAGCTTTCGTTTTGCTGCCGTTCTGGCGACGGGATTGACGCTGGCAGCCTGCGCGCAAAACAAGCAGGACGGCCTTACCAACAACGCAGTGCCGGGCTCCGGGCAGGACTTCGTCGTCAATGTCGGCGACAGGGTTTATTTCTCCGAGGACCAGTCCACGCTCTCCGCGCAGGCCAGGGGCACTCTGGACAAGCAGGCCCAGTGGCTGAACCGCTACGGCAAGTACACGGTTACGATCGAAGGCCATGCCGACGAGCGCGGCACGCGCCAGTACAACATCGCCCTTGGCGCCCGCCGCGCCAACGCGGTGCGCGACTATCTCGTTTCGCGCGGTGTTTCGGGCGAGCGCCTGCGGACGATCTCCTATGGCAAGGAACGTCCGGTCGCCGTTTGCAACGACGAGTCCTGCTGGACGCAGAACCGCCGCGCCGTCACCGTGCTGAACAACGCCAGCAGCTGACGTTTCGCAGCTCGAAAACGCTAGAAAGCCGGCGGCGGAGACGCTGCCGGCTTTTTGCCGTCCGGAGCGCGGGGCGCAAGGCTTCGTCGCCGCGCGTCCGTCGAAGGGGGCGATGCGGAACGCCAAATTTTGGCCGAACTCTCGGCGCCCTGTGCTAATAGACCGTTCGGGAGCCCGGACGGTCTGCGGACTATCGATCCGCGAGCTTTGAAACACGGGCAAACCCTTGACGCCGCAGGCTCGATAAAGCGACGGCAAATACCAATCCGGTCCGGGGCAATCGGAGGAGGTCCATGATTTCTGGAAGAATTTTCGCGGCTGCCATGGTGATCGCGGCCGGCCTTGCGGCGTTTTCCGCGCCAGCCGCCGCGCAGCTTTTCGGCGGCGGCAAGTCGGACGCCGAGACCAATGTCCGCCTGAACGACGTGGAAGACAACATGCGCCGGCTGACCGGCCAGGTCGAGGAACTGAGCAATCAGATCCGCGTGCTGCAGGATCAGATCCGCCGCATGCAGGAAGACAACGAATATCGCCTGCAGCAGCTTGAGGCAGGCGGCGGCGGAACCGGCAAGCGTTCGGACGCGGCTCCGGCGACGACCGGTTCGGCGCCGCAGGCGCAGGGAGGCAGCGCGCAGCTCGGCGCGCCGCCCTCCACCCTCGGCACGCTGGACGGCAGCTACGGCGCCGCCGGCGCGCCGGAAGGCTCGGGCGACGCGGAATTCGGACAGGCGGGCGGCTATGAGAATGGCAGCGGCCCGCTCGATCTTTCCGCCCTTGCGCGCGGCGGCGAGGCGACCCGGGGGACCGATGGCGGCGAAGGCGCCGCCCCTCCCGGCGTCCGGGGCGCGGAGAATGCAGGAAGCGACCCGATCGGCAACCAGGTTGCCGCTGCCGATCCGCTCGGCGATCCGCGCGTGGCCTATGACGATGCCTATCGCCTCATGCTGTCTGGCGACTATCCGGCCGCACAGGCGGGCTTCGGCCTTTTCCTGACCGATTTTCCCGATCACGAGCTGGCCGGCAACGCCCAGTTCTGGCTTGGCGAGACCTATTACGCGCAGCGCCGCTACCGCGACGCGGCGGACGCTTTCCTGAAGAGCTATACCGACTATCCCGGCAGTTCCAAGGTGACCGACAGCCTGCTCAAGCTCGGCCTGTCGCTGAAGGGGATCGGCGAGCGCGACGCAGCCTGCGCCACCTTCTCCGAACTGCTGTCGAAATATCCGAGCGCTCCGGCCGCCGTGCGCTCCGAGGCGCAGGCCGAACAGCAGCGTGCCGGCTGCTCCTGATACCGTTGCGCCGCTCGGCGACAGGGAGGCGGATGCGCTGTTTGCGCCGCTTTCAGGCTATTCCCGCCTGGCGATCGGTGTTTCCGGCGGCGCGGATTCGACCGCCCTGCTATATCTTCTCCACCGCTGGGGGCAGAGGCGGCAGGACTCTCCCGCGTTGACGGCACTGACCGTTGATCACGGCCTTCGCCCCGAAGCCGAACGCGAGGCGCAGGCGGTGGCTGCCTATTGTGCCGGGCTTGGCATTCCCCACATGACGCTGCGCTGGGGCGGCGACAAGCCGCAATCCGGCATCCAGGCCAAGGCGCGGGCCGCCCGGCGCTGGCTGATGAGCGACGCTGCGCGCGACGTGGGCGCGCAGGCCCTGGTGCTGGCCCATCACCTCGACGACCAGGCGGAAACCTTCCTCATTCGCCTCACGCATGGCAGCCAGATCTTCGGTCTTGCCGGCATGCGTGCGCACTCTTCCTGGTACGGGTTGCCGGTGCTGCGGCCCTTTCTCGGCATTCCGAAGGCGCGGCTCGTGGCGATGTTGCGGGACGCCGGCATCGCCTGGTGCGAGGATCCGTCCAACGAGGACCCGGGCTATGAGCGCGTCCGTTTCCGCAAGCTGATGCCGGCTCTTGCCCGCGAGGGACTGACGGCCGATCGCCTGGCGCGGGCCGCGCATCTCTTCGGGCGGATGGCGGATGCCGTCGATGCCCGCGTGACAAGGGTGCTGGAACGCGCCGAGTTCCACGCGGCGGGTCCGGTGCGGCTGAAGGTTACGGATGTCTCCGCGCTTCCGGAGGATCTGCGCTACCGCCTGCTTGCCCGCCTGATCCGTGCGGCATCGGGCAGCGACTACATGCCCGCGCATGAAAAGCTCGTGCGGGCGGCGGCCGGCCTCCTGGCCTTGCCCGGAGCCAAACGCACGCTCGGCGGCGCGGTGATCGCGCGAAAGGGCGATTTCCTCTTTGTCTGGCGGGAAGCGGGGCGCGAGGGGATCGAACCCGTCGAAATCGGCGAAGAGGCGAAAGCGGCACGCGCCGTTTTCGATGACCGCTATCTGGTCGAGGCGGGAAAGAGTTGCCGGCTGCGGGTGGCGCCGCTCGGCAAGGGCGGCCTGAAGCGGCTGGACCTGAAGCCGCCCGCTGGCTGGCCGGCGGCGGCCTTCGAGGCCGCGCCATTGATCCTTTTCGGGGACGGCGACGTCCGCGTACCGGGCTTTTGCGGATGCGGCCTGCCGGAGGGTTGTTCTATTCTGTCCCTGCAATCGCCCCTGCAACCCTGAAGCGGCAAAAAAGCCTTTCTGCGTGCACAGATACGCGCAAGCGTTTAACAAAATGGAGAGGGCGGTGTGACAACTTGGCCTCAGGCCTTGGCAGCGTGCGGCCGGAAACCTATGTTGCAGGCTATGCCCGCTCTCCGCATTTGACCGTCGCAGCGAGCGGCGAAGGGAACCAGATGAACGCAAACTTCCGCAATTTCGCGCTTTGGGTGATCATCGGCCTGCTGCTGATCGCCCTGTTCCAGCTTTTCCAGGGGCCTGGACAAAGAAGCGCCAGCAACGAGATCCCGTTTTCCCAGTTCCTGAACCAGGCGGAGCAGGGCGATGTGCGGGAGGTTACCATCCAGGGCCAGCAGGTAACGGGCCGCACCAGCAATGGCGGCACGTTCCAGACTTATGCGCCTGAAAATGCCGGCGAATACGTGGAGCTGCTGCGCACGAAAGGCGTGCTGATCACCGCGCGGCCCCCGACGGAGAATTTCTCGCTCCTCGGCGCGCTGGTATCGTGGTTCCCGATGCTCATCATTCTCGGCATCTGGATCTTCGTGATGCGCCAGATGCAGGGCTCCGGCGGCAAGGCGATGGGCTTCGGCAAGTCCAAGGCCAAGCTGCTGACGGAGGCCCATGGCCGCGTCACCTTCGACGACGTGGCCGGCATCGACGAGGCCAAGGAAGATTTGCAGGAGATCGTGGAATTCCTGCGCGACCCTCAGAAGTTCCAGCGGCTCGGCGGGCGCATCCCGCGCGGCGTGCTGCTGGTCGGCCCTCCGGGCACCGGCAAGACGCTGACGGCGCGTGCGGTCGCGGGTGAGGCGAACGTACCCTTCTTCACCATTTCCGGCTCGGATTTCGTGGAAATGTTCGTGGGCGTCGGCGCCAGCCGCGTGCGCGACATGTTCGAGCAGGCCAAGAAGAACGCCCCCTGCATCATCTTCATCGACGAGATCGATGCCGTCGGCCGCCATCGTGGCGCGGGCCTCGGCGGCGGCAACGACGAGCGCGAGCAGACGCTCAACCAGCTCCTCGTCGAGATGGACGGCTTCGAGCCGAACGAGGGCATCATCATCATCGCGGCGACCAACCGTCCGGACGTGCTCGATCCGGCGCTGCTTCGCCCGGGTCGCTTCGACCGGCAGATCGTGGTGCCGAACCCGGACGTCGTCGGCCGCGAGAAGATCCTCAAGGTCCACATGCGCAAGGTGCCGCTGGCGCCGGACGTCAATGTGCGCACGTTGGCGCGCGGCACGCCCGGTTTCTCGGGCGCCGACCTCATGAACCTCGTCAACGAGGCGGCCCTGCTGGCGGCCCGGCGCGGCAAGCGTCTGGTGACCATGCAGGAATTCGAGGACGCCAAGGACAAGGTGATGATGGGCGCGGAGCGCCGTACGCTCGTCATGACGGAAGAGGAAAAGCGGCTGACCGCCTATCACGAGGCCGGCCACGCGCTGGTGGCGCTGCATATGCCGGCGTCCGACCCAATCCACAAGGCGACGATCATCCCGCGCGGCCGTGCGCTCGGTATGGTCATGCGTCTGCCGGAAAAGGACCAGGTCTCGCTCACGCGCGGCAAGTGCAAGGCCGATCTGGCGGTGGCCATGGGCGGCCGCGTCGCCGAGGAGATGATCTTCGGTTACGAGAAGGTCACCTCGGGCGCGTCCGGCGACATCCAGATGGCGACCAAGCTGGCGCGCGCCATGGCAACGCAGTTCGGCATGTCCGACAAGCTGGGACCGCTGCTTTACGGCGAGAACCAGGAAGAGGTGTTCCTCGGCCATTCCGTCGCCAAGCATCAGACCGTCTCCGACGAGACGCAGAAGATCGTCGACGCGGAGATCAAGGCCTTCGTCAATCAGGGCTACGAGACGGCCAAGCGCGTGCTGACCGAGCATGAGGACCAGCTCCACACCATCGCCAACGGCCTGCTCGAATACGAGACGCTGTCGGGCGAGGAGATCAAGGACCTGCTCAACGGCAAGCCGCCGGTGCGCGAATCCGACGACGACCAGCCGACGGCCCGCGCTTCCGCCGTGCCGAAGACCGGCGTCAAGCGCGGCGGCGAGGGCGACGCGCCGTCCGGCGGCATGGAGCCCCAGCCGCAGTCCTGATATCGAAATCCAGATATCGTCAGGCATCGCAAAATTGCAGACACCCGGCCTTGGAAAAGGCCGGGTGTTTTCGTAACAACCGCACACAATTATTGAACAATTCGCAACGCTATCGGGTGTAAAACACGACAGTGAGGGCGAATGACGATTCCCGGCGCGCAGCGACAGGCCGCGCAGCCCGGTGAGGCTCGGATTACGAATACAAGACTGATTACGGATAGAAGATGGTACGCAAGCTTTTTGGAACCGACGGTATTCGCGGTGAGGCCAATCGCTGGCCGATGACGCCCGATATCGCCCTCAAGGTGGGCATGGCGGCGGGTCTCGCCTTCCGCAACGGTGGCCATCGTCACCGGGTGGTGATCGGCAAGGACACGCGCCTTTCCGGCTACATGATCGAAAATGCGCTGGTGGCCGGCTTCACCGCCGTCGGCATGGACGTGTTCCTGCTGGGACCGATGCCCACGCCAGCCGTCGCGATGCTGACCCGCTCGCTGAGGTGCGACCTTGGCGTCATGATCTCGGCCTCGCACAACCCCTTTGCCGACAACGGCATCAAGTTCTTCGGCCCCGACGGCTTCAAGCTGTCCGACGAGGTTGAAGCCCGGATCGAGGCGCTGATGGAAAGCGACCTTGCCTCCCGCCTGTCGCGGGCCGACAAGCTCGGCCGCGCCAAGCGCGTCGACGGCGAGCAGGCGCGCTACGTCGAATTCGCCAAGCGCACCCTGCCGCGCGACATGAGCCTGGAAGGCCTTCGCATTGCCATCGATTGCGCCAATGGCGCGGCCTACAAGGTCGCCCCGCAGGCGCTGTGGGAGCTGGGCGCGGAAGTCTGCTCGCTCGGCGTGTCGCCGGACGGCCTCAACATCAACAAGGATTGCGGCTCGACTTCGGTCGACGCCCTGTGCCGCAAGGTGCATGAAGTGCGCGCCGATATCGGCATCGCGCTCGACGGCGACGCCGACCGGGTGATCATCGTCGACGAAAAGGGGCAGACGGTCGATGGCGACCAGTTGATGGCCGTCGTCGCCCAGTCCTGGCAGGAGGATGGCCGGCTCGCCGCCTCTGGCATCGTCGCCACGGTGATGTCCAATCTGGGGCTGGAGCGCTATCTCGGCGGTCTCGGGTTGCAGCTTGCCCGCACCAAGGTCGGCGACCGCTATGTGGTGGAACACATGCGCGAACACGGCTTCAATGTCGGCGGCGAACAGTCCGGCCATATCGTGCTGGCCGATTTCGCGACCACCGGCGACGGGCTCGTCGCCGCCCTTCAGGTGCTCGCCTGTGTCAAGCGGCTCGATCGGCCGGTCTCGGAGGTCTGCCGCCGCTTCGATCCGGTGCCGCAGATCCTGAAGAACGTGCGTTATCGCTCTGGCAAGCCGCTCGAGGACGCACAGGTCCAGGCGGCGATCGAGGAAGGGCGCAGGAAGCTCGGCGATACGGGCCGCCTCGTCATCCGAGCCTCCGGCACCGAGCCGCTGATCCGAGTGATGGGCGAGGCGGATAACGAGGATCTGCTGGCCGGCGTCGTGGACGATATCGTCGCCGCCGTCAGCAAGGTCGCGGCCTGACGCGGCTGCCCTCCCGGTTTACGTCGTCAACCCGGACCGCGTGCGCGGCAGCGCATCGCGTGATCCGGGTCCAGATATCAGTCGCTCTACGCGCGTCTCTGACGAGAAGAAGGTGCGGGTTTCGCCCGCGCTGATTTCTCGGTACTGGCGCTTTTGCGGCCGCAGGCCAGCATGGCCGCCAGGTGCGGGAGTCGCTCCTTTCCCTGCGGGAGTCGGAAGCAGGATGCACAGTATTATGATTTCATTAACCACGTTATTGAGATTTAAACTTTTCGTTAAGGTAAAAAATCACGGTTAAAGAATACGGTTAAGTCTAACTTAAAACTTTTCGCCAATTCTGTCCTCGTGTTTTGAGTGGCGTATCCGTCAAATCTATTGCGCGGGCGCCGAGTATGAGGAACGGGGACATGGGCAGCATTTTCAGAAAACTGTCTCTGGCCGGCGTCGCGACGGTTTTCTCGACCGCCGCCCTTGCGGCAGACCTGCCGGCACCGGTCATCGAACATATTCCGCAAGTGCCGGTGGTCACCGGCGGCTGGTACCTGCGCGGCGACATCGGCTACAAGATCTACCAGGATCCCGATGTGTCCTACAGCAGCATCGAGTTTCAGAACGAGAGCCTGGACGATACTGCTGTGATCGGCATCGGCGTCGGTTATCGCTTCAACGAATACTTCCGGTCCGACGTGACGCTCGACTACGAATTCCAGTCGAATTTTGAAGGCAACGCTCCTTGCGCCACCTGCGGCGTCGGCGGAACAGCCTCCTCTTCCACCGAAACGGCGGATATCGATGTCTGGACCGTCCTGTGGAATGCCTATTTCGATCTCGGCACCTGGAACAATTTCACGCCCTATGTCGGCGGCGGCATCGGTGCGTCCTACGTGAATGTCGACGGTATTCGCTTCTCCAATCCGGACGGCAGCTCCGGCGCTTATCCCGGCGACGGCCACTGGAGCTTCTCGTGGGCTCTGATGGCGGGCGCATCCTACGCCTTCAATCCGAACCTGTCGCTCGACGCCGGCTATCGCTACCTGAACATCGGTGACGGCTATTCGGAAACCTTCAGCACCGCCGGTGCAACGGCCAAGATCAAATACGAAGACCTGCAGGCGCACGAGATCCGCGTCGGGCTTCGATATACGTTTGACAGCGCGCCGGCCTATCTGCCGGTTGAGCCGATCGTCACCAAGTACTGAGCACCGGAGCGATCCGGGAGCGAAGGGCCGGCGCCATCCGCCGGCCCTTTTTGTTTGCCTTGCGTTCGGCCGGCGTGCGGATACTCCGAATCCGCTTGACGCTTCCGGGGCGATGCCGTAGCCCGGTCAGTGGGACACCCCTCCCCAACGAGGGGCTTCTATCTGGAAGGGTAGGCATATGACGACGCCAAACGAGCCGGCCGTGAAGCCGGCGAATCCCCATTTTTCATCCGGCCCCTGCGCCAAGCGTCCCGGCTGGACGCTGGAAGCGCTGAGCGATGCCTCGCTCGGCCGGTCTCATCGTGCCAAGCAGGGCAAGGCCAAGCTCGCCGAAGCGATCGAGCTGACGCGCGAGGTGCTGCAGGTGCCCGCCGACTACCGGATCGGCATCGTGCCGGCCTCCGACACCGGCGCCGTCGAAATGGCGCTGTGGTCGCTGCTCGGCGCGCGGCCTGTCGACATGCTGGCCTGGGAGAGCTTCGGTTCGGGCTGGGTGACCGACGTGGTCAAGCAGCTGAAGCTCGACAATGTTCGCCGGCTGGAAGCGCCTTATGGCGCGCTCCCGGATCTCTCGGCGGTCGACTTCTCCCACGACGTCGTCTTCACCTGGAACGGCACGACTTCAGGCGTGCGGGTGCCGAATGGCGACTGGATCCCGGCCGATCGCCAAGGCCTGACCATCTGCGACGCCACCTCGGCGGCCTTCGCGCAGGCGCTCGATTTCTCGAAGCTCGACGTCGTCACCTTCTCCTGGCAGAAGGTGCTGGGCGGCGAGGCAGCGCACGGCATGCTGATCCTGTCGCCGCGCGCGGTGGAGCGGCTCGAGAGCTACCAGCCGGCCTGGCCGCTGCCGAAGATCTTCCGCCTGACCAAGGGCGGCAAGCTGATCGAGGGCATCTTCAAGGGCGAGACCATCAACACGCCCTCCATGCTGTGCGTGGAAGACTATCTCGACGCCCTGAAATGGGCGAAGTCGATCGGCGGACTTTCCGCCCTGATCGGCAGGGCCGACGCCAATGCCGGGACGATCGCCGACTGGGTGGCGCGGGCCGACTGGGTCGATTTCCTGGCCACGGATCCCGCGACCCGCTCCAACACCTCCGTCTGCCTGAAGATCGTCGACGGCGAGGTGACCGCACTCGACGAAGCTGCGCAGGCCGCCTTCGCCAAGGCGATCGCAAGCCGGCTCGAGGCGGCGGGTGTTGCCTATGACATCGGCGCCTATCGCGATGCCCCGTCGGGCTTCCGCATCTGGTGCGGGGCGACGGTGGAGACCTCGGACATCGCCGCGCTTACGGCATGGTTCGACTGGGCCTTCGCCGCGGAAAAGGCGAAGCTGAAGGCTGCCGCCTGACACTTCCCGCAAGATTTCGAGGCTGAGCTGCGGCAGGACGCGTTCCTGCCGGGCGTGGCCGATACCGAACAGATTTTCCGGAGGCCCACATGGCTCCCAAGGTTCTGATTTCCGACAAGCTTTCGCCCGAAGCCGTGCAGATCTTCAAGGATCGCGGCATCGACGTGGACTTCATGCCCGATCTCGGCAAGGACAAGGAAAAGCTTGCTGCCGTCATCGGCAATTACGACGGCCTCGCCATCCGCTCCGCGACCAAGGTGACGGAAAAGATCATCGCCGGTGCCGAAAGGCTGAAGGTGATCGGCCGCGCCGGCATCGGCGTCGACAATGTCGACGTGGCGGCGGCAACCGCCAGGGGCATCATCGTGATGAACACGCCCTTCGGCAACGCCATCACCACAGCCGAGCATGCGATCGCGATGATGTTCGCCGCCGCCCGCCAGATCCCGGAGGCCAACGCCTCCACCCAGGCCGGCAAGTGGGAGAAGTCGCGCTTCATCGGCACCGAGATCACGTCAAAGACGCTCGGCCTGATCGGTTGCGGCAATATCGGTTCCATCGTTGCTGACCGGGCGCTCGGCCTGAAAATGAAGGTCGTCGCCTACGACCCGTTCCTGTCGGTGGAGCGGGCGCAGGATATCGGCGTGGAGAAGGTGGAGCTCGACGAACTGTTCCGCCGTGCCGACTTCGTCACGCTGCACGTGCCGATGACCGACAAGACGCGCAACATCATCAATGCCGATGCGATCGCGAAGATGAAGGAGGGCGTCTACATCATCAATTGCGCGCGCGGCGGGCTGGTCGACGAGGTAGCTCTGAGGGCGGCGCTGGACAGCGGCAAGGTGAAGGGGGCGGCCTTCGACGTCTTCTCCGTGGAGCCGGCAACCGAGAACGTGCTGTTCGGCGCGCCGAACCTGGTGTGCACGCCGCATCTGGGCGCATCGACCATGGAAGCGCAGGAAAACGTCGCGCTGCAGGTCGCCGAGCAGATGTCCGACTATCTTCTGCATGGCGCGGTCACCAACGCCATCAACATGCCGTCGATCTCGGCGGAGGAAGCGCCGAAACTGACGCCCTTCGTGAAGCTTGCCGAGCAGCTCGGCTCCTTCGCCGGGCAGCTGACGGAGACCGGCGTCAACACCATCCGCCTGGAATATGAGGGCGAGGTGGCGGAAATGAACGTCAAGGCGCTGACGGCGGCGGCGCTCACCGGATTCCTGCGGCCGCTGTTGCAGACGGTCAACATGGTGTCGGCTCCGTCGCTGGCGCGCGAGCGCGGCATCCACGTGGAGGATGTGCGCCGCGAGCAGCAGGGCGCCTACGAGAACTACATCCGCCTGACGGTGATCACCGACCGGCAGGAGCGTTCGGTCGCCGGCACCGTGTTCGCCGACGGCAAGCCGCGCATCATCCAGGTGAAGGGCATCAACATGGAAGCTGAACTCGGCGCCCACATGCTCTACGTCACCAACGAAGACAAGCCGGGCTTCATCGGCCATCTGGGCATGGTGCTGGGCGAGGCGGGGGTCAATATCGCCACCTTCAACCTGGGCCGCCTGGCGCCGGGCCAGGATGCGATCTGCCTTGTCGAAGTCGACGGCGAGGTGCCGCAGCCGGTCATCGACCGCGTGCTGGCGCACCCGCATGTCAAGCAGGTGAAGCCGTTGAGCTTCTGACGAAACATCGAAAGCCCCGGTCCCTCGGCCGGGGCTTTTCGTTTCAGCGGGCAGTGGAACGCCTTGGCAGGAACCGCAGGACGCGCCCGTCGAGGATCAGAAGACCGAAGAGCAGCACCGCGAGACCCGCGGCTTCGTGCGGGCCGAGCGTCTCGCCAAGGACGACCGCGCCCATCAAGGTGGCGCTGAGCGGAATGAGCAGGGTGACCAGCGAGGCGTTGGTGGCACCGGCTTCCGTCAGCAGGCGGAAATAGAGCAGGTACGCGATGCCGGTCGACAGCACGCCAAGTGCTGCGACATTGGCAAGCGCGACGGAACTGGTGGCGGCCAGCGAAAAGTCTCCCGCCTGCCACAGTGCCAACGGCAGCATCAGCACGCTGGAGCCGGTGAGCTGGCCGGCTGCGGCCACCATGGTCGGCACGCCACGGAAGCGGCGGGCGAAAGCGGCGGCAAAGGCGTAGGAGAGGGCGGCGCCCAGGCAGGCAAGCTCGGCCCAGACGGGATCGCCGCCCAATCCGGCAAGCCCCGGCGACAGCATCACCACCACGCCGCCGAAGCCGATGGCGATGCCGGCGATGCGCCGGACGCTCAGCGCTTCCTGGCGGAACAGGGCGGCGGCCACAATCACTGTGAAGATCGGCGTCGTGGCGTTGAGGATCGAGGCGAGGCTTGCCGAGAGCACGGTCTGGCCCCAAAAGATCAGCGAGAAGGGGACGGCGTTGTTGAGCAGGCCCATGACGAGGAAGCTCAAGATCAGCGACGGCTTCAGCGGAAAGCGGTGACCGGCAAGGCGGAGCGCCACATGCAACGTGGCCGCGCCGATGACAACGCGCAGGAATACCAGCATCAGGGGCGGGATTTCCGCCACCGCCACCTTGGCGAAGAGGAAGGTGCCGCCCCAGATGAAGGACAGCACGGTCAGCATGAGCCAGTGAAGGGCGGACATGGGATTTCCTGCGCAGGCGTGATCGATATTGCCGCCGAACCTAGCTGCGGGAGGTGCCAGGCGACACCCGTTTTGCGATGAGGCGGAAATGCGCGAAAATGAGCCGCGCGACGGCGCTGAAAAAGCCTGTCGAAGGGGTCGAAATCGCGGAGACTTGTCGCTATAGTCCGCCGCGTTTGCCCTGGCCGCCGGTCGGGGCTTTGCGTGTCGGCAAGCCCGCCGGCGCCACGCATCCGGATAATGCTGCAAGCAGGGTGAAGCTTCATGGCCAATGTCGTCGTCGTCGGTTCGCAATGGGGTGACGAGGGGAAGGGCAAGATCGTCGACTGGCTCTCCGAGCAGGCCGACGTCGTTGTCCGTTTCCAGGGCGGCCATAACGCGGGCCATACGTTGGTCATCGACGGTGTCAGCTACAAGCTGTCGCTGCTTCCCTCCGGCGTGGTGCGCGGCAAGCTCTCCGTCATCGGCAACGGCGTCGTCATAGACCCGCATGCGCTGGTTGCCGAAATGGGCCGGCTGGCCGAGCAGGGCGTTAGCGTTTCGCCGCAGACGCTGAAGATCGCCGACAACGCCACGCTGATTCTGTCGCTGCACCGGGAACTCGATGCGTTGCGCGAATCCGCCGCCGCCGGCACCAAGATCGGCACCACCAAGCGCGGCATCGGACCGGCCTATGAGGACAAGGTCGGCCGGCGCGCGATCCGGGTGATGGATCTCGCCAACCTGCAGACGCTGCCGGCCAAGATCGACCGCATGCTTGCGCACCACAACGCGTTGCGCCGTGGCCTGGGCGAACCGGAAATCGAAGCTTCCGCCATCTACGACGAACTGGCGAGCGTTGCCGACAAGGTGCTGCCTTTCATGGATACGGTCTGGTCGCTGCTCGACCAGCGCCGCCGCGCGGGCGACCGCATCCTGTTCGAGGGAGCGCAGGGCGCGCTGCTCGACATCGACCACGGAACCTATCCCTTCGTTACCTCGTCCAACACGGTCGCGGGGCAGGCGGCGACCGGTTCGGGCCTCGGGCCGGGCGCGGTGAGCTATGTGCTGGGCATCACCAAGGCCTATACGACGCGGGTCGGTGAAGGGCCTTTCCCGAGCGAGCAGGACAATGAGGTCGGCGATTTCCTGGGCACGCGCGGCCACGAATTTGGCACCGTGACGGGCCGCAAGCGCCGCTGCGGCTGGTTTGATTCCGTGCTTGTGCGCCAGACCGTCTCGACGAGCGGCATCAACGGCATTGCCTTGACCAAACTCGACGTGCTGGACGGGCTGGACGAGATCAGGATCTGCGTTGCCTACGAACTCGACGGCAAGCGGATCGAGCATTTGCCCGCCTCGCAGGGCGAACAGGCGCGGGTGAAGCCGATTTACGAGACGCTGCCCGGCTGGAAGGAATCGACCAAGGGCGCCCGCAGCTGGGCCGAATTGCCGGCGCAGGCGGTGAAATATGTCCGTTATGTCGAAGAACTGATCGGCGCGCCGGTCACAATGCTGTCCACGAGCCCGGAACGCGACGACACGATCCTTGTCCAGAATCCGTTTCAGGATTAAGGCTTAAGGCTCGCGTTCAGGCGAAAGAAACGGTTCGGCGGGCGTGAAACCGTCTGCCGTGCCATCCGAAGCTGGAGCGGATTGTTCGGTCCGGCATGGCCGAATTGGAAGATTTCAGACGGTTTCTACCTGCGATTAGTTCCGTTCGGTTGGGCGCGGCATCTGGAACGGCATAACTGCGCTTGGGCGATTCCGCTTGGGCGCGGGTTGATCTATAAGCATAATCTTGCCGGCCCAGCGTTGAATTTCGATTCGCTTCCAGTTCTGATGTAAAGGGAAGCGGAAGCGGTATTTGTACCACCGGCCCCGAATTTCGGCGGATACGAGCGAGCAGATGGCGGATTACTATTCGGTTTTGAAGAAAACCGTGGCGGCGCTTCCGGAAAATACGGGTGCCGCAAGGCGTGCGATCTATCAGCGCGCGCGAACGGCGATCGTCAATCAGCTCAAGGCTTACGATCCGCCGCTTGCTCCTTCGGAAATCACCAACGAACAGTTGCGGCTGGAAGAGGCGATCCGCAAGGTCGAGGCGGAAGCCGCCCGTGAAACGTTGGGTCTGAACCGGCCGCCGGCACCGCCTCCCGCGCCCGCGCCTGTCCCGCCGGTTCCTGAGCCGGCGTCGCCAGCCGCTCAGGCGGAGGAACCGTCGCCGGAACCGGAACCCGAGGAGGCTCCCCCCGCGACGGTCCAGGCCTCCGCTCCCCAGCCTCCCGCTGAGGCAAAGCGCCCTGTCACCCGCCCGGAGACGATGGAGGAGCCTTCCCTACCCGAGGCGCGTGAGCCGCATCCGGAAAATTCCATTCGTCGCGAGCCGGCGATGGACGCTCCCGGATTCGCAGGCAATGGAATGCATGGCGACGCCGCGCGCGGCAGCGCGCGGCAGGCGAAGGTCGCCCCGGTTTCTTCCGGCAGGACGACGGACGCCCAGCAGTTCGAGCGCGTTGCCGCGGAACATCATCAGGGTCTCAAGCCTTCGCGGCTGCCGATGGTGATCGGCATGGCCGTTATTCTCATGGTGCTGGTGGGCATCGGCGCGGTCGTCTATTCCCAGCGCGACGCCATCCTGGCGCTCATCCAGGGCGGCGGCGAGGAAACGCCGGTTGCGGTAGAGGAGTCCTCGACGACGCCCGAAGCCGATACGCCGTCCGCCGCTTCCAACAAGAATGCCGACCGGCTGCTGACCGATGACGGCTCGCCGGCAGCACCTGACGCGCGCACGGTGACCACGACGCGTATTTCACCGCCGTCGCCGCAGGGCGGGGAAACGCCCGCGCCGCAGGACACCGTGCGGTCGGTGACGCCGGAAGAGCCTCAGGCCGCCAACGAAGAGCCTGCCGGAACGGATTTGGGCGAGGAGGAGGGCGCCGATCCCGCGCTCGAGGAGCCGTCCTCGCCGCCAGAGCAGGCCTCGTCTCAGGAGCAGGCCGCCCTCGAAACGCCGTCGGTGGCGAGCGAGCCGGCCGAAAGCCCGGCTGCCACACCGAGCGTGCCGCAGGGAGCGACGACGGTGGCGCAGCGCTCGATCCTCTACGAGGAGGGCGAGGAGAGCAACGGGTCCGGTACCGCGTCGCCCGGACAAGCAGTCTGGTCGGTCGACAAGATCGATGAGGGCGGCAAGGAAGTCACGGTGCTGAAGATCGAGGCAGACATTACCGACCGCAACGTCGGGGCCGAGGTTTCCATCAAGCCGAACAGCGACAGCTCCCTGCCGGCAAGCCATCTGGTCGAAGTGAAGTTCGACCTGCCGCCGAACTTCCCGAACAAGGGCGTTGCCGACGTTCCGGGCCTCGTCATGAAAATGACGGAAGAGGCGCGCGGCGATGCGCTCGTCGGCGCGTCGGTGAAGGTGGCGGACGGCTATTTCTGGGTTGCGCTGTCCAATGTGCCGAGCGAGCGCGAGCGTAACCTTGCGCTGCTGAAGGAGCGCGGCTGGATCGACATCCCGATCCTCTACGAGGACGGCAAGCGGGCGATCCTGACGCTTGAGAAGGGCACGCCGGGCACGCGCGCCGTCGATCAGGCCCTGGCCGCCTGGCAATAAGCAGGGGCGATCGACCGGCCGCCGCAATCTGCTGCGGTCGGGCCTCTTGCAATCTGCCGCTTTTACGATCATTCTCCGGCTCAATTCCGAGGGGTGTTCCTTTCGGACCGTGTTTTCGCGCTAGGGCAACTGCCTGGCGCGGCACGTTCCGGAGGAGCTGAGATGGCCTATGCCGGACCCTTAGAACCTGATCCGGGTCATGCCGGCGAAGGGACAGGAACCCGAGCCTTCTTTCCCGGATCTCCACGATCGCATTCGACCATGCGAATGAGGGAGATCCTTTGGTGCGTTTCAAAACGACAGTCCGTTCCCTGCGCGGGAAATCGCGGCGATGACCGGCGCTCTTCCCCTGAAGGCGCTGCGGATCGCCGTGACGACTGCGCTGCTCATCGCGCTCTGGGCAGGTCTCGTTCGCGCGCTGGAAATTCCGGCCTTCCTGCTGCCGGGACCGGGCCGCGTGGCGGCGGCCTTTGCCGGGCAGTGGGAATTCCTGCTCCATCATGCCGGCATCACGGCCTATGAGACGCTGCTCGGCTTCCTGTGCGGGGTCGCGGGCGGCGTGCTGCTTGCCCTCGTCATGGCCCTGTCGCCCGGGATGCGCCGGCTGCTGCTGCCCTCGATCCTTGTCACCCAGGCGTTGCCGGTCTTCGCGATCGCGCCGATCCTGGTGCTGTGGCTCGGCTTCGGCATCGCCTCGAAGATCGTCATGGCGATGCTGGTGATCTTCTTCTCGGTCACCTCCACCTTTTACGACGGGCTCCGGCGAACCGATCCGGGCCTGCTCGATCTCGCCGGCCTCTATCGCGCCACGCGTTTCCAGGAACTGCTGCATTTCCGTATTCCAGCCGCACTGCCCGCCCTGACCTCGGGCATTCGCATCGCCGCCGTCTTCGCGCCGATCGGCGCGATCATCGGCGAATGGGTCGGCGCCAAGGGCGGGCTCGCCTTCATCATGCTGCAGAGCAACGCCCGCATGCAGACCGACGTCATGTTCGCCGCGCTGATCCTGCTTGCCGCGATGGTGCTGGGCCTGAGAACCCTCACGGACAGCCTGACGCGCCGTCTGGTGCCCTGGCAGCGCGAAGACTGAGCCGATCTTCCGTATTCCCCCTTCCCATCCAAGGAGAAACCGATGTTCCGACTGAAATTCGCCCTGCTGGCGGCGCTGATCGCGGCAAGCACACCTGCCGCCGCGGCCGACAAACTGACCGTGCTGCTCGACTGGTTCACCAATCCGGACCACGCGCCGGTCATCGTTGCGCAGGCCAAGGGCTTCTTCGCGGCGGAAGGGCTGGATGTCGAATTGATCGAGCCGGCGGATCCAGCCCTGCCGCCGAAGCTGGTGGCGGCGGGCAAGGGCGATATCGCGATCTCCTATCAGCCGACGCTGCATGCGCAGATCGACGAAGGCTTGCCGCTGGTGCGCATCGGCACGCTTGTCGAGACGCCGCTGAACTCGCTGATCGTGCTGGAGGACGGGCCGATCAAGTCGCTTTCCGACCTGAAGGGCAAGAGGATCGGCTTCTCCGTTTCCGGCTTCGAGGACGCGATGCTCGGGCAGATGCTGCGCTCGCAGGGGCTTGGTGTGGAGGACGTGGAGCTGATCAACGTCAATTTCGCCCTCTCGCCCGCACTTCTGGCGGGCCAGGTCGATGCGGTGATCGGTGGCTATCGCAATTTCGAGCTGACGCAGATCGAGCTGGAGGGAAAGAAGGCACAGGCCTTCTATCCGGAAGAAAACGGCGTGCCGGTGTTCGACGAACTCATCTACGTGGTCCACAAGGACAAGACGGATGACGATCGCTACGCGCGCTTCCTGGCCGCCGTCGAGGCTGCGAGCATTTACCTTACCAACCATCCGCACGAAGCGTGGAACGCCTTCATCGAGGCCTATCCGAACCTCGACGACGAACTGAACCGCCGTGCCTGGAGCGACACACTGCCGCGCTTCGCCAAGCGGCCGGCGGCGCTCGATGCCGGGCGCTACGAGCGATTTGCCGCCTTCCTGAAGGAAAATGGCCTGATCAAGGAGGCTGTGCCGGTCGAGAGCTATGCGAAGGAAATCAGATAACGCCTACTTGCCGGCCTGCAGATAGGCCGGCAACTCCGCAACCCGGGCGGCGAAACGGGTGTAGAAGCTCGAAAGCCGTTCGGGAGCGATCTCCTGGCAGCGGGCCAGCGCAGCCTGCGCCTTGGCCGGATTTGCGCACGATAGCGCGTCGATCAGCCCTGCATGGGCGGTGGCGAGTGCTGTGAACTCGGCGGTGGCCGCCATCTCCGGCGTGCCGGCAAGGGCGAAGAGGCGGATGGGCTGCGACTTGCCCTTTAGGGGAATGGCGCCGGCCTCCAGATAGGCGAAATCCGGCGCGAGTTCCCTTGTTGCTTCCGAAACCAGGCATTCGGCGCCGACATCCTTGCAGCTTGCCTCGATGCGGGCGGCGATATTCACCGCATCGCCGATGACGGAGTAGTTGAAGCGGCGGCTGGAGCCCATGTTGCCGACGCAGGCCATGCCGGAGTTGATGCCGATGCCGATCCGCACCTCCCGCGTCGACATGCCGTTCTTCCTGAAGCCGAAGGCATCGTCTGCATTCAGCCTTTCGACCAGATCGAGCATGGCGAGTGCCGCCCGGCAGGCATGGCAGGCGTGATCCTCGATCGTCACCGGCGCATTCCAGAAGGCCATGACGCTGTCGCCGATATATTTGTCGATCGTGCCGGCCTCGCTCAGGATCGCGTCGCTGAGCGGCGTCAGCAGCGTGTTGAGGAAGGTGACGAGTTCGGTCGGCGTCAATTGCTCGGAAATCGGCGTGAAGCCACGCACATCCATGAAGAGGATGCTCATGTCGCGCATCTCGCCGCCAAGCTGCAGGCCTTCGGGCGAGGCTTCGAGACGGCTGACCAGTTCCGGCGCCAGATATTGCGAGAAAGCGGTGCGTACGAAGCGGCGTTCCCGCTCCGTCAGCAGGTAGAGCAGGGCGGTGGCGATGGCATAGACCATGAGATTGGCAAGCGCGGGATAGACGGGGTCGAGCAGCAAACCCTGACGGGTGAAGAGATAGCCGGCACCGCCGAAGATGAAGGCCGCGATGCCCGCGCCGAAGGCAGCCGTCCAGCCGGCACCCAGAAAGGGCAGGGTCGCCAGAATTACCGCGCCGAGCGCTGCCGTGATGATGATCTCCAGGCCGTAGGCCCAATCCGGCCGGCTGAGATAGTCGCCCGATATCACCTGTTCGGCTGCCTGCGCGTGGACGAGAACGCCCGGTACCAGTTCGCCGAGCGGTGTGACGCGGATATCCGATAGGCCGACCGCCGACGTACCGATGAAGACGATATGACCGTCGATTGCGTCCCTGACCGTCTCGTCCTTGGCGGGATCGAAGAGATCGGCGGCGGAGACGTAGCGTTCGGGCCGGTCATGGTCGAAATGCAGCCAGAGTTCGCCATTCGCGGTGGTGGGGATGGTGAAGGCGCCGACCCGCATGTCGGTGACGGCCGGGACGCCGCCGTCGGCTTCGCCGCTCGCGCTCGAGGTGCGCAGGAGAAAGCCGCCAGCACCCTGCGCGACGCGCAGCGTTTCGGCGAGCAGGCCCGGATAGAGCCGCCCGCCGTCGTTGAAGAGGAGGGGAATGCGGCGGACGACACCGGACGTGTCCTGGATCGACAGGCTGACGCCGCCGCTGCCGGAGGCTGGCTCCTCAAGCATCGGCAGGCTTGTCAGCGCGCCCTGGAAGGCGGGCAGGAACTCCACCGGATTGCGGCCGCCATAGGAGAAGCCGGCCTTCGGCGCGGGGCGCCTGTCGTTTGGCTGGGCCAGCGTCGCGAAGCCCAGGATCACCGGCGCATCGGCAATGGCTTGAGCGAATTGCCGGTCGTGGTCGGGCAGGGTGGCGATGAAGGTGCGCGCCCTGAGGGCTTCCTCGCTGCCGCCGAAATCCATGGTTCGGGTGACGGTCGCGGGCGAACTGCGGTCGGGCTCGGGAAAGACGACGTCGAAGGCGATGGCCGCCGCCCCCAGTTCGCCAAGGCGTTCCGTGAGCGAGGCGAGACGGTTGCGAGGCCAGGGCCACTGGCCGAAGGCGGCGATGGAAGCCTCGTCGATATCGACGATGCGCACGGGACTTTCCCCGGCTTCGCGCGGCCATAGGCGCTGCATGCCGTCGAAGGTGATCTCGCGGACGGCCGTCAGGAAGAAGGGATCGGCGGAGCGGACGGCGGTGACGGCGACGAGAACGAGGCCCGCGGCAAGACCCACCAGCAAGCGCTTGCGCCGCAAGACCCTCATGAATCCTCTTTCCACCCTGCCATGGCGGATTCACGTTAGGTCAAGAACAGGAAAATTGGAAGAAAGGTGCAGGGTGCGGGCTATCGCGCTGCCTGCGCCTTTCCTCATGAGTGTGTCAGCCCGCCTCGGCGGTGCGGTGTTCCAGCATGCGGGCGCTCTTGCGCACGGCTTTCTGCACCTTCTCGAAGGCACGAACCTCGATCTGGCGCACGCGTTCGCGGCTAACGCCGAATTCGGTCGAGAGATCCTCCAGCGTGACCGGATCCTCGGCGAGGCGACGCGCTTCGAAGATGCGGCGTTCACGCTCGTTCAGCACGTCCATGGCCTCGCTCAGCATCTTGCGGCGCTGGTCGAGCTCCTCCTGGTCGGCGAGGATCGATTCCTGGCTGTCGCTCTCGTCGACCAGCCAGTCCTGCCATTCGCCGGAATCGGCCTCCGCGCGGATCGGTGCGTTGAGCGAAGCATCGCCGGCAAGGCGGCGGTTCATGGAAACGACGTCTTCCTCAGACACACCGAGTTTGGTGGCGATCTCCTGCACCTGATCGGGCTTCAGGTCGCCGTCGTCGAGCGCCTGAATCCGACCCTTGAGCCGGCGCAGGTTGAAGAACAGCCGCTTCTGGCTGGCGGTGGTGCCCATCTTCACGAGGCTCCACGAGCGCAGGATATATTCCTGGATCGCGGCCTTGATCCACCACATGGCGTAGGTGGCGAGGCGGAAACCCTTGTCCGGTTCGAAACGCTTGACCGCCTGCATGAGGCCGACATTGCCTTCCGAGACCACCTCGGAAATCGGCAGGCCGTAGCCGCGATAGCCCATCGCGATCTTGGCGACGAGCCGCAGATGCGAGGTTACGAGCTTTTCTGCGGCTTCAGGGTCGTCATGCTCCTTGTAGCGCTTGGCGAGCATGTATTCTTCCTGCGGTTCAAGCATGGGGAACCGCCGGATTTCATCGAGATACCGGCTGAGCCCACCCTCTCCGGCGGTGAGCACTGGTATGTTCTGGGCCATGTATGCGCCCCTCTCCTCTCTGGTCCCTGCATCCCCGGTCCCGCTTTCCCGTCAAAGCGATGACCCTGTGGCGGATGCCCGGTCGGTGTCCGTTGCGGCCCACCGGTCATGATTATGACCCGGAGAATATAGGATGTATTGCGTCAATTACACGACCCGGATTGTCGCATTTTGTATCAGGCGTTTTCCAAGGCGTTGACAAGGCTGGAAAAATCCTCGGGCAGCGGGCTCTCGAAGCGCATGACCTCGCCGCTTTCGGGATGTTCGAAGGCAAGCAGGCCCGCATGCAGCGCCTGGCGGGAAAAACCTTCCACCAGCGCGCGGGCGGGCTCGCCGAGGCGGGCCGACTTGGTACGGAAGCCCGCGCCGTAATCCTTGTCGCCGATCAGCGGATGGCCGATATGCGCCATGTGGACGCGGATCTGGTGCGTGCGGCCCGTTTCCAGCCTGCAGGTCATGAGGCTCGCCAGCGGCTCCTTGTCGGCGGGGCCGAAGCGCCTGACGACCTGCCAATGGGTGACCGCGTGCCGTCCGCCGGTGCGCATCACGGCGATCTTCTGCCGGTTCGCGGTGGAGCGGGCAAGGGCGGCGTCCACGGTACCCTTCAAGGCGCTCGGCGCGCCCCAGACGAGGGCGCTGTAGGCCCGTTCCAGCGGCCCGGAGCGGCCGTGGTCGGCGAACTGGGCGGCCAGCGCCTGATGGGCCAGGTCGGTCTTGGCCACGACGAGGAGGCCTGTCGTGTCCTTGTCGAGGCGGTGGACGATGCCCGGTCGCCTGACGCCGCCGATACCCGAAAGGCTGTCGCCGCAATGGGCGATCAGCGCGTTGACCAGCGTGCCGGTCCAGTTTCCCGCGCCCGGATGGACGACGAGGCCGGCCGGCTTGTCGATGACGATGAGGTGGGCGTCCTCGTAGACGACGTTCAGCGGGATGTTTTCCGCCTGCGGCTCGGCGGGGGCGGCCTCCGGCACGGACAGGGCGACGGCTTCCCCTTCGTTGACCCGGTATTTCGGCTCCACTATGGTGCGCCCGCCGACCGAGGCGTGGCCCGATTTGATGAGGTTCTGTACCCGGTTGCGGCTCAACTGCCCGGCGTGGCGCGTGAGGAACTGGTCCAGTCTTTCGCCCGCTTCGCCGCTCGCGACCGTAACCTCGACCCGTTCGGCGCCGGACGGCGAGGTGTCTTCGCCCTCGAAGTCGAAATCGTCCGGAGAATTGTCCTGCATGACGCGCCCTTCATTCGATAACGATCAGGACAAGGAACCGCCGCTCGATCCGGCCGCCGAACGCCTGCAGCGCAAGCTCAAGCGACTGCTTGGCGTCTCCAGCCTGATCATGGTGCTCGGCTTCATCGCCGTCTTCGCTGCGATCGCCTATCGCGTCACGCGGGCGCCTTCAAGGCCCAATCCCGACAGTTTCGCCGCCACCGTGGCGCTTCAGCCGGGCGAGGAGGTCGCCGACATGGAGGTCGTCGATGGCCGCATCGTCCTGCTGGTGAGGAAAGGGGCGACCAGCGCGCTCCTTTATCTGGACCCGGCGACGGGCCGTCAACTGGCCCGCACGGATTTCGTGGCACGGTGAGAATTCGCGCCGGCGGTCCTGTTATCCGCCCCGTTATCCACTGGCGCGAGACCTCCGGCAGATTGGGGCTTGCAATGCGCCGGTCGAGCGGATAAACAACCGCACCTGTCCGGAAGGATGGCCGCTGCCCCCATCGTCTAGCGGTCTAGGACGCCGCCCTCTCACGGCGGAAACAGGGGTTCGAGTCCCCTTGGGGGTGCCAATCCGGTGCGTCGACATGGTCCGTGCCGAAGGCCGCTTCAGACAGGAAATCATCGCAAATTCAGCAGCGACTCGCCCGCTCAGCTCGTGGAGATGAGGCGGGCTACCTGTTCGGCGTTCGAGGTCGCCCTGCTTCTCGGGTTCGAACGCTTGAGTTCGCCGAACTCACTCTGGAAGGCGACAGGGCGAAACAGCTTCAGCAGTGCCTTGTCGAGCTTACCGCCCATGTCCAGCAGGATCGAGTAAGCGACGCGGCGGGAGTAATGCTCCTTGTAGGGGCGTTCCTCGGTCAGCGCCGCGAAGATGTCGCAGATCGTCAGCATGCGCACGAGCGGCGAAATCTCGTCGTCCCGCAGGCCGCGCGGATAGCCCGATCCGTCCAGCATCTCGTGATGATTGTGTGTGATCTCGATTATGCGGGCGTCGATGCCCTTCTGCGCCGAGAGGATTTCCAGTCCGTGCTCGGGGTGCTTCCTGATCAGCGCCATCTCCGCGTCGTCAAGCTTCCCCGGCTTGTCGAGGATGGCCAGGGGAATGCGCACCTTGCCGATGTCGTGCAGCAGGCCGCCAAGCGTGAGGATGCGCACCGTCTCGTCGTCGAGGTCGAGCGCGTCGCCGAAGGCGGCGGCGTAGCCGCTGACCATCATGGAATGGCAATAGGTGTGGCTGTGGTGACGCTGGACGAGGCCGAGCCAGGAATCGATGCCATCGCCGCGAACGGCGTCGACGATCGAAACGGCGGAATTGGCCGCGGCGGTCCGGGGCAGCGGCTCCTCGTTGAGAACGGCCTGGGTGATATCGGTGTAAAGGTTTGCCGCCTGGCGCGCCGCCGTAGCGGTGGATTCGCTCCCGCCTTCGGTAAAGTCCTCGCCGAGATTGCGGAAAACCTGCCGGACAGTGAGGTTGAGCATGTTCTTGGAATCGGCGCGGCCAAGAATCGTCGCGCCGCCAACCGCACAGGCCTGCACCACTTCATGCCGGTCGCTGCGCGAGGTGAACACGATTTTCGGCTTGTCAGGCAGGCCGGAAAAGACGCTCCGCAAGAACAGCACGTTATCCCTGACGCCAAGGTTCAGGTCGAACACCAGCATGCGGGCGTCCTGCGCGAGCTCGGGTGAGAAGGCCGAGATGGGAATGACCAACGCGCTGCAGATGTAGGGAAGCGCAGCTGCAACCCCGCGCGGTGAAGAATTGTCATCCACAATAACAAGCGCATCAATCACGATAAGTAATCCCCCTCACAACCACTGCACTATTGATGTGCCGGTATTAAAAAAACGTTAGTTTTGATTGCACTGGTGAATAGCTCGGTTATTGACCGCGATCTTGCAAAGAAATTTGTCAGGGGGAGTCGGTGATATTCTATGGACTATATTTTGCGGGAGCTGGTTCCATATTTATGGAAATATGAAAATTGAAGGGAAACTCGCGTCGACGGCAAGCAGTTTTACGCCAAAGGGAGACAATTCCCGGTCCTGGAATGTGTATTCACGCTAGGTCAAGCGATCGTTTTCAGGATTCCAGACTGGAAATGCTGCAAACTCAACGTTGCATGCAGGGTCTTTAGTATTTTTAAATTCTAATAAATTTTATCGATAATGTCCGCGAGCGGCAATTGCGTCATATTTCGAGACCGCCGGCAGGCGACATGCCGTTTCAGCGCTTGGTGGCCGACGCCGCGATGCTGTCGGAATTCTCCGAAAGCCGGCTGCGTACAAGCCGAATGCGACTGGCCAGGCTGCCGTCATCCTCATTCGCCGCAATGGGCAATGTCTCGTCGAGCGGACGCAGGTCCTCCTCGTCCGCAAGACCTGCCGTCAGCTCCGCAGCGACATCCTTCAGTTTTTCGCGAAGAAGAGAAAAATCATCCGTTGCCGCCGCTTTCGCCTCGATGCTCCGTCGAAGGGCTTCGTTCGAAGCTTCCAGCTGCGCGATCCGATCGTCCTTGCGACTGGCGCTTTCAGCCTCGCCGTCGTCGAATTCGTATCGTTCCAGTTGCAGCGTCAGCCGGGTGATCTCCGCCTGGGCCGCGATGTAGCGCGCCTCCATGTCGAAGAGCTTGTTGTCCAGCGATTTCTGCTGCTCCCGAAGCGCCCTGTCCGTGGTAAGCGGAACGGAGGCTTCCCGCCTTTGCGCTTGCGCCGCGGCGAGGGTTTCCTCCGCCTTCTTCAGCTTGTCGCGCAGCGATGCGTTTTCGGATTCAAGGGACGTGATTTCCGCCAGCAATGCGGCGTTTGCCGTCGCCGCCACTTCCGGCGAAAGAACCGGCTCCGCATGCCGGGCCTCCCCGGTCGGGGCCGTGCCGGCGGTTGCCTCGCGGTCCGCGGCGCGGCGTTCGATCTCCCGCTCCAGTTCCCGCACCTGGTCGGAAAAATCAGCCACCTGGGCTTCCAGCTCGGCGATCCGGCGCGCCTGTTCTTCGTTGCGAGCCAGCGTCTCGCGCAATTCGTCCTCGCGGATATCCTGCGCCGAGGCGACGGTCTTCGCATAGGAGGCCGCGCGGTCGCGGGCGATCCGGCTTTCCGTCAGCTCCGCCCGCAGTCCCTCGGCGACCTTTTCCAGCCGCCGGTAGTCCACGGCATGGGCGGCGCGGATCGCGCTTATCTCGGCGCGGGTGTCGCTCAGCGTCATGGGCGTGGTCGCCTCGACGGCCTTGCGGGTGAGGCGGACCGCGCGCCGCCAGATCGCCGGGATGACCGCGATTGCCAGGAGCCCGGCAATGAAGAAGCCGAGCGATGCGTACATGAGCGCTTCAATCAAGTCGGTACACCGCGTTCGATCCGCCGGATGGCTGACTAATACCTTGATTACCCGACACGAGGTCGCCTTGACAAACGCATTGACGGAAAATCATCCACCGCGGAGCCGGCCGGTTGCGCCGCGCCGGGCCCGCCCGTTCGGACTCAGAAGGGGTTCCAGGTCGGCTTGTCGGTGAATTTCAGGTAGCCGACATTGACGCCGAGCCGCGCGCCGACGCCCGAACGCACCGGAACCACGATGACGTCGCTGTTGGAAAGCACGGTCATGCCGAAACCGCCGACCAGATAGGCCGAGCCGTTGACGCCGATATAGCGGCGATAGATGGCATTGGTGGATGGCAGGTTATAGACCAGCATCATCACCCGCGCGCCGTCGCCGCCGAAATCCCAGCCGACCGACGGCCCTTGCCAGAACACCTTGTGCGTGCCGGCGTTGCGCGTGTAGAGTTGGCCCTCGCCGTAACGGGCGCCGGCCACAATCGCGCCGGACCCTTCCTCGCCGAGGATATAGCCGTTCGGCTCGCCGTAGTTCTTCACCGCATTCTCGATGACCGAGGCGAGGCCGCCCGAAATCTGCCCGAAGAACTTGTGGCCCGCGTCCACCAGCTCATTCTGGCTGTAGGTCTCGGGCGTTTGCTGGGCGCTGGCACCGCTTGCCGCGAGAACAAGAAACGCGGCGCCGAGTGCGCCGAAAACCGCTTGGAAAAGGCGTGACATCTGGACTCCTGTCCGTTGCTTCATTCCTGCATTTCCTTTCCGGCCCCGCAAGCCGGCCTTGAAACGAATCAGCGTGGAAGTGTAATCCAATTCCGATGAGAAAATTGTGGCGCGCCGTGCTTCTGGCCTTTTTGAGCCTTGGTCCGGGCACCCGGCTGCAGGCCGAGGGCCTGCCATTCGCCGCAGATCCGGCAACCGGCTATGCGCTTTCCGGCAACGATCCGGTCGCCTATTTCATCGATCACGACGCCGTGCCGGGGAAGCTCGCTTTCGAATTCCGCTGGCAGGGCGCCGTCTGGGTCTTCGTCAACGAGGGCAACCGGGCGGCTTTCGTCGCAGATCCGGCCGTCTATGCCCCGCAATTTTCAGGCTGCGATCCCTACTCGCTGGCCGAAGGCTACGCCACCACCGGCAATGCGCTTATCTTCGCCCTCTTCCGGCAGCGGCTGTTTCTGTTCTACTCCGAGGTCAACCGCTTCCTGTTCCTGGCAAACCCGGATGTCTTGCTGGCCGCTGCCGCACAGCAGGCGGACCAATTGGGCTGCTCCCTGAAATAGCAGTCGGCTCCCGCCCGGCTTCCGGCTTGGCATCGAAGGAAGGCAAGTGTAACCCTTGGGCGGGTTTCGAATCGGAGCCGAAGCGCGGAACCCTCCGGGCCAGGGCGGCCGGCGGGGCTACGGGCCGGAACCGACTTGCCCGGGCGGGACGGCGTGCGACTTCGCCAACCCGTTCCAAATTGTCAGGATGGGTCGTGACGGGCCTGAAGCAAAGCCGTCCGGTACCGTCGCGGTCCAAGGGGGATGCCATGTCGCTGATTGATGATCTTTCCGCTCTCGACCTTGCCGCGCTCGTGGCAAGCCGCGTTTGCCACGACATCATCTCCCCCGTCGGCGCGATAACCAACGGTCTCGAGGTCCTCGACGAGGAGGGCAACGAGGATATGCGCGACTTCGCCATGGACCTGATCCGCAAGAGCGCGCGCCAGGCTTCGGCCAAGCTGCAGTTCGCCCGCCTGGCCTTCGGCGCGGCCGGTTCCGCCGGCTCCGAGATCGATCTCGGCGACGCGCGCAATGTGGCGGAAGGCTTCCTGGAAAACGAGAAGGCCGACATTGCCTGGGACGTGCCGCGCCTGCTGATGGCAAAGAACAAGGTCAAGCTCCTGCTCAACCTCATCCTGATCGCCAATCAGTGCGTGCCGCGCGGCGGGACGATCACCGTCGGAATGGAAGGGGATGCGGAAGCCCCCGTCTTCATGCTTCGGGCAACTGGAGGTTACGCTAAGGTACCTGCGGTGGTGGCCGAAATCCTGGCTGGCGGCGAGCCGGAGCGCATCGACGCGCACTCGGTGCAGTCCGCCTATACATTGCTACTTGCAAGAGATTCCGGGATGGATTTAGAAGTCGTTAAGCAAGAAGATACAGTTCTCATTACTGCACGCTGAACGCGCAAGACGAACACGAAAAACAAAATTCGTTTCAACCTATCTTAACTGTTGAAGGCCACACTCCCCGAAAGAGTTTGGAGCGACCGGTCCGCTTTCCGGTAGCCCGTTCAGTAACCAGTCGGGTGAGTATGGCTATGGATGATCTCCTCAGCGAGTTCCTAACTGAAACGAACGAAAGCCTCGACGTCGTCGACGTGGAACTTGTGAAGTTCGAGCAAGAGCCGAACAACGCCAAGATCCTCGACAATATTTTCCGGCTCGTTCACACGATCAAGGGAACTTGCGGCTTCCTCGGCCTGCCCCGTCTGGAGGCGCTCGCCCATGCCGGCGAAACGCTGATGGGTAAATTCCGCGACGGTGCCAAGGTGACGCCGGAAGCGGTGTCGCTGATCCTCAGCTCCATCGACCGCATTAAGGCGATCCTGGCCGAGCTTGAGGCCAATGCCGGCGCTGAACCGGAAGGCTCCGACGAGGACCTGATCCACGAGCTGGAGCGCATGGCGCTTGCCGCCGACGGTAGCGAGGAGCCGGCGGCCGAGGAGGCGGAGGACGAGAGCGTCGCCAAGGGCGAACTGGTCTACCAGATCCTGGAGCGCCCCCTGCGTCCCGGCGAGGTATCGCTTGACGATCTGGAGCGCGCCTTCCGCGAAACCTCGATGGAGATCGAGCTGCCGGAAGAAAAGGTGATCGACGAGGAAAGCGAGCTCGATGCCGAGCTCGAAGCGGAAACCCAGCCGATCTCCGTGGCGCGCAAGCCGGCCGAAGCCAAGCCCGAAGTGCCGGCCGAAAAGAAGAAGGAAGCCAAGTCGGCGGCCGGCGGCGTTTCCAACCAGACGATCCGCGTCGCCGTCGAGACGCTCGAACACCTCATGACGATGGTGTCGGAGCTGGTCCTGACCCGCAATCAGCTGCTGGAGATCGTCCGCCGCCACGAGGATTCCGAATTCAAGGTGCCGCTGCAGCGCCTGTCCAACGTGACGGCGGAGCTGCAGGAAGGGGTCATGAAGACCCGCATGCAGCCGATCGGCAACGCCTGGCAGAAGCTGCCGCGCATCGTGCGCGACCTCAGCCAGGAACTGGAAAAGCCGATCGAACTGGAGATGATCGGCGCCGATACCGAACTTGACCGCCAGGTGCTGGAGCTGATCAAGGATCCGCTCACGCATATGGTGCGCAACTCGGCCGACCATGGTCTTGAAATGCCGGCTGACCGCCGCAAGGCAGGCAAGTCGGAAAAGGGCACCATCACCCTTTCGGCCTATCACGAAGGCGGCCACATCATCATCGAGGTCAGGGACGACGGTCGCGGCCTCGATGTGGAGAAGATCAAGAAGAAGGCGATCCAGAGCGGCCTTTCCAGCGAGGCCGAACTGGAGAAGATGACGGATCAGCAGATCTTCCGCTTCATCTTCCACGCAGGCTTCTCGACCGCCGCCCAGGTTACCAGCGTTTCGGGCCGTGGCGTCGGCATGGACGTGGTACGCAACAATATCGAGCTGATCGGGGGGACGGTCGACCTGCGCTCCACCCAGGGTCGCGGCACCAGCTTCATCATCAAGATCCCGCTGACGCTGGCCATCGTGTCGACGCTGATCGTCGAGGCCTCCGGCGACCGCTTTGCGATCCCGCAGCTTTCCGTGGTCGAGCTGGTGCGCGTGCAGACCAACTCCGAGCACCGCATCGAACGCATCAAGGACACGCCTGTGCTGCGCCTGCGCAACAAGCTGCTGCCGCTCGTCCATCTCTCCCATCTGCTCGGCATCGCCGAGGCGAAGGATGCGGATGCGAGTTTCGATCAGGACAATGGCTTCATCGTCGTCATGCAGGTCGGCAGCCAGACCTTCGGCGTGGTGGTGGACGGCGTCTTCCATACGGAGGAAATCGTCGTCAAGCCCATGTCGACCATGTTGCGCAACCTGACCATGTTCTCCGGCAACACCATCCTGGGCGACGGCTCGGTGATCATGATCATCGATCCGAACGGGGTGGCCAGCGCCATGGCGAGCCACGCTTCCGGCGCCATCGCCGAGGAAATGGCGAATGGCGGCGATGACGGCATCCAGGAAGCCGTGGAAGGCCATTCGGCGATTTCCATGCTGCTCTTCCGCGCCGGCTCGCCCGAACCCAAGGCGGTGCCACTCTCGCTCGTCACGCGCCTGGAGGAGTTCGAGGTCTCCAAGATCGAGCGTTCCAACGGACGCGATCTCGTCCAGTATCGCGGCGCCCTCATGCCGCTCGTCTATATCGATCCGGGCCAGACCCATCGCGCGGAAGGCACCCAGCCGATGCTGGTCTTCTCCGATGCGGGCCGCTCCATGGGCCTTGTTGTCGACGAGATCGTCGATATCGTCGAGGATCGCATGAATATCGAGGTTGGCTCGGAACGGCCGGGTGTCCTCGGATCGGCCATCATCAAGGAGAAGGCGACGGAGATCATCGATCTCGGCTTCTACCTGCCGCAGGCCTTCGACGACTGGTTCATGCGCAAGGAACTCGACATCTCCGCGCTGACCAAGAAGGTCCTGCTGGTCGACGACAGCGCATTCTTCCGCAACATGCTGACGCCCGTTCTCAAGGCGGCTGGCTACGACGTCACAGCCTGCCCGAGCGCCCAGGCGGCTTTCGAACTGCTGGAGAACGGCGACGTCTACAGCGCCATCGTCAGCGATATCGAGATGCCGGAAATCAACGGTTTCGAATTCTGCGAGGCGCTGCGACGCGACGCCCGCTTCCGCAAGATGCCGATCCTCGCCCTGTCGGCGGTTGTCACGCCGGCGTCGATCGAGCGGGGCCGCCAGGCGGGCTTCGACGACTACGTGGCCAAGTTCGACCGCCCGGGCCTGATCGCTGCCCTCAAGGACGTGTTCTCCGGTGAATTGGGAATTGCGGCATGAAGAAGAACGAATCCTTTACGGCAATCGCCGGCGAAACCATCCAGTATGTAACCGTCGTAATCGGAGGGCAGCTCTTCGGCCTGCCGATCTCCCAGGTTCATGACGTTTTCGTGCCGGAGAGCGTGACCAGGGTGCCCCTGGCGGCGCCCGAGGTGGCCGGCGTGCTCAACCTGCGCGGACGTATCGTGACGGCGATCGACATGCGCCGCCGCCTGCACCTGCCGCCGCGCGAAGACACGCAGATGATGGCGGTCGGCATCGAGCACAAGGGCGAATCCTATGGGCTCGTCATCGACAAGGTCGGCGAGGTGTTGACGCTGAGCGCCGATTCCCGCGAAGCCAATCCATCGAACCTGGACAAGCGCTGGGCGGAGGTTTCCGGCGGAGTTCATCGCCTGGACGGCAAACTCATGGTCATTCTCGACGTGGAACGCCTGCTGGGCGCCATGGTCGAGCCTCTGGCGGCGGCCTGATCGCAGAAAACTGATCGCCCGCGGGCGATGTGCGGGAGCACTGGCAAATGAAGCACTGTCTGGTGGTGGACGATTCCAGCGTCATCCGGAAGGTTGCACGGCGAATCCTGGAAGATCTCGACTTCAGCATCTCGGAGGCGGAGGACGGCAAGCAGGCGCTGGAAGCCTGTCGGACGAGCATGCCCGACGCGATCCTTCTGGACTGGAACATGCCGGTCATGGACGGCCTGGAATTCCTGACCACGCTGCGTCACGAGTCCGGCGGAGACAAGCCCGTCGTCGTTTTCTGCACGACGGAAAACGATGTCGCTCACATCACGCGGGCGATCCGCGCTGGCGCCAACGAATACATCATGAAGCCCTTCGACAAGGAGATCGTGGAAGCGAAGTTCCAGGAAGTCGGCCTGATCTGATCACCTTGTCGGATAAAGAGAAATGATAATGGCAAGTGAAGCGAAAGCCGTGCCCCTGAGCTCCGCGACTGACAAGATCCGTGTGATGGTCGTAGACGATTCGGTCGTAATCCGCGGCCTGCTCGGACGCTGGGTGGAAAGCGATCCGGCCTTGTCGCTTGTAGCGTCCCATCGCAATGGAAAGCTCGCGGTCGACGATATCGAACGCTCAAACCCGGACGTCGTCGTACTCGATATAGAAATGCCCGAAATGGACGGGTTGACGGCGCTTCCCCTGATGCTTCGCAAGAAGCGCGACCTCGTCGTATTGATGGCCTCGACGCTCACCCGCCGCAACGCGGAAGTGAGCCTGAGGGCCCTGTCGCTCGGCGCGCAGGATTATATCCCGAAGCCGGAAACCTCCAGCGAGGTCACAACGTCGCTCGACTTTCGCCGGGAACTGATCGACAAGGTGAAGGCCCTGGGCGCCCGTCACCGCGGCACCAGGGGACCCGCTGGCGGCGCGAGGCCGATGCGGGCGGAGACCGGCGCCGGCCGCACGGCCGTGGCGGACGCCCTGGGGCGCCCGGTCCAGCCCGCCGCGCCGCGCGTTGGCGCCTACGGCAAGCCGGCTGCGCTTCTCACCACGAAGCCCTATTCGGCGGTCAGGCCGCGGGTGCTCGCCATCGGTTCGTCGACCGGCGGCCCGCAGGCGCTGCAGCAACTGATGCGTGAAATTGGCACCGCGATCCGCCAGGTGCCGGTGGTCGTTACCCAGCATATGCCGCCGACCTTCACGGCTATCCTGGCCGAGCATCTGGGCAAGGCCGCGCTACGCCCCTCCAAGGAGGCGGAAAACGGCGAAATCCTGCAGCCCGGCAATATCTATGTCGCGCCGGGCGGACGGCATCTCGTCGTCGACAAGGAAGGCGGCCAGGCGATCGCCCGCTTGACGGACGATGCGCCGGTCAATTTCTGCAAGCCGGCGGTGGATCCCCTTTTCGACAGCGTTGCCAAGGTGTTCGGTTCCGCGACGCTCGCAGTGGTGCTCACAGGGATGGGGCACGACGGCGCGGCGGGTGTGAAGACGATCTCTGCCGGCGGCGGCAGCATCATTGCACAGGACGAGGCTACGAGCGTCGTCTGGGGCATGCCCGGTGCGGCTGCCCAAACAGGCCTTTGCAGCGACATTCTTCCGCTTGCCGAAATCGGGCCGAAAATTGCACGCATTTTGAGCGGAGGCATCCGGTGACCCCTTCAGAGTATGAGTTCTTGAAGCGTTTCCTGAAGACGCAATCCGGGTTGGTGCTTTCCGACGAAAAGCAATATCTGGTCGAAAGTCGGCTGTTGCCGGTCGCCCGAAAGGCGGGCCTTGCCTCGCTCAGCGATCTGATCGCCGCCATCCAGCGTCCTGCTTCCAACGCGCTGCAGGTGAGTGTCGTCGAGGCGATGACGACGAACGAGTCGTTCTTCTTTCGCGACAAGACGCCCTTCGACAATTTCCGCGACACGATGCTGCCGGAACTGCTGAAGTCGCGCGCTTCTCGCCGGCGGATCAAGATCTGGTGTGCGGCCGCTTCCACCGGGCAGGAGCCCTATTCGCTGGCCATGTGCCTAAAGGAAGCCGGCAGCAAGGTGGCGGGCTGGTCCTTCGACATACTCGGCACGGACCTGTCCAGCGAAGTGTTGGACAAGGCGAAGGCCGGTATCTACAGCCAGTTCGAGGTCCAGCGCGGCCTGCCGATCCAGATGCTGTTGAAATACTTCACCCAGAAGGGTGAGCTCTGGCAGATCAACCCGGACATGCGCGCCATGGTGAAATGGCGCAAGTTCAATCTTCTCGAAAGCTTCGCGACGATCGGCGAGCACGACATTGTCTACTGCCGCAATGTTCTGATCTATTTCGATCAGGCGACGAAGATCGACATTCTGCAGAAGATCGCCAAGTTGATGCCGTCCGACGGGTATCTCGTTCTTGGCGCCGCGGAAACCGTGGTCGGCCTGACGGATGCCTTCCAGCCGGTGGCCGGCGTGCGCGGTCTCTACCAGCCGAAGCAGTCGCTGGCTAGGCCGATGGCGCCCGTGACCGCACCGCGCTTTGCGGCGATCGGCGGCGGGCTCGCCGGCCGCTGAGGAGCGCCGCTTCCGTCAGTCATTCATCGAATGCGGTATGCCGGCCGGGCCTGAACAGGGGGCGGCCGGTCCCGTTTCGTCGGCGCGGCTGCTTCGTCGCAGCAGGCGATGATTTTTTGCTTTCTACGCTCCACTTCCGTTCCTTTCGGTCCGCATCCGGACTGAGAATGTTCTTTCGGCGCATGGCAGGCGAACGGGGACAGGAGAGGGGATTGCAGCGGCGATAAGCCGGCGGGACATGCTGAGGCCCCGGACTCCGAGGCGCGCGAACAACGAGCTTGAAACGCAAAAACCCGCCGGAGGCAGTAGCCGGCGGGTCATGCAAATTCCGGATCTCGATTCCCGGTCGAAACCGACCGTCAGGCGGCCTTCTCTTCCGGTTCGCGAAGAACATATCCACGGCCCCAAACCGTCTCGATGTAGTTCTTGCCGCCGGTTGCCGTCGCCAGTTTCTTGCGCAGCTTGCAGATGAAGACGTCGATGATCTTGAGTTCGGGCTCGTCCATGCCGCCGTAGAGATGGTTCAGGAACATCTCCTTCGTCAGCGTCGTGCCCTTGCGCAGCGAAAGCAGCTCCAGCATCTGGTATTCCTTGCCGGTCAGATGCACGCGCTGGCCGCCGACCTCGACAGTCTTGGTGTCGAGATTGACCGTGAGGTCGCCGGTGTTGATGACCGACTGGGCGTGGCCCTTGGAACGACGGACGATCGCATGAATGCGGGCGATCAGTTCGTCCTTGTGGAAGGGCTTCGTCATGTAGTCGTCGGCGCCGAAACCGAGGCCGCGAACCTTATCCTCGATGCCGGCCAGGCCGGAGAGGATCAGGATCGGGGTCTTGACCTTGGAAACGCGCAACGTGCGCAGGACCTCGTAACCGGACATGTCCGGCAAATTAAGATCCAGCAAGATGATGTCGTAATCGTACAGCTTGCCGAGGTCGATGCCTTCCTCGCCAAGATCTGTCGTGTAGACGTTGAAGTTCTCGGACTTCAGCATCAACTCGATGCTTTGCGCCGTGGCGCCATCGTCCTCAATCAACAATACACGCATGCCAATCCCCTTTACTGCCTATCCTGGGCAAGCCGCGCCGGCATGTCGCTCCCGGTGCAAAGGACTGCGGTTAACCACGACTCAATCCTCTGAGAAAATGGTTAACAAAATCTGATTCACACCTGCAAGAGCTGATCGAACAAGATCGAGAATTTTTCCCAAACTCTTGAAAAACAAACGGAAAAGACATCCGTAAATTCTTCAAGTTCCACTTTAGGGAATCGGCGTAACCGACTCAATCGACTCATTCGGCCTTCTCGCGCGGACCCAGGATGCATTCACCATCCATCCAAGACCCTCCGGCTTACGATTAACCAAACTAGTAAAGGATAGGTTACCATTAACCAGATGATTCGGATCACGGGATGAGGCCAATGGATCCGCTGTTTGCGGAAATCGAATCACTGATGCCGATCGAGATTTATGGCCGTGTCGTGGCGGTGCAGGGCCTTCTGGTCGAAGTCGCGGGGCCGGTGCACGAGATGAGTGTGGGCGCGCTTTTACGCATCGAGGTCGGCGAGGGCATCGACCCGGTCCATGCCGAGGTCGTCGGATTTCGCGACGCCCGTGCACTTTGCATGCCCTTCGCAGGACTTGAAGGCGTGCGCATGGGATGCCGCGCGGTGCTGGCGCAACGCGAGAGCGTGGTGCATCCGAGCACGGGGTGGCTCGGCCGGGTGATCAACGCGATGGGCGAACCGATCGACGGCAAGGGACCGCTGCCATCTGGGAGCGAGCCGAGGCGGCTGCGTGCCTCGCCTCCCGCCGCCGGCGAGCGCGCCCGCGTCGGCCCACCTCTCGATCTCGGCGTCAGGGCGCTGAATACGTTCGTCACCTGCTGCCAAGGCCAGCGCATGGGCATCTTCGCCGGCTCGGGTGTCGGCAAATCGGTGCTCATGTCGATGATCGCCCTCAACATGTCGGCGGACGTGGCGGTGATCGGCCTGATCGGCGAGCGCGGCCGCGAGGTGCAGGAATTCATTGAGGACGATCTGGGTGAGGAGGGTCTCGCGCGTTCCGTCGTCGTGGTGGCGACATCCGACGAAAGCGTGCTGATGCGCCGCCAGGCCGCCTATATGACGATGTCGGTCGCGGAATATTTCCGCGACGAGGGTCGCAACGTGCTGTGCATGATGGATTCGGTCACGCGCTTCGCCATGGCGCAGCGCGAGATCGGCCTGTCGATCGGCGAGCCGCCAACCTCGAAGGGTTATACGCCAACGGTGTTCACGGAGCTGCCGCGCCTGCTGGAGCGGGCTGGGCCAGGCAAGGTCGGCACGGGATCCATCACCGGCCTCTTCACGGTGCTCGTGGAAGGCGACAATCACAATGAGCCGGTGGCCGACGCGGTGCGTGGCATTCTCGACGGCCATATCGTGATGGAACGGCAGATTGCGGAGCGAGGCCGCTATCCGGCGATCAACGTACTGAAATCGGTATCGCGCACCATGCCGCGCTGCGTGCCGGACGACATGATCCCGGTCCTGCGCAAGGCGCGTCAGCTGATGTCGACCTTCACCGATATGGAGGAACTGATCCGCCTTGGTGCCTATCGCAAGGGCACGGAGCCGACGGTGGACGAGGCGATACAGCGGCACGAGCCGCTCGAAATGTACTTAACGCAAAGGAAAGGAGAAGCGACGAGTCTGGAGGATGGCTATGACCAACTTGCCAACCTTTTGGAAATGACTCGCGGGTAGCATGAGCCCGGTAAAGGGAGTAACGAGTTATGAAGTCCCGCGAAAGCCTCATCCGACTGAAAAAATTTCAGGTCGATGAAAAGCGTCGCCAGGTCACGCAGATCGAATCGATGATAGCCGAATTCGAGCGTATGGCGGGCGAGCTGGAAGACCAGATCAAGGCGGAGCAGAAGCGCGTCGGCATCTCTGACGTGACGCATTTCGCCTATCCGACCTTCGCCAAGGCGGCGGCCCAGCGGCGGGACAACCTGCGCAACTCGGCCAATGAACTCGCGGAGCAGTTGGACCGTGCCCGCGCCGAGCTTTCGGAAGCGGTGGAAGAGCTGAAGAAGTTCGAGCTGATGGAAGAGCGGGACCTGCTGCGCGAGCGCTCCGAACTGGAAGCCGCCGACCAGGACGCGATGGACGAGATTGCTGGCCGCAGCCGCGCCGCCACCCGCTGACAGGCAAAATCAGGATTGAAGGCTGTCGGGTGCAGGCGCCCGGCGGCTTGCGATATTTCATTTCAAACAGTCGAAAAGACGACGTTCCCTTTTTCCCGCCATTTCAGGAAGTGCGATCGCGCGGCCGCTCCGCGGATTACCATTTGCCGATCTGATTGAGGCGCAGGACCGAAGCGCTCTATAAGCGGATCGCATGCGGCGGCCCGCGATGGCCTGCGACATGCACCAGGAACCTGGATGCATTCCAAGGAAGAGTAAACCGGTGCGATTGCTGCTTGCCCTGATTCTGCCGCTGGCCACGATGTCCTTCATTCTTGGCCTGATGCTGCCGTTGATGGTCTTCGAGCGCCTCTATTTCCTGGAGGACACGCCTTCCCTGATCGAGATCGTCACAGGGCTGTGGGAGGATGGCGAGCGATCGCTTGCCGGCATCGTGGCGCTGTTTTCCGTCATCTTTCCTGCCGCCAAGATCCTTGCGCTTCACATTGCAGCCATCAACGGCAGAAGCGGCCGGTCGCTCGGTCTCATGACCACGCTCGGCAAATGGTCGATGATGGACGTGATGCTCGTGGCGCTTGCCGTCTTCGCCGCAAAGACCAGTGGCCTCGCGGCGGCGTCCGTCCTGCCGGGGCTGTGGTTCTATGCAGGGGCGACGCTGCTGACGGCGATATCCGCCCATCTCGTCCGGCGTTCGGCCTGAGGGACCTCAGTTGAGCGGCCTGCCGGCACGGGTGTCTGGGCGAATGCCGATCCTGGCGCCCGCCCGCATCGAGCGATAAAGCTCGAGCCAGCGCACCGCCTGACTGTCCGGCATGCGCAGCTGCCGACAGCGCAACTGGGCTATGGCAAGGAAAGTGTGATCGGTAACACCTGCCGCCAGCGCAAGCTCGATGAGTTCGTCGATCGGTGCCTTGAACATCGCCGTCTGGATGTCGGTCGCCGGGCGATCCGTGGCTTTCGCCAGCAAGGCCACCGCGTCATTAATGCGCTTTTCGTCGAATAGCAGCACGAGCAGGTCGTTCAGGCTGCTGTCGCCGTTCTCCACTAGCCCCCACAACCTCGTGGCGTCGCAGTTGTCGAGATAGACCCCGAGGCGCCGGCGCAGATCCTGGCGGATGCGGTTGACATCCGAAGTCTCCATCGGATCGCTGCCGGACATGATTGCCTGGAGACGCAGCCGCGTCGTCGGATTCACATGCGGCAACAGCCATTCGCAGATCAGCGGCGTAAGGTCGCGGCGATTGGCCATGTGCTCGCGCAGCGGCACGTCCTTGAGCGCATGCTTGGCGAGCGTGCGCAGTCCCCAGTCGCTCATGCGGATCGAAGTGTTGGCTGCGATTTCCCGCCAGACCCGGGTCTTTCCCCGCTCGATTAGTGTGTCGCACAGGCGCGGGTTCATGTTGGCGCGCCGCGCGATCGCCTCCAGATGGGTCTGCGGCATGCGGCGGGCGAGCTTCATCAGATCCGCCTCGCTCAATGCCGGGCTCATCTCCAGCATGGGTGCCGCAACGGTGATGTCGTCTTTCGCAAGGCGGATGGCGATCGGCTGCGGTGTGCCGGCGACCGGCGCGATCCGGCGTGAAAGGGCGGCGCGGTCGGCCACGCTCGTCGTGTCGAGCAGGCGCAGGATGACGTCGCAGAAAAGCTCGAGCTCGGCTTGCGAATGTCCGCCGATGCCGTCGAGAAAGACGTCCGCGACGCGCTGCAGCAGCTTGCCGCGCGAAGCGGGCGTGGCATCCCGGGCAAGGCGGACAAGCTCGTTCAGCATGCGCGGATCTCCTGGTGGGCGGCCCGGATCCCGGCCAGCCGCAGCACGGCGATCCGGCCTTGGCCGGCGCGCGTCAGCTGTCCGTTTCCTGCCTGCCTCATCACGCTAAACCCTTGCTGCCCGTCCCTACGGTTCTGCGCCAAACCCGGTTTTCCGCCATTTTCGTCTTCCGTTCACGTAAAGGTGAGGCAAAGGACGGCGACGGAGGAAATCTCCCGCTCAAATCCGACCTTAGGCGAGGAGCATTATCAATCCGTTATCTTTAAGCGGACGTTACGTACATCGTCGCATTGCCGCCCGCCCTTTGAAATCAATGGATTGAATATGGCCCGGACATTCGGAAAAATGGTCGGCCGGCGCGCCGTCGGCGGGCCCGCGCGCAGGCGTCCGATTTTCCATTGTGAGGGAAATGCCAGCGCCATGGCTGCGCGATCAGCCTCCATATGGGGAAATTTTTCCGTAAATGACGAAAAAAAGGAAAGCGTTGCACGGTTGATTTTCGATAGCTTTCCGGCCTTAGATTGCGCTCAAGACGGTGCCGGGGGACTGGCGGGGCGGCTTCTAGCTGCCGCACCACAGACTTGGCCGTCCGGGCAGCCGTCTTTCTATAAAGGGGAGATAATCAATGATGATCCGCCGCTTCTTCAAGGCGACGCTTCTGGGAGTGAGCTTTGCCGCCATGATGGCGGGAGCCGCGTCCGCCAAGACTCTCGTCTATTGCTCCGAAGGCTCGCCTGAAGGTTTCGACCCGGCGCTCTACACCTCCGGCACCACGTTCGACGCGTCTTCCAAGCCCGTCTTCAACCGTCTCGTCGAGTTCAAGCGCGGCACCACGGAAGTGCTGCCGGGCCTGGCCGAGAGCTGGTCGATCTCCGACGATGGCACGAAATACACGTTCAACCTGCGCAAGGGCGTCAAGTTCCATTCCACCGACTTCTTCACGCCGACCCGCGACTTCAACGCCGACGACGTGATTTTCTCCTTCGAGCGCCAGCTGAAGAAGGACAGCCCCTGGAACACCTATACCGCGGGTGCGGCATGGGAATATTTCGACGGCATGTCCATGCCCGATCTCATCAAGGAGATCGTGCGGGTCGACGACCACACGGTGAAATTCGTGCTCAACCGGCCGGAAGCGCCGATGATCGCGAACCTCGCCATGGACTTCGCCTCGATCCAGTCGAAGGAATATGCCGACAAGCTTGAAGCCGCCGGCACCCGCGAACTCCTGAACCAGCAGCCGATCGGCACCGGTCCGTTCCAGTTCGTCGGCTACCAGAAGGACGCCGTGATCCGTTATGCCGCGAATCCGGACTATTTCGGCGGCAAGCAGGCGATCGACAACCTGATCTTCGCCATCACCACCGATGCGTCCGTGCGCCTGCAGAAGCTGAAGGCCGGCGAGTGCCACGTGATGCCCTATCCGGCTCCGGCCGATATCGAGCAGATCAAGGCCGATTCGAACCTGCAGATGCTCGAACAGCAGGGCCTCAACGTCGGCTATCTCGCCTATAATGCCAAGCAGGCTCCCTTCGACAACCCGAAGGTCCGCAAGGCGCTGAACATGGCGATCAACAAGCAGGCGATCCTCGACGCCGTGTTCCAGGGCGCCGGCCAGGCGGCCAAGAACCCGATCCCGCCGACGATGTGGTCCTACAACGACGCCATCCATGACGATCCGTTCGATCCGGAAGCCTCGAAGAAGATGCTCGAGGAAGCCGGCGTCAAGGATCTTCAGATGAAGGTCTGGGCGATGCCGGTGCAGCGTCCCTACAACCCGAACGCCCGCCGCATGGCCGAACTCATCCAGGCCGACTTCGCGAAGGTCGGCGTGGGCGTCGAGATCGTTTCCTACGAGTGGGGCGAGTACCTGAACCGCTCCAAGGCTGAAGACCGCGACGGCGCGGTGCTGCTCGGCTGGACGGGCGACAACGGCGACCCGGACAACTTCCTGGCCGTGCTGCTCGGCTGCGACGGTGTCGGCGGCTCCAACCGCGCCCAGTGGTGCGACCCGAACTTCGAGGACCTGATCCAGAAGGCCAAGGTCGCCACCGACAAGGCGGAGCGCACCAAGCTCTACGAGCAGGCCCAGGTGGTCTTCAAGGAGCAGGCTCCGTGGGCCACGATCGCCCACTCCGTGGTGTTCATGCCGATGTCCTCCAAGGTCAGCGGCTACGTCATGGATCCGCTCGGCGGTCACTGGTTCGACGGCGTCGACATCGCTGAATAACGCGATTGCCACAGGCTCCGGTGACCAGTTCGCCGGAGCCTTTTTGCAGACTAGCGCAACTGTCTGCCGGCCGGGAACGAAAGCTCCCCCGGCAGCGGTGCTTTCGCCGGACGCTTTCCACCGTTCCTTCCTTGAATGCTTTCTTGGACATATCCGTTCAGGCAATCGCCGCATTTTTTGCGAAACCGAGCGCATTCGCGCGTCCGGTGCGCTAGAATTGCAGGCTCATAATCCAAGGGTGGAAACGGTCGTTCCTGCGAACTCAAAACGATCAACCCCAGGCCGGCGGCGCAACGTGCCGGGGGCCGGTTGATCTGAAGGGCAGCCCCGAAAAATGCTTCGCTTTCTCGTTGGCCGCATCGGCCTCCTGATTCCGACTTTCATCGGCGTCACCCTTGTCGCCTTCTCCTTCATCCGCCTGCTGCCCGGCGATCCGCTGGACCTGCTCGCCGGTGAGCGGGGCATCGACCCCGAACGCAAGGCGGAACTTTTGCGCCAGATGGGCTTCGACAAGCCGATGTGGCAGCAATATCTCATGTATCTCGGAGATATCCTGCAGGGCGACCTCGGCACCTCCTTCGTGTCCAAGAAGCCTGTGCTGACGGAGTTCCTGACGCTGTTTCCGGCGACGGTGGAACTGGCGTTGTGCGCGATCCTGCTGGCGGTGCTGCTTGGCATTCCCGCCGGCATCTTCGCCGCCGTCAAGCGCGGCTCCTTCTTCGACCAATCGATCATGGGGACCGCGCTCGTCGGCTATTCCATGCCGATTTTCTGGTGGGGCCTGCTGCTCATCATCCTGTTCTCCGGCATCCTGCAGTGGACGCCGGTATCGGGCCGCATCTCGCTGATCTATTTCTTCCCGCAGGATACCGGCTTCATGCTGATCGACAGCCTGCGCTCGGGCGAGAAGGGCGCCTTCGCTTCCGCCGTTCGCCACCTGATCCTGCCGTCGGTCGTGCTGGCGACGATCCCGCTTGCGGTGATCGCCCGCCAGACACGCTCGGCGATGCTGGAAGTGCTCGGCGAAGACTATGTGCGCACGGCGCGTGCCAAGGGTCTTTCGCCTTTGCGGGTGATCGGGCTGCATGCGCTGCGCAATGCGCTGATCCCGGTGATCACGACCATCGGCCTTCAGGTCGGCGTGCTGCTGGCCGGCGCGATCCTGACCGAAACGATCTTCTCCTGGCCGGGCATCGGCAAGTGGCTGGTCGACAGCATCTCGCGCCGCGACTACTTCGTCGTGCAGGGCGCGCTGCTGCTGATCGCGGCCATCGTTATGATCGTGAACCTCATCGTCGACGTGCTCTACGGCCTCGTCAATCCGCGCATCCGTCACACCTGATCCGGGGAGGCAGAACAATGACAGAAGCATCCGCCACCCAGACCCCCGCCACCGAAACGGCCGTCGCGGCGAAGCTTGCCAGCGAAAGCCGCAACGCCACCAAGGCGATGTTGACGGAGTTCTGGTACTACTTCTCCCAGAATCGCGGCGCGGTGATCGGCCTCGCGTTCTTCCTGGCGCTGGTCGTCGTCGCGGTCTTTGCACCGCTTGTTGCCCCCCATGCGCCCGACACGCAGTACCGCGACAGCTTTCTGACCCCGCCGGTGTGGGAGGCGGGGGGCAAGGCCGCCTTCCTGCTAGGAACCGACGCGGTGGGCCGCGACATCCTGTCGAGGCTGATCTACGGCGCGCGCTACTCGCTCTTCATCGGCGTGATCGTCGTCACCATTGCGCTGTCGGGCGGCATCGTGCTCGGCGTGATCGCCGGCTATTTCCGTGGCGCCGTCGACACCTTCATCATGCGGGTGATGGACATCATCCTGGCCTTCCCGTCGCTGCTGCTCGCCCTGGTGCTAGTGGCGATCCTGGGCCCCGGCCTCACCAATGCGATGATCGCCATCGCGCTGGTGCTGCAGCCGCATTTCGTGCGTCTGACGCGCGCGGCGGTGCTTTCCGAGCGCAACCGCGACTACGTCGTCGCCGCGCGGCTCGCCGGCGCCGGCAACATGCGGCTGATGTTCAAGACCATCCTGCCGAACTGCCTGTCGCCGCTGATCGTGCAGGCTACGCTGTCCTTCTCCAGCGCGATCCTCGACGCCGCGGCTCTCGGCTTCCTCGGCATGGGTGCCCAGCCGCCGACGCCGGAATGGGGCACGATGCTGGCCGAGGCGCGGGAATTCATCCTGCGCGCCTGGTGGGTGGTCACCTTCCCGGGCCTCGCCATCCTGATCACGGTTCTGGCGATCAACCTCGTGGGCGACGGACTTCGCGACGCGCTCGACCCGAAGCTGAAGCGGAGCTGAGCCCATGCCTCTTCTCGAAATCCGCAACCTCGTCGTCGAATTCGACACCGCCGCCGGCCCGTTCCGGGCGCTCGACGGGGTCGACTACACGGTCGATGCCGGCGAGGTGCTGGCCATCGTCGGCGAAAGCGGCTCCGGCAAGTCGGTTGCGATGCTCGCCGTCATGGGCCTCTTGCCGGACACGGCGACGATCACCGCCGACAGGATGGCCTTCGAGGGTCGCGACCTGGCGACGCTCTCGCCCAAGGATCGGCGGCAGGTCATCGGCAAGGACATCTCGATGATCTTCCAGGAGCCGATCGCCAGCCTTAACCCCTGCTTCACGGTCGGCTTCCAGATCGGTGAAGTGCTGAAGACGCACACGAGACTCAGTGGTTCGGAGCGTGCCGCGCGCGTGATCGAGCTGTTGAAGGCCGTCGGCATTCCCGAGCCGGAGCGGCGGCTATCGAGCTTTCCCCACCAGATGTCGGGTGGTCAGTGCCAGCGCGTGATGATCGCCATGGCGATCGCCTGCAGCCCGAAGCTCCTGATCGCCGACGAACCGACGACCGCGCTCGACGTGACGATCCAGAAGCAGATCCTCGACCTGCTGCTGAAGCTGCAGGCCGAAAGCGGCATGGGCCTGATCATGATCACCCACGACATGGGCGTGGTGGCGGAGACCGCCGATCGCGTCGTGGTGCAGTATCAGGGCAGGCAGATGGAGGAGGCGGACGTCTTGTCGCTCTTCGAAAGCCCGAAACATCCCTATACGAAGGCGCTGCTGTCCGCCCTGCCGGAGAACGCGACCGGCGACCGGCTGCCGACCGTTGGCGATTTCCGCGCCCTCTTCGAAACCGCGCCCAAGGAGGCCACGGCATGAGCGGCGACGCGATCCTCAAGGTCCGCGACCTTAAGCGCGACTACGTCATCAAGGGCGGTATCTTCACCAAGCCGCGTATCCTGTCGGCGGTGAAGGGCGTCAGCTTCGACGTGGAGCGCGGCACCACGCTTGCCGTGGTCGGCGAGAGCGGCTGCGGCAAGTCGACGCTCGCGCGCATCCTCACCATGATCGACCCGGCGACCGCCGGCACGGTGGAGATCGACGGCCAGCCGATCGACATCGCCAAATACGGCGTCTCGCGGGAGATGCGCCAGAAAGTGCAGATCGTCTTCCAGAATCCCTACGGGTCGCTCAACCCGCGTCAGAAGATCGGCGCGGTGCTTGAGGAGCCGCTACTGCTCAACACCGACATGCCGGCGGCCGAGCGGCGCGATGCCGCCCTTGCCATGCTGCAGAAGGTGGGCCTGAAGCCGGAGCATTACGGCCGCTACCCGCACATGTTTTCCGGCGGTCAGCGCCAGCGTATCGCCATCGCCCGCTCCATCATGCTGAAGCCGAAGCTGCTGGTCCTGGACGAGCCGGTTTCCGCTCTCGACCTTTCGGTGCAGGCCCAGATCCTGAACCTGCTTGCCGATCTCCAGGAGGAGTTTAACCTCACCTACGTCTTCATCAGCCACGACCTTTCGGTGGTGCGCTACATCGCGGACAAGGTGATGGTGATGTATTTCGGCGAGGCGGTGGAATACGGCACCCGCGACGAGGTATTCGACAATCCGCGGCACAGCTACACGAAGACGCTGTTCGCCGCCACGCCGCGCGCCGACGTCAACAGCATCAAAGCGAGATTGGCGAAACGGGCGGCCTGACCGGCAGTCCTTTTGCAATCAAGAAGCCCGCCGGAACCCGTTCCGGCGGGCTTCTTGATTCTTGCAGGACGCGCCGTCGTCAAAGCGTCATATAATTCGATTATTCCCGAATTATGGAAAAAGAGATTATCAAAAAGGCGCAGGCGCTCGAGGCGCTGGCCGCACTTGGGCAGGAGACACGCCTTGATGTCTTTCGCCTGCTGGTCAAGGCGGGCGATGCGGGCCTTGCAGCAGGTGAGATTGCCGCGCGGCTCGACGTGCGGGCGAATACGCTCTCCAGCCATCTTTCGATCCTGCAGCGTGCCGGGCTGATCCGGCAGGCGCGCGAGGGGCGAAGCCTGCGCTACCGCGCCGATTACGCAGGAATGCTAGGGCTTCTCTCGTACCTGCTTGAGGATTGCTGCGGCGGCCGGCCGGAAATCTGCGCGCCGCTCGGCAGCCTTTGCATCCCCGCCAACCCTTCCTGCTGAGGCAATCCATGCCGGACACGACAAGCGTCCTGTTTCTCTGCACGGCCAATTCGGCTCGCTCGATCCTGGCCGAGGCGATCCTCAACCGTCTGGGCGAGGGACGGTTCATTGCTTTTTCTGCCGGATCCCGCCCGCGCGGAGAAGTCAATCCGGATGCGCTCGCCTGCCTGCGGCGCAAGGGGCACGATGTCGCCGGCCTTTCTTCCAAGGGCTGGGAGGTGTTTGCCGGCGCCGATGCTCCGAAAATGGACCTGATCGTCACCGTTTGCGACACGGCGGCCGGCGAAGCTTGCCCGATCTGGCCCGGCCACCCGCTGCAGGTGCATTGGGGCATTCCCGATCCGGCGGGCGCAGATGGTGCGGAAGGAGGCGAGGCGGCTTTCGATCTTGCCTACGGGCGGCTCGACCGACGGATCCGTGCTTTCCTCGAAATCGCGGCGCATGCCGGGGATCTCGGCGAACCTGCAATAAAACGCGCCCTTCAGGCGATCGGCGAGATGGAGGACTGACGGATGAGCGCTTTCGATCTGCCCCGTCGTCTCGCGGCGGAAGCGCTCGGGACCGCCATGCTGGTCGGCACGGTGGTCGGTTCCGGGATCATGGCGGACCGGCTATCGGATGATGCGGCAATCTCGCTGATCGGCAACACGATCCCGACCGGGGCGATCCTCGTGGTGCTGATCACGATGCTGGGGCCGGTGTCGGGCGCGCATTTCAACCCGGCAGTGACGCTGGTCTTCTGGTTGAGGCGGGAGGTGAGTGCGGCCGGAGCCGCAGCCTATGTTGTGGCGCAGGTGCTTGGCGGCCTTGGCGGCACGGTCGTTGCGCATCTGATGTTCGAGCTGGCGCCGCTGCAGGCTTCATTGACCGTACGCACCGGCGGCGGGCAGTGGCTGGCGGAAGGCATCGCGACCTTCGGCCTCGTGGCGGCGATCCTTGCCGGGATACGCTTTCGCGCTGCGGCCGTGCCCTGGCTCGTCGGCCTCTATATCACCGCCGCCTACTGGTTCACCGCCTCGACCTCTTTCGCCAATCCGGCGGTGGCGATCGCCCGGTCGGTGACCGATACTTTCTCCGGCATCCGGCCGGTGGACCTTCCGGCCTTCATCGCTTGCGAGATCGCCGGGGCTTTGATCGCGACGGCGCTGATGGGCTGGCTGCTTCGGCCGGCCGTGCGGCAGGCTCTTGCCGAGTGAGAATGGGTCGCCTGTCAGCCTGACGTAAGCCGCGCCGCTTGCCGGCGCAGATACTGCATCAGTTCCTCGGCCTTGGCGGTGGCGCGCGGCTCGTCGCCGGCGCCGATCGCCCGCATCAACTCCATGTGGTGGAAGGCGGCGGCGGCCAGGTCGCTGTCGCCGAAATAGCGGAACCAGAAGCGGCGGGAATGGGTTTGCAGCGGGGCCGCGACACGGGCGGCGAAGGGATTGCAGGCGGCGACCGCCACCACCTCGTCGAACTGCTTGTCGCGGGCCATGAAGCCGAGAACGTCATTGGCGGCAGCCGCGTCGCGCATGGCTTGCGCGCAATCGGCCAGCACGTCGCGCTCGGCGCGGCTGGCGAAGCGGGCGGCCGCGCCCGCAAGCAGTACCTCGACGGCGTGGCGGGCATCGAGGACGCGGGCGAAATCGCCGGGATTGATCTCGCTGACGACAATGCCCAGACGGGGGCGGATGGTCAAAAGTCCTTCCCAGGACAGGCGCTGCACCGCCTCGCGGATCGGCGTGCGGCCCATGCCGAGCGCGGCGGCGAGGCTCGCCTCGGTGATCGCCGAGCCGGGCGCGAGCTTTAGCGTGACGATCATCTCCTCCAGTTTGCGATAGGCAAGGGCCGCGCGGCTTTCGTCCTCGGCGGCGGCGATTGCCGGATCATCGTCGCGGGCGGTGTCGGCGGTGTGGCTCAGCATGCTCTCTCCGTTTCCGGATCATTTCGATATGCTAGTGATATATCAATCGTTGACTTCAGGGAAGTCTTATGAAATCGTGCCGCCCATCGTTGATATATCAGGTGACGGCAAGGAGCCTTTCGACATGTGGCGCGGCGTTTTTCCGGCAGTTACGACCAAGTTCACCGAAGATGACCGGCTCGATATGGCCGAGATGGAGCGCTGCTTCGCGCTCCAGGTCGAGGCGGATGTCGACGGGCTCATCGTCTGCGGCTCGCTCGGCGAGGCGATGGCCCTGGAGGCTGAGGAGAAGCTGGAGATCCTGCGCCTCGCCAGGGCGGTGGCCGGATCGCGCCCGGTGCTGATGACGATCTGCGAAAGCTCGACCCGGCGCGCCGTGAAGGCGGCGGAAGCGGCGGCAAAGGCTGGCGCCGACGGATTGATGGTGCTGCCGGGCGTGCCCTATCGCTCCGCCCCGCACGAGACGGTCGCCCACCTGCTGGCGACGATCCGCGCGAGCGGGCTGCCGGCGATGATTTACAACAACCCGGTCGCCTACGGAGTCGACGTCACCGGCGACATGTTCGAGGAACTGGCCGCCGAGCCGCTTGTCGTCGCGATGAAGGAATCGACTGACGACATCCGCCGCGTGACCGACGTCATCAACCGCTTCCGCGACCGTTTCGACGTCTTCACCGGCGTCGACAACCTGGCGCTGGAAAGCCTGATGATGGGGGCGTGCGGCTGGGTGGCCGGTCTCGTCGTCGCCTTTCCGAAGGAGACGGTGGCGATCTGGAAGCTGGCGCAGGCCGGACGAATCGAGGAGGCCCGCGCGATCTATCGCTGGTTCCGCCCGCTGCTCGACCTCGACGTTTCCACCAACCTGGTGCAGAACATCAAGCTGGCGGAAGTGCACGGCATCGGCTCGAACGACCGCTGTCGGCTGCCGCGCATGCCCCTGAAGGGAGCCGAGCGCGAGCGCGTCGAGGCAGTGATCCGGAAGGCGATTGCCGCACGGCCCGAATTGCCGCGCATCTGAAAGACGGGGGCGCAGCGCTGCGCAATGAGTGACAGTTCGGTCTATATCGTCGGCGCCGGGATCGTCGGGCTGGCGAGTGCCGCCGTGCTGCTGGAGCGCGGCTACAAGGTGACGGTGATCGACCGGGCGGAGCCGGGCAACGCCACCTCGCGGGGCAATGCGGCGGCAATCGCCTGGACGGACGTCTCCCCGCTCGCCTCGCCCGGCATCTGGAAGAAGGTGCCGGGCTGGCTGTTCGATCCGCTGGGGCCGCTGTCGATCCGCCCTGTCTACGCGCTTAAGATCCTGCCCTGGATGTTGCGTTTCGCCGCCGCGTCCCGGCCGGCGGCCATGCGCCGCTCGACGGAAGCCATTGTCGCGCTGAATTCCCTGGCGCTGCCGGCCTGGGAGCGGATCTGGACCCGCATGGGTTGGGGCAATCACCTGCGCCGTGAAGGCTGTCTCGACGTCTTCGACAAGGAAAGCGAGCTTGCCGGCGCCCGCGCGGGCTGGCGGAAGCAGCGCGACTACGGCATCGAAATCGAGGAAATCGACGGCAAGGCGATCCGCGACATGGAGCCTGCCCTGTCGGAAAACGTCGTCGGCGGCGCCTTCCTGCCCGGCTGGCTGCATGTCGACGATCCGCTGCTTTTGTGCCGCGATCTCGAAAGCCATATCCGCGGCCTCGGCGGCAAGTTCGTCGTCGGCCAGGTGGAGCGCGTCGAGCGGGCCGAAGCTGGTGCGATGGTCCATCTCGCCGACGGCGCGACGATTCCGGCGCGGAAGCTGGTGATCGCCGGCGGTGCCTGGTCGAAGGCGCTCGCCAAGGGACTTGGCGACGCCATTCCGCTCGATACGGAGCGCGGCTACAACATCACCGTGCCGGATCCCGGCGTGAGCCTGCGCCGCTTCGTCATGCTGCCCGGCTACGGTTTCGTGCTGTCGCCGATCGAGCCGGGCCTCAGGATCGGCGGCGCGGTGGAGTTCGGCGGGCTGGAGGCGGAGGCGAACTGGGCGCGCGTCGATGCGCTCGTTGCCCGCGCCCGCAAGGTGGTGCCGGATCTGAAGACCGACGGCGGCACCCGCTGGATGGGCTTCCGCCCGTCGATACCCGACAGCCTGCCGGTGATTTCGAAGGCACGCGGAAGCAATGATATCCTCTACGCCTTCGGTCACGGCCATCATGGCTTGACGCAGGCCGCCGCGACGGCCGAAATCATCGCCGACGAAATTTCGGGTGCCGAGCCCGCAATCGACATTTCCCCCTATCGGGTCGACCGGTTCTGACGGCCCTGCGAGAGACTGTTTCATGGCGCGCCATACGTTCTTCTGCATCGACGGCCACACCTGTGGCAATCCGGTCCGCCTCGTCGCCGGCGGTGGCCCGCTGCTGGAAGGCGCCAGCATGTTCGAGCGGCGGCAGCATTTCCTGGAGCATTTCGACTGGATCCGCACGGGGCTGATGTTCGAGCCGCGTGGCCACGACATGATGTCGGGCTCGATGCTCTATCCGCCGACGCGGCCCGATTGCGACATGGGCGTGCTCTTCATCGAGACTTCCGGCTGCCTGCCGATGTGCGGGCACGGGTTGATCGGCACCGTGACGATGGCGCTGGAAGAAGGGCTCGTCACGCCGCGAACACCCGGCACGCTGCGGCTGGAGACGCCGGCGGGGCTGGTGGTCGCCGAATACGAGCAGGAAGCGGGCTTCGTCACTTCGGTGAAGCTGACCAACGTCGCCTCGTTCCTTGCCGCCGACGGCCTTGAGATCGAGTGCGAGGGGTTGGGCCGGCTGACGGTCGACGTCGCCTATGGCGGCAATTTCTACGCAATCGTCGAGCCGCAGGAGAATTTTCCGGGCGTCGGATCCATCGAGATCGACCGGCTGATCGCGGTCAGCCCGAAGCTGCGTTCGGCGCTGAACGCGGTTTACGAGATCGTGCATCCGGAAAACGAGAAGATCCACGGCATCACCCATATCCAGTGGACCGGGCCCGCGACCGTGGAGGGGGCGGACGCCCGCAACGCCGTTTTTTACGGCGACAAGGCCATCGACCGCAGCCCCTGCGGTACGGGCACCTGCGCCCGCATGGCGCAACTCCATGCGCGTGGCGAACTGAAGGCGGGCGACCGCTTCGTGCATGAAAGCGTCATCGGCTCGCTGTTCATCGGCGGCGTGAAGGAAGAGACCTCGGTCGGCAACGCCCGCGCCATCGTGCCGACCATCGCCGGCTGGGCGGTGAAGACCGGCACCAGCCAGATCTCGCTCGACGAGCGCGATCCCTACATGACCGGCTTCCAGGTGACCGGCACCGGGGTGAAGCGCTTCCCGCGACCGGATCACGGATAGGATGCTCCACCGATAAAACTCTGCGTTTCCTGCCTGCCACGCCTTGCCGGAATCAGCTATTCCCTTTAGACGGGATGCGAACGGAGCGGGAACAGGCATGGATTGGTCCGCACAGCAGGACACCGCATTGACGGAAACGGCGCGCTGGCTGAAGCGCGGCGACAGCCAGGTCTTCCGCCTGTTCGGCTATGCGGGAACCGGCAAGACGACGCTGGCGCGGCATCTCGCCGAGGGCCTTGACGGCAGCGTCGCCTTTGGCGCTTTCACCGGCAAGGCGGCGCATGTGCTGCGGCAGAAGGGCTGCACCGACGCTTCCACAATCCACGCGATGATCTACCGCCCGCGCGGGCGCAAGGACGACGACGAGGACGAGGAGGGCGGCCCGACCTTCTCGCTCAACCGCGAAAGCGTGGCCGCCAAGTCGGACCTGATCGTGATCGACGAATGTTCGATGGTCGACGAGGATCTTGGCCGCGATCTCCTGTCCTTCGGCAAGCCGGTGCTGGTGCTGGGCGACCCGGCGCAGCTTCCCCCGGTCAAGGGCGGCGGCTTCTTCACCGAGGCCGAGCCCGACGTGATGCTGACGGAAGTGCACCGACAGGCGCGCGACAATCCGATCGTGCGCATGTCGATGACGATCCGCGAGGGCGGCTCGCTTGACTATGGCGACTTCGGCGAAAGCCGCGTGATTTCCCGCCGCGATATCGACGCCGACACGATCCTCTCCTCGGATCAGGTACTGGTCGGCACCAACCGCACGCGCCGGCTCTACAACGGCCGCATCCGTGAGTTGAAAGGCTTCACCACGCCGATGCCGGCCGTAGGCGACAAGCTGGTGTGCCTGAGAAACGACAAGACGAAGGGCCTGCTCAATGGCGGCCTGTGGACGGTCAAGCGCCTGCGTCCGCCCAAGGGCAACACGCTGCGCTTCGACGTGATGCCGGAAGAGGATACGGGTTCAAAGGCCGCCGTGCAGGTGAAGGTGCTGCCCGCGATGTTCGAGGACGGCGCGGAGGAGATTTCCTATGCCATCCGCCGCAGGTCCGACGAGTTCGACTACGGCTACGCGTTGACCGTGCACAAGGCGCAGGGTTCGCAATGGGACAAGGTGGTTCTGTTCGACGAAAGCTATGCCTTCCGCGAGCATCGCGAGCGCTGGCTCTACACCGCCGTCACCCGTGCTGCCGAAAGCCTGATCGTGGTGCGCTGACAGCTTGTGAATTTGCCGCTCTTCGCCCTTTTTCCGCCCCGTCTGCTGCCTTAGAGCGCCTTCCGACCGGATGGGATCATCCGGTCGATAAGAAATCGCTTCAGAATCAGTGCTTTGAGCATATCCTTGTCGTCAAATCCGATTTGGATTTGACGGGATATGCTCTAGTTTCCGATAAATTCCGAGCCACTTCCACGAGCCTCACCATGTCCGATCTCGACCTCGCCGCAACGCCCGTCACCCCGCGCAAGGGCAAGGAATTTCCGCCCGAAATTGCGGTCCGCATCGCCAGGCGGATCGCGGACGAGATCGGCGGCCAGCCGGCGCAGGTCTCGGCCGCCGTGGCGCTGCTCGACGAGGGGTCGACCGTGCCTTTCATCGCCCGCTATCGCAAGGAGGCAACGGGCGGGTTGGACGACACCCAGTTGCGCACGCTGGAAGAGCGGCTGATCTATCTGCGCGAGATGGAGGACCGCCGCGCCGCGATCCTGAAATCCATCGAGGAGCAGGGCAAGCTCGACGCGGACCTGAAGGCGAGGATCGAGGCCGCCGACACCAAGGCGGTGCTGGAGGATCTCTATCTGCCGTTCCGCAAGAAGCGGCGCACCAAGGCGCAGATCGCGAGGGAAGCCGGCCTCGAACCCTTGGCCGACCTGCTTCTGTCCAACCCGACGAAAATGCCGGAAGCTGAGGCCGAACGCTTCGTCGATCCGGCGAAGGAGGTAGCGGACGTGAAGGCGGCGCTGGATGGTGCGCGGCAGATCCTGATGGAGCGCTTTTCCGAGGACGCCTCCCTTGTTGGCCGGCTGCGCGCCTATCTGACGAAAAAGGCGGTCGTGCGCTCGCGGCTGGTCGACGGCCAGCAGCAGGCGGGCGCCAAGTTTTCCGACTATTTCGCCTATGAGGAGAAGTGGTCGGCAATCCCCAGTCACCGCGCTTTGGCGCTGTTTCGCGGCCGTAATGAAGGCGCGCTGGCGCTGGAACTCGTCGTCGATGCTGACGACCTTTCGCCGATCAGGCCGGTCGAGCGAATGGTGATGGAGGCGACTGGCATCGCCGAAAAGGGGCGCCCGGCCGACAAGTGGCTGACCGATGTCGCCCGGTTCGCCTGGCGGGTGAAGATTGCCCTGCATCTTGAACTCGAACTGATGAACGAACTGCGCGAGAAGGCGGAGGAAGAGGCGATCAAGGTCTTCGCCCGCAATCTCAAGGATCTGTTGCTCGCTGCGCCTGCCGGCGCAAAATCAGTGCTCGGCCTCGATCCGGGAGTGCGAACCGGCGTGAAGGTCGCCGTGGTCGACCGCACCGGCAAGCTGGTCGATACGACGACCATCTATCCCTTCCAGCCGAAGAATGATGTGGCGGGGTCGCTGGCCGCGCTGAAGGCGCTGGTCGCCCGGCACGAATGCGACCTGATCGCCATCGGCAACGGAACGGCAAGCCGCGAGACCGACCGGCTTGCCGCCGAACTTCTGAAGGAAGTTCCGGCAGACCTGCGCCCGACCAAGGTGGTCGTCAACGAGGCCGGCGCTTCCGTCTATTCGGCCTCCGCGCTTGCGGCGAAGGAAATGCCGGACGTGGACGTTTCCCTGCGCGGCGCGGCTTCCATCGCGCGGCGCCTGCAGGATCCGCTGGCCGAACTGGTGAAGATCGAGCCGAAGTCGATCGGCGTCGGGCAGTACCAGCACGACGTCAACCAGATCCGGCTGGCGCGTGCGCTCGACGCGGTGGTGGAAGACGCGGTGAACGCGGTCGGTGTCGATCTCAACACCGCTTCGGCGCCGCTGCTTTCGCGCATTTCCGGCCTGTCGGAGACGCTCGCCAATGCGATCGTCGCCCGACGTGAAGAGGCCGGCGCCTTCCGCACGCGCAAGGACTTGCTGTCCGTACCGCGTCTCGGCCCCAAGGCTTTCGAGCAATGCGCCGGCTTCCTCAGGATCGCCGACGGTGTCAATCCGCTTGATGCCTCGTCCGTGCACCCGGAGGCCTATCCGGTGGCGGAACGCATCGTGAAGGCCTGCGGCCGGCCGCTGAAGGAGGTGATGGGCAATTCGAAGCTCCTGAAGGACCTCGACCCGGCCGAATTCACCGACGAGACCTTCGGCCTGCCGACGGTGAAGGACATCCTGGCGGAACTGGAAAAGCCGGGCCGCGACCCACGTCCGGAATTCAGAACCGCAAGCTTCCAGGAAGGCGTCGAGACGATGGCCGACCTGAAGCCCGGCATGGTGCTTGAGGGAACGGTCACCAACGTCACAAATTTCGGCGCCTTCGTGGATATCGGCGTCCATCAGGACGGGCTCGTCCATGTCTCGCAATTGGCCGACCGTTTCGTCTCCGACCCGCATACGGTGGTTAAGGCCGGCGATATCGTGCGGGTACGGGTGGTGGAGGTCGACCTGCCGCGCAAGCGCATCGCCCTATCCATGCGTAAGGATGCGGAGATCTCGCGGTCTCCCGCACGCGACAGCACTCAGCGTGACAATGGCCCGCGCGGTGGAGGGCCATCGCGGGGCGGCCCCTCAGGCAAGGGCGGGGCTCCGCGCGCGCCGCAAAAGGGCGGCGATGCGGGCGGCAACGGCGCGCTTGCCGCGGCCCTGGCAGAGGCGATGAAGCGCAAGAGGTGATTGTCTGACCCTCTTCGGGCCGGCGTGTTCTCCGGACGGGCGACAGAAGCTCCAAAGCCGGAAACATGCGGCTTCAGGAGGGGAGAGGCGGGGGCAAAGGGTTCTGAAGATTTGACGCAGTGGCCGCCAGCCATGTCCGATTGGGGGTTGATCTTGGTGTGCGACCGTTGCTTTGCTGCCACCCTGACCTTACCGCCCGTCCCAGGAGCGATGCCATGTCCCACATTTTCCCGCGCCACACGGCCGTCAAGCCGCCGGTCGCCGCCAGAGGCGACGGTGCCTACATCATCGATGAAGCGGGCAAGCGCTATCTCGACGCATCCGGTGGGGCGGCTGTCTCGTGCCTCGGCCACTCGGACGCGGCGGTGACGGAAGCGATCAAGGCGCAACTCGACAAGATCGCCTTCGCCCATACGAGTTTCTTCACCAGCGAAGCGGCCGAAAGGCTCGCCGACAAGCTGATCGCCCATGCGCCGGAAGGTCTCGACCGCGTCTATCTGGTCTCCGGCGGCTCGGAAGCAACGGAAGCTGCTCTCAAGCTCGCGCGGCAATATCACCTGGAACGTGGCGAGCCGCAGCGCGCTCATTTCATCGCCCGCCTCCAGAGCTATCACGGCAATACGATCGGCGCGCTTTCGGCCGGCGGCAACATGTGGCGGCGTGAGCCCTTCGAGCCGATGCTCGTCAAGATGTCGCATATCGATCCCTGCTATGCCTATCGCGGCCGGCAGGAGGGCGAGAGCGTCGAGGATTACGGCCAGCGGGTCGCCAATGCGCTGGAAGCTGAAATCCTGCGCGTCGGACCGGAAAAGGTTGCGGCCTTCATCGCCGAACCGGTGGTTGGCGCAACGCTCGGCGCGGTGCCGTCGGTGCCCGGCTATTTCCGCCGCATCCGCGAGATCTGCGACAAATACGGTGTGCTGCTGATCCTCGACGAGGTGATGTGCGGCATGGGCCGGACGGGCCATCTCTATGCCTGCGAGGCCGACGGCATCGCGCCGGATATCCTGTGCATCGCCAAGGGGCTGGGCGCCGGTTACCAGCCGATCGGCGCCATGCTCTGCTCGAAGGCGATCTACGAGGCGATCGAGCAGGGCTCGGGCTTCTTCCAGCACGGTCATACCTATATCGGGCACCCGGCGGCGGCCGCGGCTGCCGGTGCGGTGCTTTCGCGCCTGACCGACGACGGCCTGGTAGAGCGCTGCAGGACGATGGGCGAGAAGCTTGACGCGGCCCTGCGCGACCGCTTCGGCCAGCATCCGCATATCGGCGACATACGCGGGCGCGGACTGTTCCGGGGGCTAGAGCTCGTCGCCGATCGGGAGACGAAGGAGCCCTTCGACCCGGCCTTGAAGATCAATGCGAAACTGAAGAAGGAAGCTTTCGCGCGCGGCCTCATATGCTATCCGATGGGCGGCACGATCGACGGCAGGCGGGGAGACCACGTGCTGCTCGCTCCGCCATTCATCATCGAGGATGCCCAGATCGGCGAGATCACCGAAAAACTGAGCGGCGCGCTGGAAGCCGTGTTGGCCGCCTGAAACCGGGCGGAAGCGGGAGGGACGAAGAAAATGGCAGGCAAGGGCAGCGTTGCACTGGTAACGGGAGCGAGTTCGGGCATCGGCAAGGCGGTGGCGATCTCCTTCCTCAAGGCGGGATACAAGACCGTGCTGGTGGGTCGGCGGGCCGAACTGCTGCAGGAGGCGGTGCAGGATGCCGGCGCGTTGGCGGAAGACGCGCTCTGCGTTCCAGCGGACGTGACCGATCCGGATCAGGTCGACGAGCTTTTCAAGCGCATCGGTGAGCGGTTCGGCCGTCTTGACGTCGTCTTCAACAATGCCGGCATTTCGGGACAGGCGGCGCCGGTCGGCGATGTCACCTTCGAGAACTGGCGGCAGGTGCTTTCCGTCAACCTGGATGGTGCCTTCCTGATCGCGCGCGGCGCCTTCCGCATGATGCGCGAACAGTCGCCGCAGGGCGGCCGCATCATCAATAACGGCTCGATCTCGGCCTATGTGCCGCGTCCCGGTTCGGTGGCCTACACCGCCTCGAAACATGCGATCACCGGCCTGACGCGGACGATTTCGCTGGACGGGCGGCCCTTCGACATCGCCTGCGGCCAGATCGACATCGGCAACACGGCCTCCGACATGACGGAGAAGATGGCCAAGGGCGTGCCGCAGGCGGACGGCTCGGTTCGCGCGGAGCCGGTGATGGACGTCTCCAACGTCGCCAATGCCGTATTGCACATGGCGAGCTTGCCGCTCGAGGCCAACGTGCAGTTCATGACGGTGATGGCGACCAAGATGCCGTTCATCGGCCGGGGCTGAGCAGCGCAAATTCATTTGCCGGCGCGGAGGAGTTTGCCGCGCCGGCCGAAACTCCCGTCGCAGCAGCTAGTTTTTTCGACGCTGGCTCACCGCGCCCTGCACCTCGAGGGCCGCGACGTCGTCGGCCGACAGGCCCAGCACGTTCTCCAACACCTCCTGCGTATGCTGTCCGAGCGCCGGCGGGGCGGTTTCGCTTGAGACCGGCGTCGCGGAGAAGCGCAAGGGGCTGCGCACGCCCGGCGCGGTGCCGCCATCCACATGCGGCAGGGACAGTTCCAGGCCGCGCGCCTTGACCTGCGGGTTCTCGAATACCTCCTCGATCGTGTTGATCGGTCCGCAGGGCACGCCGACCTTCTCCAGCGCCGTGATCCATTCGGCCGTGGTGCGGGTGCGGGTGATTTCCTCCAGCAGCGGCACCAGCTCGGCGCGGTGGTCGAGGCGCCTGAGGTTACTGGCGTAGCGCGGATCGTGGGCAAGCTCGGGGTGGCCTGCCACCTCGCAGAAGCGGGCGAACTGCGTGTCGTTGCCGACAGCAAGGATCATGTGCCCGTCCTTCGTCGCGAAGGACTGATAGGGCACGATGCTCATATGCGCGTTGCCGTAGCGCTTCGGCACTTCACGCGAGACGAGATAGCTCGTCGCCTGATTGGCGAGCGTGGCCACCTGCACGTCGAGCAAAGCCATGTCGATATATTGCCCCTCGCCGGTGCGTTCGCGATGAACAAGCGCGGAGGTGACGGCGATCGTTGCGTAGAGACCGGTCATGACGTCGGCGAGCGCCACGCCTGCCTTTTGCGGCCCGCCGCCGGGCCTGTCGTCGGCCTCGCCGGTCACCGACATCAGCCCGCCCATCGCCTGGATCATGAAGTCGTAGCCGGCGCGCGGCGCGTAGGGCCCGTCCTGGCCGAAGCCGGTGATCGAACAGTAGATGAGGCCGGGGCTGACGGCCTTGAGGCTGTCGTAGTCGAGGCCGTATTTCTTCAGCCCGCCAACCTTGTAGTTCTCCACCAGCACGTCCGACCTGCGCGCAAGCTCGACCACGACCCTGCGACCTTCCTCGGTAGAGATATCGACGGCCACCGATTTCTTGCCGCGATTGGCGGCAAGGAAATAAGCGCTTTCGCCGGTGCGGTTTCCTTTCGGATCGTGGAGGTAGTAGGGGCCCCAGCTGCGCGTATCGTCGCCCGCGCCCGGGCGCTCGATCTTGATGACTTCGGCGCCCATGTCGGCCAGGTTCTGGGTCGCCCAGGGACCGGCGAGCACCCGGGAAAGATCGAGGACGCGGATATGCGACAGGGGGCCGGACATGGGGGCGATTCCTGATGTGGTTGCGCTTCTGGCGCCAGTAGTAAATCAAGCGGCCCGGCGATGCATCCCCTCACCCGGTGCTACGCACCGACCTCTCCCTCAGAGAGAGGTGAGGGAGCGCGGGGCGGGAGCGGCTGCGCTGCAATTCCCTCTCCGGCCGGGAGAGGGTCAGGGTGAGGGGATTATGCCTTATTTCCAATTCCGCCATGCTGGGGTGCTTTCAATAGTGAAGCACTTTGAAACGAAAGGCTTTCGGTAGTGGCATGCACCGCCGGTGCCGCGCGCCAGCCTCTCCCCAATGGAGAGGTGAACGAGTGCGGGGCGGGAGCTGTCGTGCCGCAATTCCCTCTCCCGTCGGGAGAGGGTCAGGGTGAGGGGACATCACCGCAGTTCCAAATGCGCGAGTATGTCTTCCAGAACGTTTTCCAGATCCGTCATGACGGCGTGATTCCAGTAGCGAACCACCTTGAAACCAAGCGTTTCCAATAAGACCGTGCGCTGTCCGTCTTGTGCCGCCTGCATTGAATGCTGCCCGCCATCCAGTTCGACAATCAACTTGGCGTCGTTGCAAAGGAAGTCAGCGACAAATCGATCGATGGGCACCTGACGGCGGAACTTCCAGCCGTTCAGCTGCCGGTTTCGCAGCCTCGCCCAGAGCCGGCGTTCGGGGTCCGTTTGATTGCGTCTCAAGGCACGCGCGAGCTGGATCCGACTTTTCATGTAGAAAAGCATTATTCAATTAAAAATTGTGTACAAGTAGATCCCCTCACCCGGTGCTACGCACCGACCTCTCCCTCAGGGAGAGGTGAGGGAGCGCGGGGCGGGGGCGGCTGCGCTGTAATTCCCTCTCCCGCCGGGAGAGGGTCAGGGTGAGGGGTCAAAGCGCTTCGCGCAGTTCGGCTACGGCCTTGCGATAGCGTGCCTCGATCGCCTCCCGCTTCACATGCCGGCCTCCGCGGACCATGTGCCGGCCGGCGGACCATACGTCGCTGACGAGGTGTGCCGGGCTAGCAAAGACGAAGGCGTCGAGTAACGCGTCGCCGACGAGTCCGTCGAGGGCAAGACTTTCGCCATCAAGTGCCACGAGATCGGCAAGCCGGCCCGGCGCGATTTCGCCCGCATGACGGAAGAGCGCCTGCGCCGAACCTTTTGCGGCACCCTCGTACAAGGTACGGCCGCAGGAACGGCCGGGGCTTGCCAGCACGGCGCGTGACCTCTCGTTGAGGCGCTGCGAATATTCCAGTTGTCTCAATTCTTCCGGGAGCGCGATCAGTACGTTGGAATCGGAACCGATGGCGAAACTGCCACCGGCCTGCAGAAATCGCCTGCCGTTGAAAATGCCGTCGCCGAGATTGCCTTCCGTGATTGGGCACAGCCCGGCCACCGCCTTGCGCCGGGCGAGACCTTCCGTCTCGCCCTCCGTCATGTGGGTCGCGTGGATGAGGCACCAACGTCCGTCGACGGGATAGTTGGCAAGCAGGAATTCGACCGGCCTCAGGCCATAGGCGGTGGTAACGGCCTCGATCTCGGCGACCTGCTCGGCCGCATGGATATGCACCGGACCATCGGGCAGGAGACCGCAGACGGCCGCAAGCTCGTCCCTTGTGACGGCGCGCAGGGAATGCGGTGCGGCACCGAGTCTTGCGTCGCCGGGCAACCCGCCGATCGCCTCCCGGCACAGGCCGAGAAGCGCGTCGAAGTCGTCCAGTCCCATCTCGAACCGCTTCTGGCCGCCGGCAAGGGGGCGGCCGTCAACACCGCCCTGCGTGTAGAGAACGGGAAGATGGGTAAGGCCGATCCCCGTTTCGGCGGCTGCCGCCATGATGCGCAGCGACAGTTCTGCGGGGTTGCCGTAGGGCGTGCCGCTAGGAGCATTGTGGAGATAGTGGAATTCGCCGACCGCGGCGTAACCCGCTTCCAGCATTTCCACCTGCACTTGCGCGGCGATCGCCTGCACCTGATCGGGCGAGAGCCGGTCGAGGAAGCGGTACATCACCTCGCGCCAGGTCCAGAAGCTGTCCCGTGCCGCCCGGCTCCTGCGTTCCGCCAATCCTGCCATCGCACGCTGGAATGCATGGCTATGGACATTGCCGGGTGCCGGCAGCAGCACGCCGACTTTGTAAATACCTGACGCATCGAACTTTTCCGATACACTCGATACGGATGCGATACGGCCGTCCGCACCGATCTCGACCAGCATGTTTCGCGCCCATCCGGTGGGCAGCAGCACATGGTCGGCATGGAGACGCGTGGTCATCGGCAGCCCTTCCTCGGTCCGGCGCCAAGCTGTCGCAAGGTCACCTTACGTTTCGTCATTGACAAATATGTATAGACATATTTTAGATTGACTGCCAGCCGAAAGACGCGGCCGGATCGGTAAGGGAACGTAGTCATGTCCGCTCGCCTCATCGTCGATGCGCGTGCAGCCACCATGACGGGCGCTGCGCCCTATGGCCTGGTGGAGGGCGCGGCGATCGCGATCGAGGGCGATCGCATCGCCTGGGTCGGGCCGTTCAATCACCTGCCACGCTATTTCGCGGGCTGGCCCCGCCAGTCGGTGGAGGGCCGGCTGGTGACGCCGGGGCTGATCGATTGCCATACCCATCTGGTGCATGGCGGCAACCGGGCGCGCGAATTCGAGATGCGTCTTCAAGGTGCCAGCTATGAGGATATTGCACGCGCCGGCGGCGGCATCCTTTCCACCGTGACGGCAACCCGCGAAGCGAGTGAAGATGAGCTCGTCGCCTTGGCGCTGCCGCGCCTCGATGCGCTGATCGCGGAAGGCGTCACCACCGTGGAGATCAAATCGGGATATGGGCTGACGATCGCCGACGAGACGAAAATGCTGGAAGCGGCCCGTCGGCTTGGCGAGGAGCGTGCGGTCCGTGTCAGGACGACCTATCTCGCCGCCCATGCCGTCCCGCCCGAATATGCGAGCCGGCCGCATGCCTATCTGGACGATGTGGTGCTGGCCGGCCTCGACGACGCGGAATCCAGAGGCCTTGCGGATGCGGTTGACGGTTTCTGCGAAGGGATCGCCTTTTCGCCGGACCAGATCGCGCGGGTCTTCGACAAGGCGGCGTTGCTCGGACTGCCGGTCAAGCTTCACGCCGAGCAGCTCTCCAACCTGGGCGGGGCAGCGCTGGCGGCTTCCTACAATGCGCTCTCCGCCGATCATCTGGAATATCTAGACGAAACCGGCGTGGATGCCATGGCACGAACCGGCACCGTCGCCGTGCTGCTGCCTGGCGCCTTTTATACGCTGCGCGAGGCGCAGCTTCCGCCGGTCGATCTGCTGCGGAAGGCGGGAGTTCCCATCGCGCTTGCCACCGACTGCAATCCCGGCTCCTCGCCGATGACGTCTATCCTGCTCGTGCTCAACATGGCGGCTACCCTATTTCGACTGACGCCGGAAGAAGCCCTGGCGGGCGTGACGCGCGAAGCCGCGAAGGCCCTTGGGCTGGAGCGGGAAGCGGGCACGATCGAAGCGGGCAAGCGGGCGGACCTCGCCATCTGGGATGTCGAGGAACCGGCGGAACTCGCCTATCGCATCGGCTTCAACCCGCTTCATCAGCGCATCTTCGGAGGCAACGCGTGATGGAAACCCTCGTTCCGGGGCATACGAGTCTCGGCCAACTCGAACGCATCTACCGGGAAGGCGTGCCGGCCCGGCTCGACGATGGCGTGAGGGAAGCGGTCGACCGTGCGGCCGGCATCATTGCCGGGGTCGCGGCAGGAGGCGAAGCGGTCTACGGCGTCAATACCGGTTTCGGCAAGCTGGCGAGTGTGCGTATTCCGCCGCAGGACGTCGCGACCCTGCAGCGCAATCTGATCCTGTCCCATTGCTGTGGCGTCGGCGAGCCGCTCGACGAAGACATCGTCCGTCTCGTCATGGCGATCAAGATCCTGTCTCTGGGGAGGGGCGCTTCCGGTGTGCGCTGGGAGATCGTCGCGCTGATCGAGGCCATGCTGGAAAAGGGCGTGACACCGGTCATCCCGGCGCAGGGCTCGGTCGGCGCTTCCGGAGATCTCGCTCCGCTTGCCCATATGACCGCGGTGATGATCGGCGAAGGCGAGGCGATCTACCGGGGCGAGCGCATGGCCGGTGCGGCGGCGCTTGCGCGCGCCGGGCTGAGGCCGGTGGAGCTTGGCGCGAAGGAGGGGCTTGCCCTCATCAACGGTACGCAGGTTTCCACCGCCCTGGCGCTGGGCGGCCTCTTCAAGGCTTTTCGCGCTGCGAGTTCCGCGCTGATCACGGGAGCGCTTTCGACGGACGCTGCTATGGGATCCGCAGCGCCCTTCCGTCCGGAAATTCATGCGCTCCGCGGTCAGCCTGGCCAGATCGAGGCGGCGCGCGCGCTGCGGGCCCTGATGGAAGGCTCGGAAATCCGCGAAAGCCATCGACAGGGCGACGAGCGGGTGCAGGATCCCTATTGCATCCGCTGCCAGCCGCAGGTGGATGGCGCCTGCCTCGACCTGCTGCGGCAGGCTGCCGAAACCTTGCAACGCGAGGCGAACGCGGTCACCGACAACCCGCTGGTTCTTTCCGACGGTTCGGTGGTCTCCGGCGGCAATTTCCACGCCGAGCCCGTGGCCTTCGCCGCCGACCAGATCGCGCTTGCAATCGCCGAGATCGGGGCGATTTCCCAGCGCCGTATCGCGCTGCTGGTCGACCCGGCGCTGAGCTATGGCTTGCCGGCCTTCCTGACGCCGAAGCCGGGCCTCAATTCCGGATTGATGATAGCCGAGGTGACTTCCGCCGCGCTGATGTCGGAAAACAAGCAGCGCGCCGCACCCGCCTCGATCGATTCCACCCCGACCTCCGCCAATCAGGAAGACCATGTCTCGATGGCCTGCCATGGCGCGCGTCGACTGCTCGACATGACGGCCAACCTGGAGCGTATCATCGGGATCGAGGCGGTGACGGCGGCGCAGGGGGTGGAATTCCGTGGCCCGCTGCGGACCGGCACGGAGTTGCGCAAGGCGCTTGCCGCGATCCGTCGGGCCGTGCCGCGGCTGGAAGCGGATCGCTATCTCGCCGGCGATCTGGAGGCGGCTGCCCGTCTTGTCGCGGAAGGCATTCTTTGCGCGGAAATATCGGACGGAATTTTGCCGAAGCTCGAGCGAACGGAGGGGCGTTCATGAAAGCGGTCGAGGTAACCGAAGGCGCGTCGCCCGTCATCCTGGGTATGCCCCATACGGGGCTCCATATCCCGCCGACCATCATGAAGCGGCTCAACCTGCGCGGCCACATGATGAGCGATACGGACTGGCATGTGGAACAACTCTATGCCGGCCTGCTGACCGACGCGACGCGGGTGCGCGCTACCTTCCACCGGTACTGCATCGACGCCAATCGCGATCCCGAGGGCGCAAGCCTCTACCCGGGACAGAATACGACGGGTCTGGTGCCGGAAACCGACTTCGACGGCCAGCCGATCTGGAACGGCGGCGAGAAGCCGGGGCCGGTGGAGACGCGCGAGCGGATCTTCCTCTACCACAAGCCCTATCACGAGGCGCTCGCCAGCCAGATCGCCAGGATCAAGGCAATCTACGGTGTCGCGATCCTGTTCGACTGCCATTCGATCCGCTCCGAGATTCCCTTTCTTTTCGAGGGCAAGCTCGCCGACTTCAACATCGGTACCAACGACGGCACGACCTGCCATCCGGAGATGGAGAAGGCTGTGGCGGAGATCTGCCGGAACGCCGACGGCTACACGACAACGCTCAACGGCCGCTTCAAGGGCGGCTGGACAACCCGGCATTACGGCCGCCCGGAGACCGGCGTCCACACGATCCAGCTGGAGATCGCCCAGTCCGCCTATCTGGAGAGCGAGGACACGCCCTTCCACTATTCCGAACTGAAGGCGGCGAACCTCAGGCCGCATCTTTCCGACATTCTCCACCGCCTGGAACAGCTTGCTCTCGATGGGGTGCTGGATCGCGCGGTCGGCAGTTGAGGAGGCCCGTGCCATGACCAGTCCCCGTCACAACATCCGCACCGTGCGCGCCGATCGTGGCCCGGAGATTTCGGCGAAGTCCTGGATGACAGAAGCGCCGCTCAGGATGCTGATGAACAATCTCGACCCGGAAGTCGCCGAAAAGCCGCACGAACTGGTGGTCTATGGCGGTATCGGGCGCGCGGCGCGCACCTGGGACGATTTCGACCGTATCGTCGCGACGCTGAAGTCCCTTGAAGAGGACGAAACGCTGTTGGTGCAATCCGGCAAGCCGGTCGGCGTGTTCCGTACCCACAAGGACGCGCCACGGGTGCTGATCGCCAATTCCAATCTCGTGCCGCACTGGGCGAACTGGGATCATTTCAACACGCTCGATAAGGTCGGGCTGATGATGTACGGCCAGATGACGGCCGGGTCCTGGATCTATATCGGCTCGCAAGGCATCGTTCAGGGCACTTACGAGACCTTCGTGGAGGCCGGCCGCCAGCACTATGACGGCGACCTCAAGGGCAGGTGGATCCTGACCGCCGGGCTCGGCGGCATGGGCGGCGCGCAGCCGCTGGCCGCCGTGATGGCAGGCGCCTGCTGCCTGGCCGTGGAGTGCAATCCCGACTCCATCGATTTCCGGCTGCGCACCCGCTATCTCGACGAAAAGGCCGACAACCTCGACGAGGCGCTGGAAATGATCGACCGCTGGACAAGCTTGGGGGAAGCGAAGTCTGTCGGCCTGCTCGGCAATGCGGCCGAGATCTTCCCGGAACTCGTCCGTCGCGGCGTGCATCCCGACATCGTCACCGACCAGACCTCGGCGCATGACCCGCTGAACGGCTATCTGCCCAGGGGCTGGAGCATGGCCGAATGGCTGGAAAAGCGGGAGAGTGACCCCCGCGCCGTCGAAAGGGCGGCCCGCGCTTCGATGCGCGAGCACGTGGAGGCCATGGTCGCCTTCTGGGATGCCGGCGTGCCTACCCTCGACTACGGCAACAACATCCGCCAGGTCGCCAAAGACGAGGGACTGGAGCGCGCGTTTGCCTTTCCAGGTTTCGTGCCGACCTATATCCGCCCGCTGTTCTGCCGGGGCATCGGCCCGTTCCGCTGGGCAGCCCTTTCCGGCGATCCGGAGGATATCTACCGCACCGACGAGAAGGTGAAGGAGCTCCTGCCGGATAACGAGCACCTGCACACCTGGCTCGACATGGCGCGCGAGCGCATCGCCTTCCAGGGCCTGCCGGCACGCATTTGCTGGGTGGGGCTTGGCGATCGTCATCGACTGGGGCTTGCCTTCAACGAGATGGTCGCCAAAGGCGAGTTGAAGGCGCCGGTGGTGATCGGCCGCGATCATCTCGATTCCGGCTCCGTCGCCTCGCCGAACCGCGAGACGGAAGCGATGAAGGACGGTTCGGACGCCGTTTCCGACTGGCCGTTGCTGAATGCGCTTTTGAACTGCGCGTCCGGGGCGACCTGGGTGAGCCTGCATCACGGCGGCGGCGTCGGCATGGGCTTTTCCCAGCACTCGGGCATGGTGATCTGCTGCGATGGCAGCGAGGACGCCGCGCGCCGCATCGGCCGCGTGCTCTGGAATGACCCGGCGACCGGTGTCATGCGCCACGCGGATGCGGGCTACGAAGTGGCCCTCGACTGCGCGCGCGAGCATGGACTCAGGCTGCCGGGAATACTCGGCAACTGACTTGGATGCCGTCAGGTAACGGTGGCTTGTTTTGTGGCATTGCCGTGACGTGCCCATACTAAGGCCATGGCTTATCCGGTTTCGGTTCTGGGCCTTGCAACTGCTCAGCCGCCCTATCTGCTTGATCAGGCGGACGTGGCCCGCCGGGCGCAGGCAATCTTCGCGGATGCCTTCGCACGCTATCCGCAGCTCGCCGATGTCTTCGCCAATTCGGGGATCGAGCAGCGCCACGCGGTGCGCCCCGCGGATTGGTATGAGGCTCCGCGCGACTGGCGCGAGCGCTCTGCCGTCTACCTGGAAAGTGCCGGCGAGCTGTTCCTTGAAGCTGCACGTGCGGCACTTCATCGCGCGGGTGTCTCGGCGGATAACGTCGATGCCGTCGTCACCGTCTCGTCGACGGGCATCGCGACACCGAGCCTTGAAGCGCGCATGGCGCGGCAGTTGGGCTTGCGCAGCGACGTGGTGCGCGTACCCGTCTTCGGCCTGGGTTGCGCAGGTGGCGTATCCGGCCTGGCGCTCGCGTCGCGGCTGGCGGTTGCGATGCCCGGAAAGACGGTGCTTTGCGTCGTCGTCGAACTCTGTACCCTCGCATTCAGGCGCGACCGTTGCGCCAAGGCGGATATCGTCGCCACGGCGCTCTTCGGCGACGGTGCGGCCGCAACAGTCCTGCGGGCGGGTGGCGGTTATGAAGGCTCGATCCGGCTCGGCATCAGTGGCGAGCATTTGTGGCCTTCGACACTCGACATCATGGGCTGGTCGGTTGATCCCATCGGCTTTGGCGTTGTGCTGTCTCGGGCCTTGCCAGGCTTTGTCGAACAAAGGTTCGCTGAGCCGGCCAGGGCTTTTCTGAAGACGGCAGGGTTGGAGAATTCCGGAGCGCATTATGTCTGCCACCCCGGTGGCGCCAGGGTGCTGACCTCGCTGGAGATCGCGCTCGGGCTGGAAGGCGGAAGCCTGGGGCATGAACGCGAGGTTTTGCGCAGTCATGGCAACATGTCCGCGCCCACGGTTCTGTTCGTTCTGGAGCGGGCGATCGCGCGCGGATTGAGCGGGCCTGCGGTCCTGGCTGCGCTGGGGCCGGGCTTCACGGCAAGTTTCCTCGCCATCGAGGCGGGAGATGCCTGAAGCCGTCTACCTTCTGGGCTTCCTCACGTTGCAACGGCTGGCGGAGCTCGTCTGGGCGCAAAGCAACACCAGACGGCTGATGGAGAAGGGCGGCGTGGAATTCGGCCGGAGCCACTATCCTGGGATCGTCGCCCTGCACGGCTCGTGGCTGCTTGGCCTCTGGGTGCTGGGTCATGCGGCGCGGGTCGAGGGGTTCTTTCTCGTGCTCTTCGCCATTCTGCAGATCGGCCGCCTTTGGGTCCTGCTCGCACTCGGTCGGCGCTGGACGACGCGCATCATTGTAATCCCGGGCGAAGAACTGGTCGCGCGCGGTCCCTTTAGGCTGATGCGCCATCCGAATTACGCCATCGTCGCGGCGGAAATTGCGGTCGTGCCGCTTGCGCTCGGGCTGCCGGCCTATGCGCTCGTTTTTTCCGCTCTCAATCTCTTGCTTCTGGCGAAGCGCATCCGCGTTGAGGACGCGGCGCTCGCCTGGGCCAAGAGCCAAGCCTAGCCCATCAGGCTCGGCAGGAAGAGGACGATCGCCGGAAAGGCGGCGATCAGGATCAAGCGGACGATATCTGCCGCGAGGAAGGGGAAGATGCCGCGGAAGATCGTGCCGATCGGGATGTCGGGGAGCACGGTCTTCAAGACGAAGACATTGAGCCCGACTGGCGGTGTGATCAGGCTGATCTCTGTGACCACGACGACGAGTATGCCGAACCAGACGAGATCGTAGCCGAGCGAAGCCATGACGGGCGCGAAAATCGGCACGGTCAATAGCACCATCGACAGGCTTTCCAGCACCATGCCGAGCACGAGATAGATCGCCAGCACCACGGCGAGGATGGCGGGTGCCGGCAGGCCGGACGAGCGGGCCAGGTCGCTCAGCGCCGCCGGAAGGCCGGCAATATTGACGAAATTGGAGAAAATGAGCGCGCCGATCAGGACCATGAACATCATGGTTGTCGTGGCGGCGGTTTCGGCGAGGACGTCGAGCAGGATGCGGGTCGTTAGCCGCCGGCGGAACAGGGCGATGAAGAAGGCGCCGGCTGCGCCGATGCCTGCGGCTTCCGTTGCGGTGAAGACGCCCAGATAGATGCCGCCGATGACAAGCAGGAAGAGGCCGAGGATGCCGACGACGCCCTTCAACGCGGCAAAACGTTCGCGATAAGGAAGGCGCGGTCCGCGTGGACCGGCCTCTGGCGAGAAATGGCAGACGGCACGCACTGCGGCCATGTAGCCAAGGATGCCGAGAAGGCCGGGGATGATGCCGGCGATGAAGAGCCGTGCGATGTCCTGCTGCGTGGTGACGCCGTAAAGGACGAGAATGACGCTCGGCGGAATGAGGATGCCGAGCGTGCCGCCTGCCGCGATTACGCCGGTGGCGAGGCTGTCGTCATAGTTGAAGCGACGCATTTGCGGCAGCGCGACCTTGCCCATGGTTGCCGCCGTTGCCAGCGACGACCCGCAGACGGCGGAAAAGCCGCCGCAGGCCACGGCTGTTGCCAGCGCGAGTCCTCCGGGCTTGTGACCGAGCCAGGCGTTGCAGGCGGCGTAGAGCTCGTCCGACAGCCCGCCGCGCGTCACGAGATTGCCCATCAGCACGAAAAGCGGGACCACCGAGAGGGAATAGGAAAGGCCTGTGTCGAAGGTCGTCTGCCCGACGATCGCCATGGCCGGGGTGAAGCCCAGGATTGCGGCGAGGCCGAGTGCGCCGACGGCCGCCATCGCCATGGCGATCGGCACACCGGCCATCATGACGACGATGAGGATGACGAGGCCAGGAAGCCAGGTTTCCATGCAGGGCTGGTCCTATTGCCGCCGGAGAAGGATGGTGAGGGCGCAGAACGAACCCGCGGCAGCAAGGAATGCCATGACGCCGGCAACGGGGCCGAGCGGGATGCGCAGGAACACGGTCGCATCGCCATAGGCCGATAGATCCCGCGCAATGATGCCGAGCCGCCAGGCAAGCATGGCCAGCACGCCCGCCGTCAGCGCTTGTGCGAGCCGCAGCAGAAGGCGGCGCAGCACGTTCGGCGCGCGGCTTGTCAGCAGGTCTACCGTCACGTGCTCCTGGCGCAGGGTGACAAGTGGGAGTCCGACGAAGATTATCAGGCCGAGCAGCACTTCCGTCAGTTCGAACGCCCCGGGAAGGGGGGAGGAAAAGACATAGCGGCCGATCACGTCGACGAAGGTCACGGCCATCATCACGAGAAGCAGAAGGGCGGCAATGATCCTCAATCCGCCCAGAAACAGACCGCCGATGCGGGCGGCCGGACCGGGTTCTCCCGATCCGGACCTTCCGAAATCCGTCATTTCGTGGCCGCGGCGATTTCGCCCTTCAGCATGTCCATCGCGGCGGCGCCGTCTATGCCGGCATCTCTTGCGGCGGCAAGAAAGCCGTCCTCGACGCCGGCGAGCTTCTCGGCAATCGCCGCCGTGAGAGCTTCGTCGGCCACCGAAATGGCGACGCCCTTGTCGGCCATCACCTTGGTGCCGGCTTCGTCGGCGGCATCCCAGGCCTGGCCGGCGAGACGGGCCAGCGCTTCGCCGGATACCTTGTCGATTGCCGCCTTCTCCGCATCCGTCAGCTTGTCCCAGCTCTGCTGGTTCATGATGACGAAAAAGGAGGTGTTGTAGAGGCCACCCGGCACGTTGGTGCCATAGCGGATAACCTCGTCGATGCGGAAGAAAGGTACGGATTCGGCCGGAAAGAGGATGCCGTCGGCAACCCCGTTCGACAGGATCTCATAGACCTGCGGCGAGGGAGCCTGAACGCCGACCATGCCGAGGCGCTTAGCGATTTCGGCGACGACACCGCCGCCGATGCGCATCTTCAACCCCTCCATATCTGCAAGTGAGGTTACCGGTTTGGCGGTGGTGTAGATCGCGCCCGGGCCATGGGTGAAGACGGTGAGAAGCTTGACGCCGTCATGCTCGTTCGCCTTGGAGAGCATTGCGTCCTGCACTTTCCAGTAGGCAACGGAAAGCGCTTCCGCGCTGTCGGAGAGGAAGGGGCCCTCGACGATCGGCGTCAGCTTGAACCGGCCCGGCGTATAGCCGTGCACGCCGTAGCCGATATCGGCCGCGCCGCTCTTGATCAGGTCGAACTGCGCCGGCGGTTTGCCGATCGGTGAAGCCATGATTTCCACTTTGACGCTGCCGCCGGTCGCTTCCTCGACTTGCCTGCCCCAGGGCTCGAGAATGTCGCGGACGATCGGATGCGAGGGCGGCAGCCAGTTGGAGACGCGCAAGGTGGTTTCCGCTGCGGCCGGTGCCGAAAGCATCGCGCCCAGGGCGGTGGCAAACGCAATTTTCCCGAAAATCCGACGCATGCTCATCCCCTCTTTGGTTTTTGTACTGCCAAGGCTGCCCGGCTCACTCCGGCGTGGCGCTGTCGCCGCCGTCGCTGGCCCGAGCCATGATTTTCACCAGATCGACCCTGATCTTGCCAAGTGCATTTCGCGGCAATTCATCGGCAAAAACAACAGCCTTGGGATGTTTGTATCGGGCAAGCCTTCCATCGAAGACGGAAAGCACCGCCTTTTCGTCGCGCGAATGGCCCGGCTTGGTCACCACGACGGCCACCGGCACCTCGCCCCAGCGTGGGTCCGGGCAACCTACGACGGCTGCCTCGCCGATCCAGTCGATTTCGCGCAGTATCCGTTCGAGTTCAGCCGGATAGATATTCTCGCCACCGGAGATGACGACATTTTTCAGTCGGTCCTTGAACCAGTAAACGCCATTTTGATCGACGAGGCCAAGATCGCCGGAGCGGAACCAGCCGCCCCGGAAATTCTCGTCGCGGCCGGCATCCCGGCCCCAATAGCCGGCAGTCACCGTATCGCCGCGAAGCTCTATCTCGCCGACCTCGCCGGGTGCGGCAGGGCTGCCGTCTGGCCGGGCGATGCGCGCCTGCGTGTGGAGGCCCGGGCGGCCGATGGCACCAAGCTCGTCGGGGGCGTCGGTTACCTGCTGGTAGATGGCAATTGGCGCGGTTTCGGTGGAGCCGTATATCTGGATAACCGGCGCGCCGCGCGCAATGAAGGCGCGCATCATCTCGACCGGAACGTCCGAGGAGCCTGTGGCAACGGCCTTCAGGCTTGAAATATCCGCCTTCTCCCAGTCGGCGTGGCCGATCATAGCCGCCATGGTTGCCGGCACGAGAACGGTGAGCGTGGGTTTGTCGGCTGCAATTGCGGCAAGCGTCTCACCGGGATGGAAGCGCTCGTGCAGGATCACGGCCGCACCGAGGTAGAGGGCGGGAGTGGTCTGGATGTTGAGCCCGCCGACATGGAACATCGGCAGTACCGTCAGCACCAGGTCTTCGGCGGTCATCGCGTGCATGTGGCGGGAATTGAGCGCATTGGCGAGGATCGCGCGCTGGGTCAGCACCGCGCCTTTCGGGCGCCCCGTTGTTCCCGAGGTATAGACGATCAGAAGCGGATCGCTCTCCAGTCCTTCTCCGGCCGCGAGGGCCGGCGCCCCTTCTAGCAGGTCATTCAACCCGCCGGTTGCCGGATCGACTTCGACGGTCTTCGGTTCTTCCCCGCCGGTTTCCCGCAGTGCCTCTGCAATTGCAGGCAGCATTTCCCGAAAGGCAGGCTGATGGACGAGCAGCTTGGCGCCGCTGTCGGCGACGGCATGGGCGAGTTCAGGAGGAGCAAGCCGCCAGTTCAGGGGCACGACTATCGCGCCAAGGCGGGCTGCGGCGAAAAGCAGCACCAGCATGTCGGGTGCGTTGTAGCCGAGCCAGGCGAGGCGGTCGCCACGGGAGATGCCATGTTTGATCGATAGCCAATGGGCTGTGCGGCCGATTGCGCGATCGAGTGCGGCATAGGTCAGCGTCCAGCCCTGGAAACGGATCGCCGGCTTTTCGGGTGAAAAGCGCGCATGGGTCTCAATCCACCGGTCGATAGTCATGGGGTGAGCGTATCAATCGTCCGTTTCGCCGGGAAGATAGAGACTTTCCCGCCCTATGCGGTCGAGGCAGATCTCCGCCGTCCAAGGAAGCATCAGCGAACCGCAGCGGCTGTCGCGGTAGAAACGTTCCAGCGGCAGGGATTTCAACATCGACTGCCCGCCGCAGGTGCGGATTGCGAGCTGGCAGATCTCGTTGGAGTTCTCCATCACGGTGTAGTGGGCGGCCCAGGCGCGCATGATCTGCTCGCGCGAAGGATCCGGGCCGGCCTCGGTGATCGCCTGGAACCACAGCGCCTTGGCCTGTTCGAGCATCAGGTGCATCTGCGCGACGCCCAGTTGCTTGGTCGGATACATCCGCCGCTTGACCGGCGGCAGACCCGGCACTTCGCCACGCAGGTACTGTACGGTGAAATCGTATGCCGCCTGCGCGATGCCGAGATAGGTGGGCGACAGGGTCATGAACATATGCGGCCAGCGGCTGGCGGCCTGGTAATAGACGCCGCGCGGCATCAGCGCCTCTTCCTCGGAAACGAAGACATCCTCGAAGATGAGAGTGCGCGAGACGGTGCCGCGCATGCCGAGCGGATCCCACGGTCCGACAACCGTCACGCCCTCGGCTCTGGCGGGTACGGCGATATAGAGCGTGTCGCGGCGGCTCGGCCTTTCGCCGGGCCGGAATTCGCCGCAAAGGATGCCGTAATAGTCGGCATGGCCGGAGAGAGAGGCGAAGATCTTCTTGCCGCTGATGAGGAAGCCTCCGTCGACCCGCGTGGCGCTGGTCGAAAAGGGGGCTGCGCCGGCCGCCGCGGCTCCTCCCTCCGAAAAAGGCTGCGAATAGATCGCGCCATCCTCGAGAATGCGGCGATAGTGCATCGACCGGCGGCGGCGGTGCGCCTCGCGCTCGATGGCCGGCATGTCGAGATCGTCGGTCAGCGCGCCCGTCCAGAGGCAAGAGCAGACGTGCATGTTCCAGGTCAGGGCGGTCGCGCCGCAATAGCGGCCGATCTCCGCCGCAGTCATCATGTAGGCGCGGAAGGAGGCGCCTTCGCCGCCGTCTTCTCTGGGCACGCAGATGCCGAGCAGTCCGGCCTCGTGCATGTCGCGGTAATTTTCCGTCGGAAAAGAGGCCTCCGCATCGAAGCGGCTCGCGCGCTGCGCGAATTTCGACATGCCGATGCATCGGGCCCGCGCGCCGAGTTCCTCTTCCTGCTCGGTAAGGCGGAAGGCCATCGGATCGAAGATCGGCCGGTCTGTTGCTATCAGGTCCAGGTCCGCTTCGGTCATGCTGTATCTCCGCCGATGGTGTCCGAGTAGAAGCCCCGCAGCAATGCGTTATAGGCATCCGGTGCCTCCAGCGGCGCCAGGTGGCCGATACCGGGTAGGCAGGCGAAGCGCGCGCCTTCGATGCTTTCCGCCATTTTCTTCAAGGTTGCCGCCGGCCCGTTCGTGTCCTCCTCACCCGCTATGACAAGGGTGGGAACGCAGATCCGCTTCAGATCCTCGCGCCGGTCGAAAGTGGCGAGGCAGCGGATCACTTCGCGATAGGTGTCAGGAGAAAGGCGGCTCATCGCCTCTTGCGCGATGGCGACCGCAGTCGGTTCGGATGCCGAGCCGACCAGCTTAGGTACGAAGCCGGCTGCAAGCTCCGGGATCGTCTTGCCGGCATCGAGCGGCGCCAGCCGGTCGGCGATGAATTTCCTCTGGAATTCGCCGTCACGGCTGCCGAAGGCGGAGGTGGTTGCCGAAAGCACGAGCGTGGCGACACGCTCTGGATGCCGGGCGTAGAATTCCTGAGCGACCATGCCGCCAATCGAGTGACCCACCAGGTTGGCTTTACCGATGCCGAGATGATCGATGAGGGAAAGCAGCGTTTCGGCGAGGCCTTCGAAGCTCATCGGGCCATCGAGCGGCGTGTCGCCATAGCCGGGCATGTTCCAGGCGATCACCGTAAACGTGTCGCTCAAACCCGAAAGCTGCGGTGTGAACATACCCGCCCCGGCGCCAATGCCGTGCAGAAGGATGATCGTCTCCCGCCCCGCCCCCTGCTTTTCAAAGGAAGGGACTCTCACCGCAGATGCTCCGCAAGCGTGCCGTCGGTCACGACGGCTTCGCCGTCAAGGGCGATCGTGCAGCCGCGAACCGGTATGTCGAAATGACCTTTGGTGTAGCGGCCGGCAAATTCGTTGGCGCCGGTGGAGAAAAGGAAATTGCCGGCAAAGGCGCGCAGTTCGGTGCCGTTCGTATCGCGCTGACCGTACATGGCAAGGGCTTCGTAGCGTGCGGCTTCGTTCATACCGAAGCCCACATGGCTGACCGCATAGGCTTCCCTGTCGCCCCAGGCGGCGAGATAACGGCGCATCAGTTCAGCATCCGTCCCTTCGCCCTCGATTGCCGTCACATAGTCGTCCACGATCGTCAGCGTGACGGGGCGTTCCAGGTAACGCTTGAAGGTAAGGTTGATGTCTCCCGCGTCGAGCACCAGGCGGCCATTTACCGAGCCTGCCTTCGGAAAGCTGACGACGAGGCCCGCCGGCCAATGAGCGACCGTGCCCGGTCGGTCGCACCAGCCCCAGACACCCACGGTTGACGCGCCTTCCATCGCGACAGTGAGATCGGTTCCGGCTGGCGAGACGACCGTCATTCGTTGGCTTGCCCGCGCCTGCCTGACCGCTGCCTTGACGCGCGTTTCGTCGCGGGGCTGGGGAAGGAGGCGCTCCAGGGCATCCGGATGTTCATTGGAAATCATCAACAGGCGGGCGTCGCCGGAAATCACCTCCGGCAACTCGGCCGCATGCAGCAAGCCTTCGACAGTGAGGTCCACCACGAGGCTGCTTGCCTTTAGCGCCGCGATCGCGGCCTTGTGGCCCGACAGCGCATCCGAGGCTCCGGTAGATCGCACCGGCACCGGCGCATGCTGCGGCCGGCTCGGTACGGTTACATGAAAGACCGTTGCGCCGAGCCGCTGCAGGGCGAGCTCCGCCAGCTGGACATTGAGTGCGCGCGACTGGGTTTCGGAAAGGATCGCCACCTCTTCGCCGGCCGCCACCTTGCAGAGGCGGAAGACGGCTTGGAAGGCGTCGAGCCACTTTCCCTCGATCCGGTCCGCGAACATGCCACCTCTCAATCGCCGAGATATTTGGCCGCAAAACTTTATGCCAATCGTCTGGCGGAGCGTAGCAATATCGTTATTGTATGAAAAGGAATAATTATAAGCATAAACCATAGGGGAATTACGGCATGCAGGGGGGTGATCGCTTCATCGACGGCTATCTGCTTTATCTGCTTGCCCGCGCCTCGAGCATTGCCAGCGCCGAGTTTCATCAGGAAATTCGCAGGTGCGGCTACACCGTGGCTCACTGGCGGGTTCTGGCCGCGCTGAAGGGGATCGATGGCGTGACGGTCGGCGACCTTGCCGATATCTGCCTCGCCAACCAGCCGGCGATCAGCAAGACCATCGAGAAGCTGGTGGGAATGGGGCTGGTCGAGCGGTCGAGCGACGATACCGACCGCCGTCGCGTCAGGGTCTGCCTGACGCGGGACGGCGATGCGGCGGTGGATCTTTTGATCGCAGCGGCAAGGGAGCACCAGGCGCGGCTGGTCGATGCCATGGGACATGACGAAACCACAGCGCTCGTGCGGGCGCTTACCCGCGTCATTGAGCGTTCGGTGGCAGGCTGAGGCGCGCCGCGCAAGTCGGCCGGAGCGTCAGTCGCGGGCGGCGACGATGATGATCTCGACCTTGTATTGGGGACCAGCGAGCTTCGACTCGCCCGTGGCGCGCGCCGGCGGATTGGCCGGATCGACCCAGGCATCCCAGACCTTGTTCATCTCGGCAAAGTCCGCCATGTCCGCAAGCCAGATGGTCGCTTGCAGCAGTTTGGACTTGTCCGTTCCGGCTTCCTTGAGGAGCCGGTCGATGGAGGCAAGCACTTCCGTCGTCTGTTCGGCGACGCCCTTGCCCGGCGTGCCGACCTGGCCGGCGAGATAGACCGTATTGCCGTGAATGACCGCCTGGCTCATGCGCGGGCCTGGTTCGATGCGGTGAATGGCCATGATGTTTCCTTTCCGGTGAAGCTGGGGATTGCGGATGCCGGACTACCGTCCGGCAAAGCGTGCGGGGCTCAGGGCGGAGACGAGCGTTTCATCCAGGCCTGGGAGGTCGGGCTGCCTGTGAAGCAGCAGGTCGGCGGCGAGCCGCGACAGGGCCGGCGCCGTCTGCATGCCGTAGCCGCCCTGTCCGGCCAGCCAGAAGAAGCCTTCCGCCGAGGGGTCGTAACCGCAGACCGGCGTGCGGTCGGGTGCGAAGGTACGCAGACCCGCCCAGGACGTTTCCACCCGGTCTATCGGGATCGTCACCGCCTGCTCGAAACGGTACAGGCCCTCGGCAAGCACCATGTCGTCGGCAAAGACGTCATGCGGCTCGACGAGATCCTCGTCGGCGGGCGAAACCAGCATCCGCCCGCTTTCCGGCTTCATGTACCAGCGCTCCGCGGCATCGGCGACGAGTGGCCAGCGGCTGCAGTCGACGCCATCGGGTGCCGGCAGGACAGCCATGGAACGGCGCATGGCGACGAGGCCAACGGGCGCTGCTCCGGATCGGGCGGCGACGATATCCGCCCAGCCGCCTGCGGCGTTCACCAGCACTCCGGCTTCGATCTCGCCGGCTGCCGTCCTGATGCGCCAGCGGCCGGTTGTCCGCTCGGCGGACAGCAGTTCGGCGCGGCACAGGACTTGACCGCCCGAGCGACGGTGGCGTTTGAGGAAGCCCTGATGCAGCGCGTGTACGTCGATATCTTGCGCATCCGCTTCATAAGCCGCGCCCGCAATCGCGCCGGCCTTGAGGATTGGCACCCGCCTGACGGCCTCGGCAGCCGAAACTTCGTCCAGGCCCTCGCCATCCGCCAGATGCTTGGCGAAGTCACTCAGCGCTTCCGTGTCGGCAATGGTCAGGATGCCGCGCGGGGTCAGCAGCGCCTCGGGAAAGAACTCCGGATCGGCGTCCTGGAAGAGCGGCGCGGAGGCGCGCGACAGGGCGCGGATCGGCGCATTGCCGTAATTCTGGATGAAGATGGCCGCCGAACGCCCGCTCGAATGGTAGGCGGGCCGCTCCTCCTGTTCGAGGAGGACCGCACTGCATTGGCCGGCAAGGCTTGCCGCCAGCCCGGCGCCGGCAATTCCCGCGCCGACGATCGCCACGTCGAATTGCCGGAGGTCGTTCATCGCCAGATCCTCAGATCGTGTGGGTCGTGCCGAAGCCTGTGAGGAAACTCGTCAGGTTGTCGGAGAGGGCATCGCAGAGGTAACCGCCTTCCTGAATAATCGCGGTTGGCAGCTTCAGATCTCCCAGCTTCTCGCCGATCCGGGCGAAGCCGTCCGTCGAAACGCCGAGACCGCCGAAGGGATCGCCCTCGAAGGCATCCAGGCCGAGCGCGACGACGATCGCCGTCGGTGCGAAGGCGCGCACCCTCAGGAGCGCCGCGTCGAGTGCCGACAGGAACGCGTCGTCCTTCGAACCGCGCGGCAGCGGCAGGTTGAAATTGTAGCCGAGCCCTTCGCCTTCGCCTCGCTCGTTCGCGTGGCCCCAGAAGAAGGGGTAAAAGCGCACCGGATCGGCATGCAGCGACACGGTCAGGATATCGGCGCGACGATAGAACATGCTCTGCGTGCCGTTGCCGTGATGCAGGTCGACATCGATGATGGCGACGCGGTCATGGGCGCGCCGCAGATGCTGGGCCGCAATGCCGGAATTGTTCAGGTAGCAGAAGCCGCCGGCAAGATCGGCCGTCGCGTGGTGCCCGGGCGGGCGCGACAGGCCATAGGCGGCGGCCTCGCCGGCAAGCACCAGTTCGGCGGCATGCACGGCGGTATTGGCGCTCCATAGCGCCGAAGTCCAGGTTTCCGCCGAAATCGGGCAGGAGGTGTCGGCCATGTGGTACCCGGCCTGGCCGACGGCGGATGCCGGATAGGCGAAATCCCTCCTCTCGGGATGGATATTCGGGACGACCTCCGCCGAGGCATCGGGAATGCGTTGCCAGCGCGTGTAGATATTGGCCAGGAACTGAAGATATTCCGGCGTATGCACGGCTGCTGCCGGGCCAAGGCCGTAGTCCTTCGGGGCGATCTGCTGCAGGCCCGCCGCGCGAGCGCCGGCAAGCAGCCTTTCGATGCGTTCGGGTACTTCCGGGTTGCGCTGCTGCCCGCCGGAGGAGAGGAAATGGCGGGGATAGTGCCGCGCCTGTTCGTCGTGATAGATGACTTTCATCGTTCCTGTCCGGTCAGATCCCGGCATCGACCAGGGCCGTGAATCCCGGCGTGTCGAGATCGTAGAATTGGTCGTCGGCGAACCAGGTGAAGCCCAGCCGGTCGTAAAAGCGCTGTGCGGCGCGATTTTTCGCATCTACGGCAAGGCGGATGAACGAGGCGCCGTCCCGCGCGCCGATCCTTCCGGCTTCGGCAAGGAGGCGACGGCCGAGACCGGACGCGCGCTCGCTCTCTGCGACATAGATATCCTGCACGAACATGCCGCGTCTGCCGCGCCATGTCGAATAGATCGGGAACCAGAGGCAGAGGCCGACCGCGTCGCCGGAGCGTTCCGCAATCAGTGCGCTGAAGGCGGCCGGCGCGGCAAGACCTGTGCGGATGTCCTCCACCGTCGCCGACATCGCATCGCTGCTTTCCAGATGGCCGGCAAGCGCCTTCAATAGACCGTGAACGAGGGTGGCATCCTCCGCATTCGCCATGCGGAAGCTGACGACGCCCGCGCGATCCGCCGCGATCTCGTCAGAAGGCGACACGATCCGCTCCCTTTAGCGCCAGGGCTTCACGGGCTTCGGATGCGCTGGCGACTTCGAAGTCGAGCTCTTCCAGGATGCGGCGGATGCGGGCGACCTGATGACCGTTGCCTGGCGCAAGATCCCGTCTGGCACCGTCCGTGAGACTGTCTTCCAGCCCGACCCGCACATGGCCGCCGAGCATCACGCCCATGCTGCCAAGCCTGAGTTGCTGATAACCGGCGGCGAGCACCGAGAACTCGTAGGCATCGCCGAGCAACCGGTCGGCGGTCGCCTTCATCGTCATCAGCGTTTCCGCCGAAGCATCCGCGCCTCCCAGCACGCCGAGCACGAACTGAACGAAAAGCGGTGGTTTGACGAGGCCTTCCTTGAGGAAATAGGCCAGCGTTCGGATATGGCTGAGGTCGTAGCATTCGAACTCGAAGCGCGTGCCCGACGCGCCAAGCTCCGTGACGATGGACGCGATATCCGTGAAGGTGTTCTTGAAGATGACGTTGCGGGTGTTTTCCAGATACTGCCGCTCCCAGTCGTGCTTCCAGTCGCTGTAGCGGCTGGCGAGCGGGAAGGTGCCGAAATTCATCGACCCCATGTTGAGCGAGCACATTTCCGGCAGGGCCGCACGCGCGGGCGCTAGCCGGTCGTCGAGCGTCATCTGCGTGGAGCCGCCGGTCGAAATGTTGATGACCGCATCGCAGTTCTGCTTGATGCGCGGCAGGAAACCCATGAAATCCTCGACGCTTGCGCTGGGCTTGCCGGTCTTCGGATCGCGGGCGTGCAGATGCAGGACGGTTGCCCCCGCCTCGGCCGCCGCGATCGCCTCGCGCGCGATCTCGTCCGCCGTCACCGGCAGATAGGGGCTCATGGTCGGGGTGTGGATCGAACCGGTTACCGCGCAGGTAAGAATGACTTTCCGCATGGCTTCAGTACCTTTCCTGCGGCAGGCCGAGCCTTGCGGCAAGTACCGCAAGGCTGTCGGTCAGCTTGTCGACACGATTGTCGAGAAGTTGGAGCAAGACGAATAGCGGCGGACAGGCTGCGACGCAATTGCCCTCCCTTCCGCTATCCGCGTCGACCACGGCACCGCGTCGTCAGGCTTTGCACACCTGCTTCGGATGGCTACCCCGTGCAACCGGACGCTGCTCCATCGTCTCCTGATCGGCGCGGGTTTCAATCCGGCCGATCGGCCCTAGAGCGCTGCAAGCCATTCCTGGATCTTCACCGAGTCCGGATTGTTGTTTGCCGGGGTAAGACGTTCGAAGCCCGTTCCCGGATTCGTGACGAAAGCCAGATCCGCAACGACGCGCGTTCCGGCCGGTACCTTGGCGAAGGTGAGGCGAATTCTCGCGTTGGGCACGGAATTCCACTGGGACCCCAGAAGGGCCGCAGCCACCGGATTCTCCACTGGCTTTTCGAAGGTCATCGAATACGGAGTGTCCGCAGTTACGGCGTAACCGTGATTGATCAGCTCGTTGATGGCGCTGTTCTTGACGACTTCAACGCTTTTCCTGGTCGTTACCTCCGGCCGTCCGCTCGCGGTATTGTGCTGGACGCCCTGGCAGGCAACGAGAGCGAATGCTATTGCAAGCGATGCTAGAATTTTTTTCAATTTAGCCCCCACTGATTGTGGGTGGCATGAATAGGGGATTCGCAAGTCTTGCGGAAGTAGATCAATTCGATCCTGGAACCGGTCGCTCGTCCCGGAGCTCGGGAAATCCAGGCAACAACCGGCACGACTCGGTAGACGATAAACCTGCGAATTAATTCAACGCCTTACCTGGGCAATCAATACCCCTCCTGCGGCAGGCCGAGGCTTGCGGCGAGTGCCGCTAGGCTGTCGGTCAGCTTGTCGACGATCTCGTCCAGATGTTCGCGCGTCACGATCAATGGCGGACAGACCATGAAGTGATCGCCTTCGCGCCCGCCGCGCGTGCGCCTTGAATAGATAATGAGGCCGCGCGAATAGGCTTCGTCCACCAGCTTCAGATAGGCATTCTGAGCGGCCGGAAGCGGCGTCATCGTTTCGCGGTCGGAGACGAGTTCGAAGGCGAGCAGCAGCCCCTTGCCGCGCACGTCGCCGATGAAGGGAAAACGCTTCATGAGGAGTTCGAGCCGCTCCTTCAGCGCAGATCCCATACGCTCCGCATTGCCGCAGAGATCCTCGCGTTCGATTTCTTCAAGCACGGCAAGGCCCGCGGCGCAGGCGAGCGGATTGCCGGCATAGGTATAGCCGTGCTGGAACCCGCCGGCATCGAGCACCGGCTCCACCAGCCGGTTATGCGCGACCATGGCGCCGAGCGGCGCGTAGCCGGCGGCAAATCCCTTCGACAGCGCGATGAGGTCGGGTGTGATCCCCCAATGCTCGGCCGCCAGAAACCGTCCGGTGCGGCCGGCGCCGGTCATCACCTCGTCATAGATCAGCAGGATGCCGAATTCGTCGCAGATCTCCCGGATGCGGCCGTAGTAGCTGTCTGGGGCGACGAGCGCGCCGGTCGACGCGCCTCCTACCGGTTCCATGATGAAGGCAAGAACGGTTTCGGCGCCTTCCTCCAGAATCTTGTCGCGCAGCAGATCAGCATATTTCAGTCCGCGCTCGTGCGGGGAAAGATTGTCGCGGTCGAGATAGGCGCGGGGAGCGGCGATCTTCGGCATTTCCCGCATCATCGGCAGAAAGGGCGCGGTCAGCGGATCGTAGCCGGTCACCGCCAGCGCGCCGAGCGTCGAGCCGTGGTAGGACGGCATGCGCGAAATCACCTTCCAGCGACTGTCCTGACCGGTCGCCACCGCATATTGGCGGGCAAGCTTGATCGCGCTTTCCACCGCTTCCGAGCCACCGGAGACGAAGAAGACCCTGTCGATCCCTTCCGGCATCAGGGAGGCGGTCTTAGCGGCAAGCCTTTCGGCCGGCTCGTTCTCGAAATGCAGCCGGTAGGCGAAGGTCGCCTTTTCCATCTGGCGGCGCATCGTTTCCAGAACCCGGGCATTGGAATGGCCGATATTGGCGACCATCGCGCCGCTGGAGCCGTCGAGATAGCGCTTGCCGTCGACATCCCAGATGTAGACGCCCTCGGCGCGGTCGACGAGAGGGCGGCGCAGGCGGGACTGATAGAAGAGATGCGAGGGTTCGCGCGCTGTCATGAAGGCCATCCGGCAAGACTGAAGGCGGGGATAACAAGACCGAGGGCGGATAATCTGCCAGACCGGCAAGGCCCGCAAGAGCGGTGCATCAATGCGCAAGGATCGGCACACACTTGTCAACAAAGTGGATGGCGAACGGTTACTCGCAGATCGTCGTTTGCACGCCGGTGCGCGCGAGCATGCGGGAGATCGCGGGCGGTGGCGGTCGGTCGCAGAAGACATGGCTGACATCGCCGATATGGCCGCCGCGGACATGGGCCGTGCGTCCGAACTTCGAGTGATCGAGAACGAGGAACGAGCGGCGGCTGTTTTCCAGTATGGCCTGGCGCGACAGCACCTCCTCCTCGTGAAAGTCGAGGAGGGTTCCGTCCTCGTCGACGCCGGCTACGCCGAAAATGCCGATGTCGAACTTGTAGCCGCCAAAGAAGGCTTGCGTCGCGGGGCCGAGGATGTCGCGGTCGCCGGGCCGGATACGGCCGCCGACGATCGTCACGTCGAAGCCCGTGTTGCTGGAGGCGGCCATGGCCACGTTCAGGTTGTTGGTATAGATGCGCAGGCCTTCGTGTTTCAGCAGCGCCTGCATGACGATTTCCGGCGTCGTGCCGATGCTGAAGGCAAGGGAGGCGCCGAAGGGGACCTCTTCCGCGACGCTCGAAGCGATCCGGCGCTTCGCCTGGGCATTGAGGATCTGGCGGGTCCTGTATTCGATGTTGTCCGGCACCGGCGGCGGCTCCACCCCGCCATGGGTGCGACGCAGGATGCCGACCTCGCACAGACGGTTGACATCACGGCGGATCGTCTGGGTCGTGACGCCGAAACGCGCGGCGAGTTCATCCACCGACAGAAAGCCGTTTGCCTGAACGATTTCCGCGATCTCGGCCTGCCTTGCAGAAATCTCCATACCGTTCAGCATCCCCTCCCGGTCTCCCACGCGGCGATCATATGCCGTTCACATGAACATCGCGCGACGTTCATATGAACACAAGGTGACATAGTCTTGCACCAGAAAGCGCGGGAAGGGAAAGGAACAAGCGCTTGATCTTCAATAGGCGCCCTGCTTCCGGCGAATGGCTGCCTGCATGTCGGACACGCGAGTTGCATCTCCCAGCGTCATGACATCCACGGCCTCGAGCAGGTCGAAGAGGCGAAGCAGGACTTCGGCGGTGGCGATCGCGTCACCGAGCGCGGTATGACGCTCTTCCGGCGGTATGGTGATGCCGAACCGCTCGGCCAGCGCGTCGAGCGTCAGGCTTTCGGAGCGGCCGAAGACATGGGCGGCAAGCAGCACCGTGTCGAGCACCGGCTGGTCGAAGACGACGCCTGCTTCCCGTTGTCGCTTCTCCAGGAAAGCCATGTCGAAGGCCGCGTTGTGGGCGACGAGGATGCTGTCGCCGACGAAGTCGTGGAAGCGCGGCAGGACGGAGGTGATGTTGCCGGCACCGGCGACCATTTCGTCGGTGATGCCGTGGATCTTGATCGAGGCCGGTGGGATGCGGCGCCCCGGATTGACCAGGGTGGAGAAAAGCTCGCCCCGCAGGATTCGGCCGTTGACGATGCGCACGCCGGCCACCGAAATCATTTCGTCGCCGCGCGACGGTTCGAGGCCGGTGGTTTCCGTGTCGAAGACCACGAAGTTCAACGCCTTCAGTTCCGCGTCCTCCAGCCGGCCAGGTGGATGGCGGGTGAAGAGGTCGAAGTCGTAGAATTCCGGCCTTTGCGGAATCTGGACATTCGCTTTTTCCGGCCTGTCCTCGAGGTCGAGGGCAAGGGCGAGCGCCATGCGGACACGGACGACGCCGGGCCTGTTGTCCGGTGTCAGCTCCTCGCACCACATATCGGTCTTGTGGTGGCTGAGGACATCGCGGCCGGTCATCGAGCCGACCGCCTCGTCGAGGGGTTCCGACAGCCAGTCTTCCAGCACGCCGACCGGCACGAGGTTGCCGCGCCAGACAAGGTCGACATAGGCGCGGTCGCCATGGCGTGTCGCCTCGAGCCAGAAATCGCGGATCTGATCCCAGACCGCCGCACGGTTCATCACCCGGTCCAGAAGCTCCGTGACGCTTGCGCTGTCGCACATCAGCCAGAGCGGCGTGCCGCCCTGTTCGACCTGGATCGTGCGATTTTCCGACCGGCGGTGGATGACGCATTCAAACAGGGTGGGCGAAAAGACGGGGGCCACGGGCCAGGCGCCGAAAAGCATGTCGTTGGCGACCTGGTCCAGCCGGTCCAGCCGTTCGCCGATTACCTTCGGCTCCTCGCGGAGAGCGGCGCGGATCCATTCGATATCCCCGTCAGCATCCTTGTGCATGCTGAGGACGACCTCGGCGGCCATCGTCAGGTTGGTGACGTGCCGGCGCATGTCCTGGGTCACGTCCTGCAGCAGCCGCTCGCGCCAGATCGCCGCCGCCAGCTCTTCGGTGACCCGGTCGATGGTGACCACGTAGCCGATCGGACGGGCGTCATCCTCATCCAGCATCAAGGACATGCGGCCCTTGAGCGTTTCGTGGCCCGAGACCGTTATGGCGAGGAAGGGCGCCATCAGCCCGTCGCGATGGGAAAAGTGCCGTCCGCCGCCAAAGCGCCTGGTCAGTCTCTCCAGCGCATGCCGCAGGGCCTGTACGGCGAGGAAGGCGCTGAGTTTTCGCCCCAGCCCGAGTTCGCGGCCCGGGCTCCCGGACTGGGCGTGCGAATGATCGAGCAACCCCTGCGCGGCGCGATTGTAGAGCAGGATCGTGTGGTCGAGGCGGCAGATGATCACGCCTTGCTGAAGGTCGCGGACGACGGTCTCAAGCTGCCGCTTCTGTCGTTCGGCGGCGACAGTGGCCTTTTCGATCGCCGCTTCCACGTCATGCCGGGCTTCGGCGAGAGCATCCGTGATTTCCCGGGCGGCCGGCGCCAGGTAGCCGAGATATTCGCCGGTTTGCGGCAGGGCCGTCCGGCCGCCTTCCGGCGTTCCGCCGGCCCGGACGGCCGTCCGCATCGCCTGGGACAAGGCGTCGATCGGCTTCGCCACATGGTCGTCGAAACGCAGCCACACCCAGGCCGTCAGGCCGGCGATGGCGAAGGCCGCGCCCCCGACGAACAGCACCACCATGCTGGTGCTTTCTGGTGGAAGATGGAAGGAAAGCCAGAGCGTGGCACCAAACAGAATTGCTGCACTCGACCCGGCAATAAGCGCAAAGAAAAGGAATATGCGGAAACGGAGGCTCCATCGCTCCGTCCTGTCAGGCATGGGCGCGGTCCGTCCGCTCCCTGTCGCGCCGGAGGGTCGAACCGAGCACTTTCCTCAATTCGTCGAGCGTAAAGGGCTTGCACAAGGTGGCATCCGCGCCAAGCGCCAGGCCTTTCTCCCGCTCCACGGGACGGGAAATGGCGCTCATCAAGACGACGGGAAGATCACGCGTCCTGGGATCGCCGCGCAGGGCCTGACAGACCGAATAACCGCCCGACCGGGCAAGGCCGGCATCGACCAGCAGCACGTCGCCTGCTCCGGAGCGGGCCAGCGAAAGCGCGCCGTCGGGCGTCGTGGCGGTCGACACCTCATAGCCGTCATCGGCCAGAAGGCTTTTCAGGCAATGCGCCAGCACCGCCCCTTCGTCCGCGACTATGAGCCGCTTGTTTGTCATGGCTGTTTCCTCCAGGGCCATTATCGCCAAGGAGCGGGGTTGGGGATAGAAGCCCTTCGGATTACGACGAATGTCCGATTGTAATCGCCTGACGGGCGGTTTCGGCGCCCGCCTCAGCCACTGGTTGGCGCCGAGCAGACCTTCGAGAGCATCGGATCGGTCTTGTCGAGGCTCTCCCAGGCGGCGCCCTCCGGCAGGCCATCCTCGCCGAACGTGTCGCTGCGACCGAGGAAAGCCCGCCGACCGCCCGGGCAGTCGAAAATCTGCTGCGTCGCCGCCGTCGGTGTGAAGCGGGTGACCAGATAGACTTCCGCCAGCCGGTAGCCGGGCGCCTTGTCATTGGTCTTCACCGTGGAAAGGTCGACGGCCGCGTAGCGGTTGATGCGCGGGAAGACGAGCGTCCAGGGCTGAATGACCGTCGAGGTGGTGTAGGTCTCCGCGACGGCGACATGCGCGGGCAGGTCCGCCGCCGTGCGGTCGAACCAGGTATATTCGTTCCAGATATGGAAGGTAAGCATCCCGAGTGCTGCGCCGGCCGGGAATATCCAGCGCGGCAACCGCTTGCCCGTCAGCTTGTTGAGGAACATCAGGCAACCGACGACGGCAATGCCGAGAACGAGTGTTCCGACCAGTCCTAGAAGCATGCATCAGATCCTATGGAAGACAGTTCCGGTAAGTGCCGGCCTCAGGCGCCGCGTGCGCTGAGAGCCGACTGCATGGTCTTGACGACGCCGAATGCGTCCTTGAGATGATTGCGTTCCAGTGCCGAAAGCGTGCTCGGCGCCATGAAGTTATCGACCTTTCGTCCGTCGCGCACCTGGCGTGCCTGATGCTCCAGGCGGATATTGGCGATGAGGTCGTAGGCGTCGATCAGGTCGTCGGCGCCGGACCGGCTGACGCTTCCCGCGTCGCGGGCGAGAAACAGCCGCTCGCGCGTATTGACCGGCTCGATCGCCGCGTCGAGCGCATAGACCCGCGCCAGGTCGACAATTGGTACGATCCCCGAGTGTTTCAGGTCGAGCGTATCCTTGTGCTCGCCCGAGCGGATCAGGGCGAAGCCGCGGAACAGGCCGAGCGGCGGCGTGTGCTTCAGCGAATTCGCGATCAAATGCGCGCGGAAGATCGAGTTCGCCCGTGCCGTTTCCAGCGTCTCGCGATGCATCCCCTCATACAGGCTTTCGTCGCCGGCGATCGGGCGCAGGTCGAACATGACCGAAGACAGCATTTGCGCCATCGGGTCGGGCTTCGCGATCCAGCCCTGGTAGTAACCGCGCCAGACCCTGGCCGGCTGGCGCCACTTGTCGTTGGTCGCCATCATGTCGCCGGGGCAATAGACGTAGCCGCAGGCGTTCAGGCCGTCAGAAACGAAACGGGCCATATCCCTGAAATAGGCGCCATGCGCGTCTTCGCGGTAATCGTCGTGCAGGATCAGGCAGTTGTCCTGGTCCGAAACGCCGGTCTGCTCCCGCCGGCCCTGCGAGCCGCAGGCCAGCCACAGCCAGGGGATGGGTGCCGCCCCCAGTTCCTGTTCGGCAAGCGTCAGCAGGCGGCGTGTCAGCGCGTCGGCGATGCTCGTTATGAGATGGCCGATCTTGTAGGCCTCGATGCCCGACCCCACCAGTTGCGCCAGCAGCTGCGGCAGGCGGCCGACGACGGTCGCCAGATCGTCCAGCTTCGACAGCCGGCCGATGTCGGAGATCATGAAAAGGGCGGAAACCGACTGGCGGCGGATCAGGTTGGTCTTGGTCAGGATGCCGACCGCCTTGCCGTCCTCGGTGATCGGCAAATGGCCAATGGAGCGTCCGCTCATCTCCATCATGGCATCGAGCACCAGCGCCTTGGGCCCAAGCGAAAAGGGCGCGGGCGTCATGATCTCGGATACCGGACGGTTGCCGCCGAGGCCCTTCGCCAAAAGACGTCCGGTCAGGTCGCCGGTGGTCAGGATGCCCTGCAGCATGCCGCCTTCGCCGACGAGCAGGCAGGAAATATGCTTCTCGCCCATGATGGCGGCGGCCTCGCGCGCAGTTGCCGATGGCGAAACCATCACCGGATCGGTGGTCATGATATCGCTCAGCGGCGAGGAAATGAGCGCATTGACCGTATCCATCGATGCGATGGGAGGGCGCTCCTGCGCCGGGCGCAGCCGGTCGAAGAAGGTGCTGAATCCGGGATGCGCCGCCAGCAGCGCATCGAACTCGGCCTTTGGAATGCACAGGGCCCGCATGTCGCCGCAGGCGACGGCCTTTTGTGCGGCGATGCCGCCGCGAAAAAGGGTTCGCGCGGCAAAGCTTTCGCCCTGGCGGAAGTGGGAAATGATCTGGCCTTCGGGGGAAAGGAGATCGACCTCGCCGGCAAGGATCACGAAAAGGCAGTCAACCTTGTCGCCGATCTCGTAGACGGCGTCGCCGGCTGCGACCGAGATCGTCGTGCCGCTGGCTTCCAGCCCGAGCAGGGCCTCGGCCGGCAGCAGGTCGAAGGGATGGTAACGGGCGAGAAACGCGCCGATCGATGTCGTCTCCTGCGGCATTGGCAGAGTTTATCCCAAGACAGGTCGGCGGAAAAATAAATGCGGACCCCGCCGGGGGCGGGGTCCGCGATCGCGTTCAGCCGCAAGCCATGCGGGCTTAGTGGCTCTGGGCGGCACCTGCACCGCGCGGGATGCGGATGCTTTCCACCAGGTCCTGGATCTCCTGTGGGGGAGCCTCTGTCGCGTTGGACACGAAATAGGCGACCGCGAAGTTCAGGATGGCGCCGACCGTGCCGATGGACAGCGGCGAAATGCCGAAGACCCAGTATTCGGCCGTATCCGGGGCGAAGTTGGTGCCCGGGAAGAACAGCCAGCCCTTGTACCAGAAGATGTAGACCAGCGTGAAGATCAGGCCCGACAGCATGCCGGCCACCGCACCCTTGTTGTTGATGCGCTTCACGAAGATACCCATCATCAGCGCCGGGAAGATCGACGCGGCCGCAAGACCGAAGGCGAGCGCCACGGTCTGGGCGGCGAAGCCCGGAGGGTTGAGGCCGAGATAGGTGGCAACGCCGATCGATACCGCCATGGCGATACGGGCGGCGAGCAGTTCGCCCTTTTCCGAGATATTCGGGTTGTAAGCGCCCTTGATCAGGTCGTGCGACACCGCCGACGAGATCGCAAGCAGCAGACCCGCCGCCGTCGAAAGGGCGGCCGCAAGACCGCCGGCGGCGACCAGTGCGATAACCCAGTTCGGCAGGCGGGCGATTTCCGGGTTGGCCAGCACCAGGATGTCCTGGTTCACGGTCAGCTCGTTGCCCTTCCAGCCGAAGCCTTCGGCCTTGGTGTTAAAGTCTGCCGACTTGTCGTTGTAGTACTGGATGCGGCCGTCGCCGTTCTTGTCCTCGAACTTGAGAAGGCCGGTGGTTTCCCAGTTCTTGAACCAGTTCGGCCGGTCGTCATAGGCGAGATTGCCGTCAGGCGAGCCGACCTCGCCCGTCTGGATCGTGTCGACGAGGTTGAGGCGGGCCATCGCGCCCACGGCCGGAGCGACCGTGTAGAGAATGGCGATGAAGACCAGCGCCCAGCCGGCCGACCAGCGGGCATCGGCAACCCTCGGCACCGTGAAGAAGCGGATGATCACGTGCGGAAGACCCGCCGTGCCGATCATCAGCGACATGGTGAACAGCACCATGTTCAAGGTGTTGGTATGATGCCCCGTATAGGTGGCAAAGCCGAGATCGCCGATGACCTGGTTCAGCTTGGTCAGCAGCGGCACGCCATCGGCGACAGTGCTGGAGAACAGGCCGATCTGCGGCAGGGCGACGCCCGTCAGTTGCAGCGAGATGAAGACCGCCGGGATCGTGTAGGCCAGGATCAGCACGACATACTGGGCGACCTGGGTATAGGTGATGCCCTTCATGCCGCCGAGCACCGCATAGGCGAAGACGATCGCAGCGCCGATATAGAGGCCGACATCCGCACGCACGTTGAGGAAGCGCGAGAAGGCGACGCCGACGCCGGTCATCTGGCCGATCACGTAGGTGAGCGAGGCGACGATCAGGCAGATCACCGCCACAAGGCGGGCCGTCGGGCTGTAGAAACGGTCGCCGATGAATTCCGGCACCGTGAACTTGCCGAACTTGCGAAGATACGGCGCAAGCAGCATGGCGAGCAGCACGTAGCCGCCGGTCCAGCCCATCAGGAAGGTGGAGTTGTCATAGCCGACGAAGGCGATCAGGCCGGCCATGGAGATGAAGGAGGCTGCCGACATCCAGTCCGCCGCCGTGGCCATGCCGTTGGTGACCGGGTGCACACCCCGGCCCGCGGCATAGAATTCGCCCGTCGTCGACGCCCGGGCCCATATCGCGATGCCGATATAGAGCGCGAAGGTTCCGCCGACGATGATATACGTAATGGTTTGAAGATCCATGTGTTTCCCCCCGGCCTTATTCTTCGTCGACGCCGTATTTCTTGTCGATCGTGTTCATGCGCCAGGCATAGAAGAAGATCAGGATAAGAAAGACGTAGATCGACCCCTGCTGGGCAAACCAGAAACCGAGGTCGGTTCCGCCGATCTTGATGCCTGAAAGAAGCGGCCGCAGAACGATTCCGAAGCCGAATGACACGAGAGCCCAGATGACAAGGCTCCATTTCACGAGCGAAAGGTTCGCCTTCCAGTAGGCGATCCCTGCTTCCTTATCGTTATCCATTAATTCTCCTCCGCGTAACGATCCTGGTGCTGCGAAGGCATATCCGGCGCGAACAACTTGCGGCGAGACCGAACGGGATCCTCCGCGACGCCTTTGGCCGGATGCTGCCCGGTCCACCCCGACGGCATCGGGTTCATGAACCGGCTGTGCTCCAGCCACCCCCACAGCGACCGGCCTCAGTTCCTCCTCCTGGCCGGTCGGCGCGGCCACGCATGCCGTCAAGGCATGTGAAACCACGCTTCCGGCCGCAACTATACCGACAAGGTGAATGCGGACGAACCACGACGATCGATTAATACACTTTCGTCGTGACTTATGATCGAAGGGTGCGACAGAGATTCGCCGCGCGCCAATCGCCCTGAATTATGTATAGACATTTTCCGAAGCTGCTCCAAAACTGATACCCGATGAAAGCGCCCGCCGCGGGGGCGAGGGGAGACGGCCTATTCACGATCGGAAGCAATCCGGCATGCAGGCACCGCATGACACCGCAGGCGCCGGGGCGGAGTCCGCCAAGGCATCGCCGCTCTATGGCCGCATCAAGGCGGATATCCTGCAGCGCATTCGCAAGGGCGAATGGCGCCCGGGCGCCACGATCCCCGGCGAGGTCGAGCTCGCGCGCAGCTACGGCTGCGCCCGCATGACGGTCAACAGGGCGATCCGCGAACTGGCCGGCGAGGGCGTGTTGGAGCGCCGCAGGCGCGCCGGCACGCGCGTGGCACCCTTTACCGGCCACAGCGCGCTGCTGGACATCCCGCGCATCGACCAGGAGATCGAGCGGCTGGGAGCTCGCGTCGGCTACAGGCTGATAGGCCGCAAGAGCGTGGCGGCGGATGCCGAACTGGCGGCGAGGCTCGATGTCGCGCAAGGGGCTCCCATCCTCGAAGTCACCTGTCTGCATCTGGCCGACGGCGTGCCGTTTCAGCTCGAAAGGCGCTGGATCAACCTTCAGGCCGCGCCTGATGCGGCAGGCGAGGACTTTGCATCGTCGGGCCCGAACCAGTGGCTGCTCGATCACATCGCCTGGTCATCGGTGGAGCATGAGGTGGCCGCGCTGGCGGCGGAACCCGCGGATGCGGAAGTCCTGGGAATTGCCAGAGGCGCGCCGATCCTGGAAATCAGCCGGAGAACCCGGCAGGGCAGCCGGGTCGTTACCCTGGCAAGGTTGCTTCATCCCGGCGAAAGCTATCGTCTTCAGGCGCGTGCGAGCGTGGCATGACCCCGGCGCGCGCTGCGCGCGCCGGAGGACTGCGGCCGTTAATCAATCCTTGGAGTTTTGCCGGCATTCTCACGCCACCCAAAAAAACACCCGACTATAAAGAACACCTTGGGGGTGGAGATGCTTCGCAAAAAACTTTCAACCAAGCTGGCGATGCTTTTCTTCGCCGGGGCGGCTGTCCTGTGTCTGGCCCTGGTCGTGACGACCTCGCAGCTTGCGGGAAATGTCGCAAATGACCAGGCCGGCAAGGCACTCGCCAGCGCCACGCTCGGCAAGAGCAAGGCGATGACGATGTCGCTCCAGCAGGTAAAGGACAGCGCGCGTTTCTTCGCGACGCTTCCCAACGCCAAGGACAGCATCATGAAGATGCGGGCCGGCTGGAAGAACCTGAAGGAAAACCAGACCGAGCAGTTGATCTCGATCTTTGTGGAAGCCAATCCCAACAGCGTAGCGGAGCGCTATCTGCTGGAAGACCCCGGCGTCGACAACTACTACGCCACCAATCACAAGGTGATCCATATCGCGTTCCGCGAGATGGTCGGACAGGGCCTCTTCTCCGACGTGGCGCTGGCGGATCCGGACGGCAACATCATCTATACCTACCGCAAGGGAGACGACTTCGCCCGCCGGATCGACGCCCCGGAGATCGACGGGTCCGCGACGCAGCTTGCCTTGAAGCCGCTGCATGAGGGAACGGTCGCAGGCACTGTCAAGGCCGGCGACGTCTTCTTCTCGGGCTTCACGAAGGGCGCAGACGGGTCGATCGTTGCCGTCGTCGCCACTCCGGTCTTCTATCTCGACTCCTATTTCGGCGCGGTGGCCCTGACGATCGACATGCACGGCCTCGCGTCCGTGCTCGCCGATCGCACCGGCATCGGCGAGACCGAACGCACGATGCTGCTTCTCAACGACGGCAGCCTGGTTGAGCTTTCCGCCGACGGCACGACCAGCGCGTCCTATCAGCTTGCGGACGTCAAGACCTCCGCGAATACGCTCGACATCGACGGCGACGAACTGCGCTTTCGCGAAGCCGCCGGAGAGTTTCTCGGCCGCAGCTTCGCAGTCGTCGAGACCGTGGCGCAGTCGGAGCTTTCGGAAGCCGCCGGCCGCATCACCTATGGCGTGATCATCGCCGGCGCGCTCTGCCTTCTGCCGATGGTGGGCATCATGTGGTGGCTGACCGGGCGCACATTCCGCCCGCTTGCCGAGCTTTCGGTCGTGGCGCGCCGGATCGCCGAGGGCGACCTGGAGATCGAGGTCGGCAGCCGCGACCGTTCCGACGAGATCGGCGAAATGGCCCGCAGCATCGAGGTCTTCAAGGAAAACGCCGTCGAGCGCGAGCGACTGGCCGCGGAACGCAAGGTCGGGCACATCGCGCGCGAAAGCCGGCAGAAGGCGATCGACGACCTCATCGCCAACTTCCGCAACGAAATGCAGACAGTGCTTTCCTCGGTGGAGGAAAACCTGTCGCGTGTCGGGGGCCTCTCCGAATCCCTTACCGGTCTTGCCGCGGCAGCCGCGAACCGCGGACAGGAAGCCACCCACGAGTCGACAAGGGCGTCTGAGAACGTCCAGGCCGTTGCCTCGGCCACGGAAGAACTCAACGCCTCGATCGAGGAAATCGCGCGCCAGGTCGCCACGACGGCCCAGATCGTCGAGCAGACGACGGCGAATGCGAATTCCTCCAATGCCAAGATCGGCGGGCTCGCGCAGGCAGCCAACCGGATCGGCGATGTCGTGTCGCTGATTTCGGAAATTGCCGAGCAGACCAACCTGCTGGCCCTCAACGCCACAATCGAGGCGGCGCGCGCGGGCGATGCGGGCAAGGGCTTTGCCGTCGTCGCCTCCGAGGTAAAGTCGCTTGCCGGACAGACGGCGAAGGCAACGGAAGAGATTTCCGCCCAGATCGCCGGCATTCAGGCGTCGACGGCGGAGGCTGTCGGCGAGATCGCTTCGGTCACCGAATCGATCGACGAAGTCAACCGCTACACCTCGACAATCGCCGCGGCCGTGCGCCAGCAGGGTGCGGCAACCGGCGAGATTTCCAGCAATGTCGCGCAGGCCGCGAACGGGACGATGACCGTCTCCTCGGCGATCGCCTCGCTGAGCGACAGCGTCAGCGAAAGCTCGCAGTCGGCCGAAGTGATGCGCAACGCAACGGTGGAGATGCAGGAGCATTCGATGCGCCTGCGCTCCGTGATCGACCGTTTCCTCACGGACGTTGCCGCCGCCTGACCTGCGGCAACGGAACCGAGGCGAAAGAATGGGCGGGAACATCCCGCCCATTTCTTTTTCGGACCTGCCTGTTTCTTTTTCGGACCTGTCTGTCGAAGCCGGAACGCGTCGGCGTTTCTGAGCCTGCCCAGATTGTGGGCGCGATTATTCTGTGCTCATATCCTCTTACCTTACCTAAGGAAAAGAGGGGAATGTCGATGGCCGGTCCTTCCGATTATTCGTTTCTCAGGCTGACGCGCCGAACCGTCCTCGCGGTCGGCCTGTCGGTTGCCGCAATCACATGCGGCGGGGCCGTGGCGGTGGCCAAGGAAAAGCCCCTCAAGGTCGCCGCGATCTACACCGTGCCCGTCGAGCAGCAATGGGTGAGCCGGATCCATCAGGCCCTCAAGGCCGCCGAGGCGCGCGGCGACGTGACCTATACATTCTCCGAGAACGTTGCCAATACCGACTATGAACGCGTCATGCGCGAATATGCCGAAGGCGGCATGGACCTGGTCGTCGGCGAGGCTTTCTCGGTTGAGCGGGCGGCCCGCAAGGTGGCGTCGGAATACCAGGACGTGGCCTTCCTGATGGGCTCTTCCTTCGGGTCGGTACCGCCGAACTTCGCCGTCTTCGACAACTGGATCCACGAGCCGAGCTACCTGACGGGCATGATCGCCGGCAAGGCGACCAAGTCGAACATCATCGGCATGGTCGGCGGCTACGCGATTCCGGAAGTCAACCGGCTCATGAACGCCTTCATGGAAGGCGCCTTGTCGGTCAACCCGGACGTGAAGTTTCTCGTGACCTTCATCAATTCCTGGTACGACCCGCCCAAGGCCAAGGAAGCGGCCTTCGCCATGGCCGACAAGGGGGCCGACATTCTCTATGCCGAGCGTTTCGGCGTGTCGGATGCCGCGAAGGAAAAAGGCATTCTCGCCATTGGCAATGTGATCGACACGTCGGGCGACTATCCCGGCACCATCCTGGCAAGCGCGCTGTGGCACATGGAGCCGACGATCGATCGGGTCATCGATGCGGTCGCCTCGGACACGTTCGAAGCCGCGGATTACGGGCAATTCAGCTTCATGGGCTATGGCGGCGGCAGTTTTGTCGTCGACGAAACGCTCGCCGATCCGGCCGCGCTGAAGGCGGCCAAGGACAAGGAGCAGGAAATCAAGGATGGACTGTTCCGTGTCAACGTGAACGACGCCGAGCCGAAGTCCACTCTCTGACACCGTCGACGCGGCCGGAGAATCCACGTGTTCTTCGGCCGCTCGCTTGCCCGGATCTTCCCGCGAGTATGCCTTTACCGCTAGGGCAGTAACGGGGCTGTTCATAGCCGGGGACGTAAGATACTCTGTCGTAGAGCATTTTTGACGATCTGTTCCTTCAGTCGGGGGAATGGTCGGGTGCCGGTTGCGTATCTGGAAAGAGGTGGAGATGTCAGAGCCCTCGGCGGAAGTCCCCGCCGTCCTGTCCCTTTCCGGCATCACGAAGCGCTTCGGAGATCTTGTCGCAAACCAGACGATCGATCTCGATTTCTTCCCCGGCGAGGTCGTCGCGCTGCTCGGCGAGAACGGCGCCGGCAAGACGACATTGATGAATATCCTGTTCGGCCACTATGTGGCCGATGAAGGCTCGGTGAGAATTGCCGATCATGAGGGCAAGCTGGTGCCGCTGGAGCAGGGCTCGCCCAACGCCGCCCTGAAGGCCGGCATCGGCATGGTGCATCAGCATTTCACCCTGGCGGAGAACCTCACGGGGCTCGAAAACATCCTCCTTGGAACGCAGACGCTGTTTTCCCCCGGGTGGCAACGGGGCCGCGCGCGCAGGAAGCTCGCGGAAGTGATGAAGCAGTCCGGCCTGGAAGTGGATCTCGACTGTCGCGTATCCCGGCTGACGGTCGGCGAAAAGCAGCGTGTGGAAATCCTCAAGGCGCTGTATCGCGATGCGCGGGTGCTGGTGCTGGACGAGCCGACGGCGGTGCTGACGCCGCAGGAATCGGAGAGCCTGTTTCGCACACTGCGGGCCCTTGCCGCGAACGGGCTATCCGTCGTTTTCATCTCCCACAAGATGGCCGAGGTGCTATCGGCCTCCGATCGCATTGCCGTTCTTCGCGGCGGCCAGCTTGTCGCCGACCTGCCGACGAGGGTCTGCGACAGGCATATGCTGGCCGATATCATGGTCGGACGGCACATCGAGCCCGACGAGCGTCTGCCCTCGAAAGAGGGAGCGCCGCTCCTGATCCTGAAAGACATATCCACCGACGACGGGCGCAATGCGCTGCACGATCTGTCGCTTTCCGTTCGAGGGGGGGAAATTCTCGGTATCGCCGGCATTTCGGGCAACGGACAGGCAACGCTTGCGAGGCTGATCTCGGGCCTCGAGCCGCCGAAGTCGGGTACCATCGAAATCGACGGGAAGCGGTTGCCCGCCGATCCGCGCAAGGTCATGGCGGCGGGCATCGCCCGCATTCCCGAAGACCGGCACCGGGACGGCATCGTCGGCGCGATGACGGTCGCCGAGAACCTCGCGATCGAAGCGATACGCTCGCCGGCGTTTCAGCGCCTGGGATTTTTGAAGTTTTCCGCGATGGCAAGCCGCGCAACCGAGGCGATCGAGGCCTATGACATCCGTTGTCCGGGGCCGGATGCCACGGCAAGGCTCCTTTCAGGCGGCAATATCCAGAAGATCGTGCTGGCGCGCACGCTCGACGGCGATCCGAAAGTGGTGATCGCGGCGCAGCCCGCTCGCGGCCTCGATATCGGCGCGGCCGAGGACGTCCACCAGCGTCTCCTGGCGGCGCGGGCGCGCGGCGCGGCCATCCTGCTGATCTCGGAGGACCTCGACGAGCTCTTTGCCCTCTCCGACCGGATTGCCGTCATCCATCGCGGCCGCCTGAGCGAGCCGCAGCAGACGGAAGCGCTCGACCGCGCCGCCGTCGGCCTGATGATGGCCGGGCATGCTCCGGGAGAGGCGGCATGATCCGTTTCGAGCCGCGCCAGTCCGTTTCCCCGGTGCGGATTGCCGCGGCACCCATCATTGCCGCCGTGCTTGCCCTGGCCATCGCCGCCATTCCGATCTGGGCGGCGGGCGCCTCCGTCTTCAACGCCTATCTGCTGATGTACAAGGGCGCGCTGGGCTCGACCTTCGCGGTGTCCGAACTTCTGGCACGCGCGACGCCGCTCATCCTGACGGGGCTCGCCGCCGCGATCGCCTTTCGTGCCAAGCTGTGGAACATCGGCGCGGAGGGCCAGCTTTACGCCGGAGCGCTTGCGGCGGTCGCGGTCGGCTCGGGCCATCTCGCCTTGCCGCCTGGCACCCTGCTGCCGCTTGTCATCATCGCTGGCGCGGCCGCCGGCGCGTTGATGATGCTGGTTCCGACACTTTTGCGCGTGCGGCTCGGCGCCGACGAGGTGGTCACCACGCTGCTGCTCAATTTCGTGATCCTGCTGTTCGTTCAGATGATGCTCGAGGGACCGATGAAGGATCCGCTCGGCATGGGCTGGCCGCAGTCGGAACCGATCGTCGACGCGGCGGTGCTGCCGAAACTGGTGGAGCGCATGCGTGTCCATTCCGGCCTCGTCGTCGCCCTGGTGCTCGCAATCGCCGCCCATATCGTGCTGAAGCGCACCGTCTGGGGCTTCGAGATCCGTGCGGTTGGCGAGAATCCGGCCGCCGCGCGCCATGCCGGCATCCCCGTCACGGCGACCATCGTCCGGGTCGGGCTGATATCGGGCGCCTTCGCCGGCCTTGCCGGCGTCGGCGAGGTGGCGGGCCTCAAGGGCTACCTGACGGCGGACCTGTCCCCCGGCTTCGGCTATGCGGGGATCGTGGTGGCGATGCTCGCCGGCCTGTCTCCGCTCGGCGTGGTGCTTGCCGCGCTCTTCATCGCCGGAATATTCGTCGGCGCCGATTCCATGAGCCGCGCGATCGGCGTGTCGAACTACCTCGCGGACCTCATCGTGGCGCTGTCGCTGCTTTGCGTGCTCGTATCCGGCCTTTTCGTCCGCTTCCGCATGCGGGTGGGCGGCAGCGCATCGGCGGAGAAGCCATGATCGATATTCTCGATATCCTGCTGACCGCTAATTTCTGGGCCGCCGCCATCCGCATCGCGACGCCCCTGATCTTCGGCGTTCTGGGGGCCCTTGTCTGCGAGCGGGCGGGCGTGCTCAATCTCGGCATCGAGGGCATCTTCACCGCCGGCGCCATGGCCGGCTGGATGGCCGTCTGGCTCGGCGCGGATCTGTGGACCGGGGTGGCGGTCGCCGCCGGCACAGGGGCCGCCTTCGGCCTGCTGCATGCCATCCTGACGGTGCCCTTCGGCCTGTCCCAGCACGTCTCCGGCCTCGGCATCACCCTGTTCGCGACAAGCGCCAGCTACTATGCCTATCGGACCGCCCTGCCGGATGTGTCCTCGCCGCCGCGCATCACGCCCTTTCAGCCGCTCGATGTCGACGGCCTGTCCGACCTGCCGTTTATCGGGCCGGCGCTCTTCCAGCAGACGCCGCTGACCTTCCTTGCGATCGGCCTGGTGCTGCTGGTCGCCGTCCTGCTCAACCGCACACCGCTTGGCCTAGCGATCCGCGCGGTCGGCGACAATCCGTCGGCGGTGGAGGCGCAGGGCCTGTCCGTCATGAAACTGCGGACAGGCGCCATCATGTTCGGCTCGGCGCTGATGGCGCTGGGCGGCGCCTTCCTGACGATGTCGGCTTTCGACGCCTTCTTCTTCGGCATGGTCAACGGTCGCGGCTGGATCTGCATCGCGCTCACGGTTTTCGCGTCCTGGCGACCCGGCAAGGCGCTGATCGGCGCGTTGCTCTTCGGCGCCTTCGACGCTTTCCAGGTGCGCCTGCAGACAGAAGTGGGCGCTGTGGTTCCGGGGCAGGTCTTCCTGATGCTGCCCTATCTCCTGTCGATCGTTGCGCTTGTCGTCGCGGCCCGCGGCGCCGATTATCCGCGAGCCCTGCTGAAGCCCTATTTCAAGGGGCAGCGATAGATAAAGGGGGAAGCAACCGGCGATGACCATCGAGCTTCTTGTCCGCAACGCCACCCTGCCTGACGGCCGCACGGGCCTCGACATCGCCTGCGCGGGCGGCAAGATCGTCTGCGTGGAGCCGGATATGTCCGTCGAGGCCCGCCGCGTGCTCGACGCCGGGGGACGTCTGGTCTCGCCGCCCTTCGTCGATCCGCATTTTCATATGGATGCGACCCTTTCGCTGGGGCTGCCGCGCATGAACGAGAGCGGCACGCTGCTGGAGGGGATCGCGCTCTGGGGCGAGCTGAAACCGCTGCTGACCCATGAAGCGGTGATCGAAAGGGCGCTTCGCTATTGCGATCTCGCCGTTTCGCAAGGGCTGCTCGCCATCCGCAGCCATGTCGATATCTGCGACGACCGGCTCGTCGCCGTCGAAGCCCTGCTTGAGGTGAAGAAGCGGGTCGCGCCCTATATCGACCTTCAGCTCGTCGCCTTTCCGCAGGACGGTTTCTTCCGCTCGCCGAACGCGGAGCGGAACCTGACCAGGGCGCTGGATATGGGCGTCGATATCGTCGGCGGCATTCCGCATTTCGAACGCACGATGGAAGACGGCGCCAGAAGCGTGAAGGCGCTCTGCGAGATCGCGGCGGCGCGCGGGCTGATGGTCGACATGCATTGCGACGAGACCGACGACCCGATGTCGCGCCATATCGAGACGCTGGCCTACGAGACGCAGCGCCTGGGGCTGGCGGGCCGTGTTGCCGGCTCGCATCTGACGTCGATGCACTCGATGGACAATTACTACGTCTCGAAGCTGCTGCCGTTGATCGCCGAGGCCGGCGTTGCCGCAATCGCCAATCCGCTGATCAACATCACGCTGCAGGGGCGGCACGATGCCTATCCGAAACGGCGCGGCCAGACGCGCGTGCCGGAACTGCGCAAGGCCGGCATCCTCGTCGCCTTCGGCCACGATTGCGTGATGGATCCGTGGTATTCGCTGGGTTCGGCCGACATGCTGGAGGTGGCATCCATGGGCCTTCATGTCGGGCAGATGACCGCGCGCGAGGCGATGCGCTACGCCTATGATTGCGTCACGGTCAACGCTGCGCGAATCATGGGCCTCGAAGGCTACGGCCTCGAGGTCGGCTGCCACGCGGATTTCGTCCTGTTGCAGGCGGTGGACACGATCGAGGCGATCCGGCTGAAGGCGCGCCGGCTTACGGTGGTGCGGCGCGGGCGTGTGATCGCGGAAACGCCGCCGCAGGTGACGGCGCTTTCGCTGGACGGGCGGCCGGAAACGCTCGATCCGGCCGACTACGTTCCGAGGAGGGAGGGGTAAGCGTTCCGGCTCAGCCCTTGAGGGCGGCGACCGCTTCCCTTGCAAGCTTGGTGATGCCGGCGAAATCGCCCGCCTCGATCAGCTTGTCGGGGGCGACCCAGGAGCCGCCGACGGTCACGACATTCGGCAGCGCCAGATAGTTTCCGGCGTTTTCGGGCGTCACGCCGCCGGTCGGGCAGATTTTGATGTCGGGCAGCGGCCCGGCCATGGATTTCAGCATCGGCACGCCGCCCGCCGCTTCCGCGGGGAAGAACTTCAGCACCTCGAAGCCCTGATCGGCGAGTTCCATCGCCTCGGTCGGCGTGGCGCAGCCCGGCAGGAAGGGCAGGCCGGACTTGCGGACGGCAGACACGAGCGCCGAAGGGGAGCCGGGGCTGACGCCGAAGGCGGCTCCGGCCGCGATGGTGGCTTCCAGATCGGCGGCGTTCCGCAGGGTTCCGGCGCCAATCACCGCCTGCGGGCAGGCATCCCGCATCGCCTTGATCGCGTCGATGGCGACCGGCGTGCGCAACGTGATCTCCAGAACCGGCAGGCCGCCGTCATAGAGCGCCTTCGCGAGCGGGCCAGCGTCCTCGATCCGCTTGACGACGAGAACGGGGATCATGGGCGCCAGTGCGCAGATTTCCGAGACGGAAGACATCAGATCAGTCCTTGCTGGAGGAAAGATAGCCGAGAAGGCCGATGGTCGAGGCATCGAGGCCGCTGGTGTCGGAAGCCTCTCCCGCCACGAGCGGACCGAGCGATCCGGCAAACTCCTTGCCGAGCTCGACGCCCCACTGGTCATAGGAATTGACGTTCCAGATCGCGCCCTGGACGAAGACCTTGTGTTCGAAGAGGGCGATGAGGCGGCCAAGCGTGAAAGGGTTGAGCTCGCTTTGCAAGATCACCGTCGACGGGCGATTGCCGGGAAAGGTGCGATGCGGCGCCAGCTTGTCGATTTCCGCCGGACTGCGCCCCTGCGCCCGCATCAGCTTGCGCACCTCCTCCTCACTCCGCCCGAAGGCGAGGGCGCGGGCCTGGGCCAGGCAATTGGCGAGCAGCAGCGACTGATGGCCGGGCAACCCGTCGCGCGCGCTGGCGGAGGCGATGAAATCGACGGGAATGACGTCGGTTCCCTGATGCAGCAACTGGAAGAAGGAATGCTGCGCGTTCGTGCCGGGCTCGCCCCAGATGATCGGGCCGGTGGCACGGGTGACGGGCACTCCTTCCCGCGTCACCCGCTTGCCGTTGCTTTCCATGTCGAGCTGCTGGACGTAGGCGGCGAAGCGGTCGAGGCGCTGGTCGTAGGGAATGAGCGCGACCGTCGGCAGGCCAAGCGCGTTGCGCCGCCAGATGCCGATGAGCGCGAGAAGGACCGGCAGGTTCCGGCGCAAGGGCGCGCTGGCGAAATGGGCGTCCATGTCGCGGGCGCCCGCCAGAAAGGCGCGGAAGCCATCCGCGCCGATGGCGATGGCGAGCGGCAGGCCGATCGCCGACCAGACGGAATAGCGTCCGCCGACCCAGTCCCAGAAGCCGAAGACGCGGGCATCGTCGATGCCGAAGGCTTTCGTTGCAGCAAGATTGGTGGAAACGGCGGCAAAATGCTTGCCGGCGTCGGCCGGCAGGGCGGCTTCCAGCCAGGCCCGCGCTGAACGGGCATTGGTCATCGTCTCCTGAGTGGTGAAGGTCTTCGAGGCGACGATGAAAAGCGTGGTCTTCGGATCGAGGCGCTTCAGCGTGTCCGCCAGATGGCTGCCGTCGACATTGGAAACGAAATGCAGCCTAGGCCCGTCCGCGTCCGGCGCCAGCGCGCGCGCCGCCATGGCCGGTCCGAGATCGGACCCGCCGATGCCGATATTGACCACGTCGGTGAAGGCATTTCCGCTTGCGGAGCGGTAGGTTCCCGACCGCACGTCCTCCGCGAAGTCGAGGAACCGGTCGAGCACCGCACGCACGGTCGGCATCACGTCCTCGCCGTCGACGAGAACGCGGGCGTCCGGCCCGGCGCGAAGTGCCGTATGCAGTACGGCGCGGCCTTCTGTCAGGTTGACGGGCTGGCCTGCAAGCATCGCCGCACGCCGATCCTCGACGCCCGCCGTTCCGGCAAGCCGGATCAGCGCGTCGAGCGCGGCCTCGTCCAGCCGTTCCTTGGAGAAGTCGACCAACAGGTCTTCGTGGGTGGCGGACAGGCGATCGAAACGCTCGCCGTCTGAGGCGAAGAGGGCGCCGATACCGGTTTCCTCCAGCCGCTTCGCCTCTCCGTGGACAAGACCCCACGCATCGCTGAGTGCGGCCTGCTTTGCGTCTTCCGGCGTTCCGGCCAAACTCGCCTCCTTATTTTGAAAGTGCGTCCTTGTCGCAAAATTTCATGACGAGGAAAAGGCCTGATGTACGTTCCTCAAAATAGCGGCATCGGACTTTCGCGTCATCGCTGATATAATTGAGAATTCAATTCGCATCGCCGACGGTTCCACCATATCAGCTAGTTTCCTGAGCTGTCCTGCCGCAACAATTACCGTCCTTGTATGTTGAACCCACGATTGGATACCTGCTCAAAGCGGGTGCAATCGAAGGAAAGGGTAGCCACAGGGTCCTGCCTCTCTCCTTCACATATCTCATCATAATTTGGAACAAATGTGGAATATGCAGCTTTTGTGGTGAATATCATCTCATCTCGCTTGACGGCTGTGAGGGTGTGCCATATCAAAGGAGCATGGACACGAATTTGGTTAAAATTCGCCGCACTGAGGTCGAGCGTGAGGTTGAGAGGCTCAAAGGGCTCTTGGCTGAGCTCACGGCAGAGCTGAATGAACTCGAAATCACAGAAAGAACGCTTGAGCGGCTTTCTGGTGTAGAGCGGCGTTCGTCTGGTGAGGTCGATCAATCACCGCCGCCACCGAGTAAAGAAATTAATCCGAAGAAATCTCCGACTGTCAGGAGCATGATCAAGGAAGCGCTGATGGACGCTCATCAGCGGGGTTTGCCGGGACTGCCTCCCAAGGACATTCGGGCTTACATCGCCAAAGTCTACGGGCGGGTTCTCGGCCAGCAGATCAATACGACAACTTCTCGTATGTGGCGCGATATTGGCGAGCTCGAAAAGGACGAGCAGGCTGGGCTTTTCAGATTGCCAAAAAAAGACAGGACTGGTGGCGACATGTTTGCCGACACCGTCACCAGCCCTTCAACTAAGAACCCCAAGCATGACCGTTGAGCCGGTCAAGGAGGTGATGCATGGCGATATGACTGCCACCACGCCCCGACTATATGAGAGGCGCACTCTTATATAGTCGGCAGCGGTCGCTAGGACCGCAGGCCAAGAGAGGGACGCCTTTCTTGGTCATCCTTATTGGGACAGATAGGCTAAAACTATGGTCGAAGTCTCAAAACCACGTCCACAGTTTACGTCGCTCCGTCCGTCGGAAGGATTTGGATTTCTTAGCAGAATCCCCCGAATCCGTCAATCAATACTGCCACGGACCCAATATTTCGGGCTCGTCAAATGCTAAGCTCGTAGCCACTAAACTGTTTATCCAAGCGCCCTCAGGCCTGCGTCGCGCAGCCAGCGCAGCGCCCGCGGATTTCTATCGTCGTCTTCGCGGCAGCGAAGTGATGGTCATGCGCCCAGGCACCGAGCCTGTCGGCCACCACATCGTCCGAAAATTCGTTCACCTGCCCGCAATCCTCGCAGATCGCGAAAGCGATGACGCCTGCCGTGTGGCAATGGGGGTGGGCGCAGGCGACGAAGGCGTTCAGGCATTCCAGGCGATGGATCAGCCCGTAGTCGATCAGCTTGTCGAGGGCGCGGTAGACCTGCAACGGCGCGCGGAAACCATCGTCCCGCAATTGGTCGAGGATCGTGTAGGCGCTCATCGGCCCGTCCGCCCGCGACAGCGTCTTGAAGACAAGCGACTGGTTCTTTGTCAGCATCGGCGTTTCGGTCATGGCGTCTTGTCCCCGGTCGGTTGCGGGCGCAGGCCGAAGAAGGAGCGAGGAATCAGGCTTGCGGCAAACAGAATAAGAGCGGCCACAACGATTGTCGGCCCCGACGGCGTGTCATACTCAAGCGAACCGAACAACCCGCTGCAAACGGCCAGCGCGCCGGCGACAGATGCGATGACCGCCATCCGCTCCGGGGTTGTGGCGAAGCGGCGCGCCGTTGCCGCCGGAATGATCAGCAGCGAGGTGATCAGCAGGATGCCGACGAGCTTCATGGCGATCGCGATGACGAGCGCCATCAGCAGCTTGAAGGCAAAGAGGGCTCGTTCCGGGTTCAGGCCCTCGGCTTCCGCAAGCTCCGTGCTGACGGTCGAGGCCAGAAGCGGCCGCCAGATCAGCGCCAACAGGCCGAGCACCAGTGCTCCGCCGCCATAGATGAAGGCGATATCGAGCTTCGAGACGGCAAGGATATCTCCGAAGAGGAACCCCATCAGGTCGATCCGCACCCAGGACATGAAGGCGACCATCACCAGGCCGATGGCAAGCGTGGAGTGGGAAAGGATGCCGAGCAGCGCGTCGGTGGAAAGTCCACCCCGTCGCTGGAGCAGCAGGAGCGCGACCGAGACCAGGGCGGCCACCATGAAGACGCCCAACGTCAGATTGATCTCGAAAAGCAGGGAAAGCGCCACGCCGAGCAGGGCGGAATGGGCCATCGTATCGCCGAAATAGGCCATTCGCCGCCAGACGATGAAGCAGCCGAGCGGCCCGGCGACGACGGCGAGGCCGATGCCGGCGACAAGCGCGCGCATGAAGAAATCGTCAAGCATGGCCCGTCCAGCCTTCCCGCGCCTGCTCTTGCTGCGAATGCTCATGCGGATGGTGGTGGTGACCGTCGCCCGGTGAACAACTGTCGGTGATCGTTCCGTCCGCGTGACGCACGCGCCCGTCCGGCAGGTGGGTATGGTCGTGATGATGGCTGTAAAGCGCCAGCGTTTCTGCTGCCCGCGTGCCGAACAGCCGCAGGTATTCGGCGCTCGAAGCCACGGATTCCGGCGTGCCCCGGCAGCAGATATGGCCGTTCAGGCAGATCACCGTGTCGGTGTCGGCCATCACGACGTGAAGATCGTGGGAAATCAGCAATATGCCGCATCCGGTGCGGTCGCGAATCTGCTTGATGAGGGCGTAGAGCGAGACCTGGCCACTGAAATCGACGCCCTGCACCGGCTCGTCGAGGACGAGGAGGTCGGGTTTGCGCAGCATGGCGCGGGCCAGCAGCGCGCGCTGGAACTCGCCGCCGGAAAGCGTCTGCACTTCCGCTTGGCGCAGATGCGGGATGCCGACTTCCTCCAGGGCGACGCCGATCTCTTCCGGGGAATGCCGGTCCGTCAGCGTCATCAGCCGGTCGACGGATAGGGGCAGCGTCCAGTCGATGGACAGCTTCTGCGGCAGATAGCCGACCTTGAGATCCGGCACCCGCGTCACGGATCCTTCGTCCGGCTTCAGCAGGCCGATGGCCGAGCGGGCGGTGGTCGACTTGCCGGAGCCGTTCGGCCCGATAAGCGTGACGATCTCGCCTCGCCGCACGGTCAGGTCGATATTGCGGACGAGCCATCGGCCCGACCGGCGCACGCCCACATCGTGCATTTCGATCAGCCGTTCATTGTCCGCGGTACGGGATTTCAACATTCGGATCTCGCATGAAACGTCTTGGCAACGGATATCGCACACGTTATAGCATAACGCAAGAAACGTTATGACATAACATTGCCGCCACCCAAGCATGGAGCCCCCCCCGAATGAAACCTGCCCGCCTGCTTTCCGCTGCCACGCTGTTCCTGACCATGACCGCCGGGGTCGCGTCGGCCGATGCGCCCAACGTTGTCGTTTCCATCAAGCCGCTCCACTCGCTGGTCGCCGGCGTGATGCAGGGCGTGGGCACCCCCGGCCTGATCGTCGATGGCGCTGGATCGCCGCACAGCTACAGCCTGAAGCCGTCGCAGGCCGAAGACTTGCAGAACGCCAGCCTGATCTTCTGGGGCGGGCCGGATCTGGAAGCTTTCCTGAGCAAGCCGCTGGAAACCCTGGGCGCGGGGGCGACGGTGATTTCCTTCGAGGAGGTGGACGGGCTGGAACGACTGCAGCTTCGCGAGGGCGGGGCTTTCGAAGAACACCTTCATGACGAGGAAGAGGGTGATCATGACGGCCACGAGGCGCATCATGACGAGCACCACGATCATGAAGAGATCGACATGCACCTCTGGCTGGACCCGGTGAACGCGAAGGCTTTCGTGGCAAAGGCGGCCGCCGCGCTTTCGGTCGCCGACCCGGCGAACGGGGACACCTACAAGAAGAATGCCGCCGACCTCGAGGCGCGGCTTGACGACCTCGTAAAGGCGATCGACGGAGAGGTCGCTCCGGTCCGCAGCCGTCCCTTCATCGTCTTCCACGACGCCTACCAGTATTTCGAGAAGCGGTTCGGGCTTGCCGCCGCCGGTTCGATCACCGTCAACCCGGAGGTCAATCCGGGGGCGCAGCGCCTGGCGGAAATTCAGGAAAAGGTCGCCGAAGCGGGAGCGGTCTGCATTTTCGCCGAGCCGCAATTCGAACCGAAATTCGTCGCGATCGTCGCGGAGGGAAGCGGCGCGAAATCCGGCGTGCTCGATCCGCTGGGTGCCGCCATTCCCGCAGGCCCGAACCACTATTTCGACATGATGCGGGCGCTGGCAGCTTCGCTGAAGGAATGTCTGTCGCAGGGCTGACAAGGCCTTTCCGGAAATGAAAACGGCGGGACCCTGTCCCGCCGTTCCTGTTTTCAATTTGCGCTTCGAGGGGGCTACACCCAGCGGAAGACGACGAAGGCATAGACGAGGGAAATCACCAGCGGCCCCCAGAGCGGCGTTCCCATGATCCCCAGCCAGCCGAGGAAGATGAAGGCCGAGCCGAGCAGCGTGATGAAGAGCCGGTCGCCGCGCGTTGTGTCGAGCCCGAGAATGCCGTGGCGCGGACCGCCGCCGGGATCCTTGAACTCCCAGACGCTCATGGCGATCAGGCAGAGCAGGATGAAGGCGAAGAAGGCGGCCGTCGGCAAGGTCCAGGCCATCCAGGTCAGGAACATGGCTCAATCTCCCTGTCGTCAGACGCGGCCGAGGGCAAAGCCCTTGGCGATGTAGTTGCGCACGAAATAGATCACGAAGGCGCCCGGCACGATCGTTAGCGACCCGGCCGCGGCCAGCAGGCCCAGTTCGTAGCCCGAGGTGGAGGCCGTTCGCGTCATCGTGGCGGCGATCGGCTTGGCGTCGACGGCCGTCAGCGTCTTGGCAAGCAGCAGTTCCACCCAGGAGAACATGAAGCAGAAGAAGGCCGCGACGCCTATGCCGGCGGCGATGGTCGGCACGAAGATCTTCAGGAAGAAGGACCAGAAGGAATGGCCGTCGATATAGGCGGTCTCGTCGAGCTCCTTCGGTACGCCGGACATGAAGCCTTCCAGGATCCAGACCGCCAGTGGGATGTTGAAGAGCGTATGGGCAAGCGCGACCGCGATATGCGTATCGAACAGGCCGACCGCCGAATAGAGCTGGAAGAAGGGCAGGGCGAACACCGCCGGCGGCGCCATGCGGTTGGTCAACAGCCAGAAGAACAGGTGCTTGTCGCCGAGGAACCGGTAGCGCGAGAAGGCATAGGCCGCCGGCAGCGCCACGCAGACGGAAAGCACCGTGTTCATCGTGACGTAGATCAGCGAATTGATATAGCCCGTATACCAGGTCGGATCGGTGAAGATCGTGCGGTAGTTGTCCAGCGTGAAGTCCTGAGGCCACAGCGTGAAGGTGCCGAGGATCTCGTTGGTCGTCTTGAACGACATGTTCAACAGCCAATAGATCGGCAGCATCAGGAAGAGGATGTAAAAGGTCGGCACAAGCCAGGACAGGCGACGCATCACTGGGCCTCGTTGCGCATCATCAGGGTGTAGAAGATCCAGCTCAGGAGCAGGATGATCAGGAAGTAGATCAGGGACATGGCGGCCGCCGGGCCGAGGTCGAACTGGCCAAGCGCGATCTTGACGAGATCGATCGACAGCAGCGTCGTCGAATTGCCCGGTCCGCCGCCCGTCAGCACGAAGGGCTCCGTGTAGATCATGAAGCTGTCCATGAAACGCAGCAGCACGGCGATGGTCAGCACCCGCTTCAGCTTCGGAAGCTGGATGAAGCGGAAGATCGCCAGGGGTTTCGCGCCGTCGATCTTGGCGGCCTGGTAGTAGGCGTCCGGGATCGACACGAGGCCGGCATAGGCAAGCAGCACAACGAGCGACGTCCAGTGCCAGACGTCCATGGCGATCAGCGTGAACCAGGCGTCGCCCGGCTGGCGGGTGAAATTGTAGTCGAAGCCGAGAGCGTTGAGACCGCGGCCGAGCAGGCCGATATCGGGCAGCGCGAAGATGTTCCACATGGCGCCGACCACGTTCCACGGAATGAGGAGCGGCAGCGCCATCAGCACGAGGCAGACGGAAACCCACGGACCCTTGCGCGGCATGGCGAGCGCGATAGCAACTCCGAGCGGCACCTCGATGAACAGGATCGTGAAGGTGAAGCCGAGCTGCCGCAGCAGGGAATCATGGAAGCGCCTGGACTCCAGCACATCCTGGAACCAGCCGACCCCGTGCCAGAAGAATACGTTGTCGCCGAAGGTTTCCTGCACCGAATAGTTCACCACCGTCATCAGCGGAATGATGGCGTTGAATGCCACCAGCGCGACGACAGGGATGACGAAGATCCATGCGGCGTTGTTGATCGTCTTGTTCATTTCGAACTCATCCTCACGGCTCAGGCCACGATCCAGCCGTCGCGATAGACCTGCGTATGGCTTTGCGCGAAGGCGAGGTGGGCGTCGTCCGCCGGAATGCCTTCACCCTCGTTGACGAGAAGCTTGATCACCGCCTCGCCGGCGCGCGTTTCGACGATGCGGAACCGGCCGGCATCGCTTACCTTCGTCACCCGTACCGGAACGCCCTTGTCGGCGAAGTTGACGAATTCTGGCCGAACGCCGATCTCGGTGCGGCCCGAAACCGCGTCGAGCGAGGATTCCGTCGCCGTCGGCACCGCCGTGCCGTCGAAAAAGGCCTTGCCCTCGCGGATCGTGCAGGGAAGGACGTTCATGCCGGGCGAGCCGATGAAATGGCCGACGAAGGTGTGTTGCGGCCGCTCGAACAGTTCGACCGGCGTGCCGACCTGCACGACCTCGCCGAGATTCATCACGACGACGCGGTCGGCGAAGGTCAGGGCCTCCGTCTGGTCGTGCGTGACGTAGATCATCGTGATTTTCAGGCGCTGATGAAGCTCCTTGAGCTTCGAGCGCAGCAGCCACTTCAGATGCGGATCGATGACGGTCAGCGGCTCGTCGAACATGATCACGTTGACGTCGGAACGCACGAGGCCGCGGCCGAGAGAAATCTTCTGCTTGCCGTCCGCCGTCAGGCCGGCGGCCCGCTTCTTCAGCATATGCGTCAGGTCGATCATCTCCGCGATCTCGCGGACGCGGCGGTCGACATCGGCTTCCGGCACATGGCGGTTGCGCAGCGGAAAGGCGAGATTGTCGTAGACCGTCATCGTGTCGTAGACGACCGGGAACTGGAACACCTGCGCGATGTGGCGCTGGTCCGGCGGCAGGTGCGTGACATCCTGGCCATCGAACAGCACCCGCCCCGCGCTCGGCGTCAGCAGGCCGGAAATGATGCTGAGCAGCGTGGTCTTGCCGCAGCCCGAAGGGCCGAGCAGCGCATAGGCGCCGCCATCGTCCCAGTCGAGATTGAGTTGCTTCAGCGCCCAGTCGGAGGGCGCCTGCGGGTTCGGCATGTAGGAGTGGCCGAGGTTTTCGAGTGTGATTTTGGCCATCGGTCAGCCTTCTTCCTTATGCCGAGACGCGCCGGCCATTGCCGTCGAAGATCATCGCCTTCGACATATCCGCGTAGAGCCGGGCCTGGCTTCCGACCTCGAACGGGTGAATGCCATGTGACTGCGAGACCCAGGTCGAACCGTCCATGTTGAAATGGATGACGCTTTCGGACCCGGAGAGTTCGGCAACGATCACCCTGCCGTCGACCGCTACCGGCTGCTCGCCGCGCGAGACCGGGCTGACGTGATGCGGGCGGATGCCGAGCGTATAGGTGCCGTCGGCGAGGCCCGACAGCTCTCCGGCCGCGTCCCACCGCGCCTTCGTGCCGAGATGGAAGGTGTTGCCCTTCTTCTCGATCCCGGCGGCGTTCATCGGCGGGTCGGAGAAGACTTCCGCGCTGATGATGTCCCGCGGCTTGCGGTAGAGATCGCCCGTTGGACCGAACTGGCTGATCCGGCCCTCGAAGAGACACGCGGTGTTGCCGCCGAAAAGCAGGGCCTCCGTCGGCTCGGTCGTGGCGTAGACGACGATGCAGTCGCGATCGGCGAAGAGCTTCGGCAACTCGTCGCGCAACTCCTCGCGCAGCTTGAAGTCCAGATTGGCGAGCGGTTCGTCGAGCAGCACCAGATCCGCGTCCTTGACCAGCGCGCGCGCCAGTGCGGTGCGCTGCTGCTGGCCGCCCGAAAGCTCCGATGGCCGCCGGTCGAGCATCGGCGTGAGCTTCAGCAGCTCCGCCATGGTCGAGACGCGCTGCTTGATAATGATGTCCGGTGTGCCGCCGACCTTCAGGGGCGAGGCGATATTCTCGTAGACGCTGAGGTTCGGGTAGTTGATGAACTGCTGATAGACCATCGAGACGTTGCGGCGGCGCACCGAGACGCCGGTGACGTTCTTGCCGGCGAACCAGACCTCGCCGGACGTCGGTTTTTCCAGGCCGGCCATCAGCTTCATCAGCGTCGTCTTGCCGGCCAGCGTCGTCCCAAGCAGGATGTTGAAGCTGCCGTCCTCCAGCTTCAGGTCCGTGGGGAAGATGTGGGTTTCGGCGCCGAAGCGCAGTCCCACGTTTTTCAGTTCAAGGGTCATCGCGTCGCCAAATCGTTCCAGGTTCGTCTTCGCCAGCCAATTGTTTCAATTGTTACATCGGATCGGAAGGCCAAGCGTGTCATCGCGCCTGCCGGAGCGCGACGGCCAGCTTCATCCAATCGCCCGTGAGATTGCTTGAAGGATATCATGCCGGCCAATGGCGTTGCGGCGCGTCATCGTTCAAGGAATGTCACGCAGGAAGCCAATGAGCCTGCGGATATGAGAGGCCTTTCCGGCGGCACGGGGCCGCCGGAAAGCTTTGCGTTGCGGGAGGTCAGTTCGACTGCCAGCGCTTGACGAGTTCGTCGTAGGCGATGGTCTCGCCCTGCGGCTTCTCGTTCTCGAGCTTTGCCTTGGCGCCGCCATGGCCGAGCCAGTCCGCAGGATTCTTTTCCTCGTTCAGGCGCGGGCCGCAGCCGCCATAGGTGTTGTTGGCTTCGTCGGCACGCTGCATGCGCAGCATCACCTGGTCCATTTCGCCGGCGAGACGGTCCATCGCTTCCTGCGGCGTGAAGGCGCCGGAGTTCACGTCACCGATATTCTGCCACCACAGCTGGGCGAGCTTCGGATAGTCGGGGACGTTGACGCCCGTCGGGGTCCACAGCACGCGGTCGGGCGAGCGGTAGAATTCGACGAGGCCGCCAAGCTTCGGCGCGCGCTCGGTGAAGCTCTCGTGCCGGATCGTGGTGTCGCGGATGAAGGTGAGACCGACATGGCTCTTCTTCACGTCGACGGTCTTGGACACGACGAACTGCGCGTAGAGCCATGCGGCCTTGGCGCGGTCGGTCGGCGTGGACTTCAGGATCGTCCAGGAACCGGCGTCCTGATAGCCAAGCTTCTGGCCTTCTTCCCAGTACGGGCCATGCGGAGACGGAGCCATGCGCCACAGCGGAGTGCCGGAATCGTCAACCGTGTTGTTGCCTTCGCTCTTGGGCGCGACCATCGAGGCGGTGAAGGCGGTGTACCAGAAGATCTGCTGGGCGACGTTGCCCTGCGACAGGGCCGGCAGCGACTGGTAGAAGTCGTAGTCGGCAGCACCCGGAGGCGCATACTGACGCAGCCATTCGTCCCACTTGCGGATGGCATAGACGGCGGCCGGGCCGTTGGTGCCGCCGCCGCGAGCAACGGAAGCGCCCGCCGGGTTGCACGAACCCTCCTCCATGCGGATGCCCCATTCGTCGATCGGGCGGCCGTTCGGAAGACCCTTGGAACCGGCACCGGCCATGGAAAGCCAGGCGTCGGTCATGCGCCAGCCGAGATCCGGAGCGCGCTTGCCGTAGTCCATGTGACCATAGACGCGGACGCCGTCGACTTCCTTCACGTCGTTGGTGAAGAACTCGGCAATATCCTCATAGGCCGACCAGTTGACCGGCACGCCGAGCTCGTAACCGTACTTCTCCTTGAAGGCGGTCTTCAGGTCTTCGCGGTCGAACCAGTCCTTGCGGAACCAGTAGAGGTTCGCGAACTGCTGGTCGGGCAGCTGGTAGAGCTTGCCGTCCGGGCCGGTCGTGAAGGACTTGCCGATGAAATCGTCGATGTCCAGGCCCGGGTTGGTGACGTCCTTGCCATCGCCCGCCATGAAGTCGGACAGGTTGACGGCCAGCTGCAGGCGGGAATGGGTGCCGATCAGGTCGGAGTCGTTGATATAGGCGTCGTACAGATTGCGGTTGGTCTGCATCTGCGTCTGGACGGCCTGCACCACTTCGCCTTCGCCAAGAAGCTGGTGGTTCACCTTGATGCCGGTGATTTCCTCGAAGGCCTTCGTCAGGGTCTTCGATTCATATTCGTGAGTGGGGATCGTTTCCGAAAGGACGTTGATCTCCATGCCGCGGAACGGTTCGGCTGCATTGACGAACCATTCCATCTCCTTGAGCTGCTCTTCCTGAGACAGCGCGGATGGCTGGAATTCGGTTTCGACCCATCTTCTCGCCTCTTCCATGCCGGCGAAAGCCGGCGCGGAAAGCGCGATCAGAGTCGTGGCTGCCACGGCAGCCATCAATTTCTGACGCATCGGTATTCCTCCCTAGTGAAACCGCAGGGCGACTATCAAACGAAAAAAAATGAACGTCAATACGAAAAATTTCTTGCGAAAATTCCCCAAAGACCTCAAGTTTCGGCAAAGAAAGGGCGTTTATTTTGCGCTGCGAAATGAAACGAAAGTAATCAGAAACGCAGCGATACGAAACGCCGAAGACGAAAACAAAACCAGAAAAGACGACGCCTGCCAGCGAAGCGCGGCCGGCAATAAGAGCAGCCCATGGAACCGGTTTCTCCCCGGCAGGCCGATATTCTCGATCTTGCGCGACGGGTCGGTCGTGTGGAGGTCGACAAGCTCGCCGCCGGATTCGACGTGACGCCGCAGACGATCAGGAAGGATCTCAACGATCTTTGCGATCGCGGTTTGCTGCAGCGCGTTCACGGCGGCGCCGTCAGTTCGTCGAGCGTTTCGAACTGGGCCTACGATTCTCGCCGGAACCTTGCCGAGGACGAGAAGCGGCGCATCGGCGCGGCGACCGCGGCACTAATTCCGGACAACAGTTCCATCATGCTGAACATCGGCACGACGACGGAGCAGGTTGCTTTGGCGCTGCGTCAGCATGATGGGGTGATGGCAATCACCAACAACATCAACGTCGCCAACATCCTGCGAGAAGCCCCGGGTGTGGAGGTGATCATTGCCGGCGGCGTCGTTCGCTCGTCGGATGGCGGCGTCGTCGGCGAGGCGACCGTCGATTTCATTCGCCAGTTCAAGGTCGATTACGCGGTCATCGGCGCATCGGCGATCGATGCCGACGGGACGCTTTTCGACTACGACTTCAGGGAAGTGCGCGTGGCGCGGGAAATCCTGGCTCATGCGCGCTTCACGATTCTTGCGGCCGACAAGATGAAATTCGAGCGCAATGCGCCGGTTCGGATCGGCCATCTATCGGAAATCCGGTTCTTTGTAACGGACGCACCACCGCCCGAGCCGATCCTGGCGATCTGCCGGGAACACGGCGTGCAGGTGGTCGTTTCCGGCGAAATCGAGGAGAGTGAATCTTGACGGCGCAATCGTCTTCGGCCGATTACGATCTGCTGATCATCGGCGGCGGCATCAACGGGGCGGGGATCGCCCGCGATGCCGTGGGACGCGGCTATTCGGTCTGCCTGGCCGAGATGAAGGACCTGGCGAGCGGCACTTCCTCGTGGTCGACGAAGCTCATCCATGGCGGGCTGCGCTATCTGGAGCACTACGAGTTTCGCCTCGTGCGCGAGGCGCTGACCGAGCGCGAGATCCTGTGGGCCAACGCGCCGCATATCATCCGTCCGCTGCGCTTCGTGCTGCCGCATCACAAGGGATTGCGGCCGCGCTGGCTGCTGCGCCTCGGCCTGTTCATCTACGATCACCTCGGCGGCCGCAAGCGCCTGCCGGCGACCCGCACTCTCAATCTGCGCACCGATCCGGCAGGAAAGCCCCTGAAGCCCGGCTTCGTGACGGGTTTCGAATATTCCGACTGCTGGGTGGACGATGCGCGCCTGGTGGCGCTGAACGCGCGCGACGCCGCCGACCGGGGAGCGGAGATCAACACCCGGGTCAGGGTCGTGTCGGCGCGGCGCGAGGACGGAATCTGGAAAGCCGAACTGAAAAACGAAAGGACGGGCGAGCTTCGCGAAGTCAGCGCCCGCATGATCATCAATGCCGCCGGCCCCTGGGTCGATCACGTGCTCAATGCCGCGCTCGGCAAGAACAAGGCCGCCAATGTACGGCTGGTAAAGGGGAGCCACATTGTGCTGCGGCGGCTCTTCGAACACGACCGCGCCTATATCTTCCAGAATGCCGACGGTCGCATCATCTTCGCCATTCCCTACGAGCGGGACTTCACGCTCGTGGGAACGACGGACGAGGATTTCAGCGGCGACCCGGCCGGTGCCGCGATTTCCCAGGCCGAGACCGACTACCTCATCGGCGCGGCGAGCGAATATTTCGAACGGCCGCTGAAGCACGAAGACATCGTCTGGACCTATTCGGGCGTCCGTCCCCTCTATGACGACGGGGCATCGAAGGCGCAGGAGGCGACGCGCGACTATGTGCTGAAGGTGGAGGGCGGCAAGGCGGGCGAGGGCGCGCCGGTGCTCAATATCTTCGGCGGCAAGATCACGACCTATCGCCGTCTTGCCTTGTCCGTCCTGGAGAAGATCGAGGCGGAGCTGGGTGCGCGCAAGCCGTCCTGGACGAGAAAAGCCCCGCTTCCGGGCGGCGATTTCGCTGTCGACGAGGTGCCCGCCCAGATCGAGATGCTGCGGCAGGCCCATCCCTTTCTTGCCATGCGCCATGCCGAGCGCCTCGTGCGTCTTTACGGGACGAAATGGCGGCAGGTCCTGGGGAGCGCGACGCGGGAGGCCGATCTCGGGCGGCGCTTCGGCTCCGACCTCTATGAGATCGAGTTGAAATACCTGATGGAGAACGAATGGGCGCGCACGGCCGAAGACGTCCTTTGGCGGCGCACCAAGCTTGGCCTCGAACTGAAGCCCGAGGAAGCGGCCGAGCTTGACCGGTTCATGGCCGAAGTGCTTGGCGGCAATGTGCCGTCGTCAGCAGGCTAATGGTCCTTTTGATTCCGACATCCGCTCAGGCGGCAGCTGCCAAGGGAGGCAAATGTCGGAATCGGACCGCTGGTCTTTCAATCCCGTGGGCTTTCAACTAGGGTCAGGACCCATTCATTTGGCTGAAATGGTCGGAGCGGATTTGTGCGGATACGAGGAGCAAGCCCACAGGAAGGCTGAAGCCTTGCAAGGGTTTGCGACAAAGTAGTCCGTGCGGATCCGCCCGATCCAAAGGACGATCGAGCCGACTTCGACCTGTCGCGTCAAAGCCCTCGACCGGGGGAATAACCCCGCTCTTCGAGCTTTTCCTTCCATCTCTCGTCATCTCGAACGCCATTCCAGTCAAATTAATGAGTCCTGACCCTAGAGCATATCCCGCCAAATCTGAATCCGACTTGGCGACAAGGATATGCTCAAAGCATTGATCCTGGAGCGACTTCTTGTCACGAAAGCGCTCCAGGTTCTGCGCTCTGCAACACGGAAGCCGAAAGCCGCAGATGACCGAAGTCGACGAAGACGCCATAGAGCATATCTCGCCAAATCCGATTCGGATTTGGCGACAAGGATATGCTCAAGACATTGATCCTGGAGCGATTTCTTGTCACGAAAGCGATCCCGCTTTCGTGGAAAGCGCTCTAGCGGAGGCCTATAACCGCGGCCTCGATCTGGAAAAGGCAGGCGACAGGGAAGGCGCTGCGGCCGCCTACCGCGAAGTGTTGCGGCTCGACCCGGAGGACCGCGGCGGGGCTTCGGTGCGCCTGGCAAGCCTTGGTCTCGGCGAGGCACCGGCGAAGGCGCCGGACGCCTATGTAGCGGCGCTCTTCGACCAGCATGCCGAGGTGTTCGAGACGATCCTCGTCGACCAGCTCGGCTATTGCGTGCCGATGATGATCCCGGATCTTCTGGCGCGCCACGGCGCCGGCCCCTTCGCGCGGCTCCTCGATCTCGGCTGCGGCACCGGCCTTTCGGGCGACGTCCTGTGCGAGGAGGCGGACGAACTCGTCGGCGTCGACATCTCCGAGAACATGATTGAGATGGCGCATGAAAAGGAAGTCTATGACAGCCTCTACGTCGCGGAAGGAGAACGCTTTCTTGCCGAGACGGAGGAAGCGTCGTTCGACCTGATCGTCGCGACGGATGTGCTGCCCTATGCGGGCGCGCTGGAGGGCCTGTTCACGGGACTTTCCGCGAAGACGGTTTCAGGCGGATTTCTCGCCTTTTCCACGGAGACGCTCGCCGACGAAACGCTTGCCGGCCGGGATTACATGGTGGGCCCCAGGCAACGTTTCGCGCATGCGGAGCGCTATATCCGTCGGCTTCTCGACGAGAACGGTTTCGATTGCCTCGAAATGTCGCCGATCGTGGTGCGCTACGACGAAGGCGAGGCCATCGACGGGCATCTGGTGCTTGCCCGCAAACGCTGATCCCCGGCCCGCCCGAGGGGCTCAGTGGCCGTGGCCGCCTTCCTCGTTGCGGCCGCTGGAAGCGCCGTTGGCAGCCTGGCGGCTGACATAGCCGCTGAGAGCCGAGCGAGCCCGGTCGAGTTCCAGCGAAAGCGTATCGATATGGCGCTGGCCATGGGTAAGCATTTCCCGGCCGCCGATCGATTGCCACGACGAGCAGAGCTTGAAGATCTCGCGGGCGCCGATATTGGCGGCGGCAGAGCGGAGCGCATGCGCATGCTCGCGGAAGCGAGCCGTGTCGGCATTCTCCACGGCGTGCGTCAGTTCGTTCAGAATGTCGGTCGCATCGGTCAGGAAATCGCCAACGAGCGATGCGACGAACTCCGTCCCGCCAAGGCGTTCCAGCTCGGCCAGGGTTTCCATGTCGACAGCGGTCGAGCGGGCCTCGGCCTTGAACCGCGGGTGGCTGGCGATATGGGTGACCTGCCTGACGGTTTCCTGCGCGGTGTTGCCGGCCGCGCCGGCACCGTGAACGGTGTCGAGGATCTTCAGCAGGCGCGCAGGTTCGATCGGCTTGGTGACGCAGGCATCGGCGCCCGCCTCCATGCAGCGTTTGGCCGCTTCCGGCGTGGCGTCGGCGGTCAGCGCGACGATCGGCAACCGTTTCTGGTCGCCTGTCGTGGAGAAGCGGTAGAGCTTCATCGCGTCCAGCCCGTTCATGACGGGCATGTTCACGTCCATGATGGCTATGTCGAAGCCGCCGTCGGCGAGGGCATCGAGCGCCTGCTCGCCATCGTCGACGATATGGCACTCGTGGCCGCCGCGTTCCAGGATCTTGGCGATGACACGCTGATTGGTGCGATTGTCCTCGGCGACGAGTACGCGCAGGCTCCGGCCGCTCGGCACGAAGGTCGACAGGCGTTCCTCGTCGCGTTCGACCGCGAGGTCCGTCGCGCCGGCCGCGCGCAGCGCCGCGATGTAATGATCGGTCTCCGCATCGGGCGAGAGAACCGCGCTGTAGAGCCTGCGGATCTCGCTCGAATCCTCCAGGTCTTCCGCGTTCCGCGACAGGAGAACAAGCGTCGGGATAATCGTCTGCCCCGGATTTTGCAGAGCATGGGCAAGCACATCCGGCTTGCCGGCCGCGACGTCCTGATCGACGAAGACGACCGCACGGCGGGAGCCCGACAGGCTGGTCTTGCGCAAATGCGTCGCAACCTCGCGGACGTCGGCTGCACGTTCCACCTTGATGTCCTGCTCCATCAGGTGCGCCATCACCTGGTCGAGCATGACAGGGTTCTTCGACAGGACGATCAGCCGCCCGCTGTCCAGGGTGAGCTGCGGCGCGCTTGCATCCAGGTCGCGCGCGAAATCGATTTCGAACCAGAAGATGCTGCCGACATTCTCCTCGCTCGTGACGCCGATCTCGCCGCCAAGCGCCAGGACGAGCTGCTTGACGATGGCAAGGCCGAGCCCCGTGCCGCCAAAGCGATCGATGATCGTCTCGTCGGCCTGCGTGAAGCGCTCGAAGATCCGGGCTTGCGCATCCGGGCGAATGCCGATGCCGGTATCCTCCACCTCGAAGCGGAGACGCGCGGAACCGGAGTTGGACCGCACCACCCCGACGCTGATGGTGACGCCGCCCGAATTGGTGAATTTCACCGCGTTTCCGGTGAGGTTGATCAGGATCTCCTGTAGGTGGCGCGTGTCGCCGACCAGCGCGTAGGGCGTTTCCGGCGTCACGTGAATGGAGAACCGCAGGCCCTTGGACCGCGCCTGGCCCGCCACGATACTGCGCACTTCGCCCAGCATCGCATGCAGATCGAAGGGGTCCTCCGACACGGTGACGGAATTGGACTCGATGCGCGAGAATTCGAGGATGCCGTCGATCAGGCTCAACAGCGAACGGGCCGAACTCTTGATCGTGCGCGTCATGTCGCGCTGTTCGGTGTCCAGATCGCTTTCCTGCAGCAATTCGCCCATGCCGATGATGGCATTGAGCGGCGTGCGGAGTTCGTGGCTCACGCCGGCTAGGAACAGGCTCTTGGCGCGGCTGGCCTCCTCGGCCTTCGCCTTGGCGGCCGAAAGGTCGCGGATGAGCTTGCTGGCATAGAGCGGCAGGATCACCAGGCTGATCAGCAGGCCGATGCTCAGGCTGACATGAGACATCCAGAAGGGCGTCGTCAGCACCGCCGCGAAGCCGATGATCGAGAAAGCCGCGGCCAGTACCAGATAACGGGAGCCGAAGCGGAAGCCGTTGCCGAAAATCACCCAAAGATAGATCGGAAAGAGGACGGCCGTCGTCTCGCCGCCGTCATACAGCCCGATCGTCAGGACGCCGAGGTCGCAAAGGATGGCGATGGCCCGGCGCGGGTGGTGGCGGGCGGGCCTCCACATCAGATGCGCGGCAAGGCCGATGGTGCAGGCGAAGAAGAGACCGACCTGGAGCAGCGGCCGTTCGACCTCGTGATAGTCGAAGAAGATCAGGAAATAGGCGAGGATCAGGCTGCTGATGACGATGCGGTTGAGCGCCATCTCGCCTTCGCCTTGCGACAAAGCGCGAAAACGCCTCACAGCGGCGATCAGGCGCTGCGAAAAGGTGCGGGGCTCGTCCTTGTTAGCCCAGGTCATGGGCCCCTCCGGTGTCAGGCCTTGCAGCGGTCGGGCAAGTCGCGTGCGTCATCTCAATCGCCAGCCCCCGGAACCGCCGCGCGACCTTTTCCGACAGGTTCGCTTGCCTCGCAGTCCGGCTTGGCGAAAGCCAGAAAGGCGTCTCCCGTCATCGGCTTGCCGAACAGGTAGCCCTGCGCTTCGTCGCAGCCGGCAGCCTTCAGCATCTTGACCTGCTGCTCCCTTTCGACGCCTTCGGCCAGCACATGAAGGTCCAGGCTCTTGCCGAGCCCGACGACCGCATTGACGATCGCGGCGTCGCGGGGGTCGGTTTCCATTGTCCTCACGAAGCAACGGTCAATCTTGAGGCGATCGACCTTGAAGTTCTTCAGATAGGCCAGCGACGAATAGCCCGTCCCGAAATCGTCGATGGCCACCTGTACGCCTTGCCGGTGCAGATCTCTCATATCTTTCAGGACGCGCTCTGCCCCTTGCATCAGGACGTTTTCCGTAATTTCGATCTCGAGCCGCTCGGCGCTGAGCCTGGAACTTGCGAGAGCCGATGCCGCAAGCGATGCAACACTTTGCTTGCGGAATTGAGTCGGCGAGATATTGACGGCAATACGAAGGTCCCCCAGCCCGCGCTCGGTCCAGCGCATCGCTTCCTGGCAGGCCTCGTTCAGCACCCATTCCCCAATGTCGTAGATCATGCCGCTTTCTTCGGCGAGCGGCAAGAATTCAGCCGGAGCAACCAGCCCGCGCTCGGGATGGCGCCAGCGCAGCAAGGCCTCGACGCCGACGACCTTGCAGTCGCTCAGCCGGATCTGCGGCTGGTAGTGCAGCTCCAGTTCGCCGCGTCCGAGCGCGCGGCGCAGATCGGCTTCAAGCGCGATCGCCTGGCGGGCATTCTGGTCCATGCCTTCGGCGAAGGAGGAATAGAGCCCGCCGCCTTCGGCCTTGGCGCGGTACATGGCGAGGTCGGCATTGCGCAGCAGGGCTTCCGAGGACGTGCCGTCTGCCGGATAGGTGGTGATGCCGATGCTGGCACCGATCTTCACTTCCTGCCCGTTGATATAGAACGGGTCATCCAGTTCCTCGATGATGCGCCGGGCAAGCGTCAGGGCATCTTCGGTTCCCGCGATTCCGACCTGCAGCACGGCGAACTCGTCGCCGCCAAGGCGCGCGACGATATCCTTGTCCCTTACGCAGCCCTTCAGCCTGTCGGCGACAAATTCCAGCAATCGGTCGCCGGCCGTATGACCCAGCGCGTCGTTGATCCCCTTGAAGCGGTCGAGATCTAGGAAATGCAGGGCGAATTCCTCTCCCGAGCCGAGGTTGCGGCCGATTTCCTCGTCGAGGCGTTCGGCAAGCAAGGTGCGGTTCGGCAGGGAAGTCAGCGCGTCGTGATGGGCGATATGGTAGAGATGCGCCTCCGCGCGCTTGTTTTCGGTGATGTCGAGCGACGTCGAGATGACGTTGACGACTTCGCCGCTATTGTCTTTCAGCGGCACTTTCCGGGTCAGGAAAATCCTGACGTTGCCGTCACCGTCGCCGATCTCCTCCTCATAGGGCGCGAGCGGCTCGCCGCTGTCAAAGACGCGCATATCGAGGACCCGGGCCTTGTCCGCCATTTCGGGCAGATACATGGCCTGATAGAGGGGAAGTCCCGTCAGTTCCGCCGCATCCTTGCCCAGGAACGCCGCGTGATAGGCGTTGACGAACACGCATCGCCCGGCGCGGTCGACGGCGCTGATCATCACCGGCACGGTATCGATGACCTGAAGCAGACGCTCGCGGGAATCGCGAAGGGCCTCGTCCCGGAGCCGCTCTGCGTTCTGCAGTTCCTGTTCGAGCACATTCGCCCGGCTCTTGACTGCGAGCTGACGCTTGCGCAGCGCGAGAAGATTGCGGGCCCGCGTCTGGAATTCGCTGTGGTCGACCGGACTTTGCAGGAAGTCGGTGGCGCCGGCTTCCAGGGCGCGCATGCGGAAGCGGCGGTCGGAAAAGGCCGTGATCACCATGACCGGAATATCGGCGCAGCCCGGCAGGTCGCGGAAGCGGCGGGTAAACTCCGCGCCGTCCATTTGCGGCATGCGATAGTCGGTGATCAGTAGGTCCGGAGTTTCACTTCTGAAATGCTCAAGCGCGTCGAACGGATTGGAGAAGCTGCGCGTCTCCACCCCATCCTCCGCCCAGCGGGCAAGCCGGGAAAAGAAGTTGCGATTGATAATCCGGTCGTCGACAACCGCGATTACGGACATGCTCTCGTCTCACTTCACACTCTGCTTGAGCAGCCCCACGCTCAGGCAACGCACACACTGTCGTGACAGACCGGAAGGAAATTCGGCGCATCACGCCGGTTATCGCATTCCGAAACCGTCGAACTCCTGGTTCTTGCCGCAGCACAGCTTTCCTTGCCGGAAACCGGTGCGGTCCATTCTTTCGGTACCTCGCGTCCCGCCAACCTTCCGCAGCCTGCATTTTGCGAAGGCCGGCGTGGGACGCCAATGGTAGTCATGGATTATCAATACCTCTTGTTTTGTTAATTTAATGCTAATCACAAGAATACGTAGGAATACGTCGCATATTTTAAATAAAACAAGTCAACTAATAAGTTATTTCAAAGCAATGAAAATAGGAATGGAATTGCGTAAGGGTAAATATTCTGTCGTGAGCAAAAAGGATGTTTTGCCGTTGCAATCTTTGGATTATTAAAAATTCCAATATAGATTTTTGGTTGTTCTTGCCGAGGGCCTGTCCGTGCGCCTTACCAGATTGTCCGGCAGCGCAAGGGCTTCCGCACAGGGTGCAAGACCCGTTGCAGTGCGATGGCTTGTGCGTGAAGCGCCGCCGCCCTTTGCCGCCCCGGGGTCCGGACGCTTAAAACAAAAGGCCCGCTTCCGGCGGGAAGCGGGCCTTCCGATTTCGGGGTGGCGGGCGCGGATCAGGCCTGGCGTACCATGCGTATGAACTCCGCCATTTCCGTTTGCAGCTGCGCCGTGTGTTCGGATAGGGAGCTTGCGGCGGAGATCACGGTTCTCGATTGCGTTGCAGTGTCGTTGATCTCGCCGTGGATCGCGCCGACAGAGCCGTCGAGGTTCAGCGTCTCCTCAACAGTCCTCGACACCGTGTGAGAGATCTCCGACGTGGCGTGGAGCTGTTCCTCGATGCTCTGGCCGAGGCTGACGAGGATCTGCATCGATGCCTCGATCGTCTCGACAACCGAGTTCATCGAGCCCTGCGCGGTGGCGGAGACCTGCTGGATCGAGGCGATCTGGGCGGAAATCTCCTCGGTCGCCGTCGCCGTCTGGGTGGCGAGTTGCTTCACTTCCTGGGCGACCACGGCAAAGCCCTTGCCCGCTTCCCCGGCGCGCGCGGACTCGATGGTGGCGTTGAGGGCCAGCAGGTTGGTCTTTTCGGCGATCGAGCGGATCAGGTCGACGACCTGGCTGATCGTTTCGGCGCCGGCAACCATTTCCGACACGGTCCTTGCGGCGTCGCCGGCTTTCTGCGAGGCGGATTCGGCTTCGTTTTGCGACCTCGATGCCTGTTCGCGGATGGTCGCGATCGATTGCCGCAGCCCATCCGCCGCACTGGCGATAGCCTGAATGTTGGACCGTGCCTTGCCGCTTGTCGTAACCACGTCCTCGAAGCGGGCGCCGGTGCCGGTTGCCGTTCCCAGCATCGTCTCTGCCGCCGATTGCAGGCCTGCCACCGCCGGCGCTATCTGCTCCGTCACCGAAGCGACCTTGGCCTCGAAGGAGTTGGAGATTTCGCAAATCGTCTTGCGGCGGTCGGCTTCCGCTTCCTGGGTCAGGCTGGCGATCCGGTTTTGCGACTGCTCGGCTTGCTGCCGCGCGGCGTCGGCCTCGTGGCGCTCCGTCTCGGCCCTCAGCATGGCCGTGCGCAATGTCTCCACCATCCAGATCAGCGTCCCGGTTTCAATGATGACGATCGTCGCGTGCAGCATGACGCGGGCGAAGTTCGCGCCGTTGGGGAACACCGCCGAGGCGTAGAGGAAATTAAGCCCCAGATGATGGAAAATCGTCGCAAGGGCCGCCGCCAGCACGGCCCGCCAGTCCAGCCAGCCGGCCACGATGGCCAGCGTGGCGAAGAAATACATGTGAACGTCGATCTGGTACGGACTGTTGGAGAAGGCCAGTACAAGAAGCATCACATGCCCGATTGCCACGACCGACGTCACCTGGCGCGTGAGCCAGGACGTTCGCTGCATCAGCCACAGGGCGGTCGATCCGGCCGTCGAAAGCAATCCGAGCGCGAGGACCGGCAGTCCCACGCGGCTGGCATGGGTTGCGGCGATGACGCCCATGATCGTGGTGTTCAACCAGAGCAGTGAAATTACAATCACGGCGAACTTGCCGCGGATCGCGTCAATTCCAAGCATAGGAAGCACCTTCCTGGCTGTGCGTGATGCAAAGGCCGAGGGCCGTGGCATCGCCAACGAATAAAGCGCCGGCCTGATAGAGCCGGTCGATGAATTGCGTACCGCGGCCAAGCGTCACGACCACCGGGAACTGGCTCAGAAGAACGCCATCGGCGGCAACTACCGCTTGCAGGGCGTCTTCCGTGGGCCTGCCGGGTGCCATGAAAACGGCAACCGGGAGGTCCGGCCGGGGTTGGACGGCCAAGGCTGCCGCGCCAAGCGCGACCAGGGCAGCGAATACGAGACCGAAAGCAATTTCTTTCATGAACGGGAATTCAACTCTGAATTCGTAAAAAAATTGCTATACACCCGAGTGAATTGCCGCTGCTAGCGGCTTTGTGCTGACGGGACTCTCCCCGTTAGCTGGCATTTTTAGCTATTCAATTTGCTGAATAGGTCGGGAGCTTTGATCATTATTTAGAAATTTTGATTATTTCTTGTCGCTACTACGCATTTCTACGGATGAAAATACTTACCAATGATAACGTTGAGGAAATTGAGCTTGCCATCGACTGTAGGCAATTAACGTTGCCGATTCATCTGAAACAGGGGCTGAATGCGTGCGCGGTCTAGTTGTCGGGCGCTATTGGTGCCGTGCGGACGGGCGAGGCGGCCAACAATCAAGCGCCGCCGCCCCGATATATATGCGGTCATCTTCCCGTTGATGCTAGGAAAACAGGCCGCTTCCGCGGAAGATGTCGCCGTATGACTAAATCTCCAGCACGACCCGCGCTTCGCCCGATCCCGGCGCGGTCTCGGGGCGCGCGCAGCAGGTCAGCACGGTGCCGGCTTCCGGCGTGAAGGACGGCTCGTCGATGTAGTGCACATTGCCTTCCTTGAGGCGTGCCGCGCAGGTGCCGCAGGAACCGGACCGGCAGCTGTAGAGAGGCGAAAGCCCGGCTGCTTCGGCAGCTTCAAGCAGGGTGCCGCTCGCCTGCGTCCAGCGAATTTCCTTGCCGCTCTTTTCGAACAGCACGGTTGCGCTCTCTCCCGAGGCTTCGGCCGCGACCGCCTCGTGCCTGTCCGGGCGCCTTTTCAGCGATGCCGGGCCGAAGGCTTCGGTATGGATACGGTTGTCGGCGATATTGATGTCGCGCAGCCCGTCGTAAAGCGACTGCATCATGGGCGCCGGCCCGCAGATGTAGAAGTCGTAGTCGTCAAGCGGCAGGACAGCCTTCAGGAGGTCGATGCTGATGCGGCCGCGGCTGTGGATATCCTTGCCCGGCTCGTCGCCCTCAAGCTGCTGTTCCAGCGTGAAGTGCAGATGCACGGCCTCGGCCGACATTGCGATGCGCCGGACCTCCTCATGGAAGGCGCGCTCCTTCGACGTGCGCGCCGCGTGGATGAAGTGGATCCGCCTCTGCCTGCGCAGCCGGAAATCCTCGATGACCAGATGTTTCAGCATCGAGATCATCGGCGTGACGCCGATACCGCCGGCAATCAGCGCCACGGGCCGGCCATGCGCGGTGTCGATCGTGAACTGGCCGCGCGGTGCCAGCGCTTCGATGATGTCGCCTTCGCGCACATGATCGTGCAGATGGCGGCTGACAAGGCCGTTTTCCTCGCGCTTCACGCTGATGCGCAGCATCTTGTCGCCCGGAACGCCCGATAGCGTGTAGGTTCGTGTGACCGCTTCCTGCGCGCCCTCCGGCGTCACCCGGATGGGGAGGAACTGGCCGGCCTTGAAGGCGGGCAACCCGCCATCGTCCGCGGCTTCCAGGTAGAAGGAGCGCACGATGGTGCTTTCCTGCACGATCTTGCGCACCACGAAGGGACGATAGCGGTTGCGCGACTGTTCGGCCGCCAGCGCCGCGGAGGCTTCCTTCCAGTCGCCGGTGATCAGGGAATTCGGCGAATAGGAGCCGAATTCGAAGCGGAAGGGCAGCGCCCGGCGCAGCCGGATCGCGTGGTCGAGGCGGAACCGCAGCAGCCGCTCGGCGCCCCGGAAGGCAGCGATTTCCCGGTCCTCGAAGATCACTTCTGCGTCGCCCGCCAGAATGAGGACGTCGCCGGTCGCGAAATCGGGGAACAGCAGTCCCGTCCTCGGGTTGAGCAGAATGTTGCCGAAGGTGTTGAAGAAGAGATTGCCCGCGAAATCGGGGATGGTGAGCGTCCGGCTGTCGTCGATACGCACGAAACCGGGCTTGCCGCCGCGATGGGAAATGTCGGCGCCGAGCACGCCTGTTTCGTCACTGCCTTCCTCGCCGTCGTTCGGTGCGACGCTCGCGATGAAGAAGGTATCCGCCGTCGAGATATGGCGCAGCGCCTCCTCGTCGAATTCGGACATGCGCGCGTGCTCGGGCGTGAAGCCGTGATCCTTCGGATCGCGGACAAAGGCCAGGTTCCGCGTCTGGATATATTGCGGGCAGTTTCCGAAGGACTGATCGAGCGCAAGCTCCAGCGTGTCGCCATAGGACGAAACCGTGGCGGCGAAGCGGTTGCGCCGCCTCGTCGGCAGTTCGATCCCGAGGCCGCCGATCTTCGAGCCGGGGACGAGGGCGTCTTCGAACGGGTCGCCCTTCACGGGACGGGACGCGATCGAGACGCTCTGGCGGTCGGGCGTGGCGACGAAGCCCGGAGGCCCGCTCAGGATGGCAGGCCTCGGCCAGCCGTCCCTGTCGAGACCGGACAGCACGATGAACGGCAGCTGATTGAAGAAACTGCGGTGCTGATCGGGCATGAACTTGCGGATCGCCATGCGGCCGAAGGTCTCGATCTGCTCGGAAACGCCGACACGCTCCTGTATCGCCTTCTCGCCGCGATGGAAGGGCGAGGGCTTGCCTGCATCGTTCGAAGTCGTGGCCATTTTTCCGATCCCTTCAGAAACCAGCGGATGCCCGCCTTCACGGGAGGGCGGGCATCGCGGTCAGCGTAAAGCCGCACGCAGCGGCAAGTTCAATCCGTATTCAGGCCGGCCTCAGGCGGCGAGACCGACGGCGGTCTTCGGCATCGGTACGAAGCCGTCCAGCGCTTCCACGCGCTTCAGCCAGGCACGGATGTTCGCGTAAGGCTCGAGCGAGACTTCGCCTTCCGGCGCATGGGCCGTGTAGGCGTAGAAGGCGATGTCGGCGATTGTGGCCTCGTCGCCGGTCAGGAACGCGCGGCCGGCCAGCTCCTTGTCCAAGCCCTCGAAGAGGCGGTGGGCGATCGTCTTGGCCCGCTCGTGGTCGACGTTGGCGCCGAATACCGTGACGAGGCGGGCGGCCGCAGGCCCGTTTGCCAGCAGATGCGAGGCAATCGACAGCCACTGCTGGATTTCGACCGCCTTTTCTTCCGGCATCCAGCGGCCGCTTTTGTCGTATTTGCGGGCGAGATAGACGAGAATTGCGGTGCTGTCCCAAACGGCAGTGCCGTTGTCATCGATCGCCGGCACCTGGCCGAAAGGATGCAGTGCCAGATAGTCCGGCTTCAGATGCGCGCCGTTGCCCATGTCGAGATCAATGAATTCGACCGGCTGGCCGAGGATGGAGAGAAACAGTTCCACCCGGTGGCAGTGGCCGGAAAGCGGATTGCGGTAAAGCTTGATCGGCGCGGTCATGGGTCGTCCTTTCAACAGTGAAGCGGAGGAAGGCGGCGCGTGGCTACAGGGCCCGCGACCTTGAATAGTTGGATGCGGCTGCTCGGCGCCCGCCGCATGGCTATAAGATGCATGATTGCGTGTCGCGCAGGAATAGACGATTATCGCAAAATATTATTCCGAAATCAGGAATGATAGATGGATCGGCTGCACATGATGAGCGTCTTCGTGGCAGTTGCCGAGGCGGGCAGCTTTGCGAAAGGTGCAAAGAGGCTCTCCCTGTCGCCGCCGGCGGTGACACGGGCGGTGTCGGCTCTGGAGGAACGGCTTGGAGCCCGCCTGATCAACCGCACGACGCGACGCCTTTCGCTCACCGAGGCGGGCGAGGGCTATCTCGGCGAATGCAGGCGCATCCTTTCGGATATCGAGAGCGTGGAGCAGGGCATTGCCGGCCGGGCGGAGGCGCCGAGCGGGCATTTGCGGATAACGTCGTCGGTCACCTTCGGCCGGATCTGCGTGATGCCGATCCTTTCCACCTTTCTCGATGAGCATCCCCGCATTTCGGCAAGTCTCCTCTGCCTCGACCGTGTCGTGGACATTGTCGAGGAGGGCATCGACGTTGCGGTTCGGATTGCCCATCTGCCCGACAGCACCCTGGTGGCGCGCAAGGTGGGCTCTGTGAGAAGGGTGCTTGCCGCAAGCCCCGAATATCTGGCGAGCGCGCCGCCTCTTGAAAAGCCCGCGGACATCCGTGACCACGTCACGATCGGCGCGCGCGCCCTGGCGCATTCCGACGACTGGCGCTTCGTGGATGGCGCGCGCGAACTGACCGTCACAGCCCGCCCGCGGCTCGACGTCAACGATGCCGCCGCCGCGATCGCCGAGGCCGAGCGCGGCGGCGGTGTCTTCATGGCGCTGTCCTACATGGTGAAGGATGCGGTCGAGGCGGGGCGGTTACGCCTCGTGCTCGACCGCTTCATGCCCGGCCCGGTTCCCGTGAGCCTGGTCTATCCGCAGGGGCGTTCGCTTGCGGGCAAGGTCCGAGCCTTCATCGACCACGCGGCCCCGATCCTCGAAACGCGGCTGAAAGAACTGGAAATCAAGCGGGAAGCCTGACACCAGGCTACGGACCCTAGATCTGATTGAAGATCCCCGTCGTACCGAGCGAGCCGGTTCCGAGTCGCCTGCGATCCTGCGCCGTCGTCAGGCGAAGCATCTTGCGCATATCGGCTTCGCTGAGCTGCATGGCGGCGTCCACCCAGAGCTCGACCACCTGCTCCAGCTCTTCGAAGGGGAGCGGCTGCACCCGTCGCCTGGCGTGATAGATCGCCTGATGGGCGTTGTGCCGGCGGCTGTTGCGCGCAATGTAGTCCAGAGCCGCGACTTGGCCCTGGTCCTCTTCGCACAGGATATCGATCAGGCCCATCTCATAGAGTTCCTCGGCCGTGTGGATACGCCCGCTGAGGATCATCCGCTCGGCCCGGCTTCCGTCGAGGCGGCGCGACAGGAAACTGTAGGCGCCCATCCCGGGGAACAGGTTGAAGAGCACTTCCGGGAAGCCGAACTTCGCCTGCCGCTCGGCGATGATGACGTCGAAGGACAAGGCGCATTCGAAACCGCCGCCGAGCGCGTCGCCCTGCACCACCGCCATGGTGACGACGGGAAGGTCCATGGCCATCGCATTGGTGTGAATGACGCCGATACAGGCCTTGCCGTAACGCAGCAGTCCCTCCCGGTCGCCGGCGCGGATCAGGTCGACGAACAGGTTGAGGTCGCCGCCGAAATTGTAGACGCCCCGCAGCCCGGAACGCAGGGCGAAATACCGCATTTCATGCGCCTCTCCCGGCCGGTCATAGGCCTGGTGGAGACGCCTGATGGACGCCTGCATGGCGGCGAAATCGCTCAGCAACTGGTGGGTGAAGCACAAGTGCCCTTCCGGGCGCATCGTGCACCAGTAGGTTCCAAGCGAAGGGTCGAAATCGACGTCGATCGCCTGATATCGCTCAGCCGCTACGCGCTGCTCCATGCTGAGCGCTGATATGTCGGTCGGCGCGCGCACGAACGCATGTTCGGTCATGGCCGTGCTGCCGGGTGATGGGAGCGAGGTCCCGGCTTGTTGACCATTGATCTTGTTCATCCTGGCCTCTGCATATGCCTTGAGGACCCATCGGTCCCGGTTGCGCGCAATGCGGTTGCCAGCCTGGGAGGGTCGCAGGATGCGGTGGCGGGGCGACCGATTGGCGCTTAACTGGTCGTTAGGATTTTAAATAAATCGTAATAAGTCAAGAAATGATTTATTAACCATAATTGCAAATATCGGTGCAAACCTATTGACCAGGAAATAAAGCTTGATGCTCAAAGGTGTCTCGATGAGGCTTTTATTGGTTTCGCGTGTCAGTGTTTCTACTAATTCGAACAAAATTTAGCTTACACATTCTGAAGTTGTAGGAGTAGCACTGATTATTGTTTGATATAAATTTTGAAATATTAAGGTTAATTTTGATATTCTTGTGATGACTTGAGGTGGTTGCCGCAGCGGAATTGATATTGAGGTGTATTGGGGGAAATCACAAGTAATCGGACAATGCGCTTGCGTGTCATGATTTCGCAAGCCGTGTCGCCGTGCGACGCAGGAATGGCAGGTTGATCGCGGAAATGTGTACCCGTGCGCCGGCCGCGGGTTCGGCTCTAAAAGCTCCCGCTGGCGCTATTCGGCGGCGACGGGAAGACTGCGGTCGAGCAGGACCTTGATTTCCGACCGGCAGGAGCCGCAATTCGTACCCGCCTTCACCTGCTGACCGATGGCTTCGATGCTGTGGCAGCCGCCGGCAATCGCGCCGAGAATATCGTTCGCGCCGACGCCGAAGCAGGAGCAGACGAGGGCGCCGGGATCGGGCTTTCGGCTGCCGGACCTGCCGGCGACGACCAAGGCGCGGCGGGCGCCGTTCCCGTGATCTGCAATCAGTTGCGAGGCCGCCCAGGCCCTTGAAACGGCAACGGGTTCTCGGGCGGTGAAGAGCGCGCCGAGGAGACGACCGCCTTCAAAGACGGCCGCGCGGAAGCCATCGGTTGCAGCGTCGCGATAGGCGGCAATCTCGCCGGTTCCGCCGCACCAGCGCCGGAGCAGCGCTTCCCGGTCGTCAAAGGGGTGGGCGCTGGCGAATTCCAGCCGATAGCCGCCCTTGCAACGGGCAAGCGCCCAATAGTCGGCGTCGATTGCCGCCGGCTTTCTGGAAAGCACAGCGAATCCATAAGCTTGCGCCGCGAAGCGCGACACGTGGACGGCAATGTTCTTGGAGGCGGGCTGGCCGGAATGCGGATCGGTGCGCGGGGGGACAAGCGTGTCGACCCGCGCACGTGCCGCAAACTGCCCGGTCCAGTGCATGGGAACGAAGACGGAGCCCTGTTGCTGGCGGCCCGTGACCAGCGCACGGACGATGACGGAGCCATAAGGGCTTGCGATCTCGACGAGATCGGCGTCGGCGACGCCGAGGTCCAGGGCATCGGCGGGATGAAGCTCGGCGAAGGGCTCGCCGAGATGCGAGGACAGCCGGGGGGACAGGCCGGTCCGGGTCATCGTGTGCCAGTGGTCGCGCACACGCCCGGTATTCAGGGTGAAGGGGAAGTCCCTGCAAGCCTCCGGCCCGGAACGGGACGTGACAGGGACAAGCCGTGCGCGGCCATCCGGGTGAAAAAAGCCGCCCCTGGCGAAAAATCGCGTCGTTTTCTCAAGCTTGCCAACCGGTTGCGGCCACTGGAAGGGCGCAAGTCCGTCATAGGCGGACCGGTCGACGGCGGCATGGGCGCCGATGTCGAAGGCGCGCGACCCGTCGTTGCGATACGAGGATATGGCAGCATGCTCGGCGAAGATTTCGTGCGGGCCGGCATAGGCGAAGGCGTCGGCAAAGCCCATGCGTCTCGCCACCTCGCAGACGATCCACCAGTCGTGCCTCGCCTTGCCCGGCAGCGATAACACCTTGCGTTGTCTGGAGATCCTGCGCTCCGAATTGGTGACCGTGCCGTCCTTTTCCGCCCAGGCGGCGGCGGGCAGGCGCACATGCGCGAAGGGCAGCGTGTCGTTTTCGGCGACGACATCCGAGACGACGACGAGGGGACAGGCGGCAAGCGCGCGGGCGACGCCGTCCGCATCCGGCATGCTGTCGACCGGATTGGTCGCCATTACCCAGACCGCCTTGATATCCCCGGCCTCGATGGCGGTGAAGAGATCGACCGCCTTCTTGCCCGGCGTTGTCGCGACCGTCGGGGAGCCCCAGAATTCCTGAACGATCTGGCGATGTTGCGGGTTTTCGATTGCCATGTGCGCGGCGAGCATGTTGGCAAGGCCACCGACTTCGCGTCCGCCCATGGCGTTGGGTTGCCCCGTCAGCGAGAAGGGGCCAGACCCCGCCTTGCCGATGCGTCCCGTCGCCAGATGGCAATTCAGGATCGCGTTGACCTTGTCGGTGCCGACGACGGATTGGTTGACGCCCTGGCTATAAAGGGTGACGACTTTCTCCGTCCCCGCGAAAAGTTCATAGAATTCGGCCAGTTGAGCTTCGTCCAAGCCCGTTTCGCGGCTGACCCGCGCCATATCGTAGGCAAGGGCGGCTTCGAGCGCCTCGTCGAAGCCCTCGGTATGGCTTGCCACATAATCGGCGTCGACAGGTGCTGGGCGTCCCGCCGTGTCGCTCTTGCTCCCCTCCGGTGCCGCGAGAAAGCGCAGCAGTCCATTGAAGAGGGCGATGTCGCTGTCCGGCTTCAGGGGAAGGTGAAGATCGGCGATATCGGCGGTCATGGTCCGGCGCGGATCGACCAGCACGACCCTTGTCCCCGGCCTTGCCTGTTTCGCGGCCGCCAGGCGCTGGTAGAGGACAGGATGGCACCAGGCCATGTTGGAGCCGACGATGACGACGAGGTCGGCAAGCTCCAGATCCTCGTAGGTTCCCGGCACCGTATCGGAGCCGAAGGCTCGGCGGTGGCCGGCGACCGAGGAGGCCATGCACAGGCGGGAATTGGTGTCGATATTCGCGGAGCCGATGAAGCCCTTCATCAGCTTGTTGGCGACGTAATAATCCTCGGTGAGAAGCTGGCCGCTAACATAGAAGGCGACCGAGTCGGGCCCGTGCTCGGCAATGGTCTCGGAAAAACGGTCGGCAACGAAGGAAAGCGCGGTGTCCCAGTCTGTCCGTTCGCCCATCACTTCGGGTTCCAGCAGTCGGCCCTCCGGCCCTATCGTTTCGGCAAGGGCCGAGCCCTTGGAACAGAGGCGGCCGAAATTCGCCGGGTGGTCGGGATCGCCGCGCACGGAAAACGCGCCGTCTTCGCCGACGGTGGCGATGACACCGCAGCCGACGCCGCAATAGGGACAGGTGGTCTTGACCTCTTTCCTTGCGTCGTTCATCGCGTCTTTCATCCCCTGGCGCAGCCTCCCTTACGCAACCAGTCGCCGCAGGGCGTCGGCATGCAGGAAAAGCCGGCCGTCCTCGACCCTGACGGCAAAGGTCGCCACCGATCCCTCGTCGGCGCCCTGCGCCTCGCCGGTCTCCAGCGAGATGACGAAGTTGTGCAGCGGACAGGTCACCGCATTGCCGTGGACGATGCCCTGGCTCAGGGGGCCGCCGCGATGCGGGCAGCGGTCCTCGATGGCGAAGACGCGGTCGTCGGCGGCGCGGAAGACGGCGACCCGGCCATGCGGCGTCTTCACGCAGCGCGCGCCGAGCGGCGGGATATCGGCAAGCTGTCCGATCTCGATCCAGGTCTGAACGGCCATGTTCATTCCGCCGCCTCCATGGTCAGTGTCGCCATTGGCTTGAATTCGTGCTTGTCCTTGCCGGAGACGCGCTCCGACCAGGGGTCGACCTGGGCAAATTTCTGGGAATGGACGAAGCGGTCGAAATAGTCCCGCCGCCGGTCGGCATCGTTCAGGATCTGCTCCCGGATCTCCTCAATGCCGACGCGCTTCGCCCACTTGTAGATGCGTTCGAGATAGTGGCCCTGCTCGCGATACATCTGGACGAGCGCCACGATATGTTCGAGCGCCTCGTCCTCCGTCTTCACCAGTCCGAGCACTTCCGTGCCCTTGATGTCGAGACCGGCAGCACCGGCGAAATGGATCTCGAAACCGGAATCGACGCAGATGACGCCGACATCCTTGCAGGTCGCCTCGGCGCAGTTTCGCGGGCAGCCGGACACGGCCAGCTTGACCTTGGCCGGCGTCCATGAGCCCCACATGAACTTCTCGAGGCGGATGCCAAGGCCGGTGGAATCCTGCGTGCCGAAGCGGCACCATTCGGAGCCGACGCAGGTCTTCACGGTGCGCAGGCCCTTGGCATAGGCATGACCGGAGACGAAGCCGGCCTTGCCGAGATCGGCCCAGACGGCGGGCAGGTCTTCCTTTTTCACGCCCAGCATGTCGATGCGCTGGCCGCCGGTGACCTTGACCGTCGGGATGTCGAACTTCTCGACCACGTCGGCAATGGCGCGCAGCTCCTTGGCCGAGGTCACGCCGCCCCACATGCGCGGTACGACGGAATAGGTGCCGTCCTTCTGGATGTTGGCGTGGACGCGCTCGTTGATGAAGCGCGACTGGTAGTCGTCGGCATAGTCCTGCGGCCAGTCGCAGACGAGGTAGTAGTTGAGCGCCGGCCGGCACTTGGCGCAGCCGTGCGAGGTCTTCCACTCCAGTTCCTGCATGACGGCGGGAATGGATTTCAGCGTCTTCGCCCTGATCAGGCGGCGCACGTCGCCATGGCCGAGATCGGTGCAGCCGCACATCGGCTTGACGGCCTGCGGGTTGAAGGCATCGCCGAGGGTCAGTGCCATCAGCTGCTCGACGAGGCCGGAGCAGGTGCCGCAGGAAGCGGACGCCTTGGTATGGGCGCGCACGTCGTCAAGCGATGTCAGGCCCTTGTCCTTGATCGCGCCAACGATCTTGCCCTTGCAGACGCCGTTGCAGCCGCAGATTTCCGCCTCATCCGGCAAGGCTGCAACGGCCGCCATAGGGTCCAGGGGGGCGCCCCCTTGATAGGCCTGGCCGAAGATCAGGGTTTCGCGCATCGCGGAAATGTCGGTGCGGTTGCGGATCTGGTCGAAGAACCACGGACCGTCCGCCGCCTCGCCGTAAAGCACTGCGCCGATGATGCGGTCATCCTTCAGCACGAGGCGCTTGTAGACGCCGGCGGACGCGTCGCGCAGCACGATCTCCTCGCGGTCGTCCCCTTCCGCGAAATCGCCGGCCGAATAGAGGTCGACGCCGGTGACCTTGAGCCGTGTCGCCATCGCCTGGTCGGAAAAGACCGGGCCGATCTCGCCGGCAAGGTGACGGGCGGCGACGTTGGCCATCTGGTAGAGGGGGGCGACGAGGCCGTAGGTAAGGCCGCCGACCTCGGCGCATTCGCCAAGCGCCAGGATATCCGGATCGGAGGTCTGCATGCGAGCATCGACGACGATACCGCGATTGACCTCAAGCCCGGCCTCCTTGCCGAGGAAGGCGTTGGGCCGGATGCCGACCGCCATGACCACGAGATCGGCGGGGATCACGGTGCCGTCCTCAAGCTCCACCGATTGCACACGGCCCTCGCCGTGGATCGCCCTGGTGCTTGCCTTGGTCAGGACCTCGATGCCGCGGCTTTCGAGTTCCTTCTGCAGCAGGTAGCCGGCGGCAGGGTCGAGCTGGCGTTCCATCAGGGTCGGCATCAGATGGATGACGGTAACCTCCATCCCCTGTGCCTGCAGGCCGGCGGCGGCCTCGAGACCCAGCAACCCGCCGCCGATGACGACGGCCCGGCCGCGCGACTTCGCCGCCAGCATCATCGCCTGGACGTCGTCGAGGTCGCGATAGGTCAGCACGCCGGGCAGGGTGTGGCCCGGCACGGGGATGATGAAGGGCACGGAGCCGGTGGCGATCACCAGCTTGTCGTAGGGCGCGACCTCGCCGTGTTCGGAGCGCACGGTCTTTGCGGCGCGGTCGATCCCGACGATCTTGTGCCCCTTGTAGAGGGTAATGCCGTTGTCGATGTACCAGCCGTCGCCGTGGATGACGATCTCTTCGAAGCTCTTTTCGCCGGACAGGACCGGCGACAGCAGGATGCGGTCGTAATTGACGCGCGGTTCGGCATTGAAAATGGTGACGTCGAAGCGGCCGGGAGCGCATTCGAAGAGATGCTCCAGCATCCGCCCCGGCGCCATGCCATTGCCGACGATGACGAGTTTCTCGGTCATGGCTTTAACCTCTATTCGGCGGCCCGTCGGCCGTAGGCCTCGGCGATCATCGCGCCCGAAAGGGCGCCATAGGCGGCGAGCCAGGCCTGTTTGGTTTCTTCGGTGAACTTCTCGCCCAGGCCGGTCTGCAGCGTGTAGATCAGCGCCTCGCCGACCGGCTGGTAGTGTTCCGGCCGCACGCCGTAGTCGACGTGACGGGCGGCGAGGCCGCGGGCGATCGGCAGCAACTGCTCGAGATTGCCCAGGCCCCGCACCACGGTGCCGAGCGTCGCCATCAGCTTGCGGCCCTGCTCTGAAAGGTCGCTTTTGAACAGCGGCCGGACTTCCGGCGCGATGTCGAAGAGGCGGGTGTAGAAAATGCCGGCGGCGGTGTCGGCGATTGGGGCGACTTCGGCGAAGGACGCCTGAACGAGTTCGATCTGTCTGGCTTCCATGGAGGCCTCCTATTCGGCTGCCGCGGTGGGCGGGATTGCTTGACGGCTGCCGACGCGCGCGGCGCGCTTCGCGGAAATGGCGGCAAGCGTCTCGGGCGCCGGATTGGCGCCGCCCTCGTAGGCTTCGAGGAAGTCGAGAAGTTCCTCGCGATAGGCGTAGTAGTCGGGGTGGGACAGCAGCGCCTTGCGCGAGCGGGGACGTGGCAGGTCGACTTCCATGATGTTGCCGATCTTCGCGTTCGGCCCGTTCGACATCATCACCACCCGGTCGGCGAGCAGGATCGCCTCGTCCACGTCGTGGGTGACGCAGATCGCGGTGACGCTGGTGCGAGCCCACACGTCCATCAGCACGTCCTGCAACTCCCAGCGGGTCAGGCTGTCGAGCATGCCGAAGGGCTCGTCGAGCAACAGCAGCTTGGGCGAGAGGGCGAAGGCGCGGGCGATGCCGACGCGCTGCTTCATGCCGTTGGACAGATCGGCGGCGAGCCGGTCCATCGCGTCCCCCAGGCCGACGCGCTGGAGATAATATTCCACCACGTCCTTGCGCTCGGCGGGCATCGCCTTCGGATAGACGCGGTCGACGCCGAGCGCGACGTTTTCCTTCGCCGTCAGCCAGGGCATCAGCGAGGGCGCCTGGAAGACCACCGCGCGGTCGGGCCCCGCGCCCGCGACCTCCTTGCCGTCAAGGACGATGCCGCCCGACGAGATCGGGTTGAGGCCGGCGGCCATGGAAAGCACGGTCGACTTGCCGCAGCCGGAATGGCCGATCAGCGTGATGAATTCGCCCTTCCTGATCTTCAGGTCGAAGCCGTCGACAACGGTGAGCGGACCCTTGGGCGTGGGATAGACCTTGCGGACCGCCGAAAACTCCGCATAGCGCTCCTCGATCGGCGAGGCGGCGGCCTTCTCGTAGGCGGGGGGAAGCTTCCCGGTCCGGGTGATCGGCACGACATTGGGGAGGACGATCTCCCGCTCGCTGGCCGTCTCGCGCTCGGCGCCGACCGAAATGAGGTAATTCGTAACCTCGCTTCTCAACCGGATGAATTCCGGATCGGAGTTCATGGCGGACCGGTCGCGCGGGCGCGGCAGGTCGACGCGGAAGGAGGGGCCGAGCGTCGCCTTCGGCCCCGGCTTCAGCGGCACGATGCGGTCGGCCAGGAAGATCGCCTCGTCCACGTCGTTGGTGATGAGGATGATCGTCTTCTTTTCCTGCTCGGAGATCGCCGCGAATTCGTCCTGCAGCTTGGAGCGCGTTAGCGCGTCGAGCGCCGAAAGCGGCTCGTCCATCAGCAGGATGTCGGGCCGCATGGCAAGCGCCCGGGCAACCGCCACGCGCTGGCGCATGCCGCCGGAAAGTTCCGACGGCTTGCGGTCGACGGCATGGGAAAGGCCGACCATGTCGATATAGCGGCGGCAGATCTCGCCGCGTTCCTTCCGGCTCTTGCCTTTCGCCACGCTGTCGACGGCCAGCGCCACGTTGCCGTGGACCGTCAGCCAGGGCATCAGCGAATAGGACTGGAAGACGACGCCGCGGTCCGGGCCGGGGCCCGTCACCTGCCTGCCGCGCAGGATGACGCCGCCTTCGTCCGGGTCGATCAGTCCGGCCAGCAGCGAGATCAGCGTCGTCTTGCCGGAGCCGGAGAAGCCGACGATGGCGATGAATTCGCCCTCGGCGACCTTCAGGTTGATGTCTGAAAGCACTTGCGTGCGGGCAGCGCCCTCGCCGTAGCTTTTCGACAGGCCGGAGATTTCCAGGAAGCTCATCTGGCGCTCCTCAGCGGCTGGCGGAGAAGGTGAAGGCGGACTGGAGCGCGTACATGATGCGGTCCAGCATGAAGCCGATGAGGCCGATGGCGATGACGGCCACCATGATGCGGGCGAGCGACTGGGAGGAGCCGTTCTGGAACTCGTCCCAGACGAATTTGCCGAGGCCCGGGTTCTGGGCGAGCATTTCGGCCGCGATCAGCACCATCCAGCCCACGCCGAGCGACAGGCGCAGCCCGGTGAAGATGAGGGGCAGGGCCGACGGCAGCACCAGCTTGCGGATCGTGACCGGCGTGGAAAGCTGAAGCACGCGGCCGACATTGACGAGGTCCTTGTCGATGGAGGCGACGCCGAGGGCTGTGTTGATCAGCGTCGGCCACAGCGAGCAGAGCGTGACGGTGACGGCGGAAATCACCAGCGACTTCGGCAATTCCTCGCTCGGGTCGAGATAGAGCGCGGAGACGATCATCGTCACGATCGGCAGCCAGGCGAGCGGCGAGACCGGCTTGAAGATCTGGATCAGCGGATTGACGGCGCCGTTGACCGTCTTCGACAGCCCGCAGGCGATGCCGACAGGAACGGCGACGAGGGTCGCGATGAGAAAGCCGAGGCCGACCGTCAGCAGCGACGTGGCGATCTGGTCGAGGAAGGTGGGCTTGCCGGTATAGCTGCGCCACTTGATGCGGTCCGACTTGCCTTCCGCTTCCAGCTTGGCGTTGCGCGCCTCCTGGCGTTCGTAGAAGGCGGCCGCACTTGCGCGCTCCGCCTTGTGGTCGTCCCACAGGTTGACGGCCTGCTCGAAGACCTGGACGGGGCCGGGAATGGCGCCGAGCGAGGTCTCGACCTTGGGCGCAAGCCAGGCCCAGGCGGTAAGAAACAGCGCAATGCCGATGAGAGGGATCACCAGAACGCGTTTCAGTTCGCCCAGCTGTTCTCGCGGATTGTCGCCGGCGGCCATCTTCAGGAGCGGCGTGACGAAGGCGAGGCCCAGGGCATCGAACCAGCGGGCGGAACGGTGGATGCGGGCGAAAAGGCGTTCGCGGCGCTCGGCGCGGGCGAAGTCCTTTTCGAAGCCGGCATGCTCGGTGGCGTTGGTCATGGGTCGCGTGTTCCCTATCGGGTGAGAAAAGGGCGCGCCGGATGTCCGCAATCCGGCGCGCAAGGCTTTCGGGAAATCAGCCGCCGACCACGTCGCTGCCTTCGATCGTCTGGCCGGATTTCAGGCCGATCGGCAGGGAGTCGATGTACTGGTTGGGCTTGCGGCCGTCATAGGGGACGCCGTCGATGAAGGCGTCGGTCGGCTCGCGGTAGCCGTCGGTGCCGAAGGGAAAGTCGGTTTCCTCGGCAAGGCCCTCTTCGACGAGCAGCTTCGCCGCCTGAAGATAGATGTCGGGGCGGTAGACCGACTTCGCCGTTTCCGCGTACCAGCCGTCGTCCTTCGTCTCCGCGATCTGGCCCCAGCGGCGCATCTGGGTCAGGTACCAGACGGCGTCGGAATAGTAGGGATAGGTGGCGTAGTAGCGGTAGAAGACGTTGAAGTCGGGAACGTCGCGTTTGTCGCCCTTCTCGTATTCGAAGGTGCCGGTCATCGAATTGGCGATGACCTCGGCGTCGGCGCCGACATATTCGGACTTCGACAGGATCTCGACGGCCTCGGCGCGGTTGGCGTTGTCGTTCTCGTCAAGCCACTTGGCCGCGCGGATCAGCGCCTTGGTGACGGCCAGCGTGGTGTTGGGATTTTCTTGCGCGAATTCCTTCGTCAGGCCGAAGACCTTCTCCGGATTGTTCTTCCAGATCTCGTAGTCGGTGATGACGGGAACGCCGATGCCCTTGAACACCGCCTGCTGGTTCCACGGCTCGCCGACGCAGTAGCCATGGATCGTGCCGGCCTCCAGCGTCGCCGGCATCTGCGGCGGCGGGGTGACGGACAGGAGCGCGTCGGCCTTGATCTGGCCGGAAATGTCGCTGGTCGAATAGAAGCCGGGGTGAATGCCGCCCGACGCCAGCCAGTAGCGAAGCTCGTAATTGTGGGTGGAGACCGGGAAGACCATGCCCATGTTGAACGGCTTGCCGTCCGCCTTGAACTTCTCGACCACGGGCTTCAGCGCATCCGCCTTGATCGGGTGGACCGGCTTGCCGTCCTCGCCGGCGGGAATATGCGGCTTCATCATCTCCCAGACCTCGTTGGAAACGGTGATGCCGTTGCCGTTCAGGTCCATGGAGAAGGGGGTGACGATATGCGCCTTGGTGCCGAAGCCGATGGTGGCGGCAAGCGGCTGGCCGGCCAGCATGTGCGCGCCGTCGAGCTCGCCGGTGATCACCCGGTCGAGCAGCACCTTCCAGTTGGCCTGCGCCTCCAGCGTGACGAACAGGCCCTCGTCCTCGAAGAAGCCCTTCTCGTAGGCGATGGCGAGCGGTGCCATGTCGGTGAGCTTGATGAAGCCGAATTTCAGCTCGTCTTTCTCAAGGTCGAGGATCTCGGCAAGCGCGGGCCCGGCAAGGGTCGCGGAAACGCCGAAGGCGGCGGCAAATAGGGCGGCGATCCGAAGACGCCGGGCTTTGGCCGTGTAATCCTGCATATTGCGCTCCTCATGTCGGCCGGGAGGCGGCCGGTTGGCGGTGCAGAAACGAAAAAAGCCGCCAGAGTCGGATGAGGGCGCTGTATTGCAGCGCATCATCGCTCTGGCGGCTTTGCCTGGGCGCCCGTCCTTGGGCGCGATATCGTGATCCCGTACGTGAGATCTGGAATTCATCAAAGCAGGATGCGTGCCAGTTGAGCCGGGACGGGATTCCTGCTTGAGATTCAACGATCGGCGTCTGGAAGAGGCGGCACCTTCATTTGGGCGGATGGCGCTCCTCTGTTCATTTTCCTCTGCGGAATGCTGAAATTTTGTGCGCTGCGCAAAATCAGGCAGTTGCTTCGAGGCTCGCCTTCTGCGCGGCGAGATAGGCCTCGATGTCGGCCGGATCGAAGGCCTTTTTGTCGAAGAAGCCGTGCTCGATCTTCCAGTCGCGGTCCGGCAGCGCAACGCCGATGGGCGAGAGCGCCGCGCGGTAGAGGTCCGGCCGGTACGATGCGATGACCTTCTCGAGATCGTGACGCCTGAAATCCGCGTCTTTCCAGCGCGCCATCTGGCTGTAGAACCACAGGGCGTGGCTTTGCCAGGGGAAGGTCGCGAAATCCGCGAAGGGTGAGAAGAAGCCCCCGACTTCCGCCTGGCTGCCCGTTCCAAGATCGAGACGCCCGCTCAAGGCGGGAAGCAAGGCCGCCGGACTGCCGCCGAGATAGATGCTGAGGCTCAGGATTTCCGCCAGCTCCTCGTGATTGGCCGGATCGCCAGCCCATTGCGCGGCGCGATAAAGGGCGCGGATCAGGGCGGCGAGCGCCTCGCCGTTCTCCGCCGCCCAGCCGGCATGGACGGCCAGCACCTTTTCCGGGCTTGCCCGCCAGATCGCCTGCTTGACGGTGGCGATGCGCCCGAAACCCGCACGCACGGCAACCGTATTCCAGGGCTCGCCGACGCAGTAGCCGTCGATGGCGCCGGTGGCGAGCGCATCGGGAAGAAGCGGCGGCGGGGCGATGACGATCTCGACGTCGCGGTCCGGATCGATGCCGCTGGCCGCCAGCCAGTAGCGCAGTTCGTAATTGTGTCCCGAATGCGGATGGACGACGGCAAGGCGCAGGGCGCTCGCGCCCTCCAGGCGTCTTTCGGCAATGACCGCCTTCATGGCGGCGCCCGTCGAGGCAGGATCGAGGTTGCCTGCCGCTCCGCGATCGGCAAGTGCGCGCCACAGGGCGGCGGAGACGGTGATCGCATTGCCGCCGAGGCCGAGCGCCATCGGCGCGATCAGCGGCACGGCAAGGGCCGTGAGCCCGAGATTGGCGGCAATCGGCATCGGCGCCAGCATCTGGGCGGCATGGAAATGCCCGACCGCCATGCGGTCGCGGATATTGGCCCAGGAGATCTCGCGGGTGAGCGACAGGTCCACGCCCTCGCGCCCGGCAAAGCCCTTTTCGCGGGCGGCAACGAGAACGGCGCTGTCGAGAAGCGGCAGGAAGCCGGCAATGACCTGGAAAGGCGCGGTCATAGCGAGCCTCCCAGGAGGTCGGCGGCGGTGATCAGGCTTTGCGCGATCTCGCCGATCTTCCTGTTCTGGTTCATCGCCGTCTTGCGGATGAGGGTATAGGCTTCGCTCTCGCTCAGGCCGCGCGAGGCCATCAGGATGCCCTTGGCCCGGTCGACGAGCTTGCGCTCCTGCAATTCGCTGCGGGCGGCCTCCAGGTCGCGTTCCAGCCGGGAAAAGGCATTGAATCGCATGATCGCCATATCGAGGATCGGCTTGACGCGCTCGCGCTTCAGCCCGTCGATGACATAGGCCGACACGCCGGCCTCGATCGCCGCCTCGATGGAACTGGTGTCCGACTGGTCGACGAACATGGCGATCGGGCGGCGGATGGACCGCGACAGCTGGAACATCGCCTCCAGCATGTCGCGATTGGGGTTTTCCAGGTCGATGACGATGACGTCCGGATCGATATCGGCAATCTTGCGCGCCGCGCCCTGAAGCGCATGCAGCACGAAGACGGCGTCATGCCCCGCTTCCCGCAGCCCCGTCTCGATGATCGATGCGCGGATGCGGTTTTCGTCGATGACCAGGATTTTCAGGGCAGCGTCAGGCATGCCTCAATTTTGCGCATGCCGACAAACAAGGCAAAGCTAAATTTTGTGCAATGCAGAATCAGCCTCTTTTGGAGGTAGGGAGGAATGCGTTGGCAATGACGCGAATCAACGCGATCGCCGCCCTGTGTCCTGGATGTGCGGCGCGGGATAAATTGGCGGGCCGCCCCGCAGCGGGAAATTGCGACCAGGTTTGGGCGCAGCCGGAAATCTGCGCATTCGCTACGTCGTTCGTCACGATGTGCGTGTGGTTTTTTGTGGCTTTGAGTGCCGCCAGAGTGAAATTTCCCAAAAAATACCTCTAAAATAGAACTAACTTCCTTGTTCTTGTCAGAATTGCGGACCTGAAACTGCGTGGATATATTCCTTCAAATTCTTGAATTTTCAGTTCGCGCTCAGTTGATCTTACATAATATATAGCAACGCGGCTGATATGTTTCACTACAACTTACGTAATAAACGAAATTTACCCTATGTATAGAATGCGACATTTCGTACTCATGCTAAATGATAGTTTAACTTGACCATAAGTTAATTAAATATTAATTTAGTCAAAAATGGGGGATCAAATGAGTAATGCGTTTAAGTCCCTTGCGGCTGCTGCCGCAATACTGATGAGTGGTGCTGCGGCTTTCGCCCAGGGTGCCGGAGGTGCCGAGAGGTTGCAGGTCGCGGCGAATACAAGCGGTCAGGAAGCCGCCCGCGTGGCGCGTCAACTGGCCGATGCCGCAAACGGCCTCAGCGAGAACGAGCTGAGGCGGGAATGCCGGCAGATCTATCAGATCGTGCAGAATGCCGATCCGGCAATCGCCGACGCAATCAACCAGGCAATCCTCGAATCGGAAAATCGCCGGCTGGCGATTTGTCTTGAGGAATTCGCCCAGATCGCGCCTGCGGCAATCGACGACCTGCCCAATCAGGACGACGAAGGCCGCTTCAACGACACCGGCAGTTCTGGCTGATCAAGGAACAACGACAACAGCATTCGCGCAAGCGCGGATGCAAGCCCCATCTGACCAAGAAGGCAAAAGCCTCTCAAAGGAAAAAATAGAAAGCGGTGACCCAGAAGGCTCCGCAAAAAACCACAAGGGTTGCGTAGACGAGACCGTGGCGTACCTGCCCCCGCCATCTGGCGCGGGGCACCTCTACGATCGCATGATCGGTGGTTCGTTCGAGATTTGGCGCAGCCGCTTCGGCAAGAGCTGCTCTGTCTTGAGCCATCGCCGCATCCTGTTTTCGGGGTGTCTGCCGACAGAGTTTCTGCCGGAAGACGGGTGCGTGGCCGGGAACTTAATTCAAAATTGCACGGCGGTAAGAAAGCTACCACTGGTTTGCGATCTTGAAAATGCGCGCAATGTGAATTTTCCACCGAGAAGCTTACTTGGTTAATGGGGAGGGAAAGCGGCGGAAACGAGACAATAGTCGGGAAGCGGACGCGATCGATGCACGTTCCCCATCGTGAGGTGTAAGTAATGCGTAACCTCGCCGAATATCCGGTGCTCGCCGGTCTGATACCGGCGGCAAAGCAGGCCGAGAAAGACGTTGCCGCCCTGCCTTCCGGCGTCATCAAGGAGCGCCGCGTTGGCGAAAGACGCAAGGCCGGCTATCGCCCGATCGAGGGGCGCATGGGGCGGCGGGCCAGCGACAGGCGGGCCGGCGTCGTCATCCCTCTCACGTTCCCGCGCTGGAAACGCGCTTTCGATATCCTCGGATCCTCGCTGCTTCTGCTGTTTTTCGCGCCGGCCCTGCTGGTGATCGCCGGGCTGATCGCGCTGGAAGGCGGCCCCGTCTTCTACAGCTGCGCCAGGCCGGGCCAGTTCAACCGCCGCATCCGCATGCACAAGTTCCGTTCCATGAAGCCGGATGCCGACAGGCTGCTTGCCGAATATCTTGCCGGGCATCCGCAGGAGAAGGCGGAATACGAAGCCTGCTTCAAGTTGAAGAACGATCCGCGGATTACGAGGGTCGGCAGCTTCCTGCGCAGGTATAGCCTGGACGAACTGCCGCAGCTCTTCAATGTGCTGAAGGGCGAGATGAGCCTCGTCGGCCCGCGTCCGCGCGGCTATGACGAACTGGCCCAGGCGAGCCGTCACGATCAGGCCGAGTTCAACGCCTATTTCCGTACCCGTCCGGGCATGACCGGATTGTGGCAGGTGTCGGGTCGCTCCGATACCGACTATGATACCCGCGTGAAGCTCGACGCCGCCTATGTGCGCAACATGAGCCTTTTTCGCGATATCGCCATCCTGCTGCGCACGATCCCGGCGATGGTGACGGGCCGAGGCGCCTATTGAGGGCGTTTCCGGCAGAATGAGGGTGCGCCCATGAGCCGCGACCCGAACGACAGGGGCCCGCTTCTTCCCGACGGCACCCTCGTCTATGCGATCGGCGACATGCACGGCATGGCAGGTCTGCTGGAGGACGCCATAGCCGCGATTGCCGCCGACCGCGAAAGACGAAAGGCCGACCGCGTCATCGTCGTCACCCTTGGCGACTATGTCGATCGCGGCCCGCAGACTTCGAAGGTCCTCGACAGACTGAGCGGCAATCCTTTCGGCGACGCGGAGCACGTGGCGCTTCAGGGCAATCACGAGCAGGCGATGCTCGGCTTCATCGCCGATCCGATGGCCTGCGCGTACTGGCTGCGGATCGGCGGGCTGGAGACGCTGCGCGCCTATGGCATCCGTGCCTCGCTGCCGCAGGACGATGCGGCGCTGTTTCGCCTGGCGGCGGCGCTGGCGAGGCGGGTGCCGGCCCGTCAGCGCGCCTTTCTCGATAGCCTGCGGCCAAGCTTCGAACTAGGAGGCTATTTCTTCGTCCATGCCGGCATCAGGCCGGGCGTGGCGCTGGAAGCGCAGAATATCAACGACCTGCTGTGGATCCGCGATCCGTTCCTGGAAACGACGATCCCGCTGCCGAAAACCGTGGTGCACGGACACACGCCGGTCGATGCGGTCGACATCCGCGAGGATCGCATCAATATCGATACGGGCGCCTGTTTTACCGGCCTCCTCTCCGTCCTGATGCTGTCCAACGAGGAAAAGGGCGTCATCAGCGTCCGGGAGGGCTTGCCGAGCGTCTTCACCGGGATCGAAGACGCCGGCGAGCGGAAGCGCGACGCGGCACCCCGCGCCATTGCCCCGGTGCCGGATCGCCGGCGTCGCACGGAGCGAAGCGGCGGCTGGGCAATCCCGGTTGCCGTCGGCGCGCTGGCGGTCGGCCTGTTTCTGACGGTCGCCGGGGCGGTGAGGGCGCTTTCGGCCTACGAGGCGCTGCAGCCGGTGGGGCTGACCGCAATGACCGGCCGGGCCGCTACGGCCGACGGTTCGAGGCGCATCGTCTTCGCCGAGCGGCTCGAAGCATGCCGGCGCGACTATTTCAGCGGCCTCGGCAAGGTGCCTTTCGCGCAATCGGAAGAGGCCTACCGCGCCTGCGGGGAGCTGATTGCCGATTACAATTCCGTCGCGCCTGCCGACCCCTATGGGTGGCTGGCGGCGGCCGAGTTCGCCTATGAGGCGGACGGGGTGGGCGAGAGGCCGGTGGCGCTTCTGCGCATGGCCTACAGGACGGGAACGGCGGAAGGCTCCAGCATCGCCAACAGGATCGTGCTCGGTTTCAAGCTCGATGCCCTTCTCGACGAGGAATTGCGGCAACTGAGGCGGGGAGACCTGGAATCGGCGGTGCGCTACCGCATCGACCTGCGCGCCCTGACGCGCGACTACATCGCCTTCGACCGCGACAGGGAACTCATCAACGAGGAAATCGCAAGGCTCTCGTCCGATGCGCAGGATTATCTGGTCGTCGCACTAGACCGGGCAGTGGCCAGGACCCGGTCCGCGCAATGAGGGGCTTGCGCGGACCTAGCCCGTATCCGGGAACCGGTCAGAAGGAGCGCCAGATGCGCGGGTTATCGGGCGACTGCACCTGGGAGATCGAGATATGAGCGCGCCGGATCGGCAGCACCTCGCCCGTCAGGTTGTCGAGCACGTAGTCGCCTTCGCTGGTGCGGGCGATCAGCACGGCATGCTGCTGGCCACGGGCGCGGCCGAGCGCGATCAGCACCGCACTGGAGGGCCAGCCTCGCGCGATCAGGCGTCGGCGCTTTTCCAGCACGTAATCCTCGCAGTCGCCGCGCGCCACGCCGACGCGCCAGCGGTCCTTGACGCCGTATTGGGTGGCGTCGGAGACCGGACGGATCGCCTGGTTGACGCTGCGGTTGATCGCCTGCAGCTCGCCAAAGCGGCCGGCATTGGCCTTCACGGCGCCGGACCGCGTCACCTCGCCGGCGCGGCCGCGTGTCGGCGCGCAGTGGGACGCATAGCGGATGCAGAATTCGAGAAACGCCATCGGGGCCGCCTTGCGCGCGCCGTTATAGGCGCGCGGCACCGACGGCTCCAGGCCGATCGGCGAAGCAGCGAAAGACGGAGTGGCGCCTGCGATGAAGATTGCAAGTATAGCAGAGCTGACTGCACGTATAAGCCGCATTTCTTTGCCCTCGTTCGATGAGGAATTCTTGAGGGCAAGGACTTAAGACGAGGTTACCCTGCGAATGGCAATTGAAGCCAAGTTCACTTTTTGCTGAGCTTGAAGTGAAACTGGAATGATTCTCCCTTAAGGTAAATTTTGAGATTTTTACCTAAAGTGAATCTGACGATAGTATTTGGCCGTATTTCCGGGCATTTTTGATGAAGTGATCCGGGAAATGACGCAGGAATAATGAAAATTTTCGTCGGTGGCGCGGGTGCGATTTGTGGAACTGGGCAGGATTTTCTGAGAGTATGAATGCGGCGTATCGAGGTCACAGGCGATGAATGAAAAGTTTTCGCGTCCTTTCACCCTTCATCCGATACAGCCGGCGGGCGGTTCCGTGACCCATGAACCGGAAGGCCTGCTCAAATGGGCGGTCGAGATCTTGAAGCGGCAATTTCTGGTTGCCGTCTCCGTTTTTCTTTCCCTTGTCATTGTATGCGTGCTGATCGTGGCACTGCTGACGCGCTTTTATTCGGCAACCGCGCTCGTGGTCTTCGATCCGAGCGAAGCCGAACTGCTCGGCATCACGGAGGCGGGCCAGCAGGGCGGCGCCACGCTTGGCGTGATCGAGACGGAAGTGGAGATCGCCCGCTCCGCCGACGTGCTGAGCGCCGTGATCGAGCGGCTGAACCTTTCCACCGACGACGAGTTCCGCTACCGGCCCTCCTCGGTCAACCGGGTGCTGGGCTGGATCGGCCTGAGCCCGGTCGCCGATCCGCTTCTCGACGGCGAGGACGGCGAGTTGCGGCGCGAAGCTGAGCGCACGGCGGTGGTGCAGAACCTTTCCCGCGCGCTGAACATTCGCCGGCAGGGCATCACCAGCATCCTGTCGATCTCGGCGGAAAGCCGCTCGCCGGAAAAGGCGGCGACGATCGCCAATGCGGTGGCGGAGGAATACATCGCCTTCCAGGCGCGCAACAAGGCAACGACGGCGGCCAAGGCGGCCCGCCTGCTTTCGGCGCGCGTGGAAGCCATGTCGGCGGGTATCCGACAGGTCGAGGACCGGCTGGATCTTTTCATAGCCTCCGCGGCCGAACGCTACGGCTCCGGCGAGGTGGTGGCCCGCGTGAAGAGCCTGAAGGCGGAGCTGGAGCGCGCGGGAACGGGCGCCGAGCGGCTGCGCGCCGAGGCCGCTAGCCTGGCGGGCCTCAGCCGCAGCGGGCTGAAGGGCGTCAATCCGGAGCTGCTGCGCAGCGACGGCGATATCGCGAAGCTGATGGCAGAACGCCAGGAGCAGGAAGCGACGCTCGGCAAGCTGCAGCCGAACGAGAAATCGAAGCTCACGGCGACCCGCAAGCGCCTTGCCGAACTGGACCGCGATCTCGATGCCGCGGCCGGGCGCTTCGCCGGCCGGCTGGCGGAGGAGCGCGACGCGGCCGACCGCCGGGTCGACGAATTGCGCGGTGCGCTGCAGGCGAGCCTCGCCGATATCACCATTCCCAACGAGGGCATGGTGGAATTCTACACGCTGCAGCAGGAAGCCAAGTCGAGCCGCGATCTCTACGACGCGACGCTGTCCAGGCTGCGCCAGCTGGAATTACAGGCGAATTTCGCCATTGCCAATTCGCGTCTCGTCGCCCGCGCGCTGCTGCCCGAACGCATCAGCTTCCCGCCGGTGAAGATCATGCTGGGCCTCGCCTTCGTGCTGGCGCTGGCCGGCGCGGGAGCGGCGGCGGTACTGCGCGAGCAATATATCGGCGGCTTCCGCTCCACCGAGCAGGTGGAGGCGCTGACCGGCCATACGGTGCTGGCGTCGGTGCCGCGTTACCGCCCGCCCTCGGGCAGGCTGGCCAACGCGCTGATCGAAACGCCGCTCAGCCACTATGCGGAGACGATCCGCCGCGCCCGCCTCAATATCGAGGTCTCGCTCGACTTCCCGGAGAAATTCTCGCTCATGGTCACCTCGACGACGATGGGAGAGGGCAAGTCGACCCTGTCGCTGGCGCTGGCGGAGACCTTCGCGGAGGCCGGCCGCAAGACCATCCTCGTCGATGCCGACCTGCGCCGGCCGTCGATCGCCGGCATGGTGGACGGGGAGGTCGATGCGGGCCTCTTCGACGTGCTGACGCGCACCGACGTGCCGCTGGAGCATGTCATCGTCCGCGACCGGCGCATGCCCAACGGCAACCTGTCCTTCCTGTTCGGGGCGGATAATCCCGGCCTGCCGACCGACCGGCTCGTCGCCTCCGACCGCTTCACGGAACTGCTGGCGGGCCTGACCGGCTATTTCGACGTGGTGATCATCGATACGCCGCCGATCGGCCATGTGGTCGATGCCGGCATCATCGCCCAGAAGGTCGATCTCAGCCTCTATGTCGTGCAGTGGGGGATGACCAGCCAGATCGAGGTGCGTACCGGCATCCGCGAACTGGAAAAGGCGCGGGCGCGCTCCCTGTCGCTCGTCGTCAACCAGTCCGGCGAGAAATCGACCTCCAGTTCCGCACAGGGCGGCTATTATTACTACACCAAGGGGTAATGCCTCATGTGAGCGCCCCGGTTCAGGAAAGCCCGGACCTTGCCGCGTGAAAGCCGGTTTGCCGCTTTGGCCTTTCTTCTCGCGCTTGCCACGGTCATGCTCGCGCCGCTGCCGCTCGGCGCCAACCGTCCGCTGTTCTGGGCCTTCGATGCGGTGTTGTGCGGAACGGCCCTGGCATTGGCGGGGACCGCGCAACTGCGGGGTGCGGCCGGCCCGATCGGGACGACCCGCGAATTGAGGATCGCCGCCGCGATCTTCGCCGCGCTGATCGCATGGATGGCGGTGCAGGCGCTGCTGCCGCTGCCGGGAGGCCTGCGCCACCCGCAATGGGTCGCGGCCGAAGCGCTGACGGGCCGCGAGCTTCCGGCAACCGTCAGCATTTACCCGACAGGCACGTTCGATGCGATCCTGCGCTGGCTGAGCGCGGGCGCGCTGTTTGCCGTCCTGCTGATGACGGTCAGGACTTTCCGGCGCAGCGAAGCCGCCCTTGCGGCGCTCGCCGGTGCGGGCACGGCGTATGCGCTTTGCGGCCTCGTCCTGCATCTCAACGCGCCGTATCTGCTGTCGGGCGTGCAGAAATGGGCCTTCTTCGATTTCGTCACCGGCCCCTTCGTCAATCCGAACAATTTCGCCACCTATCTCGGCATGGTGCTGATGATCCTGCTGGCGCTGGTGCTGGCAAGGATCGATGCGTTCCAGCGGCGGTCGGTCACGAGATACCGGGGCGGCTTCGTGTTGCTGTCGGCGCTGCTGCAGCCGGCCACACTTGCCTTCACGGTGATGGCGGTCGTCGTCTTCCTGGCGCTGCTGGCCACCGGATCGCGCGCCGGCATCGCCTCGTCGGCGGCCGGAGCGGTGGTGGTGCTGGTCGTCTTCTCTTTCCGTTCGCGCGAGCGTTCCGGCCTTGCCACGGTGACTGCCGCCGTGCTGCTGGCGACGCTCGTGCTTGGCATCCTTGTCTTCATCGGCGGTGCCATGACCGGGGGGAGCAGCCAAGAGGCGAGCGATTTCGGCAACCGGGCGGGGCTGTGGCGGGATTCCGTGACGGCGATGCTGGATCGTCCGATCCTCGGCCACGGAGCCGGCGCCTTCGGCGAGGTCTTCGCCACCTATCTCGGCACCGACATCCATGCGGGCCGCACATTCCGCGACGCCCACAACACATACCTGGAGCTTGCCGTCGAACTCGGCCTGCCGGCGGCCCTTGCCGCCGCCGCAATGTTTGCCGCGCTTTTCCTGCCGGTGGTCCGCTCCACCTTCCGCCGTGGCCGCCCCTATGCCGCGCCGCTGGCGGCAACCGGCGCGATGACCGTCGTCGCCGTGCACGCCTTTTTCGATTTTTCTATCCAGCTTGAGGCGATCGCCTTCACCTTTTTCGCGATCGTGGCGATTGCCGAAGCGCAGGACGGGATTGCTGGAAACGAAGAGGGGGATGGCGCAAGCCGGCCGTTCCGCAAGCGTCGGCAGCGGATGAGGCATGGCCCTTCGGCGACAGCAGAGCGGGCATCAACGCCCGAGGCGGCTACTTCGCGGCCGATTGCCGCTCTCGAAGCCGCAACAGGCGATGGCGCAGCGACGACCGATAGAGGCGGTCCGCCCAGGAGCGCGGAATGAGACGCATCACGAAACGGGCGAAGGCCAGGCCATGAGCGGGCGACAGCAGGCCGCGCGTCTTGCGGATGTAACCCGAATAGAGCTGAAGCTCGACGAGGCCGCGTTTCAGCGAGGTGCGCCTGGCGAAAAAGGCGCCTGCCGTGCGGAAGCGGACGAGGCGCTCGGGCACGTTTCCAAGGCGGTGGCCGGCAAGCGCCAGCCGCATGACGAAGTCGAGATCCTCGGAAAGATAGTAGGGCCGGTAGCGGACCATCGGGTCGGCAAGGATGGCGCGTCGCATGGCGTAGCTGGGATGCAGGACCGGGTTCACGTAGGCCATCGCCTGCACGATCGTCTCGTGCCGGAGCGGGAAATTGCGGTCACCCTGTGGCGTGCCGGCGAGGTCGATGTCGATCGCCTGCGCGCCGATCAGCGACAGATCCGGGTGGGCGTCGAGATAGTCGATCTGCAGGCGGAAGCGCGACGGTTCGCTGATGTCGTCGGCATCGGCCCGGAAGACGAACTCCTCATCCTCGAGCTGGTCGATCAGGCTGTTGAGGGTAAGGGCGAGGCCGATATTGCGCCGGTTGCGCTGAACCTTGTGGATCAGGCCCGGGAAAGCGGAAATCACGGCCTCGATCCTGGGAGGTACCACGCCATCGACGCCGAGATAGACGCGGATGTCGTGGGAGGCGATGTCCTGCCCGGCGATGGATTGAAGTGCGGCGGCAAAGTGAACCGAGTTGTCATTGCGGTAGACGCACAAGAGAACGGCGGCAGCGGGCCGGGCACTCGTGCCCATATTCCTGATCGTATTGGACATTGCTTTAAACCGCCGCAGGGTTATTCGGGTATCTCATCTATTATTAAACAAGCAAACATAGATTGATATTCGATAAAGACCGAAGGAAATCCGAGGGGGTTATTTGGCGTTGCGTATCGAGGGGCCTCATACCACATGCTGATGAAGGTCATTGCGGCCAGGAATGCGCCGGTGATGCGGTTCCTCGCATCCGGCATCTGGATTTCCGGGCTGCGCGTTGCGGGACGGGGAGCGCTGTTCCTGGCGACGATGCTGATGGCGCGCGCCCTTTCGGCGGACGAGTTCGGCGCCGTCGCCTTCGTCCTTGCCTATCTGATGGTGGCAAGCCTGGTCGGCTCCTTCGGGCTGGAGCAGATGGCGCTGGTGCTGATCGCGCGGCTGCGCGGCGCGGGCCGGCGCGGCGAATTGCCCATGCGCTGCCGGAGCATGCTGGCGCGGCGCGCCTGGACGCTGCTGATCGTACCGGCCGGCGTGACGGGCCTTGCCGTCAATGTCCTGCACTCGCCCGCCGACCTTCTCGCAATGTTCCTCATCAGCCTCGGCCTGTCGCTGCTTGCGGTGCTGTCCGGCGCGCTGCGCGGCACCGACCGCCCGCTTGCCAGCACCATCGTGCAGGAACTGCCACGCGGCGCCGCATTGCTGATTGCCGCCTTGATGATCCACGCGGGACTTCCGCATGCGCTGTTCTGGTGGGCCGTGCTGGGATTTCTTGCCCTGTTCCTGATCGCTTCCCTTGCCGTGACGGCCGCCGCCGTGCGGCATGAGGCGAAGGACGCACAGCAGGACACGGCCGATGGTGGCGGGCAGGCGGGCGAGGCGGTCGACATGCCGGCGCAGACGCCCTTCATGCTGATCCTCTTTGCCACCAATCTCTATGTCTGGCTCGTGCCGCTGCTGCTGGAGCGGCTGACGGATATCGCCGAGGTCGGCGCCTTCAACGTGGCGATGCAGTATCCGGCGCTCGTCTCCTTCGCCTCGACCTCGCTTTCGATCCTCTACATGTCGCGCATTCCCTTTCTGCAGCAGAGCGGGACGCTGTCGAAGATGCGGGCGGAACTCAAGGCCGGCTCCGGGCTCGTCCTGGCGATGGCGCTGCCGATGATCGCCGCGCTCGTCTTCCTTGGCGAGCCGCTGCTTGGCCTGTTCGGCGAGGAATACCGGCGCACCTATGCGGCGATGCTGGTGATTACCGCGGCGCAGGCCGTCGCGATCTCCTGCGGGCCGGCCGGCTACATGCTGCTTCTGACCGGGCGCGAGAAGCTGAACCTCGCCGTCATGGCCTCGACCAATGCCGCCGGCGTCGTCGTGGCCGCGCTGCTTGCGCCGTCATTCGGCCACATGGCGGCGGCGATCGGCTTTCTTGTCGCAAACGTTTCGGCCAACCTGTTCATGGCGTTCTACTGCGTGCGCGCGCTTGCCATGAACACGACGGTAAGTTGCCTCGTCTGGTGGCCGAAGGAAGCCCGCCATGGCTGACGCGCAAACCATGGATACGGGACGGGAACAGGCCGGGCAGGCGGCGCGAGCCGGGTGGCGGCCGGGACCGGCGAGCCGGTGGCTTGCCGTGCTCTTCATCCTGCTCCTGCCGTTCTCGGCTGTGGATATCGGCCTGCCGCTCGGCGATTTCGCCCATAATGCGGCATTGCCTTTCTTCCTGGCGCTGGCTCTCGCCTGCCTGTCGGTGCTGCGGAGCGGAGACCTGCGCTGCTTGGCAGGACGGGACGAGGCCTATTTCTTCGCGCTCGTCTTCCTCGCCTATTTCGGCTGGTGCGCTGTAACCACGCTGATCACCGGCGTGATCTTCGAGTATCAGGCGCTCGACGCGTTCGGCTTCAGCCCTTTCACCCATTCGGTTGCCCGTTTTCCGATCCCCGTCTTTCTCGGTTTCGTCATCCTCGTTTCCTTCCTCGTCGCGCGTTTCGTGCTGTCGGCAAGGGCGCTGGACCGGGTGCTGTTCGTCGCGGCGGGGATCGTGACCGTCTACGGCTGGATGCAGTTCTACGCGCTGGAATTCCACCCCGGCTGGTACACGAGGCTGGCCCTGATGCTGGAAGGCGCGCGCACCGGTCAGGATTTTCTCAACATCGACTACGTGGCGCTGAAGGGTCGCATCAACCTCACCACCTACGAGGCGGCGGAAGGGGCGCGGCTGGTGCTGATCCTGTTCCTGCCGGCGCTCTTCACCATGCCGCTTACCGGCCGGCTGGCCCGCCTCTGCCGGGCGCTTGCCGTCGGTTCGATGTTCCTGTTCATACTCGCGGCGGAAACGCTGGTCGGGCTTGCCGGCCTCGGCGCGCTGATGGCGATGCTGCTGCTCATGGCGCCAAGGCGGCTGCAGATGCTGCTGGCGCTGCTGATCCTGATTACGGGTGTTGCGGGCTACCTGCTGCTGCCGCCGGAATTCGCCGACCGGCTTCACCTGATCCTGACCAATCCGGGGCTGGCGCAGGCCGATGAATCGGCCATTACCCGGGCGGCCTTCGCCTATGCCTCGCTGAAGATCGTGCTTGTCCATCCGCTCTTCGGCATCGGCTGGTCGAAGGACATTTTCTTCATGAGCGAGGCGATCCCCGAATGGGGCAATACCTGGGAGGTGATGCGCTCCGTCACCACGGGCGAGGCGGTGGCGGCAAAGAGCCTTGCCGTGCGCATCCTGCTCTATGGCGGCGTCCCCGCCTTCCTGCTGCTTGCCTGGTTCTATCTGCGCCTGACCGTCATCGGCGTGACGCGCTTCGCCCGAACCGCCGACCAAAGGTGGAAGCGGCTGGTGCTGGTGCTCGTGACCTTCGGCGTCTGCGGCATCATCGACGGCGGCATCCTGTCGACGCTCTATCCCTGGGCCGCGCTTGGCCTGGCGTTGGGCGGCGCGGCCGGCGGGAAGCGGGCCGCCGGAGCGCGGTCATGAACGGGAACGCTCCAAAGGTGCTGTTGCTGAGCGGCTTCCACCCGTCGGCGGAGGCGGTCTCGTCGGGGCCGAAGATCGTCGCCCGGGTGATCCGCGATTTGGAAGCGAAGGGAAGGGAGGTCGTCACCGTCTCCTTCGAGAACGAGCTGGACCGGGTGCATCACGCCGAAGGCTTTCGGCCGGCCGGAGCGGAAGGAAGCCGCGTCTTCCGCCTGACGACGGCAAGGCGGATCCTGGCCGCGCTGCGCCATCCTCTGCTTCCCTTCGCCGCCTCGGCCCGGCCCTTCGTCGCCAGACGCTACGTGGAAGCCTTGCTGAACGGGGACGCGTTCGAGGCGATCGAGGTGGAGTTCATCCAGGCGATCGAGGCCTTGCCGGAAAGCGCCTGGAAGGATGCGCGCCTCGTCAGCCATGACGTGCTGACGCAGCTCTACGCCCGCAGGCTCGCCCACGCCCATGGGCTGAAGCGCATTGCCGCGTGGCTCGAATATCAAAGGGTGAAGCGCTGGGAGCGGCGTGTTTTCCGCAAGGTCGGGCGGATCGTCGCGCTGAACGCCAAGGACAAGGCGCTGATCGAGGAGATCTCCGGGCGGAGCGACGTTGCGGTCCGCTATCCGGAAATCCGGGCCTATATCAACCCGAAGGAGCGAACGGCGGAAACGGTCGAGCCCGGCACCCTGCTCTATTGGGGCCATATGGGCCGGGCGGAAAATGCCGATGCGGTACTTTATTTCGTCGCCGAGATCCTGCCGCTGATCCGCAGGCAAAGGCCGGATACGAGGCTGATCGTCGCCGGGATCGATCCGCCGGAGGAAATCCGCAGGCTGCAGGGACCCGGCATCGAGGTGACGGGTTTCGTTGCCGATCCCGCGCCGCTGTTTCGGCGTGCGGAGATCGGCATCGTGCCCTTGCGCCTGGGCGCCGGCATCAAGATCAAGACGCTGGAGCTTCTTGCCAGCGGCCTGCCGGTGGTGGCGACGACGGTCGGCGCGGAAGGCGTGGAAGCCTCGCCGTTGCTTCGCGTCGCCGACCGTCCGGCGGACTTTGCGGGAGCAGTACTCGGCCTCATGGCCGCGAAGGCGGAAATGTGAGGCGTTACCTCCTCACGTACAGGCCAGCGAGATCTGCTCGACATGGCGGCAATCGGTGCCGCAGCAGCCGCCCAGCACGCTGATGCGCGGCATGCGGCGGCGGATTTGCGCATATTGCCGGCCAAGCTCCACCGGATCGCCGTCGTCGAGGTCGGTCGCCTGATCGAGCTCGGCGTGGCTGCGGCTGGAGGCATTGGCGCGCAGACCGCGAAGACGGTTCGTCCACTCGCCGCCCTCGGCAAGCACGCTCATGAAATGCGTCGGGTGAGCGCAGTTGATCATGTAATAGGCGGGTGCCCCGCCGGTCGCCGCATCGACCGCGCCAATAGCGCGCGGCAGGCTCTCGCCGGTCGGCAAGTTGCCGTCCGTTTCCAGCGTGAAGGAGATGGCGACCGGTAGCCCGGCGGCAACCGCCGCCCGCGTGACGCCGATCGCCTCCGGCGTGTTCGTCATCGTGATCGCCGTCACCATGTCGGCCGCCGTATCCCGGAAGCACCCGATCTGCGCGGCGTGATAGTTCTGTGCTTCCAGCGGGCTCATCACCTCGCCCGGATCGTAGCCGTCGCCGCGCGGACCGACGCAGCCACTGATGACGATCGGCCGCCCGTTCGGCCTGTCCTCCGCCCGAAGCTCTTCCAGGAGTTCGATGGAGGTGCGGTTCGCCTCTGCCAGATCCTCCGCCGAATAGCCGAGCTTTTCGCCCCAGTCGGGACTCGCCCGCCAGGTGGCGCTTTCCAGCACGAAGCCGGTGTTTTGCGCCCGGGCGATGTCGAGATACGGACGATAGTAGCGCTTCAGCGTTTCGCGCCCTTCCGCGCTGCGCAGCAGGTCGAAGGCGGCGAAATGAGGCAGATCCCGCCCGTCGTGAAAGATGAGGCAGGTCTCCAGTCCGCCATCCGTCAGGAACAGGCGGCCGGAAAGCTGCGGCAGCGCATTTCGATATCTTGCCATTTCTGGTTCTCCCGTCGAACCCGTCTTCATGCCCCTCCGGCCCATGTAGGTGATCGAGAGCGTTTCGCGATGTGACGGCTTTCACACCATGGTCAGGATGCGGCGCCGGCGACCCAAACGTCGATGCGGCCCTCCCGGCCGCGGATCGGCAGGCCGGAAAGCCGCGCCATGCCCTCCAGCAGGTCGGTGCGCCCGGCGGCGGCGACCGCGTCATGCGCGGCCTCGGAAACGACGAGGGCCGAGTTGGTTTCCTTGGCGATTTCCTGCAACCGGCTGGAGACGTTGACCACGTCTCCGGCGACGGTCGCATGACCCTGCGTCTGACCGCCGAGGACGGCCGCGACGACTTCGCCGTAATGGACGCTGACGCGGATGCGGACGGGCTCCGGGATCGCTTCGTCGGTGCCGGAATTGAGCTTTCCGATCGCCGCGATCAGCCGCCGGCCGCAATCGAGGGCCGCAGCGCTGTCGGCGGCGCCGGGCTCCGGCAGGCCGAAGACGATCATGGCGCCGTCGCCCATGAACTGCTCGATGACGCCGCCGCAGGCAAGGGCGGCTTCCTCGAAGACTTCGTGCAGGCGGCGCAGGAAGGCCACGGTGCCTTGCGGGCCGAGCCGCTCGCTCAAGGTGGTGAAGCCCGCGACATCGACGAACACGACTGCGGCAAGCTGCGGCCTGTCGTCGAAGCTCGGCCGCGCTGCCGTCGCCAGTGTCTCGGCCAGGAACGGCGAATGATAGCGGGCGAGGTTCTGCCGCTCGTTCATCAGCCGCGACGAGATGCGCTTCTGCAGGAAGATGCGGGCCGCGAAGGTGCCGAAGCTCGCCACGCCCATGGCGAGAAGCAGCGTGGTGGCATCGAGCCAGACCCGGTATTCGGCGAAGGCGAGGTAAAGAAGGACCAGCGCCGCCAGCCAGACGGCGAGCGTCAGACCGGCAGCCAGCCAGAGATTGGCGCGGTTGGCAGCCAGGAACGCGGCAAGGGCGGCAAGCAGCGCAAGGCCGAGATCGAGCCGTGCCGTGCCCGCTCCCCGGATCAGCTCGGTTCCGCCCAGGATGTTGTCGGCGGCCGTCGCCAGCACCTCGACGCCGGGCAGGGTATCGGAAAAGGGCGTGGCGAAGGTGTCCCCGGTCCCGAGCCCGGTCACGCCGATGAAGACGAGGCGGCCGCGAAAGGCATCGGCCGGCACGTCGCCGTTCACTGCATCGATGAAGGAATAAGTCGGGATGGTGCCGGGCGGACCGTGGAACCCGATCGCCATCGTGGCGAGGTCGTCGGAGGCGATCCGGCGTTCGGCCAGGGTGACGCCGCCGGGCCGCTGCAATTGCATCTCTCCGCGTGGCAGGTTCAGGTGAAGGCGGGCGGCGGTAAGTGGCAGCGCCGGCAGGACCAGCATGTCGGAAAGCTGAAGGTCGAGCGGCAGGCGGCGCAGCGATCCGTCGCTCTCGCCGACGATGTTCACATGGCCAAGCAGGGCGTCGCGCGCAAACGGGGAGACAGGCAGGTGCAGCCGGCTGGGGGCGGGGCCCGGGACGCCGCCACGGGCGCTGACCACGTCGAAGGCGCTGCGCGACAAGGCGGACAGGAGCACGTCGTCGAGGTCGTCGAGGCGGGCCTCGCCGCTGTCGTCCTCGCTGAACGCGCCGGTCATGGCGATGACGGCGGGCGGACCTTCGGCCAGCATCCGCTCAAGCGCCATGTCCTCGACGGCCGACTCGCCCGGCTGCAGCAGCAGGAGATCGAGGGCGATGGCAGTGGCTCCGCCCTTTGCCGCCGCATCGACCGCTTCGGCGATGTCGGCGCGCGACAGGGGAAAGCGCTCAAGCCGATCGATCGTCCTGTCGTCGATGGCGACGATGGTAACGTTTCCGGTGGGCTCGGTTTCGCCACGCAGGTGATAGCGCATGTCGAGGAGGCGCCCCTCGACACCGCTGAGGACCTTCTGCCCTTCGCCCGGGTGCCACAGGCCGATGAGGCCGGCGGCCAGGAGAATGAGGATACCGGCAAGCCAGGGAAGCTTGCCAAGGCTTTCCTCGGTGGAATTGCGTGTCATCTCCAGTTCAGTCCAAGCCGGCGTTCGGCTTCCGCGATACGGGCCGCGCCCCAGCTGCGCTTGCCGGGGGTCGCCCCGCTCCCGTCGGCATCGATGCCTTCGCCGGGTTGCAGGGTCGCCGCCGCGCCCGAGGACGTGCGGACGTCGACGCTGCCCGCGCGCACGAAAACGCTGCTTCTTTCCCTCGACGCCTCGACCAGCCAGGTCGTCGACCGCACGGAGGCGATCAGCGTCGGAGCCTTGACGCGAAAGCTCTGCCAGGAGCGGCTGGGTGCCACGATGCCGACGATGCCGTTGGTGATGCGCAAGAGCACGTTCTCCTCGCCGCGCCCGGTCAGCGAGCCGATATCGACGAGCGTGGAGGGGCCGACGGTGACGACGGTGCCGTCGTCGCAGCGGAGCTGGACCCGCGAACTGGCGCCGGTGCGAATGCGGGAGGAGGCGGAAAGAGCATCGCCCGGACGCACGCCATGCCAGCCGCCGCCCGAAGACACCTGGAGGTCACGCCCCGTCATCCGCTCGACCGTGCAGTCGCGTGCCTGTGCGATCCCCGACATCGCGACGAGCAGGACGATTGGCAGGGCGAGCCGTCGCCAAAGCGCAAGCATTACGTCACCTTGATAATTGCGGCAGTCGTGCCGAGGGAAATTTTTGTTGTCGGACAAGAACATTGTATATCATCGCAGTTGCGAAAGACACGCATGGCCGGAAAGCGTCGGTAGGACGGACGAGGGAGTCGTCATGACATTTGTCAGCGGTCACGAGACAAGAGCCTCTCTTTTAAGGAATTGCTTTCTGTTCGCCGATCTCGAGCCGGATATCCTCATCAAGGTGGCTTCGGTTACTACGCCGCAATCCTTCGGCAAGGGGCAACTCCTGTTCGAGCGCGGTGACGAGCCGAACGGGCTTTTCGTCGTCGTGGACGGGTTGATCAGGGTCTGGATCAACAGCGAGGATGGCCGCGAACTGACGCTGAACCTCATCGAGCCGGGCGATGCGCTGGGCGAGATCGCGCTGCTGGACGGCCTGCCGAGGACCGCCAACGCGACGGCGATCGAAGCCTCGCAGACACTCTGCGTGCCGCAATCGCAATTCTCCGCGCTGCTCGACAGCGAGCCGGGCCTCGCCAGGCACATCATCGAACTGCTGTGCGAGAGACTGCGGCGAAATACGGAAGACCTGAGCAATTTCGCCTTTCTCGACCTGCGCCAGCGCCTTGCGGCGAAGCTTGTCGACCTTGCCTTCGCCCATGCCACGATCACCGACAACAGCGCCCGGTTTCATCGCCGCTTTTCCCAGACCGCGCTCGCCCAGATGCTCGCCGTCAGCCGCGAAGCGGTGAACAAGGCGCTTTCGGCGCTCAGCCAGCAGGACCTGGTGGCAATCGAAGGCGGGATGATCTCGATTCCGGACATCGAGAAGTTGAAGAACCTCGTCCGGGCGCCCTGAGGCTGCGGCCAACCTTCCCTATGGTTAATTTCTGCATGCCTGCCATGCATTGCTGTGACCTGTGTCACAGCAGAACTAAAGTCGCATACCTATATGCCTTTCGTCGCGTCGGCGGAGGGTTAGCCGACATATGTGGTGGGCTGACGCATGGAATGCATGAAGGCCTGAGAAGTTTGACCGGTGGCGATAGATGAAAAGCTAGGGCTCGCGCCGCCCGGTCGAGGAGGAATTTCGAAATGCGGCGTATCATGGGGGGAACGTCCCCCGTCGCGAGGGTCCTGCGCAGCTTGAGCCGCGCCTCGCTGGTAGAAATCACCGATCAGAGAATCCTGGAAGAAATTCAGTCCCGCCTGGAAACGGACGGTTACCGGGACGTCAGGCGCTCGCCGTTCTTCACATGGAAGAGGTGAGATGGCGAGTATCGGGTTCGAGAAAGTCCGGATGCCGGACCGGCCGGGAGCCGGTCCGGCATGACGGGCACGATGCAGCTATCCGCATAATGCTGTTGTCAGAGGAATACTTCCTCGCCATCGCCGGGAAGCACGGGCGCGGGGCGCTCGCAGGTGCTTTCGATCGGGATGCGACGGTCCTCCGCCGACGCCCGTTCGAGGCCTTCCATGATTTCCAGGACGTGCAGAGCCATCTCGCCGCTGGCGCGGTGGGGTCGTCCGGCGCGGATTGCCGCCGCCATGTCGAAGACGCCGGCCATGCGATAGTCGGCGACGCGGTTGCCGTTGCGAAGCTCCCTGTTGGGCGCGCCGAAGGGCCGTCCGGAGATCGATACTTCCTGCCAGTCGCCGGATTTGGCTGACACCTTCACCGTGCCGCCGAAGAAATTCGGGTCCGGATTGAGGATGCTGCCCTCCGTGCCGTAAAGCTCGATCGGCTGGCGGGTGTGTTTCCACACGTCCCAGGAAGCCGTGAAGGCGATATTGGCGCCATTGCGGAAGGCCAGCGCGCCATTGACCGTGGTCGGCACCTCGACCCTGATCTCCCTGCCGTTATGCGGTTCGGTGGTGACCACGCGCGTCTCGCGACCCTTGGAGGCGTGGGCGACGACACTTTCCACCGGACCGAGGCAATTGACGAGCTGGGTGATCGGATAGCAGCCGATGTCGAGTACGGGTCCGCCGCCGCGCTGGAAGAAGAAGAACGGATTGGTGTGCCACATTTCCATGCCGGGGGTGGCGAAGGTGACGGCGCCCGCGACCACCTTGCCGATGCGCCCCTCGTCGACGAGAGTGCGGACCGTCTGATGGCCGGCGCCAAGAAACGTGTCCGGCGCCGAGCCGATGCGCAGCCCCCTTGCGGTAGCCGCCTGCACCATTTCGCGAGCCTCGGCATAGGTGACCGCGAAAGGCTTTTCCGAATAGACATGCTTGCCGGCGGCGAGCGCCCGGTGGCTGATTTCGGCGTGAGCCTGCGGTACGGTGAGATTGACGACGATGTCGATTTCCCGATCGGCCAACATCTCCTCGAACCCGACCGCCGCGACGCCGAAGGCTTCTGCGCGCGCCTTGGCGGCGTCGGGATTGATATCGGTGACGGACTTCACAGCCACGATGCGGGAGCGCGCGGCACCGAGGAGATAGGCCTCGCTGATGATGCCGCAGCCGACAATCCCGAGCTTCATTTCCTGCATGGGCGTGCTCCTCAGCCGAAATGCCGCAGCAGATAGGCGCGGCTGTTATGGGCGAAGCCGATCGGGTCCTTCGGCTTGTCGTGTTCAAGCACCATCCAGCGTGCACCGCGCGCCCGCGCCTCGCCGATGAGATTCGGCCAGTCGAGGGTGCCGCCGCCGATATCGGCCCAGCCGTCCTGGTCGATATTGCTGCCGGTCGGTGCGATATCCTTGATGTGGATGGCGGTCAGCCGGGTCTTTTCCCGCTCCATCCAGGCGATCGGGTCGCCGTCGCCGCGCACCAGCCAGGCAAGATCGGCCTCGAAGGTCAGCTTCGAGCCACCCGCCCCGGCGAAGAGATGCTGTAGCGGCGTGCTGCCGTCGTCGAAGGGGTTCAGTTCCCAGTGGTGATTGTGATAGCCGAGCGCGAGGTCGTATCCGGCCATGCGTTCGGCCATTTCGCCAAGCTCGGCGCCGACCGCATGCCAGCGTTCGGCGGAAAGGCCGCGCTCCTCCACGGGCACTGCCGGCATGTAAAGCTCCTCGATGCCGACGATCTTCGCCTGCTCGGCCACCCAGTCGAGACGGCTGCGCAGATCCGTCATCGCCACATGCCCCGTCGGCGCGCCAATGCCATAGCGGTCGAGCAGGGCGCGGGTGCCCTTCGCGTCCGCAAGATGGCTGCCGATGGTCTCCACCCGCCTGAAGCCGGCTTCGGCAAGGGCGGCAAGCTGGCGTTCCAGATCGCCATACTCGCGCAGGGAATAGAGCTGGATGGAAAGCTCTTCGCTGAGGTTCATCATCTGCTGCCTTTCGGGTGAAGGAAGGTCGGGATCACAGGCGCTCGCCGCTTTCGCTGTCGAAGAGGGAGACGCGGGCGGGGTCCGGAGCAAGGGTCAGCATCTCGCCGCGCTTCAGGCTGACATCGCCCGGCAGGCGAAGCTGAAGCGAGACCTGCCCGTTGCCGCACCACACCAGATTGTCGGCGCCGTGGGTTTCCAGAAGCTCGGCCTGGAAGCCGTCCCAGGGGCCGGCCGGATCGAGGGCAAGATGCTCGGGGCGGATGCCGAGGGTGACGAGCCGGCCGGTCTCCAGGGCGCGGGGTGCGTGTTCGGCGGCCAGGGGCAGGGCGAGGGCGCCGGAGCGGAAGATCGGACCTTCGCCGCCCTGGTCGATGCGGCCCTCGATGAAGTTCATCCGCGGGCTGCCGACGAAGCCGGCAACGAAGAGATTGGCGGGACGATGATAAATCTCATGCGGCGTGCCGAGTTGCTGGATACGGCGATCCTTCATGACCGCGATGCGGTCAGCCAGCGTCATGGCCTCGATCTGGTCGTGGGTGACGTAGATCATCGTCGTGCCGTTCATCTGCTGGTGCAGGCGCTTGATCTCCACCCGCAATTCGTTGCGAAGCTGGGCGTCGAGATTCGACAGCGGTTCGTCGAACAGGAACACCGCCGCATCGCGCACCAGCGCCCGCCCGATCGCCACACGCTGGCGCTGGCCGCCGGACAGCTGGTCGGGGCGGCGGTCGAGCAGGTGGGCGATCTGCAGCAGTTCGGCCGCCCGCTCGACGCGCCGGGCGATTTCCGCCTTCGGCGTCTTCGCCATGCGCAGGCCGAAGGACATGTTTTCCCGCACGCTCATGCGCGGGTAAAGCGCATAGGACTGGAACACCATGGCGATGCCCCGGTCCTTCGGCTCCTCCCAGGTGACGTTGTTGCCGCCGATCCAGATCTGGCCTTCCTCGACCTCGATCAGGCCGGCGACGGCGTTGAGCAGCGTGGACTTGCCGCAGCCCGAAGGCCCCAGCAGGACGACGAATTCGCCTTCCTCGATATCGAGCGAAATGCCGTCGAAGACCTTCAGGCTGCCGAAGGCGACGGAGACATCATTGACGGAAACAGCGGACATGAGCGTCACCCCTTCACGGCGCCGGAGGCGATGCCGCGGACGAACCAGCGGCCGGAGACGAAATAGACGGCAAGCGGCACGATCGCCGTCAGCATGGTCGCCGCCATGTCGACGTTGTATGTGCGCTCGCCCTGGGTGGAATTGACGATGTTGTTGAGCTGCACGGTCATCGGCAGGTTTTCCCGCCCGGCAAAGGTCAGGCCGAAGAGGAAGTCGTTCCAGATGCCGGTCACCTGCAGGATCGTCGCCACGATCAGGATCGGCGTCGACATCGGCAGGATGACGAGCAGGAAGATCGACCAGAAGCCGCCGCCGTCGACGCGCGCCGCCTTGAAGAGCTCGATCGGCAGGCCGGCGTAGAAGTTGCGAAAGAGCAGGGTCATCACCGGCAGGCCGAAGATGACGTGGACGATGACGATGCAGGCCAGCGAGTTGTAGAGCCCGGTCGTGGCGAAGATGCGCACCAGCGGATAGAGGAAGACCTGATAGGGGATGAAGGCGCCGAGCAGCAGGATGCCGAACATCATGTTCGCTCCCTTTACCCGCCAGAAGGACAGCGCGTAGCCGGTGACGCAGCCAAGCGCGATGGACAGCGCGACCGAGGGAATGAGGATCTTCACCGAGTTCCAGAAACCGACGCGGATGCCGTTGCAGTCGAGCCCGGTGCAGGCCGACGCCCAGGCCTTGAGCCAGGGCTCGAAGGTCAGCTCCGAGGGGAAGGCGATGATGCTGCCGAGACGGATTTCCTCCATCGTCTTCAGCGAGGTCATCAGCATGATCCACAGCGGCAGCAGGAAGAACACGGCCGCAATCGCCAGGAAGGCATAGACGCCGATGCGATCGACGGTGAGATGACGCGGCTTGCGTCCGGAAGGCGCCGAGGTTGTCATGCACGCCTCCCTTGCGGGCGGATGTAACGGGCATAGACCCAGGGTGCGAGCACGGCGGCGACGGAGATCAGCATCATCGTGGCGGCCGCGGTCGCCAGGCCGATGTTGTTGCGCTCGAAAAAGTGGTCCATGACGAATTTCGCCGGCACTTCCGAGGCAATGCCAGGCCCGCCATGGGTCATCGCGACGACGAGGTCGTAGAGCTTGACCACGCTGGTCGCCAGCAGCACGACGGCGGTGACGATCATCGGCCCGAGCAACGGCAGGACGATGGACAGATAGACCCGCCACGTGGGGATGCCGTCGATGCGCGCGGCCTTCCAGAGATCTTCGTCGACACCGCGCAGGCCGGCGAGAAGGATGCACATCACGAGGCCGGAACCATGCCAGACGCCGGCGATGACCAGCGTATAGACCACCATGTCCTGGTTCACGAGCCAGTCGAAGGTGAAGCTTTCGAAGCCGAGATCGCGGACGATCTTCTGCAGGCCGAGCGTGGGGTTGAGGAACCATTGCCAGGCAAGGCCGGTCACCACGAAGGACATGGCGTAGGGGTAGAGGAAGATGGTGCGGAAGGCGGCTTCGCTCCTGACCTTCTGGTCGATGAAGACGGCAAGCAGGAAGCCGAGCACCAGGCAGCCGGCGATGAACAGCACGCCGAAGAGAACGATATTCTCCACCGAGATGAGGAAGCGCTCGTTGGCGAAGAGGCGCGAATATTGCCTGACGCCTACCCAGTCGAGCACCGGCAGGAGCTTGGAGCTGGAAAAGGAGAGGCGCACCGTCCAGACCATGCAGCCGAGATAGACGACGAGCACGATGACGGCGGCCGGCAGAAGGGCGAGGCTGGCCGCCGCGTTCCAGCGGCGACGCGTGCGCGGGACGGCCGCCTCGGCGGCCATGGAAACCGATGCCATGAGAAGAACTCCGGGTTCGGGCCGACCTGCCCCCGGACGGGGGCCGGGGGCAGGCCGGGATCGGGATCAGCTCAGCTTGCGGAGTCCATTGCGCTCACGAATTTTTCGACGAATTCCTCCGGCGTCATCGACGGGGTGCTCCAGAACTGGGTGATCACGTCACGCGTGGCGCCGACAAGGTCGGGGCTTGCGATATAGTTGATGCTCGCGACCTGGTTATTCGGGTCCTTCAGGGTCTGGACACCCGTCTGGGCGCAGGCGTCCATCGCGGAGACGTCGATATCGAGACGCACCGGCACCGAACCTTTCTTCAGGTTGAAGGCGATCTGCGTCTCCGGCGACAGCATGAGGCCGGCAAGCTTCTCCTGCGCGGTCTTCTGCGCCGCATCGTCGATCTTCGGGAAGACGAAGACGTCGCCGCCCATCACATAGCCGCCCGGCATGACCGTGCAGCCGTATTCCTTGTCCGGCGTCAGGCCGGCGGCGATGAATTCGCCCTTGGCCCAGTCGCCCATCAGCTGCATCGCGGCCTTGCCGGTGATCACCAGCGCCGTGGCGTCGTTCCAGTTGCGGCCGGGGCTGCCTTCATCCGTCATGCCGCGAAGGGCCGCGAAGGTTTCGACGGCTTTCAGGAATTCCGGGCTTTTGGCCGCGTCCGTGTCGACCTCGCCGTAGACCTTGGCGAAGATTTCCTGGCCGGCTTCGGCAACGACGATCGCGTCGAACAGCAGATGGTCCTGCCAGTTCTGGCCGCCATGGGCGAGGGGGATGAAGCCGGATTCACGTAGCTTCGGCCCGGCGGCGATCATGTCCTGAAAGGTCTTCGGCGGTTGCAGGCCGGCCTTGCTGAAGACGTCGGTATTGTACCAGAGCCAGTTCTGGCCATGGATGTTGACGGGGACGGCGTAGAACTGGCCGTCGCGGTTCGTCGCCTTGACGATGGCGGGAGGCAGGGCGTCGCGCCAGTTGTTGGCAGCGGCCACGTCCTCGACGGACCGCAGGAAGCCGTTGGCGACGAGTTCGTCGAACTGCTTGCCGGTGTTGAACTGCATCGCGGTTGGCGGATTGCCGCCGACGATCCGGTTGATGCCGGCGGTGCGGGCATTCTGGCCGCCGGCGATGGCGGTGTCGATCCATTCTCCTCCGGCATCGGTGAAGCCGTCGGCGAAGACTTTCACGGCTGCGGATTCACCGCCCGAAGTCCACCAATGCAGCACTTCCGCCTTGAGTTCCTCGGCACTGGCCGTGGCGGCAAATGCAGGCGCCGTGCAGGCGAATGCGGTTGCAAGCAGGATCTTGCGAATGGAATGCATGGCTCGTCTCCTCCCAGTTCCGGCCAGCGCGATGAACGCAATCGATTGATAATTCAGCGATTCCGCTAATCTGTAATCGATTACATTTCAGGATATGCTTGTTTGTAATCGATTACATCGATAGTGCTAGCACACAAGCCGGAGACTGAAAAGGGGGAGTGGCGACGAAAGCTGCAATCTGACCGCGAGATAGGGAAGCCTTCCTGACCGGTCTACGAGCGAAAAGCCTGGCGATCTCTGCGGAAGTCCGGGCCTAGCCGGATAGGTCAGCTTAGTGCACGCGTGCTTTCGCGAATGACGAGTTCCACCGGCAGCACCTCGTGACCGGACTTCAGCGACGCATCCTTGGCGGCAGCCCCGTCCTTGTCGATCAGCGCAAGCAGCATTTCCGCCGCAAGCCGGCCAATCGTGTCGCGAGGCTGATGCACCGTGGTCAGCGCCGGCACGAAGCGTTCGGCGATTGCGATATTGTCGAAGCCGACGACGGAGACGTCGTCGGGTACGGCAAGGCCGTGACGGTGAAGTTCCGAGATGAAGCCGAAGGCCATCTCGTCACTGGAACAGAACATCGCGGTGGGCCGTTCCTTCATGGAAAGCCAGCGCCGGGCGGCGGCGGCACCCGATGCCATGCTGAAATCGCCGGAGAAGAACCAGTCGTCCCGCCGTTCGAGCCCTTGCGCCGTGATTTCTTCCGCCGCTCCCTTTGCCCGCGCCGAGGTGAGCACGTTTTCGAGCGGGCCAAGGATATGGCCGATGCGTCGGTGTCCCAGCCCGGCCAGATGCCGGATCGCCAGCCGCGCGCCCTCCTCGTTGTCCACCCGCACCGACGGCAGGTCGGTGTCGTCGATCCATTCGCAGGCGAAAACCAGCGGGGGCAGTGCCTTGGCCTGCTCGCGGCTCAGCCGGATCTCGTCGGCAAGACAGCCGTCGAGCAGGATCAGCCCGTCGGCGCGATTGTTGCTGAGATAGTCGAAGATCCGGCCTTCGTTTCCGCGCGCCTGGGCGGTATCGGCGATCAGCACATTGTAGCCGGCAGGCGAGATGGCACCGGCGATCGACGACAGGATGAGCGAAAAGAACGGATTGGCGAGGTTGGGCACCAGCACCACGATCGAACCGGTCTGGCGGCGGCGGAGGTTGCGGGCGGCGAGGTTGACGGTGTAGCCGGTCTTTTCGACGGCCGCGCGCACCCTGTCCCGCGTTTCCTGCGAAACCCGGTCCGGATGGGACAGCGCGCGGCTGACGGTCGCCGTCGAGACACCGGCGGCAAGCGCAACGTCGCGGATGCGCGGCAAGCTCCTGGACATGCTCTCCGGCTTCTCCTTCAAGGGCCCTGCCGACGAGGGCGCATGCGGTGTCCGAACTGGCGAATTTGCAATAACGATGGCAAATTCTCTCAGCCCCGGGGCCGGCATTATCAAGCGTGAGCCACGGGATATCCGGTTGTAATCGATTACACAACGGAATATACAACTATGTAAACGATTACAGGACGGCTCGGCCGGCCAGATTGCGTTTTGCTGGCGCTCCGTCCCGGAAAATGAACGACGTCTGGGAGGAACGTGGTCATGAAGACGATCAAGGGTCCGGCGCTGTTTCTTGCGCAATTCGCAGCCGACGAGGCGCCCTTCAATTCCTGGGATGCGATCACGCGCTGGGCGGCCGATTGCGGTTATGTCGGCGTGCAGGTACCGAGCTGGGACGGCCGTCTTTTCGATCTGGAAAAGGCCGCGGCGTCTCAGGACTATTGCGACGAGTTCAAGGGCAAGGCGCTAGAAAACGGCGTCGCGGTGACCGATCTTTCCACCCATCTGCAGGGACAGCTCGTGGCGGTTCATCCGGCCTATGACGAGGCTTTCGACGGATTTGCAGCACCCAAGGTGCGAGGCGATCCCAGGGCGCGCCAGCAATGGGCGGTCGAGCAGGTGAAGAACGCGATCACGGCGTCCCGGCGTCTCGGCCTTGGCACGCTCGCCTCCTTTTCCGGCGCGCTGGCCTGGCCCTTCGTCTATCCTTGGCCGCAGCGCCCGGCCGGCCTGATCGAAACGGCCTTCGACGAACTGGCGCGCCGCTGGAGGCCGATTCTCGACCATGCCGAGGAGAACGGGGTCGACATCTGCTACGAAATCCACCCCGGCGAAGACCTGCATGACGGGGTGACCTTCGAGATGTTCCTGGATCGCGTCGGCAACCATGCCCGCGCCAACATGCTCTACGATCCGTCGCACTACGTGCTGCAGTGCCTCGATTATCTCGACAATATCGACATCTACAAGGATCGCATCCGCATGTTCCACGTCAAGGATGCGGAGTTCAATCCGACCGGCCGGCAGGGTGTCTATTCCGGCTACCAGAGCTGGGTCGACAGGGCAGGGCGCTTCCGTTCGCTTGGCGACGGGCAGGTCGATTTCGGGGCGATCTTCTCCAAGATGGCGGCGAACGATTTCGGCGGCTGGGCGGTCGTGGAATGGGAATGCTGCCTCAAGCACCCGGAGGACGGCGCGCGCGAGGGGGCGGACTTCGTCAGAAGCCATATCATCCGCGTGACCGAACGCGCCTTCGACGACTTCGCCGACGGCGGCGCCGACATGGCCGCCAACCGGCGCATGCTCGGGCTGGAGGGCTGACCATGGCGATCGAAGCAGCGAACGAGGCCCGCCCGGCCCGTATCCGGCTGGGCATGGTCGGCGGCGGCAAGGACGCCTTCATCGGTGCCGTCCACCGCATTGCCGCAAGGCTCGACGATCAGTTCGAACTGGTGGCCGGCGCGCTTTCGTCCACGCCGGAGAAGGCGCGCGAGTCCGGCGAGATGCTGGGGCTTGCTCCGGACCGCATCTATGGCGACTTCCGCGAGATGGCGATCCGGGAAGCGCGCATCAGGAACG
>NZ_JACFXV010000048.1:0-2500 GCF_014050225.1 Stappia albiluteola | reverse complement strand
AAAAGCACCCCGACGAGGGGAGTGAAAGAGATCCTGAAACCGGATGCCTACAAACAGTCGGAGCCCGCGAGGGTGACGGCGTACCTTTTGTATAATGGGTCAGCGACTTAATTTAACGAGCAAGCTTAAGCCGGTAGGTGTAGGCGTAGCGAAAGCGAGTCTGAATAGGGCGACATAGTTCGTTGGATTAGACCCGAAACCGAGTGATCTAGCCATGACCAGGTTGAAGGCAAGGTAACACTTGCTGGAGGACCGAACCCACGCCTGTTGAAAAAGTCGGGGATGAGTTGTGGCTAGGGGTGAAAGGCCAATCAAACTCGGAAATAGCTGGTTCTCCGCGAAATCTATTTAGGTAGAGCGTCGGATGAATACTTCTGGGGGTAGAGCACTGGATGGGCTATGGGGACTCACCGTCTTACTGATCCTAACCAAACTCCGAATACCAGAAAGTACTATCCGGCAGACACACGGCGGGTGCTAACGTCCGTCGTGGAGAGGGAAACAACCCTGACCGCCAGCTAAGGTCCCTAAATCATGGCTAAGTGTGAAAGGATGTAGAACTCCCAAAACAACCAGGATGTTGGCTTAGAAGCAGCCATCATTTAAAGAAAGCGTAACAGCTCACTGGTCTAATCAAGGGGTTCCGCGCCGAAAATGTAACGGGGCTAAAGCCATGTACCGAAGCTGCGGGTGTGCGTAAGCACGCGGTAGCGGAGCGTTCCGTAAGCTGATGAAGGAGGACCCGTGAGGGCCTCTGGAGGTATCGGAAGTGCGAATGCTGACATGAGTAACGATAAAGGGGGTGAGAGACCCCCTCGCCGAAAGTCCAAGGGTTCCTGCGCAACGCTAATCGGCGCAGGGTTAGCCGGCCCCTAAGGCGAGGCCGAAAGGCGTAGTCGATGGGAACGGGGTTAATATTCCCCGGCCTGCGGGTGGTGACGGATGCTGTGTGTCGTATTCCCTTACTGGATTGGGAATGCGGCGAAGGTGTCCCAGGAAATAGCCCCCGCGTACAGACCGTACCCGAAACCGACACAGGTGGACTGGTAGAGCATACCAAGGCGCTTGAGAGAACTGTGCTGAAGGAACTCGGCAAATTGCTCCCGTAAGTTCGCGAGAAGGGAGCCCCGGGCTTGGGCAACCAGGTTCGGGGGGCACAGACCAGGGGGTGGCGACTGTTTATCAAAAACACAGGGCTCTGCGAAGCCGCAAGGCGACGTATAGGGTCTGACGCCTGCCCGGTGCCGGAAGGTTAAGAGGAGGTGTGCAAGCACCGAATTGAAGCCCCGGTAAACGGCGGCCGTAACTATAACGGTCCTAAGGTAGCGAAATTCCTTGTCGGGTAAGTTCCGACCTGCACGAATGGCGTAACGACTTCCCCGCTGTCTCCAGCACAGACTCAGTGAAATTGAATTCCCCGTGAAGATGCGGGGTTCCTGCGGTCAGACGGAAAGACCCCGTGCACCTTTACTACAGCTTCACACTGGTATTCGTGTCGACATGTGTAGGATAGGTGGTAGGCGTTGAAGCGCGGGCGCCAGCTCGCGTGGAGCCACCCTTGAAATACCACCCTTGTCTGCATGGATATCTAACCGCGGCGCAACAACGCCCGGGACAGTGTGTGGCGGGTAGTTTGACTGGGGCGGTCGCCTCCCAAAGTGTAACGGAGGCGCGCGAAGGTGGGCTCAGAGCGGTCGGAAATCGCTCGTCGAGTGCAATGGCATAAGCCTGCCTGACTGCGAGACTGACAAGTCGAGCAGAGTCGAAAGACGGCCATAGTGATCCGGTGGTCCCTCGTGGAAGGGCCATCGCTCAACGGATAAAAGGTACGCCGGGGATAACAGGCTGATGATGCCCAAGAGTCCATATCGACGGCATCGTTTGGCACCTCGATGTCGACTCATCACATCCTGGGGCTGGAGCAGGTCCCAAGGGTTCGGCTGTTCGCCGATTAAAGTGGTACGTGAGTTGGGTTCAGAACGTCGCGAGACAGTTCGGTCCCTATCTGCCGTGGGTGTAGGAGAATTGAGAGGATCTGTCCCTAGTACGAGAGGACCGGGATGGACACACCTCTGGTGGACCTGTTGTCGCGCCAGCGGCATTGCAGGGTAGCTATGTGTGGAAGGGATAACCGCTGAAGGCATCTAAGCGGGAAACCCACCTCAAAACCAGTTCTCCCTGAAGAGCCGTGGAAGACCACCACGTCGATAGGCCGGGTGTGGAAGCGCAGCAATGCGTGAAGCTTACCGGTACTAATAGCTCGTTCGGCTTGATCACTCTCATTAATCAATGCCCATCAAAACAAACAAACAAGACCAGTTCACTCCCTCAGTACTTGCGCTAAGCCGGCCTGGTGGCCCTTGCGGGGAAACCAGCACCCGATCCCATTCCGAACTCGGCCGTGAAATGCCCCAGCGCCAATGATACTGCGGCTCAAGCCGCGGGAAAGTAGGTCGCCGCCAGGCCCGCTTAACGCATGTATATAAGGGAATATCTCTAC
>NZ_JACFXV010000047.1 GCF_014050225.1 Stappia albiluteola | reverse complement strand
TTGCCGGCGCTGTCCTCGACCTCCACGGTCACCTGATGGCTGGTGGCCGTCTCGAAATCCAGCAAACCGCCATCCGCCACGCGAAGCTCGTTGCCGACAATGGCGAAGCGCCCGCCGGCATTATCCAGCAGCGTATAGGTGAAGCTCTCGCCCGCATCCGGATCGGCGGCGCCCAGCGTGCCGACCACCGTGCCATTGGTCGAGTTCTCCTCGACGCTCGCATTCGACAGCGTGATGTCCGTCGGCGCCTCGTTGACGTCGCCGACCGTCACCGAAATCGTCTGCACCGACGTGCCGCCATTGCCGTCCGATGCCGTGACCTCGACCTCGTAGACATTGTCGGCACCGGCATCGCCCGGCGCATCGAAATCGGGCGACGCAATGAAGCTCAACTCGCCCGTCGCGCCATCAATCGTAAACAGCGCCCCATCGGCACCGCCGCTGATCGAATAGCTGACGGTGTCATTCGTGTCCGCGTCGGTCGCCGCAACCGTTCCTACGGCGGTCGTGTTCTCGTCGACCGAGAACGAGGCGGACGAGGTGATCACCGGGGCGTCATTCGCACCCGTCACCGTCACCGTCAGCGTTGCCGTGTCGGTTCCACCGTTTCCGTCCGACACTTCATAGGTGAAGACGTCGTCCACCGCCTCGCCGACACCCAGCCCCTGCGCCGCGGCCTGATCGGCCACATAGCTGTAGCTGCCGTCCGAGTTGATCGTCAGCGTGCCATAGGCGCCGGCAATCACCGTCGCAGCACCCACCGCCACCGGTGCTCCGCCGGCCGAAACCGTGCTGACCGAAAGCGTATCGCCGTCCGAATCCGTATCGTTGGTCAGTACGTTGCCCGCAATGGCCGGGCCGTCTTCCGTCGCCGAATTTGCATCGGCGACCGCGACCGGCGCCTCGTTGAAATCCGTGACCTGAACGGTGCTCTGCGCGATTTGCGCGCCTTCGGCGTCCGCAGGGGCATCAAGGAAATCAAGCCCTTCGCCCGTCAGCGAAGGCGAGAACAGGCCGATCTCGGCAGGGTCGGAAATCTCGTCGGTGAAGCCCGGGATCCGCGAATAGCCGGAAAGCGGGATGGAGCCGGTAATCGAGCCCGTCGCTCCCGCATCCTCATCGGCCGATCCGATGACTTCGAGAAGTTGTTGCCGGAATTCCGCCGATGCCTCGAATGTCTCACCACCCAGCACGACGCGCGGCGCCTCCGCCGCCTCTTCGCCGGATCCGGCGAAGAAGTCCTGAAGGCGAACCACCTGCCCCTCAAGCAGGCTGACGATGAGATCGTCACCCTCGACCTGCAGGCTCGCTGTTCCGCCTTCCGGCACATTCACGACATCGCCCGGCGAGACCCGGATCTGAGCCTCATCGCCCGCCACCTCGACCTGACGGATGGATCCATCCTGCTGTACCAGCTCGACCGTTGCCATGAATTAGGACTCCGCGTGCAATGCGCCTTCCGCGACCCCGGTGGTCAAAGGCCGCCGGCCCGCCGGCGCCAGGAACCCACCTCTCGTGAAAGTCGCGGAAACTGAAAAACCGCAAGACAGCAGCGCAAACGCATAGCCATGAGCCCTTGACAGGCCCTGCTGGCAGACCCGCACCGCAAGCCTCACCCCACGACCGCGACCCCAGTGAGCCTTCTGCCCCGACATCGCTCGCAATCTGCATCCTGCAGTAACGATTTATAAAGCACGCCAATGCAAGGTAGGAAAGGCCGATACCTACAATTTGAAATATATTTTTCGAAAAATAGGCTCACGATTCCGTGATTAACTGAATTTACGAAAATCTATTTTCCTTATTATCTAAATATACCTATGGTTAATTTAAAAATAATTTCTTAATTTTTAAAGATTTTTACTGAGTCAGAATTCAATTTTATTACCTTTAATGAAATTGAGATTCACTTCTTCCAATAATAGAAAATTGTTTTTGGGAATTAAATTTTTTAATTCAGGCAGATAACCAAAAACTTGATCTGGGATTCCAGAAAAATCAGTTCGAAATTCTTGCAATCAAGAGAGGCAAGGCGCCTGCGGTCATCGAATTGCGAATTCGCGCTTTCGCGGTATGGAAACCCGGTCCCTGATCCGCTTCCAGTCCAGAATCGGCCAGCAAGCCAGACATTTGAAAGGCCGGGTCATCTGCCTCTTCGGCCGGGGCACCCGCGCACCCATTGCGACGCATCCGGCTGATCGGGGCGCTTCTGGAGCCGCGAGCGGCCCCTCGCGCAGTCGCCCCGGGCCGGATACCGACGCGGCCGCATAAACCGACGCCGCACCGCTCCTGAAGACAGTGTCTTACCTTGCCGCGACAGAGAGGCTCTGGCGCAGGTTCCCGACGGTGGCCAGCAGCTCGAATTCATCCTGGAGCGCAAGGATGCGCACCTCGTCAAGCGCCACCTGGGAGCGGTAGAGGTCGCTTTGCGCATCGAGCAGGTCGAACAGGCTTCGCCGACCAAGCTCGAACTGCGCGAGATAGGCGTCCACGACCTTCGCCGTATCGCTTGCCTGCTCGACAAGCGGCGGCACGCGCGCACGGTCGCCTTTCAGGCGAGCGAAAGCCCGTCGGATCGCCTCGCGAACCTCGCGGGCGATTTCGCCCCTTTCCTGCTGGGCAACGCCGGCCAGTTCGACAGCGCGCCGCCGGTCGGCGGTATCCCTGCCGCCAGTATAGAGGGGAAACCGCAGCCGCAACTGGGCGGAAGCCGAATTGTCCACGCCGCGCACGCCGCCAAGGTTTTCCCCGAGGGTGCCCGTCACATCGAACGTCACGCGCGGCAGGAAGGGCTCCTCCGTCGCGCGCGCTTCGGCCTCGGCCGCCCGCTCGCGCGAGATCGCGCTTTGCAGGAAAGGATTTACCCGCTGCGCCAGATTGAGCGCCTGCTCCACGCTGCCCGGCAGTTGCCCGCGCCCGAGTCGTGGCTGCTTCAGGCTACGCGGGTTCTGCCCGACCACCTCGAGAAACTGTGCCCTGCGCTCATCGAGGTCGCGCTGCCGCCGGGCGATTTCCTCGCGCGCGGCCGCGATCCGCGCACGCGCCTGGATGGCGTCGGCCTCGCGGGCACGGCCCGATCGCACCAGCGCATCCACCAGCCTGGAAATCCGGTTGAGCGCTGCATAATTGTCATTCGCCCGCCGCAGCAGTTGCTCCGACAGGATCACCGCCAGGTAGACCTGCGTCACGTCGAACGAGAGCTGTTCTTCGGCCGACAGGATACCGTGCTGCTCCGATTCCGCGAAAAACCGGGCCGCCTCCGTCCGCGACCGGGTGCCGCCATTGTCGAACAGCAACTGGCTGCCGACGATAGTCGCGTCGTAGCGGCCGAGGTCCTCCGAGCCGCCTTCGATCTGCGCGCGGGTCGACGTATTGTTGGTCACCTCGTAGCCGCCGCCGGCCGTGATATCGACCTGCGGCAGAAATCCGCTGCGGGCGGAGTCGATGCGATCCACCGCGGCACGATGACGCGAGCGCGCCGCCTCGACCACGGGACGCGTGTTCACCGCGTTCTCCACGGCCTGCGAAAGACTCTGGGCGGATGCGGACATTTCGCCCAGGCCAAGCAATGCAAGGCCGGCGATCACGCGGAGCGGTGCGCCGACACTTACCCTTCGGGCACACACCCCAATCAAACTCTTCCGCAAAGCGTCCCCCAATTCCCACCTCGGACTCGCGGCACTATGCGCGGCAATTTTCGCGCAGGTCAACCTTACAGTGCGTAACTCATGGGCGCACGAAATGAGGGAACATTCAAAAAATCGTGATGTTAAGAAATAAAGTAAGGCAGACATCAATGTATAATTGCTCTTATTTATATATATCTACATCTTGCAAAGTTAACCTAGCGTCATTATTTTAAAATAGACTATACATTAATGAAATATATACAAATAAATCAAGATATAGATTTTGCGAGCCGGCAATTTTATTTTTCGAATTCATTTTATTGAATTTACGGCTTTCCTCGTCGCTTCGACCAGTCAACGAACTTCGGAATCCGCGCCGGAACTCCCGGGATACACTCTGGCCGCGAAACGGCAACGACATAAACGGCAAATATCAAAGCCGATACATGACCTCCGGTTATACTTGGCGGGGATTTTGCCATTTGCCTTGTCTCCTGCCGGCTGACATCCTGAACCCCCAACAGGTTCGCAAATGATGAGCCTCACCGGGAGAAACGGCCTCTGCGTCAGCGCCGTCCATTCATCCGGGAAGGCCGGGAAGGCAAGGCGATGAAGACCTCCATCGCGACCGTTTCCATCAGTGGCGAGTTCCAGGAAAAGCTCGCGGCGATAGCCGCCGCCGGCTTCGACGGCGTCGAAATCTTCGAGAACGATTTCCTCGCCTTCGACGAAAGTCCGCGCGACGTCGGCAACATGATCCGCGACAAGGGTCTGGAAATCACCCTTTTCCAGCCTTTCCGCGATTTCGAGGGCATGCCGGAGCCGCAGCGCGCCCGCACCTTCGACCGCGCCGAGCGCAAGTTCGACCTGATGCAGGAACTGGGCACCGACCTGATGCTGGTCTGCTCCAACGTCTCGCCGGTCAGCCTCGGCGGTATCGATCGGCTGGCGGCCGACTTCCACGAACTCGGCGAGCGGGCGGCAAGGCGGGGCCTGCGCGTCGGTTACGAGGCGCTCGCCTGGGGGCGCCACATCAACGACCACCGCGACGCATGGGAAGTGGTGCGCCGCGCCGATCATCCCGATATCGGCCTGATCCTCGACAGCTTTCATACGCTGGCCCGCAGGATCGACGTCGATTCGATCCGTTCGATTCCCGCCGACCGCATCTTCATCGTGCAACTTGCCGACGCGCCGAAATTCGATATGGACCTGCTGCACTGGAGCCGGCACTACCGCAACATGCCCGGCGAAGGCGACCTGCCGGTGACCGACTTCCTGCGCGCGGTCGCCGCGACCGGCTACGCGGGCGTCCTGTCGCTGGAGATCTTCAACGACCAGTTCCGCGGCGGCTCGCCCCGTTCCATCGCCGTCGACGGCCACCGCTCGCTGATCTACCTCGCCGATCGGGTGCGCCGGCTGGAGCCGGACGTGAAGATCGACCTGCCGGCAATGCCCGACCGGATCGAGCCGAAGGGCATCGAATTCGTCGAATTCGCCGCCAATGAAGCGGAAGCCGAAGAACTCGCGGCGATGTTCCGCACGCTCGGCTTCGCGCCGACGGGCAAGCACGTCTCCAAGGACGTGACGCTTTGGCAGCAGGGCGGCATCCACCTCGTCATCAACAAGGAGCGGGAGGGCTTCGCCCATTCCGCCTATATCCTGCACGGCACCTGCGTCTGCGACATCGGCCTGAAGGTGGAGGACGCCGCCGCCACCATCGAGCGCGCCCGGCATCTGCTTGCCGATATTTTCGAGCAACCGGTCGGCCCCGGCGAACTCAGCATCCCTGCCATTCGCGGCCTCGGCGGCGGCATCATGCATTTCATCGACGACAAGACGGATCTCGCCCGCGTCTGGGATATCGAATTCCAGCCGATAGGGGACGGCGAGGGCCGCAACGGCGCCGGCCTCACCCGGATCGACCACCTCGCCCAGACGATGGACTACGAGGAGCTGCTCACCTGGGCGCTCTTCTACACCTCGATCTTCCGGACCGCGAAAACGCCGATGGTCGACGTGGTGGATCCGGCCGGTCTCGTCCGCAGCCAGGCGATCGAGAACGCCTCCGGCTCTTTCCGCATCACGATGAACGGCGCGGAAAACCAGCGCACTTTCGCCGGTCACTTCATCGCCGAGAATTTCGGCTCCGCCGTCCAGCACATCGCCTTCGCCTCCGACGATATCTTCCTCACCCGCGAGAAGCTGATCGCCTGCGGCTTCCGGCCCCTGCAGATTTCCGCCAACTATTATGACGACATCGAGGCCCGCTTCGGCCTCGATCCGGAATTCGCCGACCGGCTGCGCGAGGCCGACATCCTCTACGACCGCGAGGAGGACGGCGAATATTTCCAGCTCTACAGCCCGATCTACGGCGAAGGCTTCTTCTTTGAAATCGTCGAGCGGCGTGGCAATTACCGCGGCTATGGCGCGGCGAATGCACAGTTCCGCATTGCGGCCCAGCGCCGCCTTCTCCGCCCCAAGGGCATGCCGAAAAAATAGTCTTCAATCAGTGGCCGGGATCGGCCCTTGGGAAGAAATCGATGGACCGCAACCTTCGCCTTGGCCTGATCGGCGACAATATCAGGCAGACCCGCTCGCCGTCGCTGCATATCGTCTGCGGCCTGGCCAGCGGCATCAACGTCGCCTACGACCTGCTGATCCCCTATGAGCAGGGCCTGCCGTTCCACGCCCTGCTGAAGCGCTGCGAGGAGGCAGGCTATAACGGCCTCAACGTCACCTATCCCTACAAGGAAACGGCGGCGAAGCTGGTCACGCCCGGCGACCCGATGATTTCCCGGATCGGCTCGTCGAACACGATCTGTTTCAGGCCGGAAGGCCCGCGCTGCTTCAATACCGACTATACCGGCTTCGTCTCGGCCTATCGCGACCGGTTCGGCGCGACAGAGCCCGGCCGCGTCCTGCTGATCGGCGCGGGCGGCGTCGGCCGTGCCGTGGCTTTCGGCTTGCTGAACCTCGGCTGCGGCAGGCTCGATATCTGCGACAGCGACGCCGACAAGATCGCAGCCCTTTCGTCCGCGCTTCGCGGCGGCGGCGAGGAACCGGCCATGCAGGTCGGGCAGGATTCGCCGAAGGATCTCGGCAATCTCGACGGCTATGACGGGGTGATCAACTGCACGCCCCTCGGCATGGTCGGCAAGCCGGGCTCGCCCCTCCCCCCCGGCGTGTCCGGACAGGTCCGCTGGGCCTTCGAGGCGGTCTATACGCCGCTTCGCACCACCTTCATCGGCCAGGTCGAGGCGCTCGGCGCCGATGTGCTGAACGGCTACGAGCTCTATTTCCACCAGGGCATCCAGGCCTTCGAGCATTTCTCCGGCGTAAAGCTTGCCGATCCCGCCAGGGTCCGGGATATCCTGCTGAATTCGGCGAATTGATCAGGCGGCGCTGATTTTTCTCGAAACGGCGACCGGCACCACGTCGACCGAATGATCGGTGCTCTGGCGGCCCGCGCTGCGCAGCACGCCCTTGACCGGCGCCACGTCGGAATAGTCGCGCCCCCGCGCGATCACGATATGATCGGTGTCGACGAACATGGAATTCGTCGGGTCGAACTCGATCCAGCCCGTTTCCACGCCGCACCAGGCCCGCACCCAGGCATGCATGGCATCCGCCCCCTCCAGCCTTGCCTGCCCTTCCGGCGCGATGGTGCGCAGGAACCCGCTGACATAGCCTGCGGGAATGCCGATACCGCGCAGGCAGGCAATCATGATGTGCGAATAGTCCTGGCACACGCCGTGGCGGCGCCGGAACGCCTCTTCCGCAGTCGTTTCCACCGTCGTCGCTTCCGGGTCGTAGCGCATTGCCTCATGCAACCCGGTGCCGATCGCGCGAACGGCATCGACGACGGTCATGTCCGGCCCGACGAGTTCGCGCGCGAAGGCCGTCATCTCCGCGTTGAGCCTCACGCGGTCGGATCTGCCGGTAAAATGGATCGGCGCCTCCGACCCGAGCGACCGGACGCAGCCGATCTCGCGCACCAGCCCGCCAAGGCAGGGCGACATGTTCAGCACCGGCGCCTCGGCGAGGCGCTCGACGCGGGCCTGCACCTCGAAGCGGATTTCGTCATGCGGGAACCGGTAGGCGATCTCCACCGTCGGATTGCCGAAGAAATCCGTTCCCTCGCGCCGCTCCGCCGGCTGCGGCTCGATATTGAGATGGCCGGCGACCAGCCGTTGCTCGCCGGGAAGATCCGCCGGCATCAGCCGCAGCAGGTGCCGCCCGCCCGAGGCGGGGCTTTCGTATTCGTGCAGGATCTTGAGGCCGATATCGTAGAGCATTGCACCGCCTCAGCTCATGTAGTCCGCGGAGAGCCCCTCCGAAAGGGCGGCGATCTCCCCGCCGATGCGCAGCAGTTCCGCCGTGTCGAGCGTCTCCGGCGTCTGCAGGGCAAGATCGGTGTGGACCTTCAGCATCGCCCGCGAAAGCGCAGACATCTGGCCGTGCACCTGTGCTGCCGGCAGCAGGTTCGCCTGATCGCGGATCACGGTGAGCTGATAGAGGATCGATCGCGGGTTCATCGCGTCGAGCGCCAGGAGATCGACCACCGTTTCCCGGGTCGTCGTCACCGAATAGCGGCGGCGATGGGTCATCGTGCTGTCGCCAACCTCGATCGCGAGATCGAAGCCGCCTTCCGGCGCCTGCGGGTCGGCGAAGGCGGCCAGCATCCCGGCCATGGCATGGGCGCGTTCCAGCGAACGGCCGATCGTCAGGAACCGCCAGCCGGTAAACCGGTACATGTTCTCGTGCACGAGGCCGGAAAAGCCGGTGACCTTGCGCAACAGGATGCTGAAGGCGCGTGCCGCGTCGTCGCCGGCGGTTACCGTATTCGCCATGCGCCGCGCCGTCTTGTCGAGATCCGTCAGCGCCATCCAGCCATCCACGGAAAAGCGATCGCGGATCTTGGACGCGCTGTTGACGGCTGCCGAAAGCGTCTGCAGCAGCGCCGTCGGAATGCCTCTTTCCAGCTCCACGCCATAGCATTCGAGATGCCTGGCGATGGTGGCGATGAGCGGCACCGACGGATCGCCGGTCTCCGCGAGCCGCCCGTGATAGGCCCGCACGAGGCGCATGATGCCTTCCGTGCGCTCCACATAGCGGCCGAGCCAGTAGAGATTGTCCGCCGACCGGCTCGGCAGGAAGGCGGGTTGGTTGCGGATGTAGGGGTCCGAGGGCCGAGCCAGCATCGTGTCCTCGGCGACCGGCCCTTCGCCGACCACCCATACGTCAGCCACCGCGCCGCCCTGCCGCATGGCGATGGCCGTCGCGTCGTTCGACCCGCCGATCCGCGCGAATCCGCCCGGCATCGCCTGCCAGCCGGTCGCCGTCCTCGCCAGGAAGATCCGCAGGCTCATCGGCCGCGGCACCAGCCTGCCCCCTTCATAGACCGGGGTGGTGGAGAGCGTCACCGCCTCCTGGCCGACGACGCCGGCCGCGTTTTCGTCGAGCCAGCACTCGAACGGGTCGGGCGTGTCGCGGCAGACCTCGCCGCCAAGCGCCAGCATGTCGTCGCTCTCGAAGGGCAGGCCCGTGGACAGTGCCGGCGCGATCGTCATCTGCGCCGCATTCGCCTTCACATGGGCCAGTTCCGTCGGCTGGCCGCACCACCACGTCGCGATATTCGGCATGGCAAGCCGGGCGCCGAGAAGGGCATCGCAGATGCGCGGCAGGAAGGCAAGCAGCGCCCGCGTTTCCAGCACGCCCGCGCCCAGCGCATTGACCATGGCGACATTGCCCTGCCGGATCGCGCCGACAAGGCCGGGCGTGCCGAGTTGCGACGTCTCGTTCAGGTCCAGCGGATCCGCCCAGGACGCGTCGAGCCGGCGCCATAACACGCTGATCGGCTGCAGGCCGGCCACCGTGCGCACCATCAGCCGGCCGTTCTCCACCGTCAGGTCCTCTCCTTCCAGCAGCATCAGGCCGAGATAGCGCGCGATATAGGCGTGCTCGTAATAGGTTTCGTTCCACGGACCGGGCGTCAGGATGCCGGCGCGGCTGCCGTCGTCGCCGCGCAGCGACATCAGCGCCTCGCGGAAGGAGCGGAAGAAGCCCGCCAGCCGGTGGACATTGGCCTGCCGGAACACCTCGGAAAAGATGCGGGCCGTCGCCACCCGGTTTTCAAGCGCGAAGCCGGCGCCCGACGGTGCCTGCGTCCTGTCGCCCAGCACCCACCAGGTGCCGTCCGGCCCGCGGCCGATCTCGAAGGCCAGAAAATGCAGGAAATGGCCGGAAGGCGGCCTCACGCCCACCAGCGGGCGCAGCCATTCCGGGCTCGTGGCGATCAGCGACGCCGGCAGGTGGCCTTCGGCGACCAGCCGGTTTTCGCCGTAAAGATCGGCGACCACCGCCTCCAGCAGGTCCGCGCGCTGCGCGAGCCCCGCCGCGATCGTGCGCCATTCGCTCTCGGCGATCAGCACCGGAATGTGGCTGAGCGGCCAGTCGCGCTCGGCCACCGCCCCCTCGCCATACTGGCGGAAATAGACGCCGGCATCCCTGAGATACTGGTCGCCCCGGCTGAATCGGCGCTGCATCTCCGCCGGGGAGAGCCGCGACAGGTGATCCAGCAGCGGCAGCCAGGCCTGTCGGATCGCCCCGGCCCCGTCCAGCAACTCGTCGGCCACGCCCGGCAGCGGACGGTAATCCGCCAGAAGCGTGCCGAAACTCCTGACTTGCTGAAGACTGGCCCCGGTCATGCTCAAACTCCCGCCGGACGCCGAAGGTCGAGCGTCATCGGGAACTCGCCGTGGCGGATTTCCGGCGGCGGCTCGTAAAGGCCGGGGGTGTGGCCGCTCGGCTCGAACCGCGCGAGCCGCCTCGCCTCCGCCTCATAGCTGTTGACGGGGAAGGTGTCGTAGCTGCGCCCGCCAGGATGCGCGACATGATAGACGCAGCCGCCGAGCGCCCGCCCGCTCCACCTGTCGAAGATGTCGAAGGTCAGCGGCGCGTCGACCGGCAGCGCCGGATGCAGCGCCATGGCCGGCTGCCAGGCCTTGTAGCGCACGCCGCCGACGGCTTCGCCGCCCGTGCCGGTCTTCGTCATCGGCACCCGCCGCCGGTTGCAGGCGATGGCATAGCGGTCCGGATCGGCCGCCGTCATCTTCACCTGCAGCCGCTCGGTGGAGGAATCCGTGTAGCGCACCGTTCCGCCGATCGCCCCTGTTTCGCCGAGCACATGCCAGGGTTCCAGCGCCTGCTTCAGCTCCAGCTTCACGCCTTCGTACTCCACCGCACCGCAGAAGGGGAAGCGGAATTCCGCCTGTGCCTCGTACCATTCGGGCCGCAGCGCAAAGCCGTGATGCTCCAGGTCGCGCAGCACGTCCAGGAAATCCTCCCAGATGAAATGCGGCAGCATGAAGCGGTCGTGCAGCACCGTGCCCCAGCGCGTGAGATTGCCGCCGACCGGCGAATGCCACAGCCGCGCGATCAGCGCCCGCACCAGCACCTGCTGGGCAAGGCTCATCCGCGCGTTCGGCGGCATCTCGAAGCCGCGGAACTCCACCAGGCCGAGACGCCCCGTCGGCCCGTCCGGCGAATAGAGCTTGTCGATGCAGATCTCCGCCCGGTGCGTGTTTCCCGTGACGTCGACCAGCAGGTTGCGCAGCAGCCGGTCGACCAGCCAGGGAAACGGCGGCTCGCCTTCGGACGGGTGCGGAACCTGCGCCAGCGCCGTCTCCATCTCGTAGAGCCCGTCGTGGCGCGCCTCGTCGATGCGCGGTGCCTGGCTCGTCGGTCCGATGAAAAGACCGGAGAAGAGATAGGAGAGGCTCGGATGGCGCTGCCAGTGCAGGATCAGGCTGCGCAGCAGGTCGGGCCGCCGCAGGAACGGGCTGTCCATCGGCGTCTGGCCGCCCACCACCACATGGTTGCCGCCGCCGGTGCCCGTATGCCGCCCGTCGATCATGAACTTGTCGGCGCCGAGCCGGCATTGCCGCGCCTCTTCGTACAGCGCCTCGGTCGTCGCGACGCAGTCGTCCCAGCTTGCGGCCGGATGGATATTGACCTCGATGACGCCGGGATCGGGCGCGACGCGGATGACGTTGATGCGCGGATCGGGCGGCGGCGCGTAGCCCTCGACATGCAGCGTGAGTTTCAGCCGCCGCGCGGCCGCTTCCGCCGCCGAAATCAGTTCCAGATAGTCCTCGACCCGCTCGACCGGCGGCATGAACAGGCAAAGCCGCCCGTCGCGGGGCTCGATGGCAAGGGCCGTTCGCACCGCCCCTTCCACTCCCCCCAGTTCCTGTTCGACGACCTCCTGCGTCGCCTCGGCGGCGGTGAAGTGAGCGGCCGCCTGCGGCCGTTCCTGGCGGATATCGCCGGCGCGGAAGTCCGCCAGCGGTCCACGCGGTTCCGTCGGATCGGCGATATTCACGTATGGATATTGCGACGGCGGCACGTAGGGCAGCGATCCGAGCGGCAGGCGGAAGCCGACCGGGCTGTCGCCGGGCACGAGAAAGATCCTGCCGCGCCTGAGCTTCCATTTCTCGGAACGCCAGCGGCTTTCCCTGCTCTGCGACTGCCAGCGCTGGATCGGCAGCACGAAGCCGGACGGCTCCGTCAGCCCGCGCCCGAAGACGCGCGCGATGCGGCTGCGTTCCTCCGGGTCCTCGAGCCTGGAATTTTCCGGCGTCACGTTTTCCGGCAGATTGCCCTCGCGCAGGATCCATTCCGCCGGATCTTCGTAGGCCGGCTCCACATGCTCCGCCTCCACTCCCAGTTCCTCGGCGATCGCGCCAAGCAGGGCTTCCGCCTCACCAATGCCCGCCTTGGCATCTCCCGCTTCCGGCGCGATGAGGTCGGGATCGCTCCAGATCGGCTTGCCGTCCCGCCGCCAATAGAGGGAAAAGGTCCAGCGCGGCAGCGTTTCGCCCGGGTACCACTTGCCTTGGCCGTAGTGGAGGAAGCCGCCCGGCGCGAAGCGCTCGCGCAGCCGCCGGATCAGCTCGTCGGCAAGCGCCCGCTTCGCCGGACCGACCGCTTCGGTATTCCATTCCTCGGATTCGAAATCGTCGATGGAAACGAAGGTCGGCTCGCCGCCCATGGTGAGCCTGACGTCGCCAAGCGCCAGCGACTCGTCCACCTTGCGGCCGAGCGCATCCAGCGCCGCCCACGCTTCGTCGGAAAACGGCCTGGTGATGCGCGGATGCTCGGCGACCCGCCTCACCTGCATGTCGAAATTGAAGTCGACGCTGGCAGCGCTCGCCATTCCCGCCACGGGTGCGGCATTGCGATAGTGCGGCGTGGCGGCCAGCGGGATGTGGCTCTCGCCGGTCAGCAGCCCGGATGTCGGATCGAGGCCGATCCAGCCCGCTCCCGGAACATAGGCCTCCGCCCAGGCATGCAGGTCCGTGAAGTCGTGATCGGTGCCGGCAGGACCGTCCAGCGCCACGATGTCCGGCTTCAACTGGATCAGGTAGCCCGACACGAAACGGGCGGCGATGCCCATGTGGCGCAGCGCCTGCACCAGCAGCCAGCTTGAATCGCGGCAGGAGCCGGTGCCACGCTCAAAGGTTTCCTCCGGCGTCTGCACGCCGGCTTCCATGCGGATCACATAGCCGACCTCACGCGCGACCATGGCGTTGAGCGCGACGAGGAAATCGACGGTCCGCACCCGCTCGCGCGGGATCGCGGCGAGGAATTCCGCAAGCTTCGGCCCGGCGGCATCGGCCTTCAGATAGATTCCGAGATCGTCGCGGATATCCTCCGCATAGGCGAAGGGCCAGTGCTCGGCCTCGCTTTCGACGAAGAAGTCGAAGGGATTGTAGACCGTCATGTCGGCGACAAGATCGACCTCGATGCGGAATTCCCTCACCGGATTGGGAAAGACGTAGCGCGCCAGCCAGTTTCCGTAAGGATCCTGCTGGTAGTTCACGAAATGATCCTTGGGACCGACCTTCAGCGAATGGGATATGACGCGCGTGCGGCTGTGCGGCGCTGGTCTGAGGCGGATGACCTGCGGTCCCAGAGTGACCGGGCGATCGTATTTGTAATGCGTCAGATGATGGATACTGGCGAGGATCGACATCGTTCCGCTTGGGCAAGGACAGGTTCACCCAAGCGTTTCATAATTCAATACGCCACACCATCACTTTGTTTAGGCAATACGATATGGAAAATGCCTGTTGCCTGGCCGTTTCAGGCCGCAGACTGCCGGCGATTGTGCTGGATCGACGACCACAGCGACAGCCCGATCAGGCAGACGCCGATCAGTCCCGTGACCAGTTCGGGGATGTGCCAGATCAGCTGGGCGAACATGATCACGGAGAGAAGCAGGATGGAATAGAAGGCGCCGTGTTCGAGATAGCGGAACTGCGCCAGCGTCCGCCGCTCCACCAGCATGATCGTCATCGAGCGCACATAGAATGCGCCGATGCCGAGGCCGATGGCGATCAGGAACAGGTTCTGCGTCAGGGCGAAAGCGCCGATCACGCCGTCGAAGCTGAAGGACGCGTCCAGCACTTCCAGATAGAGAAAGGCGCCAACCCCGCCCTGCTTCGCCATGTTGGCAGCCTGGCTGGAGGCGTCGAGCAAGTGGCCGATGACTTCCACGCCGAGAAAGGTCAGCAGGCCGGCGACGGCGGCGAACAGGAACGTCGCGGTATCCCGGTCCGGAAGAATTGCCGCAAAGGCCATTATCACCGCCAGCACCAGGGCGATTTCAAGACCGCGCACCGAGGCGCAGCGCCTGAGTTGGCATTCGAGCGACCGGATCCAGTCCACTTCCTTGCCGGCATCGACGAAATAGGTAAGCGCCACCATCATCAGGAAAGTGCCGCCGAAAGCGGCGATCGACAAATGCGCATCGCCGATGATCGCGGCATATTCCTGCGGCTCGCTGGCCGCCAGATGGATCGCCGCGACCGGCCCGATCCCCGCCGCCACCACCACGATCAGCAGCGGAAACACCACCCGCATGCCGAAGACGGCGATCAGGATGCCCCAGGTCAGGAAGCGCCGCTGCCAGGCCGGCGTCATCGTCTGCAGCCGGTTGGCGTTGACGATGGCGTTGTCGAAGGAAAGCGAGATTTCCAGCACTGCCAGCACCGCGCCGATGAGCAGGAAGCCGACCCCGCCGGAAAGCGAATCCGTGCTGGACACGCCGAGCCAGTAAGCCAGCCCCAGGCCGACCGCGGTGAACAGAATGGCCCAGCGGAAATAGTGGAGGGTTACGGTCATTCGGGAGATCCGGGGCCCGCATGCGCATGATCGCCCGCGCGGCGCGTCCTTCGAGATAGGAAGCGACATGCGCCGCAACAAGACGGCGGGTGCGGAATAAGTGTTTCGACATAACGCGGAGCCGGATGGGCCGCGCTGCCTCTCCCCTCGTCTTCGCCGGGCCCAGACCCGGCGATCCATAGGGCGGCTGCGGCAAGGCGAAACGCAGGATGGATACGCGGATCAGGCCCGCGTATGACGATCCGAGAGGTTGCCGCAGAGGGGTCACTCACCCTGTCGTGCTTGCGCCAACACGCCCACACACTCTGTCATGCCCGGCTCGACCGGGCATCCAGTAACCGCCAACGCCGGAGGTCTAGCCTTAGGCGCATATGTTTACTGGTTCCGCTGAATTCACGAAACAAGTGCAACACCTGCTAAGGTGTTGCCGCGATGGGACAAAGTTACGATCAGTTGAGCCTGCGGGAGCGGGTAAAGATAGAGCTGTGGCACCGGGAAGGGCGCTCGCTGCGCTGGATCGGACGGCAACTGGGTCGTTCGGCTGCCACGATCAGCCGCGAGTTGCGGCGCAATGCCAGGCCGACCAAGCAGTGGTGCGGCAGCTATGACGGGGAACGGGCGCACGGACTGGCCCTCCGGCGCCGGCGCTGGGATGCCCGCTACAAGCTGGCACGCCAGCCGGCGCTGCGCGACATGGTCAGGCAACGCCTTGCGATGGGACAGTCACCCGAACAGATCGCCGGCCGGCTGGCGCGCGAGCACGGTGGCACGCTCATCAGCCATGAGTCCATCTACCGCTTCGTTTATCACCGCTCGGCGCAAAAGGATTACTGGCACCGCCTACTGCCGCGCGCCAAGAACCGCAGGGGCCGCCTGGGCCTGCGCGGCGGCTCGTCCGTCAGCTTCATCAAGCTGCGCCGCCCGCTGGCCCAACGTCCCGCCGAGGCCGACGACAGGGCCACGCCGGGCCACTGGGAGGCCGACCTCATGGCCTTTTCCCGCTATGGCCAGTATGTGCTGGTCACCCATGAGCGCAGCTCGCGCATCCTCACCATCGATCGGCTGTCGCGAAAGACCGCGCGCGCCGTCGTCCAGGCCCTGGTTCAGCGCTTCGGTCCGCTGCCCCGCCTGTTGCGCCGGTCGCTCACCTTCGACAATGGCACGGAATTCGCCTTGCATTTCGAACTCACGGACAGGCTCGGCCTCGCCACCTTCTTCTGCGATCCGCACGCCCCCTGGCAGAAGGGTGGCATCGAGAATGCCATCGGCCGCATGCGCAAGATCTTGCCGCGCAAGTCGGATCTGGCAACCATCGATCAAGGCCAAATCCGACAGTTGGTCGAGCACTACAACAATACCCCGCGCAAATGCCTTGCCTTCAGGACGCC
>NZ_JACFXV010000046.1 GCF_014050225.1 Stappia albiluteola | reverse complement strand
CGGTAGCGGCCTCCCGCCTCAACGAGCTGGATCGCCACCCGCAATCCCTGCCGGCCGATATCCTCGGCGAGCGCGGCAACCCAGTCCGGATCGACCTTGCGCCGGCCGCCCGGCACGTCGATCAGCTTCACGGGGATCTGTTGATAGTCCTGCGGGTTCATTCAAAGGCCTGCCTGGGAAAGGTGTTGGAAGCTTCGCGCGCCCGCCGCCGGGAGGAACAAGCGGCAGGCGCGCCGGTCCGCTGCCGACGCGGGGAGTGAACGGGCAGCGGATAGGAAATTTCGGCGGTAAATCCCGGCCTGATGCAGCCGGAGAAACCGGGGTAGGTTTGACGGCGCCGGCCCGCGCCGAACCGCGGGCCGGCGCCTCTCATCCCCACGTGGGAGACACACATGGAGACGATCGAAATGGATGCAGAAAAGCTGTTCACACTTGCTGTCGGGCTGGTCGAGGCGAACGTACGTGCGGGCCAGCAACTCAACTCCATGAACCTCGACACAGTCGTTCGAGACCAGGTGCAACTCGCCTTCAATGCGCTCGCCGACGTCTGGTCCGATATCGTCAAGGGCGACCAGGCCACGCATTAGCGGCGCCTCATCGGCACGTGCACGACGGTTCCCTCGCGCCCCGTGCAAATGGGGCAAGACGATTTCGTCTTCGCTGCTTGGCTGAAGGCCGGATTTCGGCGGACGATCCAAAGACCTGTCAGCAGCCCGAGAAAACCGCCCAGGGCCGCACCGCCGGCAATCGCAATGATCTCCTGGAGGCTCATGCCAGCCTCCAGGCCACTGCCATCAGCGTGGCGATCCAGGCCCAGGCGAGGATCGCGGCGACACCCAGCGACAGCGCGACGAAAGCCGCGATGTCCTGGACGAGCGGCCTGTCAAGCACCGACCGCATTGTTGACAGAAGCGGCCGTTTCATGCCGCCACCCTGTCACGGGTGGCGGCAGCTTTCTCACTCGACTTCTTGTCGTCGCGCCTGCTATCAAAGATGCGAGTGGCGCGAATGGGATAACGGTCCGGAAAGACCACTTCGACGGGATCGCCAAGGAAGTCCGCGATCAGCTTCTCGTTGATGCGGTTGTACTTGGTCCAGATGGTTCCGAATGATTTTGGGTTGCGGCCATGCTCGGCCGCGAAGTCGGACATCCGCACACCCCTGCGGCGGAATTCCGCGAGGATCGAATGCCGGTCCCACTTCGGCTTCCGGTTCTCCATAACGCTACTCCTGACTGAAGCGGATGTTGGCGCATCCGCTTTTTGTTGGTCCTGCTGGTGTGTTTCCGGCCCGTTTGATCGGGCCGTACAAATAGGTGTATTCCATATATGGAATTCAGTCAATCCACATTTGGACTTCAAGAAGCGATGGAGGCTCCATAAATGGAACCTCGCGTAGAGACCGGCTTTCTTGAGCGTCTTCGCCACATCGTTAGGGAGTCAGGCGGTCCGAAGCTTGTTTCTGAGCGAACTGGCATCCCAGTCGGCACGCTCAACAAGTATCTTGCGGGCACGTCTCACCCGCCGTTCTCGAACATGGTGAAAATTGGTCAGTTGCGTGGATGGAGCCTGGCTTGGCTAGCAACAGGTGAAGGCGCAGAGCTGCTCGATCCATCAAGGCCGCAGCGCAGACCTGTTGATGACTGGACCATGCGAAGGGCCGCTGCAGTCGTCACATCGGTTTATGAAGAGATGAAAATCGCGATTACGCCGGAGAACGTGGCAGTTGAGGCTGCCGGCATCTACAACGATCTGATGACGAGAGTGGCCGATCCGGATGACCAGGCGGAGATTGAGGCTGCCTTGCCGCAGCTGCGCCACCTGCTCAGGAAGCGGTTGGCCGCCGCTGCCGCAGAGCCCGGTTCCGGTAAACGCTCGGCTTCCTGATTGTGCAGGTCGGCATTCTGGTTTCCAGCGTCATTACGCACGCGGTTGCCATCGATTGCAACGGGAATACACTGCATCCGCAGGCAGCATTGGCGCTGTTTGTTTGCGGCGGTTAACGGATTTCTAAACCGACGTTTAAACCGGCCTTAATTGAGCGAAGAGGACAATATGAAGCTGAACAATTTTCTTCTGATTTCCGCCTTCATCGTTAGCGGCTGCCAGTCGACAGCAACGTCAGCGCCGCCAGAGGTCCACGAGCCATATGAGTTGTCGTCCGCTCAGATCTCCACGATCCATGCGGCTGTCAGGGGTGTATTGAAGGATCCGGAGTCGGCGCGCTTTGGTGAAATCGTTGCCGCGTCCAACAGTGAGGGTGTCGTGTCTGCCTGTGGATGGGTTAACGCCAAGAACAGCTACGGCGGTTATACCGGCGACAAGCCTTTCTTGGGTGTTTTGACCAAAGGAGGCTTCGTCCCCGTGTCGGTAGGTGGCACGAGTAACGAGACTGCCGCCACATTGAGAGTGTGCGCAAGGCAGGGCACGGCGCTATAAGCTACGCCATCCGGGCAGCAGAATTAGGGTTCCTGGAAGTAGCCGTTAAGGGTGCTTTCAGGCCCTTTGTGATTTCCCACTTTCCAACACCCGGCATCCCGCGTTTCTGCTGAGATACCGCAGAAACGCGCCATTTATTCGAAGTGGGAAGCGGCGCTGTCATTGCCGTTTTTTCTTCCCACTTTCGATTTGCCGTTTCGTTGTTTTTCAATGGCTTGGCGCATTGGCGCGAGCCGGCCTGATCGGTTTTCGGGATTTCATTGCCATTTGGTCTTGCGCGGCCGCTTTCCCGCGTCGCCCCGCTGCTCCCCACGGAAGCCTTTGATATCCCCACCGAATTCCGCTCTACGGCGCGGCGTCTCCGGCTGTCCCCGGATGTCCCCGTATTGCCATCTGTTCTTGCGCGTTACAACAAAAGTGTAAACGACCTGTAAAACGGCAAGTGCCGCTCTCAAATATCGCACACTAACCAATTGAAAATATTGGCGACCCCGGCAGGATTCGAACCTGCGACCATCGGCTTAGAAGGCCGGTGCTCTATCCAGCTGAGCTACGGGGCCAATCGCGAGCGCTGCGTCTCAGTGGGTCCAGGGCATATAGCGGTCATACCTGAAGTTGTCGGAATAGGCGACCTTCGGAATGCGGCGTTCCTGCGCTTCCTCGACCCGGTAGGCGATTCCGTTGCGCCTGGCATAGGCGATCGCCTCTTCCTTGGTCGGGAACCGCAGGCGAATCTGCTGCTTCATGTCGGCCGAGGAGGTGTAGCCCATTAGCGGTTCGATCGAACGGGGCGACTCCGGCTCATAGTCGAGAACCCATTGATGCGTCTTGCCCTTGCCCGATTGCATGGCCGTCTTGGCCGGGCGGTAGATGCGAGCCACCATGCTGACACGTCCCGTCGCTCTGAAAAAAGACAGGCGCCCGAAAAGCCTCGAGCGCAGGTTCGAACGTTTATTCCCCGGAAAATGCGGGCAAGTCAACGCATCGCAGCTGGATTGTTTAGCAAGCAGACGGAAAGGCGGCTGGCAGGCCGCATGGCCTGCCGTCGCCGACGGCCCGTCAGACGACCTCGAACGCCGTCGACTGGAGATGGGCCAGTATCTGTCTCGTCTCGGCGACCTGACTGTGGATCATGGCCTCCCGCTCGCGCAATTCCGCCTCGTGCTTGGTGCATATGGTATGCAGCTTCCGGCATCTTTCGCTCGCGGACAGGCCGCTTTCCGCGATTTCTATGACCTTCTTGATCTCGCCGATCGTCAGCCCGATCCGCCGGGCCTGCAGGATTATCCTCATACGGGCCACTTCACGAGCACGGAAATAGCGCCGGGCACCCTTTCGCATCGGGCAGAGAAGCCCCTTTTCCTCGTAGAACCTCAAGGCTCGAAGCGTCACACCGAACTTCTCGGAGATTTCCGAGATCTTCAGGAACGTCGCACTCTCAAGATCCCGCGGGATCGGCTCCGCGACATGAGGCACTTCGGTAAGCTTCTCAACGGTATTTTTCATTTTCCCCCCGTTGCTGCTGTGGTGATGAAATCCGTCCCAATCAGGCCCGGAGCCGACGACAAGCGGCTATTGCGCTGACGCCTTGCAGCCGGGCGGGAATATTCCTGGCCGCCCCCCCCGCCTTTCACCGCGCCTCTCGCCAGCGCACGACCACGGCCGTAACGAGCCCGAAAATCATGTGGCCGACGCAGGACGCCCAGGCCAGCGGAACGAAGCCGAGGAAAGCCGGCAGCCCTGCAATCAGGTGCGCCATCACATAAAGGGCGAAGACCCAGAGCCCGAGGCCAAAGCCGAGGCCGACGACCCACCAGGGTAGAAAAGGCGTCACCACCCGCGCTACCGGCCGCGCGACATACAGATAGCCGAGCGGATAGAACACGACGCCGACTACGGCGTGGATCAATTCGGCGAGTGCCCAGCTTTCCAGGCCGAAGACGGAACGCACGAGTGCAGCCGGCTGCAACGGACCGCCAACGAGCAGCGGCGTGACCGTGCGCGCCCAGACCTCCCATACGATATCGGCCGCAGCTCCGGCCAGGATTGCGGTCAAAAGCAGCGTGCCCGTGAACGCCGGAAAAAGCGGCCCGCCTTCAGAGGCATGGGAAAGAGCCCTGTTCATTGGATGTCCTCCTGACAATCGCATGACTTCCGGCAGTCTGCCGCAGCCATTCGGTTGGATCGAATGCCGTTCACGCATCGCGATCATGACGGAGAGGCATTTTTCTAACGCGGCGTCAAACAAGCATGATCGGCTCGTTTCGGCCGCTCGCCACACCGCCGTCCTGCATTGGCGCGGCAGGAACGAGCCCCGGGCAGAACCGTTGAGGAACGCCGACAATGTACCATGCTCCGCACTCATCCACGCGGCCCGCTGACAGGCCTTCCATCGTGATCGTCGGGGCAGGCTTCGGCGGCCTCGCCGCAGCACGGGCGCTGAAGCAAGCGAACGCGCAGCTGACGCTGATCGACCGGCGTAACTATCACCTGTTCCAGCCGCTGCTCTACCAGGTGGCGACGGCCGCGCTGTCGCCGGCGGATATCGCCTGGCCGGTGCGGGCGCTTCTTTCGCGACAGAAGAACGTCCGCGTGGCGATGGGACGTGTGACCGGCGTCGACAGCGTCCTTCGTCATGTTCAACTCGATGACGGGCGCCACATCCCATACGATTATCTGGTTCTGGCGACCGGCGCACGCCACGCCTATTTCGGCCGCGACGACTGGTCCGCTCATGCGCCCGGCCTCAAAAAGATCGACGATGCGACCGAAATCCGCCGCCGGGTGCTGACCGCCTTCGAGCGGGCCGAGCAGGCCGAATGCGAAGAGCTGCGAGCAGCGCTGATGACCTTCGTTGTCGTCGGCGCAGGGCCGACCGGCGTGGAAATGGCCGGCGCGATCGCAGAACTCGCCCGTCGCACGCTGGCCAGCGACTTCCGATCCATCGACCCACGTAAAACGCGCGTCCTGCTGGTGGAGGCAGGCGGGCGCGTGCTGCCGTCCTTCAATGAGAGGCTCTCCACCAAGGCTCGGGGGGCCCTGGAAAGGCTCGGCGTCGAAGTGCGACTCGGCAAGCCTCTGACCGATTGCGGCGATGGCTTCGTGGCCATTGGCGAGGAGCGGCTGGCGGCGCGGACCGTGATATGGGCGGCCGGCGTGATGGCCTCCCCGGCCGCCAAATGGCTGGGCGTCGAAGCCGACCGGGCCGGCCGCATCATGGTGGCGCCGGATCTTTCGGTTGCAGGACTTTCGGGTGTCTATGCCGTTGGCGACACGGTGATTGTCACGGGCGCGGACGGCAGGCCCGTGCCGGGCGTGGCGCCGGCTGCCAAGCAAATGGGCCGGCATGTCGGCAGGCTTATCGCCCGGCGCATTTCAGGCCGCGGACATACCGACGAGCCCTTCCGCTATCGCGACGCCGGCTCCATGGCGACGATCGGCCGGGGAGCCGCCGTCGCCGAGATCCATGGCCTGCGGCTCGCGGGCTACCCGGCCTGGCTCCTGTGGGCAGTCGCCCATGTCTATTTCCTGATCGGCGCCCGAAGCCGTCTCGCCGTGGCAGCGAACTGGCTCTGGAACTACTTCACTTTCGAACGCGGGGCGCGCCTCATTACCGGTAGCGCGAAACCGATGAGATTGGTCTCCGGGGCCAAGGAGCAGGTGGAATCCGAAAAAATCACGCCGCGGTAACCACCGCCGACTCAGGCATGCCGCAGCACATCTTCGCCGCCCAGGGATAGCGCCGGCATTCATGCACAAAGGCACCGACGGCCGGGGAATGCGGTCGCCCGCGCACGGTGACGAGCCCGACCCTGCGGACGAACTCCGGGTCGACGAACGGGCGCGTGGTGAGGCCGGGCAAGGTCACCGCATATTCCGGGATCACGGTGAAGCCCAGGCCGGCCAGCACCATCGACTGGATCCAGTCGTCGCGCTCGCTCGCGTAGGGCCTGCGGACGGATACGCCCAATTCCTCACGGAAATCCCGGATGTAATCGCGGTATTCGCAATTGATTCGGCTCAGATAGTCATGCCCTTCAAGGTCGCTGATCTTGATCTCGGAAAGCCTGGCTAGAGGATGGTTCGGAGAAAGGCCGATCACGAAGCGCTCGCTGAACAAAGGCAGCATATGCAGCGCATCGTTCGTCATTTGCGGCTTGCAGTAGATGGCGAGGTCGATTTCGCCGCGAATGAGTTGTTCCTCGAGCTGGCTTGCGGCTCCGTCCCTGAGATAAAGCTCCACGCCCTGATAATGCTCGTTGAAGGCTCCAAACAGGTCGATCAGCTTCGACGGGCCGATGGTGCACATCAGTCCGACGGTCAGCGTCGCCTCTTTCAGCTTTACGAAACTCTGCGCCCGGCGACGGGCTTCCTCCATTTGGCTGAAGATCTCGCCAAAATACGGCTGCATCATGCGGCCCAGTTCGGTCAGATGCGTATTGCCGCGCTCGCGGTGGATGAGCCGCCCGCCAAGCTTGTCTTCCAGGCTCTTGATCGCCCGTGTCAGCGCAGGCTGGGTCACGTTGCAGGCCTCGGCCGCCCGCGTGAAGTTCAGCGTCTCGCAAAGGGCGAGGAAATATCGAATTTCATGCAATTCCATGACCGGTCCCTGGTGATGAGCCTTCACTCCGCCTCTAAACCAAGAGTAACGCCATCAGCGATGCGATCTGGTTATCGGTTCAGTGACGCGACGGCATTTTAAATTGATCCCGCCTTCGCCTTTTATATTGCGACCCGGCTGCCGGAATTCGCTTTCGCCAAACAAGCATCCGGCCACCGAAACCCGCTGCTTTTGTCGCACTGAACAGAATCGTTCAGCGGCTTCCTTTACGCAAGACATTCCGTCGAAGGCGCATGCCGGCAGCGCGGATTTTCGCAACGGATCATGTCCACCAGCGACGCGAGGAACGCACCATGATGAACATCGTTCAATCCTTGCCGGCCAAGGCCGGATCGGGGGAACTGGCCGGCCGCGCCGCCATCGTCACCGGCTCCACCAGCGGCATCGGCCTTGGCATCGCCCGCGTTCTCGCCTCCAGGGGCGCCGCCATCGTGCTGAACGGCTTCGGTCCGGTGGACGCGATCATGAAGGAAGTCAACGCGATCTCGGCGGAGTTCGGCGTCGGCGTGCGCTATGACGACGCCGACATGTCGAAACCGGACGACATCGCCCGCATGATCGCCGCGGCCGAGGACCATTTCGGCGCCGTCGATATCCTGGTCAACAATGCCGGCATCCAGTATGTCGCGCCGATCGACGAATTTCCTCCCGAGAAATGGGACCAGGTGATCGCCATCAACCTGTCGGGCGCCTTTCACGCCATGCGAGCGGCCGCCAGGGGCATGAAGTCGCGCGGCTCCGGGCGGATCGTCAATATCGCCTCTGCGCATGGCCTGGTCGGCTCGCCCTTCAAGTCGGCCTATACCGCCGCCAAGCATGGCCTGATCGGCCTTACCAAGGTGGCGGCGCTCGAGCTTGCCGAGCAGGGCATCACGGTTAACGCCGTCTGCCCGGGCTATGTCTGGACGCCACTTGTGGAGAAGCAGATTGACGATCAGGCCCGCTCGCACGGAATCCCGCGCGAACAGGTCGTCCGCGACGTGCTTTTGAAGAAACAGCCCAACAAGCGGTTCTCGACGGTGGAGGAGATCGGCGGTGTCGTCGCCTTCCTCTGCTCGAAGGACGCCGCCTCCATCACCGGCACGTCGATCAGCGTCGATGGCGGGTGGACCGCCGAGTAAGGATCACTCCGATGAAACACGAGCGCATCAATGGCGGCGCCGGCGGTCAACCCGCTGCCGAAACGAAAGTGGAAGCCGGCGTGAAGACCGTCAACCTCGCCCTGCAGGGCGGCGGCGCGCATGGCGCGTTCGCCTGGGGCGTGCTGGACAAGCTTCTGGAGGATGGTCGCGTCGGCATTGAGGCGATCACCGCCACCTCCGCCGGTGCAATGAACGCCACCGTCATGGCTTACGGCCTTTCGGAGGGCGGTCGCGAAGGCGCGCGCCGGGCACTCGCCAATTTCTGGCGGCGGGTGTCGCATGCCGCCATGTCCGGGCCGCTGCAGCCGTCGTTCTGGGACCGCATCACCCATAACCATGCGCTCGACTCTTCGCCCGCATTTCTCGTCTTCGACATCATGGCACGGTTGATGTCACCCTATCAGTTCAACCCGACCAACTGGAACCCGCTGCGCCGGGTACTGGAGGAATGCGTCGATTTCGAGCGATTGCGGGCCAACGGCAAGGTGAAGCTCTTCCTGTCGGCCACGAACGTGCGGACGGGCAAGGTTCGCGTTTTCACAACCTGCGAGATCACGCCGGACGTGGTGCTGGCTTCCGCCTGCCTGCCCTTCATGTTCCAGGCGGTGGAGATCGATGGCGATCCCTATTGGGATGGCGGCTACATGGGCAACCCCGCCATCTACCCGCTAATCTACAACTGCGACAGCCGCGACGTGGTGATCGTGCATATCAATCCTTTGATGCGCGAGGGAACACCGAAAACGGCCCAGGAAATCCTCAACCGCATCAACGAGATCTCCTTCAATTCCTCGCTCATGCGGGAAATGCGGGTGATCCACTTCGTCACCCGCCTGATCGACGAGGGCAAGATCGCCGACGGCGACATGAAGCGCATGCTCATCCATTCCATCTCCGACGACGAGATGATGCGCACGCTCTCCGTCTCTTCGAAACTCAATGGCGATTGGGAGTTCCTCACCCACCTGCGCGATGTGGGCCGTGCCCGTGCGCTCCGCTGGTTGCGGGAATCCTTCGACAGCGTCGGCAATCAGACGACGGCCGATCTCGACGCCTATCTCTAAATAAGCAGCCTCCCTCGACTGGATGCCCCGGTGACGACCTTCACCGGGGCTTTTTTATTGGGGGAGCCGATCGCCATGCCCCCCGAGCATCGAGGCAACAAGAGAGCGGCATTTCAAATGCAGGCCCGTAATCGCGAAAATGAGCCTGGGCGCCGGCAGGCCTCCACTTCATTCAAGGGAACCCAAGCCATGACGACTTCTCCCCGCACCATGACCATGGCGGGCGCAGCCATGCGGATGGGGACTACACCGCGCGCGCTGGTCATCGGGCTGATCGGCTTTTTGACCCTTGTCGATCTCTTCGCTGCACAGGCGATCCTGCCGACGCTGGTCGAGACTTATGGCGTGTCGCGCGCCGCCATGGGCTTCGCCGTCAATGCCAGCACCATCGGCATGGCGGCCTCCGGCCTGCTCGTGTCGCTCTTCGCCCGCCGCATCGACCCGAGGCGCGGCATCTGGCTTAGCCTGGCTCTGCTTGCGATCCCGACGACCTTACTGGCATCCGCGCCGGATCTTGCAGCCTTCACGGTACTGCGGATCGCGCAGGGCGTCTTCATGGCCGCCGCTTTCACGCTGACCATGGCTTATCTCGCCGACCGCGCAGGACCGGCCGACGCGGCAGCCGCCCTCGCCGCCTATGTGACCGGCATCGTCGCCTCCAACCTGATCGGGCGGCTGATCTCCGGCTCGGTTGCAGACTATGCCGGGCTTGCCACCAATTTCTATGTCTTCGCCCTGCTGAACCTTGCAGGTGCCGCCCTCGTTTACCGGACCATGCAACCGTCACTGAAGATGCCCCACCGGTGCAAACCGCTGCAGCCGCCGCTGGCCGCCTGGAGCGCGCATTTGCGCAACCCGCCGCTCGCTGCCGCGTTCGGCGTCGGCTTCTTCATCCTCTTCATCTTCATCGGCGTCTTCACCTATGTGAATTTCGAACTGTCGAAGATGCCCCTGTCGCTGTCGCCGATGCACCTGGGCTTCGTCTATTTGGTCTTCATTCCTGCCATGGTGACGACGCCGCTCGCCGGCAAGGCTGTCCGCCGCTACGGCACGAGGCCGATGCTGGCCGTCTCGCTCGCAGCCTGCCTCGCTGCCTTGCCCCTGCTGCAGTCGGCAAGCCTTGCCGCCGTCGTGCTCGGCCTTGCCGTCATCGGCGTCGGCACCTTTTTCGCCCAGGCGATTGCGACCGGTTTCGTCGGCCGGGCGGCGAACTCCGACCGCGCCGCCGCCAGCGGTCTATATCTGGCTTCCTACTATCTCGGCGGTCTGGCCGGCGCTTTCGTGCTCGGTCAGGTCTACGACCGCTTCGGCTGGCCGAACGCCCTCTCCGTTATCGCCGCCGCTCTCGTTGCCGCCTTCATTCTCGGACTTCGCATGCGGCTCAAGGAAGCATGAGGGAGGAAAACATGTTCGCCCTGGCGATCCGGCGCCTCGCCGCGCCGCTCAATGCATCCATGCCGGCCGAAATCCTCGGCAGGCTCCTGGCATTCGTCTTCGGTCAGCGACCGCCGCGCGAATTGCCGGAGCGGGTGCGCCGCGCGATCGCCGCCGATCAGCGCTCCAGCGAAATCCTCGTCTCGATCGCGCAATTCGGCGCAATCGCTTTTTTCGGCGGATTTTACGCGATCACGCCAAAAGCCTTTCCGCCAAGCGTGCCCTTCGAGCCGGTTCCCATTGCGTTGACGATCTATTTCGTGGTCACCGCCTTGCGCCTGCGCCTGGCGCTGACGGGCAAGCTGACCCCGCTCTTTCTCAGCCTGTCGGTCGTCATCGATATCGCGGTACTGATGATCACCATCTGGAGCTTTCATCTTCAGTATCAGCAGCCGGCGACAATCTACCTGAAGGCGCCGACCCTGCTTTACGTGTTCATTCTGATTGCGCTGCGGGCCATGCGCTTCGAGGCCGGTTATATCGTGCTGGCGGGGCTCGCCGCGGTCGTCGGCTGGCTGTTGCTCGTCGCCTATGCGGTGCTAACGGCCGGCGAAATGCGGCTCACCCACAATTTCGCCGTCTACATGACCTCCGACACGATCCTGATTGGCGCGGAGATCGACAAGATCCTGTCCTTCGTTGCCGTCACCGCCGTTCTGGCGATCGCCGTGGTGCGGGCAAGGCGGCTGCTCATTCGAGCGGCGACCGAGGCGCACGCGGCAAACGAACTCTCCCGCTTCTTCGCGCCGGAAGTCGCCGGCGAGATCCGCGCCACCCACAGCGGCTTCATGCCGGGCGACGCGATGATCCGCGACGCAGCGGTCCTGATGCTCGATCTGCGCGGTTTCACCCGCCTTGCGGCGAGGCTTACGCCGGAAGAGACGATGGCGCTGCTGCGCGACTACCAGCGCGTGATGGTGCCGGTAATCCAGGCGAATGGCGGCTCGATCGACAAGTATCTCGGCGACGGCATCATGGCGACCTTCGGCGCGGCGCGTCCGAGCGAGAATTTCGCCGCCGACGCCTTCCGTGCGCTGGACGGCATCTGCGAGGCGGCAAACGCCTGGAACGATGAGCGAGCGGCAAGACACGCCGAGCCCTTGCGCATTGGCGCTGCCCTCGCCGTCGGCCCTGTGCTGTTCGGCGTCACCGGCGACGACAGCCGGCTCGAATTTACCGTCATCGGCAACGTGGTGAACCTCGCCGCCAAGCTTGAGAAACACTGCAAGGTCGCCGGCCGCGACTGCCTCGCAACCCGCGAGGCCTATGAACTTGCCGCCCGCCAGGGCTACCGGCCGGACCGGGCCTATAGCGTCCTCAGGCAGGAGGAAGTCGCCGGGACGGCACCTGCCCTCGACCTCGTCGCCCGCGATACGAAACCCGCATGAAGGCGATGTTGAAACGGCACTGGCCGGAACAAACCGCGCACCATTAGGATTTCGGAAGGAAGCGAAGCCATGAAACGTATCCTGTTACCGCTAACTCTCGCCGCGATGCTCCTCGCACCGCTGATCCTGGCGCCGAAGGGCTCCGCTCAGGCCAACACGGCGGATGAATTGCGCGCCACCTATCTCGCCTTCGTTGAAGCGCAAAATGCACACGACCCTGAGCGGATAGGTGCGTTCTTCATCGACGGTCCCGATTTTCTCTGGGTCAGCGACGGCAAGAGCTTCTGGGGCCGCGATGCGGTGCTTGCCCGCATGGGCAGCTTTCAGAAAGCCGCCCTATGGCGCGTGGAGCCTGATCTCGACAAGGTCCGCATCTCCGAAGTCACGTCGCAATCCGCGATCTTTCACGTGCCTCTGACACTGGTGATCGGCTCGGCGGAAAAGCCGGACAGGCTACGTTTTCTTGTCAGCGCGGTATTCGTGAAGCAGGTATCCGGCTGGCGCATCGCCGCGCTGCTGACGACGACGGAAAAGTCATAGCAGCGAAAAACGAAAGGGGCGGCATCCGGTTCACCCGGATGCCGCCCCGTTCATTCGTTCAAGGCCTCACCGGCCGATCCCGCTATCAGGCCCCGATATCAAACGAGATCGAAGCGGTCGAGGTTCATCACCTTGGTCCAGGCCGCAACGAAGTCGCGCACGAACTTCTGCTTGGCATCGTCCTGGCCATAGACTTCCGCGATCGCCCGGAGCTGAGAGTTCGATCCGAAGATGAGATCGACGCGGGTGCCGGTCCACTTCTTCTCGCCACTCGCACGGTCGGTGCCGACGAACTCGTCCTCGTCTTTCGACGTCGCCTTCCATTGGGTGCGCATGTCGAGCAGGTTGACGAAGAAGTCGTTGGTCAGCGTTCCCGGACGGTCCGTGAACACGCCGTGCTTCGACTGGCCGTGATTGGCGCCCAGCACGCGCAGGCCGCCGACCAGAACCGTCATCTCGGGCGCGGTCAGTGTCAGGAGCTGTGCCCTGTCGACCAGCAGTTCCTCGGCCGAAACCGTGAACTTGGTCTTCAGGTAGTTGCGGAACCCGTCCGCGACCGGCTCGAGCACCTCGAAGGCCTCCACGTCGGTCTGCTCCTGCGAAGCATCGGTACGGCCCGGCGTGAACGGCACCGTCACATCCTGCCCGGCGTCCTTCGCCGCCTTCTCCACCGCGGCGCAACCAGCGAGTACGATAAGGTCGGCAAGCGAAACGCGCTTGTCGCCGGACTGCGCGTCGTTGAATGCCTTTCGGACGCCGTCAAGCGCGGCCAGAACCTTCGCCAGCTGGGCCGGCTGGTTCACTTCCCAGTCCTTCTGCGGCGCCAGTCGGATGCGCGCGCCGTTCGCGCCACCGCGCTTGTCCGAACCGCGGAAGGTCGAGGCAGAGGCCCAGGCCGTCGAAACCAGCTCGGCGACAGAAAGGCCGGTGTCCAGGATCTTGCCCTTGAGCGCCGCGATGTCCTTCTCGTCGACCAGTTGGTGGTCGACGGCGGGAATCGGGTCCTGCCAGATCAGGTCTTCAGCCGGCACTTCCGGGCCGAGGTAACGTGACTTCGGGCCCATGTCACGGTGGGTCAGCTTGAACCACGCGCGGGCAAAGGCATCGGCGAACTCGTCCGGATTGGCGTGGAAGTGGCGCGAGATCTTCTCGTAGGCCGGGTCCATGCGCATCGCCATGTCGGCGGTGGTCATCATCAGCGGCACGCGCTTGGAAGGATCGGCGGCGTCCGGCGCCATGTCCTTTTCCTGCAGGTTCTTCGCCTGCCACTGCTGCGCGCCGGCCGGGCTCTTCACCAGTTCCCAGTCGTAGCCGAACAGGACGTCGAAATAGCCCATGTCCCACTTGGTGGGGTTCGCGGTCCACGCGCCTTCAAGGCCGGCGGTGATGGTGTCCGCGCCCTTGCCGCTCTTGTAGGTGCTGAGCCAGCCCAGGCCCTGCGCCTCGATAGGAGCGGCTTCCGGCTCCGGACCGACATGCGAGGGATCGCCCGCGCCATGCCCCTTGCCGAAGGTGTGGCCGCCGGCGGTCAGCGCGACGGTCTCGTAGTCGTTCATCGCCATGCGCTCGAAGGTCACGCGGATGTCGCGGCCGGACGCGACCGGATCCGGATTGCCGTCCGGGCCTTCAGGGTTCACGTAGATGAGGCCCATCTGGACGGCCGCCAGCGGGTTCTCCAGGTCGCGGTCGCCGGAATACCGGCTGTTGGGCTTGTCGCTGGTGGCAAGCCACTCGCCTTCCGAGCCCCAGTAGATGTCCTCCTCCGGCTCCCACACGTCCTCGCGTCCGCCGCCGAAGCCGAAAGTCTTGAAGCCCATCGATTCCAGCGCGCAATTGCCGGCCAGGATCATCAGGTCGGCCCAGGATATCCGGTTGCCGTATTTCTGCTTGATCGGCCAGAGCAGCCGGCGGGCCTTATCGAGATTGCCGTTATCCGGCCAGCTGTTGAGCGGAGCGAAGCGCTGCGTGCCGCTTCCGGCGCCGCCGCGACCGTCTGCCGTGCGGTAGGTGCCGGCGCTGTGCCAGGCCATGCGGATAAAAAGACCGCCGTAATGGCCGTAGTCGGCAGGCCACCAGTCCTGGGAGTCCGTCATCAGCGCAACGAGATCCTTCTTGAGGGCCTCATAGTCGAGCTTCTTGAACTCCTCGGCATAATCGAACGTCTCGCCCATCGGATCCGACTTGGACGAGTTCTGGTGAAGAACCTTCAAGTTCAGCTGGTTCGGCCACCAGTCCCTGTTCGTTCGCGCCGCCTTGCCCGTAAACGGGCACTTGCCTGCGCTCTCCTCGGTTTTTGCGTCCATAGCCCTCTCCTGTTGTGGCCAGTTTTCTTGAAGTCATCCCGGGCGGCGACGGCCTGCCCCGGAGCTTTGCCCGGCGCGGCAGTCATCGCGTAAATCTCTCGAGATCGTTGCCGGCATCCGAGACAGCGGCCACGTCTTCCCTAACCGCGCAACGGCAGGGCGACATTGGCGCATTTTCAGCTACCTGCGAAACGTCGTATCAAACGCCCTCCATCAGATGAAGTCGTATATCTTGATCTTGGCCATAACCTGGTCTTATGAGCCGCCAAGTCCTTGAGCCAATGCGCCATTTTCATGCACAGGCGCCTTGTGGAAAATTTGTCATTGCAGCCGGAAATTGCGCGCCAGCCGGAGCGGCATTGCGGCCGCTGACAGCGAACTGCTGGCGAGACGATCAGGCGCGGTGCACCAGATGCTGCCGTCAACAGACGGAATCATTCATCTCAAGCCAGATCAAATGACGCCAGAAAACCGATGGGAAAGAAAAATGGTCGGGGCAGCAAGATTCGAACTTGCGACCCTCTGCTCCCAAAGCAGATGCGCTACCAGGCTGCGCTATACCCCGAAATCATGATCTTGTTCATGCTCTTTCCCGAAGCCGGTATCGACCTTCGCAAGGCATGCTTCATTTCCCAAGCGGTTTATCGGTGTTTGGCCAAAAAGGTCAAGCGTGAATGCTCGTGGCGGGCATGCACATCAACAAACAGGAGGCCCGGCCGGCCCGGCTCACGAGCGAACGATAAACGTCGGTTGCACTGCGTTGATTCAACCCGTGCCTTCGCTCGCCGGACGTGGCTCCTGCCGGCAATATCGGCCACTGCGCCGCAATTGTAGCTCAATTGCCTGTTAAGCATGGTCTTCGCCGAATTGGCTCTTCGCGGTGTCAGAGGCCTACCGACCCGCCTTTTCATCCAAACAACCTTCCGCCGGATGGGCGGACGAACGTCGACGTTCGGTAAGACCCGGAACGGCCGACGCAGTCGAGCAATCATTGGGTGGGATCGAAGCGCTTCGGACAAGGCGCCTCCGGCGCATACCGGATCGCTGCACACCGTCTCGCACTCCAATGGAAAGCGTGGCCAGAATGTCTTCTGCACCCAACAAGCACCCTGGAATACAGGAGCGCTACGAAATTGACGTCTGGGAGAGCGAGGGAGGGCTCCTCGGGTTCGACGACGATATGAACAATCAATACGGACGCCGCGTGGAGGTGGACGGATCGTGGACTGTCTATCACGTCTTTACCGGCATCCCGGCGGCCGATCGCAGCCATATGATGGTCGGCATGAGTCGCGCCGGCGCGACGAGACGGATGATTTCCCTGAACCTCCGCAATGCTGAGCGCCGAAGGCTCAAGACAAGGCCAAGCAAGTCGACCGTGGCGGTGCGCGGCATCGAGAAATTTTGGTCATGGCTTTGACATTCCCGAATCCGAGCCGAAGATTCGACGAGACCAGAAGGGGCGTCCACTTCTTCGGTCATGACGGAGAGGCGGACGTGCAGTTCTTCGTGGAAGCCTCAGCGCTTTTGGATGCGAAAGCCTCTGTGGCGACGGAAACGAAATGCCTGAACGCCTTTGACGCCGCACTCGGGATCATCCACGATGTCGCGGCGGAGGCCCATTCAAACTGTCATCGGACAATCTACGTCCTCACCGCGAACGATTTCAGATAGCGGAAGACCTGCTAACCGAAGGAGGCCGTGGCCACTACCAGGTCAAGACTGTTTATGCTCATCCGATTTGGCTACGACATTACGCTCGTCTGCGAGCAACCTACGGCGATGGTGTGTCTGCTTTCCGTGCATGACGACCACGCTCGGGAAATCCGGTCGCCCGAATGCGTGTTCACCACCCCAAGCATCCCCACGACCATCTACCATGACCTGTTCGGCAACAAATGCCGCAGGTTTGTTGCCCCAAAGGGGGAGCTCCGCATATGGGGCGACACGACGATCGAGGATGACGGGGAACCGGACCCGGTCGAGCCCGGCGCGCGTGAACTCCCCGTCGCCGACATCCCTGACGATTGCCTTGTCTACCTTGTGGGCAGCCGGTACTGCGAGACGGACAGGCTCAGCCAGCTTGCGTGGGACCTGTTCGGCAACCACGCTCCAGGCTGGGCGCGCGTGCAGGCGATTTGCGATTTCGTTCACGACCACATCAGCTTCGACTACATGCAGGCACGGGCGACAAGAACGGCTTTCGAAGCTTACGGCGAACGCGTCGGCGTTTGCCGCGACTATGCCCACCTCGCCATATCCTTTTGCCGCTGCCTCAATATCCCGGCCCGCTACGTCAATGGACATCTTGGCGACATCGGCGTGCCGATTGTCGATCCGATGGACTTCAGCGCCTGGATCGAAGTCTTCCTCGACGGTCGGTGGTATACCTTCGACCCGCGCAACAACGTGCCGCGCATTGGCAGAATCGTCGTCGCGCGGGGCCGGGACGCAGCGGATATCCCGCTGATCAATTCGTTTGGCCCCCATCTGCTGAAATCGTTTCGGGTTTGGACCTACGAAATTACCGACATCCAGACGCCCGGCGGCCTCATCGGCTAGGCTTGCTCTCCCTACCCGCCATTGCCGGCCCCGAAACTCTGTCGCCCGCGGCGAGGCCAAGCCTTGCCGACGTTCCGGCGACCACTTCCAGCACATATCGCGCCGGCTCGCGGGACGGCACCACCTTCTCCGATAGCGGCGTGGTGTGTTCCGCGATCCTGACGATCCGTCCGTCGGAGGCAATGAAGATCATGTCGAGAGACACATAAGTGTTCTTCATCCAGAAATAGACCGGCTCCTCGCGATGGAAATCGAACAGCATGCCGGCATCCGCCGCCAGTTCCTTGCGGAACATCAGCCCGGTGCCGCGCGCGGCAGGCGTGTCGGCAATCTCCACGGTGAATTCGTGGCGGGCACCGTTGGCGGCCTCGACCACCAGCACCTCTCGCGGCAATTCCTCGCCCATCGAAGGCCGTGCCCACATAGCCATCAAAGCCAGGAAAACCGCAATCAGGAAGGCTGGGAGGGAAATATTCGGGCGCGACGGCGGCATGAGAAGGTCCTGTCCGAAAGGCGTGTCGAAACCGGCGGCATCCTATGTCCGCCACTTGGCTCCGGCAAGCGGCCCGGCTCGCAAATCGGGTCGCTGCCGGTCAACCGGCCGGCTACTGAGTTCCGTCAATCCGATTGGAGGAAACGGCCATGACACGACTACGCTTCCAGGCGCTTGCCACCGAAACCGTCGAGCGCTACCGCGCTGGCGAGCCTGACGCCAATGGTCTCGCCCCCGAACGCCATCCGTCCGCCGGCCAGGGTTATCCCTGCCGCCACTGCCTGCGCGAGATCGGCGAAGGCAATCCCTTCCTCGTCCTTGCCCATCGCCCCTTCCCCACCCCGCAACCCTATGCGGAAGTCGGCCCGATCTTCCTCTGCGCGAAACCCTGCGATCGCCATGCCGAAAGCGACGAGGCGCCCGCCATGTTCCTCGCCTGGGAGAGGTTGCTCCTGCGCGGCTACGGAGCGGACGACCGCATCGTCTACGGCACGGGCAAGGTCGTGCCGACATCAGAACTTGGCGACTATGCCCGGGCGCTGCTTTCGCGGCCGGAAATCGCCTACGTGCATGTTCGTTCCGCCTCCAACAATTGCTACCAGGCGCGGATCGATCGCGCCTGACGAAACGCAAAATCCGGCCACGGATGCGATAGCGGCCCGTAATTTTCTTGCCCCGGCGAAGCTGATTTCGTAATGCAAGGTCACGTCTTCGGGCGTGTCCTTTCCCGAAACCGGAATTCACTTTCCGGGGACATGCTCTAAGTGTCAGACCAGCACGAAGCACAGATCGAGGCCGCCATGCCCCCGTACCGTTCAAGAACCACGACCCACGGCCGCAACATGGCCGGTGCGCGCGGCCTCTGGCGCGCCACGGGGATGAAGGACAGCGACTTCGGCAAGCCGATCATTGCCGTGGTCAATTCCTTTACCCAGTTCGTGCCGGGCCATGTGCACCTGAAGGATCTCGGCCAGCTGGTTGCGCGCGAGATCGAGGCCGCTGGCGGCGTGGCCAAGGAATTCAACACGATCGCCGTCGATGACGGCATCGCCATGGGCCATGACGGCATGCTCTATTCGCTGCCCTCGCGCGAGGTCATCGCCGACAGCGTCGAATACATGGTCAACGCCCATTGCGCCGACGCCATGGTCTGCATTTCCAATTGCGACAAGATCACGCCGGGCATGCTGATGGCGGCACTGCGGCTCAACATTCCCGTCGTCTTCGTCTCCGGCGGCCCGATGGAAGCCGGCAAGGTGAAGCTCGCCGGCAAGGAGAAGGCGCTCGACCTCATCGACGCCATGGTCGCGGCCGCCGATACCTCGATCTCCGACGAGGACGTGCAGGTGATCGAGCGCTCCGCCTGCCCCACCTGCGGCTCCTGCTCCGGCATGTTCACCGCCAATTCCATGAACTGCCTGACGGAGGCCCTCGGCCTCGCCCTGCCCGGCAACGGCTCGGTGCTCGCCACCCACGCCGACCGCAAGCGGCTTTTCGTCGAGGCCGGTCATCTGGTCGTCGACCTTGCCCGCCGCTATTACGAGCAGGACGACGACAGCGTGCTGCCCCGCTCGATCGCCAACTGGCAGGCCTTCGCCAATGCCATGACGCTCGACATCGCTATGGGCGGCTCCACCAACACTGTGCTGCACCTGCTCGCCGCCGCCTATGAAGGCGAGGTGAACTTCACCATGGCCGACATCGACAAGCTGTCGCGCAAGGTGCCGGTGCTGTGCAAGGTCGCGCCCTCCGTCGCCAACGTTCATATGGAAGACGTCCACCGCGCCGGCGGCATCATGGCGATCCTTGGCGAACTCGATCGCGCCGGGCTGATCGACACGACACTGCCGACGGTCCATTCGGCCAGCATGAAAGAAGCGCTCGACCGCTGGGACATCAAGCGCACGTCAAGCAAGACGGCGATCGACTTCTATCGGGCCGGCCCCGCGGGCATCCCGACCCAGGTCGCCTTCTCGCAGGACTGCCGCTATGACGAAGTGGATGCCGACCGCGAGACGGGTGTCATCCGCTCGAAGGAACATGCCTTCTCGCAGGATGGCGGTCTCGCCGTGCTCTTCGGCAACCTTGCCGAGGACGGCTGCATCGTGAAGACGGCGGGCGTCGACGACTCGATCCTGAAGTTTTCCGGCCCCGCTCGCATCTTCGAAAGCCAGGATTCGGCCGTACGCGCCATTCTCGGCAACAAGATCGTCGCCGGAGACGTGGTGCTGATCCGCTATGAAGGCCCGCGCGGCGGACCCGGCATGCAGGAGATGCTCTACCCGACGAGCTACTTGAAGTCGAAGAAGCTCGGCAAGGCCTGCGCGCTGATCACCGATGGCCGTTTCTCTGGCGGCACGTCGGGCCTCTCCATCGGCCACGTCTCGCCGGAAGCCGCCGAGGGTGGCCTGATCGGCCTGGTCGAGGAAGGCGATCTGATCGAGATCGATATCCCCAATCGCACGATCAACCTCGCCGTTGCCGACGAGGTGCTGGCGAAACGTCGCGCGGCGATGGAAGCCAGAGGCGCCGACGCCTGGAAGCCGACCGAGGTGCGTACCCGCAAGGTCAGCACTGCGCTGAAGGCCTATGCCAAGCTTGCGACCTCGGCCGCCAAGGGCGCGGTCCGCGTGGTGGACTGAGGGGACCGGGTCGTAATCGACTGAGCGGGCCGGGGGCTGTCGCACACTCTGTCATGCCCGGCTCGACCGGGCATCCAGTAATCGCCAACGCCGGTGATTTAGCCACTGAGGTATGTGTCTACTGGATCCCCGTTTGCACGGGGATGACACCGGAGTGTGGGCAACTTCATGCCCCCATCCTCGGCCGTCATCCCGGCCCGCGTGTGCGGTAACGCACATCGCGAGAGCCGGGATCTAGATGACGTGCCGCGGGCGAAGCCCGTACCTTCTCGAATACAAGACGCACAGCCCCTCCCCTCGTCATTGCCGGGCCCAGTACCGGGAAATGCCCCGGCAATCCATCGGACGACTGTGAAATGTGCTGGCCGGTATGGATACGCGGGTCAAGCCCGCGTATGACGAACCGAGAGGTTGCGGCAGAGGGGTCACTCACCCTGTCGTGCTTGCTTGCACCAACGCCCACATACTCTTTCATGCCCGGTTCGACCGGTCATCCAGTAAACGCCGATGCTTGAGATTTAGCCGCCAACGCATGCGTTTACTGGTTCCGCTGAATTCACGAAACAAGTGCAACACCTGCTAAGGTGTTGCCGCGATGGGACAAAGTTACGATCAGTTGAGCCTGCGGGAGCGGGTAAAGATAGAGCTGTGGCACCGGGAAGGGCGCTCGCTGCGCTGGATCGGACGGCAACTGGGTCGTTCGGCTGCCACGATCAGCCGCGAGTTGCGGCGCAATGCCAGGCCGACCAAGCAGTGGTGCGGCAGCTATGACGGGGAACGGGCGCACGGACTGGCCCTCCGGCGCCGGCGCTGGGATGCCCGCTACAAGCTGGCACGCCAGCCGGCGCTGCGCGACATGGTCAGGCAACGCCTTGCGATGGGACAGTCACCCGAACAGATCGCCGGCCGGCTGGCGCGCGAGCACGGTGGCACGCTCATCAGCCATGAGTCCATCTACCGCTTCGTTTATCACCGCTCGGCGCAAAAGGATTACTGGCACCGCCTACTGCCGCGCGCCAAGAACCGCAGGGGCCGCCTGGGCCTGCGCGGCGGCTCGTCCGTCAGCTTCATCAAGCTGCGCCGCCCGCTGGCCCAACGTCCCGCCGAGGCCGACGACAGGGCCACGCCGGGCCACTGGGAGGCCGACCTCATGGCCTTTTCCCGCTATGGCCAGTATGTGCTGGTCACCCATGAGCGCAGCTCGCGCATCCTCACCATCGATCGGCTGTCGCGAAAGACCGCGCGCGCCGTCGTCCAGGCCCTGGTTCAGCGCTTCGGTCCGCTGCCCCGCCTGTTGCGCCGGTCGCTCACCTTCGACAATGGCACGGAATTCGCCTTGCATTTCGAACTCACGGACAGGCTCGGCCTCGCCACCTTCTTCTGCGATCCGCACGCCCCCTGGCAGAAGGGTGGCATCGAGAATGCCATCGGCCGCATGCGCAAGATCTTGCCGCGCAAGTCGGATCTGGCAACCATCGATCAAGGCCAAATCCGACAGTTGGTCGAGCACTACAACAATACCCCGCGCAAATGCCTTGCCTTCAGGACGCC
>NZ_JACFXV010000045.1 GCF_014050225.1 Stappia albiluteola | reverse complement strand
GTTACTGGATGCCCGGTCGAGCCGGGCATGACAGGATATGCTGCGGCCTTCGGGTGGATCGCCGGATCTGGGCCCGGCGAAGACGAGCGGAGAGGAGGTGCCTGTTCTCCGCGTCAGTGGTTACTGAATGCCCACCTTCGTGGGCATGACAGGGCTTGTGGGCGCGTTCGTGCAAGCACGACAGAGTGGGTAGCCTTTCTGCCCCACCCTCTCGGCTCGTCATACGCGGGCTCGACCCGCGTATCCATGCAATATCACCCCTTGCCGCAGACTCTCCATGGATCGCCGGATCATGCCCGGACTCGATCCGGGTACCGGCGAAGACGAGGGGAGAGACGTCCCGTCCATTCCGCTGCAGAAATAGATGCAGCCCCCGCCCCAAACTCCGGTGTCATCCCCGTGAAAACGAGGATCCAGTAAACACCTGCCTCAGCGGCCAAATCTCCGATGCTGGCGGTTACTGGATACCCACCTTCGCCGGGCATGACAGACTATGTTGAACCTCTCGCCCCACACCTCATTCTGCCGTCGCTCGGGCCGCCACCACCCCGCTCCAGCCGCACTTCTCCGACCGTAGAAAAACCATACCGAACCAGCGTCACGCTGTCAAGGAATTTTTTCCTATTTTTCTACCTGTGCGAGCCAAGGCCTTTTCCCACCACGAATTTCGGGTATTCAGCGATTCAACATGGACCTTCCCTGCCGCCGGTGGCAGGTTCTCCGCCTATTCAACCATGACGTTTGGTTGGGGGGAGTATATGACAAGACTTGCATTGATGATTGCCTGCGGCCTGCTCGTTTCGGGCTGCGCCACCGCCGTTCGCGGCACCACCGAGGAAGTCACGGTCGTCGTCGATCCCGACGATGCCCAGATCACCACCACCGTCGGCCACACCTGCTCCGGCAATCCCTGCTCGGTCCGCGTATCGCGCAAGGACGACTTCACGGTGACGGCGAAGAAGGAGGGCTACAAGCCCAAGAGCGTCCACGTCGTCTCCGACGTTTCCGGCAAGGGTGCGGCCGGCGCGGCCGGCAACATCCTGCTCGGCGGCGTGGTCGGCCTCGGCGTCGACGCCATCAGCGGCGCCACGCTGGACCACAAGCCGAATCCGGTCCTGATCGAGCTGGAGCCGGAAGATCCATCCAACAAGGCGACCCCTCCGGGAAACCTCGACGAATACCGGAAGCAGATCGAGGAAGAACAGCAGAAGATCGCCAAGCAACAGGCGAACCGCGCCGGGACCTGATCCTTCAGCCAACCGCCCCTCGCCGCCGCGGCGAGGGGCATGACGGCAGGGCTGCTTCAGCTGGCTCCAGATCTAGAATGTGCAATTAATGCACATTTTCCATTGCATTTTGTGCAGTGAATACACATCATCCGTTTTGCCGGACGCTTTCATGCCGACCATTCACCGGCTATCGATTTGCAGGATCGTCATATATGCCGATGACCATGCCCCGCCCCACTTCCACGTCCTAAGCGCGGATGGTGGCTACATGGTCGATATCGCGACCCTTGCGATCATTCGCGGCACGGCACCAGCCGGCCACTCCGATGGAGCCCTGGAATGGGCGGCGGCGAACAAGGCTCTGCTGACGGCAAAATGGGACGAATACAATGAACGCGACTGATCCGAAATTCGATCCGACCCCGATGCCCCGTCTCGCTTCCGTCGCGCCTGCCGGCAGGTATACCGTGACCGTCAGCTGGTCGCAGGGGCCTCGCGCCGGCATCACGGAAACCGTCGACCTCGCGCCGCTGATCGAGCAGTTCAGGCTCTACGCGCCGTTGCGTGGCAATCAGGCTCTGTTCGATGCCCTCGGCATTGTCGACGGCGGCGTAGCCATCGAATGGGCCGACGGCGAGATCGACATGGCCGCGACCAGCGTCGAGCGTCTCGCCGCCGAGCAGATGACCGGACAGGACTTCGCCGAATTCCTCAAGCGCAACCGCCTCACGCGGCAGGCCGCCGCCGCCGAACTCGGCCGCAGCCTGCGGGCCGTCCAGGACTACGTGAAAAGCACGGGTCCGATCCCGCGCATCGTCGCCCTCGCCTGCAAGGGCTATGAGGCAAGCCGCTAGCCCCGCCCCCGCCGTCATCTCCGCGCAGGCGGAGATCCGGTGGATACCTGTCGCCGTGGCCAATCCGCCAGAGCTGGCGGCTAACGGATGCCCGATCGGGTCGGGCATGCCCCACTTCACGATTTCAGCCGATACCCCGTCTTGAAGATCCAGCCGACGATGGCAAGGCAGATGGCCAGGAACAGGAAGGTCATGAACAGGCTGACCCCCACATTGACGTCGGCCTGGCCGTAGAAGCTCCAGCGGAAGCCGGAGACGAGGTAGACCACCGGATTGAGCAGCGTCACCTTCTGCCAGAAGGGCGGCAGCATGTGGATCGAATAGAAGCTGCCGCCGAGGAATGTCAGCGGCGTGATGATCAGCAGCGGCACCAGTTGCAGCTTCTCGAAACTGTCGGCCCAGATGCCGATGATGAAACCGAACAGCGAGAAGGTGATCGCCGTCAGGATCAGGAACAGCAGCATGAAGACCGGATGCTCGATCCGCAGCGGCACGAAAAAGCCGGCGGTGGCCAGGATGATGGCGCCGACGATCAGCGACTTGGTCGCCGCCGCCCCCACATAGCTGACCACGATCTCGAGGTAGGAGACGGGCGCGGAGAGGAGTTCGTAGATCGTGCCGGTGAAGCGCGGGAAGTAGATGCCGAAGGAGGCGTTGGAAAGGCTCTGCGTCAGCAGCGACAGCATGATGAGGCCCGGCACGATGAAGGCGCCGTAGCTCACGCCGTCGATTTCGGTGATGCGCGAGCCGATCGCCGCGCCGAACACGATGAAATAGAGCGAGGTGGAAATCACCGGCGAGACGATGCTTTGCAGCAGCGTGCGGCCGGTGCGGGCCATCTCGAACCGGTAGATGGCGGCGACGGCGTGAAAGTTCATCGATTGTCCCTCACGAGGCTCACGAAGATTTCCTCAAGCGAGCTCTGGCTGGTCGAAAGGTCGCGGAAGCGGATGCCCGCCTCGCCGAGATCCTGCAACAGGGCGGTGATGCCCGTGCGCTCCCCTTGCGTGTCGTAGGTGTAGACGAGTTCCCGGCCGTCGCCGGCAAGTTCCAGGTGATGGCCGTTCAGCCCGGTCGGCAGGGTGTCCAGCGGTTCGGCGAGCTGCAGGGTCAGCTGCTTGCGCCCGAGCTTGCGCATCAGCTCGCTCTTTTCCTCCACCAGGATGATCTCGCCCTTGCTGATGACGCCCACCCGGTCGGCCATCTCCTCGGCCTCCTCGATATAGTGGGTGGTCAGGATGATGGTGACGCCGGTGTCCTTCAGCCGCTCCACCACCCGCCACATCTCGCGGCGCAGCTCGACGTCGACACCCGCCGTCGGCTCGTCGAGGAAAAGGATCTGCGGCTCGTGCGCCAGTGCCTTGGCGATCAGCACGCGCCGCTTCATGCCGCCCGACAGCGTCATGATCTTGCTGTCCTTCTTCTCCCACAGCGACAGGTCCTTCAGGATCTTTTCGATCAGCGCCGGGTTTTTCGGCTTGCCGAACAGGCCGCGCGAGAAGGACACCGTGGCCCAGACGGTCTCGAAGGCATCGGTCGTCAGTTCCTGCGGCACGAGGCCGATCATCGAGCGCGCGGCGCGGAAGTCGCCCAGAATGTCGTGGCCGGCGACGGTGACGCTGCCGCTCGTCATGTTGACGATGCCGCAGATGATGCTGATCAGCGTCGTCTTGCCCGCGCCGTTCGGCCCCAGAAGCGCGAAGACCTCGCCCTTCTCGATTTCCAGATTGACGTTCTTCAGCGCCTGGAAGCCCGTGTCATAGGTCTTGGAAAGCGACTTGACGGCAAGGATTGATGGCATGATCGGAGAAACCGCGGATTTGGAGATGGGCGTGGCGGGCGAGCCAGACAATACCGGCCCGGGCAGGCGAACATATAGGCCTGTTTCGCGCCATGTGCCAGATTCGGCGCAAAGTTCGACGACACTTGCCCGCCACGCACTGCAGGGTCATCCCGGCTTGGCCATGCGCTTGCGCGCACGCGGGCCGGCATGACGGCAGAAAGTATTTTGGGCCCCTGCTCCTTGCTCAGGTGTCATCCCCGCGTAGGCGGGGAACCAGTAACCGCCTGCGACAGCGATTGAATCTCCAGCCTTCGCGGTTACTGGATGCCCGGTCGAGCCGGGCGTGACAGAGTGTGTGGGCGCATCGGTGCAAACACGACAGAGCGTGCGGCTGCGTCTTCGCTGCAACCCCTCGGTTCGTCATACGCGGGCTCGACCCGCGTACCCATGAAGCGCCAGCACATTTCGCCGCCGTCCGATGGATCGCCGGGTCTTGGCCCGGCGAAGACGATAGGAGAGGCGGCGTGTCCTCCGACGATCGGAGATGGTGCTGGCACTTGCCGTGTACCCAGGGTGTCATCCCCGCGCAGGCGGGGAGGTGGATTCACGTTTGAAGTGCAACACGGTTGAGGAGTTCCGAGAAGACCTCATTTGGCGTCCTGAAGGCAAGGCATTTGCGCGGGGTATTGTTGTAGTGCTCGACCAACTGTCGGATTTGGCCTTGATCGATGGTTGCCAGATCCGACTTGCGCGGCAAGATCTTGCGCATGCGGCCGATGGCATTCTCGATGCCACCCTTCTGCCAGGGGGCGTGCGGATCGCAGAAGAAGGTGGCGAGGCCGAGCCTGTCCGTGAGTTCGAAATGCAAGGCGAATTCCGTGCCATTGTCGAAGGTGAGCGACCGGCGCAACAGGCGGGGCAGCGGACCGAAGCGCTGAACCAGGGCCTGGACGACGGCGCGCGCGGTCTTTCGCGACAGCCGATCGATGGTGAGGATGCGCGAGCTGCGCTCATGGGTGACCAGCACATACTGGCCATAGCGGGAAAAGGCCATGAGGTCGGCCTCCCAGTGGCCCGGCGTGGCCCTGTCGTCGGCCTCGGCGGGACGTTGGGCCAGCGGGCGGCGCAGCTTGATGAAGCTGACGGACGAGCCGCCGCGCAGGCCCAGGCGGCCCCTGCGGTTCTTGGCGCGCGGCAGTAGGCGGTGCCAGTAATCCTTTTGCGCCGAGCGGTGATAAACGAAGCGGTAGATGGACTCATGGCTGATGAGCGTGCCACCGTGCTCGCGCGCCAGCCGGCCGGCGATCTGTTCGGGTGACTGTCCCATCGCAAGGCGTTGCCTGACCATGTCGCGCAGCGCCGGCTGGCGTGCCAGCTTGTAGCGGGCATCCCAGCGCCGGCGCCGGAGGGCCAGTCCGTGCGCCCGTTCCCCGTCATAGCTGCCGCACCACTGCTTGGTCGGCCTGGCATTGCGCCGCAACTCGCGGCTGATCGTGGCAGCCGAACGACCCAGTTGCCGTCCGATCCAGCGCAGCGAGCGCCCTTCCCGGTGCCACAGCTCTATCTTTACCCGCTCCCGCAGGCTCAACTGATCGTAACTTTGTCCCATCGCGGCAACACCTTAGCAGGTGTTGCACTTGTTTCGTGAATTCAGC
>NZ_JACFXV010000044.1 GCF_014050225.1 Stappia albiluteola | reverse complement strand
GCTGAATTCACGAAACAAGTGCAACACCTGCTAAGGTGTTGCCGCGATGGGACAAAGTTACGATCAGTTGAGCCTGCGGGAGCGGGTAAAGATAGAGCTGTGGCACCGGGAAGGGCGCTCGCTGCGCTGGATCGGACGGCAACTGGGTCGTTCGGCTGCCACGATCAGCCGCGAGTTGCGGCGCAATGCCAGGCCGACCAAGCAGTGGTGCGGCAGCTATGACGGGGAACGGGCGCACGGACTGGCCCTCCGGCGCCGGCGCTGGGATGCCCGCTACAAGCTGGCACGCCAGCCGGCGCTGCGCGACATGGTCAGGCAACGCCTTGCGATGGGACAGTCACCCGAACAGATCGCCGGCCGGCTGGCGCGCGAGCACGGTGGCACGCTCATCAGCCATGAGTCCATCTACCGCTTCGTTTATCACCGCTCGGCGCAAAAGGATTACTGGCACCGCCTACTGCCGCGCGCCAAGAACCGCAGGGGCCGCCTGGGCCTGCGCGGCGGCTCGTCCGTCAGCTTCATCAAGCTGCGCCGCCCGCTGGCCCAACGTCCCGCCGAGGCCGACGACAGGGCCACGCCGGGCCACTGGGAGGCCGACCTCATGGCCTTTTCCCGCTATGGCCAGTATGTGCTGGTCACCCATGAGCGCAGCTCGCGCATCCTCACCATCGATCGGCTGTCGCGAAAGACCGCGCGCGCCGTCGTCCAGGCCCTGGTTCAGCGCTTCGGTCCGCTGCCCCGCCTGTTGCGCCGGTCGCTCACCTTCGACAATGGCACGGAATTCGCCTTGCATTTCGAACTCACGGACAGGCTCGGCCTCGCCACCTTCTTCTGCGATCCGCACGCCCCCTGGCAGAAGGGTGGCATCGAGAATGCCATCGGCCGCATGCGCAAGATCTTGCCGCGCAAGTCGGATCTGGCAACCATCGATCAAGGCCAAATCCGACAGTTGGTCGAGCACTACAACAATACCCCGCGCAAATGCCTTGCCTTCAGGACGCCGAATGAGGTCTTCTCGGAACTCCTCAACCGTGTTGCACTTCAAACGTGAACCCACCTCCCCGTCTTCACAGGGATGACACCTGAGCTTGGGGCAAGCACCCTGCCTCACCCTTAATCGCCGGAAGACGCCCTGCCCCTCCCCTCGTCTTCGCCGGGCCCAGACCCGGCGATCCATGGACGGTTGCGGCGAGGAGACATGCCGCATGGATACGCGGGTCAAGCCCGCGCATGACGAACCGAGGGGTTGCGGCAGAGAGGCTACCCACTCTGTCATGCTTGTACCGGCGCGCCCACAAGCCCTGTCATGCCCGGCCCGACCGGGCATCCAGCAACCGCCCACTCCGGAGATTTAGCCACATATTCAGGTGTCTACTGGATCCCCGTCTTCACGGGGATGACACCTGGGTTTTGAGGCAAGCACCCTGCCTCACCCTCGACCGTCGGAGGGCACCCTGTCTCTCCCCTCGTCTTCGCCGGGCCCAGACCCGGCGATCCATGGAGGGTTGCCGCGAGGAGACATGCCGCATGGATACGCGGGTCAAGCCCGCGTATGACGAACCGAGGGGTTACGGCAGAGAGGCGACCGCACGCTCTCATGCCTGCACCGACGTGCCCACAACTCTGTCATGCCCACGAAGGTGGGCATCCAGTAGCCACTGACGTGAGAGATTCAGCCACCAACGCACGTGTTTCCGGATCCCCCTCTTCACGGGGATGCCACCTCGACATACGCAAGCGGTCTCCTGGAGGTTCCAACGCCGTGCCGGCGGCCGAACGAACGCCAGATCAGGCCTTGAACGGCGCCTTCGCCGTCAGGCTGGAACAGGGGTTCTGACCGATGAAGATCACCGGCTGCCTGGCGGGAATTTCAGGTGCAAAGAGCGGATGCTGATGCACCGGACCCGGCCGCAGCTTGCTCAGCAGGCTTGAAGCATTGTTCATCACCATGCGCTCCTCCGGCGCCGTCGCCGCCGTGCGCAGGAGCTTTTGCAGCACCTCGATGGCTTCCCTGGTCTGCTTGAGCTCGGCGAGCGATCTTGCAAGGCCATAGCTTGCCACCTTCAGCGAGCCGTCGATCGCCAGCGCCTCGCGAAAGGCCTCAACCGCCTTGTCGTGCCGTCCAAGCTTCTGATGCGCCTGGCCAAGGCGGATCCAGGCCTTGCGGTTCCTGGGCGACAGCGCCAGCAGGGACTCAAAGACCTTTGCAGCGCCCCGTTCGTCTTCCTTGGCGCCGAGCAACTGGCCCAGCCCGTAGAGCGCGCCGACATGGTTCGGCTGCGTGGCGATGATCTGCCGATAGGCCACCTCGGCGTCCTTCAGCTTGCGTTCCTTGTGATATTCCGTCGCCTGCTTGAAGACGGTGGCAATGCTCTGCTCGGCAAGCTTGCCGCCGAGGTTCAGGCCATTGCGCGTCGAGAACACCAGGCACTCGATGTGCCGCTCGCTGCTGCCGAAAGAATATTTGTAAGGCTCGTTGCCGCGCAGGAAGTCATAGCGCTTGTAGCCATTCTCGATCGCATGGCGGATCGCATGGGCATGCAGCACGAGCCCGGCGGAGAAATCGTTGAACTCCTGATCGCGCCCGCCGACCAGGAACAGCATTTCCTTCCTCACCCGGTCGGTGAAGATGCCGAGCACGCCAAGTGGCCGGTCGCCCTGCCACAACAGCGGCATGAACAGGGTTCCCGCCTCGAAGCCCTTGGTCAGCATGAACTTGTTGCTTCTCAGTATCGCTTGCAGGCGGGTGCCCTTGCGATGCCCCCATTGCAGCTTCCAGAAGCCGTTCAGAATTTCGGTGTCGCGCTCGATCGTCTCGGCGTTTGCGTGGGTGATGCGGAATTCCTCGTTGCCCTCCACCTTGCGCAGCAGGCGGCGCAGCTTCTGGCGCATGTTGGAACTGAGCTTCTCGGCCAGGAAGTCGTCGAAGCTGTCGGCAAGGTCGACATAGGGGCAGATGAGATTGTTGACGTTGTCGGTCTTGTTGACGCGCTGGAAATTCTGCCGGCGGAAGGTCTTCTTCGAGAAGCCGTCGACGAAGAGGCTCTTCCGCCTGTCCGAGATGCGCAGGTAATCGAGCTTGAGATACGCCCAGCGCTGCTGGCGCAGATAGGTGGCGAAGGCCGGTATCGCCTTGTCCTCATGCTCCGGCAGGCAGAGAAAGCCGGTATAGTCGGCCGCGTAGTTGCCGGCCATCGCATAGCCGTTCGAGAATTGCCCGCTCTTGGAATTGCGCCGCAGGGCGAAGCGCAGCGGGAAGAATGCGACCGGCTCCGACGCCCCGTCGGGTGTCGCGACAAGGATCTGCCAATTGTCGTCCGTTCGCTTCAGATATCCTTCAAGCCACGACCAGGACAGATAGAAATGACTCTCCGGGTCACGTTCGTAGATATCCGTCCAGACAGCTTCAAGCTTCTGGAGCTCCTCCATTTTGTCGATGAGGCTGATACGCATGACAATGCCTCCCAAAGCGTTCCAGGCACACTCGGACCAACAGAAATTACTTCCAGTTCCCGTTATTGTTTTGATTTTTGCAGAATAAGGCCGGCAAAATTAATGCGCAAGATTATCTCTTTAATCGACGGTTAACTTTACGGAACAAGGTGAAGGCGACCAATCGCGAACGAAAAAAGGGGCCGGCCTTTCGGCCGCGCCCCTTTTTTTCGGGATCGCTATGGTTCGATCAGACTGAAGAGTTCAGCCGTTCAATGCGCCGTGACGAGGCCGCCCGTTCTGCCGACACTGACGCTGCCGTGATCGAGGCTACGATAGCAGCGCTGGATCTCGGCCAGCTCATACCAGTTCCCGTCAGCAGAGTGGATCACCGCATAGTCGACGAGTTCCTGCGGCAATTCCCTGATCGTGAAATTGACGGCATCGCTGAAGCGGCCGGAGAAGCGATGCAGCCTTCCACCATACCGTTCCAGGATGTCCTTCGGAGCGCCAAGAACCAACACGTCCGACGCGATGCGCAAATCCTGCTCCCTCATGGCTACTCCCCTGTCATTATCAGCTTGAAGCCACCGGCAATATCTCGGGTTGTGGATCTGCCGCGGGAAAGCGAGAGCGTTTCCCGCAGCGCTTGCTGGATCAGGTTGCATTCGGCAAACATACATCCGAATGCTGATAATTTTTATTTTCCAGAACCTTGAAAGACAATTACCTGCACAGTGCTTAAGGTTTTGTTTTAACACTTGCAGCCGCGGCACATCTCGCCGGGGTAAGTTCTTCCCGATCGAGAAGCGGGCGCTCAGCCGCCCGCCGGCTTGTCAGGCTTCGCATGCAGATTGGCACCGTTCGAGCGACGTTCCGTCTTCTGCGCCTGCCCGGCCGCCTGCATGCCGGTGAGGGCCGCCTGGCCGAGGATTTCGGAAAGCTTCTCTGCTTCCGCCGCGAAATCGCTCAGCGTACTGGTCGCCCAATCCTGATGGAGCTTGGCCAACTCATTGGCGCTCTTGCAGCGGACCATTGAGCGCTGCAGATCCAGATCCGCATGGAGCCGACGGTTCGCGAAGTCCGCGATCTCTTCCTGCCAGTCCAGGCAGGCGTCGAGGCACTTCTGGCCGGTTTCCATCATCGTGTCGGCAAAAGGACCGGCAAACGGATTGCCCAGCGGTCCGTCGAGGGACATGTTGAGCGGCTTGAACGGCGCACCGAATGGAAGCCCGGCAAAGTTGAACGGCTCGAAGCCGCCCGCCTTGGCGTTGCGTGGATTCTGCCCGCGCATATGACGCGATCTCCCCTTTTGGGTCGAGCAGGCGGATAAACGCCATCGGCCACGCCCTCCAAGCGTGTCGGCATTCCCGCATTCTTACTCGACGAACCTTGGCTGCCGGTTTTCCGGCTATTGATACGCGTTGCTAATTAAGGAGGCGGCGTGGCAAATTTATGGTCAATGCCGGCTTTTATGGCGAATGCCAAAATATTTTTGTTGAACCGACGTTGCATTTACTCCAGCCTCATCGGCAAATAACTGAAATCATGAGAAGAATAACTTTGCCCCAATTGACCCCAGCAGCATCCGCAGAAACCCTGCGCAAGAGTGACGCAGAGGCCCTTCGCCACTTTTCTGCCACACCTCGTTTGCAGCGGGCCGAGGGGCGGGCGGAAGTCGGCTTCAAGGCGGCGGGCGAGCGGACCGTGCTCGCCGACCTTTTCCAGTCCGGTTGCTGCAAGGTTCGTCTGCCGCGCCTGCCGACCAGACATGCCGAAGCGGTGCTGATCAATACATCGGGCGGGCTCACCGACGGCGACCGGATCGAACAGCGGATCGACTGGCAGGCGGGAGCCAATGCCGTCGTGACGACCCAGGCCTGCGAGAGGATCTACCGCTCGCGGGAACGCTCCGCCGAGATCCGCAACAGGCTGTCGCTCGCCGACCGGGCCTTCGGTCTGTGGCTGCCGCAGGAGACGATCCTCTTCGACGGTGGAAGATTGCGGCGCGAGGCGGTCGCGCATCTGGAAGGATCCGCGCGCCTGCTCAGCATCGAGGCGGTCATTGCCGGGCGCTCCGCGATGGGCGAGACGGTCCGCAGCGGCGAGATCCGCGACGGCTGGCGGATCTACCGCGACGGCGAGCTCATCTTCGCCGACTGCACAGGCCTTGAAGGCGACATTGCCGCGAAAATAGGCAGATGGAACAGGCGATCCGGCTGCCGCGCCTTCGCCAGCATCATTTATGCGGGCGAGGACAGCAGCGCGAAATGCGCGGCCATCCGCCCCTTCACGGGCCCCGCCACGAGCGATGCCGCAACCATGTCCGGCTGCACGGATCTCGGTGGCATAATGCTTGCTCGACTGATCGCGCCCGACGGACTGGCGCTGCGCCGCCAACTGGTCAGATGCCTCGCCGCGCTTGCCGGCAGGACCTACCTGCCGCGGGTCTGGTCGACCTGACCGCACCGAGAAAACAAAAACGGGGGAGGCCTGCATGAACCTGACGCCTCGCGAAAAGGACAAGCTCCTTGTCAGCATGGCCGCGATGGTGGCGCGCCGGCGGCTGGAGCGCGGCGTGAAGCTCAACCATCCGGAAGCGATCGCGCTGATCACCGATTTCGTGGTCGAGGGCGCACGCGACGGACGCTCCGTTGCCGAACTCATGGCGGAGGGCGCCAGGGTGATCAGCCGCGAGCAGGTGATGGAAGGCGTGGCCGAGATGATCCACGACGTCCAGGTCGAGGCGACCTTTCCCGACGGCACGAAACTCGTCACGGTCCACGAACCGATCCGTTAGGAGGCGATCATGATCCCGGGGGAAATCATCGCCGCCGAAGGCGAGATCGAGCTTAATGCCGGCCAGCCGACGGTGACGATTGCCGTCGCGAACTCCGGCGACCGGCCGATCCAGGTCGGCAGCCACTATCATTTCTTCGAGACCAACCCCGCGCTGCAATTCGACCGGGACAAGGCGCGCGGCATGCGCCTCGATATCGCGGCGGGCACGGCGGTGCGCTTCGAGCCGGGGCAGACGCGCGAGGTGACGCTGGTGCCGATCCGCGGCGACCGTCACGTCTACGGCTTCAACCAGAAGATCATGGGGAGGCTGGACTGATGCCCGCACGGATTTCCCGCGCCGCCTATGCGGCCATGTACGGGCCGACCACCGGCGACAAGGTGCGGCTTGCCGATACCGAACTCTTCATCGAGGTGGAGCGCGATCTCACTACCTATGGCGAGGAAGTGAAGTTCGGCGGCGGCAAGGTCATCCGCGACGGCATGGGCCAGGGCCAGAGCGCGCGTTTCGAGGGCGCGGTGGATACGGTCATCACCAATGCGCTGATCGTCGACCATACGGGCATCTACAAGGCCGATGTCGGCCTGCGCGACGGGCGGATCGCGGCCATCGGCAAGGCCGGCAATCCCGACACCCAGCCCGGCGTCACCATCGTCGTCGGGCCCGGAACCGAAGCGATCGCCGGCGAAGGCAAGATCCTCACGGCCGGCGGCATCGACAGCCACATTCATTTCATTTGCCCGCAACAGATCGACGAGGCGCTCTACTCGGGCGTGACCACCATGCTTGGCGGCGGCACGGGCCCGGCCACCGGCACCAACGCCACGACCTGCACGCCCGGTCCCTGGCACATTGCCCGCATGCTGGAGGCGGCCGAAGCCTTTCCCATGAACCTCGCCTTCGCCGGCAAGGGCAATGCCTCGCTGCCCAAGGCGCTGATCGAGCAGGTGGAAGCGGGCGCCTGCGCCCTCAAGCTGCACGAGGACTGGGGCACGACGCCGGCGGCGATCGACTGCTGCCTGTCGGTTGCCGACGATATGGACGTGCAGGTGATGATCCACACCGACACGCTGAACGAGTCGGGCTTCGTGGAACACACCACCGCCGCCTTCAAGGGCCGCACGATCCACGCCTTCCACACGGAAGGCGCCGGCGGCGGCCACGCGCCGGACATCATCAAGGTCTGCGGCGAGGCGAACGTCCTGCCCTCCTCCACCAACCCGACGCGCCCCTACACGGTCAATACGGTGGACGAGCATCTCGACATGCTGATGGTCTGCCACCATCTCGATCCGTCGATCCCGGAAGACATCGCCTTTGCCGAAAGCCGCATCCGCAAGGAGACGATCGCCGCCGAGGATATCCTGCATGACATGGGCGCCTTCTCGATCATCGCGTCAGACAGCCAGGCGATGGGCCGGGTCGGCGAAGTGCTGATCCGCACCTGGCAGACAGCCGACAAGATGAAACGCCAGCGCGGGCGTCTGGGCGAGGAAACCGGCGAAAACGACAATTTCCGCGTCCGCCGCTACATCGCCAAATACACGATCAATCCGGCGATCGCGCATGGCATGTCGAAACATATCGGCTCGGTCGAAGTGGGAAAACTGGCGGACCTTGTACTGTGGTCGCCGGCCTTCTTCGGCGTGAAACCGGATCTGGTGCTGAAGATGGGCTCTATCGCCGCAGCCCCCATGGGCGATCCAAATGCCTCGATCCCCACGCCGCAACCCGTCCACTACCGGCCGATGTTCGCCTCCTTCGGCAAATCGCTCATGCGCAGCCGCGCGACCTTCGTGTCCGAAGCCGCGCTTCTTGCCGGGATCGTCGACCGCCTGGGTCTGGAAAGCGAAGTGCTGGCGGTGGAGAACACGCGCGGGATCGGCAAGCGCGACATGGTGCTGAACGACGCGATGCCGAAGATCGAGGTCGACCCGGAAACCTACGAAGTGCGCGCCGACGGCGAATTGCTGACCTGCGAACCGGCAAAGGTGCTGCCGATGGCGCAGCGCTATTTCCTGTTTTGAGGGCTGCGCAAGATGAGAGCCTGTGACGTCCGCAGCGCCGGCAATTGGCACGGCAGTCCGGCCGACACGATCACGCTGGACGAGACGGCGCGGCACCGCCGCCGCATCATGTTGACGAGCGACAGCGGCATCGAGTTCCTGCTGGATCTTGCCGAGGCCGTGCTGCTGCGCCACGGCGACGGGCTGGTGCTGGACGACGGACGGGTGATCGAGGTTCGCGCAGCGCCTGAAGAACTGCTGGAAGTGCGCGGCACGTCGGCGGAGCATCTGCTGCGGCTCGCCTGGCATCTCGGCAACCGGCATCTGGCCGCGCAGATCGAGAAGGAACGCATCCTGATCCGCCGCGACCATGTGATCGCCGACATGCTGGCAAGGCTCGGGGCGACGGTCGCCGAAGTGGTCGAACCGTTCACCCCGGAAGGCGGCGCCTATGGCGGTCATCATCATGACCATGGGCACAATCACGGGCATGGGCATCATCACGGGCACGACCATGACCACTGAGGCAGGCGGCGCGCTCTACCGGCTCATGACCTGGCTGTCGCCGTCCTATCCGGTGGGCGCCTTCGCCTACAGCCAGGGGCTCGAAGGTGCGGTGACGCTCGGCCACGTGCACGACCGGCACTCGGCCGGTGAGTTCATTTCCGAAAGCCTCGATTGCGGCGCCCTGTGGAGCGATGCGGTGATCCTGGCCGCAAGCCACAAGGCGGCGGCAGCGCAGGATTGGCCGGCACTGAAGGAAATCAACGGCTTCGCCCGCGCCTTCCTGCTGACGGCGGAACTGAAACTCGAAAGCCTGTCGCTTGGCCGCGCCTTTCTCGATACCACCGCCGAGGCCTGGCCGACATCTATGCTCCACCGGCTGCGGCAAGGCGTCCTAGGGGAGATCGCCTACCCGGTCGCGGTCGCAAGCGCGGCGGCCGGCCATGGCATCGCTTTGACGCAGACGCTGGAAGCCTGTCTTCATGCAGGCGTGGCCAATCTCGTGTCGGCGGCGATCCGCCTGGTACCGCTCGGACAGAGCGAGGGCCAGTCGATCATCGCCGGGCTTGAAGGCAAGATCCGCGCGGTCGCGGAGCGGGCGATGACAACGGAAATCGAGGATCTGGCGACGGCGTCCTTCGCCGCCGAAATATCCTCCATGCTGCATGAAACCCAGACGACGAGGCTTTTTCGCTCATGACATCTTCGCATGGCCCCTTGCGCGTCGGCATCGGCGGCCCGGTCGGTTCCGGCAAGACGACCCTGACCCGCCGCCTTTGCGAGGCGATGCGCGAGCGCTACTCGATCGGCGTCGTCACCAACGATATCTATACGCGGGAGGATGCCCTGCAGCTCGTCCGCCTGCAGGCGCTTGCCGAAGACCGCATCGTCGGCGTGGAAACCGGCGGCTGCCCGCATACGGCAATCCGCGAGGACGCGTCGATCAACCTTGCCGCCATCGCCGACCTGACAAGGCGTCATCCGGATCTCGACATCGTCTTCATCGAGTCCGGCGGCGACAATCTCGCCGCGACCTTTTCGCCGGAACTGGCCGACCTGACGATCTACGTGATCAGTGTCTGCCAGGGCGAGGACATTCCCCGCAAAGGCGGGCCGGCGATCACCCGCTCCGATCTTCTCATCATCAACAAGGCGGACCTGGCGCCCTATGTCGGCGCGAACCTGGCCGTGATGGAAGAAGATGCGAGGCGGATGCGAGGCAAGGGAGCCTTCCTTTTCACCGACCTGATGCGGGGCGAGGGAGTGACCGAGATCGTTTCCTTCCTTGAGCGCGAGGGCGGTCTTGCCGCATCCGCGAAGACCGCCTGACGCGGCCGTCTGATTACTTATTATGCAAAATATAGATTGCCTTATAATTGATCAACTGACGGACCGACTGCCTTTTTGCACTGCATAATATCCAGCCGTCGCCGGGACGAGTTGACAATGATCCGGCGTCCTTCCGCGACAGCCAATGTATTGAATTCCGGGCATCATTCCTTGCCAGCTCTTACGCGTCGTCAGGTTGGCCCGGTCCTTGCTCAGTTCTCCGGGTCTGGAGCGAATTCCGGTCGCTCGGGTGCGACCGCCTGATCGGAAAGCGCTCCGCTGCTGCAAAAAACCTTCCGGAGGACGTTATGGCTGGCTGCATCAGGAATTTGGCTGCGACCGTTTTCGGCGCCGCCCTCACCGCAAGCGTGATGGCGGGCGCCGCGCGAGCGGAAGAAACCATCAAGGTAGGCATTCTCCATTCCCTGTCGGGAACGATGGCGATTTCCGAAACGACGCTCAAGGACGTCATGCTGATGCTCATCGAGGAGCAGAACAAGAAAGGCGGCGTCCTTGGCAAGAAACTGGAGGCCGTGGTCGTCGACCCGGCATCCGACTGGCCGCTGTTTGCCGAAAAGGCGCGCGAGCTGATCGAGAAGGACAAGGTGGCCGCCGTGTTCGGCTGCTGGACCTCGGTGTCGCGCAAGTCCGTGCTGCCGGTCTTCGAGGAACTGAACGGCCTGCTCTTCTATCCCGTGCAATATGAGGGCGAGGAAAGCCAGCGCAATGTCTTCTACACGGGCGCGGCTCCGAACCAGCAGGCGATCCCCGCCGTCGACTACCTGATGAACGACGAAGGCGTGGAGCGCTGGGTGCTCGCGGGCACCGACTACGTCTATCCGCGCACGACCAACAAGATCCTCGAGGCCTACCTCAAGTCCAAGGGCGTGGCGGAAGAGGACATCATGATCAACTACACGCCGTTCGGTCATTCCGACTGGCAGACGATCGTCGCCGATATCAGCAAGTTCGGCTCCGCCGGCAAGAAGACCGCCGTCGTCTCCACCATCAACGGCGACGCCAACGTGCCCTTCTACAAGGAACTGGGCAACCAGGGCATCAAGGCGGAAGACATTCCCGTCGTCGCCTTCTCGGTCGGCGAGGAAGAGCTGGCCGGCCTCGACACCGCGCCGCTGGTCGGACATCTGGCTGCCTGGAACTACTTCCAGTCCGTCGATACCCCGGAAAACGAGGAATTCATCGCCGGCTGGAAGGGCTTCATCGGCGACGAGAAGCGCGTGACCAACGACCCGATGGAAGCTCACTATATCGGCTTCAACATGTGGGTTAAGGCGGTTGAAAAGGCCGGCACCACCGATCCGGATGCGGTGATCGACTCCATCGTCGGCGTTTCCGTGCCGAACCTGTCTGGCGGCTATTCGACCATGATGCCGAACCACCACATCACCAAGCCGGTGCTGATCGGCGAGATCCAGGAAGACGGCCAGTTCGAGACCGTCTGGGAAACGCCCGGCCTCGTGGTTGGCGACGAGTGGTCCGACTACCTGGAGGATTCCAAGAGCCTGATCGCCGACTGGCGCGCGCCGATGTCCTGCGGAAACTTCAACACCGCGACTGGCAAGTGCGGGGGCAAGGGGGTGAACTGACGCCATCCCCCTTCGCCATTGTCGCCCATCCGGGCGGACGACCTGACCCGTCCGCCCGGAATTCACAAACCCCGCTACGGAATCAGATCCGAGGCATTCATGCGCTTGTTCGGCAAGATCGCCGTCGCCCTCCTCGTCGTCTTCTCGGCCCTCGCCCCGGCGCTGGCTGCCGATGACAGCCTGCGCGACATCGTTTCCGGCTTCGCCGATGCGCGCAACTTCTCCCAGACGGAGAAGATCGTCACGCAACTCGGCAAGACCGGCGATCCGGCGGTCGTCCCCCTGCTGGAAGCGCTTGGCGAGGGCGACCTGCGGGTGCGCAAGGAAGACCGCGCCGTCTTCATCGCGAAAGGCAAGGGCACGGTAACCCTGCTCGACCCGCTGACGCGCGAAGCGGTGGGCAGCGCCACCGAACGCGAACTCACCAAGATCAAGGTCAACAACAGCCTGCGTCGGTCGATCCGCGACACGGTCGGCGGCCTGGCGCTGATGGCCGCCGCCCCCGAGAAGCGCAAGGCAGCCGCCAGCACGCTCTTCGCCAATCCCGATCCGGCCGCGCTCGACGCGATCGAAACCGCCATGGCCGCGGAAAAGGACCCTGCCGTCGCCGAAAGCATGGCCGCGGCACGCGCGGCGGCAATCGTCTATTCCGATCGCCCGGATATCGAGAAATCCGCCGCGATCGAGATCATCGCCGGTATCGGCAGCCGTGACGCGCTGGCCCTGCTCTCCTCTCTCGAAGCGCGTTCGCAGGGCGAGTTGAAGGAACAGGCGGCCGCCGCGATAGCCCGCGCCAACCGTACGCTCGCCTTCTGGGAAATGGGCCAGAACGTCTGGTACGGCATCTCGCTCGGCTCCGTGCTGCTGCTGGCAGCGATCGGGCTTGCCATCACCTTCGGCGTGATGGGGGTCATCAACATGGCGCATGGCGAGATGGTGATGATCGGCGCCTATGTGACCTTCGTGGTGCAGGAGCTGATCCGCACATCCGCTCCCGGGCTTTTCGATTGGTCGCTGGCGATCGCCCTGCCGCTCGCCTTTCTGACGGCAGGCGCGGCCGGCTTCGCGATCGAACGCGGCGTGATCCGCTTTCTCTATGGTAGGCCGCTGGAAACGCTGCTCGCCACCTGGGGCATCTCGCTGATCCTCCAGCAGGCGGTGCGCACGATCTTCGGCCCCACGAACCGGGAGGTCGGCACGCCGTCCTGGATGTCGGGCGCCTTCGAGATCGGCCAGATCACCATTACCTGGAACCGCCTCTCCATCGTCATCTTCGCCCTTGCGGTGTTCTTCATTCTGCTCTGGGCGCTGAACCGCACATCCTTCGGCCTCCAGATGCGCGCCGTGACCCAGAACCGCCGCATGGCCGCCTCCATGGGCATCCGCACGCCGATGGTCGACGCGATGACCTTCGCGCTTGGATCGGGCATCGCCGGGATCGCCGGCGTGGCGCTCAGCCAGATCGACAACGTCTCTCCCAATCTGGGGCAGGGCTACATCATCGATTCCTTCATGGTGGTGGTGTTCGGCGGCGTCGGAAACCTCTGGGGCACACTGGTCGGCGCCCTGACGCTCGGCATCGCCAACAAGTTCCTGGAGCCCTATGCCGGCGCCGTGCTCGGCAAGATCCTCGTCCTCGTCTTCATCATCCTCTTCATCCAGAAGCGGCCACGCGGGCTCTTCGCACTCAAGGGCAGGGCCGTCGAAGCATGATCTCCCGCTACCTCTTCGAAAACGGCCTGAGCCCCCGCATCCTTGCGCTGGTCGCCGTGATCCTTGCCGCGGCGATCATTCTGCCGGCGCTCAATCTGGCACTGCCGGAAAGCCATCCGCTGCACGTGCCGACCTATATGATCTCGCTGATCGGCAAGTATCTCACCTATGCCCTGCTGGCCCTGTCGCTCGACCTCGTCTGGGGCTTTTGCGGCATCCTGTCGCTCGGCCACGGCGCCTTCTTCGCGCTCGGCGGCTATGCGATGGGCATGTACCTGATGCGCCAGATCGGCCCGCGCGGCGTCTACGGCAACCCCCTGCTGCCGGACTTCATGGTGTTCCTCAACTGGAAGGAACTGCCCTGGTACTGGTCCGGCTTCGACCAGTTCTGGTTCGCCGCCCTGATGATCGTCGCCGTTCCGGGAGCGCTTGCCTTCGTCTTCGGCTGGTTCGCCTTCCGAAGTCGCGTCACCGGCGTCTATCTTTCCATCATCACGCAGGCCATGACCTTTGCGCTGATGCTGGCCTTTTTCCGCAACGACATGGGCTTTGGCGGCAACAACGGCCTGACCGATTTCAAGGACATCCTCGGCTTCGACATCCAGGCCGATACGACCCGTGCCGGCCTGCTTGCCGCGAGCGCCGTCGCGCTGGCCCTTGGCGTCATCGTCACCGCCCGCATCACCGGCTCTTCCTTCGGCAAGCTGCTCATCGCCGTGCGCGATGCCGAAAGCCGGACCCGCTTCCTTGGCTATCGCCCTGAAATGGTGAAGCTCTTCGCCTTCACCACCTCGGCCGTCATGGCCGGCGTGGCGGGCGCGCTCTACGTGCCGCAGGTCGGCATCATCAATCCGGGAGAATTCGCTCCGGCAAATTCCATCGAGGTCGTGGTCTGGACGGCGATCGGCGGGCGCGGAACGATCATCGGGCCGATCGTCGGCGCCCTGCTCGTCAACGCCGGCAAGAGCTGGTTCACCGGCGCGCTGCCCGAACTCTGGCTCTTTGCTCTCGGCGGCCTTTTCGTCCTCGTCACGCTGTTCCTGCCGAAGGGCATCGTCGGCACGCTGCAGGAGATCGCGGCTTCGGCGAGCGAAAGGCGCAAGGCGCGAAAGGCCGACGCGGAAGCCGTGGACGGCGAACAGGCAAGCCCGGTCGGAGCGGAGTGACACCATGACGAACAGGGCCGACACCATCCTCTATCTCGACGGCGTTTCGGTCGCCTTCGACGGTTTCAAGGCCATCAACAATCTCTCGCTGGTGCTGAAGAAGGGCGAGATGCGGGCGATCATCGGTCCGAACGGCGCCGGCAAGACGACCATGATGGACATCGTGACGGGCAAGACCCGCCCCGACGACGGCAGCGTCTATTTCGACGGCACGGTGGACCTGACGACCCATGACGAGGCGGAAATCGCCATCCTCGGCATCGGGCGGAAATTCCAGAAGCCGACGGTCTTCGAAAGCCTGACGGTGGAGGACAACCTGGCCCTTGCCCTTTCCGGCAGCCGGCGGGTCTTCGACAAGCTTTTCCGCAAGGCCGGCACCGAGAAGGACCGCCGTATCCGCGAGATCCTGGAAACCATCCGCCTGACCCATCGCCGCGACTGGCTTGCGGCACGGCTGAGCCACGGCCAGAAACAGTGGCTGGAAATCGGCATGCTGCTTGGACAGGACCCGAAGCTGTTGCTGGTCGACGAGCCGGTCGCCGGCATGACGGATGCCGAGACGGAGGAAACCGCCCGCCTGCTGCGGGAAATCTCGGCGTCCCACTCCGTTATCGTCGTCGAGCACGACATGCATTTCGTCCGCGAGCTCGGCGTCAAGGTGACCTGCCTGCACGAAGGCTCCGTGCTTTCGGAAGGCAGTCTCGACCATGTCTCCTCCGACCCGCGGGTCGTCGAAGTCTATCTGGGAAGGTGACCATGCTGACGGTCGAGGATGCCACGCTGCACTATGGGGCCGCCCGCGCGCTGAAAGGCGTATCGGTCACCGCCGAAACGGCGAAGATCACCTGCATCCTCGGTCGGAACGGCGTCGGCAAGACGAGCCTGCTGCGCTCCATCGTTGGCCATCACGCGCTCTCCGGCGGTCGCATATCCTTCGAGGGCCAGGCGATCGACCGCAAGCCTGCCTATGACCGGGCACGGCTCGGCATCGCCTTCGTGCCTCAGGGCCGCGAAATCTTTCCGCTGCTCAGCGTCGAGGAAAACCTGAAGACGGGATTTGCCGTGCTCAAAGGCAAGGCCCGCAGCATTCCCGCCATGATCTTCGAGCTGTTTCCGGTGCTGCGCGACATGATGCACCGGCGCGGCGGCGACCTTTCCGGCGGCCAGCAGCAACAGCTTGCCATCGGCCGCGCGCTGGTTACCCGGCCGAAGCTGCTCGTGCTCGACGAGCCGACGGAAGGCATCCAGCCCTCCATCATCAAGGATATCGGCCGGGCGATCCGCTACCTGCGCGACGAACACGGCATCGGCATCCTGCTGGTGGAGCAGTATCTCGACTTCTGCCGGGAGCTTGCCGACGAGGTCTACGTCATGGATCGCGGCGAGGTGGTACATTCCGGCGAGGCGGCGACGCTCGACCTGCCGGACGTGCGCCGCTACCTCACCGTGTGAATGTTGCACCCGCGTCAGGCCGCCACGCCGCCCCAGACGGCTTCGGCCGTCTTCACCACGAGTTCCAGCTTGCGGCGCTGGTCGTCGTAGCTGATGACATTGCCCTCCTCGGTGGAGGCGAAGCCGCATTGCGGCGCGATGCCGAGCTGCTGGATGTCGGCGTATTTCGACGCTTCCTCGAACTTGCGCTTCAGGTCGTCCAGATTTTCCAGTTCGCCGGTCTTGGTGGTGATGAAGCCCGGCATGACGCGCTGACGCCCCTTGGCGAGCAGGCGCAGCGGCTCCAGCCCGCCGGCGCGCTCCGTGTCGTATTCCATGAAGAAGATATCGACGCCCGTCTTGTTGAACACCGCATCGGCCGCCGGGTCGTAGGCCCCTTCCGCCGCGTAGGTGGAGCGGAAGTTGCCGCGACACATGTGCATGCCGATCACCATGTCGTCCGGCCGGTCCTTGATCGCCTCATGCATCATCCAGGCATAGCGGTCGATCAGCCAGTCGGGATCCAGTCCTTCCTCCTGCTTGGCCGCGCGATGCTTGGGATCGCAGAGATAGGCGAAGAAGATGTCGTCCATCTGCAGGTAGCGGCAGCCGGCATCGTAGAAGGCCTGCACCGCCTTCTTGTAGGTCGCGGCAAGGTCGGCGAACAGGACGTCGAGATCCTTGTATTCCGCCGGCGCGATATCGGCGGGGGCGGTGCGGAAGTGGCAGCAGCTCGGCCCGGGGATCGAGATCTTGGGCGTGACATTGGTCACCGAGGCGAGAAATCGGAAATGCTCGAGATGCGGGTGGTCGTCCGGGAAGTCCAGCTTGCCCTTGATGGTCGGGAAAACGGGCCGCAGCTTCATCCCCTGAAACTGCACGCCCTCGTCCCGCTCCTCCATCTCGAAGCCGGTCAGCGCGCCCATGAAGTCATAGTGCCACCAGGAGCGGCGATATTCGCCGTCGGTCACCGCAAGCAGGCCGACTTCCTCCTGCATCCTGACTGCCTCGCGGATCGCCTCGTCCTCGACCGCCTTCAGTTCCTCGGCAGCGATGCTTTTTTCGTTGAAGTATTTGGCACGCGCCTCCTTCACCTTTTCCGGGCGCAGGAGACTGCCGACATGACCGGCGCGAAACGGCGGCTTGGCGATACTCATGTTCATTCCTCCCCTGAAGCGTTCTTGCGATTCTCCCCATGATCCCCCCGACCGCTTGCCGCCCGCAAGCGAAAGGAAGGCCGATTCCTCGAAATCGGCTATAGTGGCGGCGGCGGACCAGACAACCGCAGCCAAGCAAGACCCGGCCGGACGCAGAACAAAGAGGGGCGCCAGCCGGGTTAGAGGGAGGAAAAATATGAGAAGATTTGCCTATCTGCTGGCGGCAACGGCTGCCGGCCTCCTTATCTCGGCCAATGCCTTCGCACAGGAGGTGACGCTGAGGCTGCACCAGATGCTGCCGCCGCAGGCGACCCTGCCGGCGAAAGGGCTGGAGCCCTGGGCACGCAAGGTGGAGCAGGAATCCGGCGGCCGCATCAAGGTCGAGCACTATCCCTCCATGCAGCTCGGCGGCAAGCCGCCCTCCCTCTACGACCAGGCGAAGGACGGCGTGGTGGACCTGATCTGGACGGTGATCGGCTACACGCCGGGCCGCTTCCCGACCACGGAAGCCTTCGAGCTGCCGTTCATGGTGACCACCGGCGAGGCGACATCCAAGGCCTTCCAGGAATATTGCGAAAAGCACTGCGCGGACGAATTCGAAGGCGTGAAGGTGATCGCCTGGCACACGCACGGCCCCGGCCTCATCCATTCGAAGACGCCGGTCAACAAGCTGGAGGACATGCAGGGCCTGAAGCTGCGCGGCGCGACGCGCGTCATCAACCAGATGCTGGAGAAACTCGGCGCCACGGCCATCGGAATGCCGGTGCCCGCCGTTCCGGAAGCCCTTTCCAAGGGCGTGATCGACGGCGCCACCATTCCCTGGGAAGTGACGGTGCCGCTGAAGATCCCGGAACTCGTCCACAACCACACCGGCTTTGCCGGCGAGAACGGCCTCTATACGGCGACCTTCGTCTTCGCCATGAACCAGGCAGCCTACGACCGCCTGCCCGACGACCTGAAGAAGGTGATCGACGACAATTCCGGCGTCGAGACGGCGGGCCTGCTCGGCAAGGCGATGGACGAAGGCGACACGGTGGGCCTCGCCATCGCCGAAAAGGCCGACAACACGATCATCACCCTGGACGAGACCGAGACCGCCCGCTGGGTGGACACGGCAACGCCCCTGATCGATGCCTGGGAAGCGGAAATGTCCGCCAAGGGCGCCGACGGCAAGGCTCTGGTCGAGGAAGCGCGCTCGCTGATCCGGAAATACAGCGGCGGCTCCTGAAAACGACACACCGGAGCAGGGCGACAGCCCTGCTCCGGTCAGCATCCATTCCTGGTAAAACGCCCCGAATTGCTCCGCTCAGCTTTCGGTCGCCGTATCCACGACTTCGAAGTCGTGGGTGAGCGTGGCCGTCTTCGCCATCATCGCGGAGGCGGAGCAATATTTCTCGATGGAGAGGTTCACCGCGCGCTCGACCTTGGCCGGTGACAGGTTGCGGCCCTTGACGATGAAATGCATGTGGATGCGGGTGAAGACCTTCGGCTCCTGCTCGGCGCGATCCGCGTCCAGCTCGACCACGCAGTCCTCGACGTCCTCGCGCCCCTTTTCCAGGATGTGCACGACGTCATAGGCCGAACAGCCGCCGGTGCCGATCAGCACCAGTTCCATCGGGCTCGGGCCGGGCGTGCGCCCTTCCGGTCCGGACGTCGTGCCGAGCACGATCTTGTGCCCGCTGCCGGACTCGCCGACGAAGGTGCGATCCTCGACCCATTTCACGCGCGCTTTCATGAACCTCTTCCTCTTTGACCGGGGGAGCCATCCAATAGCGCAGCGGGTGGCGCTTGGCACGCGCGATTGTGCGCCGTTCGAGGGCTCAGCAAGCGGAGCGACCTTTCAGGAGAACCAGATAATGGCGCAGGGAGAGAGCTATACCGTCAACTCGCCCAGAGTATGTGCCAAACCCAACCGACTTGCACCAGCGAGCCTCAGCAAATCCTCGATTCCGTAGCCTCTCGTTCAACCTGCTGGCAGCACTACCGAATGCGGGCGAGACATCGCCCCCAAGTGTGAACCGACAAGCCATTCGCCCAGCCGGCCAATTTGTCTTTCCACATAAGACAATCCGTATACAATGTCATTTTTAAACACAAAACACATAAAAAATAGTAAAATTTCTATCTTTTGCAAATTGCAGACACAAACTCAAATAAGTCTTAGAGTGCGAGATAAATAATAATTCATATAATTTGGAAAATTAATGTATACTATTTTCATAATTATGGAATTAGTTACGCAATCGACAAAGACATAATCGTCTAAGACGAGCGCGATGAGATAATTCCTAAGAGGGAGTATTTGTCATGACGACTTCGGGAATGGCGCCAGGTCCGCCAGAAGCAACCGAGCTGGAGCGACGCGTTCTGGCCCACGAGCGTATTCTTCAATCGTTGATCGCTTACATGTCAAAAGCCGAGCCACGCTTCATAGATCACCTGCGGGAGCGGTTCGTCGCCCCCATGAAGATGGCCCGCCGCGAGCACGATTACAGAGACGTGGATGATTATGCTGAGGAGTTCATCCGCGCGATCATGCTGATCGGAGAGCCAAGCAAACCTGCCGGTTCGGACGAGCGACCGCACCACCCATCTAAAAAGACACCGATCGCGGCTCACGAACAACCGTTCCGCCCCACATTGCCGCACGACAGGATTCAGATGAAGGAGACAGGCAGCATATGGCACGTCACGGTGGATGGCGCATTTTGGGGAGATTTTCACAATAAGGAGCAGGCGCTTGCGGCTATGGCGCTGGCGAAGCTTTCTCTTCGCTGAGGAGCGAGTCGCTACAGCCTCCGAGGAATCCTTAGTGCGGAAGCTGCGTTAGGTTCATGGACGCGTCCGGAAAGCGGATCGATCGAGGGAAATCCATGGCCGATCAAGACTTCGCCGACATGCCGCACGAGATTGCGGACCGTGTCACAAGACCGTTGGCGCGGTTCCTGAAGATCGAGTCGGCGGCAGGAGCGCTGTTGTTCCTTACTGCACTCTCGGCGTTGATCCTGGCGAACTCCGCCTGGTCGGCAGCCTTCCTGACGTTCTGGGAGACGCCGATCGGCCTTCAGTTCGGGACGCTGGACTTTACCCGCTCGTTGCGACACTGGATCAACGATGGGTTGATGACCTTCTTTTTCTTCGTGATCTCGCTGGAACTCAAGCGGGAGCTTGTTCTGGGCGAATTGCGGCAGCTGCGAAAGGCTGCGCTTCCATTTGCCGCCGCCCTGGGTGGCATGTTTGTTCCGGTGTCAATCTACCTTTCTCTACTCGCCGGCCGTCCCGGAATGCACGGATGGGGAACCGTTATGGCCACCGACACGGCGTTCGTGATCGGCTGCCTCGCGCTCTTCGGCTCCCGCATCCCGCCAACGCTGCGCCTGTTCTTGTTGTCACTGGCTATCTTCGACGACGTGGGGGCGATCATGGTGGTGGCCGTTGGGTACGGGGGAGCAATAGACTGGCCCGCGCTCGCGCTTGGGTTGCTTGGGCTTGCCTTCGTGGCAGGCGCTTCCCTCCTCGGAATCAGAAGCATTCCGATCTATTTCCTATTGGGCGGGGTCATTTGGTTGTGCTTCGACGCTTCCGGCATTCATGCCACCGTCGCCGGCGTTATCCTGGGACTGATGACCCCGACCCGCGTATGGATCAGCGACGCGCGTCTGCGGATTATCCTCGGGCGTGTGCTTGCCTACCCGGCAGGGGAGCGCTGGAGCGGAGACACCGCGGATCGCCGCGATCTCCGGCAAGCCGGCAGAGCAGTGGCGGAATCGCTTTCTCCAGTGGAACGGCTGGAGATGATGCTGCACCCATGGGTAGGGTTCGCGATCATGCCCATCTTCGCTCTGGCCAACGCCGGAGTCACGATCACCGCAGCCGACCTGGGCCAGCCGGTCTCTCTCGCGATTTTTGCGGGTTTGGTGCTGGGTAAGCCGATGGGTGTTCTTGGCTTCAGCTGGCTCGCGGTGAGGCTCGGCCTGGCTGCCCGGGGGACCGGCCTGAGTTGGCCCTTCCTGACCGCTGGCGCCTTCCTGACCGGCATCGGCTTCACCATGTCGCTGTTCATCGCAGGCCTGGCCTACGCCCCCGCAATGCTCAACGCCGCCAAGCTTAGCATATTGGCTGGTTCAGTATGTTCTGCGGCAATCGGTCTCTCGGTGCTCGTCTGGCTGACCCGTGCCCCACCAGACCATAACGAAGCTCATTGGTAAGGGCGGCCACTTCTTCATCGCCAGCCTTCATCATGCCGCAGACACTGCTGCTTCATGTGTTGGCGTGAAAGAGGAAATCCAGAGCGTTTCCAGGACTGGCCAGGAGACGCTTTCGCGAAGCCACCGGACTATCGTGAATTTCGGCACATTGGCGGAGAGTGCGGGAGAAACTTCGAGCTCGGAGCCAAATGCCGCGACCGCGGCCCGCCCTTTCGGGAGCCCCGCGGAGGCGTTGGACGAAGCGAGACTGTCGCGAGCGAAACGATGGCGGAGAGAGTGTGTTCTCATCCTTTGACTCTTTGGCAAGTCAAGAAGAGCCGCCCGAAAACCCCCGCCCGTTCCTTCGCATTTTGCCGTAAGCGCAGCCTTGCGCTGTTCGCAAAGGTGACTGGCGGATGCCCTCGGCAAAGATTCCCACGGACTCGAAGGTTCGACGAGCCTCTCAAGGCCAGATCACAAAGACGAGCCTCTCAAGGCCAGATCACAAAGATGTAGGCCCAGTATCCCAGCAGAAGTGCGCCGCCTTCCCATCTGGCGATCCTAAGGCCGGTCCAGGCGAAAGCGACCAGCAGTACCGATACTGCGATCATCACCAGATTGTCGAAATGCACGATCTCGGACGGAACTTCGCTGGGCGCGATCAGGGCCGTGGCGCCGCCGATGCCAAGGATATTATAGATGTTCGAGCCGACGATGTTGCCGAAGGCAACGTCGCCCTGACGACGGATCGCCGCGAGGACGGACGTCACCAATTCCGGGAGGGACGTTCCGACTGCGACAATGGTCAAGCCGATGACCGTCTCCGAGATTCCGAAGGACTGGGCGACCGTGACCGCTCCATCGACGAGGAATGTGCCGCCGAGCACAACGAGAACCAGGCCACCGACCGTGATCAGGATCGGCGCGAGGATGGACTTCGTCGTGTTGACAGCCGTTGCTATCCCGGGGTCAGCGGCCTGAAGAGCGGCCCCCTTATCGTAGACTGCACCGTGATCGGCGGCACTCTGAACCTTACGCTCCTGCCGGAAGGCTATGTAGACGTAGAAGGTCAACGCGAGGATGAAGACCGCTCCCAGCCAGCGCTCCATAGGCATGACGGTCGCGAGTCCGGCAAAGGTGACTGCAACTCCGACCATCACCGCGCCATCGCGTCTGAGAGCCGTGGAGGTCACGACGATCGGATAGAGGATCGCGGATGCGCCGACGATCAAAAGGATATTGGCGATGTTCGATCCCACGACGTTGCCGAACGCGATGCCGGGCGCCCCAATAAGCGCGGCCTGAACCGACGTCACCAGTTCCGGCGTCGACGTTCCGAAGCCAACGAGCGTGAGACCGATGACCAGCGGCGAAACCCCAAGCCGGCTCGCGACCTGTACGGCACCGCGTACCAGAAGGTCTCCGCCGGCGATCAGTAAAACAAGTCCTCCGAAGAGTGGCAGCCATGCGTCAAGCATTCTCGTGCCTATTGCGGTTAGTTCGCAAGCATCTGCCCTTATCTAGCTGAGAGACGCGATTGTGTGCAATCCGCGCTCAAGCGAGTTCTGACCGGCACGAAACCAACTTCGCGAAACCTGTCGGACTGTCGCGAACTTCTGCAAAATGGTGGAGAGTTCCGGACGAGTTTCGAACTCAAAGCCGGAAGCGCGACTGCGCGACCGGCCGGTCAGGCCGCCCTCGCGGAGGCCTTGAGCGAAGCGAAACTGCCGTGAGCGAAAGGATGGCGGAGAGAGCTGGCCTCGGGTCAAACTCTCTCGGCGGAGAACTGCGCAAGGCGCTGGCGATCAAGCGAACTTTATCGAAAACAGCAAGTTCGCGGATTTTCGGTGATACGGCGGCGCTTTGTCATAAGCCGAAATCCTCGCGGAAGCGTTCAATCTGATGCATCCGCTCGTGGAGGATGGCGACGATGCCGATGTCTCCATTGGAGAGCCTGCGCCAGTAGATGAAATGGCGCTCGTACCGAAAAAAGAATCCCTCGACACCGAATTCGGCCGGGATGGGCCTCGAGGTGACGCCCCGGGATTCGATCTTCTCGAAGGCCGCTATCATGCCGGTGATATAGCCGTCGGCCCGTTCGGTCCCCCATCGGTCACGCGTATAGCGGTAGATGTCGTCGAGGCGGTAAGACGCCGCCTCCTGAACGCGAACCGATGCCATTCTTGATCACGCCTTGTTGCGCGCAATGACCTCGGTAGCCGTGAGCGGTTGATAGGAGGACTCGGGCGCCGCGAAGGCACGGGTCAGTTCGGTCTTGAGCCGGTCGAATGCTTGCCCTTCCACCCGCTCCTTGTCGCGGCGGATCAGGTCACGGATGTATTCGCTGACATTCTCGTAGGAGCCGGTCTCGCTGACATTGGCCGCCACGAAGTCGCTGAGCGCGCCGCTGAGGCGGACCGTCATCGTCGTTGTGCGGGGCATGTCGGCATCCTCACATAGCTTCCGTCTTCAATATAACCAAAAAAGCACACAGAACAAGGTGTGGCGTATCTCATCGATGTGAAATCGTGGGGCACACGAACCGCTTCACCAAGCGGCGTTCATCATCGCCGGTCCGCAGCGGTGTCCGAGGCTTGTTCGGCAGCAGGAACAGACGCGCACTCCGGTCGGTTCGTACGGAGGTCGGCGAAGCGCAGTGGATTGTGGCGAACTTCTGAGAAATGGCGGAGAGAGAGGGATTCGAACCCTCGGAACGCTTGCGCGCTCAACGGTTTTCGAGACCGCCCCGTTCAACCACTCCGGCACCTCTCCGCGTCAAGAGAACTCGTGGTCTCAGGTGGCGCGGAACATAGCCAAGCACCTTGCCCTGCACAAGAGGGGTAACGGAGTTTTCCGCCACTGCTGTTGGAAAAGCGATTCCGGCCCTAATGCGCCCGTGGTCGGGTGCCACCGCGGGCCTTGCGGGCCTCCGGAAAAGTCACGCAGCGGGATGGCCATGCCGCGCATCCTGGAACATGGGCATTTCGGTTGACTTTGCCCCGCCGATACGTATAGTCCACCCGCTTCGTTGAAGGTGTAAAAGCCCTATCGAAGCGCTATCCGAGGCCAACGGCGCCTTCCTCCAACCACCCAACTCTCACCGATTGCCCTTCGGCAAGAGGCCTTGATGCGGGCGTTTTGGATCCGCCAGAACGGCGGGGTCGCCATCAGGATCGCAGGTCTGCGATCCGCCGGAAATGCCGATCGCGATAGGATCGGCGGTTCTCCGGCTGCAAAGTCCTCCCGGCCCGTCAAGGGAAACGGGGAGGCGCCGAAGGATGCGCGCGAAGCCCTTGCCGGCCGGTCGGCTGGCGGGGACCATGAAGAATGAAAAGAAGGACGTGCGCGACATGTTCGCAGTGATCAAGACCGGCGGCAAGCAGTACCATGTTGCCGCTGACGACCTCGTGAAGGTCGAGAAGCTGCCGGTGGAAGCCGGCGAAACCGTTACCTTCGACCAGGTTCTCGTGCTCGGCAACGGCGCTGAGACCGTCGTGGGTGCCCCGACCGTTGAAGGCGCGACCGTGGTCGGCGAAGTCGTCGAACAGGGCCGCAACCGCAAGGTCATCGTATTCAAGAAGCGTCGCCGCCAGAATTCGCGTCGCCGCAATGGTCATCGCCAGGCTTTCACGCTGGTCCGGATCACCGATATCCTGGCTGCCGGCTCCAAGCCCGCGAAGAAGACCAAGAAGGCCGCCAAGGCCAAGGAAACCGAGGCGGCTGACGCAGAGCAGGCCTGAAGGCCGGCGCGCAACGCCTGAATCGGCCCGGTCCCGGATCGAAAGCGATGTCGGGGTCGGTGTCGGACAAATACTGGATTACATGAGCCTCCAGCGGCCCGCATCGGACCCGGATGGCCTCAGGTTGAAGAAATCGGACGAGGAGTTTCGTCATGGCACATAAAAAGGCTGGTGGTTCGTCCCGTAACGGCCGCGATTCCGCGGGACGCCGCCTTGGCATCAAGAAGTTCGGCGGCGAAGCCGTGATCCCGGGCAACATCATCGCGCGCCAGCGCGGCACCAAATGGCATCCGGGAACCGGGGTCGGCATGGGCAAGGATCATACGATCTTCGCCGTTGAGGAAGGCAAGGTGGTCTTCCGTCAGAAAGCAAATGGCCGAACCTTCATTAACGTAGTCCCGGCAGTAGAAGCCGCGGAGTAACGCCGACGTGTCCTTCATGAACCGCCGGCGTCCCATCGACCCGGACGGTTCAGGAAACCGGCAAGATCGAAAGAGATCAGGGGAGATGGGGCGCCATCTCCCCTGATTTTTTTGTTGATCCGCCGGGAGGACAACATGGTTGCCGATCTAGAGGAATTTTCAGACGAAAGCAGTCACGATGCGGCCTTGTTGCCGCAGGAGACGGCGCGGTTGAAGCTCGATCTGCCGCGCAAGGACGACCTTGCAGATATCGTGTTTCTCGCCAACAACCGCCGCGTTGCGGCCATGCTGGCAACGATGCCCCACCCCTTCACGCTGGAGGATGCGCGCAGGATGGTGGCACGGGCCGAAAACAACGGCACGGAGCGGGCGACGTTCGCCGTGCGGCTGAAGTCCACCGGCCGTTTCATCGGCTCGGTCGGGTTCGGTTCCTTCGAGGCCGGCGGCCCGGTACAGATCGGTTACTGGATCGGCGAGCCGTTCCAGGGCCAGGGCTATGCCACCGAAGCGGTGCAGACGCTGGTCGACCACGTCTTCGAGGCGACGCCCATCGCGCGGCTGGATGCCAATGTGCGGGTGATCAACCCGCCGTCGCGCCGGGTTCTGGTCAAGAGCGGCTTCCAGTATCGCGATCAGAGCATGCTGGTCTCGAAGGGGGCCGGCGGCAGCGTGCCGGTGGAGCGGTTTTGTCTGGACCGCGGCACCTGGGACGCCTTGAAGAGGTGGGGAGCGCGGAACAGGCTGGCGCGCAGCCGATTTCCGGCGCTGGCAATCAGGGAGTGACGTGGTGGCAGAGATCCTGAAGACGGCAAGGCTGGTATTGCGTGCGCCGGATGAAGGCGACATCGACCGGCTTGTGGAACTGGCGGGCGACTACGAGGTCTCCAAGATGCTCGCGGTCGTCCCTCACCCCTATGAACGCGACCACGCGGAAGACTGGATCGCCCATTGCGGGGAAGTTGCCGGAGACGAGGAGCGTTCCTTTGCCATCGACGACGGCAATGGGTTGATCGGCGCGGTATCGTTTCGCCGGTTGCGGGAGAGCCCAAGGATCGGCTATTGGCTTGGCCGGCCCTACTGGGGCATGGGCTACATGAGCGAGGCTGCGCATGCGGCGCTGACATGGTTGTTTTCCGTCCATGACGTGACCAGCGTTGTCGCCGAAGCCATGCGGGACAATCCGGCGTCGATCGCGGTGCTGCGCAAGCTGGGCTTTGCGGATGACGGCGAGGGCAGCTGCGACAGCCGGGCAAGGGGCGCGGCCCTCCCCTCGCTGCAGCTTCGCCTGCAGCGCAATGCGTTTTTGACGACGACACAGGCCGTTGCCGGCGGGCAGGCCGGGAAAGAGCTGATAGGATGAAGTTCCTCGACCAGGCGAAGATCTACGTGAGATCCGGCGACGGCGGCGCCGGCAGCGTCTCGTTTCGCCGGGAGAAATTCATTGAATTCGGCGGCCCGGACGGCGGCGACGGCGGTCGCGGCGGCGATGTCTATGCCGAATGCGTCGACGGCCTGAATACGCTGATCGACTACCGTTACCAGCAGCATTTCAAGGCACGCCCCGGCACACACGGCATGGGCCGCAACTGCAGCGGCCCCAAGGGCGACGACGTGGTGCTGCGCGTACCCGTCGGCACGCAGATCCTGGAAGAGGACAACGAAACGCTGATCGCGGACCTGACGGAGCCGGGTCAGCGCGTGCTGCTGCTGAAAGGCGGCAATGGCGGTTTCGGCAACGCCCATTTCAAGTCCTCGACCAACCAGGCGCCGCGCCATGCCAATCCCGGTCTGCCGGGAGAGGAGAAATGGATCTGGCTCAGGCTGAAGCTTATCGCCGATGCCGGCCTCGTCGGGCTGCCCAATGCCGGCAAGTCGACCTTCCTTGCTTCCGTTTCCGCCGCCAAACCGAAGATCGCCGACTATCCCTTCACCACCCTTCATCCCAATCTGGGGGTGGTGGAGATCGACGGGCGCGGCTTTGTGCTCGCCGATATTCCCGGCCTGATCGAGGGCGCGCATGAGGGAGTGGGCCTCGGCGACCGCTTCCTCGGCCATGTCGAGCGCACCCGCGTGCTGCTGCATCTGGTGGACGGCACGCAGGAAGACCCCGCCGAAGCCTATCGTGTCGTGCGCGGCGAGCTGGAGGCCTATGGCCACGGCCTCGACGAGAAGCCCGAGATCGTCGCGCTGTCCAAGGCGGATTCGCTTCTGCCCGAGGAGCGCGAGGAGAAGGCGAAAGCGCTTGAGGAAGCCTGCGGGCATCCCCCGCTCGTCCTGTCCGCCGCCAGCCGGGAAAATATCGACCGGACGCTCAGGATGATGATCCGCGCGATCGACCGCGACCGCGAGGAAGAAGCAAACAGCATTCCCGGCCCTGCCGAAGAACCCTGGCACCCCTGAGATCGCCGCCATGATGGCCACCGCCAACCCCAAGCATCGGCTTGCCGATTTCAAGCGCATCGTCGTCAAGATCGGCTCCGCGCTCCTTGTCGAGGACGGCCGGCTGAAACGCGGCTGGCTGGAGGCCCTGGCGGACGACCTCAAGGCGCTCGCGGCCGGCGGGGCCGAGCTGATTGTCGTTTCCTCCGGCGCCATCGCGCTGGGGCGCGGCGTGCTGAAGCTGCCGCGCGGACCGCTTCGCCTGGAGCAGGCGCAGGCGGCGGCCTCCGTCGGCCAGATCGCGCTCGCCCATGCCTATTCGGAAATCCTCGGCGCGCGAGGCCTCAGTGCAGGGCAGATCCTGTTGACGCTCGGCGACACGGAGGAACGCCGCCGCTATCTCAACGCCCGCGAGACCGTTTCGACGCTGCTGAAGCTCGGTGCCGTGCCGATCGTCAACGAGAACGACACGGTGGCGACCTCCGAGATCCGCTACGGCGACAACGACCGGCTGGCGGCCCGCGTCGCCACCATGGTCAGCGCCGACTGCCTCGTGCTGCTCTCCGATATCGACGGGCTCTATACGGCGCCGCCGGCCACCAATCCCGACGCCGTGTTCCTGCCGCTCGTGCCGGTCGTCACGGCCGAGATCGAAGGCATGGCGGGCGCTGCCGGCTCGGAACTGTCGCGCGGCGGCATGAAGACGAAGATCGAGGCGGCGAAGATCGCCACGGGTGCCGGCACGGTGATGGCGATAGCCAGCGGCAAGCGGCAAAACCCGCTGTCGGCGATCGATAACGGCGCGCGGGCAACCTGGTTCATGGCCGCGTCCACGCCGGGCTCGGCGCGCAAGGCCTGGATCGGCGGCCATCTGGAGCCGCGCGGCACCCTGCGTCTCGATAGCGGGGCCGTGCGGGCATTGGCCTCCGGCAAGAGCCTGCTGCCGGCCGGCGTGCGGGCGATCGAGGGCAGCTTCGCCCGGGGCGACGCGGTGCGCCTTGTCGACGAGGCCGGCAACGATGTCGGACGCGGCCTCGTCGCCTACGACTATCCCGATGCCAGCCTGATCCTCGGGCGCAACAGCCGCGAGATCGAGGCGATCCTGGGCTATCCCGGCCGGGCGGAAATGATCCATCGCGATGATCTTGTCCTGAACGGCGCGTTCCAGGGCGCAGGCGATGCTGTAAAGTGAGGAATTGACCGGCAGCGGTCCGCAAGGAAGAAGGGGCGAGGACGGATGCTCAACAAGGCGACGCAAGAGACCGTGGCAGCAGGCGGAACGGCAGCCGCGCCGCAGGATATCGCCGCAACGATGCGCGTCCTCGGTACCAGTGCCCGCAAGGCGGCGCGCAAGCTCGCCACCGCGACGACGGCGCAGAAGAACGCGGCCCTCCAGGCCATGGCCGATGCCATCCGTGCCGCGACGCCCGAAATCCTTGCCGCCAACGCCCGCGACATCGAGGCCATGAAGGCGAACGGCCAGACCGCCGCCTATCTCGACCGGGGCACGCTGACGGAAGAGCGGATCGAGGCGATCGCGAAGAGCCTCGAGGACATCGGCAACCTTCCCGATCCGGTCGGTCAGGTCATCGCCGAATGGGACCGGCCGAACGGCCTGCATATCGAGCGGGTGCGGACGCCGCTCGGCGTCGTCGGCGTCATCTACGAAAGCCGACCGAACGTCACGGCGGATGCCGGTGCGCTTTGCCTGAAGGCCGGCAATGCGGTGATCCTGCGCGGCGGGTCGGACACGTTCCATTCCAACCGTGCGATCCATGCCGCACTTGAGCGTGGCCTTGTCGCCGCCGGCCTGCCGAAAGAGGCGATCCAGATCGTGCCGGTCGCGGACCGCGCCGCGGTGGGCGAAATGCTGAAAGGCCTCGACGGCACCATCGACGTGATCATCCCGCGCGGCGGCAAGAGCCTGGTCGCCCGGGTGCAGGCGGAAGCCCGCGTCCCCGTCTTCGCCCATCTGGAAGGCATCTGCCACCTCTTCATCGACAAGGCGGCGGATCTCGACATGGCGATCGACGTGACCGCCAACGCCAAGATGCGGCGCACCGGCGTTTGCGGCGCGCTGGAGACGCTGCTGGTCGACCGGTCGGTGGCCGATACGCATCTCGTGCCGATCTGCAAGGCGCTGATGGATCGCGGCTGCGAAATCCGCGGCGACGAGGAAGTCCGGGCGCGTCTGGCGGAAGCCAGGCCTGCCAGCGAGGACGACTGGCGCACGGAATATCTCGACGCGATCCTTGCGGTGCGGGTCGTCGACGGCCTCGACACCGCGATCGACCACATCGAGACCTATGGTTCGCATCACACCGACGGCATCGTCACCGACGATCCGAAGGCGGCCGAATCCTTCTTCCAGAACGTGGACAGCGCGATCCTGCTGCACAACGCCTCCACCCAGTTCGCCGATGGCGGCGAATTCGGCATGGGCGGCGAGATCGGCATCGCGACGGGCCGCATGCATGCGCGCGGGCCCGTAGGCCTCGAGCAGCTGACGAGCTTCAAGTACCGCGTGCGCGGCAGCGGGCAGATGCGCCCCTGATGCGGCAACGATGAAAAGCCCGCCGAATATCCGCTTGCCGGAGACATGGCTGCGCCTGCCGCATGCGGAGGCCGGCAATCGCATCGGCCTGTTCGGCGGGTCGTTCAATCCGCCCCATTCCGGTCATCGGCAGGTTGCCGAAACCGCGCTGAAGCGCGCCGGCCTCGACCAGGTCTGGTGGCTGGTGACACCCGGCAACCCGTTGAAGGATCATGGCAATCTGGCACCGTTGGAAAGCCGGATCGATGCGGTAGCGCGCCTTGCCGCCCATCCGCGAATGCGGGTGACGGCTTTCGAGGCGACCCTTGGCACCAGCTATACGGCAAGCGTGATCGCGACCCTCAGGCGCCTGCGGCCGGCATTGCGTTTCGTCTGGATCATGGGCGCCGACAGCCTCGCCTCCTTCCATCGCTGGCAACGCTGGAAGTCGATTGCCGAAGGCGTACCCATGCTGGTGGTCGATCGTCCGGGCGCATCGATGGCGGCGCTTTCCGCCCCTGCCGCGCAGACTTACGCCGGGGCGAGGATAGAGGAGAGCGACGCGGATCTGCTGCCCTTCCTTCGCCCGCCTGCCTGGACCTTCGTCACCACCCGCCTCGATCCCTCCTCTTCGACCAAGTTGCGCGAAGGCCACTGAGGAACGGGGAAAGAACGCCCCGTCTTGAAAATGACAAGGGCGATGGCATATCTTAAAGGGTGTAGAGCAGTCGGGGAACGGCCGGCGACGCTGCGGTTTTTCTCCATCCATCTACGACGCGGAACGTCTGGTGCGTTCCGGATAACCATGACGAAAGGCAAAACGTCTGAGTATGACCTTTGAACCCGAGGGGACGGCCAGCGCCGCTCCTCAGATCGAAGCGGTGGCCGCGCCGAAGCGTGGTAACCTGCTTGATATCGTCCTCGCCAGTCTCGAAGACTCCAAGTCCGAGGACATCACTTCCATCGACATCACGGGCAAGTCGGCCATCGCGGATCACATGATCGTCGCGTCGGGCCGTTCGCATCGTCATGTCGGCGCCATCGCCGATCACCTGCTTCGCGACCTCAAGGACGCAGGCCACGGCAATGCCCGCGTCGAGGGTCTGCCGACCTGCGACTGGGTGCTGATCGATGCCGGCGATGTCGTCGTCCATATCTTCCGTCCGGAAGTCCGGGGGTTCTATAACCTGGAGAAGATGTGGGCAGCGGACATGACCGCCCCGACGAAATATTCGGGCTGACCGGGCGGGTTTTCCTTCCCGGCAGGTGATGGTCTGATGGCCACGATGCGCCCCATCCCGCGGGGCGGGAATGGGTTTGTGCGCCAAGCATATCCCGCCAAATCTGAATCGGATTTGGCGACGAGGATATGCTCAAAGTGTTGATCCTGGAGCGATTTCTTGTCGCGAAAGCGCTCTGGTCCGGCCCAACATCGCCGGAAACCTGGCACGCCCGGATAACGCGACCTTGTCGGTCCAATCGGTAGCAGAGCGCATGCGCGTGTATTTCGCCGCGATCGGCCGGATGAAGGCGGGGGCCGAGCGGGAACTTTTCGCCCGCTATTTTGACCGCATCGGCAAGACCGGACGATCCCTCGGCATTACCCATGTGCAGGAGATCGAGCTGCCCGAAAGCCGCGCCTCGCGGGCGGAGGAGCGCAAGGAAGAGGAAGCGGCGGCCCTTCTGTCCGCGCTTCCCGACGCAGCCCTGATCGTCGCACTCGACGAAAACGGCCGCACCTTCAGCAGCGAAGCCTTTGCGGAACGTCTCGACGGCTGGCGCAACAACGGGACGCCCGCAGTCGCCTTCGTCGTCGGCGGGCCGGACGGCCATGGGGCGGCGATGCTTTCGCGGGCGGACCTGACACTGGCCTTCGGACCGATGACCTGGCCGCACCAGATCGTTCGCGCCCTTGTCGCCGAGCAGGTCTACCGCGCGCTTACGATCCTCACCGGGCACCCCTACCATCGAGTCTGAGGATAGGCCTTGTCCCTGATGCCGGCCCGACAGGGGACGCCTGTATTCTGCCGCATTTTTCCAATAGCGATTTTGCCGTCGCGTATCTTGCTTGCCCTTTAGCGCGCACCGCCGGGCAACATGGTTGACTGTTCGTTAAGGCACTGCGGTCATCCTCACTGAATGATGGAGGGCGCCGTGACGCAGGCCGCCCGCTGCATTCAGGGGTTCTGTGAAGGGTGAAGACAGGCAAGGCGCCGCATTCGTGGAAGGCCCGTCTGCTGGGCGTTGCGGCAGCGCTTGGAGTGCTCGCCTTCGTGTTGCCGGCGCATGGCGAGACGGCCGTGCCACCGGCCGAACAGGGCGCCGGGGTCGATACCGCCTCACAGGCGCCTGACGAACGGAAGGCGGAGCGCGAAGAGGAACTGGCCGCGCTGACGCGCGACATCGAGCTTTCCGCCGAGAGACAGGCGGCGATTGCCCGGGAGATCCGCACGATCGACCGGGACCATGAGGCCCTCAATCTCGATCTTCTGCGCACGGCGCAGCGGATCAAGGGGCTGGAGGATCAGCTGGCGGCGACCGAAACCCGGCTGCGCCGCCTGGTAACCAATGAGGACAGGGTGAGACAATCGCTCGCCGAACGACAGGATGTGCTGGCGGAGGTTCTTTCCGCCCTGCAGCGCATTGGTCGCCGGCCGCCGCCCGCCCTTGCCGTCAGGCCGGAAGACGCGTTGGGCGCGGTGCGCGGCGCCCTGCTTCTCAATGCCGTGATGCCGGAGATCCATATCGAGGCCCAGGCACTGGCAAGCGACCTCGCCGAATTGCGTCGGCTCAAGAATTCGATCGCTTCCGAACGCGACCGCCTGCAGGCCGATGCGGGACGGCTGGCGGAGGAACGCAAGCGCGTGGAACTGATCATCGCCTCCAAGAAACGGCAACGCGACGAGAACCAGGCCGAACTCGACAGGGAAAAGACCCGCGCCGAGGAACTGGCCGGCAAGGCGTCGTCGCTGAAGGACCTGATCGCGTCGCTGGAGCAGGAGATCGAGAGCGCCCGCAAGGCGGCCGAGGCCGCGCGCAAGGCCGATTCGGAGCGCCAGGCCGAGCGTGACAGGAAGGTGGCGGAGGGTGATCCCTTTGCCGATCCGGGCCGTTTGGCGCCTGCTGTCGCATTTGTGAACACAAAGGGAAAGCTTCCGCTGCCGGTGGCCGGATCGACCCTTCGCCGCTTTGGCGAAGACGACGGCTTTGGCGGCTCTACGGAAGGTCAGTCAATCTCCACCCGTCCTTCGGCGCAGGTCACGGCGCCCACGGACGGCTGGGTTGTCTATGCGGGCCCGTTCCGTTCCTATGGACAACTCTTGATCCTGAACGCCGGCGATGGATATCATGTTCTACTCGCAGGTTTGGACCGGATCGACGTGGAGTTGGGACAGTTCGTTCTCGCCGGTGAACCGGTAGCCGCTATGGGATCGACACAGCTCGCAAGTGCAGCGACGCTCGACCTTGCCGCGACACTCCCGGTTCTCTACGTTGAATTCAGAAAAGACGGCATCGCGATCGATCCCTCACCCTGGTGGGATCGGGCCGAAGATGAAAAGGTTCGCGGATGATTCGGAAAGCTACGCTGCTGTTGGCGGGTATTGTCATGGGCGCCACCGCCGTGACGACCCTTTCCCAGGTTCCGGTTCGCGTGAGCGGCGTGGCGAATGCCGCGGCCTCCGACACGTACCGGCAGCTCAATCTGTTCGGCGACGTCTTCGAGCGCGTGCGTTCCGACTACGTCGAAACGCCGGACGACGCCAAGCTGATCGAGTCCGCGATCAACGGCATGCTGTCTTCGCTCGATCCGCACTCCAGCTACATGTCGCCGAAGAGCTTCCGCGACATGCAGGTGCAGACGCGGGGCGAGTTCGGCGGCCTGGGCATCGAAGTCACCATGGAAGACGGCCTCGTCAAGGTCGTCACGCCCATCGACGACACGCCCGCCTTCCGCGCCGGAGTGCGCGCCGGCGACCTCATCACCCATCTCGACGGCGAGCAGGTCCAGGGCCTGACGCTGAACGAGGCGGTGGAGAAGATGCGCGGTGCCGTGAACACCGACATCGAGCTGACGATCCGCCGCGAAGGCGTCGCGGAGCCGATGAAGATCTCCATCACGCGCGACGTGATCCGCATCAAGTCGGTTCGCTATCGCGAAGAAGACGACGTCGGCTATATCCGCATCACCCAGTTCAACGAGCAGACCTTCGACGGCCTGAAGGACGGACTGGAGACCCTTTCCAAGAAGATCGGCAAGGACAAGCTCAAGGGCTTCATCCTCGATCTGAGGAACAATCCCGGCGGCCTGCTGGATCAGGCGATCGCCGTCTCCGATGCTTTCCTCGACCGCGGCGAGATCGTTTCGACGCGCGGCCGGAATGCCGACGAGACCCAGCGCTACAATGCCCGGGCCGGCGACCTGTCGAGCGGCGCTCCGGTCATCATCCTCGTCAATGGCGGTTCGGCCTCCGCGTCCGAGATCGTGGCCGGCGCATTGCAGGATCATCGCCGCGCGACGGTGCTCGGCACGCGCTCCTTCGGCAAGGGTTCGGTGCAGACCATCATTCCGCTTGGCGCGAATGGCGCCATCCGCCTGACCACGGCGCGCTACTACACGCCGTCGGGCACATCGATCCAGGCGAAAGGCATTACGCCGGACATCGAATCGCTGCAGGAACTGCCCGAGGAACTGAAGGGCAAGGCCGAGACGACGGGCGAAGCCGGCTTGCGCGGTCACCTTGAATCCGAGGACGGCGCGGAGAACGAGGGCTCGGGCAGCCAGGCCTACGTGCCGCCGGATCCCAAGGACGACAAGCAGCTGAAATTCGCGCTCGACCTGCTGCGCGGTGTGCAGGCGAATACCGCCTTCCCGCCGATCGGCGACAAGAAGGCAGCCGTTCCCAACTGATCGGCTGGATCGCACGCCGGATTACCGAATATGGATGCGCGGGCAGAGCCCGCGCATCTTTCGTTTGGGAGGACGCATTTTCCGCAGGAATTTGCGCAGGGGTGGCCGAATCACGCCGCAAATGCGAGAGTGCCGGGGCGACGATGCTTCCCGCGCGCGCAGATGCGGCAACTGGCGGCGCGGAGTGGCAGGTCGCAGGACGAATGGGCAAGGCGCCGCCGAGAAGACGGCTTGCCTCGCAGCTGTTGATAGGGTCTCGGTTTGATCTGGAGGCGATTTGACCGGACATGGCGGCAAATGATCTGTCCGCACCGCTCGGGCTTGGCAAGCGCAAGCTGCTGAGCCTTCCCCTCGGCCTGGTAGGGGCCGGGCTCATCGCAATTATCGTGACCACGGCCCTCGTCTGGATCGGCGTCGTCGACGACCCGCTGGGCGGAGAGCCGACGGCCGTGGTTCGCCTGGAGCGTACGGTCGAGGGTCTGTCGGCGCGCGATATCGGCGTTGCCAACGTCGGAGCCGAAGGCGACACCATCGAAGGCGGGGAAGACGCGGACGGCAAGAAGGCGGCGGACGAAGCGACGCTCGGTCCCCGTTTCGAGCCTGCGCCCCAGGAGCAGGCCCGGTCGCAGCAAACGGCCGACGCACCCGCCTCCTCGCCCGTCACATTGTCGATCAGGCCCGATGCGCGCGTTCAGGAGGAAGGTCCCTTCGGCTCCCTGCCCAAGGTTGCCGACAACGGATTGCGCCCGCTCGACATCTATGCGCGGCCGGTCGACACGACGTTCCCGAATATTCCGCGCATAGCCATCATCGTCACCGGCCTCGGGCTTTCCCAGTCCGGCACCCAGTCGGCGATCGCCAAGCTCCCCTCCGAAATGACGCTCGCCTTCGCACCTTACGGCGGCAGCCTCGACCGCTGGATGCAGCAGGCGCGGCGGAAGGGTCACGAGCTGCTGCTGCAGGTGCCGCTGGAGCCGTTCGACTATCCCGACAACGATCCGGGACCGCACACGCTGCTCGTTACTCTCACGGGCCAGGAAACGGCCAAGCGCATCGACTGGCTTCTCGGGCGGATGACCAACTATGTCGGCGTGATCAACTATATGGGCGCACGCTTCACCGCCACGCGCGAGCCGCTGGAGCGCTTCCTCAAGGAGGTGACCCGGCGCGGGCTCATGTATGTGGACGACGGATCGTCCTCGCGCAGCCTCGCCAACGAGGTGGCCAGCGGGGCGCGCACGCCCTATTCGCGGGTGGACGTGGTGATCGACGAGGTGCCAAGGGCGGCCGACATCACCTCCCGCCTGCTGCAGCTTGAAGGCATCGCCCGCGCGCAAGGCATTGCCGTCGGCTCCGCTTCCGCGCTTCCTGTCACCGTGGATGAACTCGTCAAATGGTCGAGGGACCTTGAGGAACGCGGGCTTCAACTCGTTCCGGTCAGCGGGTCGATCGATCGCTCGGTCAGATAGGCCAACGAAAAACCTTTGCCCGAATCAGGGGATTTCCAGCCAATGGCGATTGACGCATCCGCCCTGCCCTATCGCCCTTGCGTGGGCATCGTGCTGCTTAACCGCGATCGTCTCGTGTGGATCGGCAAGCGCAATCCCAGGCATGACGCCGACGCCGCCTATGCCTGGCAATTGCCCCAGGGCGGCATTGACGAGGGCGAGGATCCCTATCATGCGGCAAGAAGGGAACTCTACGAGGAAACCTCGATCCGTTCGATCTCGCTCATCGGCGAGGCTCCGGACTGGTTCACCTATGATTTCCCGCCGGAGATCCTGAAGAACACGCGCAAGTCCAAATATCGCGGCCAGGCGCAGAAATGGTATGCCTTCCGCTTCGACGGCGACGAGAGCGAGATCGACATCCTGCAGCCGCCGGACGGCCATCGGCCCGAATTCGTCGACTGGCGCTGGGAGCATGGCGACCAGTTGCCCGACCTGGTCATCCCCTTCAAGCGCGACGTCTACCGGCAGGTGGTCGACACCTTTTCCCACCTCATGCTGTAGCGCCCGACGCCTTTCCTTTTGACGTGGAGCCGTCGCAGCCTAATCTTCCCTACAAAACAGGGAGGACTGGGAGCGATGGATCTCGGCGCGAAACTCAAGGGCAAACGGGTGCTGATCACCGGCGCGTCCGGCGGCATCGGCGCCCATCTGGCACGCGTTTCGGCGCGCTGCGGCGCAAGGGTTGCAATCGCCGCCCGCCGGCAGGACAAGCTGGAGGAACTGGCGAAGGAGCTTCTGGACCTCGGCGCCGAACGCGCGCTGGTGAGCTTTCTCGACGTGAGCGAGGAAGAATCGGTCGAAGCGTGCCTGTCCGGGGTCGTTGCGGCCTTCGACGGGCTCGACGTGCTGGTCAACAATGCCGGCGTAGCGCGCGATGCCATGGCGCTCGACCAGAATGCCGAGGATTTCGACGCGGTTCTCGACGTGAACCTCAGGGGCGTCTGGCTGATGGCGACCGCCGCCGGCCGGCACTGGCGGGCAAGCGGCACGCCCGGCTCGATCATCAACATCGCCTCGATCCTCAGCGAAAGGGTCGCCAAGGCGGTTGCCGCCTATGCGGTCTCCAAGGCCGGCGTGGTGCAAATGACCAAGGCGCTGGCCCTGGAACTTGCCCGCCACGACATCCGCGTCAATGCGATCGAGCCCGGCTACTTCGCAACGGAGATCAATGCCGGTTTCTTTGAAACGCCGGCGGGCGAGACGATGATCAAGCGTATCCCGATGCGCAGGATCGGCGCGATGGACGAACTGGACGGCCCCTTCCTTCTGCTGGCCACGGATGCCTCGCGCTTCATGACCGGGGCGGCCATACCCGTCGATGGCGGCCATCTCGTTTCCTCGCTCTGACCCAGGACAAAGCCCATGGACTTTACCCTCGACCCTCGTCACGACGGGCTCCGCCGCAAGGTTCGCGCCTTTGTCGAGGAGCATATCCTGCCGCTGGAATCCGACCCGGCGAGCTTCAACGAGCACGAGAACATCAAGATGAGCCTGCGCGACGAGGTTCGCGCCAAGGCGAAGGCCGCGGGCCTGTGGGCGCCGCAAATGCCGCAGTCGCGCGGCGGCCTCGGCCTGCCGATGGTCGGGCAGGCGGTCTTCTACGAGGAGGCCAATCGCTCGATCTTCGGGCCGTCCTGCTTCAACTGCGCGGCGCCGGACGACGGCAACATGCGCACGCTGGAAATGGTCGGCACCGAAGCGCAGAAGGAAAAATGGCTGCAGCCGATCATCGACGGCACGGTCAATTCCAGCTTCGTCATGACGGAGCCGCATCCCGGCGGCGGCTCGGATCCGTCGATGATCCAGACGAAGGCCGAAAGATACGGCGACAAGTGGCGCATCACGGGCCGCAAATGGTTCATCTCCGGCGCGGCCGTCGCCAGGCATTTCATTTTGATGGCGCGCACCGATCCGAACCCGCAGGAAACGCGCCGGCACCTCACCGCTTTCCTGTTCCATGCCGAGCAGCCCGGCTGGCACATCGTCCGCCGCATCCGCAACATGGGCCCGGACGAACATGGCGGCGTCTGCGAGCTGCAGTTCGACGGACTGGAAATTCCGGACGAGAACCGCCTCATGGAGGTCGGCGACGGCCTGCGCCTCACCCAGATCCGCCTTGGCCCGGCGCGTCTCACCCATTGCATGCGCTGGCTCGGCCTCGCCAAGCGGTCGATGGAGATCGCGCAGGCCTATGTATCGAGCCGCGAGGGTTTCGGCATCCGTCTGGCGGATCGGGAATCCGTGCAGTTGAAGCTTGGCGAGGTCGCGCACGACATCCAGATCGGCCGCCTGCTCGTCATGCATGCCGCCTGGAAGCTCGACCAGGGCGACAAGGCGCGCCAGGAGGTGTCCTCCGCCAAGATCCATGTCGCCGACACGCTGCACAAGGCGGTCGATACCGCGATCCAGCTCAACGGCGCGCGCGGTTATTCGGGCGATACGGTGCTTGAATGGATCTATCGCTATGCGCGTGCCGCGCGCCTCGTCGATGGCGCTTCGGAGGTGCACAAGATGGTGCTGGCGCGATCCTACGCCAAACTCGGCTCCGACTATTGGCAATGGGGCTGAGCCAGCCGCCACTCCTCCGAGACCCCGGCATCTTCCTCGCCCGGCTCGAGGCGGCTGCGCGCCGCCTCGAATTCCGCCTCGCCGGCAAGACGGGATAGCGCCCAGACGGCTGCCCCCCTGACCAGCGCCGCCTCGTCTGCCAGCAGACCCATGACCTGGGGCAGCAGGGTGCGGTCAGCCGAGTTTCCGGCGGCGATCAGCACGTTGCGCAGGAAACGGTTGCGCCCGATCCGCTTGATCGGCGACCCGGTGAAGAGCGCGCGAAACGCGGCATCGTCGAGAGCGAGAAGTTCGGCCAGCCGCGGCGCTTCGAGATCCTCTCGCGCCTGAAGCTTCGCCTCCCGCGCAACCACCGCGAACTTGTTCCACGGGCAGACGGCCAGACAATCGTCGCAACCATAGATGCGGTTGCCCATCGCCGCGCGAAACTCCGGCGCGATCGGCCCCTTGTGCTCGATGGTGAGATAGGAAATGCAGCGCCGCGCATCGATCCGGTAGGGCGCGGTGAAAGCCTCCGTCGGACAGGCCGCAAGGCAGGCGCGGCAGGAGCCGCAATGATCGACTTCCGCCTCGTCGGCCGGAAGATCGAGCGTGGTGAAGATCTCGGCAATGAAGAACCACGAGCCGAGCTCGCGCGATACGAGATTGGTATGCTTGCCCTGCCAGCCGAGACCGGCCCTGGCCGCAAGCGGCTTTTCCATCACCGGTGCCGTATCGACGAAGACCTTCACCTGCGGCGCTGTGCCGTCCTCGCCGGACGCGGCGTCGCGGGCGCGCGAAAGAAGGAACTGCGCCAGTTCCTTCAGCTTCCCCTTCATGATGTCGTGATAGTCGCGGTTGCGCGCGTAGACGGAAATCGTCGCGACATCCGGCCGGCCGAGCGTCGCGTTGGCCTCGCCGTCCGGGCCATAGCTCATCGCAAGCACGATGGCGGTCTTCGCTTCCGGCCAGAGGGCCTGCGGAGTGGAGCGCCGCTCGCGCGTCTCCGCCATCCAGTCCATGCTGCCGTGATGGCCGGCCTCGATATAGGCGGCGAGGCGTTGCCCGTGCGCGGCGTCGAGCCGGGCGGGCGCGATACGGCAGAGATCGAAACCGAGATCGTGCGCCTTGCGTTGCAGGGCGTCCTTGAGCTTTTGCGCGGCGCGCGGGGTCAGAAGTCCAGGTCCTCGTAGGTCGGCGACGGCGGCATGCCCAGGATCTTCTCCGCCAGCAGCGGCCGGAAGCTCGGGCGCGACTTGATGCGCGCGTACCAGGCTTTCACGTTGTCCTCTTCCGCCCATGGCACTTCGCCCAGATAGTCGGCGCAGGAAAGCTCGGCGGCGACGGCGAAGTCCGCGAAACTCAGGCGGTCGCCGGAGAGCCAGTTGCGCGTGGCGGCAAGATAGCCGAAATAGCGCATGTGGTGGTGGATATTGGTGCGGGCAGCACGCAAGACGGCCGAGTCGGGCGCTCCGCCGCCCGCCGACGAGGGCATCTCCTGCTTGTACACGCGTTCGCGCACGAAGGGACCGACGACTTCCTGATCGAGCTTGGCGACGGCCCAGTCGACGAGCCTGCGCGTTTCGGCGCGGGCGTCCGGATGGTCCGGCATCAGCCGGCGGTTGCCAACCGCATAGCCGCGTGTCTCGTCGATATATTCCATGATCGCGAAGACGCCGCAGATCGCCGGACCGTCATTTTCCCGCAATACCGGCACTGTACCGGCAGGATTGAGGAGCAGGAAATCGCGGCGGCGCTCCCATGGGCGCTCGACCTGCAGTTCCGTCTTGGCACCGTATTCGGCGAGAATCAGCCGCACGAAGCGCGCGGACGGCGAAAACGGGTGGTGGAACAGGGTCAGCATGAGGGTGATGGTAACCCGTTCGGTCGGAACAAGCGATGGTACGCGCAAATGCCGATATGCAGATATCTTGCGGCGCTACCGAAGCCCCGTATAGTCCGCGCGGGGGAATCAGACAATATGCCATTCAGGAAACTCACAGACGCCGGCGCTGCATGTCGCGAAATGCCGTTTGTCGAGCCCTACCGTAAGATCGGCGCGGAGACCGCTTTCGAATGACGTCAGACACGATCGCCGGCGCCCTGATTCTCGGTCTCGTCGAGGGGCTCACGGAATTCATCCCCGTCTCCTCCACCGGCCATATCCTGCTCCTGGGTCATTTCATCGGCTTTAACAGCACCGGCAAGACCTTCGAGGTGCTGATCCAGCTTGGCGCGATCCTCGCGATCCTGACGGTTTATTTCTCCCGCCTGCTGAACATCGCCCGCAACCTGCCGAGCGATCCCGTCGCCCAGCGCTTCACCATCGGCGTCGTCATGGCCTTCCTGCCGGCCGCGTTCGTCGGCGTTCTGGCCCATTCCTTCATCAAGACGGTGCTGTTCGAATCGCCTGCGCTGATCTGCTCGACGCTCGTGATCGGCGGGGTGATCCTGCTCCTCATCGATCGAATGAGCTTCAGCCCCAGATACACGGAAGCCATGGACTATCCGGTTTGGCTCTGCCTCGCGATCGGCTGTTTCCAGACGCTGGCCCTCATTCCGGGCGTTTCGCGCTCCGGCGCCACCATCGCCGGGTCCCTGCTGCTTGGCACCGACAAGCGCTCGGCGGCGGAGTTTTCCTTCTTTCTGGCCATTCCGACGATGAGCGGAGCCTTCGCCTACGACCTTTACAAGAACCGGTCGGCGCTGACCTTCGACGATGCCACGGTCATCGCCGTCGGCTTCGTCGCGGCCTTCGTGGCGGCCGTCTTCGTCGTGCGCGGGCTCTTGTCCTTCGTCTCCAGGCATGGCTTCGCGCCGTTCGCCTGGTGGCGGATCGCGATAGGACTCGTCGGCTTCGCCCTGCTGCACTTTCTGGGCTGAGCCGGCTTACGCCCGATAGGTCGCCGCCATCGCTTCCAGACTTCGGGCAAGCTTCTCGCGGAGATCCAGCGGCTTCAGCAATTCGGCTCCTGGCCCAAGCCAGCGGATCAGCGCGAAAAGCTCCCGCTCCGTCGGGTTCGGAATACCAATCAGCGTGTCGCCACTCGCCAGCCGGGTGAAGGCCGCGTGCCGGTAGAACCAGTCGCGCGCCAGGGTCTCCGCCTGTTCCGGTGTCACGCGGATTTCCGCGATATCGCCATCACTCTCCCAACGCCGCATGGCGCTTGCCAGCCAGGTGCGGCCAAGGTGATCGGCAATGTTGAAATCCTTCGGCGGGCGGAAGGAAATTCCAGCGACCTCGATCTCGATCACCCGGTCGGCGCGGAAAATGCGCGCCTCCGTTTCATCGACGCTGCGGCCGACGAGATACCACCGGTCACGATCGAACAGCACCCCATGCGGTTCCACCTCGTAATCGCGCACGCGCCCGCGATAGGGATTCTCATGGCGGAAACGGACGCGCCTCGCCGCCAGCAGCGCCTCCAGGAACCGGTCGACGGCGACCTGCATGTTGCCCCGCTCCACGGTCTGCTTCTCGCTGTGGAAGATATCGACCGGCGCCTGCTCGATGCCGACCACCCGGCCGCCCTCGATCAGGAGCTCCCTTGCGCGTCTCGGCAGTGCGGCCAGCAGCTTGCGCTCGGCAGTGTCGAGATCGGCGGAAAGCGGCGTCGCCTTCAATCCGCGGACCAGCGCCAGGGCGACGAGCAAGGAGGCGGTCTCATTCAACGTCAGCGCCACAGGCGGCTGGATATAGTCCTTGGCAAGCCGGTAGCCGCCTTCCGCCCCGCGCTCCGCATCGACCGGAATGCCCAGCGAAAGCAGGCGGTCCATGTCGCGATAGATGGTACGCAGGCTGACCTCGAAGCGGCGCGACAGCTCGGTCGCCGTCACCAGCTTGCCGCCCGTCAGCATCAGCAGGATGCCCAGCGCCCGGTCGATCGGATTCATGGTTTCTCCCTCTCGCCACCCATCAATACAAAAAAACCGCATCCTGGAACAGACCGTGATCAAACCTGACTCACTGCTGGCAGGATTGATCCGTCATTCTGCGCTCAAGACGGCGGCAGGAGAGATGGCAAGTAGCCGGACATCCTTCCCAAGCTCTTGTTTTGAAGGGCATTCAGGAAAAGGGGTGCATATCCCCGAACATGGAGGCAGACGATGACATCGCGAAGCATATCCCGGCCGATCGGCCTGCTGCGCATCGGCGGCTGGACGGCGACGATCGTGACCGCAATCAGCCGGCCGCTCGGCCTTTCCATCCGCAGCTACCGCACCCGGCGCGCGCTGGACGCTCTGGACGACCGCATGCTGAAGGATATCGGCCTCGCCCGCGGATATGAGGGCTACGAGCGCATCGACGAAATGACCGGCCGGCGCCGGCTCCGGCGCTGACATGAAGATTTCCAGGTCGAAACGAGATCGGGCGCCGGAAGGACACCGGCGCCCGATCTTTCATTCATCTCGATGTCGCGGTCTGGCTCAGGCGGCGCGATGGGCGTCGAACTGGCCGCGCACGCGGAAGCGCTCCAGATAGGTCGGCAGGATCGCCGCCAGCGTCCGCGCCTCGATGGAAAGGCCATCGAGCGTCCGGCTCTCGGCAATCGCCGCCTGCGAGACAACATTGTCCGATTTCAGGAGCGTCACCTGATCGGGCGTGATCGGCGCGCTCGGCAGCAGGCTCAGGATACGCGCCTGCATCATTGCCACGCCGAAGGGGATCGGCAGCAGCAGGCGCTTGCGGCGCACGATCTCCAGCATCAGCTCCATGCATTCGCGGAAGGTCTTGATGTCGGGGCCGCCCAGTTCATAGATCGTGCCGGCCTTCGCCTCGCCGGTCGCCGCCTTGGCCACGGCATCCGCGACATCGCCCACGAAAACCGGCTGGAACTTCGTCTCGCCGCCGCCGATCAGCGGCAGGACGGGAGACATGCGCGCCATCGCCCCGAAACGGTTGAAGAACTCGTCCTCCGGCCCGAAGACCACCGACGGCCGCAGCACGACCGACTGCGGCAGCGTCTCGAAGATCGCCTGTTCGCCAGCGGCCTTGCTGCGCGCATAGCCGGATTGCGAAGTCGCATCCGCGCCGATGGCGGAGATATGCGTCACCGCCGAAAGTCCCGCCGCGCGGGCGGCTTCCGCGATCGCGCGCGGTCCGAAGGCCTGCACCGCATCGAAGCTCTGGGCGCCGGAGGGGTTCATGATGCCGACGCAATTGACGACGGCGTCCGCCTTCTCGATCGCCCGGTCGACCGACCAGCGATAGCGCAGGTTCGCCTGCACCGGCATGATCTGTCCCGGCATGCCGAGCGGCTGGACATGTTCTGCAAGGTCCGGCCGGCGTACCGCCACCCGGATGCGATAGCCGCGCCGCGCCAGCGCGCGCACCACGTGCCGCCCGATGAAGCCCGATCCGCCGAATACCGTGACGAGCTTTCCGTTTACCGGCGCGTTTGCCGACCCGTTCCCCGCTATGGCCATGCCTGCCGCTCCCTTGCCGCATCCGGCTGTTCCGCCGGATCGAATTCCGAAGTCAAACCGCGCCTTGCACCATGCCGGAGCCGGCATGGAAAAAGGCCCGCGCAATCCCTGTCCACAGGGGAAAAGGATCGGCCCTGCGCTCTCTTATCCCCTGCATCGCGTGCTGTGAAGGCACGTTGTGCATGAAAAGCATTTTGTCGCCAAACACTCGTTGACAAGGCCGGGAGCGATGCTTAGAAGCTCCCCTCACGTGCCCAGGTGGCGGAATTGGTAGACGCACTAGCTTCAGGTGCTAGCGCTCGCAAGGGCGTGGAGGTTCGAGTCCTCTCCTGGGCACCAAATCATGGTTTCAGACGATCCAATTCAGTCTGAAATCTCGCAAAAAGGTCCGGTTTTCCGGGCCTTTTTTCGTTTTCAGCGTCCGACGTCATCCAATGACGTGTGTTGGTATCCGGCGCATTTGTTGGTATCTTTTCGGAGAAAGACCAACATTTAGGTCTTTCCTGCATTGTTGGAGACCAACAAATGCCGTTGACCGATGCCAAGATCCGAAACCTGAAAACTCCGGAAACGGAGAAAAAAATCAGCGATGGCCATGGCTTATATCTGCTTCTGAAGCCAGCAGGCGGCAGACTGTGGCGCGTGGCCTACAGGTTTGGCGGGAAGCAAAAGGCACTGGCGCTGGGCCAATATCCGCATGTAAGCCTTGCGGAGGCCCGTCAGAAACGGGACGCGGCGAAAGACCTTCTCGCGAAAGGGGTCGATCCTTCACAGCAGGTCAAAGTCGACAAGGCAATGGCCGCGCTGGCAAGCGGCAACATCTTCGATGTGATCGCTGATGAGTTCCTGGCAAAGGTGACGCGCGACGGTTTGGCGGAAACAACGCTGATGAAAAAGCGCTGGCTTCTGGACTTGGCGCGGCCGGACCTTGGACGCCGCCCTATCACTGCAATTACCGCCTCTGAAATCCTTGTGGCATTGCGAAAGGTGGAAGCACAGGGCAACTACGAGACCGCTCGCCGCTTGCGCGCGACAATTGGCCAAGTGTTCCGATATGCGATTGCAACAGCTAGGGCGGACAATGATCCGACCTTCGGATTACGTGGTGCCCTTACCACTCCGAAGGTCACTCACAGAGTTGCAATAACCGATTGGCAACGGCTTGCAGGACTGGTCCGCACGATCTGGGAATATGAAGGGGCTCTTGAAACCCGCGCTGCCCTGAAACTAATGGCCTTGCTTTATCCAAGGCCGGGTGAGCTACGGCAAGCCAATTGGGAAGAGTTTGAACTGGATAAGGGCGTCTGGACGATCCCCGCGACGCGAACCAAAATGCGCAAGGAACATCGAAAACCTCTGCCAGTCGCCGCAGTCGATATTCTTCGCGACCTCTACAAACTGACCGGAACACGCGATCTGGCTTTTCCATCAATTTCAGCGCCTGCACGCCCGATAAGCGAAAACACATTGAACGCGGCCTTGCGCCGGATGGGCTTCACAAAAGAGGAAATGACATCCCACGGCTTTCGGGCGACTGCCTCAACGTTGTTAAACGAAAGCGGCAAATGGAACCCGGACGCTATCGAAGCGGAACTGGGGCACGTTGGAGCGGACGAAGTGCGGCGAGCATACCACCGGGCTACTTATTGGGAAGAACGAGTTGCCATGGCTGCGTGGTGGAATAGCGAGATATTGAACCTCATGAGGTAAGAGACGAAAAACTATAATCCTTACCGGCAAACGCAAGTATTTTACATACAGCCTACGCACGCTATGCTGGCAAATTACCAAAATGGGATGCGCGCGTCCAATGTCCGACATATCTTACTGGAAATACGTGGACGTTTTCACTATCCACCAAGCTGCTTGCCTTTGGGGTGGTATGGACCCAGCAAGGAACTCCAAGTGGAGTTCGACTTTATCAAGCCAAGTGATTGCAATTAAACAGATGCTCGTTGGCGCCGCTATCAGTGGCGAATTAAATGCGGATTCATCGCGCAATTATTCGGCAAGCATTGGCGATTTATCGGACAGCCTAGTATCACGCGCGGATTTAATAGAGTTCGCACGACAAAAGGAACTCTTTCCAGCGTTCCTTTTTGATACGTTCCTAACTGAACACATCGGCATTGCGGAATCGATTTCACCGAACAAGGACCCTTTGGACGAGTTACTGGACACGTTGACCAAAGTCCCTTTTACCCCGCCCCCACCGCGTGCTGAGCCTATTAACAATAAGAATCCGAAATCCTTGCCGGCACCAAAGCCAAATGAAAAAAATCGCGGGGGACGCCCCCAAGAGTATGATTGGGACAGTTTCACTATGGAAATCGTCCGGCTCGCAAACGGACTAGACGGTCTACCGGATAAGCAAGCAGACTTGATTCGCATGATGCTTCAGTGGTTCACCGACACCTATGGCGCCGAACCTGCAGAAAGTAGCGTGAAAGAGAGAGTTTCTAAGATTTACAATTACTTAGAGAAGGCCAAAAACCCTTCCGGCTGAGTTTTTGGCCTTTCCGGCTTTCTGGCCACGAGAAGTTTGGCAGTCGTTATCCGTCATCACCGGACGGAAAAGAATCATGCCGGACCACAGCGAACTTCCCCAATCAGGTTTCCTTCGCCTGTCATCCATCCTTGCTCCCAATGGGCCCATTCCCGTTAGTAAATCGACGTGGTGGGCGGGAATAAAGGATGGCCGCTTCCCAAAGCCTGTGAAACTGGGCCCCCGCATCACCGTCTGGCGCGTTGAAGATATCCGCGCGCTGATCGAAAACGGGGCCGCCTAGGATGGCTCGTAAGCGCCCTGCCTGGCGTCGGATAAAGATTCATCGCAGCTATACCGTGGATGAAACCTCCCGCGTGCTGGGGATCGCCAAGGGGACCGTGCGGCGGTGGCTCAAGTCGGGCCTGCCATCGCTTGCCGATCAAAGGCCAACTTTGATCCTCGGCAGCGACTTGGTTGAATTCGGAAAGCGGCAATCCAAAGCGAAGCAGAAATGCCGGTTGGACGAATGCTTTTGCTTTTCCTGCCGTACGCCAAAACGCCCTGCATTCGGGGAAGCCGAATATATCCCGATGACACCGACAAACGGCAACCTGCGCGCCCTTTGCGAGACATGCGCGACGGTCATGCACAAGCGCATATCCAATGCCAATCTGAAAGCGCTCAGGGGGATTTTGGACGTGACGATCATGCAGGCAGAAGAACGCATAAGCGATAGCGGGAAACCCTGCCTGAATGATTACTTGAAGAAGGAGCCCAAACCCCATGCGTAAGCATCATCCGAAAAACGAACGGATCAAGCGTCAATATCTAGCCTATCTGGAAGAAGCCAAGCGGATGTCGGTGAAGAGCACGGATCAGGTCGCGGCAGCAATCGCCGTGTTCGAAGCCTCGACCGGCTACAAGGATTTTGCCCAATTCCATATCGAGCAAGCACGTAAGTTCAAGCGCCAGCTTAACGACCAAATCAACCCGGATACGGGCAAGCCATTGGCCAAGGCGACGATCCATTCCCGCCTCATGGCGCTGAAGGCCTTCTTCCATTGGCTCGCCGGGCAACCGGGTTACAAATCCCGTATCAGCTATTCGGACGCCGACTATTTCAATCCTTCCGCCAATGACAGCCGGATCGCGACGGCAAGGCGGGAAAGGCCTGTACCCAGCGCCGAACAAATTCGCCATGTCATTTTTTCGATGAAAGCGGTAAGCGATATCGAGAAGCGCAACCGCGCGCTGATCACCTTCGCCTATCTGACAGGTATGCGTGATGACGCAATGGCTTCGCTTTCGATCCGCCATGTGGATATGGACCGGCGCACGGTCGATCAGGATGCGCGAAGCGTGCGCACCAAGAACCGCAAGACCATCCATTCGTGGTTCTTTCCGGTCGGCAAGGATATCGAACAGATTGTCATCGAGTGGATCGATTTCCTGAAGACTGAAAAACTGTTTGGGCCGGACGATCCGCTGTTCCCGGCAACGGAAATCGGCTTGAACGCCGACGGCCTATTTGCGGCGAAGGGGCTATCGCGCGAACATTGGAAAAACGCCGACCCGATCCGCAAGATCTTCCGGCAGGCATTTGAGGCGGCTGACCTGCCCTATTTCAACCCGCATTCCTTCCGCAATACGCTGGCCCAAATCGGCGAGCGCATGTGCAAAACGCCGGAATATTTCAAAGCCTGGAGCCAGAACCTTGGCCATGAGCGCGTGCTGACGACCCTCATCAGCTACGGCGCCGTGGCGAGCCATCGGCAGGCGGAGATTATGGCCAACTTAGCGACGTCGGCGTCAGGCAATCGCCGCTACTGTTTCGAAGACAATATCGATGCACTTGCCGAATTCTTGTTGGAAAATATTAAGGCCCATCATGGAAAATAAGCCGAATTCAATCAAGAATGACAATTATATGCCGCATATGCTCTGGCTTGTATGGAACACTCTGATCTCCTTGTATTGACTAACGCAATCCGATTCAAGCAAATCATGAGCCAACAAATAGCGAAACGATATCTCACCGAAATCGACCAACTTGGTAAGCTCTACGGTTCCACTAAAAAATAATTCATCCGCCCGGCCTTTCGCCGTTTGCTCGATGTCCGGGGCGCGACCAATGAGTGCGTCTTTCTGGAAGAGACACGTTATCAGACACCAGCGACGAACATCGAATGTAAGCCTTGGCTGGGCAAGTCACAAATTTTGAACGTAAAACACGTTGAGTACTGCCTTCGAGGAACTCTAGATTGCGATGGTAGGGAATCACGGAGCAAAAATGAGAAATCTCAACATCAGCAATTTCATTTGGAACATTGCCGACGATGTCCTGCGTGACGTGTACGTCCGCGGCAAATACCGCGATGTGATTCTGCCAATGACCGTTATTCGTCGTCTCGACGCAGCGCTGGAGCCGACGAAGGAAGCGGTACTCACTATGAAGGCTCAACTCGACAAGGCTGGGGTTGCAAACCAGCATGCCGCCCTGTGTCAGGCATCAGGCGAGGCATTTTACAACACCTCTCAGTTTCGCCTCCGCGATTTGACTTCTAGAGGGCGCCACCAGCAGCTGAAGGCCGATTTCGAGGCGTATCTCGACGGCTTTTCGCCGAACGTTCAGGAAGTGCTAGATAAGTTTAAATTCCGCAACCAGATACCCACGCTCGTCGAGGCGGACGTCCTAGGCTTCCTGCTCGTAAAATTTCTCGATCCCTCTGTCAATTTGAGCCCAAAGCCGATCCTGCACCAAGATGGAAGTGTCCGGCTACCCGGTCTCGACAACCACTCAATGGGCACGATCTTCGAGGAGCTCATCCGCCGATTCAACGAAGAGAACAATGAGGAGGCAGGAGAGCACTTCACGCCGCGCGACGTGGTAGAGCTCATGGCCTACCTTATCTTCATGCCGATCGCCGACGACATTCAGTCGGGAACATACCTCGTTTATGACGGGGCCTGCGGCACGGGGGGCATGCTGACGGTAGCGGAAGAAACGCTGATCAAGCTGGCAACAGAACACGGGAAGGAAGTTTCGGTTCACCTCTACGGTCAAGAGGTGAACCCCGAGACTTTTGCCATCAGCAAGGCCGACCTGATCCTGAAGGGAGAAGGCGTCGAGGCCGAAAACATGAAATTCGGGTCGACTTTGTCGGCAGACGCGTTCCCGTCTCACGAATTCGACTTCATGCTGTCCAATCCCCCCTACGGCAAGTCCTGGAAGACCGACTTGGAGCGCATGGGAGGGAAAAAGGAACTGCGTGATCCTCGTTTCGTGATCGAGCACGGTGGAGATCCTGAGTTCAGCCTGATAACCCGGTCGAGCGATGGCCAGATGGTGTTCCTGGCTAACATGCTCAGCAAGATGAAGAAGGCTTCTCCGCTGGGGAGCCGCATCGCCGAGGTGCACAATGGGTCCTCGCTGTTCACTGGGGATGCGGGTTCCGGTGAAAGCAACGTCCGCCGCTGGATCATCGAGAAAGACTGGCTCGAAGCCATCATCGCCCTGCCGCTGAACATCTTCTACAACACAGGTATCGCGACCTACATTTGGGTCCTGAGTAATCGCAAGGCTGAGAGCCGCAAGGGCAAGGTGCAGCTCATCGACGCCACCGCCTGGTTCAAGCCACTGCGTAAAAATCTCGGGAAAAAGAACTGTGAGCTTGGTGCCGACGATATCAAGCGCATTTGTGACGCGTTGCTCCAGCAGAAGGAAGACGAGGCGTCGAAGGTCTTCCCGAACGACGCGTTTGGCTACCGGAAGATCACGGTAGAGCGTCCCTTGCGCCTGAAGACGGAGCTGACGGACGGCGCCTTGCGGCGATTCCGCAAGGCGTGCGCAGAAGCGGGTGAAGATGATCTCGTCCGCGCAGTCGAGGCGGTAGCGGAGGCTCGCGGCCCCGGCCCGCATCTGGATTTCAACGCCTTCGTTGCCCAGGTGGAGGATGCCGCCAGCTCATTGGGCCTTCGAATGACGGCCAAGCGGCAGAAGCTGCTCATGTCGGCGCTCGGCCAGAAGGATGCCGCTGCGGAACCGGTGATCCGCAAGACCTCGAAGCCGAAGGCCGGATCAGATGCGGCGCAGGACGCGCTCTACGGAAGCTACCACATGACGATCGGCGGCAAGCCGACCGTCGTGGAGTACGAGCCCGACACGGAACTGCGGGACACCGAGCAGGTGCCTTTCCTAGAAGAAGGGGGCATCGAAGCGTTCTTCCAACGGGAGGTATTGCCCCATGCCTTTGATGCGTGGATCGATGCCTCAAAAACGGTGGTCGGATACGAAATCTCTTTCACGCGACATTTCTACAGGCCGCAGCCCTTGCGCACGCTCGACGAGATCGAAGCGGATATTCGAGCGCTGGAGAAAGAGACGGAGGGCTTGCTCGAAGACGTCCTCGTGGGAGGACGTTAGGCATGGCGACACAGCGATATTCCGTCACTCCTCATCCGATCGAGACGCTTCTTACGTGGGTGAAGTCCGGCGAGATTGCGATTCCCGAGATCCAGCGCCCTTTCGTGTGGGATGCGACCAAGGTCAGGAATCTGCTGGACTCCCTCTATCAGGGCTACCCGGTGGGCTACCTGATTGCCTGGAGGAATCCGTCGGTCCGGCTGAAGGATGGCTCCACATCCTCGGGCAAGCGCATCTTGATCGATGGTCAGCAACGTGTGACCGCGCTCATGGCCGCGTTGCTCGGCCGGGAAGTGCTGACCAAGGACTACGAAACTGTTCGTATCCGAATCGCCTTCCATCCCGTCGAGGAACGCTTCGAGGTCTCCAACCCGGCCATCCAGAAAGACGCCTCTTGGATTCCTGATCTGGCCGCAGTGTTTTCACCCGATGCCAGCCTGACAGAACTGACGGACGATTATGCGGAGCGAAACCCTGCTGCTGATCGCAAGCAGGTATCGCGCATCCTCGAACGCGTCCGGAAGATCATCAACAACCACGTAGGCATTATCGAGCTCGCTGAAGACCTCGACATCGAAACGGTTACGGAGATCTTCATTCGGGTGAACTCTGCCGGGGCTTCGCTCAGCCAGGCCGACTTCGCTATGTCAAAGATTGCGGCGAACGACGCCTATGGCGGCAACATGCTGCGCAAGGCCATTGACTATTTCTGCCATCTGGCGGTAGCACCCGAGTTCCTCTCGCGCATCGAGAAGGGGGACAAGGCTTTTGCCTCGTCGGAATTCCTCCCGAAAATGCGATGGCTGAAGGACGTCAACGATGACCTCTACGACCCTTCCTACACCGACATGCTGCGCGTGGCGTTCACGTCCGAGTTTCGGCGCGGCAAGCTGCAAGACCTTGTAGCCCTGCTGTCGGGGCGTAACTTCGAGACCAAGCAGTACGAGGAAGCTGTCGCTGAGGAGGCGTTCGCCCGCCTGAAGACGGGCGTTCTCAACTTCATCAACAAGACGCATTTCGACCGCCTGACAATGATCCTGCGCTCGGCCGGGTTCGTCACGTCGAATCTCATCCGCAGCCAGAACGCTATCAACTTCGCCTACATCCTCTACCTGCGCGGCCGCGCGGAGGGCATGCCGGCTGCCGACATCGAGCGGCTGGTGCGGCGCTGGTATGTCATGTCGCTGCTGAGGGGGCGCTACTCGGGCAGCCCCGAGACGGCGTTCGATTTCGATATCCGCCAGATCGAGGCGCGCGGTCTTGCGACCTATTGCGAGGCGGTAATCGATGCGGAGCTTCCCGAAAGCTTCTGGTCCACGCTGCTCCCGCAGGAGATGGATACCTCCTCGGCGTCCAGCCCCTATTTCCTCGTCTACCAGGCGGCACAGGTGAAGCTGGGGGATCTCGGCTTCCTGTCGCGGGATATCACCGTGCGCGACCTGTTGCTAAACCGCAGCGACGTGCATCACGTCTATCCGCGCAACCACCTGAAAAAACAGGGCATGGCGCGTGGGCGGTATAACCAGATCGCCAACTTCGTCCTCGCACAAAGCGAGATCAACATCGGCATCGGCGATAAGGCGCCCGAGCTCTACTTCGCCGAGCTCGCAGATCAATGTAACGGCGGTGCTAAGAAGTACGGCGGCATCACGGAAATGACGGAGATGCGGGCAAACCTCCGCATGAGTTGTCTGCCTGAGGCGCTGCTCGATGGGGAGATTCCCGATTTTGGCGACTTCCTTGAAGCGCGCCGGAAGCTAATGGCGGCAAAGATCAAAACCTACTTCGAGGGGCTTTGAGATGCAGCTGGGGCACACAACGCACCCGGAGGTGGTCACATGAGCAACAGTATGATCGACGCCCTTTCCCCCTTGGCGAGCCGCATGCCGCGTGTCGTGCGCGAGCACGAGGTGCTGCGTGTGGCCGGCGGGATGCCGGGCGACGATCCTGCTGCCATTGCCAACGCAGCGGTCGGAGAAATCCTCAGATGGGCGCAGAAGCGCTGTGGCGGCCAGTTGCCGCGCGAGGCCTGGCAGCGAGAGTCCTTTGACTATCTGTCGGGCGGGCGGAACAGCAGCTGCGTGCGCCTCCAGTCCGGTACGTCCGATCTTTGGGCCATCCGCACCGACGACCCTGATAAAACCGTCGCCGAACGGGTCTGGACCACCGAGGTGGTCGTCGGCCTGCTGCCCGACCAGCCCGCGAAGTTCAGCGCCCGACTGTTGGTCAGCACGCCCGAAGACGAACTACAGATCGAGCCGCACACGCCTGGTTTCATCCAACAGGTCGTACAGAAATGCAGGCTAATCAGCGGCCAGAAACAGCTCTCCGTCTCACCGACGGTCTATGAGACCGATGCAGACGCCGAAGACTTGATCGATGACCTGATCGATCCGTCCCGGCAACTGCCCATCTTCGTGGTGACCCTGGCCGAGAGCGGGCAGGCCGATCATCCAACGCTCGACACGGCAGCCCTCAGCCGCGCCATGCTTGGCATCGGGCATGTTGCACTTCTCCACCCCGCGGCGACCTGGCGGCTGACCGATCGGTTTGGCAAGTTCAAATCGGTCTTCGGAGGTGCAGCGCGTGTCTATCTGCCGGGCTTTTCCGATGACGCCGACCCCTACATCCACCGCCTAGTTCTCGCCAATCAGCTGGATACGGCCGAGGGCGCAGCGCGGGCAACGCGCTGGATGCAGCAGCTGGCCGCGCAGGAAAGTATTCTGCGAACAAAGCTCGGACGCGATGTGCTGCCCTTCGCGGCGATCCGCAACGCTAACCTGAAACTGCGCCAGCAAAACCTCCGGAACGAGGACGCCAGTGCCAGCGACCAGCTCGCAGCCGCAAACGACCGGATTGATGCGCTTGAAAAACAAGTCGCTTCGCTGGGCTCGGAACAGGACTATTACATTTCTGAATACGAGAAGGAGCGGGCACGCGCTGAACTCTCGGAGTCCCAAGCACAAAAATCCGCGTATCGCATTCAGCAACTGACAGACCTGCTCAAAGCGAGGGGCGATGACCCCGATCTGGACATTGCGATGCCTGCAAGCTGGCAGGAACTGCCCGCTTGGTGTGATGAACAGTTGGCAGGGCGACTGGTTCTGACACCGAACGCGCATCGCGGGGCACGGAATCCGGAATTTACAGATGTCGAGACAGCAGCGCACTGCCTGCTTTGGCTGGCGTCGAAATGTAGGGACCAACGCATCAATGGCGGGGGCGGATCGATTAACAACGTGACGATCATGGATGGTATCCAGAACGCCTCCTGTGGTGCGGACACCTATGAGTTCGACTGGAATGGCCGTAGGTTTTCAGCTGACTGGCACATCAAGAACGGCGGCAACACACGCGACCCGACGCGTTGTCTGCGCATCTACTACTGCTTTGACCCGCAAACGCAGCAGATAGTCGTGTCCGACATGCCTGCACACCGCCGGACAGGGGCAACATGAGCGAGAACAGGATCAGTAAAGGTGGCCCCCGTGACGATCGTCTCAGGCCAATGCCGCCTAGCGCTTCCCAGCCTTCCCTATTTGAGCAGCCAATGATTTCCAGTGAACAAGCCATAGAGCGACGTCAACCTACCGCGCCCGACCAATCGGTCGCCGAGCCCGGCCGCTATCCCGCCTACAAAGCGGCGAGAGTGCATTGGCTGGGGGAAATCCCGGCGCACTGGTCGGAGAAGCGCGGGAAGTACTTCTTCCGTGAGATCGACGAGCGTTCGCAAACTGGCGAGGAGGAGCTGCTCTCGGTCTCCCACACCACTGGCGTGACACCGCGAAGCCAGAAGAATGTGACGATGTTCAAGGCCGAGTCCTACGTCGGGCACAAGGTCGCACGGCCCAACGATGTCGTCATCAATACGATGTGGGCATGGATGTCGGCGCTTGGCGTCTCGAAGAACGTGGGGATCGTAAGTCCGGCCTACGGCGTCTATCGACCGCTTAACTCTGACGATTTTCTGCCCGAGTACGTCGACTACCTCCTGCGCACGCCGATGCTGCGGTGGGAATATATCTGCCGCTCAACCGGCATTCGGGCATCGCGGTTGCGGCTCTATCCCGACAAGTTCCTCGACATCGCGTTTCCATGTCCGCCAATCGCAGAGCAGGAGCGCATGGTGGGCTTTCTTCGCGCCAAGGAGGCGCAGGTCCGTCGCCTGATCCGCAACAAGCGGCGGCTGATCGGGCTGTTGAACGAGCAGAAGCAGGCAATCATCAACCGGGCCGTCACGCGCGGCCTGAACCCAGACGCCCCGATGAAGCCCACCGGCATTGACTGGATGCCCGAGGTTCCGGCGCATTGGGATGTTCTGAAACTCAAGCGGTTCTCCCGGATGAAGAGTGGGGACTCGATTACAGCGGAGAGCATCGACGAGACAGGAACCTATCCCGTCTATGGTGGTAACGGGCTGCGCGGATACACAGACCGTTTCACTCACAAGGGAACTTTCGCGTTAGTCGGAAGGCAGGGCGCTCTTTGCGGAAATGTCCATCGCATCTCCGGGATTTTCTGGGCTTCTGAGCATGCGATTGTGACGACGTTGGAGCCACCTAACGACATCGAATGGTTTGTCGAATTGCTCCGGGTCATGAACTTGAACCAGTACTCGGAGTCAGCCGCGCAGCCGGGCCTTGCAGTCGACGACATTGCAAATCTCTACGCACCGCGACCACCCGCAGAAGAGCAGGCCGAGATCGCGCGATATTTCCGAGCCGAGTTCTCCAACCTGAACGCTGTTCTCGAACGCACGGGCAATGAGATCGCCCTAATTCGGGAGTACCGCGAGCGCCTGATTGCTGACGTCGTCACCGGCAAGCTGGACCTGCGCCATGTGGAGATCGCGGCACTGGCAGATGAGCCGATCGCGGACGAGGATGACACGCTGGAGGACGAGCTGGACGGCGACGACGTGGAGGTGATGGAGGGGGCCGATGCCGACGACTGACACCAGCGAAAAAGGTCTCGAAGCCCTCATCGTCCGCTCGTTGATCAACGAGGCGGGTTACGTCGCTGGTGCCTCGAAGGATTTCGACCGGGACCACGCTGTTGATATAGCAAAACTGTTCGACTTCCTGAATGCCACGCAGCCGGAATCCGTGGAGGCGCTCGGAATCGGTGAAGACGGCCCGAAGCGGCTGCAGTTCCTTCACCGCCTCCAAGGCGAGATCGCCAAGCGCGGCGTCATCGACGTGCTGCGCAACGGCGTGAAGCACGGCCCCGGCTCGGTCGAGCTGTTCTTCGGCTCGCCGACGCCCGGCAATTCGAAGGCCGAGGCGCTGTTCGCTGCCAACGTGTTCAGCGTCACCCGGCAGCTGCACTATTCTAAGGATGCGACCAAGCTGTCGCTCGACGCGGCGCTTTTCATCAACGGCCTGCCCGTCGCCACCTTCGAGTTGAAGAACAGCCTGACCAAGCAGACGGTCGAGGACGCGATCGAGCAGTACAAGCGCGACCGCGACCCGAAAGAGCTGCTGTTCCAGTTCGGCCGCTGTGTCGTCCACTTCGCCGTGGACGACCACGAAGTGCGGATGTGCACGCACCTGAAGGGCAAGGCGTCCTGGTTCCTGCCGTTCAATAAGGGCTGGAACGATGGCGCGGGCAATCCACCGAATCCACACGGGCTTAAGACCGACTATCTGTGGAAAGAGTACCTGACGAAACGGAATATCACCGACATTCTGGAAAACTACGCCCAAGTCGTCGAGGAGGTCGACGAGCGCGGCAAGAAGAAGCCGCCGAAGCAGGTCTTTCCGCGTTTTCATCAGCTGGACGTAGTGCGCAAGCTGCTGGCCGATGCCGAGGCACAGGGAGCGGGCAAGCGTTACCTGATCCAGCATTCGGCCGGTTCAGGCAAAAGCAACTCGATTGCCTGGCTCGCTCATCAGTTGATCGGGCTGGAGACAAGTGGCAAGACGACCTTCGACTCCGTCATCGTGGTCACCGACCGCCGCGTGCTGGACAAGCAGATCCGCGATACGATCAAACAGTTCGCGCAGGTGTCGTCGGTCGTGGGACACGCCGAAAAATCTGGTGATCTCCGAGCCTTCCTGAAGGCCGGCAAGAAGATCATTATCACGACGGTCCAGAAGTTCCCCTTCATCCTCGACGAGATCGGCGACGAGCATCGCGGGCGAACCTTCGCCATCATCATCGACGAGGCTCATTCCAGTCAGGGCGGCCGGACCACAGCGAAGATGAACATCGCGCTCGCCGCGAATGGCGCCGAGGAGGAAGAGGAAACGGTCGAGGACGCCATCAACCGTCTGATGGAGGCGCGGAAGGTGCTGCCGAACGCCAGCTATTTCGCGTTCACCGCCACGCCCAAGAACAAGACGCTGGAGGTATTCGGCGCGCCGGTCCCGCAGGGCGACAAGATCAAGCACGTTCCCTTCCACAGCTACACGATGAAGCAGGCGATCCAGGAGGGCTTCATCCTCGATGTGCTGAAACACTACACGCCGGTCGAGAGCTACTACCGGCTCATGAAGACGGTGGAGGACGACCCCAAGTTCGACACCAAGCGGGCGCAGAAGAAGCTGCGCAAGTATGTGGAATCCCACGACCATGCGATCCGCCAAAAGGCCGAGATCATGGTCGATCACTTCCACGACCAGGTCATGGCGCGCCGTAAGATCGGCGGCGCGGCCCGGGCGATGGTCATCACTAACGGGATTCAGCGCGCGATCCAGTACTTCCACGCCTTCCAGGAATATCTGAAGGAGCGCAAAAGCCCCTATCAGGCCATCGTCGCCTTCTCGGGCGAGCATGAATACGGCGGCCAGAGGGTCACCGAAGCGACGTTGAACGGTTTTCCGAGCAGCCAGATCGAGGGGCTGATCCAGAAGGACCCATACCGGTTCCTGATTGTCGCGGACAAGTTCCAGACCGGCTACGACGAGCCGCTGCTTCACACAATGTATGTGGACAAGACGCTGTCCGGCGTGAAGGCGGTGCAAACGCTGTCGCGCTTGAACCGGGCGCATCCGCAGAAGCACGATACCTTCGTGCTGGATTTCATGAACGATTTTGAGGCCATCAAGACGTCGTTCGAGCCATATTACCGGACCACGATCCTCAGCGAGGAAACCGACCCAAACAAGCTGCACGACCTGAAGGCCGCGCTGGATGGCTATCAGGTCTATGCATGGGACCAGGTGGAGGAGTTGGTGGCGCTCTACCTCGGCGGTGCAGACCGGGACAAGCTCGACCCGATTCTCGACGCCTGTGTCGCCGTCTACAAGACCGACCTCGATGAGGATGGGCAGGTCGATTTCAAGGGTAAGGCGAAGGCGTTCACGAGGACATACGGCTTCTTGGCCGCGATCCTCCCCTACAGCAATGCGGATTGGGAGAAGCTATCTATCTTCCTCAACTTCCTGACGCCTAAGCTGCCGGCGCCTGAGGAGCAGGACCTGTCCAAGGGGATCCTTGAAGCGATCGACATGGACAGCTACCGCGTCGAAGCCCAGGCAACCATGGCCATCGTGCTGCCGGACGCGGACGCCGAAATCGGACCGGTCCCTACTGCTGGCGGCGGTCGCAAACCCGAGCCCGAGCTCGATCTGTTGAGCAACATCCTCAAGACGTTCAACGAGATGTTCGGCAACATCGACTGGAAGGACCGGGACAAAATCGGGAAGGTCATCGCGGAGGAGCTTCCGGCTAAGGTGTCGGCCGACAAGGCGTATCAGAACGCCATGAAGAACTCGGACAAGCAGAACGCGCGCATCGAGCATGACAGGGCTTTAGAGCGCGCCGTCATCGAGCTGCTGTCGGACCATACCGAGCTATTCAAACAGTTCAGCGATAATCCGTCGTTCAAGAAATGGCTTTCTGAGACGATTTTTGCCGCTACCTATACTTGATCATAGCGAGATCTGCATACCTGTACAGGCTCCTGTTGTTTTGGAGACGCTCGGCCACAAGCTATCTGATACGCAATCTGGTCGCTTTAGTTTTGTCCTAAAGATAGCGTTACTGACTGTCGGCAAGCCATCTATTGCGTTTCGCACGTAACTATTTGTTTTGATCACGAGGATCTCATAATTCACCATCTGCGAGACATCTTACACATTATGCATGGTGAAGCTCGGATTTGTTGGTCTTTTTGTTGGTATATTGAAAACCACACAGAAAAAACATTATATTATACAGATAGATAATCGGCAAATTAGATGCCTCTCCTGGCACCAATTCCGGTTTCGGCGGGTAACCCCGATCCGAAATTCGATAAAAAGGTCCGGTTTGCCGGACCTTTTTTCGTTTCCGGCGTCCGCTTCTGCGCAACTGCCGCGCAAGGAGTTGCAGGGCACGGGCGCATATGCTGTAAAGCTCGCAAATCCGCCAGCTGCCGGTGGCGGCGGGGTGTCGATCGCACTCCGCGGGTCCGCCGGCACCGATACGCTAGAAGGCTGCGCCATGACGATCCGCGTGCACAGGAACGACCTGCCAGATCTCGACCATTACGCCAATGTCGAGGCCGTCGCGGTCGACACGGAGACGCTTGGCCTGAACCCGCATCGCGACCGGCTTTGCGTGGTCCAGCTTTCGCCCGGTGACGGCACGGCCGATGTGGTGCAGATCGCCCGCGGCCAGAAGGAGGCGCCGAACCTCGCCCGCCTGCTGGGCGATCCGGCCAGGACCAAGATCTTTCATTTCGCGCGCTTCGACGTCGCGGTCCTGCAGCACGGCCTTGGCATTGCCACCACGCCGATCTTCTGCACCAAGATCGCCTCGCGCCTCGTGCGCACCTATACCGACCGCCACGGCCTGAAGGACCTGGTGAAGGAGCTTTCGGGCATCGACCTTTCCAAGCAGCAGCAGAGCTCCGACTGGGCGGCGGAGACGCTCAGCGACGCACAGCTTACCTATGCGGCCTCCGACGTGCTCTACCTGCATGATCTCAGGGAAAAGCTCGCCGCCCTGCTGGAGCGCGAGGAGCGGGCCGATATCGCGAAGGCATGCTTCGAGTTCCTGCCGGTACGCGCCAGGCTTGATCTCGGCGGCTTCGCCGACGCGGACATCTTCGCCCATTCGTGATTGGACCGTGCCGGCCGGAACCTTCGGCCTGCGCGACGTCTCAAGACATTTACGGACGGCTCGCCTATATATGGGTCGGGCTCGCACTGGGCGTGCCGGCAACCCCGAAACGGATGATGGACGAACGCATCCTCACAGATCCATACCTTGCCGATCCCTACGGGTCGGACTGGTCCGCGGAGGATGACCGCAGGCGCGCCCGCGCGCGCCGCCAGGCCGTGCGCCACAGCCGTTTCGTCCGCTTGCTCAAATTCGCGATTCCGGCGATCGGCATGGTGATCCTCGCCGGCATGGGGATTGCCATCGCGGTATCCAGCTACCTTTCCGGCCTCGGGCTCGGCGCCGTCAGCCTGACGGCCGACGGCCTTGTCATGGACCGGCCGGAACTCTCCGGCCACGACGGCGAGCGTTCGTACCGGGTGGCGGCCACGCGCGCCATACAGCGCATATCGGATCCCCGCATCATAGATCTGGAAAACATCGTCGCGGAACTGCAGCTCGACGCCGAGCAAAAGGTGGCGATCAAGGCTGTGGCCGGCACCTATCAAAGCCAGCAGGAAACTCTGGAACTGAGGGGCGGCATCGACGTTTCCACCAGCCAGGGCCACACGGCGCGGTTCGACAGGCTCGACATCGACCTGAAGGGCGGGCGGATCGAGACCGACGACGCGGTGTCCATCGCGACGCCGCATGGTACACTGCGCGCCGCCCGGATGCGCTTCAATCAGGATGAGGGAACGCTTTCGTTCACCGACGGAATTTCGATGAGCCTGCGGCCATCGTCACAGGAGACCAGGAAATGAGCAGGACGACCGGCATCGTCACCCGCATTCTCGCAGTGATAGCGATCCTAGGCATGGGTCTTGCGCCCGCTTCGGCACAGACCTTTTCGGATGCCTTTGCCGGCTTCGGCTCGAACGACCGCGAACCGATCCAGATCGAGGCCAAGGAGCTGAAAGTCCAGGACAAGTCGCAGAGCGCCGTCTTCAGCGGCGACGTGCTGGTGACGCAGGGCGACGCGATCCTGAAGACGCAGCGCCTCGTTGTCTATTACGACGGCTCGGCCGCCGGCGCCGTGCAGCAGCGCATCTCGAAGCTTGAAGCCAGCGGACGCGTCTATATCGCCTCGAAGGACCAGACGGCCACGGGCGAGGAGGCGACCTTCGACATGAACAGCCAGGTCATGGTGATGACGGGCAAGGAGGTGGTCCTGTCGCAGGGCCCCAACGTCGTCGTCGGCAATCGCCTGACGGTGAACCTGAAGACCGGGCAGGCCGACCTCGAGGCGCCGAAGAGCGGCCGGGTGAAGGTCCTGATCCAGCCGAACAGCTCCGGCGGCGCCAGGCCGTCCAACTGACACGGCATTGGCGACGCGGGAACGCTCGACAGGCAACCGGCTGGCGCGCTAAACAGCTCGGAACCGGAATAATGTGCGCCCCATCAACGGTTACGGAAGCTCCTTGAAGATCCTATCAGCTCTCTCCCGCAGCAAGTCGAACGGCCGGCGTCACCATCATGAGGATATGGTGACGGACGAGGACGGCTACCTGGTCGTGGAGGGTATCGCCAAGAGCTATCGCAGGCGCCAGGTCGTGCGCCACGTCAGCCTCTATGTCCAGCGCGGAGAGGCCGTCGGCCTGCTGGGGCCGAACGGCGCCGGCAAGACCACCTGCTTCTACATGATCACCGGGCTCATCCAGCCGGATCAGGGGTCGATCCGCCTCGACGGTTTCGACATGACGCGGCTGCCGATGTATCGCCGCGCCCGGCTCGGCATCGGCTATCTGCCGCAGGAAGCGTCCATCTTCCGCGGACTGACGGTGGAGGAGAATATCCGCGCCGTGCTCGAAGTGGTGGAACCGAACCGCAAGCGCCGCGACGAGGAGCTGGATGCGCTGCTGGAGGAATTCGGCGTCACGCATCTTCGCAAGTCGCCGGCGATCGCGCTTTCGGGCGGCGAGCGGCGGCGCGTGGAAATTGCCAGGGCACTGGCAAGCCGGCCTTCCTTCATGCTGCTCGACGAGCCTTTCGCCGGCATCGACCCGATCGCGGTCGGCGATATCCAGCAACTCGTGCGCCACCTGACCCAGCGCGGCATCGGCGTTCTCATCACCGACCACAACGTGCGCGAGACCCTGGGGCTGATCGACCGGGCCTATATCATTGCCGCCGGCGAGGTTTTGACCGAGGGCAGCCCTTACGAGATCGTCGCCAATCCGGACGTGCGCCGCCTCTACCTTGGCGAGCAGTTTACCCTCTGATCCATTTTGCCATTGCCATCCCCGCAAGAATCCTTGCAAGAACTGGACCAATCGGCCAAAAAAAGAGCCGGCAGCCAGATAACCGGTCGGCCGACCGATCCCAGGGAAGCGAATGGCACTCTCACCCAAGCTCGAGGTCAGGCAAAGTCAATCGCTCGTCATGACGCCGCAGCTGATGCAGGCCATCAAGCTGCTGCAGATGTCGAACCTTGACCTCACGAGCTATGTGGAGACCGAGCTGGAGCGCAATCCCCTGCTGGAGCGTTCCGATCCGGAAGCCCCGGTCGCGGAGGACGCACAAGCCGGGCATGACGACGAAGGCGGCAAGGACGCCGTCGACGACAACGACTGGATGCAGAGCTCTCTGGAGGTTCGCGCCGAGGATATCGCCGCGCGGATGGATACCGATCTCGGCAATGTCTTTCCCGACGAGGCGGCAAGCAGGACGGAACCCGATCCCGCCTCGCTGAGGACCGACAGCTGGCAGTCGGGCGGCAGCGGCGGAGGCGGCATCGCGGGCGAAGACTATAATCTGGAAGCCTTCGTCGCCTCGCAGGAGACCCTGTTTGAGCATCTGGCCGAACAATTGGCCCTCGCGGTGCACGATCCGGTCGACCGGGTCATCGGGCAGCATCTCATCGACAGCCTGGATGCCACCGGCTACCTGCGGGCGGATCTCGACGAAATCGCCGAACGGCTCGGCGTCAGCCGGCATCGCCTCGACGCCGTCCTCGCGATCCTGCAGACCTTCGAGCCGACCGGGGTCTTCGCCACGTCGCTGAAGGAATGCCTGGCGCTGCAGCTGCGCGAGAAGAATCGCCTCGACCCCGCCATGGCGGCCCTGCTTGAGAACATGGAGCTTCTCGCGCGTCACGACTATGCGGCGCTGCGCCGCCTGTGCGGCATCGACGACGAGGACCTGGCCGACATGGTCGCCGAGCTGAAGGCGCTCGACCCGAAGCCCGGCAGCCGCTTCGGCAGCGAGACGATCCAGCCGGTGGTGCCGGATGTCTTCGTGCAGAGGGCGGCGGACGGCGGCTGGGCGATCGAGCTCAACAGCGACACCCTGCCCAAGGTGCTCATCAACCAGGGCTATTACGCGCGCGTCTCCAGGACTACCAGGAACGAGACCGAAAAGGCCTACCTGACCGACTGCCTCCAGACCGCGAACTGGCTGGTCAAGAGCCTCGACCAGCGGGCGCGCACCATCCTCAAGGTTTCCTCCGAGATCGTGCGCCAGCAGGATGCCTTCCTGACCCACGGCATTCAATATCTCCGGCCGCTCAACCTGCGGACCATCGCGGATGCGATCGGCATGCACGAGTCCACCATCAGCCGCGTCACCTCGAACAAGTACATGGCGACGCCACGCGGCATCTTCGAGCTGAAATACTTCTTTACCGCCGCCATTTCCTCGGCCGAAGGCGGCGAGGCTCATTCGGCTGAAGCAGTCCGCCATCGCATCAGGCAGATGATCGATGCCGAGAGCCCGGACGACATCCTCTCCGACGATACGATCGTCAAGGAGCTGAAGGGCGAAGGTATCGACATCGCCCGGCGCACGGTCGCGAAATACAGGGAATCCATGCGGATCTCTTCTTCGGTGCAGCGGCGGCGCGAAAAGCGCGCCCAGGCGGCACGCTCCTGACCGCCCCCCATCCTACAGCCGCGATCCAGCCCTTCTTTCGTCCTTCGCATTGTGACAGACGAGCGGTTGCGCCCTATGTTGAATCGTGCGGAAATCGCTTGTGGCGACCATCCGGGCTTCGGGCGAAACGCGGAACGGATTGAACGGATGGTCCGAAGCGGCATGATCCGGGGACGGTTGGGCCAGCGGCAACGGCGCGTGGGCCGCCGTGATTGCGGGAAAGAATATTCGGGCAGCAAAATAGCAGATGGTTCAAAAGCTTGCGGATAATCCCGACATTCCGGACACACCAGACGGGAGGAGACGGCATTCAGGCGAAATACCGACCTTGATTGACTTCGCATACGGGGCCCCTTATAGCACCGCCCGCAGCCGGCGGAGACCGGCCCCGAGGGCTGCGGCAGGGCATGGGGCGGACACTCGGCTTGAAACGCGACCGACGACCGGGCGTGGATGATAAGCGATTTGGCAGGTGCCCTTCGGGTTGCCCTGCCCGGTGCAAATGATCCACGGGACCAGCCATCGGTTGTGGTTCATCATTTTGAGTTCGTTGCAATCGGACCCCGGCGGTCCGTCGCAATGGGCTTTACAGGGCGGCTTGGACCAAAGGGGGCCTGATTTCATGGCCCGGGTCTGCGAAAAGAAGATGAGGCTCCCATGACGCTGCGGGTTTCGGGGAAGAACGTTGACGTGGGCGACGCACTGCGCAGCCATATCGTCGACCGGGTCGACGAAGCGCTATCGAAATATTTCGACGGCGGTTATACCGGCCATGTGACGATCGGGCGCGAAGGGTCGGGCTTCCGCACCGAATGCGCCCTGCATCTCGACACCGGCATCGTCCTGCAGGTATCGGCCGACAGCCACGAACCGCGGCCGAGCTTCGATGCGGCGGCCGACAGGATCGAAAAACGCCTGCGCCGCTACAAGCGCAAGCTGAAGGATCACAAGACGGCCCTGAACGGCCGCGACACCATCGAGGCCGCCTCCTACATTCTCGCATCCACGGAGGGCGAGGAGGAAGTGCCTGCCGATTTCACGCCCGTGGTGGTGGCGGAGACCTCGGCCAAGGTCAGGACCCTGACGGTCGGCATGGCGGTGATGGAACTCGACCTCGCGGAAGCGCCTGTCGTCGTCTTCCGCAACGCCGGCAACGGGGCGATCAATGTCGTTTATCGCCGAAGCGATGGTAATGTTGGCTGGATAGATCCGGAACTGGCCAAGAACGGTGAGGCAAAATAAGGAATTTGCCGCAGCGGAAGGTTTGAAAAACCTGCGTCCGCTGCCGCTTTTCGGGATACCGGCAGAATCATTTATGATACTGCGCCATTGAAGCGGGAACTGAAGATCGGCTCCCGCGCGGTGATCTTGTTGGAATCGGCAAGTCCGGGTCGAAACATGGCGCTGAAATCGAAAGCAGAGTTTGACTGATGGATCTGAGCGATCTGATCTCACCGCAAGCCGTGGTGCCTGCGCTGAAAGCGACCAGCAAGAAGCAGGCGATCCAGGAACTGGCGGCCAAGGCCGCCGCGGTGACCGGGCTTCCGCAGCGCGACATCTTCGACACGCTGCTGCAGCGGGAGCGGTTGGGCTCCACCGGCGTGGGCAATGGCATCGCCATTCCGCACGGCAAGCTCGTGGCGCTCGACAAGCTTGTCGGCCTGTTTGCCCGCCTCGACAAACCGATAGAGTTCGACGCGCTGGATGATCAGCCCGTGGACCTGATCTTCATCCTTCTCGCTCCCGAAGGGGCCGGGGCGGACCATCTGAAGGCGCTGGCGCGGATCGCCCGCCTGCTGCGCGATCCGAGCGTCGCCGCGAAGTTGCGCGCCACCGCCGATCCGGAAGCGCTCTACACCATCCTGATGCAGCCTGGCCCGTCCTCGAACGCGGCCTGACGCCCCGGCCGCAGGGAACCCGGACAAAAGAAAAGGGAAGGCTGTGGACGGTGCCTTCCCTTTTTTCATTGGCGCAAACGGTCTTGCGGCGGGAAATTCAGTGCAGGCTCACCGTCTGCAACTCGTTCTCCGCCGCGTTGGCCACTGCCGCCTCGCGGCTGTCCGCCAGCATGATCGGCGTGCCGTCCGCGTTGAGCAGCACCCAAAGCTTCATGCCTTTGCGCAGCTTCGGCGTATTCGGGAACAGCTCGTTCACATCTTCCGAGGCCATCGCCTTGACATAGGCGATGTGGCCGGCACCAAGCGTCTGGAACGCCTCGGGCGCCATGATCGGTTTGGTTCCATGTTCGGTCATCGCGTTACTCCTGTCGTGAAGTCGGACGTCCGCGGCTCAGTCTCGCGACGTGATCTCGATCCGGCGTACGATCCGCTCCGGTTCGGGGCGGAAAAGATCGATCGACAGGAGTCCATCCTTGAGTTCGGCCCCGAGGATCTCGATACCCTCGGCCAGGACAAAGGCGCGCTGGAATTGCCGTGCTGCGATACCGCGATGCAGGAAGTGGCGGGATTTGTCTTCCTCTTCCTGGCGCCCGCGGATGAAGAGCTGGCTTTCCTCGACGGAGACGTCCAGCTGGTCGCGGGTGAAGCCTGCGACGGCAAGGGTGATGCGGATGACATCGCCATGCTTGTCGCTCTTCGGCAGCCTTTCGATATTATACGGCGGGTAGCCGTCGTTGGCTGCCTTGCTGACCCGGTCCAGCACCCGCTCGATGTCATCGAATCCAAGCAGGAGCGGACTGGAAAACGCCGATACACGCGTCATGTCGTTAGCCCTTTTCAAAAGCGGCCCGTATTCAAAGGGATCCGTCACCGAACCCGCTGGCCGCCTCCCTTGGGAAAGCGGCCTACTCATACACCCGGACCCTTCAGCGGCATCCGGCTGGGGTACTCGACCCCGTTGAACAAGATATGGCGGCTTGCAGCAGGAGTTTCAAGAACGCCGGCAATCGCAGGCAGGACCTGCCGATCGCCGAAATGCAAAATGGCGGCGCAGGTAGCCGCCCGCGCCGCCATCATATTCTCCGCTCCCTCGCCGTCCCTCAGGCGTTGAGCCTCGCGCCGGTCTGCGCGTCGAAGATATGGAGCTTCTCGGGTACCGCGGTGAGCTTCAGCCTGGAGCCCGGCGCATAGTCCGTCTTCGGGCCGGCACGCATGACGATGTCGTCCTTCAGCCCCTCGACCGTGCCGTGAACGTAGCTCTCCGCGCCGACCGGCTCGACGGCGATCACCGTCATCTCCAGCGACAGCCCGCCTGGCGCCGCGACGCCGTCGGTCGCAAGCACCAGATCCTCCGGGCGCACACCCAGGATCGCCTGCGCGACGCCGTGGCCGTTGGGTGCAAGGAGGCCTTCGCCGGTCTCGAGCGCGAGCCCGCCCTCCTTCGCCTTGACGGGAATGAGGTTCATCGCCGGCGAACCGATGAAACCGGCCACGAAAGTCGTCGCCGGCGCTTCGTAGACGTCCAGCGGCGTGCCGATCTGCTCGATGCGGCCGTGGTTCAGCACCACGAGGCGGTTGGCGAGCGTCATCGCTTCCAACTGGTCGTGGGTCACATAGACGCTCGTGGTGCCGAGCGCCTTTTGCAGCCGCTTGATCTCGATGCGCATCTGCACGCGCAGCTTGGCGTCGAGGTTGGACAGCGGCTCGTCGAAGAGGAAGGCTGCGGGCTGGCGGACGATGGCGCGGCCCATGGCGACGCGCTGGCGCTGGCCGCCGGAAAGCTGGCGCGGCTTGCGGTCGAGGAACGTGCCGATCTCCAGGATGCGCGCGGCTTCCTTCACGCGGCTGTCGATCTCCCCCTTCGCCACGCCGCGATTGCGCAGGCCGTAGGCGAGATTGTCGTAGACCGACATGTGCGGATAGAGCGCGTAGTTCTGGAACACCATCGCGATGTCGCGGTCGGCCGGCTCCACGTTGTTGACGACGCGATCGCCGATGTGGATTTCGCCGCCCGAGATTTCCTCAAGGCCGGCGATCATCCGCAGAAGCGTGGATTTGCCGCAGCCCGAAGGACCGACGAGCACGATGAACTCGCCATCGGCGATGTCGATTGACACGCCTTTGACCGCTTCCACGTTGCCCGCATAGACCTTGCGGACCTGATCGAGAAGGATGGTTGCCATGTCTTCTTATTTCTCCGTCTCAACGAGGCCCTTGATGAACAGGCGCTGCATGAACACCACCACGAGCACCGGCGGGATCATCGCCAGGATCACGGTTGCCATGATCACGTGCCACAGAGGCTCGGAATCGGGCACGCTCACCATGCGCTGAATGCTGATGACGATCGTGTAGTAGCCTTCGTCCGTCGTCACCAGCAGGGGCCAGAGATACTGGTTCCAGCCATAGATGAAGAGGATGACGAACAGCCCGGCGATATTGGTGCGCGACAGCGGCAGCAGGATGTCGCGGAAGAATTTCATCGGGCCGGCGCCGTCGATGCGCGCGGCTTCCGACAATTCCTCCGGGATCGTCATGTAGAACTGGCGGAACAGGAACGTTGCCGTCGCGCTCGCGATCAGCGGCAGGGTCAGGCCGGTATAGCTGTTGAGCAGGCCGAGCCCCGCCGTCACCTCGAAGGTCGGCAGGATGCGCACTTCCACCGGCAGCATCAATGTGATGAAGATCAGCCAGAAGAACAGCACGCGCAGCGGAAAGCGGAAATAGACGATCGCGAACGCCGAGATGATGGAGATCGCGATCTTTCCGATGGCAATCGCCAGCGCCATGATGAGGCTGTTCATCATCAACAGGCCGATCGGCGGCGCGCCGGCCTTGGCCATACCTTCCACGAAGATCTCGTAATAGTTCTGGATGAAGCGGTCGCCGGGCCATAGCGGCACGACGCCGGACAGCATGTCCCTCGGGTCGTGGGTCGAGGCGACGAAGGCGACCCACACCGGAAACAGCACGATCACCACGCCGGCGAGCAGGATGAAATGGCTGAAGAACGTCAGCCAGGGGCGGTTTTCTACCATTATCCTGCCTCAGTATTCGACTTTGCGCTCTATGTAGCGGAACTGGATCACGGTCAGTGCGATCACGATCAGCATCAGGATCACCGACTGCGCCGCCGAACCGCCCAGATCCAGGCTTTCGAAGGCGTCGCGCCAGACCTTGTAGACGAGGATCGAGGTCGATTGCCCGGGGCCGCCTGCGGTCGTCGCATGTACGACGCTGAACGTATCGAAGAAGGCGTAGACCATGTTCACCACCAGCAGGAAGAAGCTGGTCGGCGACAGCAGCGGAAACACGATCGTCCAGAAACGCTTGAACGGGCTCGCCCCGTCGATGGCGGCCGCCTCGATCAGCGAGCGGGGAATGGACTGCAGACCGGCCAGGAAGAACAGGAAATTGTAGGAGATCTGCTTCCAGGCGGCCGCGATGATGATCAGGATGAGCGCGTCGTTGCCGTCGATCGTGTGGTTCCAGTCATATCCCATCTGGCGGATGGCATAGGCCGCGACGCCGATCGTCGGATTGAACATGAACCACCACAGCACGCCCGCCACCGCGGGGGCGACCGCATAGGGCCAGATAAGGAAGGTCTTGTAGCCCGTGGCCCCCTTGATGACGCGGTCGGCCATCACCGCCAGCATCAGCGCGACGCCCATGGACAGGAACGTGGTGCCGAAGCTGAAAACCATCGTTACCTTGAACGATGCAAGATACAGGGGGTCGGCGAACAGGTTCTCGAAATTCGCCAGCCCGACGAATTCCGTCCTCAGGCCGAAGGCATCCTGCTGCAGCACCGACTGGTAGAGCGCCTGGCTGGCCGGCCAGATGAAGAAGACAAGCGTCACCGCAAGCTGCGGCGCGACCAGCAGATAGGGCAGCCCCTTGGCCTTGAACGTTATGCGCTTGGTTTGCATTGAACCGCCGCTTTCACGTGACCTGCCCGCCTTTCGGCGGGTCGTTTTTTCTTGTGGTTTGCCGGCTGGCCGAACCGCCCCGCGCTGTCAGCGCGCGGGGCGGCCTCGGGAGATGACGGCGCTGCGAGGAGAGAAGGAACCGGCGGCAGGCGACCATGCGCCCCCTGCCGGTTCCCCCCGCACCTCACGCTAGGGAGTTCGCCGTCACTCGCAGTCCGGCGTCAGTTGTTGGCCTTTTCGAAATCGCGCAGCAGCTTGTTGCCGCGTTCGACAGCCGTGTTAAGCGCCTGCTCGGCGGTCTTCTCGCCCGACCAGACCAGTTCCAGCTCTTCGTTGATGATGTCGCGGATCTGGGTGAAGTTACCGAGACGCAGGCCCTTGGAGTTTTCGGTCGGGGCCTTGCCGGTCATCTGCTTGATGCCGACATCCGCGCCCGGGTTCTTGTCGTAGTAGCCCTGGCTCTTGGTCAGCTCGTAGGCGGCCGTGGTGATCGGCAGGTAGCCGGTGAACTGGTGCCAGTCGGCCTGCACTTCGGCGGAAGAGAGATAGGTGAAGAACTTCGCCACACCCTTGTACTCTTCGCTTTCATGCCCCTGCAGCACCCACAGCGTCGCGCCGCCGATGATGGAGTTCTGCGGCGCGCCGGCCACGTCCGGCCAGTACGGCAGCTGGGCGACGCCCACCTTGACGTCCTTCATGTTGGCGATCACGCCCGCGCGGCCCGCCGAGGAGTTCATGTACATGGCGCATTCGCCCGAATAGAACTTCGGCGCGGAATCCGACCGGCGCCCGCCGTAGTCGAAGGCCTTGGTCTTCTGCCAGTCGCCGAACTGGCCGATATGCTTCACATGCAGCGGCGAATTGAAGACGAGTTCGGTGTCGAGGCCGCCGAAGCCGTTCGCCTTGGTGGCGAAGGGAACGTTGTGCCAGGCCGAGAAGTTCTCGAGCTGGATCCAGGACTGCCAGCCGGTAGTGAAGCCGCAGGTGACGCCGGCCGCCTGGAGCTTCTTGGCAGCCTCGCCCATCTCCGGCCAGGTCTTCGGCGCTTCGGCGATGCCGGCCTTCTCGAAGAGGTCCTGGTTGTAGTAGAGCACCGGCGTCGAGGAATTGAACGGCATGGACAGCATGTGACCGTCCGCGTCGGTGTAGTAGCCGATCACCGGCTGGAGGAAGCCCGACTGGTCGAACGGCTCGCCGGCATCCTGCATCAGCTGGTAGACCGGATAGACGGCGCCTTTGGCGGCCATCATCGTGGCGGTTCCGACCTCGAAGACCTGCACGATATGCGGCTGCTGCTTGGCGCGGAACGCGGCGATCGCCGCCGTCATCGTCTGGGTGTAGTCACCCTTGTAGACGGCCTTCACCACATAGTCCGACTGCGACTTGTTGAAGTTCGCGGCGATTTCCTCGACCTTCTGGCCAAGCTCGCCGCCCATGGCGTGCCACCACTCGATTTCGGTCGCGGCGAAGGACGCCGTGGACATGCTTGCCAGCGCCGTAGCGGCGAACAGGCTTCTGATCGCTGTGCGATAAGACATCTCAACCTCCCTGATTAAACGGATTCAACAGGCCCTCGATCAAACCGGCGGATTGCCGTCTCCTCGCCCGATCGGCCGAGCTTGGTGAATGATCTTGAATAGCACCAAACGGTTTTCAGATGAAAGTACGATGGCGTTCAAATGAACATTCAGTGACAAAAGATCGAAAGGCCGGTCCCGCGCCGGCGCTTGCGCCGGCCGCCGGTCCCGCGTCTTCGAGAAAAATTTTCGGTTTCTTGCCGGTCAGTTAGTAACACAACCATTGCGCACAAAAGTGACGCCGCGTTGCCAATATGTTGCAGTGCGAAAGAGAGGAAATCCGCAGACGGCGTCGCGCCAGCATTCCCCGCATCCGAACAGACTGCGGCTTTTTACCATAGCGATTCCTTAACTGTCCGCATTATCCATTGTTCACAACGTTTGAAACAGAAAGGTGCGTTGATGTCGCTTTATGAAGCAATCGGCGGAAAAGAACCCGTAAATGCCGCTGTAGAAATTTTCTACAAGAAAATACTTGATGATAATAGCCTGAGTCATTTCTTTGACAACATGGACGTCCAGAAACAAAAAATGAAGATGCGTACGTTCCTGTACTACGCTCTTGGTGGCGAAAGCACCTATAGCGGCAGGGATCTTCGCAGCTCGCACAAGGATCTCAACCTTACCGACGAGCACTTCAACAAGGTTGCAGAACACCTTCAGTCCACGCTGGCCGAGCTTTCGGTGTCGGATTCCATCATCGCCGAAATTCTCGCAGTGGTTGAAACGACCCGCAACGATGTGCTGAACCGCCCTGCGGTCGCGGCCGAGTAAGACAAACCTGTCGCGGCGGGGGGATCGATATGCTCCCCGCCGCGGCGCGTTCGCTTTCGCCGGGCCCGCAGGAGGAAGCCGTCATGCGGGACGTTCCATAGCAGTTCAGGCGACTTTGCCGGGATCGAACTTCGCATGAACACGATACACGCCAAGGACACCGGACTGCCCGAAGATGCCGCGCTCAGCGCCCCGGTCTTCGCCTCTCTCATCAACCTGGCCGGCCGCCAGCGCATGCTGTCGCAGCGCGCGGGCCTGTTCCTGCTGCAATTCCACGCCCTGCAACAGGCCGGCATGCCGCCCTCCGATGATGATATCGAGGCGTTCGGCAAGACGGCGGACGATTTCCGCGCCGCTCACCGCACCCTGGTGGAGGGAAACCGCGAAACCGGCATCCCGAAACTCTTTTCCGGAAAGGTGCGCGACCTGCTTTTCGGAACGGCGCGCGGCAATCAAACAATCGAACATTTCTGCGAACGCTGCTGTCATTACGGCCGCCTGATAACGGGTGGAGGTGCATATGACCTCGCCGAATTTCTGCGTTTCGTCGATTTCATCAAGTCGGACCTGCTGAAGGTCCTGCAATCGGTCGTCGCCGCGCTCGAGGGCGACTTCCTGGACTTCAACAAGCGCAGCGACGAACGGCGCGCGGCGGAAACTGCCGCTGTCCTGTCCGCCCTGGGCCAGATCCAGAAATCGGCGCACATGTCTCGCCTTGTCGCCTTCAACGCGAAGATCTCCTCCATCCGGGCCGGCGACTACGGACGGGAGTTCGGCGCCCTGACGGATGAGCTGAAAAAGATCTCGGACGAGATCGGCGAGTCATCGAAGCTGATCGTGCGCAATATTTCCACAAAGGTCGCCTGATGCCGCAGACCGTGGCGTGCGCCGCCGCGGTCATCGCCGCACATCTCTTTGCCGCTGCCATGGGATAATGCCTCGTCGAGCGATTGCCGTTTCGCCCGAATCGTTGGCAGGAGAACGCGACCTCACCTTCATCCCGCCATGCGGCCTGGCCGGCACATTGCTGCATCGTCTCATCAACCGGATCGTCGGCTGGCTTCTCCGCAACGTCGCGACGTGATGCGGCAGCGAAGAGGCTTGCGCGCGGGATGCAATTGGCGCCTGGAAAGCCGCGGTTCCCCTGCGACGACGGAATTGAAATTCAACTTTAGATTGATATTGCCTTGCGTCAGATTCTTCTGGAAGTCAGCAAATACGTATAAATGCTGAACATTTTAAAATTCCGGAAAATCTCCATTGCGTTAACTACTCATACACGGCAGCAACGCTTGATTGCAGGGATATTCGCAGACGCCATGCAGGCGACAGCCCAAAAGAGGTTCGTATGCGCGCCCCCTGTCTCCAGCCCTTCCTGGCTGCCTTGGTGTTCGTTGGCACGGCCACCTTCGCACTTGCCGCCGACTACACTCCCGCCGACGCCTACCAGCGCGCGACCCGTCTCAAGACCATGGTCGCGTCCCTTCTCGCCGAGGATCTGCTGCCGGAGAAGCTGGCGGCGGATCCGGAACCCGTCGCCAGCAAGCCCCGTCATGTGCTCAGGCTCGCGGTCGATGTCTTCGAGCGGGTGCAGACCCTGCGGTCCCTTAACGGACTGCCGGAAAACCCGGCTCCCGACCTTCCGCCCGAGCAGGCGACGCCGGGCCATGTCGTCGACGTGCTGGAAGCCGCCACGCGTGATCTCGCGGAGCTTGCTCCCGTTTACAGCGTGACCTTCGATACCGCCCTGCCGGCGCGGGAGGACGGGCGCGGGCCGCACGATGTGCTTGCCCGCCTTCGGGCCATCAATGCGTCCCTGGAACATCTCGGCGTCCCGCCGGTCCTTCCCAACGACGTCTACCGCGCAGCCCTCGGTCTCGATGCCCAGCTGGCGAAAGTGGCGAAGCTGCGCGGCGCGACGACGGATGTCGACGCCCCCACGGTGACCAGCGCACAGCCGAAAGACGCCCTCGCGGAGGCCATTTCCTTCATCGCCGATCTCGAGCGCATTTCGGCCGAACGTCCGGACCTCGCGCTGCCGCAGGGCGTCGCGACGCCGCCCGTGCCGGCGGCAGGCCAGCCCGTCAAGCCGGCGGACGTGCTTCTCGCCACGCAATTCGCGCTCGCCGACGTCTATTCGCTCAGCGTTGCGCTCGGCAATCGCGACCCGCTCGAACCCTCCCCGCCCCAGGCGGGCAAGACACCGGCGGACACGCAAAACGCCATCGCCCATGCGCGCGCGCAGCTGGCCGCTATCGCGGCAACCCGATAGACCGGAGCTTCCAGTATCCATGCCCACTTCCGCAACTTCCCAGCTTGGCGGCCTGCGCCGCCTCATGGGCATCGACGCGCGCGTCGCCCTCCTCACCCTCCTTCCCATCGTGCTTCTTTCGGCGGCCATCGTATTCCAGGCCAGCACCATGCAGTCGACGATCGACGACGGCTTCAGCCGGCTGACGGAACAGTCAGCCGATCAGTCGGCCTCCCAGTCGCTCATCCAGCAGGCGCTCACTTCCAGCAACGAGCTGATCGATGCCGTCGCGGCGGTCGCCGACAATCAGCAGTCCGGGCTGCTGCGCCGGAACACCTCCTATCTCGACGAGCGCGGCGCATTGCTGAAGCATCTGGTCGAGGCGATGGAGCGCTACAGCGACACGTTCAAGGCATTCGGGGATTTCGAGGCCCTGATCGAGGCGACCGGCGACCTGGAGCTCCAGCGCCAGTACCGGTACCTCCTGCGCAGCGCCGTGACGGTACCGCGCACCATCGAAATCGCGGCGCAGTCGAACGAGCGCAGCAGCCAGCTTGCCGGGTCCGGGGATTTCGACCGCGCTGTCGCCAACTTCATCTTCGAAGAGCAGGTCAAGGTGGAGGGCATCAGGCGGCGGCTGTCGCGTTCGGCGGAAATCCTCGCCAGCGTCGCCGATGCCCTTCAGGTGGAACTGTCCGCCCGCTCGCAATCCACTTCGGAAGCGATCGTTACGGAAATCGACGAACAGAACACGAAGATACTCACCTTCGTCGCGATCTTCGTGCTCGTGATCCTCGCCGGCAGCCTCACCGTCTCCATGCTGACGATCACCCGGCCGCTGAAGCGGATGGCCAATGCCCTGCGCCGGATCTCGGAAGGCGACCTCGATACGCCCATTCCGGCGGCCGGGCGCGACGAAATCGGACAGCTTTCGGACGCGATCGTCACGTTTCGCGATACGATCACCGAAACGCGCCGGCTCGCCGATGAGCAGGAAATCATCAAGCAGGAGGCGTCCCGCAGGCAGAGCGAGGTCATGGCCGATCTCGCCGCCAATTTCGAGCGTACGGTCGGCGTCATCCTCGATGAGGTCCAGCGTGCCGCCAGCGAGCAGAGCCAGGCGGCGCAGAGCCTGAGCCACGCCATCCAGAAGGCTCAGGAGGAATCGACCTCCGTCGCGGCGACGTCCCGGCAGACCAGCACCAACGTCCAGGCGGTCGCCTCGGCCACCGAAGAGCTTGCCGCCTCCGTCAGCGAGATCGGTCGCCAGGCGGTGGAATCCGCGTCCAAGGCCAATAGCGCCGCGGCATCGGCCGATCACACGCTCCAGCTGGTGAATGCGCTTTCGGAGACCGCCGCCAGGGTCGGCTCCGTCGTCGGCCTGATCAGCGACATCGCCGAGCAGACCAATCTGCTGGCGCTCAACGCCACGATCGAGGCCGCGCGCGCCGGCGATGCCGGCAAGGGCTTCGCCGTCGTCGCCAGCGAAGTCAAGAGCCTGGCGGTGCAGACCGGTCGGGCGACGGCCGATATTTCCGAACAGATCGCCGCGATCCAGCAGGCGACCACCACTTCGGTGGAGGCGATCGCCGGCGTTTCGGCCTCGATCCGCGGCCTTGACGAGATCGCGGCGACCATTGCCAGCGCGGTTGAGGAACAGACCTCGGCAACGCAGGAAATCGCAGCGAGCGTCCAGCAGGTCGCGCTGGGGACGGAAGGCGTTTCGGCAAGCACGCAGCGCGTCCACGACGTCACCGACACGGCAAGCGACACCGCCGCCGCCAGCCTGAGATCCGCGCAAGGCCTCGCCGAGCATGCGGACCGGCTCGCCGCCGAGATCGCGACCTTCCTGCAAGGCCTGCGCGCGGCGTGAGGCATTGAAGACGCGAAGGCCGCCGCAACCCGCACGGTTGCGGCGGCCTTCACTTATTCGGGAAACCGCGGTCCCGGAGCATGGCAGACGGTCACGCCGGACGGCCGCCCGGCACTCAAACTGCAAAGCTATATGGAATGGGAGTTTGGTGGAGCCGAGGGGAATCGAACCCCTGACCTCTTGAATGCCATTCAAGCGCTCTCCCAACTGAGCTACGGCCCCATTCGCTTCGAGGCAATGCCTCCGGGGGAACCACCCCGTTGCGGGATATCTGCCGCATTCCGGTTGCAAGCCAAGACCGCTTGCCTATGCCGGAAGCGAGTTTCCTACCGCATCAAGAAACGCAAGACGCAATCGAAATGTCGGAAATGGTGGAGCCGAGGGGAATCGAACCCCTGACCTCTTGAATGCCATTCAAGCGCTCTCCCAACTGAGCTACGGCCCCTTCCGGCAATTCCGCAAAGCCTGGATTTCAGTACCTTGCATCGCTGTCGGCCAGCTTGGGAAACCGGCCTCGGTGCGGGCGGAAAATAGATTGTCCGCCCGCAGTGTCAAGCAGAATGTCGCCCCTCGCCCTGTCGCTTCCCGAACTGCCTCCGCCCGTTGTGGACAATGTCTGCGGGCAGGCGGAAATCGGCACTCCCGGGCGCGCGGGGTCAACGATCGGCGTCGTCGTCCTCGCGCTCGACCATGATGCCGGGCACTTCATCGTCGTCCTCATCCTCGTCCTCGATGAAGACATCGTCATCGTCATCGGCAAGGTTCTCGCCGACATCCACGTCGTCGTCCCCGTCGACATCCGTATCGGCATCGGCACCGGCTTCCGCATCCGCCTCCTCGAGGCTGACCAGTTCGGCGCCCTCCAGTTCCTCTTCCTCCTCGTCGTCTTGAACGACCACCTTGGAGGCCTTGGTCGGGCGGACGGCCGTCGTCGTCAGCTCGAAGATCGTTCCGCATTTCGGGCAAGTGATGGGATCACGATGGAGGTCATAATATTTCGCGCCGCATCCGCTGCACAGCCGCTTCGTACCGAGTTCGGGTTTTGCCACGGTCCTTACCCTTATCCTGAATGAGCGGGGACCGCATAAACGCTGCCCGCCGCCGTGTCAAAGCGAAATCTTGCCTTCGAACGCCCACGCCGATCTGTCAAGAATTTTCCCTTGTTTCGGCCTCGTTTGCCTACCGGGTTTTGTGATCCGCGAGCGGCCGCCGAAACGTGACGGATCGTTCCTGCCATGCTAGGAGGAGCGGCTTTGCGATGCCGATGCAACCCCCGGAATTGAAAATGTCACACTCTTCGAATGCCGTCCCACTGACCGCTCGCGCCGGTTCGCCGCTGAAAGGCCGCATCAGGGTCCCGGGCGACAAGTCGATTTCCCATCGATCGATCATGTTTTCCACGCTCGCCATCGGGCGGAGCACCGTCGAGGGGATACTTGAATCGGAAGACGTGCTGAACACGATCGGCGCCATGCGGGCGGTCGGAGCGCGTGTGGAAAGGCCTGCCGACGGGCGCTGGAGCATCGAAGGCATCGGGCTCGGCAGCCTGCTGGAGCCGGCAGGCGTCATCGATTTCGGCAATGCCGGCACAGGCGTCCGGCTGACCATGGGCATCGTCGGCTCGCATCCGATCGCGACCACCTTCGTCGGCGACGCCTCGCTCTCGCGCCGCCCGATGGGTCGCGTGCTCGATCCGCTGCGCATGATGGGCGCCGAAGTGGTGGCACGTTCCGGCGATCGGCTGCCGCTGTCGATCCGGGGACCGAAGACCGCAACGCCGCTGACCTATCGCGTGCCGGTTCCATCGGCCCAGGTGAAGTCGGCCGTCCTGCTTGCCGGCCTGAACGCGCCGGGCGTGACGACCGTCATCGAGCCCGTCGCGACCCGCGACCATACCGAAAAGATGCTGAAGGGCTTCGGCGCGAACCTGAGCGTGGAGCTCAACGACGCCGGAGAACGGGTGATCCGCCTGGCCGGGCGGCCGGAGCTGAAGCCGCAGGACGTGATCGTGCCGGGCGACCCGTCGTCGGCGGCCTTCCCGGTGGTCGCGGCCCTCATCACTCCGGGATCCGAGATCGTGGTGGAGAACGTGCTCCTGAACGAGCATCGCACCGGCCTGTTCAAGACGCTGCAGGAAATGGGCGCCGACCTTTCCATCGTCAATATCCGCGAGACGGGCGGCGAGGAGCTCGGCGACATCGTCGTGCGCCACAGCCGCCTGAAGGGCGTCACGGTACCGGCGGAGCGCGCGCCGTCCATGATCGACGAATATCCGGTGCTGGCGATTGCCGCCGCCTTCGCCGAGGGCGAAACCGTGATGCAGGGGCTGGAAGAGCTGCGCGTCAAGGAATCCGACCGGCTGGCTGCCGTTGCCCGCGGCCTCGAAGCCAATGGCGTCACCTGCAGGGAAGGCGAAAGCACCTTGTCGGTGACCGGCGGCGGCAGGTTCGGTGGCGGCACGGTCGTCACGCATCTCGACCACCGCATCGCCATGAGCTTCCTGGTGCTCGGACTGGCTGCCGAAAAGCCGGTGACGGTGGATGATGGCGCCGTCATCGCCACGAGCTTCCCGGGCTTCCGCGATCTGATGGCAAGTCTCGGCGCCGGCATCGATGAGGCGGAGGCGACCAACGCATGATCATCGCCATCGACGGACCGGCGGCGTCGGGCAAGGGGACGCTGGCTCGCCGGCTGGCTGCGCATTTCGGCTATTCCCACCTCGATACCGGCCTGACCTACCGGGCCGTGGCCGCGGCCCTGCTGGCGCGCGGCCTGCCGCTCGGCGACGAAGAGATCGCCATCGCCGTTGCCCGCAATCTCGATCTCGCCCGCCTCGACCGCGACATGCTGTCGTCGCACGAAATCGGCGAGGCCGCTTCGCGGATCGCCGTCCTGCAGGGCTTGCGCGACGAACTGGTGGCGCTGCAGCGCAATTTCGCCCGGCATGAACCGGGCGCCGTCCTGGATGGTCGCGATATCGGCACGGTGGTCTGCCCGCAGGCGCCGGTGAAGCTTTATGTCACCGCGAAGCCGGAAGTGCGGGCAAGGCGGCGCACCGACGAGCTTCTGTCCAAGGGCAAGGATGCCGACTACGGCGAAATCCTCGCCGACCTGAAGCGCCGCGATCAGCGCGACAGCAACCGCAGCGTCGCCCCCCTGAAGCCCGCCGAGGATGCCCACTTGCTCGACACGAGCGAAATGGATATAGAGACGGCGTTCCGTGCGGCTGTGGATATCGTCGACAAAGTCCAGCGAAGCAAGGCTGGATGACGCTGCGTTTTCCGCATTGCTGAGCGACCGGCAGAGATGCCGTCGATGAAAGCGAGCCCACCGCGGGGAACCGACAGGAACATTGAAACGGATCAGGCCGCCCGCATCGCCGGCACGCGAAGCCACTGGCTTCGCGAAAAGCTTGCCCGAAGGCAAGCCGGACGAGCCGAACTCCGAGTGCAACACCAGCCCGCCGGCGACAAGCCAGATTTGGCTTTCAGGAGAATTCATGAATAGTCTGAACCCCTCCCGCGAGGATTTTGCAGCCCTTCTCAACGAGTCCTTTGAAACCCAGGAGCTCTATGAAGGCTCCGTGGTCAAGGGCACCGTCATTGCCATCGAGAAGGACCTCGCGGTCATCGACGTCGGCCTGAAGGTCGAAGGCCGCATTCCGCTGAAGGAATTCGGCGGCCGCGGTCGTGAAGACGGCCCCGCCCTTTCGGTCGGCGACGAAGTCGAGGTCTATCTCGAGCGCGTCGAGAACGCGCTTGGCGAAGCCGTGCTGTCGCGCGACAAGGCGCGCCGCGAGGAAAGCTGGGTGCGCCTGGAAGTGGCCTTCGAGGCCGGCGAAAAGGTCAACGGCCAGATCTTCAACCAGGTCAAGGGCGGCTTCACCGTCGATCTCGACGGCGCCGTGGCCTTCCTGCCGCGCTCGCAGGTCGATATCCGTCCGGTTCGCGACGTCACCCCGCTGATGCACACCCCGCAGCCTTTCCAGATCCTGAAGATGGACAAGCGTCGCGGCAACATCGTGGTGTCCCGCCGCGTCGTGCTGGAAGAGACCCGCGCCGAGCAGCGTTCGGAGCTGGTGCAGAGCCTCGAGGAAGGCCAGATCGTCGAGGGTGTCGTCAAGAACATCACCGACTACGGCGCTTTCGTGGATCTCGGCGGCATCGACGGCCTGCTGCATGTCACCGACATCGCATGGCGTCGCATCAACCATCCGAGCGAGGTGCTGACGATCGGCCAGACCGTCAAGGTCCAGATCATCCGCGTCAATCAGGACACGCACCGCATTTCGCTCGGCATGAAGCAGCTTGAGACCGATCCGTGGGATGGCATCGACGCCAAGTACCCGGTCGGCGCCAAGTTCGCGGGCCGCGTGACCAACATCACCGACTACGGCGCCTTCGTGGAGCTGGAGCCGGGCATCGAGGGCCTGATCCACGTTTCCGAGATGTCCTGGACGAAGAAGAACGTCCATCCGGGCAAGATCGTTTCCACCTCCCAGGAAGTGGACGTGATGATCCTCGAAGTCGATCCGGTCAAGCGCCGCATCTCGCTCGGTCTCAAGCAGACCCTGCAGAACCCGTGGGAAGCCTTCGCAGAGAAGTATCCCTCCGGCACCGAGGTCGAGGGCGAGGTCAAGAACAAGACCGAATTCGGTCTGTTCATCGGTCTCGACGGCGACGTCGACGGCATGGTGCACCTGTCCGACCTCGACTGGAACCGTCCGGGCGAGCAGGTCATCGAGGAATACAAGAAGGGCGACGTGGTCCGCGCGGTCGTGCTCGACGTCGATGTCGACAAGGAGCGCATCTCGCTCGGCATCAAGCAGCTGGGCGGCGATCCGTTCGACACGGCTGCTGCGGGTGAAATCCGCAAAGGTGCCGTCGTGACCTGCGAAGTCACCGAAGTCAAGGAAGGCGGCCTGGAGGCGAAGATCGTCGATACCGACCTGACCACCTTCGTCCGTCGCGCCGACCTGGCCCGCGATCGCGCCGAACAGCGCCCCGAGCGCTTCTCGGTCGGCGAGAAGTTCGATGCCCGCGTGACGCAGTTCGACAAGAAGAACCGTCGCGTCTCCGTCTCCATCAAGGCGCTCGAAATCGCCGAGGAGAAGGAAGCGGTCGCCCAGTACGGCTCGTCCGACAGCGGCGCTTCGCTCGGCGACATCCTTGGCGCGGCCCTCAAGGCCCGCGAAGGCGGCGACGAATAAGCAGACCGGTCCAGTCTTTCCCGCGCCCGTCGGGTGCGGGAAAGACGCCCCTGCAACCAACGAAAAGCCCGGCTCGCGCCGGGCTTTTCTCGTTTTCGCATTCAATGACGGGTGCGCCTACCCGTAGCAGTGTTCCGGCGCGGGATAGGCGCCGCTTTCGACCTCCTCCACGAAGGCCTTGAGGGCGGCCGCCACGTCGCCGCGCCCCGCCAGATAGTCCTTCACGAAACGCGCCTTCCTGCCCCGTGTCAGCCCCAGCATGTCGTGCAGCACGAGAACCTGGGCGTCGGTGGAAGGTCCCGCGCCGATGCCGATCACCGGAACCTTCGCGCCGTCCGAAACGGCCTTGCCGACGGCATTCGGAACGCATTCAAGAAGCAGCATGCGAGCGCCGGCATCCTCCAGCAGACGGGCGTCGCGGGCGATGCGGGCGGCATCTTCCTCGCTCTTGCCCTGGATGCGATAGCCGCCGAGCATGTCCGTCGTCTGCGGTGTCAGGCCCAGATGGGCGCAGACAGGAATGCCGTGCTGCGTCAGGAAGCGGATGGTGTCCGCCATCGCCGCTCCGCCTTCGATCTTCACCATATTGGCCCCGACCTGCATCAGCCGGGCCGCCTCCCTTGCCGTCTCCAGCGGCGAGAACGTGCTGGCAAACGGCATATCCGCCATGATCAGCGGCCGGTCGGCGGCTGAAGCATCGAGGCCGCGCGCTACGCAGGCGGTGTGATAGATCATGTCGGCCATCGTGACCGGCGTCGTCGAAGCCCGGCCCTGGATCACCATGCCGAGGCTGTCGCCGACGAGGATGACACCCGCACCCGCGTCGGCGACGAGGCTCGCGAATGTCGCGTCATAGGCCGTCAACACGGCGAAGCGCCGACCTTCCGCCTTGCGGCGATCGAGAGCGGTGAGCGTAATCTGCGCCATGGTGTCCTCTCCCCTGCTGCCGGCCCCGCAGTGACGTGCGTCGGATCCGGGCAGCCTTTCGACGAAGCGGCAAACAGTGCGCCTGATACAGGCAGCACCTGCCGAAAGCAATCGCACCCCGCGGGCGAATACGGGCTTTTCATCGCGGGCTCAGGCATGTAGGCCTTGAGAACCAGACAACGGAGCTTGATCCTTCATGTCCTTCGATGCCGATGCGATCGTCGACCGCCGCCGTTTGCGCCGCAAGGTCACCTTTTGGCGGGTCGCCGCATTCGTCGCCCTGGCCCTTCTGCTTGGAGGCGCGCTTGTCGGCCTCTCCGGCCTCGGCGGTCCGAGCAAGCGTTCCGACCATATCGCCCGCATCGAGATCAGCGGCGTCATTGTCGATGATCGAAAGCGCATCGAAATGATCGAGAAGATCGCCAAGTCGGATGCGGTGAAGGGCGTGATCCTGTCGATCAATTCCCCAGGTGGCTCCACGACGGGCGGCGAGGCCCTCTATGTCGCGCTGCGCGAACTGGCCGGGAAGAAGCCGATGACGACGCTGATCGGCACGCTTGGCGCTTCGGCCGGCTACATGACGGCCGTCACCTCCGATCACGTCATTGCCCGCCACAACTCGCTGACCGGATCGATCGGCGTCTATATCCAGTTCGGCAACATCAAGGGCCTGCTGGACACGCTTGGCATCGAGGTCAATGTCGTGAAGAGCGGCCCCCTGAAGGCCCAGCCGAATTTCTTCGAGCCGACGACCGATGCCGCCAAGGCCAACCTGCAGGCGGTTATCGACGACAGCTACGACTGGTTCGTGAAGATCGTTGCCGAAAGGCGAAACCTGGACGAGGCCAAGGTGCGCAACCTCGCCAATGGCGGCATCTATTCGGGCGTTCGCGCCAAGTCGCTGGGGCTGGTCGACGATCTTGGAGGAGAGAACGAAGCGATCGCCTGGCTGGAAAAGGAAAAGGGCGTCGCCGAGGATCTGCCGGTCATTACCTGGTCGCCGCGTTCCGAGCTTGACGAGCTTCCCTTTGCGTCACAACTGGCCAATGCGCTCGGACAGGGGCTATCGCACGGCCTTCTTGGCCGAATCGGCGACGCCAAACACATTGTTCCTGCTGCCGTTTCGCTTGACGGCCTCGTATCGGTTTGGCACGCTCCCGAGACAATAAACGACAATGACACGACAGGGGCGGATCGATGATCAAGTCGGAACTGGTGCAGAGGATCGCGGAGCAAAATCCGCATCTTTATCAGCGTGATGTCGAAAACATCGTCAACGCCATCCTGGACGAGATCACAGACGCCCTCAAACGGGGAGATCGTGTCGAACTGCGCGGCTTCGGTGCCTTTTCGGTGAAAAACCGCCCGGCACGGGTTGGACGCAATCCGCGCACGGGCCAAAAGGTCGAAGTGAACGAAAAGAATGTGCCCTTCTTCAAGACGGGCAAGGAAATGCGCGAGCGCCTGAACGGCGGCGTCGATCACGGCGAAGACGAAGACTAGAGCGCTTTCCGGCCGGATAGGATCATCCGGTCGATAAGAAATCGCTCCAGGATCAATACCTTGAGCATTTCCTTGCCGCCAAATCCAGTTCGGATTTGGCGGGATATGCTCTAGGGCGCATTCCCGAAGGGCGAACGGTTCTCGGTATCATGCTCCGGGGAGATAACGGTGATACGCTTTTTGAAGAGCCTCATCCTGCTGCCACTTGCCGTCCTGCTTATCGTGGCGGCGGTTGCGAACCGGCACGACGCCACGTTGTCGCTCGACCCCTTCTCCGACGGTCAGCCGGCCCTCGCCGTGACGGCGCCCCTGTTCTGGTTTCTCTTTGCCGCGGTTGCCGTCGGCGTCCTGATCGGTGGCACTGCCGCCTGGGCGAAGCAGGGCAAATGGCGCCGCGAAGCTCGCGTCAAGCGGCGTGAGGCAAGTCATTGGCATGAAGAGGCCGACCGGCTGAAAGCGGTTTCCGACGCGACTTCCGCGCCCGCTCTCGGCGCGCCGCAGCACCGCGACGCCGCCTGACAATTCCACTTCGGGAATTATTCCGCCGTGTCCGGAGGGCGATATCCGGGCAGGCTCCAGCCATATTGGATCGCTCCCGCCCGAAGAGCGAAGGCGAATGCCCCACCCGCGATTGCCGCCGGCCAGTTTCCGACGCCAAGAAGCGTCAGGCAGACATATCCCGCGGCTCCGGCGAAGGCGGCGGTGAGGTAGATTTCGGATTTCACCAGGGCGGACGGCTGGCCGGCGATCGTATCGCGAATGATCCCGCCGAAGGTTGCCGTCGCCACTCCCATGAGAACCGCGACCACTGCCACATCGCCCTGCGACAGCGTCTTGGCCGCCCCCATGACCGAATAGGCGGAGATCCCGACGGCGTCCGCCCATCGCAACGGCTTGCCCCAGCTTTCGAAAAGCGGCGCGGCGAACCACATGGCGGCGCCGACGAGGAGGCAGACGATCAGATAGGTCTGATCCTCGACCCAGAAAACGGGAACCCCAAGCAGCAGGTCTCGGGCCGTGCCGCCGCCGATGCCGGTAAAAGTCGCGAAAAACAGGAAAGCGATTATGTCGAGCTTCAGGCGCGATGCGACGATCGCGCCTGTGATCGCGAAGATCGCCACACCGAGAAAGTCGAGGATAAGCAGCATCGGCGCCCCCGGACCAACGAGTTCAATACTCCGCCGGTGGCGGACGGACGCGCAGCCAGGGAGTCAGTGCGGCGTCAGGCCGTCTTGTCGACAGTCGCGCCTGGTTGTGCGTCGCCGTTTGCTGCGCCTGCTTCCTTCGGGCCGCCCTTGGAGACGCCGACGAGCGCCGGGCGCAGGACCCGGTCACCGATCGTATAGCCGGCCTGCATCACCTGCACCACGGTATTGGCGGGAATGGAGGGGTTCGGCACCTCGAACATTGCCTGATGGAAATGCGGGTCGAACTTCTGCCCTTGCGGATCGAGCTTCTTGACCCCGTGCTTCTCGAGTTGATTGAGCATCTCTCGCTCGGTCATCTCGACGCCCGCGATCAGGCCCTTCATCGCTTCATCGGCGCTATCGCGCGCATCGGACGAAAGAGATTCCAGCGCGCGGCGCAGATTATCGGTCACCGCCAGCATGTCGCGTGCAAATCCGGCCACCGAATATTGCTTGGCGTCACGGATTTCCTTCTCCGTGCGGCGGCGCAGATTTTCCATCTCCGCCATCACCCGCAAGGTGCGATCCTTGAGTTCTGCGTTTTCCGCAGCAAGAGCTGAGAGGGCGTCGCCTTCACCGCCAACCGAGGGGCCCGCGGTGGACTGCGCAGCGTTCGCCTGCTGCGGGTCGGCCGTGTTTTCGGAAGTTTCGGGAGTCTTGCCGTTTTCGTTCATATCACGCTCAACTCGTCATCTCATTATGCCCGACGGGGGCGGCACAAACCGGGGCAAATCGGGAGCAATGGTTCGGATTCAGCGGCCAGTGCCGGCTCCCGTCATACACGCATTTTCTCAGGCGTAAAGCCTGAAGGGCCTGCGGCAGGGCCTGAAGCGGGACATCATCATGGCCGCGCCCCTGAAACAGCGGTTTCAGAGGCGCGTATTCGAATGCGATCCACCGACCGGATCGGAGCTTCAGCCCGTTATCTATCCGGGCCTGCCCTATCAGGTCGAGCTCTTGATCCAGTCCGACAGCCGGTTCTTCGGCGCGGCACCCACCTGGGTAGCGACCGGCTCGCCGTTCTTGAAGACGATCAGTGTCGGGATCGACCGCACACCGTATTTGATGGCGGTATTCTGGTTCTCGTCGACATTGAGCTTGGCGATCTTCACCTGTCCCTTGAGCTCGGTTGAGATCTCCTCCAGCGCCGGAGCGATCATCTTGCAGGGACCGCACCATTCGGCCCAGAAATCGACCACTACGGGCTCGGACGAGTTCAGGACGTCCGTCTCGAAGGTGTCATCGGTGACGACATCAGTTGCCATGTCTTGCCTCACAATCATCCGGGCATGCCACCGGGCAGGCCGCTCGAGTTGGTTCGAAGGTAGGAATTGCCGCCCATTCCGTCAAGCAAGGGTTAAGTGGCCCGCGCCCGTCGGCCGGGAAGCAAGACGTGCCCCGCACAAATCCGTTACGACAGCGCGCGAAGAGCGGCATCCATCTTTTCGGCTGGAATTTCCATGAGAACCGGACCGGAAGTCCACAACAGTGCCGCCCGGATGAGGCGATCCGGATAGATGCCCTTCAGGAGGTGGCGATAGACGCCAAGCTGCGTCACATAATCGAGAGGAACGCTGTCGATATCAGCCGGAAGCAGCCTGTTGGTCTTGTAGTCGACTATGAGCACCTCCTCTTCGGTCACGCACAGACGGTCGATCTGCCCCGAAACGGCGACGATCTCGCCGTCGGGGGCTTGCATCTGGCCGACAATCGGCACTTCGGCGCGGGCTCTGGCGGAAAAGACTTCGGCAAAACGCGCGTCCGCGAGAATCGCCAGCACTTCCGCAAGCACGCCATCCTTCTCGCCGGCAAAAGCTGAGGGCAAGGCGCGGTTCAGGAACCGGTCGGCGGCTTCAATCCGCATTTCCGGCGAAACCTCCGGCAGGACCTCCAGCATCCGGTGGACCAACCGGCCCCGCTCCAGCGCCCAGTCGGAAGGCCCCCGCACGGCCCCCAGCATTGCCGCGCCGCTGAGCGCTTCGACGCCTTCCTTCGCCTCCATCGCCTCGAAGGCCTTCGAGGGCTGTAGGCGGCGCTGGCGAACCGGCGCCGATGCCGGCCGGTCCAGCCAGGCGGGACGATCGATCGACCGGGTCGCCTCCGTCTTACCGGAACCTTCGGCAACTATCGGGACCACCGCCTTCTGGCCTTCCCTTCGCCACAGCAGGCGGGAAAGGCTCCCGTCCGCCGAAAATTCTTCCGTGGAATCCCCTGCCAGCGCCCGATTGACCAGTGCGTACCAGGTATCTTCCCGGGGCGCGGTCTTGCCGGTCCAGCCGCAGACCACCAGCCGATCCTTCGCGCGCGTCATGGCGACATAGAGAAGGCGGCGATATTCCTCCTCCGCCTTGCCGCGCAGGTCTGCCAGCGCCTCCTCGTGCCAGGCGGTGCGCCCTGCCTTGCCGGGCAGCCAGACGAGCGCCGGCGGGCGGTCTTCATCGCTACCTAGCGCAAATTCCAGCATGGTCGGATCGTGCCGCGCCGAGACGGGCGCCGCCCCCGGATCGGCGAGAATGACTACCGGAGCCTCGAGGCCCTTGGCGCCGTGCACCGTCATGATGCGCACCACGCCCTCGGCGCTTGAGAGTTCCCGCTTGATCTCGGTGGGGGCAGCCGCTAGCCAGGCGAGAAAGCCTTCGAGCCCCGGCGTGCCCGTCTGCTCGAAGACGATGGTCAGGGCGAGGAACTCGTCGAGGATGTCGTCCACCTCGTCGCCGAAGCGGGACCGAAAGCGGCCGCGCCCGCCATCGGCTCCCAGAAGACGGGAATAGAATTCGAAAGGCGGCATGAAATCGGCCCGACGGCGCCAGGTCTCCAGCTGCTCGCGTATCTTGTCCCAGCGTTCATTGGCGCTCGCATGCCGCAGCAGTGACTGCCACAGCGTGCCGGCCCTCGGCTGCTCCGGAGTATCACGCGCGATCTCGAACAACGCGTCGTCGTCCAGGCCGAAGAGCGGGCTCTTCAGCACCGCGGCAAGCGAAAGATCGTCCTCCGGCAACAACAGGAACCGGCCGAGCGCGACGAGATCCAGCACCGCGATATGCTCGCTCAGCACCAGCCGGTCGCTGCCGGCAACCGGAACACCGAGCCGCTTCATCTCCCGCGTCAACGCTTCGACAAACGGCCCCCGTTTGCGCACCAGGACCAGCACATCACCGGCCGTTGCTGCACCACTCGTGCACCACTCATCGACCGCCTGCGCGATCCGCCGCGCCACGCGCATCATCGGGCTCGACGCGGAGACCCGGTCTATCGGCGCCGTCCAGTCGTCGGACGCCTCGACCTCTTCTTCCGCTTCGAGCGGCCAGATTTCCACCAGACCGGGATCGTTGCGGCGAATGGCCTCGTGCACGGGCGCGTCGCCGTCCTGCGACAGGCCCTTGCGCGCGGATGGATCGGCGAAAACCTTGTCGACCGCGCCGAGCACATCAGGCGTCGAGCGGAAGGAAAGCGTCAGGTCGACCGCTTCGAACGAGGTCGCAGCCTTTGCCGCCTGCTGCTGGAAGTGCCTGCGCATGCGGGCGAAATGCGCCGGCACCGCTCCCTGGAAGGAATAGATCGACTGCTTCTCGTCGCCGACCGCGAAAATGGTCCGCGCAGTATCGCGCGCACCATCCCCTGCGAAAAACTCCTCCGCCAGCGCCCGGATCACTTCCCATTGCCGCGGACTGGTGTCCTGCGCCTCGTCGACAAGGATATGGTCGAGCCCCCTGTCGAGCTTGTACTGCACCCAAAGGGCGGCATCCGAACGCGAAAGCAGGTTGGCCGCGCGCACCACAAGATCCTCGAAGTCGAGCAGGCCGCGGCGGGTCTTTTCGGTCTCGTAGGCGCCAAGCATGGCATCCGCCAAACGCAGGATCGCCGCCGTCCCCTCCATCGTCAGGACCGCGCGGCGGCGGTCGAGCAAGGCGAGGAGGCGTGCCTGTTCCTCTCCCATCAGCGCGGCAAGATGCGGATGCACCGCAGCGACCGCCTTCGTCGCCAGGGATTTGCGCGGCTCAAGCGATTTGGTCAGGAATATCTCCAGCCAGATATCGCGGAAAGGCGCCCCGTCCTGCCCGATCACACGCCGGATCGCTTCGGCATTCCTGCGGTCGGTGACACCGCCACCGCTCAACGCATCGGCAAGCGCCGCCTTCGCGCTGTCATCGAACAGCGATCCATCGAGGATTTCCTGCTCGATGTCGTCCACCTTCTCGCCGGGCGTGACGCCGAAACGCCGCGCAAGGTCGGCAAGTCCGTCCTCCAGCGACGGATAGTCGACGATCCAGCGCAGGAAAGCGTCGCGCCGGCCGACCATCTCCTTGAGCGCGCCTTCGACCGAAAGATCCGCCATCTCGCCGATGAGGAAGGAGAGCGCCTGCCCCAATGCGCTCTCCGGCTCGTTTTCGGCCGCGTTCAGCACCCGCGCCCGGGCTTCGGCAAGCAGCTCCGCCGACAACCTGTCGTCGAGCACGGTGAAATGGCCGGCGACATTGGCTTCCAGCGGGAACTGATGCAGCAGGGCCTCGCAGAAGGCGTGGATCGTCTGGATCTTGAGACCGCCCGGCGTTTCAAGCGCCTTGGCGAAAAGGTGCCGCGCACGGGCGATCCGCGCCGCCGTGGGCCTTCTGCCCTCGATGTCCTCAAGCTCTTCCGCCAGGGCTTCGTCATCGAACCCGGTCCAGGCGCCCAGGGTCTCGAAGACGCGGGTCGCCATTTCGGCAGCGGCAGCCTTGGTGAAGGTCAGGCACAGGATGCGCGAAGGCTCGGTTCCCGCAAGCAGCAGGCGGACGACACGACGAGCGAGGACGAAGGTTTTGCCGGAACCGGCATTGGCGCTCACCCAGGCTGACGTCGCCGGATCGGCGGCCGTGGCCTGGCGATGCAGGGTCGACGCCGGGATTTGCGGGCGGTTCATTAGGGGCAGGACCCATTAATTTGGCTGGAATGGCGATCGAGCTGACTTCGATCTGCCGCGTCAAAGCCCTCGACCGGGGGTATGACCCCGATCTTCGCGCTATTCCTTCCATCTCTCGTCATCTCGATCGCCATTCCAGTCTAATTAGTGAGTCCTGCCCCTAGTCCTCTCCCTCGCCGAGCGACCATTCCTGCACGCGGGCCAGATGGTCATAAGCACCACCGAAGGCGCGCTCCTCCATCACGCGGGCGCGCGACAGGTAACCCTTGTCCGGTTTCTCGTAAGCCGCAATCAGTTGCGTCGTGCGCGCGAGCGCGTCCTCCGCAAGTTCGGAGATCGACCGTTCCTTCGGATTGCGTGGCAGGACATCGAGCGGCGGCTTGCCGCCGGAAAGCCGGATGTAGACAAGCTCCGAGACATGAGCATCCGAAGAAATCCCGTCGAACCCGCCCGCCCGCACGAGTGCCGCTTCGAGCGGCATTTGCGGCGCGAGCAATGCCTCCACCTGCTTTAGCGACGGTGGCTGGCCGGTCTTGTAGTCGATGATCGCCAGCGAGCCGTCGGCCATTTCGTCGATACGGTCGGCACGGCCGACGAGGCGGACCGTGCGAGCGCCCGGGAAGGAGATCTCCATGCCGCCGCCGATTTCCAGATGGCGTCCGACAAGCTGCGGGGAGCGTTCCGCCTCGAAGCCGACGAAAGCCTGCGCAACGCGCAGGAAACGGGGCCACCAGAGCGCCTTGACGGCCGGAAAGGCTTCAAGCGGCGCAAATCGATCCCGGCCTATCGCGATCAGTTCATCGAGCGCCGAACTGTCGAACGGCCCTTTCCAGTTTTCCAGAAAGCGGGCGAGGCAGTCATGGATGATCTGTCCGCGCTCGGATGCTCCGGGCTCGCCACCGATCGGCTCAACTTCGTCCAGCCTCAGGATACGCCTGGCGAAGATCGCATAGGGATCGCGGATCAACGTCTCGATCTCGGTGACGGAAAGCCGGTCGGGCCGCGCGGCAAGCGGCGGCTTCGGCGCCGGCCGCGACGCAGGCACGACAGGCTCGTCGAGGCGGTCGAGCAGCCCCGCGAGACGGCGGTAGCGCTCGCCCCGCTCCCGCATCTCCGTCGTAACTTCCTTGCCAAGCAGGGTCGTCAGCCGTTGCAGCCAGCGCGAAGTCACCGTCGGGGCGCCATCGGCCCGCTCCGCCCGTGACAGTATGACCCGGGTCGCGCCCATGCCTTCGCAAAAGTCATGCGCTGCGGCACCGATACGCCGCTCCGGCGGTTCCAGTCCGATATCCCGCTTCATCGGCCGATTGAGCCAGGGATCGTTGCGCATGCGCTGCGGCCAGGTCCCCTCGTTGAGGCCGCCGAGAATGACGATATCGGGCCGCTGCAGGCGCGCTTCCAGCGGGCCGAGGATCGCGATCCTCGGATCGCCCGGCAGCCGGCGGCGCACGTTGATGCCGGAAATCAGCGCGGCGAAGACGGCGGGCCACTCAACTGCGGGAACCGTAAGGCCGGTGTCGCCGGCCTCGAGCAGCGAGGACATGGCAAGCGCGAGCGCGTCGCCGGCCTCGCCGGCATAGACCTCCGCATCGCTGCCCGTTTCGTCGCGCCCGATCCGCGACAGACACTCCAGATGCGCGCGCACAAGCTCTTCGACCGGCAGTTCCCCCGAGGCGGCAAGCAGCGTTTCGAGTGGAGACAATGCGTTCGCCAGGCGGTCGGCGAGTTCCTCGACAGCGAGCCAGTCGTCATCGACCAGTTTCTTCCAGCGCGGCGTATGCCGATCCTCGATCGCGCTGCGAGCCGCCGCGATTGCCGCCTTCAGGCCCGCCGTGCCGGGACGGGCGCGCGGCCCGCGCAGGACGCCACGCTCAAGCGCGCGCGCTGCGGCTCTCACCTCCTTTGCCTGCCAGCCGAAGCGCGCAAGCGGGTGTTTCAGGAGAGCGAGCAGATCGACCGGCTCCATGCCGCCGAGCGCCAGCCCTGCGGCAAGGGTAGCCAGGATCGCCGGAGGCGTCTGGTCGAGCGGGCGACCTGCGGAATCGTCGACGTTTATTCCCCAACGCGCGAGATCGACGGCCACGCGCCGGGCCAGGGTACGATCGGGCGAAACAAGCGATACCGTCAGGCCTGCTTCCACCGCTTCGCGCAGCGCCACAGATACCGCCAGCGCTTCCTCCGCCTCGTTGCGTGCGACGAGCAGGGAAACGTCCCCGAAGGCTCTGCTGCGCTCCGCCACCGGCACGCTCTTCAGAAAGCCGGGCCAGGCATCGGTCGTCTCCGCGGGAAGGAGCGCCTTCGACACCAGATTTTCGCGGCTGGCGAGCGGCGCACTTTCCGCCGTCGCGAGCGGCATCACATCGGCCCGCGTGGCTCCCAGCGCGGCAAGAAGCTGTTTCAGACTGTATTGCGGGTGACCGGGAACGGCGATTTCCTCGCCCGGGGCGCCCAAGGCCTCGTAGCTTCTGTCATCCAGGCCGAGATCGAGGCCGGGCAGGACAATTGCCCCTGTCGGCAAACTGGCGACAGCCTTCAGCAACGCCGCCGTCGCGGGAATGGAGCCTGTGGTTCCGGCCACAATGACGGGCCCGCGCGGAGGCGTGGCGGCGAGCCGCTCCGCCTCCCTGCGAATGAGCGCCGAGCGCCGCGCCTTCGGGTCCATCGCCCCGTGCTCTGTGAGATATGCCGGCCATGCCTCCATGGCGATCTTCAGGAAGTCGAGCGTGATCTGCCAGTAGCGGGCGTGGTCGTCCGGCACGAGCGAAAGAAGACCGGCCCAGCCCGCCTCTTCGGTTGCAACCTCGTCCATCAGCGACAGCAGGTCGCCGGCAAGCCACGCCGCATCGGCGGCGGAGGCTGGAAGGCGCAGCGGCTCGTCCGGCGATAGGCCAAGCACGTCCCTGCGCAGTGCCCCCTTCCAGCCGCGCACCAGCCGCGTCATCGCGAGCAGACGTTCCATCGGCGGGATGGGCGGCGGCAGGCCGGTCGCGTCCGGTGCGGCACGCAGCACATGCTCATCCTCATCCACGTCGCCGAGCGGTCGGATGACGGGGAGCAGGCTGGCCGATGTTCCAAGCCTCCGACGAAACAGGTCCGGCAGGGCGCGCGCCGCGCGCCGGGTCGGCAGGTAGAGCGTCACATCCGCGAGCGAGAGGGGATCGGATTTCGGATCGAAGCCCGGCACCAGGCGCCCCTCGACAAGGGCATCGACCAGCGTTTCCAGGAATGGTGCGGTCGGCGGAATGGTGAAAAGGCTCGGGCGTGCTGGCATCGGCTCTAATGAATAGATTCGTTCAGCCATTCTGACCGGAAAGCCGCCAGCCTCCAATGCCCGCGCAAAAAGATCAGTCGGCGCTTTCCAGGATCGCGCGCTCGGCCTCCGTAATCGCTTCCGGCGTGCCGACATGGAGCCAGACACCTTCCATCTGAACGCCATGAAGCCTGCCGGCCTCGATCGCCCGGTCGAAAAGCAGGTTCAGCGAAAAAGCCCCCTCCGGCGTATCGGCGAAGATGCGCGGATGCAGGATTGCGGCGCCCGCATAGGCAAACGGCGTCACTGAGCGTTCGATCCGGCGGGACAGCTTGCCGTCCTTTGCCATGTCGAAGTCGCCGCGTCCGTCATAGCCGACGCTTGCCACGATTTCCGAAAGCAGCAGGAGGATGTCCATTCTTTCCTCATCCCACTGATGGATCAGATGCTCCAGGTTGGGCGTCACGCCCTCGATCCAGGTACTGTCGGAATTCAGCAGCAGAAAAGCCTCTTCGCCGAGCAGTGGCAGCGCTTTCCGGATGCCTCCGCCGGTTTCGAGCAGGCTGTTCCGCTCATCGGAAATGACGATGCGCGGCATCTCGCGCTTCGCCATATGCACTTCGACCAGGTCGGCGAGATAATGGACATTCACCACGCACTGCCCGATGCCGGCGGCCTGTAGCTTGTCCAGCCCGTGGTCGATCAACGCCTTGCCGCCAATCTCGATCAAGGGCTTGGGTGTGGTCGCCGTCACCGGCCGCATCCGTTTGCCGAGGCCGGCTGCCAGCATCATCGCCCGCTTCGGGCGCCAGGAAGTCGCATTTGTCATGTGCTTCATCCGATCGAGGGGATGTTCAGACCGCGCGCCCGATACCAAGCCCGCAATTCTTCCAACAGCGGATGGGACAGCGCCTTGGCCATATAGGCCTCAAGACGAGGGAGATGGGCGAGATAGCCGGGCTTTCCGTCCCGCCGCGCCAGGCGTACGAAAATCCCGAAAATCTTCGACAATCGCTGGGCGGACAGAATGGCGTAGTCGCGCGCGAAACGATCCGCGTCGAAATCCGCATCGTGCAGACGTCGCCCGGCGACATAGCGCGCGAATAGCTCCCGCTCCAGCGGTGCGGGAACCGTCACCCTCGCGTCGAAAAGAAGGGAGCCGAGATCGTAGGCCGCCGGGCCGATCACGGCGTCCTGAAAGTCGATGAGGCCCAGGCGGCCGTTTCCGGTTCTTTCTTCCCGCCAGATCAGGTTCGGGGAATGGTAGTCGCGCAGCACCCAGGTCGTGTCGCTATCCGACATCATGGCCAGGGCGTTCCGCCAAAGCGCGATGAATTCCGCACGCAATCCTTCGTCCGGCGCGGCACCGGCATAGGGAAGGTACCAGTCGAAGAAAAGCTCAGCCTCGAAAAGCAGCGCCCGTTGGTCGTAGCGAGGCAGGCGGTAGAGCGTGCCATCAGGCAGCGGCGTTTCCTCCGGCATCGCAATGGCATGAAAATCCGCAAGGAGATCGACGGCCGCCGCATAGCGTTCGGCAATCGGCGCGCCTTCGCGGACCACACCTTCACGGCCCAGATCCTCCAACAGCAACAAGCCCGCATCGAGATCGGCGGCGTAAATCTCTGGCGCCGCGAAGCCCGCACGCCGAAGCCCTTTGCCAACGGCAACAAAGGGGCGCACGTCCTCCGCCAGATGCACGAGGCGACTATAGGGTAGTCCGTCGCGCACCGGAGGGCCGTCCGGCCTTGCCGGTGCGTTCATCAGGACGGCCGTTTCGCCGTTGCGATGGACCGTCTCGTAGGCCCGTGACGAGGCGTCGCCCTGCAGGGGCACGCGCCGGGCCGCAGGCCAACCGGCTTGGTCCAGAAATTCGCGAATTTCACGGCTGCGCGCGACGCGGCCGGCGAAGTCGTCGTCGGGCATGTGCAGTGAAATCCGCCGTCCTGTCGGATGGTCGAGCGGCTCGATGCGGATCACCGTGGCACGGGCCGGCAGATGCCCGCTTGCCCGCTCCGGCCACTCGATCAGCGCCGCACCGCCCTCCAGGGCTTCATCCAGCGCCAGTTCCTCGATTTCCTCCGCCTCTTCCAGACGATAGAGATCGAAGTGTGCAATGGGCAGCCGTGCGAGATCGTAGGTCTGGACCAGAGTGAAGGTCGGGCTCGGCACTTCCAGATCATCGTCGCCGGCAACCGAGCGGATCAGGGCGCGCGCGAAGGTCGACTTCCCCGCGCCCAGATCACCGACGAGAAGCAGGCAATCGCCCGGCTTCAGGACGGCTGCAAGGTCCTGCGCCAGACGCCCGGTTGCAGCCTCGTCTGCACAGTCGAAGTGTAGCGAAGTGTCGGTCACGAGAAGATGTGCTCCGGCGGAATTTCCCTGACCCGACATAGCCCAATTCCCCGAAGGACGCGAAGGCATTTGCACGGGTTTTCGCAGGAAACGGCTTTTCCGCACCCTTATTCGGCGGCGTGCCGGAGCGCCTGGGGCGACAGCAGGAACCGACAGATGACCTCCGTCCCCTCGCCTTCGGTGGAAGCGATGTCCACCGTCCCGCCGTGCAGTTCCACGAAGCTCTTGATGATCGACAGTCCCAGGCCGGCACCGCGGCGGCGATTGCCCGCGTCGCGACTGACAAACCTGGAAAAGACCTGATCCAGCAGATCCGCCGGAATGCCGCAACCATGATCGCGGACACGGAATTCCACGGCATCTGTCAGACGCTCGCAGGTGATATCGACCAGCCCGCCTTCATCCGAGTAGCGGACGGCATTGGAGAGCAGATTGTAGAGCACCTGCCGCAGGCGCCGCTCATCCGCCTGCAGCGTGCCGATATTCTCCGGCACATGCGAGCGAAGCGTGATGTGTGCTTCCGTCAGTCTGTCCTTGAGCCCTTCCACCGCCGCCGCAACGGTCTTGGCGACGTCAACGTCCGACAGATCGAGTTCCATGATTCCGGCGTCGATCGTCGCGAGATCTAGAATATCGTTGATAATCGCGAGAAGTGCCGAGGAAGATGACAGGATGTAGTTTGTGTATTCTGACTGCTTTGGCGTCAGCTCGCCAAATTTCGTATCGCCAAGCAACTGCGCGAAGCCGATGATATTGGTGAGCGGCGAGCGCAACTCATAGGAAATATGCTGGATGAAGGCGTTCTTCAGCTGATCCGCCTGCTCCAGCGCATCGTTCTTCTCAAGAAGCGCCCGTTCCACGTTCACCGAGTCGGTGACATTCACGAAAGTGACGAGCGTGCCGCCGTCAGGCAGCGGCACAGTGGCATAGTCGATCACCTCACCATCCGCGCATTCCATCCTGCCGTGGACGGGTTCGCGATTGTCGGCAAGGCCGGTCACGGCAAAGGCAAGCTCGCGCCAGATATCGACCACGCCTTCGTCGCCTTCGATCCAGTCGACGATGGCGTTGATATGCGGGCTGTCGCCGAGATTTTCCTCGGAAAGGTTCCAGATCGAACTGAAGGTCGGATTCCACAGCCGCAACCGGCCATCCGATCCGAACACGGCCACAGCTTCAGACAGGTGGTCCAGCGTTTCGCCCTGCACCCGGATCAGCGCGTTGTAGCGGCTCTCCAGGTCGAGGCGCTCGGTCACATTCTCATAAATGTAAGTGACGCCGCCCTGCGGATGCGGATTGGCAATGACCCGCAGCGTGCGGCCGTCGGGTAGATGCCACCAATGTTCGCTTGCATCGAGGGAGCGGTAACTTTCCAAGTTTTTCGCGCGCCAGCTTCGATAATCCGCCTGCTCGGGCAGCTTGCGCGCCGCGCGCAACTGGTCGAGCAACGCGCCGTCTTCAGGCTGGCTTTCCAGGAACGCGGGATCGAGATCCCAGAGGGCCCGGAAAGCCGCGTTGTAGAACTGAAGCCGCCGGTCGGGTCCGAAAATGGCAACCGCCGTCGCCAATTGGTCGAGCGTACGCGCGTGGAATTCAGCCGTACGCTTCAACTCTCGCTGAATCCGCTCCAGTTCGCTCACGTCGATGGCAATTCCGACACTGCCGCCGTCGGAGGATGCTTCCGTAACATCGAAAATGCGCCTTTCGCCTGCGGTCACGACGGGCAGGCGTGCGCTGGCCATACCCGCCATGTCACGCTGGCGTGCGACGCCCTTGCGACCGCTGTCGTCCAGGAACTCCGAGCCAGAAGCAACGACTTGCGCCGGATTGCCGGCATCGACCGCCGCAGCATAGGCGCCGTTGACCCAGACGAGCTTGCCGTCCGCGTCACGCTGCCATGCCGGCGCGCCCAACGCTTCGAAAAGGCGTTTCATGGCTTCGAGTTCGCGCGACAGTTCCTGGTGCCTTGCGCTCAGCGCAGCCTGCGCGCGACGCTCGCCGGTCAAATCACGCAGCCGCAGCACCGCCGCGCCCGCCGAGGTCCGGCCGCTCGCCTCGATCATGCCTCCCGATCGCGTCGCGAGGACAAGGGTAAAGCCTTCGCCTCGCTCTCGAAGATCGGCAAGGGACCCCTCGATTTCGCCCGCCGAACGGCCGTCGAGCCAGGTGCCAAAGGACAGCAGCTGTGAAGCAGAGCGCGGCACGCCACTTCCTTCGCCCATGGCGCCTGCCACCATCGGCGTCTCGTCTCCACCGCCCCAGATGACGATCCGGTGGTCTTCGCTGTCGAGGAGGCCTTCCAGGCGGTCAAGGCGCGCCTTGAGGCTCGCATTCTGCCCCATGACATCCTTGAGCGTCCCGGCGGACTTCTTGCGATTCGCAACCAGGACGGAAGCGGTCGTCACCGCGAAGGCAACGGCGCCAACCATTGCCGAGAACCAGACAACTCTGAAGGGATCAACTGAAGATGCCGCGTCGGCGATCGTGTCCATCGCAACGGCCGGCAGCGACCCGGCTGCCAATGCCAGCATGCTCACTCCGGCAAGCTCCAGAGCCTTTCGACTCCTTCTCCGCCATGACGCGCCAATGCGCGCATGTTGCAAGCCGCCAGACGGCATTCCCAATCCCCTATCGCCGCAATCCAACCTTCAGAGCGAAGGTTCACCGATCATTTCTGCCTCATGAAACGACCGATTCGCAAAACCATACCGCGTTTGAGAATCGCGAAAAAGAGTCTCTTGACAAAAAGTAAACGGGAGCCGTGTCGTCCACAGCTCCCGCCTAATCGGGCAAATATCGCCCGATATAGTATCAAAATACTATATGATGTAGCCGATCGACCTACACATCAGTACCTGTAGTGGTCCGGCTTGTACGGGCCGGCGGAATCGACACCGATATAGGACGCTTGATCGTCGCTCAGCTTCGTTAATTCCACACCGAGTTTGGCGAGGTGAAGGCGGGCAACCTTTTCGTCGAGGTGCTTGGGCAGGACGTAGACATCCTTGTCGTATTGCCCGCCCTTGGTCCAGAGCTCGATCTGCGCCAGCACCTGATTGGTGAAACTTGCCGACATGACGAAGCTCGGATGGCCGGTCGCATTGCCGAGATTGAGCAGTCGACCCTCCGACAGAAGCAGGATCCGCTTGCCGTCGGCGAACTCGATCATGTCGACCTGAGGCTTGATGTTGGTCCACTTGTAGTTGCGCAGGGCGTCAACCTGGATCTCGTTATCGAAATGGCCGATATTGCCGACGATCGCCATATCCTTCATGGCGCGCATATGGTCGAGCGTCACCACGTCGCGGTTACCTGTCGCGGTGATGACGATATCCGCGTTCGGAGCCGCCTTTTCCAGTGTGACGACCTCGAAACCGTCCATCGCCGCCTGCAGCGCGCAGATCGGATCGACTTCGGTCACCTGCACGCGCGCGCCGGCACCCTGCAGGGAAAGCGCCGAGCCCTTGCCCACGTCGCCATAGCCGCACACCACGGCTACCTTGCCAGCCATCATGACGTCGGTGCCACGGCGGATGCCGTCGACAAGGCTTTCCTTGCACCCGTACTTGTTGTCGAATTTCGACTTCGTGACGCTGTCGTTGACGTTGAAGGCCGGGAAGGGCAACTGACCCTTCTTCTTCAACTGGTAAAGACGATTGACGCCGGTCGTCGTCTCTTCGGAAACGCCACGGATCGCATCACGCTGCTTGGCAAACCAGCCCGGGCTCTGTTCCATGCGCTTGCGGATCTGGGCGAAAAGCACCTTTTCTTCGTCGGATTGCGGAGAAGACAGTACGTCTTCGCCGGCTTCCGCGCGCGCGCCAAGCAGGATGTAGAGCGTTGCGTCGCCGCCATCGTCGAGGATCATGTTGGCCGTACCTTCCTCGAAGTGGAAAATCCGGTCGCAGTAATCCCAATATTCCTCGAGCGTCTCGCCCTTTTCGGCGAAGACCGGAACACCGGCAGCGGCAATCGCGGCGGCCGCATGGTCCTGCGTGGAGAAAATGTTGCAGGAAGCCCAGCGAACGTCCGCGCCCAGCGCCACCAAAGTCTCTATGAGCACTGCCGTCTGGATCGTCATGTGAAGCGAGCCGGCGATCCGCGCTCCCTTCAGCGGCTTGGAAGTGCCGAATTCCTCGCGGCAGGCCATCAGGCCCGGCATCTCGGTTTCGGCGATCGCGATTTCCTTACGGCCGAAATCGGCAAGTGAAATATCCTTGACGTAGTAGTCCTTGGCGATCGTCATTTTGGTCCTTCCGATCGATGTCCGGCCGAGAAATGCAGCAGAAAACCGCCGCCTGGCACTGAAGGTTGCCGCCTTCGACCCTGTCGGGCGCGGCGCCTGCGAATTGAAGTGGGACAGGGGGCCAGAGCCGCCATCCGGGTGGCCTTATATCGCGGGGCGCGAAGTGAAACAATAACGATATAAAGATTTCTTTATATCTGCAGGATAGGTCTCGGCGCGCGCCCGGTTTCTGCTTGCCCGCGCCGCCCTGGGAATGCCGCAGGAATTTCAAAACGAAACAGAAGAGGGCGCCATTCGGCGCCCTCTTCGGCAGTCATGACTGTCCGGTTCAGTTGGACGGCAGGATCACCTTGTCGATGACATGAATGACGCCATTGCTCGCCTCGATATCCGCACTGATCACCCTGGCTCCGTCGACCGTAACGCCGCCGCTGCCCTTCTCGACGGTGATGGTCGTATCTCCATCGGCCTTGAGAGTTGCGACGTCCGTCGATCCGCTGGCGATTTGTCCGGACATGATCTTTTGCGGCACGACATGATAGCTGAGAATGGCGACCAGCTGCGCCTTGTTCTCGGGCTTCAGCAGATTGTCCACCGTGCCGGCCGGCAGCGCGGCGAAGGCTTCATCCGTCGGCGCGAACACGGTCAGATTATCCTGGCTCGACAAAGCATCGGCAAGGCCTGCCGCCTGGGCCGCAGCAAGCAGCGTATTGAACGTTCCTGCACCCTGCGCCGTTTCGACGATATTCGCCGCATACGCGGACGTCGCGAGCATAGTTGCCGTAGCTGCGACCAGAGCAAATTTCCTCATTATCTTCTCCCGTTTTGATCAGGACAGCGGCTTTCTTTTCGATCAACGCCTCATCGCCTTGAACGTGAGATGCTTTGCGCCGTCTGATGTGACTATCTACGTTTCGCTGAATGGGAGGATCACGCGGGAAAGATCACAAATAATTTTTTGAAAAATCGGAGAAGCATAAAATCCGCACGGCGATATTTCTCGTACCTGATCTTCTTTCGCGATAGGTCGGCCTTTATTGTCTGACACTGATTTTCAGACGAGGAACATCGAAAACCATATTCTTCTCGCTGCCATCATATTGCGTCACAATTTCAGGCTAGTCCCTATGGCCCTGCTTTAATTCATCCGTCGGTAACCGGAATGCAGGATTTTCCACGCATCGATATTGAGAGGCAATGCGAGAGGCGAACCATGAAATTCGGCAAATGGATCATAAGCGCGTGCAGCCTGCCCCTCCTGCTTTCCGTCCATCCGGCGAACGCCCGGGACTGCGGAGGAGACTTTAACGCATTCCTGAACGGCGTCGCGAAAGAGGCCCGCGAACAAGGACGGAGCCAAGCCGCTATCCGCGAAACCCTCTCGGGTGCGGCGGTCGATCCGAAGGTCCTGCGCCTCGATCGGGGGCAGGGCGTCTTCAAGCAGACCTTCCTTGAATTCTCCAGGCGCTCCGTCAACGGCTACCGTCTCAAGCATGGCGCTGCCAACATGCAGAAATACGCGTCGAGCTTCGCCCGCGCCGAACGTGAATACGGCGTCCCGGCCGCCGTGATCACCGCTTTCTGGGGCCTGGAGACCGACTACGGCGCCGTGCAGGGCGACTTCAACACGGTCAACGCCCTTGCGACCCTTGCCTATGATTGCCGGAGGCCTGACCTCTTCCGCCCGCAGCTTCTGGCCGCAATCGAGCTTGCCGAGCATGGAGACCTGGACCCGCGCCAGACAACCGGCGCCTGGGCTGGCGAGATCGGCCAGGTCCAGATGCTGCCGCGCGACATTATCGACTTCGGGATCGACGGCGACGGCGACGGACACGTCAGGCTGAAAACAAGCGCGCCGGACGTCATTCTCACCGCCGCCCATTTCATCTCCAGTCTCGGCTGGCGGCCCGGCGAGCCCTGGCTGCAGGAAATCGTCCTGCCTGCAGATCTTCCCTGGGAAGAAACGGGCCTTGCCTCCAAAAAGACGGTGGCCGAGTGGGCGAGGCTCGGCGTGCGGGCGCGTTCAGGCGGATTGCCGGAGGGCAATCTGCAAGCTTCCGTCCTGCTTCCCCAGGGCCGGAAGGGGCCGGCCTTCCTCTCCTATCCCAACTTCGGCGTTTATCTGGAGTGGAACCAGTCTTTCATTTACACCACGTCCGCCGCCTATTTCGCGACACGACTGGCAGGCGCGCCTGCCTATAATCCAGGCCAGCCCGAACCCGGTCTCTCCGATGCATCGATGAAGGCACTTCAAAAGAAGCTCAGCGAGCGCGGCCACGATGTCGGCAAAATCGACGGAATTCTCGGCAGCGGCACGCGGGCTGCCGTTCGCGCCGAGCAACTGCGGCTCGGCCTTCCCGCCGATGGCTGGCCGACAGAGGTCCTGCTCTCGCGACTGTAGCGTTGGTTGTTCAGTCCGTTTCGCCGAAGCCGTCGCCCACAAGTGCGGAAAGCGCGTCAACGACGGCTTCCGCCTGCGGCCCGCGCGCCTCGACCAGGATGGAACAGCCCGGCGACGCCGCAAGCATCATCAGTCCCATGATCGACGTGCCGCCGACGCTCTGGCCGTCCTTGGAGATTGTCACATCCGCGTCGAAGCCCTCGACGAGCTTGACGAACTTTGCCGATGCCCGCGCATGAAGGCCGCGCCGGTTGACGATCATCAACTCGCGCCGCAGCACCGCGCCTTCGTCATTTGCAGTCTTACCCATCGCCTCAGCCCTGCCCGGAGAGAACCTGGCTGGCCACGGAAATGTATTTCTGTCCGGCCTTTCGGGCTTCGTCGACCGCATCGGCTAACTTCAATTCCCCGCGCACGCTGGCGAGCTTGATCAACATCGGCAGGTTTACGCCAGCCACGACCTCGATTGACATGCCGTCCATCACGGAAATGGCCAGGTTGGAGGGAGTGCCGCCAAACATGTCCGTCAAAAGCACGACACCGCTGCCGTCATTCACAGCCTCAACCGCATTGAGGATATCCTGGCGCCGCTGCTCCATGTCGTCGTCCGGGCCAATGCAGATCGTCGCAATCTGGCTCTGGGGACCGACCACATGTTCGAGCGCGGCCTGAAATTCCTGTGCCAACTGGCCGTGGGTGACGAGTACCAGACCGATCATGCCCTGTCCGTGTCTTCCTCAACGCGCTTCTTGCGAGCGCTTTCGCGGCAGCGCGCGCTGCCTTGCCTGAATTGTGGCCGCTTATGCCCGGTCGAAGGTTAATCCGGCGTCAAGCCGCTGCTGCCTGGATCGAGCCCGCTCCCGGCCCTGCATGTCAGCGCACACTGTCGGCAAGGCAGCGCTGCAGTGCAAGGAAAATCGGCGCACTTTTCGCGATTATCCGCCAATGACAGCATGCGTGTCCTCGAAGACACGCGACAAGGCTCGGGTCGCGGCCAGTGAAATCTCACCCATCGGCACCCGGATCAACGGCAAGCCGATGCCACTGATCTCAGCTATCGGCACATCTTCCTCCGGCAGCCTCTCGATCTCTGCAATCGGCAGGATATCGATCACCAGACGCAAGACTGCGCGCGCCTCCCCCTGCACCCTGACAATCCCCGCGCCGCGCCTTTCCCAAAGTCCTGCAAGGGGCGACGGCGCTTCGGCAATCAGCCGCCCATGAGATTTGCCGGCAATGACGCGATCATCGGCGACATATGCCGCGAAGTGGCCCTGCGCCTTCGCCCTCGCCACCAATTCCTCGCCGAGAGAAGATTTGCCGCTGCCCGAAGCACCACGTATCAATATGCCGGAGCCTGCAATCACGACGCAGCTAGCATGGAGTGTACCGGCCGTCATTTCACGGTCTCCGCCGGCAGGCTGACGATGAAACGTGCCCCCTTTACGCAGATCTTGCCGGTGTTCGGATCCCGCTCTTGCCTGTTTTCAGCGGTAATCGAACCACGATGGGCCTCGATGATCTGCCGCGTGATCGACAGGCCGAGACCGGAATTGTTGCCGAAGCCCTCGCCATCCGGTCGGTCGGTATAAAAGCGCTCGAAAATGCGTTCCAACGCTTCCGGCCGGATACCGGGACCGTCATCCTCAACCGTGACGACGACCTTGTCGCCAGTCCGTTTCGCGATGATGCGGACATTGCCCCCCGCCGGCGAGAAAGAGCGGGCATTGTCGATCAGATTGTTGACCACCTGAGCCAGACGGCTGTCATGTCCGAGGATCCGGTAGGGATGCGGCTGCCGGGACGGCTCGACCGCAAGCTTGACCGGCGCAGCCTCGGTTCCGGCGCGCTCATTGGCAAAATCCGTGACCGTGCGAAGCAGCGTTGCAACATCGACCGGCGCGGCATCCGCCCGGGCAAGTTCGGCATCGAGGCGGGACGCGTCGGAAATATCGGTGATCAGCCGGTCAAGACGGCGCACGTCATGCTGGATCACCTCCAACAGCCTTTCGCGGGAATTCTCCGATTTGGCAAGCGGAAGCGTCTCGACCGCGCTTCGAAGGGAAGTCAACGGATTCTTGATTTCATGCGCTACGTCCGCCGCGAATGTCTCGATTGCGTCCATCCGGTTGTAGAGCGCGTTGGTCATATCCCGAATGGTGCCGGCCAAATGGCCGATTTCGTCCTGACGGTCGGAGAAATCGGGGATTTCCTCGCGCGACTTGATGCTGCGCCGAACCCGTTCGGCACCTGCCGCCAGGCGGCGCACGGGCCCGGCGATCGTGCCCGCCAGCAGGATCGAGAGCACCACCGTTACAACGGCGGCCACGAGAAAGACGCGCATGATCGCAAGTCGCTCTGCGCGCACGATGGCGTCGATATCGCCGCCCTGCGTGGAAAGCAGCAAGGAGCCGAGAACGGCCCGGAAGCGCTGGATGGGAACGGCGACGGAGACGATCAGTTCGCCGCGCGGCGATACGCGCACCACGCTTGCCGGCGACCCGGCAAGAGCGGCCTCCACCTCCGGATAGGCGCGGCCGTTGCCGGCCCCCACCTCCTCGTAGAGCGGCAGGTCGCCCCGCCGGAACCAGAGTTTCAGATCGGCCCAGATCTTGTCCATCAGGCCTGGTTCCTCGGCCGTCGGCGGCGGCAGGTCGAAGCGCAGGATCTGCCCGCGCGCATAGAGATGCCGCGAGTCGAGGATCAGAATGCCTTCCGGGTCGTAGATACGCGCCCGCGTCTTGGTTGGCGAGATCAGCCGCCTGAGAACCGGCGCGACCCTTTCCGGATTGATCGGGAAATCGAAAAGCCGTGCGTCGTCCGTCGGCGACAGGCTTTCGCCAGCCTGCAACTGCAGCAGCTTTTCCGGATCGACGGTCAGTCCGTCGGTTTCGACATTGGCGGAAGCGGCAATCGCACCGGCAATGATTTCGCCTTGCGTGAGCAGACTCTGGACACGCGCATCGATCAGCCCGGCACGGAACTGGTTGAGATAGAGAATGCCCGCCACCAGAGCGCAGAGACCGGCAAGGTTGAGGATGACGATACGCTTCGTCAGCGACGAAAAGACATAGGTGCCGAGAAACATGCCGATCCGTTTGAAGAAACGGCGCCGCATGCGCGGATTGCCGAGCCGGCGCAGCGCAACTGGCCGGTCGGCGGCAGGTTCTCCTTGCCGGCCTTCCACCTCGATTTCGGTCTCTATTGCCATTCCCTTGTCTCGCGCCGCCCCGTCAGGCAGCTTGCGCGATATCGCCACGCCGACCGTGCAAATCTCACGCCTCGCGGAAGCGATATCCCACGCCGTAGAGGGTTTCGATCATGTCGAAATCGTCGTCGACGACCTTGAACTTCTTCCTCAGCCTCTTGATGTGGCTGTCGATCGTCCTGTCGTCAACATAGACCTGATCGTCATAGGCGGCGTCCATCAGCGCATTGCGGCTCTTGACCACGCCTGGCCGCTGCGCAAGGGCGAAGAGGATGAGGAATTCGGTAACTGTCAGCGTCACCGGCTCGCCTTTCCAGGTGCAGGTGTGACGTTCCTGATCCATGACCAGTTGCCCGCGCTCCAGCACCTTGTCGCCCTGAGGCTTGGCGACCGTCGCATCGCGCGGCTGGATACGGCGCAGGACCGCGCGCACCCGCTCCACGAGGAGGCGCTGGGAGAAGGGTTTGCGGATGAAGTCGTCCGCTCCCATCTTCAGGCCGAAGAGCTCGTCAATCTCGTCGTCCTTGGACGTGAGGAAGATCACCGGCAGGTCGGATTGCTGACGCAGGCGGCGCAGCAGTTCCATGCCGTCCATGCGCGGCATCTTGATATCGAAGATGGCCAGATCCGGCGGATTGGCCGTCAAACCGTCGAGGGCCGAGGCGCCATCGGTGTAGGACTGCACGCGATACCCCTCATTCTCCAGTGCAATGGAGACGGAAGTGAGGATGTTGCGGTCGTCATCGACGAGGGCGATGGTCGGCATGGTGCGGGCCTTCGGTTTGGATCCAGTCATCGTCTTCGGTTGTTTGCCTTTGGCCCTTCAATTGCGCGCAAAATATGGCAGCGCTCCCGCTGAAGACTAGTCCTTCCCGCGCCCGTCAGCAACGTTGCGGCTCCCGAGATGCCGGCTCCCTGCTGTCGGCTATCGGGAGATGGAGAGAAAACGCCAGACGAGGGCGGCGAAGGAGACGTACACACCAGCCAGCAATCCGCCGATAAGACCTGGAGCGCCGATGCCAAGCCTGAGGCCGAACATATAGGCGGTCGGAACCGCCACGAGCCAGAAGGCCGCGACCTGAAGTAGCGTCGGCACCCAGACGTCCGCAAACCCGCGCAGCGCCCCGACCGTCACCCCCATCGCCGCATCCGCCGACAGCATGAAGGCGGCCACAATAAAGGCACCGGCGGCAACGGCGGCAACCTGCTCGTTGTCGGTCACGAATCCGGCAGCCGTTTCCGGAGACAGCAGGAAGAGACCGGCGATCGGCAACGGCAGCAAGGCGCCGAGCGCAATACCGGCAAAGCCTGCACGGCGGGCGCCCTGTCTGTCGCCGGCGCCGATAGCTCGCCCGACGCGGATCGCAGTCGCGCCGCCGGTGCCCACCGCCATCATGAAGGTCAGCGAAACCAGTGCCAGCACTGCCTGATAGCCGGCGAGTTCCATCGCCCCCAATCGACCGGCCATCAATACCACGGTCGCGAAGGCCGCGCTTTCAACGCCCTGCGCCAATCCCATCGGCAGGCCGAGGCGGCGCAGTTCACGGCCAATGTCTCCACCGAATGTCGCCAGGCTGAGCAGCCACGGCCGCCAGCCGCTCAGCAGGCCGTAGCGATCCTGTCCGAAGCTGGAGCGGGCGATCTCGCAGGCGATCAGGAGGCCTGCGACCGTTCTGAGGACGGAACTTCCCAGCATCGCTCCCTCGGCACCCATGGGGTCGACGATCCCGCCCCAGCCAAGCGCCAGAATGCCGTTCAACGGCACGTTCAGGAGATTGGCGACGATCATGATCGTCATGCCGACATGCGGCCGCCCGGTCGCCTCAAGGAAGAGGTTGCCGGCGATGAACAGGAGCATCCCGGGCATCCCGAAGCCGAAGATGACCGAAACCCCGGCAGCACCTTGCGCAAGATCAGGGGCCTGCCCGGTCGCCAGAAAGAAGTCCTCCGCAACAAACGAAAGACAGAGCACCACGACGCCAAGCGCGATGCCGTTGAAGAGCGAGGCACGCAACACGTCTCCCGCCCGTTGTTCGTCTCCGCTGCCTGCCGCCTGCGCCGTCATCACGACGGTCGCCTGAAGCGCACCGATTGCAATCATCATCAGCGTCAGTTGCGCCGCGATGCCGAGGCCGAAATAGGCGAGTTCCCGGGCGCCGGCCCAGCCGGTCATGATGGTGTCCACCGTCAGCATGACGACGATGGCCGCGCGCGACAGGATGATCGGCAGCGCGAGCTGGAATGTCCGCATCAGGTGATAGCCGATCGGCATCGGCATTTCGCTGGCGACCGCCGTCATTTCCGTTTCCGCCTCTTCCAGACCGGCCTTCCCATTTGCGCCGGAGGCTATTGCCTTTAGTAATTTCAGAAGCTTCCGGCAATTCAACACCACCTGTAACGGAATGCTGCGGAAGAGATTCACGAGAGATTTCTTCAGCCGGCCGCAAGCCTTTCCACGCAAAAATACTGAGTCACCGGCGGGAAACCCGTCTCCGTAGGCGACGAAGTTTACTTTCGCGGCTGAAAAATCGCGGCAAAGCAAGAAAAACGATGAGGTACGTATAGCAATACCTCAGGGGGCTTGCGAATTAAGGCAAAGCTTGGATTCCAATGGGCGAGGCGACCCGCTTTTCCGGCAAGTTAATCGATTGAATGGGCAGAATCGGCCCTTTGGCGACCTTGTTGGTCTGACGGCCATCCCGTAGGTTCGCCGGACTTCCAGTCAAGGAATCGTTCGGGCAAGTATGTGCCGACCTTTCGGGAAGTGGTCAGGGAGAACCGGCAAGAGACCGGTCGGGCGAAAACAGGGATTTGCGGGACATGAAAGAATATGGCGTGCGTAACCCCTCTGCAGGGGTTGAATCAGTTGGTCTCACCGGGCTTGCAGCCATCAATTTCAACTTGAGCGAGCCTGAACTTTACGAGCATGCCATCAAGCGCAACGAGGGCACCATTGCCGCAGGCGGTGCACTTGTCGTCGACACAGGCGTTCACACCGGACGCTCGCCGAAGGACAAGTTCGTCGTCCGCGACAGCCTCACCGAAGATGCCGTCTGGTGGGACAACAACGCCGAGATGAGCCTCGAAGCCTTCGAGCTTCTTCGCGCCGACATGCTTGCCCATGCCCGCGGGCGCGAGCTCTACGCGCAGGATCTCCACGGCGGCGCGGACCCCGCAGCCCGGATCGCCGTTCGCGTCTTTACCGAGTTTGCCTGGCACTCCCTGTTCATCCGCAACCTGCTAATCCGTCCGGAGGCAGGCGAACTTGCTTCCTTCGTGCCGGAAATGACCATCATCGACCTGCCGAGCTTCAAGGCCGACCCTGCGCGGCACGGCTGCCGCTCGGAAACGGTGATCGCCTGCGATTTCAGCCGCAAGATCGTGCTGATCGGCGGCACGTCCTACGCGGGCGAGATGAAGAAGTCCGTTTTCACCTTCCTCAACTTCCTACTGCCGCAGGCTGGCGTGATGCCGATGCACTGCTCGGCCAATGTCAACGATGCCGGCGAAACGGCGATCTTCTTCGGCCTCAGCGGCACCGGAAAGACGACACTCTCCGCCGACCCGACCCGCACGCTGATCGGCGACGACGAGCACGGCTGGAGCCCCGATGGCGTCTTCAATTTCGAAGGCGGCTGCTACGCCAAGACCATTCGCCTGTCACGCGAAGCCGAGCCTGAGATCTACGCCACGACCGAGCGCTTCGGGACAGTGCTTGAGAACGTCGTCATCGATCCGCGAACCCGCCTGCCCGACTTCGACGACGGCTCGAAGACGGAAAACACGCGCTGCGCCTATCCGATCCACTTCATTTCCAATGCCAGCGCGACGGGCCGGGCGCCCCAGCCGAAGAACATCATCATGCTGACGGCCGATGCCTTCGGCGTCATGCCGCCGATCGCCAGGCTGACGCCGGCCCAGGCTATGTACCACTTCCTGTCGGGCTACACCGCTAAGGTGGCCGGCACCGAGAAGGGTGTCACCGAACCGCAGGCGACTTTCTCCACCTGCTTCGGCGCGCCCTTCATGCCGCGCCACCCGTCGGAATACGGCAACCTGCTGCGCGACCTCATCGCCGAGCATGGCGTGGACTGCTGGCTGGTGAATACCGGCTGGACCGGCGGCGCCTTCGGCACCGGCCATCGCATGCCGATCAAGGCAACGCGGGCGCTGCTCTCCGCCGCTCTCGACGGGTCGCTGAAGGACGCGGAGTTCCGTACGGACCCCTATTTCGGCTTCGCGGTGCCTGTGGCTGTTCCAGGCGTCGACGGCAGCATTCTCGATCCCCGTTCGACGTGGGCGGACAAGGCGGCCTACGATCGTCAGGCCGCCCGGCTGGTGGAAATGTTCGTCGGCAATTTCGAGAAGTTCGAAACCCACGTGGACGGCACCGTCCTGCAGGCCGCGCCTGCCTTGAAGGCCGCCGCCGAATAAGGCGGAACATTTCCGGACGAAGTGCAACGGCCCCGGATCGCTTCCGGGGCCGTTGCCTATTACGATTTCGGACATACCTTTCACCCGACCCCGTCGCCGGCGCAAAATTAGCGTGCCGTCCCTGTCGCCGCCTGCGCTTGATGCCTATAATTCAAGGCAGATTGTCAAATCACCGAGACAGGACCGCGACATGCCACATGTAAACAGCGGACAGGACAACGAGGCGGTGCGGCTCGACCCGCTGAAGATCGCCGAAGCCTGGTCACGTGCGGGCCGCAAGGTGGCCCTTGCAACGGTCGTCGAGACTTGGGGCTCCGCCCCTCGCCCGGTCGGCTCGCATCTCGTCATAGACGAGGAAGGAGATTTCGAGGGCTCGGTTTCCGGCGGCTGCGTGGAAGGCGCCGTCGTCTCCGAGGCGCTCGACGTGATCGCCAGCGGCAAGCCGGCGATGCTGGAATTCGGCGTTGCCGACGAGACCGCCTGGCGCGTGGGACTTTCCTGCGGCGGCCGTATCCGCGTCTATGTCGAGCCGGTGGCCTGATCGATGGACCTCTCCCTGCTTGAAACGCTGAACGCCGACCGTGACGCCCGCCGGGCGGCGATCCTCGTCACCGATCTGGAGACGGGCGCCCAGCGGCTGGTCCGCCAGGGCGACGATCTCGCGGACGATCCGCTTGGCGAGGACCTGAAGAAGCGCTTCCGCTCTGCGAAGTCCGGTATCGTCGAGGATGCGGCGGGCAAGGCGCAGTTTCTCACCGTCAGCGTGCCGCCGCCGCGCCTCGTCGTCATTGGTGCGGTGCATATCTCGCAGGCTCTGGTGCCGATGGCGGAGGTCGCCGGCTTCGACGTCACCGTCATCGACCCTCGCACCGCATTCGCGACGCCGGAACGCTTTCCGGAGCGGGTGCTGAAGCCCGACTGGCCGCAGGACGTACTGAAGGCCGCCCCGCTCGACGGCTATACGGCGCTGGCTGCCCTCACCCACGACCCGAAGATCGACGACTATCCGATCCAGGCCGCGCTGGAGGCCGGGTGCTTCTATGTCGGAGCGCTCGGCAGCCGCAAGACGCATGGCAAGCGCCTCGACCGGCTGAAGGAGGCAGGCGTTGCGGACACAGTCCTGTCTCGCATCCAGGCACCGATCGGCCTCGATATCGGCGCCGCGTCGCCGGCGGAAATAGCCGTCGCCGTGCTCGGCGCCGTCATTGCCGCGTTGAGGAAAGAAGCAGAGACACGCTGATGCGTTTTGGCCGCACCCCCGTTTCGGAAGCCGAGGGGGCACTGATCGCCCATTCGGTCCGCCTGCCCGACGGTGCCCTTAAGAAGGGGCATTCGATTACGGCCGCGGATGTGGCCAAGCTCACGGAGGCTGGAATATCGCATGTCATAGCGGCGCGGCTGGAAGCCGGCGACCTGCACGAAGACCACGCGGCGGAGCGGCTGGCGCGCGCGGCCGACGGCGGCAATCTGCACCGCGAACCGGCTTTCACCGGCAGGGTGAACCTCTTTGCCCGCGAAGCCGGCGTCCTCGTCGTCGACAAGGCAGGCATCGACGCGGCCAACCGCATCGACCCGGCGATCACCTTCGCCACGCTGCCGAACTATGCTTCGGTGGCCAGAGGGCGGATGGTGGCGACAGCCAAGATCATTCCCTTCGCAGTCGCCGAAAGCCTGATCGAGGAAGCGGAAACGACGATCCTCGACGCAGTGTGCATCCATCCCTTCCGCCCACGCCGCGTCGGCCTTGTGGCAACGGAACTTGGCCACCTGAAGCCGTCGGTTATGGACAAGACGCGCCGGATCACAGAGGAACGGCTGGCGGCCTCCGGATCTTCGATCTTCCGCGAACTGCGCGTGCCGCATGACGAGGTGGCGGTGGCAAGCGCCTTTACCCGTCTGCATGCGGAGGGCGCGGAACTGATCATCGCCTTCGGCGCCTCCGCGATCGTCGATATCCAGGACGTCGTTCCGGCGGCGGTCGTAGCCGCCGGCGGACGTATCGTCCATTTCGGGATGCCGGTCGATCCCGGCAACCTGATGCTGCTTGGCGAGTTCGGCGGCGTGCCAGTGGTCGGCGCACCGGGCTGCGCCAGGAGCCCGAAGGAGAACGGCTTCGACTGGGTGCTCGACCGCCTGCTCGCCGACCTTTCCGTAGCGCCAGAGGATATCACCGGCTTCGGCGTCGGCGGCTTGCTGATGGAGATCGGCACCAGGCCACAGCCGCGCGAAGGCAAGGCAAAGCCCATCGACACGCCAGCCAACGTCGCCGGTATCCTGCTTGCGGCAGGTCAGTCCCGCCGCATGGGAAGCGGCAACAAGCTGCTTGCGACAATCGACGGCCGACCACTGGTGCGTATTGCTGCCGAGAACGCACTGGAAAGCGGACTTTCGAGCGTGCAGGTCGTGACCGGCCACATGCAGGCCGAAGTGGAAGCCGCTCTCTCGGGGCTCGGCCTTGCGACAACGCACAATCCCGACTTCGCCGACGGCATGGCGGGCTCCATCCGCGCCGGCATCCTCGCCCTCCCGGAGGACGCGGATGCTGCACTCATCCTGCTCGCCGACATGCCGGGCATCACGGGCGACGTGATCAACCGGCTGATCGCCGCCTTCGATCCGACTGAAGGAAGAACGATCGTGGTGCCGACCATGTCCGGCAAGCGCGGTAACCCGGTGCTGTGGGACCGGCGCTATTTCCCCGACCTGCTGCGGCTGGAAGGCGACACCGGCGCGCGCCACCTGATCGCCCGGCATGCCGACCAGGTGGCGGAAGTGGAAATCGGCGAGGCCGCGCGTCTCGATCTTGACACCCCGGAAGCGCTGGCCGGCGCGGGCGGTACGTTGCCCTGAACCGATTTATCGAAGCTCTCGCCGCGCCGGCTCGGAGGTGAGCCAGACGGCCATGTTGCCTCAAGGCAACAGGCTTGGCATTCCAGCAACAGGTGGATTGACGTTAGGTAAATTTTAACGGCTAATACAGACGCGGCTGGGGGGCCGCTCATTTATTTAAAAAAGACTGTCGCGAGGTGAAACCGGCCATGGATTTCACACGCCGATCCTTGATGGCGGGCACGGGCGCATTTGCAGCCGTCTCACTTTTGACCACGGCCGCAGGCGCCAACACCGAGTCGAAATGGTTCGCCGGAGTTGCCGAAGACAACGGCTTTGCCTATCGCCAGACCAATTTCAGCGTCATCAAGCCGCAATGGCGGCGGCAGATGGTCAAATACTATAGCGAGGAGCCGGCCGGCACCGTCGTGGTCGATACGCGCAACCACTTCCTCTACTGGGTCTGGGAGAACAACACGGCGCTGCGCTACGGCGTGGGCGTCGGCAAGGAAGGCTTCCAGTGGTTCGGCCGCGCGACGATCGACCGCAAGGCGCTGTGGCCGCGCTGGGTTCCGCCGCCCGAGATGATCCAGCGACGCCCGGACCTCCCGCGCCTGGTGGAAGGCGGCGCCGCCGACAACCCTCTCGGTCCCCGCGCCCTCTATCTCTACCGGGACGGCAGCGACCTCGGTTACCGGCTGCATGGGACACTGGAGCCATGGAGCATCGGCAACGATGTCTCCTCCGGCTGCATCCGCATGTTTCCGGAAGACGTGATCGACCTTTACCAGCGCTGCCCGGTCGGCACCAAGGTGCTGGTGCTTGAGCATCTGGGCGCCGGCAGCAACAACGGCTGACCGCCAACGTTACCTGAGGCAGAAATACGGGAGGCCGCACGTGCAGGCACTGTCATGGCGGGGGCTGATTGCAGGTCCGATTGCACTCGCAGCACTCGGACTGTCGCTTGGCGGCTGCAATACGATGGAGGCGGTCGCAACACCGGACGTGACGAATGCGGTTGCTCCGGGCTTTGCCTCGATCTCTTCTGGCAGCGAAGAAGATTTCATCATCAATATCGGCCGGCGGACCTATTTCGCCGCCAGTTCCGCGACTATCGACGACACCGCCAGGATGACATTGGACAAACAGGCGGAATTCCTGCGTGCGAACCCTGACTGGTATGCCAAGATCCAGGGCTTCGCCGACGATCCGGGTGATACGGCCGCGAACCGCAAGCTTTCACAGCAGCGCGCCGACGCGGTGATGGCCTACCTGGTCTCCAAGGGCGTGGAGCGCAACAGGCTCTGGGCCAAGGGATATGGCGAAGACCGCAAGGTACGCGATTGCGCCGAACTCGAATGCAAGGCGCAGAACCGGCGCGTCGTCACCAACCTGCGCGAGGAACGAGACAGCTGATCGGCCTCCCCCCGAAATTCCGGGGGAATAGGGCATGCAAGAGCGCGGCGGGCAAAGGATCTCCGCAGGAGATTATTGCAGTGCAGCATTTTCATATCACTTATGTGTGCACTGCAATTGCATTCAACGCATACGCTGTCTATAGTCCGCGCCGAGCAATTCAGCGCTCCGACCCGCCTCGCAGCCAATCGGGCTTGAGGCGGTTGCGAACCGCGGTGGGGACCATTCCCGGCATCTCGCAGGCTCCTGCGGGTCGGAGCCCGGCTCTTCCCGGTTCGGCGTGGGCGCGGCCACGCATCAGACAAGCAAAAACCACCCGCCGGCCGGCCATCCATCGGGCCAGGCACGGACAAGAAGGATATTGACATGAGCATGATCAGCCTGCCGCGCAGCGGCCAGTGCAAATGGGCCGAAGGCACTGGCGGAAATTACTATTTCCCCTGCAAGAACCGCGTGACGCCTGGCGTTTCCTACTGCGACGAACACCGTGCGCTCGTCTACATCTCGCCGGAAGAGCGCCGCCGGCAGCGCAGCGAAGCTCCGCAGCTGGTACAGCGCAAGGCTGCCGCCTGACCTGCCAGCGCCTTTCGCGGGACCATGAAGACCACGCCCCGGCCGTCGCGCCGGGGTTTCTTTTTGCGCGCAGCCTTCCTGCCCGTTTACTTCGATCCATCAACTCCAAAACAAAAAGCCCGGCTCGCGCCGGGCTTCACTGTTCGAAATCCTCGCAGCAGGTTCAGGCGGCCTTGATAGCCATCTCGACCTCGCGGAGTTGGCTCAGCACCGTCTCCGCCTTCTGCTTCATCTCATCGTCCTTGGCGTCAGCAACGTCTTCTTCGGCGTCGCGGATCTGCTGGGCGATCATCTCGGCATCCAGGTCGCCGACCGGCACCGCCTGTTCGGCAAGCACGGTTAAACCCGTCGGGGCCGCATCGGCAAAGCCCCCGCGCACGAAATATTCCTCGACCGAGCCGTTTGCACGGCTGACCTTGAGGATCCCCGGCCGGATCGTCGACATGAAGGGGGCGTGCCCCTTCAGAACGCCGAACTGGCCTTCGGAGCCGGGAACGACGACTTCGAGCACCTCACCGGACACCAGAAGGCGTGCCGGAGAGACGAGTTCGAACTGAAATGGCTCAGCCATTGGGCTTGTCCCCGTCTCTACTCAGATATTATGCGGCTTCGGCAGCCAGACGCTGTGCCTTCTCGATCGCTTCCTCGATGGAGCCGACCATGTAGAAGGCAGCCTCCGGAAGGTGATCGTATTCGCCGGCGACCAGGCCCTTGAAGCCCTTGATCGTGTCTTCCAGCGCGACCAGCTTGCCCGGCGAGCCGGTGAAGACCTCGGCCACGAAGAACGGCTGCGACAGGAAGCGCTCGATCTTGCGGGCGCGGGCCACCGTCAGCTTGTCCTCTTCGGAAAGCTCGTCCATGCCCAGGATGGCGATGATGTCCTGCAGGGCCTTGTAGCGCTGCAGCGTCGCCTGGACGGCACGGGCCGTCTCGTAATGCTCCTGGCCGATGATGCGGGCGTCGAGCATGCGCGACGTGGAGTCGAGCGGATCCACCGCCGGATAGATGCCCTTTTCGGCGATCGCGCGGTTCAACACCGTCGTGGCGTCTAGGTGCGCGAAGGTCGAGGCAGGCGCCGGGTCGGTCAGATCGTCGGCGGGCACGTACACGGCCTGCACCGAGGTGATCGAACCCTTGGTGGTGGTCGTGATGCGCTCCTGCATCGTACCCATGTCGGTGGCCAGCGTCGGCTGGTAACCCACGGCCGAAGGAATACGGCCGAGAAGCGCCGACACTTCCGAACCCGCCTGGGTAAAGCGGAAGATGTTGTCCACGAAGAACAGCACGTCCTGGCCCTGGTCGCGGAAATGCTCGGCGACAGTCAGGCCGGTCAGGGCGACGCGCGCACGCGCTCCCGGGGGCTCGTTCATCTGGCCGTAGACGAGCGCGGCCTTGGAGCCGTCGCCGCCGCCCTTCTTGTTCACGCCCGATTCGATCATTTCCCAATAAAGGTCGTTGCCTTCACGGGTACGCTCACCCACGCCGGCGAAGACGGAGTAACCGCCGTGCGCCTTGGCGACGTTGTTGATGAGCTCCATGATCAGAACGGTCTTGCCGACGCCGGCGCCGCCGAACAGGCCGATCTTGCCGCCCTTGGCGTAGGGAGCCAACAGATCCACCACCTTGATGCCTGTGACCAGGATCTGCGCTTCGGTCGACTGCTCGATGAATTCCGGAGCGTCCTGGTGGATGGCGCGCTTGGCTTCGTGCGGGATCGGGCCCGCCTCGTCCACCGGCTCGCCGATGACGTTCATGATGCGGCCGAGGGTGCCGTCACCGACCGGCACTGCGATCGGGGCGCCTGTGTCCGTCACCTCCTGACCGCGCACGAGACCTTCCGTGCCGTCCATGGCGATGGTGCGAACCGTGTTTTCGCCGAGGTGCTGGGCAACCTCGAGCACGAGACGCGTGCCCTGGTTGTCCGCTTCGAGCGCGTTCAGAATCTGCGGCAGATGGTCGTCGAACTGCACGTCGACAACGGCGCCGATGACCTGGGTGATCCGTCCGACTGTCTTGTCAGCCATTTATCTTTCCTCGTCTCGATCCGGTCAGAGCGCTTCGGCGCCCGAGATGATCTCGATCAGCTCTTTGGTGATCTGGGCCTGGCGCTGCCGGTTGTAGGTGATCGTCAGCTTGTCGATCATCTCGCCGGCATTGCGCGTCGCGTTGTCCATGGCCGTCATTTTGGCGCCCATCTCACCGGCGACATTCTCAAGAAGCGCCCGGAAGATCTGCACGGAAATGTTGCGCGGCAGGAGATCCGCAAGGATTTCCCCTTCCTCGGGCTCGTATTCATAGGCGACCTTGTCGGCCTCGCTGGCCTCGAAAGTCGCAGGTATGAGCTGCTGGGCCGTCGGAATCTGGCTGATCACCGACTTGAACTGAGCGTAGAACAACGTGCAGACATCGAAGCCGCCGTCCGCGAACTGGTCGCGGATATAGGCGCCGATCTCCTCGGCGTTGCCGAAACCGATCTGGCGCACGCTGCGCAGCTCGAAAGTCTTGACGATGTGCTGCCCGAGATCGCGCTTCAGCACATCGAAGCCCTTCTTGCCGACGCAGACGATCTTGACCGTCTTGCCCTCGGCGATCAGCGCCCTGGCCCGTTCGCGGGCAAGACGTGCGATCGACGTGTTGAAGCCGCCACAGAGACCGCGCTCGGCAGTCGCGACGAGCAGCAGGTGCACGCGGTTGCCACCGGTGCCGGCGAGAAGCCGGGGCGCATCGTCCCGACCCTCGAAGGCGGTTGCCAGATTGGCCAGCACCGCCTCCATGCGTTCCGCATAGGGACGGGCAGCCTCCGCTGCCTCCTGGGCACGACGCAGCTTTGCCGCGGCCACCATCTGCATGGCCTTGGTAATCTTCTGCGTCGCCTTCACCGAGGCGATGCGGTTTCTTAAGTCCTTCAGGCTCGCCATGGCCGCCCGTACTCCTTCGTCCGGTCAGCCAGCGTTCAAGCGAAGTTCTTGGCGAAAGCGTCGATAGCCGCCTTGAGCTTGGCCTCCAGCGCGTCGTCGAGCGCCTTCTTCTCCCAGATCGCGTCCAGGATGTCGGCATGCTCGCCACGCAGGTTGAGCAGCAGCCCTTCCTCGAATTCGCGGATCCGGTTGACCGGCAGCTTGTCGAGGTAGCCGTTGACGCCGGCGTAGATCACCGCGACCTGCTCCTGCGTCTTCAGCGGCGAGAACTGCGGCTGCTTCAGAAGCTCCGTCAGGCGCGCGCCGCGGTTCAGCAGGCGCTGGGTGGTGGCGTCGAGATCCGAGCCGAACTGGGCGAAGGCCGCCATTTCGCGGTACTGCGCCAGCTCGCCCTTGATCTTGCCGGCAACCTGCTTCATCGCCTTGATCTGGGCCGAGGATCCCACGCGGGACACCGACAGACCGACGTTCACGGCCGGGCGGATACCCTGGTAGAAGAGGTCCGTCTCAAGGAAGATCTGGCCGTCGGTGATCGAGATCACGTTGGTCGGGATATAGGCCGACACGTCGTTCGCCTGGGTCTCGATGACCGGCAGGGCGGTAAGCGAGCCGCGGCCGTGATCCTCGTTCAGCTTCGCCGAACGCTCCAGCAGGCGGGAGTGCAGGTAGAAGACGTCGCCCGGATAGGCTTCACGTCCCGGCGGACGGCGGAGCAGCAGGGACATCTGGCGGTAGGCCACGGCCTGCTTGGACAGGTCGTCATAGGCGATCACGGCATGCATGCCGTTATCGCGGAAGAACTCGCCCATCGCGGTGCCGGCGAACGGCGCGATGAACTGCAGCGGCGCCGGATCGGAAGCGGTGGCGGCGATGACGATCGAGTATTCGAGCGCGCCGGCATCTTCCAGGACCTTCACGAACTGGGCAACCGTGGAGCGCTTCTGACCAACGGCGACGTAGATGCAATAGAGCTTTGCATGCTCGTCGTCGAAGGCGTGGAGCGGCTTCTGGTTGAGGAAGGTGTCGAGAATGATGGCGGTCTTGCCGGTCTGGCGGTCGCCGATGACCAGCTCGCGCTGACCGCGGCCGATCGGGATCAGCGCGTCGATGGCCTTGAGACCCGTCGACATCGGCTCGTGCACCGACTTGCGCGGCAGGATGCCCGGAGCCTTGACGTCCACGCGGCGACGCTCGGTCGCCTCGATCGGACCCTTGCCGTCGAGCGGATTGCCCAGCGGATCGACGACGCGGCCAAGCAGCCCCTTGCCGACCGGGACTTCCACGATGGCGCCGGTCCGCTTGACCGTGTCGCCTTCCTTGATGTCGCGGTCGGAACCGAAGATCACGACGCCGACATTGTCGGTTTCAAGGTTGAGGGCCATGCCCTTGATGCCACCCGGGAACTCGACCATTTCACCGGCCTGAACCTTGTCCAGACCGTAGACGCGGGCAATGCCGTCACCTACGGAGAGAACCTGGCCGACCTCGGAAACTTCGGCTTCCTGGCCGAAATTCTTGATCTGCTCCTTGAGGATGGCGGAGATTTCCGCGGCCCGAATATCCATCAGCCGACCTCTTTCATCGCGAACTTGAGGGAATTGAGTTTGGTCTTCAGCGAGGTGTCGATCATGCGGCTGCCGATCTTCACGATGAGGCCGCCGATCAGATCGGGATCGACCTTCGCCGAAATATTCACAGTCTTGCCGGTCGATGCCTTGAGCGCGTCCTTGAGCGCTGCAACCTGATCGGCAGAGAGGGGAGCCGCGGAAGTCACTTCCGCGGTGGTTTCGCCACGCCGCTGGGCGAGCGCCACCCGGAAGGCCGCGATCATGCCCGGCACGGCGAAGAGACGACGGTTCTTCGCGGCGAGCTTGATGAAATTCGCGGCCAGACCGGTCATGCCGGCCTTGTCCAGGATGGAAGTCAGAGCCTTGAGCTGCTCGTCAGCTGAGAAAACGGGGCTGCGCACGAGACGGTCCAGATCCTTGCTCTCGGCAAGGAGCTTGTCGAAGGCATCGAGGTCCTTCTCAACCGCCGCAACGGCTTTCTGCTCCTCGGCCAAGTCGAGAAGCGCCGTCGCATACCGCGAGGCCACGCCTGAGATGAGAGATACGTTGTCAGTCACCGGGTCCGTGCTCTCTGAGGCAGGTTTGTGCCGGAGCTTTCAGCTTAGCTGACAGCAAGGCCTTGAAAATTCGTCATTATTTCCTGGATTTGAGGGCCGTGAATATGGTCAGATCCCCCGAAGCCGCGCTTCGCATAGCACAGGCTTTCAGACTCCGCAACAGCACCTGGCGCCACGTTTTCCGCACCATTGACGCCAAACTGTGCAGGGCTGTGGAAGCCGGGAAGCCGGAGGAGAGAAGGCGGCGCCAGGCTGGCACCTCGAAGTAGCGGATTTATCAGAGGAAACTCTGCGGATCGACGTCGACCTGCAGCCGCACGCCGCCTTTTGCCGCCGGAGCGGCCTTCAACCAATGACGCAGGTACGCCTGGAGATCGAAAGCGCGCGGTGCCATGACCAGAAGGCGGAAGCGGTGACGACCCCGGACGAGAGCAAGGGCCGCCTCCGCCGGGCCAAGCAGCGTGACTTCCCCTGCACGGGGCGCGGCCCTTGCGAGCGCGCGCGCATAGGCCTGCGCCTCCGAACGGTCGGGCGCGGAGACGACGAGAGCGGCCAGCCGGCCGAATGGCGGCAGGCGGCTCGACCGCCTGGCCTCGATCTCGCTGTCATAGAAGGCTTCGCGATCGCCGGTGAGAAGCGCACGGATCACCGGATGGTCGGGCGAATAGGTCTGCAGGAATCCCTTGCCCTTGCCGGTGATGCGCCCGGCACGCCCCGTCACCTGCGCCATCAACTGGAAGGTTCGTTCCGCCGCGCGCGGGTCGCCATGCGCCAGGCCGAGATCCGCATCGACCACGCCGACGACGCGCATCAGCGGGAAATTGTGCCCCTTGGCGACGAGCTGGGTGCCGATGACGATATCCGCCCCGCCCTCCTCGATGACCTTCATCTCGCGCTTCAGCCGCTCCTGGCCGCCCGGCAGATCCGATGAGAGCACCAATACCCTGGCATCCGGCAGCAGATCGGCGACTTCCTCAGCGATGCGTTCGACACCCGGGCCGCAGGCGACCAGCGTGTCGGTGGCATTGCAGCTGGGACAGGCGTGCGGAATCGGTTGCGAATGACCGCAGTGATGGCACTGCAGCTGTCCGCGAAAGCGATGCTCCACGAGCCATGTGGAGCAGTTGGGACACTGGAAGCGGTAGCCGCAGGTGCGGCAGAGGGTCAGCGGCGCATAGCCGCGCCTGTTGAGGAAGAGAAGCGCCTGGGCGCCATCCTCCACCGCCGCCTTCATCTCCCCGACAAGGGCCGGCGCCAGCCAACGGCCGCGTTCCGGTCCGTTGTTGCGCATGTCGATCGGAGTGATCTCCGGCAGTTCCGCCCCCGATGCGCGTTCGGGAAGCTCAAGGCGGACATAGCGGCCCTGCCGGGCGTTGACCTGCGATTCCACCGAAGGCGTCGCCGAAGCCAGCACGACGGGAAAGCCGGTGATATGGCCGCGCACCACCGCCATGTCGCGGGCGGAATAAGGCACGCGATCGTCCTGCTTGTAGGCAGCGTCGTGCTCCTCGTCGACGACGATGAGGCCAAGCTCGCGGAAAGGCAGGAACAGCGCGGATCGGGCACCGACCACGACCCTCACATCGCCGGTAGCGACTCCGCGCCACGCCCGCGCGCGGCGTCTGGGCGGCACCTCGGAATGCCATTCGGCCGGCCGCGCGCCGAAGCGGCGCTCGAAACGGTCGAGGAACTGGTCCGTCAACGCGATTTCGGGCAGCAGGATCAACGCTTGCCGCCCCTTGCGGATGGTCTCCGCGACCGCTTCGAAATAGACCTCCGTCTTGCCGGAACCGGTGACGCCGTCGATCAGGAAAGCCTTGAAGCCGCCACCGGCCGCAGCCCGCAATTGCGTGGCGGCCTCTTCCTGTGCGGGATTGAGCCGCGGCGCCGGCCGGTCAATCTCCGGTAAGGGGGGCGGAAGCGTCGCCGGCAATTCCACGGGCTCCAGCACACCCTGCGCCAGCAGACCATCCACGACGGAAGAACTGACGCCGGCGGTCGCGGCAAGGCCAGACTTCGTCCAGCCGAGGCCGTCCATCATGAGATCGAGGACACGGGCGCGGGCCGGCGTCATGCGTTCCGGCTGCGCTCCTTCGACGCGACGGACGCCGGAAACCGGCGGCTCCGGCTTCAGCGCCTCTTCGGAGCGCAGCACCATGCGCACCACCATCCCGGGAGCGGCAAGCGTCCAGCCCGCCACCCAGTCGACGAAGCGGCGCAAATCGTCCGACAGGGGCGGCACATCGTCATAGAGATGAAGAATGTCGCGCAGCTTGCGGCGCGAAACCCTGGGCGAGGTCTCGATTTCCCAGACGGCGCCGATGACCTCGCGTGGGCCGAGCGGCACGCGCACGACGGAGCCGGGGCGCACCTTCATGCCAGGGGGAACGCGGTAGCTGTAAGCGCCGGCGACGGCAACGGGCACGAGAACGGCGGCAACCGCCGCCTCGTTCTCCAGTTCCGTCCCTTCGTCGAACAACACCAATCTCACTCCTGGAAAACGCGATCCTCGGGCCGGCCCGCCAACACCCGAATCAGGACTGTCCCTTTGCGGCATCCTACGCTAAACAGACGGCGACCAGCGTGCCGCAGCCCGGCACGACGTCTGTCCCCGCGAGCTTGCCACGAGGTAGCGGCGCGGGTACAGGCAGGGCGTTCTTCCGTCAAAATGGCACCATTTCGCGGGACTACGCTCTAGAGCCAAGCGAAAAGTCCAGCACGGGAGCCCGTTTCCGACATGAAATTTTTCGTCGATACCGCCGACACCGCCGAAATCAGGGACCTTGCGGATACAGGCCTGCTCGACGGCGTGACGACCAACCCCTCCCTCATCATGAAGGCCGGCCGGCCGATGCTGGAGGTGATCAAGGAAATCTGCGCCATCGTCGACGGACCGGTTTCGGCCGAGGTCACCGCCACCGACTTTGCCGACATGATGGCGGAGGCCGAAATCCTGTCGGCAGTGGCCGACAATATCGCGATCAAGGTGCCGCTGACGCTGGACGGCCTGAAGGCCTGCCGCCACCTCACCGACAACGGCCAGATGGTGAACGTGACACTCTGCTTCTCGGCTAATCAGGCCCTGCTGGCGGCAAAGGCCGGCGCCACTTTCATCTCGCCCTTCATCGGCCGTCTCGACGACATCAATCTCGACGGCCTGGACCTGATCCGCGAGATCCGCCAGATCTACGACAATTACGGTTTCGAGACGGAAATCCTCGCCGCCTCCATCCGGTCGGCAAATCACGTGAAGGACTGCGCGCTGATCGGCGCGGATGTCGCGACCGTGCCTCCGGCAGTGCTGAAGGGCCTCGCCAGGCACCCGCTCACCGACAAGGGCCTGGAAGCCTTCCTGGCCGACTGGGCGAAGACAGGCCAGAGCATCCGCTAAGCCGGCCATTTGGAAATTCGGCCTTCGCGCGCACCTCGTGCGAAGGCTGCCCGCGCGCGCTATCCTATGGTCATGCAGGATGGTGATTCGCCCTTGGTCAACGCGAAGGCCGACGTCAACCGCGCCGTCGGCGACTGGCTTGACCATCTCGGCGGCGAACGGCGGCTCGCCGACAAGACGCTGGTCGCCTACGAGCGCGACGTCCGCCAGTTCCTCACCTTTCTCACCGGCCATCTCGGCGGACCTCCAGCCATGGCGGAGCTTGCCGAACTGAAGCCGGCCGACTTTCGCGCCTTTCTCGCGACGCGGCGACGCGGCGGCGTGCAAAGCCGCTCCATCGCCCGCTCGCTCGCCGGCATCCGCTCGTTCCTCGGATTTCTCGAGGATTGCGGCATGGTGAATGCGGCGGCGGCCGCCGTGATCCGCCCACCGCGCCAGCCCCGTTCGCTGCCAAAGCCCATTTCGGCCTCCGACGCCCGCCGTGTTGTCGATCCGGACATGGACCTTTCCGGCGAACCATGGGTCGCCGCGCGTAACGCCGCCGTGCTTTCACTGCTCTACGGCTGCGGCCTTCGGATCTCCGAGGCGCTGTCCCTCACCGGACGCACCGCCCCTCGACGCGGCGTGAAGACGCTGCGCATCACCGGCAAGGGTGGCCGCGAACGCATCGTGCCGCTGCTACCCGTCGTGAGCGAGGCGGTCGAAGCCTACCTCGCCCTTTGTCCCTATATGCCGGAGGACGAAGGGCCCCTCTTCCTGGGCGCAAGAGGCGGCCCGCTCAACCCGCGCATCGTGCAATTTGCAATGCAGCGTCTGCGCGGTGCGCTCGGTCTGCCGGATACTGCGACACCGCACGCCCTGCGCCATTCCTTCGCGACTCATCTACTCGCGCGCGGCGGCGACCTGCGCTCGATCCAGGAATTGCTGGGCCATGCGAGCCTTTCCACCACGCAGGTCTACACGGAAATCGACACGGCCCGGCTGCTGGAAGCCTATGACAAGGCCCATCCGCATGGCGGCTGACGCTGCGTTCGGCGCTTAACAATAGCTTAATACGATAGCTTCATTCTCAGTTTAGCTACTCCGGCCAGCGGGCGCGGGGTGAACTCGCATATCCGGCAAGGGATCGGATATGAACTGCGACACGGGGCCCAGGATGCGGGCAATAGTCTTTGCAGCACTCATGATCATGGCCGGCTCCACGGATGCGGTAGCCGAGGACAGGGCCTGCCGCGTTCCCGAGGCCGGCACCTGGAAAGCGCATAAGCCCGCGATGAAGAGCCTGTCACGCGTCGAGATCGAAGGCGAATGCCGGGGCGAGGACTATTTCCTGCGGGTGCGGATCTTTACCCGCTGCGCCCCGCGCGACTGCAAATGGGGCTGGAGCGAGGGCGTGCGCATCGGCTCGCGCGTGGTCGCAGATTTCACCGGACTGTTCGGCACGCGCAAGGTGACGCTGACGGCGATGGAGAGCCGGATGGAAGCCATGGTGAGCTCCTATCCGCACGACCCGACCAGCCCGGAAGAACATTACACGGTCATTCTCGGAAGGCACTGAGCGAACCCGAACGGCTGCTGATTCGGTTTTCCCCGCCACCAGGACGCGCGGCGCCGATTCGTTTCAAGCCACCGGCAGAAGCAAGCCAAGAAGTCGGATTTTGCCTCTTTTTGCGCCAAAGTGATGCATATTATCCACAGGTCGTGAGCCAAATTGCCCACAGTCAACTCGAATGACTGCTCAAACGTTTGATATCCACTGACATTCGTTTACACTTTTTAACGTCTAAGGCACGAGCGTTCGCACGCTCTTCGTTTGTTGCCTCCACTCATCGGGGAGGCCCCGTCACGGGAGAAACGACATGCGCCTGATCAATGGACTGACGCTTGCGGCCGCCATGGTCGCCTTTGTCCCCGGCACGGCTATCGCCTGCGAGTGGATGAAGACCACGAAAACCACGACCCCGACGACGACAGCCTCGACGACCGCGCCGGATGCGGCGGCAACGCCGGTCCCGCATATCCCCACGGCCATCAAGCTGCCGACGAAAGTGGCGTCAGCCGACGCGACACAGGAAGGCGCCGTTCCCGCCAAGGCTGCGGAGTAAACGCGCGTTCTCCAAAGATCGAGCCCGGCGCAAGCACCAGTCGGTTGCCGGGCTCGTTTGGGTGCCCTTCATTCGCGAAAGCAATCGCTTCGCAAGACGGTACGGCTCCCCTCTTCCCGCAGCCCCCTTTTGTGTCCACCTCATTGCATGAGCGAGATCGTTTACGATTCATAAAAGTTAGTAATTTGTTAACCCTTATGTAATGCAAATTGCATCTAAGCCCGTCGGCGACCGACGATTGCCGGCCAACAATTTCAAATCTTCAAATTGAGAGGCGAGCATGGTCAGCCCGCTTGGCTTGAACAACAATTTCTTAGGCAGCATCTTCGGGACATCTTCCGGCGACCGGCAGCCTCTGGATGCCAATTCCCCGGTCATCCAGCGAGCTCGCAAGCAGGCGGAGGAAATCGTGCCGCGCCTGCTGCTGAAGAGTGCACTGCAGTCGGATTCGAAGCTCGGCCAGCCGCCCGGCGAAGCCCCGACCGACCCGGACCACGTCTCGAACGTGCATAGCGAGGTCAAGGTCAACGGCAAGACCGTGGCCCGTGCCTACAATGACGGCAATGTCGAGCTTGCTCCGCAATACAAGCTGATCGAACAAGTGCTTGAATTCGACCAGGATACGAGCAAGGGGCCGGCGCTCGCCGAGGACCGGATCGCCCGCATCCAGGCATTGCTCCAGGATCTTGGCGCAACCTTCGCCCAGAATGGCGACGGTCCGAACGAGTCGGCGTTCCGGCCCTCCGATAGCGTCATCGTGCAGGTGGAGCGGGCGGAAACCGCCCAGAGCCTGGAGGACTATCTGGCCGAGAAGGTGAAGAACGGCGAGACAGAACCAGGCCTGCTGATTTCCACCCGGATCTGAACCGCTCGCCAAACTGAAAAAGCGGCGAGAGAACCCGCCGCCTTTCCGAATTGCCTCGTCGATATGCGTCCGATCAGATGTGGATCGGCTTGGCGAAGGTGGCCAGCGCCGCTTCCTTGACCGCTTCGCTCATCGTCGGATGCGCGTGGCAGGTACGGCCGAGATCTTCCGACGAGCCGCCGAACTCCATCAGCACCGCAGCCTCGTGGATCATCTCGCCAGCGCCGAAGCCGACGATATGGACGCCGAGCACCCGGTCCGTTGCCGCATCCGCCAGGACCTTCACGAAGCCGTCCGAATGCAGCATCGCCTTGGCGCGACCATTGGCGGTGAAGGGGAACTTGCCGGCCTTGTACTTGACGCCGTCCGCCTTCAGCTCCTCTTCCGTCTTGCCGACAGAGGCGACCTCGGGCTGCGTGTAGACGACGCCCGGAATGACATCGTAGTTCACGTGCCCTGCCTGGCCAGCGAGCATTTCGGCAAGTGCCACACCCTCGTCTTCGGCCTTGTGGGCAAGCATCGGCCCTGCGATCACGTCGCCGATCGCATAGATGCCGTCGACGTTGGTGCGGTAATGTGCGTCCGTCTTCACCCGGCCGCGCTCGTCAAGCGCCACGCCAGCTTCCTTCAGGCCGAGACCGTCGGTGTAGGGTTTGCGGCCGATTGCGACCAGCACCACGTCCGCTTCCAGCGTTTCGGCTGCGGCTTCGCCGCCCGCCGCCGGCTCGACAGTCACCTCAAGCGACTTGCCCTTCTTCGAAACCGCCGTGACCTTGGACGAGAGCTTGAAGTTCATGCCCTGCTTTTTCAGCATGCGCTGGAACTGCTTGGAGACGTCACCGTCCATCGGCCCCAGGATCTTGTCCAGGAATTCCACGAAGACGACCTCGCTGCCGAGCCGGGCGTAGACCGAGCCAAGTTCCAGGCCGATGACGCCGGCGCCGACCACAACCATCCGGCCGGGCACCTTGTCCAGCGCCAGCGCGCCGGTGGAGGAGACGATCTGCTTCTCGTCGATCTCAACACCCGGCAGCGGCATCACTTCGGAGCCGGTGGCGATGACGATGTTCTTCGTCTCCAGCACGGTGGTCGAACCGTCCTCCGCCTTCACCTCGACGCGGCCAGTACCCAGGATACGGCCGGTGCCGCGATGGGCGTCGATCTTGTTCTTCTTGAACAGGAAGGCGATGCCGGAGACGTTGCTGTCGACCGTCTTGTCCTTGTGGGCAAGCATCTTGGCCCAATCGACCTTCGGCTTTCCGACCTTGATGCCGAGTTCCTCGAAGGAGTGCTCGGCCTCGGCCAGCATCTCGGAAGCATGCAGCAGCGCCTTGGAGGGAATGCAGCCGACATTGAGGCAGGTGCCGCCATGGGTCGCCCGCTTTTCGACGACCGCCACCTTGAGGCCAAGCTGGGCGGCTTTGATGGCACAGACATAGCCACCGGGGCCGGTTCCGATGACGACGAGATCGTATTGGGACATTTAACGCGCCTCTTTATCCTCGAACATCCCTGGAGGGCGGGAGATCGCTTGGCTTTCGGTATCGGGTGAAATGGCGCCCCGGGTCAGGGCAGCGTGGCACGACCTCCCGAAACGTCGAGAATCGCGCCGGTGGAATAGGACGCCTCGTCGGAAAGGAGCCAGAGGATGGCCTTCGCCACTTCTTCGGCACTGCCCTCCCGCTTCATTGGCAGTTGCCCGCGCATCTCGGCCACCCGGTTGGGCAGGCCGCCGGACGCATGGATTTCCGTATCGATAATGCCGGGTCGCACCGCCATGACGCGCACGCCCTCGCTCGCCACTTCGCGCGACAGGCCGACGGTGAAGGTGTCGATGGCGCCCTTGGCGGCGGCATAGTCGACATATTGCGCGGCGGCACCGAGTTTGGCGGCGGCCGAGGACAGATTGACGATCGCCCCGCCCTTGCCGCCGTGTCTGGTCGACAGGCGTTTGACCGCCTCGCGCGCACAAAGGAAGGAACCGAGGATATTGACGGCGAACATGCGGCTGAGCCGCTCGACGCTCATCTCGTCGACGCGGGCCGGCCTGTCGACCACGCCCGCATTGTTGACGAGGCCGGCAAGGGGGCCCAGCCTGTCAGCCTCGGCGAAGAGGTGCAGCACATCGGCTTCGTGCTGAACGTCCCCTCTGACCGCATGCGCCTTGCCGCCGGATGCGACGAGTTCCGCAACCAGCGTATCGGCAGCCGCCTGGTTGGCAACGTAATTGACAACGACCGTGTAGCCTTCGCGCGCCGCCAGCCGGCAGACGGCGGCACCGATACCGCGGCTGCCGCCGGTGACGATCAGGACGCCCTTGTCTCCCGCCATGTGCTGCCCTTCCCCTGCCTTTTCCTGTGCACCGGCCTTCCTCAGCGATCCGCCGGGACCCAGGCCGGCAACGGCGTGCCACCGCAATAGTGGTTCTCCGACGGAGTTTCGCGGAAAAGCACATAGAGATCGGCGGGGGGAGCACCGAGCTCCCGCTCCATGATCTCCGCGATAGCATCGACCAGCGCCTTCTTTCGCTCCGGCTCGCGGCCGGGACGCAGATCGACCTCTACGAGCGGCACGCCGTCGCCGATTTCGGCGACAGCTTCACGCACTCCCACATAGTCGTATTTCGTCTCTTTCGGCGCGAGAGTGCGCAGGACAGCGTCCTTGACGCCCAGGCGGATACGCTTCTGCACGTCTATCGGCGTGCCACTCGGAACGTCGATCCGGATCACCGGCATGGCTGCCCCCTCGGTTTATCTCAGAGATCGAGCACGAGGCGCTGGATATCTTCCAGGCTTTCCTTGACGCGGACCAGGAAGGTCACCGCTTCCTTGCCGTCGACGATGCGGTGATCGTAGGAGAGCGCCAGGTACATCATCGGCCGGGCGACGATCTGCCCGTTGACCACCATCGGCCGTTCCTGGATCTTGTGCATGCCGAGGATGCCCGACTGCGGCGCGTTGAGGATCGGCGAGGACATCAGCGAACCGTAGACGCCACCATTGGAAATGGTGAATGTGCCGCCCTGCATCTCGTCGAGGCCGAGCTTGCCGTCGCGGGCCTTTCGGCCGAATTCGGCGATCTTCTTCTCGATCTCGGCAATCGACATCTGGTCGGCATCGCGTACCACCGGCACGACGAGGCCCTTGTCCGTGCCAACGGCGACGCCGACGTGGCAGTAGTTCTTGTAGATGATATCGGTGCCGTCGATCTCGGCGTTGACCGCCGGGATTTCCTTCAGCGCATGGCAGACTGCCTTGGTGAAGAAGCCCATGAAACCGAGCTTCACATTGTGCTTCTTCTCGAAGAGATCCTTGTACTGCTTGCGCAGTTCCATCACCGGGCCCATGTCCACCTCGTTATAGGTGGTGAGCATTGCGGCCGTGTTCTGCGCATCCTTGAGGCGGCGGGCAATGGTCTGGCGCAGCTTCGTCATGCGAACCCGCTCCTCGCGCACCTCGTCGGAAGGAGCGCTCGGTGCGCGGACCGTGACGGCAGGAGCCGGAGCGGACGTCTGCTGGGTGGCGCCGCCGGAGATTGCGGCCATAACGTCGCCCTTGAGAACCTGGCCGCGCTTGCCCGTGCCTTCGACCTGGGCGGCGGAAATGCCGGATTCAGCCATCATCTTGGCAGCGGACGGCGCAGGAGGCATGCCGCCGTCGCCCTTGGCGGCGGACGGAGCCTTGGCCGGAGCGGCAGTGGCGGCGGCAGCCCCCTCACCGGCCGCGATGCGGCACAGCAGCTCGCCGGGATGGACGGTGGTGCCGGTCTTGACCGCGATCTCGACGATCTTGCCGGCGGCGGGTGCGGGGATTTCCTGCGCGGCTTTGTCGGTCTCAAGCTCGACGAGGATGTCGTCGGCCTTCACCATGTCGCCGACCTTCACCATCCATTCGCCGACTTCCGCCTCGGTGACGCTTTCGCCGGCGGAGGGCACAACCACGTCGACGGTTTCGGCAGACTTCGCGGACGCCGCAGGCGCCGCCTCGGCCTTTGCCGCGGGAGCAGTCTTGGCACCGCCTGCTCCCTCGGAAATCTGACCGAGCAGAGCGCCGACCTCGACAGTGTCGCCTTCCTTGACGAGGATTTCCTGCAACGTGCCGGATACCGGCGCCGGCACTTCGACCGTCACCTTGTCCGTCTCAAGCTCGACGATCGGTTCATCGACATTGATCGCATCGCCCGGCTTCTTGAACCACTGCGCGATGGTCGCTTCGGTCACGGATTCGCCCAGCGTGGGCACTCGGATTTCGGTCGCCATGATCGTATCTCTTTGCCTTTTTCGGGGCCTTCTTCGGAGCTTCTCCCGGACCGGCCGCCGCCTTCTTCGGCGAACCTACGGCAGGCCCGGGCTCCTCATGCATCAACGGTAACTGGAAATGACCTCCGCCTCAGGCGGCGAAGGCCTCGTCGAGGAATGCCTGGAGCTGGGCCAGGTGCTTGGACATCAAGCCGGTGGCGGTCGCCGCCGAAGCCGCGCGCCCCACATAGCGCGGACGGTCGCACTTCGCGCCGATCTGACCAAGAACCCATTCCACATAGGGCTGGATGAAGGTCCACGAACCCATGTTCTTGGGTTCTTCCTGGCACCAGACCATGTCCGCGTTCTTGAAGCGCGACAGTTCCGTCACCAACGCCTTGGTCGGGAACGGATAGAGCTGCTCGACGCGAAGCAGGTAGACATCGTTGATGCCCCGCTTCTCGCGCTCCTCCAGCAGATCGTAATAGACCTTGCCGGTGCACATGACGACGCGGCGGATCTTGTTGTCCGGCGCGAGCTTGATGCCCTCGCCCGGATTGAGCTGCGCATCGTCCCACAGCAGGCGATGGAACGAGGAACCGTCGCTGAACTCCGAAAACTTCGAAATCGCCCGCTTGTGGCGCAGCAGCGATTTCGGCGTCATCAGGATTAGCGGCTTGCGGAAATCGCGCTTCAGCTGCCGGCGCAGGATGTGGAAGTAGTTGGCCGGCGTCGAGCAGTTGGCGACCTGGATATTGTCTTCGGCGCACATCTGCAGGAAGCGCTCCAGACGTGCCGAGGAATGCTCCGGCCCCTGGCCCTCGTAGCCGTGCGGCAGCAGGCAGACGAGGCCCGACATCCTGAGCCACTTGCGCTCGCCGGAAGTCAGGAACTGGTCGAACACCACCTGCGCGCCGTTGGCGAAGTCGCCGAACTGGGCTTCCCACATCGTGAGCGCGTTCGGCTCACTCAGCGAATAGCCATATTCGAAGCCGAGCACCGCCTCTTCCGAGAGCATCGAGTTGATCACCTCATAGCGGGCCTGGCCCTCCTTGAGGTTGTTGAGCGGGATGTAGCGGGATTCGGTCTCCTGATCGTAGAGCACCGAATGGCGCTGCGAAAAGGTGCCGCGCTCGCAGTCCTGGCCGGACAGGCGCACGGGATGACCCTCACTGAGCAGCGAAGCGAAGGCCAGCGCTTCGGCAGTCGCCCAGTCGAAGCCCTCGCCCGACTCGAACATCTTCTGGCGGTTTTCCATGAAACGGCGGATGGTGCGGTGGACGTTGAAGCCCTCCGGCACGTGAGTCAGCCGTTCGCCAAGGGTCTTGATCTCGGCGGGAGCGAGACTCGTCATGCCGCGGCGGGGATCGTCATTGTCCTGAGCCTGGCGCATGCCGGCCCACTTACCGTCCAGCCAGTCCGCCTTGTTGGGCTTGTAGGCCTGTCCCGCCTCGAACTCGTCGTCGAGCCGCTTGCGATAGTCGGCCTTCATCTGCTCCACGCCGTCGGCGGTCACGACGCCTTCGCGGATCAGCTTTTCGGCGTAAATCTGCAGGGTCGTGGGATGGCTGCGCACCTTTCGGTACATGATCGGTTGCGTGAACGCCGGCTCGTCGGACTCGTTATGACCGAAGCGGCGGTAGCAGATCATGTCAATCACCACCGGCTTGCCGAATGTCTGGCGGAATTCGGTCGCGATCTTGGCGGCAAACACAACCGCTTCCGGATCGTCGCCGTTGCAGTGGAAGATCGGCGCCTCGATCATCTTCGCCACGTCCGAGGGATAGGGCGACGAGCGCGAGAAGCGCGGATTGGTGGTAAAGCCGATCTGGTTGTTGATGATGACGTGGATCGAGCCGCCGGTGCGATGGCCGCGCAGCGCCGACAGGCCGAAGCATTCGGCAACGACGCCCTGGCCGGCGAAGGCCGCGTCGCCGTGCAGCAGCAGTGGCAGCACCTTGGAGCGATCGACTTCGGTCGTCTCCACCCAATGTCCGTTCACCGCCGACAGCTGATCCTGCTTGGCGCGCGCCTTACCGAGCACCACCGGATCGACGATCTCGAGGTGCGACGGGTTGGCGGTCAGCGACAGGTGGACGTTGTTGCCGTCGAAGGCACGGTCAGCGGAAGCGCCGAGGTGGTATTTCACGTCACCCGAGCCTTCCACGTCGTCCGGGTGGAAGGAACCGCCCTTGAACTCGTGGAAGATCGCCCGGTGCGGCTTCATCATCACCTGGGAGAGCACATTCAGACGGCCGCGATGGGCCATGCCCAGCACGATGTCCCGCACACCCAGGGCGCCGCCCCGCTTGATGATCTGCTCGAGCGCCGGGATCAGCGACTCACCGCCGTCGAGGCCGAAGCGCTTGGTGCCGGTATACTTGACGTCGATGAACTTCTCGAAGCCTTCCGCCTCGATGAGCTTGTTGAGGATCGCCTTCTTGCCTTCCGGCGTGAAGGTCACCTGCTTGTCCGGCCCCTCGATGCGCTCCTGGATCCACGCCTTTTCCGTCGGATCGGAAATATGCATGAACTCGACGCCAAGCGTGGAGCAATAGGTGCGCTTCAGGATCGCCAGCATCTCGCGGATGGTCGCGAATTCGAGGCCGAGCACGTGATCTATGAAGATCTTGCGGTCCCAGTCGCTCTCCTTGAAACCGTAGGAAGCCGGGTGCAGTTCCTCGTGATCGCCGCCGGAACTCAGCTGCAGAGGATCGAGATCCGCATGCAGGTGGCCGCGCATGCGGTAGGCGCGGATCATCATCAGGGCGCGCACGGAATCCCGCGTCGCCTGCTGAACCGCGGCGTCGCTCATGTCGACGCCCTTGGCCTTCGCCTTGTTCCTGATCTTGTCGCCGATGACCTTTTCGGTCGCGCCCCAGTTGCCGTCAAGCGCGCTGACCAGTTCGCCATTGGCCGGGATCGGCCAGTCCGGGCGAGCCCAGGTGGCGCCGCGCGCCTCCTTCAGCACGTCGTCGCGATTGTCGTGGAGCTCAGAGAAGAACGCCCGCCACTCCTCGTCGAGAGAGGTGGGGTTTTCCTGATATTGTGCGTAGAGGTCTTCGATATAGCCTGCGTTGGCGCCGTAAAGGAACGACGTCAGCGCGAATTGTGCGTTCGCGTCTTGCCGAGCCATTGTCCTGATAGCGGAGAAACTCCGCCTGCTCCTTGTGGGGTGCCCTTTCACGCAGCGCCCCTAAAGCCGAATTTAAAAGATCAGCGCGGGGCGTGTCCCGCGCCAACCCCGTCCTTCAAAGGTCGGCAGCTTCCGCAACGAAAGCCAAACCGAGCTTACTATGGTGTCCGGCGCACGGTTTAAAAAGGGAAAACTCGCGCGCCGAAACAGTTTTATCCCTTCAAAACCTCGACAAGCGTCTCGCCAAGCTTGGCCGGCGACGGGGAAACGCGGATGCCCGCCGCTTCCATCGCTGCGATCTTGTCCTCGGCGCCACCCTTGCCGCCGGAGATGACGGCGCCCGCGTGGCCCATGGTCCGGCCCGGAGGAGCGGTGCGGCCAGCAATGAAGCCGACCATTGGCTTGCTGCGCCCGCGCTTGGCCTCGTCCTTGAGGAACTGGGCGGCATCTTCCTCGGCCGAGCCGCCGATCTCGCCGATCATGATGATCGACTTGGTTTCGTCGTCGGCGAGGAACATCTCGAGCACGTCGATGAACTCGGTGCCCTTGACCGGGTCACCGCCAATACCGACGGCCGTGGTCTGGCCGAGGCCCGCATTGGTGGTCTGGAACACCGCTTCATACGTCAGCGTGCCGGAGCGCGAGACAACGCCGACCGACCCCTTCTTGAAGATGGAGCCCGGCATGATGCCGATCTTGCACTCGTCCGGCGTCAGCACACCCGGGCAGTTCGGGCCGAGCAGGCGCGACTTCGACTTCTCGAGCTTCGCCTTGACCTTGACCATGTCCATCACCGGAATGCCTTCCGTGATGCAGACGATGAAGGGGATTTCCGCCTCGATCGCCTCGATGATCGCGGCCGCAGCTCCTGCCGGCGGCACGTAGATCACCGACGCGTTGGCGCCGGTCGCTTCCTTTGCCTCGCCGACACTGGCATAGATGGGCAGTTCCGCCGCGCCTTCCAGCCCGCTCGTCCAGGTCTCGCCACCCTTCTTGGGATGAACGCCGGCCACCATCCTGGTGCCGTTATAGGCGAGCGCCTGTTCCGTGTGAAAGGTGCCGGTCTTGCCCGTCAGGCCCTGGACGATGACCTTGGTGTCCTTGTTGACCAGAATGGACATCAGTTCTTCCCCTTCACAGCGGCGACGATCTTCTGGGCGGCATCGTCAAGGTCGTCGGCGGCGATGACGTTGAGCCCCGAATTGTTGATGATGTCCTTGCCAAGCTGGACGTTGGTCCCCTCAAGGCGAACGACCAGCGGCACCTGGAGGCCGACTTCCTTCACGGCCGCAACGACGCCTTCCGCGATCACATCGCAGCGCATGATGCCGCCGAAGATATTGACCAGGATGCCCTTCACATTCGGATCGGCGGTGATGATCTTGAACGCCGCCGTCACCTTTTCCTTGGAGGCGCCGCCGCCGACATCGAGGAAGTTCGCCGGCTCGGAGCCGTAGAGCTTGATGATATCCATGGTCGCCATGGCAAGGCCGGCGCCATTGACCATGCAGCCGATGTCGCCGTCGAGCGCCACATAGGCGAGGTCGTATTTGGAGGCCTCGATTTCCTTCTCGTCTTCTTCCGTCTTGTCGCGCAGCGCGACGATGTCCGGATGGCGGAAGAGCGCGTTGCCGTCGAAGGAGACCTTGGCATCGAGCAGGCGCACCCGGCCGTCCTTCATGACGATCAGCGGATTGACCTCGAGAAGGCTCATGTCCTTCTCGACGAAGGCCTTGTAGAGAATCGGAAAGATCTTCAGCCCGTCGGCGCGGGCCTCGCCCTCCAGGCGCAGCGCATCGCAAAGCCTGCCCGCATCTTCCGCCGTTACGCCCGTTTCCGGATCGATCGGCAGGGTGACGATCTTTTCCGGCGTTTCCTCGGCGACCGTCTCGATGTCGACGCCGCCCTCGGTGGAGACGACGAAGGCCACGCGCCCCACGCTGCGATCGACCAGCAGCGACAGGTAGAGCTCGCGGTCGATGTCGGCGCCGTCCTCGATATAGAGGCGGTTCACAACCTTGCCGCTCGCGCCCGTCTGCTTGGTGACGAGCGTGTTGCCCAGCATCTCGCGCGCATTCTTGACGACGTCCTCGACGGAGAAGGCAAGCCGCACGCCACCCTTCGCGTCGGGGCCGAGTTCCTTGAACTTGCCCTTGCCGCGTCCGCCGGCATGGATCTGGGACTTCACGACCCAAAGCGGGCCAGGCAGCTTCTTCGCCGCCGCTTCCGCCTCGTCGGCCGAGAATATGGCGACGCCCTCGGCAACCGGCGCGCCATATTCCTTCAGCACCGCCTTCGCCTGGTATTCATGAATGTTCATGCGCGTGATCCCTCAAGCTGGAGATGTGCCGCAGGATCGGCCCGCGCATGAGCCATTGCATCGACGCGGGCCAAACCGGTCCCCGGGAAAAGGCCGCCCGGGGCGCGGGGCCCACCGGCCCCGCGATGGAGCGAAGATCAGGCGAGAGCCGGCTGGATCTTCTTGCAGGCCTGAATCAGGCCGTCGACGGCGGCGACCGACTTGTCGAACATCGCCTTCTCGTCGTTGTTCATGTCGATCTCGATGACGCGCTCGACGCCACCGGCACCGATCACGACCGGAACGCCGACATAGGTGTTGGACAGGCCATATTCGCCGGCAAGATGCGCGGCGCAGGGCAGCACGCGCTTCTTGTCCTTCAGGTAGCTTTCGGCCATCGCGATGGCGGAGGCCGCCGGCGCGTAGAAGGCCGAGCCCGTCTTCAGCAGGCTGACGATCTCCGCACCGCCGTCACGGGTGCGCTGAACGATCTGCTCCAGCCGCTCGGCCGTGCACCAGCCCATCTTGACGAGGTCGGTCAACGGAATGCCGGCAACGGTGGAATAGCGGGTCAGCGGCACCATGGTGTCGCCGTGGCCGCCGAGCACGAAGGCCGTCACGTCCTCGACCGAGACGTTGAACTCCTCGGCCAGGAAGTAGCGGAAGCGCGAGCTGTCCAGCACGCCGGCCATGCCGACGACCTTGTTGGACGGCAGGCCCGAAAACTTCTGCAGCGCCCAGACCATGGCGTCGAGCGGGTTGGTGATGCAGATGACGAAAGCGTCCGGGGCATGCTTCTTGATGCCCGCGCCGACCTGCTCCATCACCTTGAGATTGATCTCGAGCAGATCGTCGCGGCTCATGCCTGGCTTGCGCGGCACGCCGGCCGTCACGATCACCACGTCGGCACCGGCAATCGCCTCGTAGGAATTGGCGCCGGAAAGCTTGGCGTCGAAACCGTCGACAGGCGAGGATTCGGCAATGTCCAGGGCCTTGCCCTGCGGGGTGCCCTCGGCAATGTCGAAAAGGACGATATCTCCGAGTTCCTTCAGACCAGCGAGGTGGGCGAGCGTGCCGCCGATCTGTCCTGCGCCGATCAATGCGATCTTGTTTCGAGCCATGTCCTTAGGTTTCCCTTTACGTAAACTGGAGCATGCGCCATGCTGCGATGACCGGGCACCGCACTACTCCCTTTGTTCGTCACGTGCAACCTGAACAAAAGATTATTGCGCCCGGCGCAGCGGTTTTTGATGCCTTTTACCTGCCCGGCGGAGTCAACCGGCGCATTCAGGAAGCAGTGTCGACTTCGGAGCCCGCAAGCCAGGCCTCGGAGCGCATTTCGATGAGGCGCGAGGCGGTGCGGGCGAACTCGAAGGATTCCGCACCCGTGGTGGCGGTGTAAAGCCCGTCCGGCTCGGCGGCGGCCGACACGACCAACTTGATGCGATTGTCATAGAGCGCATCGACCAGATTGATGAGACGCTTGGCGGCATTGCGCTGTGCCAGCGCCATAACGGGCACGCCTTCCAGGACGATGGTATGATAGGCGTGCGCGATGCGCAGATAGTCTGCCGCCGACAGCGGCCGCTCGCAAAGTTCCGCAAACGTAAACCTCGCGACGCCGGCGACCGTGCGGGGAACTGCGATCTTGCGCCCCTTCGCCTCCAGTTCTTCCGCATGCGCCGTCATTCCATGGGTGAGCTTGCGCCAGAGGCCTTCCATGGCCGCATCCGCTTCGGCCCCCAGCGGCGTCACGTAGACGGCGGCGCCGGCAAGCTTTTCCAGCCGGTAATCAGTCCTGGCATCCAGGCGCATGACATCGACCCTGGCTTGAAGCAGCGAGATGAACCCCATGAAATGGCCGCGATTGAGCCCATCCCTGTAAAGATCCTGCGGATCGACATTCGACGTTGCAACCACCACGACGCCGAGATCGAAAAGATGGGTGAACAACCTCCCAAGGATCATCGCATCGGCAATGTCGGTCACGGCGAATTCGTCGAAGCACAAGAGCCGGGTTTCTTCGGCAATCTCCGCGGCAACCGGCGGAATGGGATCGCTGCCCTTGATCGTGCCCGCCTTGATGGCAAGCCGGGTGCGGTGGACCCGATCGTGCACGTCTTCCATGAATTCGTGGAAATGCACCCGCCGCTTGCGCCGCACGGTCGCCACCTCGAAGAACAGGTCCATCAACATGGTCTTGCCGCGCCCGACGGAACCCCAGATGTAGAGCCCCTTCACCGGATCGGCCGGCGCGCGCCGCTTGCCGAACAGCCAGCCGAGCGAACTCTTCTTGGAGGCAAGCTCGACATCGCCGAGCACGGAATTCAGATGATCAAGGCGACCGACGACCGCCTGCTGTGCCGGATCTGCATCAATTTCCCCCGCCGCAACCAGAGCCGCATAGCGACCGGCGACGGAGGGAGCCATGGGCAGGGTGCCCGGCTGTATTGAACTGTCATTCATGAGCTTCTACGCGCCTGAACGTGGGCTAAGCGCCGTGCAGCTTCGCAATTGCCAAGGGAGCCGGCAAAAGGCAAGAGGGCCCTTCGTTCAATTGCCTGCGTTCCCGGAAGCGGAAACTGGGGCCAAGAATGCTTCGTCGACCGGAACCTGCAACCCGGCGGCCAGCTTGTTGGTTTCGCTCGCCATGCCGACTACGCCCAGAAGCTCGCCAAGCTGAGCCTCGCTCATGCCCTTCGCGCGCGCGGCAGCCGTATGAGAGCGAACGCAATAGTCGCAGGAATTGGCGAGCGAGACGGCGAGATAGAGCATTTCCTTGGTCAACGGGTCCAGCGCGCCGGGCGCCATGACGTCCTTCAGGCTTTCCCAGGTCCGCTTCAGAAGCGCGGGATCGTTTGCCAGAACCCGCCAGAAATTATTGACGAAGTCCGTGTTCCTGGTCCGGCGGATATCATCCAGGACCGCACGGGAGGCGGGCGACATTTCCTCGTCTTCGAGGACGGGCCAAAGCGACATTCCACCGCCTCCCTTTTCCAGATTGGCACCGGGCGAGCCCCGGCACGATCGCTCAGCGATAGACCGAGATCGCCTGACCGCCCGAAGTCTGGCCGCTGAACTGTTCGGCGCCCGCCGAATAGAGCTGGGCGACGGTCGCGCCGGACTCATCCTTCAGCACCACCTGCTTGCCGCTCAGATCCCAGGCCGAGATCCGCTGCAGGTCGGAAGAGTTGCAGCCGCGCGAATTCGCCCGGTAGCCGCCGCTCCAGGTGGTCAGCGTCATGAACAGCTTGCAGTTATCCGCACCGGAGGCGATGGACCAGCCGCCGAGAAGGTCGGAACGACCGATTTCCTTGGCATCCGCCGGTGGTTCGAGCGGAGCGGCAGCCACCTGCTGCTCCTCGGTGCCGAATGGCTGCTGCTGATCGGAGGGAAGCCCCGTCTGCTCCGTGCCCGGCAGCGGGGCCAGAGGTTCGCTCGCGACGGGCGGCGTCGGCGTCGCCGGCAGGGGCGCGGGGCGCGAACTGCTCCATCCAAGCCTTTGGCAGCCCGCAGCCGCAATCGCCAAGGCGACGACAAAAGCGAGGGAGAGATGACGATTCATCGCTTGCGAGTCCTTTCCTGGAGCATAGTCCATCCCGATTGGGCCGGTTGGAATGAAACAAGCTCGAAACTTAGATCCTTTAGCGCCCCTGATATCCTTGGCATCTTCCCGGTGGCAAGCCCGGGCTCCCACGGCGCACGCTCCGTTATGGTGTATGAAACCTTGATAAACCTGAAACAGGCAATATCGTGACCATGGACATTTCGCACCGCACAATTATATAGGGGCCAACGTTGCTGCGATGCGGTATAATCGCCTACCGTTTGGCTGGCAGATTCGAAAACATTCGCCCGCACCTCGAAAAAAAAGCGCAGATTCCTGCGGGTTCAAGGCACAATCCCGAATAATCGCCGACTTTTCGGGCAAGATCGGGCCAAGGGAAGACCAAGGAGCGGCTCGCACCATGGATCGTTGAGGATCGGAAGGAGCGAGACATGCCGCGTGAAATCGACAACGGGCATATCCGAAAACTGACTTATGCGGAACTGGCGCAGTTCCGCGACCATTTGCTCAGGCTGTCGCCGGAAGCCCGTCGCAGCCGATTCGCAATGAAGGCAAGCGACGCCTTCCTACGCAGCTACGCGGAAACGAGCCTAACGCTCGGCACCGTGATCCATGGCTTCTTCGTTGGCGGGACGTTGCGCGCCGTCGCGGAATTGCGGCCAATCGACAACCGGACCATGGCGGAAGCCGCCTTCTCGGTGGAAGACGGCTGGCAGAAGTCGGGGGTCGGTACGAAGCTGATGGAGCTGACGCTGATTGCCGCGCGCAATCGGGGGCTTTCGCACATCTACATCAACTGCCTGGCAACCAATCGCGCCATGCAGGTGCTGGCACGCAAGTTCGCCGCCGAACTGACCTTCGAGGCAGGCGACGTGATCGGCCGCCTGGAACCGACGAGTCCCTCCTTCTTCAGCCTGTTCCGCGAAGCGATGAGCGATGGTTTCGCCTTTGCAGAAGCGGTGGTGGAGGCAGGCCGCAAGAGGCGGGCCTGAGGGCGAATATCCTCATCCGGTCGCCACGAGGTCGCCGAAGCCGGCTCTCCCGTCAAAGGGCGCCCTGGCGACCTTGTTCATCCTGGTCTGGCGCAGCGTGGCCACGGTCTCGAAGACGCCGGTGAGCAGCGCGCGCTCGATATCGGCACGGATGCGCCTCAGGCTGGCCCTGAGACGCTGGCCCGCCGGAAGCCCTTCGGTATCAGCCGCAACCGGCCAGACAAGGCTGACCGGCGGCACCGGCCAGGAAGGAATTGGGTGACGGGCCGCGGATTCGCAAAGGAAGACCAGCGCATCGGGCGCCGGCGCGTGCGGCAACGCGAAGAACTCCCAGGACTTGGGTGAGAGCCCAGCAGCGCCGATGCCGATTTCGCCGAGCAGGCGGGGAACCGCAGGGTTGGCCTTGCTGGATGGGCGCGGACCGGCGGAAAATGCGCGGAGCCGACCATCGGAAGCCGCGTTCATGCAGGCCTCGGCCATCAGGCTGAGGCTGGCATTGTCCTCGCACACGAACAGCACAGTCGTCGCCGTCATCGTTTTCTTCTCCTCGCACTTTCCGCGACGTGCGATTCGCACGAATCATCGTTTGACATCATCTGGATACGATGTTCCGTGGACGGCCGTGTGACAGGAATTGGACACCTTTGCGGCACAGCCTGAAATTGTGCAATGCAACAGTGCACCGCAATACGGATTTGCGATGCTCAGTGCGCCGGTTTCAGCCGCCTGAGAGCGCATCGAAGGCGGCGAGCGCCTCGGCGCCGTAGATCATCGACGGCCCGCCGCCCATGTAGACGGCGACGCCGATCGCCTCCATCACCTCCTCGCGCGTGGCGCCCAGTTTCGCGGCCGCCTTGGCATGATAGGCAAGACAACCGTCGCAGCGGGCCGTGATGCCGATCGCCAGCGCGATCAGTTCCTTCGTCTTGGAATCGAGTGCGCCCTCGCCGATCGACGATCTCGCGATTTCATGAAAACCCTTGGCAACGCCCGGTATGCCCTTGCGCAACGCCGCCATGCGCGCGTCCGTCTGCTCAATGAAATTCTGCCAATCGCCGACAGCCATAGCGATAACCCTCTCCTGGAGAACGCGGCAGCCTGACCCGTCGGCGGCCGCCGCCTGTCGGTTCTGTCATGCGCGAAGACACCGGTTCACTCCTTGAGCAGGATCAAATTGACGGGAAAGCGCAAACACAGCAGAACCGTTGCGGTATTCCTGCCGCGACCACTCACTGACAGGGCCTACCCGCATGCCGATAGCCGTCTGGTGCATCCTCGTTGCCGCCTTCCTGCCGATCCTTGCGGTCTATCCGGCAAAGATTTCCCGCGAATTCGACAACGCCAGACCGCGCGACCCCGACTACTGGAAGGCGGGGTTCCGCTCGCGCGCGCAGGCGGCGCAGGCAAACGGCTTCGAGGCGTTTCCCTTTTTCGCGATTTCGGTGATCGTCGCGCTGGGACATGGCGGCGACGCCGCCTGGATCGACAGGCTGGCCGTCCTGTTCGTCGGACTCAGGATCATCTACACCGCCTGCTACTGGGTCGACCGGGCCACGCCCCGCTCGATTGCCTGGATAGCGGCGACGGCCAGCACCCTTGCCATCTTCACCAGCCCGGTCTGGGGGTGAGCCAGTCAGGTTGCCTTGTGGCAGACCGCCTCGATATTGTGCCCGTCCGGGTCAAGAATGAAGGCGCCATAGTAGCTTGGATGATATTGCGGTCTAAGGCCCGGCGCGCCATTGTCGCGGCCGCCGGCGGCAATTGCCGCGCGATGGAACGCGTCGACCTCCGCGCGCGTGTCCACCGTGAAAGCCACGTGCAGACACCCGGCAAGCGGCTTGCCCGTTCCGATCCAGAATTCGGGAAACTGCCGACCGAAGCCGCAATGGCTCTCGCCGCCAGTTGCCTCGGCGCCCACCTCCATCAGGAGAGTAATGCCGATCGGCTCGAACGCCTTTTCATAGAAGGCCTTGGAGGCAGCATAGTCGCTGACGGCAAAACCGATGTGATCGAGAATACCCATCACGTCCTCCTTCGAATGACACTGAGAACGTAAAAGGAACGGCGATCAGGAGGCAAGCTGCATCCGGAAAGAATGAAAAAAAGGGCGCGGAGGCCGTGCCTTCCGCGCCCTGAAATCTGGCTTGCCGGAGACGAAGCGGTTCAGACTCGCCGTTCCACCATCATCTTCTTGATCTCGGCAATCGCCTTGGCCGGGTTCAGGCCCTTCGGGCAGACATGCGCGCAGTTCATGATGGTGTGGCAGCGATAGAGCCGGAACGGATCCTCGAGATTGTCGAGCCGCTCGCCCGTCGCCTCGTCGCGGCTGTCGATCAGCCAGCGATAGGCCTGCAGCAGGATGGCGGGGCCAAGATAGCGGTCGCCATTCCACCAATAACTCGGGCAGGACGTCGAACAGCAGGCGCACAGGATGCACTCGTAGAGACCGTCGAGCTTGGCGCGATCCTCGCGGCTCTGCCGCCATTCCTTTTCCGGCGCCGGAGACTCGGTCTTCAGCCACGGTTCGATGGAGCGATGCTGGGCGTAGAAGCGCGTCAGGTCGGGCACCAGGTCCTTCACCACCGGCATATGCGGCAGCGGGTAGATCTTGACCGTCTCGCTCTTGACCTCGTCCATGCCGCGCGTGCAGGCGAGCGTGTTCGTGCCGTCGATATTCATCGCGCACGAACCGCAGATGCCTTCCCGGCAGGACCGGCGGAACGTCAGGGTCGGGTCGACCTCGTTCTTGATCTTGATGAGCGCGTCGAGCACCATCGGCCCGCAATCGTCGAGATCGACATAGAAGGTGTCGACGCGGGGATTGCGACCGTCATCCGGGCTCCAGCGATAGATCTTGAACTCCCGGACATTAGTCGCGCCGGCCGGCTTGTCCCAGACCTTGCCCTCGGTCATTTGCGAATTCTTCGGAAGCGTCAGCTGAACCATTTTCCATTTCGCTCCGCTTTGACGCCCGCGCCGCCTTCAAGGCCGGCTGCGGGCCCAAATCCATGCAGGCTGATCGAGGCCGGCGTCGGACAACGGACCTGCGGTCCGACCATCCGGCGCCATGCCGAAATCAATACACTCGTTCCTTCGGCAGGATCTTCTTCGGATCGATACCGCCCTGCTCGACGGGAAGCAGCGTCTCGGTGATCACCGGACGATAGTCGAGCGTCACCTTGCCGGCCTCGTCCACCCAGGCAAGCGTGTGCTTGCGCCAGTTTTCGTCGTCGCGCTTGGAGAAGTCCTCACGGGCATGCGCGCCGCGGCTCTCCTTGCGCGCCTCGGCGCTGTAGACGGTGGTGATGGCATTGGCCATCAGGTTGGTGAGCTCGATCGTCTCGACGAGATCCGAATTCCAGATCATCGAGCGGTCGGAGACCTTGATATCGGCCATCTCGTCCCAGATCGTGCTGATGCGCTTGCAACCCTGGTCAAGCGTCTCGCTGGTGCGGAACACGGCCGCATCCTCCTGCATCGCGCGCTGCATGCGGTCGCGAAGCTGGTAAGTGGGCGTGCCGCCATTGGCATGACGCAGACGGTCGAACCGGTCCATGATCGCATCGCACGAAGCCTCGTCCGGGCTCGGCACCGACGCCTTGCGGTCGACGACCTCACCCGCCTTGATCGCAGCCGCGCGGCCGAACACCACAAGGTCGATCAGCGAGTTGGAGCCCAGGCGATTGGCGCCGTGCACCGAGGCGCATCCCGCCTCGCCCACAGCCATCAGGCCGGGCTGAATGGCATTCGGATCGTTCTTGGTCGGGTTGAGCACTTCGCCCCAGTAGTTCGTCGGCACGCCGCCCATGTTGTAGTGGACGGTCGGCAGGACCGGGATCGGCTCCTTGGTCAGGTCCACGCCGGCGAAGATCTTCGCCGATTCGGAAATGCCGGGCAGACGCTCGTGCAGCAGCGCGGGATCGAGATGGTCGAGATGAAGGAAGATGTGGTCCTTGTTCTTGCCCACGCCACGACCTTCGCGGATCTCGATCGTCATGCAGCGCGACACCACGTCGCGCGAGGCGAGGTCCTTGGCCGACGGTGCGTAACGCTCCATGAAGCGCTCGCCCTCGGAATTGACCAGATAGCCGCCTTCGCCGCGCGCGCCTTCCGTGATCAGGCAGCCCGACCCGTAGATACCGGTCGGGTGGAACTGCACGAATTCCATGTCCTGCAGCGGCAGGCCCGCGCGCGCCACCATGCCGCCGCCGTCGCCGGTGCAGGTATGGGCCGAGGTCGCCGAGAAATAGGCGCGGCCGTAGCCGCCCGTCGCGAGCACGACCATCTTGGCCGAGAAGCGGTGGATGGTGCCGTCGTCGAGGTTCCAGGCGATCACGCCTGTGCAGATGCCGTCCTTCGACATGATAAGGTCGAGGGCGAAGTACTCGACGTAGAATTCCGCGTTGTGACGCAGCGCCTGGCCATAGAGCGTGTGCAGGATGGCGTGGCCGGTCCGGTCAGCCGCCGCGCAGGTGCGCTGTACGGGCGGGCCGTCGCCGAAATTCTGCATGTGGCCGCCGAAGGGGCGCTGGTAGATCTTGCCTTCCTCGGTGCGCGAGAAGGGCACGCCGTAATGCTCAAGCTCATAGACGGCGGCCGGCGCCTCGCGCGTCATGTATTCCATGGCGTCGACGTCGCCGAGCCAGTCCGACCCCTTGACGGTGTCGTACATGTGCCACTGCCAGCTGTCCGGCGTCATGTTGGTCAGGCTCGCCGCGATGCCGCCCTGGGCCGCCACCGTATGCGAGCGCGTCGGGAAGACCTTGGTGATGCAGGCCGTCCGCAATCCCTGTTCGGCCATGCCGAGCGTCGCGCGCAGGCCCGCGCCGCCGGCGCCGACCACAACGACGTCATGCGAATGGTCGACGAAGGAATAGGCTTTTCCGGTCGCCATGTAATTCAGCCTCCGAAGCTGATCTTGAGCACCGCGAAGATCGATCCGAAGCCGATCAGCGCGCAGAAGAAGGTATTGGCCATGAGTGCGGCGAACTTCACGCCCTCGCCGTGAACGTAATCCTCGATAATCACCTGCATGCCGAGCTTCATGTGATAGACGGCGGAGGAGATCACCAGCAGGAGCAGGATCGCCACGACCGGGTTCGAGAGGCTCTCGACCACGCCGGCATGGCTTTCGCCCTGCATGGCGATGATGAAGATCACGAAAAACGAGATCAGGAAGACGTTGGCGACCGCCGTAACGCGCTGGCGCCAGAAATGCTGGGTGCCGTCCTTGGCGGAGCCGAGGCCGCGAACCTTGGCAAGGGGTGTGCGCATATCGCTCATGTCACTCTCCCTCAGCGAACGGCGTAGCCGATGATCCAAAGCAGGATCGTCAGCGCGATGGAGCCTGCGAGGTTGGCCTTGGCCATCCACTCGCGCGCCTGCCGGTCGAAGCCGTAGCCCATGTCCCAGGCCAGGTGCCTGAGGCCGCCGAGCATGTGATGCACAAGCGCCCAGGTGAAGGCGAAGAGCACGAGCCGGCCGATGAACGAACCGTAGATCTCGCTGACGAAATCGAAATATGTCGGCCCCGAGGCGGCGGCGATCAGCCACCAGGCCACCAGTGCGGTGCCGAAATAGAGCGCGGCGCCGGTAATGCGGTGCACGATCGACATGACCATGGTCAGGATCGGCTTGTAGATCTGAAGATGCGGCGACAGCGGCCGATTGGCCTTGATATCGGCGTTCGACATGGACCCTTTTCTCCCGTCCGCCTCACAAAGCTCACGCTTACGTAAACGTTAGCTACATCAAGGCGTTGTCTGATCGCGTTCTAACGCCAGAAGTTCGGCGCGTCAAAGTATCAGAAGGGTGTAGCCGATTATGCAGCCAAAAAAATTTCGCGCACGCGTCCCTACAACCTGCGGGACGCGCATTGTATGCGGACTTGATAATGAAATGCCCGCCAGCGAAACACCGCGTGGATCCGTGTGGAGGCGAGACTCTACCTTACGTTTACGTAAGATTTGACGATGGGGCCGCGCTCGTCCGGCGCGCGCCCTTATACAGATGCACCATGAAGATCGTGGCGAAGATCGGCGTCAACAGGTTGAGAAAGGGAACTGCGAGGACGCCGGCGATCACCAGCCCGGCCAGGAAAACCGTGCCGGCCTTGGCCTTGCGCAGGGCCCGTGCCTCGGCCGGCGAATGAAAGCGCATGGCCGCGAACTCGAAGAACTCCCGACCGAGCAGATAGCCGTTCACCAGGAAGAAGGCGACGAGGTTGATGCCGGGTATCAGCAGGAGCAGCAGCGCCAGGATATTGCCGAGGATCACGACGCCGGTGAACTTGAGCGTGATCGCGATCGATTGCGCAATGGGCATTGCCCGGCCGATACCCTCGGCCGGATAGTCCTCCGCCTCCACGATCGCGGCGACGTCATCCTGGAAGAAGGCGGCGAACAAGGCGGTGACCGGCGCCACCAGGAATCCAAGCCCGATAAAGGCACCGATCCCGGTCAGGATCGACAACGCGGTGTCGAGCCAGGCATAGGGGAGTGTCAGAAAACTCGAGACCACACCGTTCAGCAGCAGCCAGATCAGGAAGAGTGCGGCAAGCGTGAAGCCCAGCGATTTCCAGAAGATCGCCCGGAAGGGCTGCTCGAAAACCTGGGAGGCGGCGCGGAAGGCTGCAGCGATCATCGTCTTTTCATGCTTCCCGGAGTTTCGTCGACACGAAGAGACAGGTAGGTGACGCCTGCGCCCGGCACAAGGAGCATATGTGTGGACGGAACTCGCCCCGCTCTCAGCCGTCAAATGAAGGCACCGCTTTTCCGCTCGTCTTCGCCGGGCCCAGACCCGGCGATCCATCGGAAGTCTGCGGCAAGGGGAGACGCAGATTGGATACGCGGGTCGAGCCCGCGTATGACGAGCCAAAGGGTACGGCAGAGAGGCAGCCGCATGCCCTGTCATGCCTGCGCAGCTGCACAGGTGGGTTCACGTTTGAAGTGCAACACGGTTGAGGAGTTCCGAGAAGACCTCATTCGGCGTCCTGAAGGCAAGGCATTTGCGCGGGGTATTGTTGTAGTGCTCGACCAACTGTCGGATTTGGCCTTGATCGATGGTTGCCAGATCCGACTTGCGCGGCAAGATCTTGCGCATGCGGCCGATGGCATTCTCGATGCCACCCTTCTGCCAGGGGGCGTGCGGATCGCAGAAGAAGGTGGCGAGGCCGAGCCTGTCCGTGAGTTCGAAATGCAAGGCGAATTCCGTGCCATTGTCGAAGGTGAGCGACCGGCGCAACAGGCGGGGCAGCGGACCGAAGCGCTGAACCAGGGCCTGGACGACGGCGCGCGCGGTCTTTCGCGACAGCCGATCGATGGTGAGGATGCGCGAGCTGCGCTCATGGGTGACCAGCACATACTGGCCATAGCGGGAAAAGGCCATGAGGTCGGCCTCCCAGTGGCCCGGCGTGGCCCTGTCGTCGGCCTCGGCGGGACGTTGGGCCAGCGGGCGGCGCAGCTTGATGAAGCTGACGGACGAGCCGCCGCGCAGGCCCAGGCGGCCCCTGCGGTTCTTGGCGCGCGGCAGTAGGCGGTGCCAGTAATCCTTTTGCGCCGAGCGGTGATAAACGAAGCGGTAGATGGACTCATGGCTGATGAGCGTGCCACCGTGCTCGCGCGCCAGCCGGCCGGCGATCTGTTCGGGTGACTGTCCCATCGCAAGGCGTTGCCTGACCATGTCGCGCAGCGCCGGCTGGCGTGCCAGCTTGTAGCGGGCATCCCAGCGCCGGCGCCGGAGGGCCAGTCCGTGCGCCCGTTCCCCGTCATAGCTGCCGCACCACTGCTTGGTCGGCCTGGCATTGCGCCGCAACTCGCGGCTGATCGTGGCAGCCGAACGACCCAGTTGCCGTCCGATCCAGCGCAGCGAGCGCCCTTCCCGGTGCCACAGCTCTATCTTTACCCGCTCCCGCAGGCTCAACTGATCGTAACTTTGTCCCATCGCGGCAACACCTTAGCAGGTGTTGCACTTGTTTCGTGAATTCAGC
>NZ_JACFXV010000043.1 GCF_014050225.1 Stappia albiluteola | reverse complement strand
CCGGCGGCGGCGTTCTGGTCCTTCACGCTCTATGACAATCAGACGCGCTCGATGCTGGTGACACCGCAAAAGTACCCGCGTGCCGGCAGCCAAAGCTATCCGTCACCTGCTGCCGAAGCTGCGGAGGACGGGACGACGACAGTCTGGTTCGCGCCGGAGCAGCCCGAAGGCGTAGCGCGCGGCAACTGGATCCAGACCGATCCGCAAAAGGGCTGGGTCACCATCCTGCGGCTCTACAGTCCGCTTGCGTCGTTCTTCGACAAGTCCTGGCGGCCAAGCGAGATCGAAGTGGTCGAATAGCGCGGGCGGCGGATGCCCGCGATGGTCTCGATCGCAGCCGTTCGCTCCATTTTTCAACGAATGGCTGCTCTCCGCCGGAAGCGCCTGTCGCCTTCCTCGGCAAGACAAAACCCGCCCGATCGTCTTCGATCGGGCGGGTTTTCTAATTGACGTCGAACCGTCCAACCCCGGTCAGCTGCAGCCGCTGGTCGAGCCGCAGGTGTCGCACTTCAGGCAGGTGCCGTTGCGCACCATGGTGAAGTTGCCGCATTCCGGGCAGCTTTCGCCTTCGTAGCCCTTCATCCGTGCCTGGGCGACCTTCTGGGCGATGCTGGGCGCCGGGGCCTCCGACGTGCCGACCGGGATCTCCGGCTCGGCCTCCGCTGCCGCGTCGCGGCGGAAGGCGGTGGCGACCGCCGCCGTCTGCGCCCGTGCGCCGCCGCCGCTGCGGGCCGAAGGCGCGGAGGAGAGGGAGCCGGCCGGCTCGTTCGGCTTGCTCACGAGGCGGAAGCGCTCGGTCTGGCCGCGCACCAGGCCGTGCGAGACGACCGGATGGTGCGGATCGTCGGCGCGGCCTTCGTTCGCTCCGCTGGAGAGCACCGTGTTGCCGATCGCCTCCGGCGGCACATGCGCCAGGTCGTTGCGGCCGAGATAGGACACGGCCAGTTCGCGGAAGATGTAGTCGAGGATCGAGGTCGCGCTCTTGATCGCCTCGTTGCCCTGCACCATGCCCGCCGGCTCGAAGCGGGTGAAGGTGAAGGCGTCGACATATTCCTCCAGCGGCACGCCGTATTGCAGGCCGAGCGAGATGGCGATGGCGAAGTTGTTCATCAGCGAGCGGAAGGCGGCCCCTTCCTTGTGCATGTCGATGAAGATCTCGCCGAGGCGGCCGTCGCCGTATTCGCCGGTGGTCAGGTAGACCTTGTGGCCGCCGACGCGCGCCTTCTGGGTATAGCCCTTGCGCCGGTCGGGCATCTTTTCGCGCGAGCGCACGGCGCGCTCCACGATGCGTTCGACGATGCGCTCGGCGATCACCTCGGCCCGCGCGGCCTGCGGCTGGGCGACGAGCGCTTCCACCGCATCCTCCTCGTCGTCCTCGGCGTCCGCCAGCAGCTGCGAGTTCAGCGGCTGCGAGAGCTTGGAGCCGTCGCGATAGAGCGCGTTGGCCTTCAGCGCCAGCCGCCAGGACAGCATGTAGGCTTCCTTGCACTCCTCGACGGTGGCGTTGTTCGGCATGTTGATCGTCTTGGAGATCGCACCGGAGATGAAGGGCTGGGCCGCAGCCATCATGCGGATGTGGCTTTCCACCGAAAGGTAGCGCTTGCCGATGCGTCCGCAGGGGTTGGCGCAGTCGAACACAGGATAGTGCTCGAACTTCAGGTGCGGTGCGCCTTCCAGCGTCATCGCGCCGCAGACGTGGGTGTTGGCCGCCTCGACCTCGCCCTTCGTGAAGCCGAGGAAGGAGAGGAGGTCGAACTCCGGATCGTTCAGCTTGTCCGCCGGCACGGCGAGCGACTTGACCAGGAAGTCGTCGCCGAGCGTCCAGCGGTTGAAGACGAACTTGATGTCGAAGGCCGACTTCAGCGACGCCGCGAGCTTCGCCAGCGCCTCGTCGGTGAAGCCGCGTGCCCGCAGAGAGCCAGGATTGATGCCCGGCGCCTGGTCGATCGAGCCGTGGCCGACCGCATAGGCCTCGATCTCGGCGATCTCGCTTTCCTTGTAGCCGAGCGCCCGCAGCGCTTCCGGCACCGCGCGGTTGATGATCTTGAAGTAGCCGCCGCCGGCCAGCTTCTTGAACTTCACCAGCGCGAAGTCCGGCTCGATGCCCGTGGTGTCGCAATCCATCACCAGGCCGATCGTGCCGGTCGGCGCGATCACCGTCGACTGGGCGTTGCGGTAGCCGTGCTTTTCGCCAAGCTCCAGTGCGCGGTCCCAGGCAATCTTCGCCCGTTCCACCAGCACCGGATCGGGGCAGGAGGCATGGTCGAGCGGCACCGGGTTGGTGCTCAGGCCCTCGTAGCCCTGTTCCTCGCCATAGGCGGCGCGGCGATGGTTGCGCATCACGCGCAGCATGTGCTTGGCGTTCTTCTTGTAGCCGGGGAAGGCGCCGAGCTCGCCGGCAAGCTCCGCCGAGGTCGCATAGGCGACGCCCGTCATGATCGCGGTGATGGCGCCGCAGAGCGCGCGGCCTTCGTCGCTGTCATAGGAGATGCCGGAGGTCATCAGCAGGCCGCCGATATTGGCGTAGCCCAGGCCAAGCGTGCGGAACTCGTAGGAAAGCTGCGCGATCTCCTTGGAGGGGAACTGCGCCATCAGCACCGAGACTTCCAGCACGATTGTCCACAGCCTGACCGCATGCTCGAAGGACGCATGATCGAACGAGCGGTCCTCGCGGCGGAACTGCAGCAGGTTCAGCGAGGCGAGATTGCAGGCAGTGTCGTCCAGGAACATGTATTCCGAGCACGGATTGGACGCGCGGATCTCGCCGGAGGCCGGGCAGGTGTGCCAGTCGTTGATCGTGGTGTGGTACTGGATGCCGGGATCGGCGGAAGCCCAGGCCGCATAGCCGATCTGCTCCCAAAGCTCCTTCGCCTTGACGGTCTTCATCACCTTGCCGTCGCGGCGCGCCGTCAGATCCCAGGTGTCGTCGTCGATCACCGCCTTCAGGAAGCCGTCGGTGACACGTACCGAGTTGTTGGAGTTCTGGCCTGCGACAGTCAGATACGCCTCGGAGTCCCAGTCGGTATTGTAGGTCGGGAACTCGATCCCCGTGTAGCCCTGACGGGCGAACTGGATGACGCGGTAGATGTAGTTCTCCGGCACCATCATCTTCTTGGCGGCGCGGATCTCGCGCTTCAGGGCCGGGTTCTTGGCCGGGTCGTAGCAGTCGTCGCCGGGGCCGTCGCAGTTGACGCAGGCCTTCATGATGGCGGTCAGGTGCTTCTGGCAGATCTTGGAGCCGGTCACCAGCGCGGCAACCTTCTGCTCCTCCTTGACCTTCCAGTTGATGTAGTCCTCGATGTCGGGATGGTCGATGTCGACCACGACCATCTTGGCCGCGCGCCGCGTCGTGCCGCCCGACTTGATGGCGCCGGCCGCGCGGTCGCCGATCTTCAGGAAGCTCATCAGGCCGGAGGACTTCCCGCCGCCCGAAAGCTTCTCTCCCTCGGAGCGCAGGCGGGAGAAGTTGGAGCCGGTGCCCGAGCCGTATTTGAACAGCCGCGCCTCGCGCACCCACAGGTCCATGATGCCGTTCTCGTTGACGAGATCGTCCTCGACCGACTGGATGAAGCAGGCATGCGGCTGCGGGTGCTCGTAGGCGGTGGCCGAGCGGGTCAGCTTGCCGGTCTTGAAGTCGACGTAGAAGTGGCCCTGGCTCGGGCCGTCGATGCCATAGGCCCAGTGCAGGCCGGTGTTGAACCACTGCGGCGAATTCGGCGCCACCTTCTGCGTGGCGAGCATGTAGCGCAGTTCGTCATAGAAGGTCTGCGCATCGGCTTCCGTGTCGAAATAGCCGCCCTTCCAGCCCCAGTAGGTCCAGGTGCCGGCCAGCCGGTCGAAGACCTGCCGGGCATCGATCTCGGAACCGTGGCGATCCTTTTCCGGCAGCTTGGCCAGCGCCTTGGTGTCGGCTTCCTTGCGCCACAGCCAGGAGGGGACGGTGTTTTCCTCCACCGCCTTCAGGCGGGCCGGCACTCCGGCCTTGCGGAAATACTTCTGGGCCAGGATGTCGGCGGCAACCTGGGAAAACTGCGCCGGTACCTGGATGTCGGCCAGCTGGAACACGATCGAGCCGTCCGGATTGCGGATCTCGCTCGTGGTCGTCCGGAATTCGATCTCGGCGTAGGGAGACTGGCCTTCCTTGGTATAGCGCCGCTCGATCCGCATCTCACTGCCCCTTCTTCGTGTTCCCGCATCCTGCAAGGAGCGGTGTGTTGGCGTTTCACGCAGCGCCCGGAAGCTGGAATTCGCCCCGCTCGCTGTTTCGGATCAACGCCGCCCTGTCATCCGCCGGTTGAAGCCCGGCTTAAAGCGCGAAGTGGCCAATTAATACTAAATATAGCATCAAAAGCCCCCGAAGTCACGATATGCTGTGTTCCCGCAACGGATCCCGCACGAAAAAGGGTGCAAGGATCGCTGTGACAGGCTGGAGCCGGCCAATGCCGGTCTCCCCGGAAAATGCGTCCGGGAAACGGCTGGCCAGGGGCCGCAAGAAACCGTCGGCGGAATCGCACGGGACGCCGCCTGGTCAGGGTCTTGCACATGAAACTGGAAACCCGGGTTTCCCCGGGCAGGAATTTTGCCCCGCCCCAGAACGCCAGGATCGGGTTTTGGTGCCCGACCCGGAAACCCTCGACCGTCAGAACCCACCTGGAATTCTGCCGGTCAGGACGCATCCCGCGACTGGATTCAAGGTAATGTGAATCGTTCGTGACGGTCAAGCGTCTCGAGCAACCTGTTGTGGGTCTTTTTGTGACCTGCCCAATATCTAGTGTGTCGATGTGGATAATGAGGATTGTGCGGGGAACGGGAGAGAAATGATTTCCCTAAGGTAATAGGGCAACCCCGCCCGCCTTCGGGGGACGTCCAGGCCGCCAATTGCCGCCGCTTTTCCCGGGGGAATAGGGTCCGTCGACAGGCCGCCGGACAGTTCGTCCCGGCGAGTTTGATGAAATTTCGATGAAAATTGCTGTCGTTAGGTGAACCGGTGCGAAAGCCACGTATGGTTGATTGATCTTCGGCCAGGGGGATTGCCTGCCTGGGTCTTGCGCCGGGAGCGGGCATCCGAATGACGAAACACTATGCTTTCGGCCGGGTCATCGAGGATCTCGATATTGCCGTCGTCGATGATTCCAAGCCGATGCAGGCAATCCTGCGCTCCACCTTGCTGAGTTTCCGTGTCCGCCGCGTGCGTACGTTCGATGGCGTGGAGGAGGCGATCGAGGCCATGCGCATCGATCCGCCGAATCTGATTCTCACCGACTGGCACATGAAGCCTGTAAGCGGCTACCAGCTTCTCTGCCGCCTGCGTCACCGCAAGATGGCGCCGCTTTGTTACCTGCCCATCCTGTTCGTTACCGCACACGGCACACGCACGCTGGTGGACAAGGTTCTGCGGGCAGGCGCCCAGAATGTCCTGGTCAAGCCGATTTCTCCGTCCATCCTTTTCGACCGCCTGCAATGGACCCTGCGCGACGGCCGCGACCTGGAGCTTGGCCCGGGCGAGCGTTTCCGCATCGCCGGCGTTGCCGAGCGCCTCGACGAGAAGGCGCGCAAGTGGAAGGCCTTCGGCGAACACTGGGCGAAGGTCGAGGCGGAACGCGGCAAGCTCGCCGGCAAGGTCGCCGCGCGCGAAGCCAAGCGCCTGCCCAAGCCGGTCGAAACGCAGCCGGAGCCCGCCCGGAAGGACCAGTTCGCGGCTGTGCGCGTGAAACAGTGAGCGGGGCAGGCAGCCGCCCGGCCGTATTTTCTTGCCATCTTCATTTCCACGGCACTGGACAGGCAGGCGGTCGCGCGGCATAGTCGCGCCGAATTTTCGGCCGGGAATTCGGCTCAAGACAGGAGCGCCCTGCGCGATGAACAGCCTCTTCGTTCAGTTCTTTACCTGGTGGAACAGCGCGACCTGGGGAACGCGGTTCTTCACCTGGCGCAAGGGCGAGTACGTTGGCGCCGACCAGTTCGGCAACAAGTACTACCGCGAGCGGGGCGGCAAGAAGCGCTGGGTCATCTACAATGGCCTGGCGGAAGCTTCGACCATCCCGCCCGGCTGGCATGGCTGGATGCATCACCGCGTCGACACGCCGCCGGTTGACGAGAATTATGCGCCGCGCGAATGGCAGAAGGATCACAAGCCCAACCTGACCGGCACTGCCGCCGCCTATCGGCCGCAGGGCTCCATCCTGACCGAGGATCAGCGGCCCAAGGTTTCCGGCGACTACCAGGCCTGGACGCCGGGCAACTGATCGCGGCGCGGCATTCGCAATCGTCGGTATTTGCCGGGTGACGGTGCGGCTATCCTGGCGGCGAGGCCGTCATCCGAAGCGGAATTCCGCGAGCCGGGCGAAGAAGCCGCGTGCTTTTTCATTGGCCGGTTCGTCGGATTTCAGCTTCGCGGGCAGGAATTCGAGCACCACCCGTCTCGCTGCCGGATCGCCCTGGAAACATGTGCGGATGCGGTAGTGACGCTTCAGGCCGTGATGCGTGTCTATCTGCCACACGCGGCCCAGATCCCAGCCGATCGTATCCAGCACTCTGACGAGGTCATGGATATCCTCCTCGCTCATCAGCCTGTCGCTGAGGCGCTCCTTGCCGACTTGCTCCAGCGATAGTCCGAGTTCCCCCTTGCCGGTCTTGTTTGCGTAGATGATCCGGCGACTGTTGAGGTCCGCGACAAGGATGGGGGTCGGTATGGAGTCCAGCAACTCGACGGCTTCGATACCCTGATTGGCTTTTATGCTTTCGCCCAGGAAGGCGACGCCGCCGAAGGGTTTGTCCAACGCGAATGCGTGGATCTGGAACTCCATGTCGATCGTCTTGCCGCTGCTCAAAAGGAAGTGTGCGGTGCCGGGCGCGACCGTGCCACCCGACAAGACGGTCGTGAATTTGGCGGACAAGGTTTTTCCCAGGTGGTTCGGGATTGTGCGGACATCGCGGCCGATCAGCTGCCGCGCGTCGGCGATGCCGAATGTGCGCAAGAAGGCCTTGTTTGCGGATTTGATAACCCCGTTACGATCGACAATCAGCGCAGCTTTCTGCAGCGATGACAGCAGGGACCCCATGACCTGCTGCAGGCCGATGAGATAGGCATATTTGGCGGGATCCTGCGTGCAATCGCGCATCAGCCCGACGACGAGCGGGGGCTGACGGCTGGCGGTCCTGCTGCCGACGATTTCATAGACGCTTGGGCCGCTCTCGGTGTTGACTTTCACCTTGGCGGGATTGGACAAGCCATTTTCCAGCGCCTCCGTGAGCACCCGCAGCAATTTCAGCCTGTCGGGCTCGTCGTAGCGCAGCAATGCCTTTTTTACGTCAATCTTGAGGACGCGGTAGCCGAGAGGGCTGTCCGCGTCCCTTTGTTGCCAGGAAAGTTCCTCGCTGAGCGGGTCGTATGCCCAGCAATAAGCGCCCACGGCATCGAGCAACGCAAAGGCTTCCTTGTTCGGAGCATGGTTGCGGATGATCCGGTAGGCAGCGTTGACGCCTATCACCACAGGTGGAGTGCCCTTTCGCTATTGTGTTTTTGTCTCCGAATAGCAAGGGCGATTTTCACACCTAGAAGTTAAGATGACGTAAGGTTGTAGGTGCGTATTGTTCCTTACGCTGCGTCGGTTTTGATGCCGAGTCGGCGGTCAAGATAGTTGCCGCAAATGCCGATCAGCTCTTCGGTATGGTTCTCGAAAAAGTGGTTGGCGCCAGGGATCGTCTGCTGTTCGATGACGATGCCCTTTTGCGTCTTCAGCTTGTCGACCAGCGTCTGCACGTCCTTGCCAGGTACAACCTTGTCGGTGTCGCCATGGACGATCAGGCCGGAAGACGGGCAGGGGGCCAGGAACGAGAAATCGTGCAGGTTGGCCGGGGGGGCGACGGAAATGAAGCCCTCCACCTCGGGCCGGCGCATCAGCAGTTGCATGCCGATCCAGGCGCCGAAGGAAAAGCCGGCGATCCAGCAGGCGCGGGCATCGGGATGCACCGTCTGCACCCAGTCGAGCGCCGCCGCCGCGTCCGACAATTCGCCCTGGCCGTGATCGAAGGAGCCCTGGCTTCTGCCGACGCCGCGGAAGTTGAAGCGCAGCACGGCGAAGCCCCGCTTCGCGAACATGTAATAGAGCTGATAGACGATCTGGTTGTTCATCGTCCCGCCGAATTGCGGGTGCAGATGCAGCACCAGCGCGATCGGCGCAGTACGGCTCTTCGCCGGGTGGAACCGGCCCTCGATGCGTCCGGCCGGGCCGTTGAAGATCACCTCAGGCATTTGTGTGGCCTGTCCTTTTGTTATTTGGGCAAGAATGGCGGCTGAAAACCGCCTGGTCGGCATAAGGGAATCTGCTTAAGTCACCTTGACTCGACCGGCCCTTGTTTCTAGAACCTAGTTTAGAATCGTTCGAAACTCGAACGGCGGCGGGCAGCGGTGTTTCTGATGAATGCGATTTCATGAGGCCCACCCGCGCCTTGGCGCCCACCTTATCCCCATCTCGATGGGGAATTGCAAGAAAAGCGTGATTGCCGCCTTTGGCAAGAAGAACGGCGGGAAGGCGCGGCTCTGCAAAGTCGCCCGATAATATCGGCGATTTCGACGTTTTGGACATTCGTAGGAACCCTTGGCAGGCAGGACGCTTCGTGAACGAAAGACGGCGCCATATCTACCTCGATTACAATGCCAGCGCGCCGCTGCGTGCCGAGGCATACGAGGCCGTGTGCGCCGCGCTTGCCGAGGTTGGCAACGCCTCTTCCGTGCACGGGCCGGGCAGGCGGGCGCACGGGCGTATCGAGACGGCGCGCGAGCAGGTCGCCAGTCTGGTTGGCGCCAGGCCGAAGAACGTGATCTTCACCAGCGGCGGCACGGAAGCGAATGTCACGGCGCTGACGCCGCGCTGGCTCAAGGGCGGCAAGCCTCATGCGCTCACGCGGGCCTTCGTGTCGGCGATCGAGCATCCGTCCGTGCTGGCCGGCGGCTGCTTTCCGGCGGACCTGGTCGAGCAGTTGCCGACGAAGGCCGATGGTATGGTCGATGTCGAAACCCTGCTGGCGCGCGTGAAGGCGGAGCTTGACGCGGGCGGGCGTCCGCTCGTCGCGGTGATGGCCGCCAACAGCGAGACGGGCGTCATTCAGCCGGTCGCGGAGATCGGCGCCGCTCTTGCCGGCACGGATGCCGTTTTCCATGTGGATGCCGTGCAGGCCGCCGGTCGCTTGGACGTCGATATTGCCGCGTGGCAGGCCGACAGCCTGTCCTTGTCGGCGCACAAGATTGGCGGGCCGCAAGGCGTCGGCGCGCTTGTGCTCGGTCATGGCGATTTTCGCCCCGCCCCCCTGCTGACGGGTGGGGCGCAGGAAGATCGCCGCCGGGCGGGGACCGAAAATGTCGCCGGTATTGCCGGATTTGGCGCTGCGGCCGAGGTCGCGCTTCGCGAGTGCGAAAAATTCACCGCCCTTGGCGGCGAAATGGCTTTTCTCGTGGCGGGATTGCGCCTTATATGGCCGGATACGGTTGTTTTCGGCGAGAGTGCCGCGCGGCTGCCGAACACCTGCTCCTTTGCCGTTCCAGGCATAGCGGCCGAGACGGCGCTGATCGCGCTGGATCTCGAAGGGGTTGCCGTTTCCTCCGGCCATGCCTGCTCGTCGGGCAAGGTGTCCGCCTCCCATGTGCTGAAGGCCATGGGCGTGGAGGAGGAACTCGCGCGCGGGGCGCTTCGCGTCAGCAGCGGATGGGGCACGACGCGTGCCGATATTGAAGGATTTCTCGCCGCATGGCGGAAAGTTTCCGGGCGCTTGCGTCCGGTTGGAGCCGGTGAAGCTGCATGAAAGGCACTCGCCGGATTGAGTAACGGGCGCGGGAAGCGTATGGTCCCGCGCGATCATAGTGCGACACCCGCGGTCCTTGAAACCGCAGTGGATGGAGACACGCATGCCTGCAGTCCAGGAGACGATCGACCGCGTCCGGTCGATTGACGTCGATCAGTACAAGTATGGCTTCGTCACCGAGATTGAATCGGAAAAGGCGCCCAAGGGCCTGAACGAAGACATCGTCCGTTTCATTTCCGCCAAGAAGGGTGAGCCGGAGTGGATGCTGGAGTGGCGCCTTGACGCCTACCGGCGCTGGCGCACCATGGACGAGCCGACCTGGGCGCGCGTCTCCTACCCGAAGATCGATTTCGAGGATCTCTACTACTACTCCGCGCCGAAGACGGCCGAGGGGCCGAAGAGCCTCGACGAGGTCGACCCCGAACTGCTGGCGACCTACGAGAAGCTCGGTATCCCGCTGCGCGAGCAGGAGATCCTGGCCGGTGTGGCGCCGCAGAACCGCGTCGCCGTCGACGCGGTCTTCGACAGCGTGTCCGTGGTCACCACCTTCAAGGAAGAGCTGAAGAAGGCCGGCGTCATCTTCTGCTCGATCTCCGAGGCGCTGCGCGAATATCCCGATCTCGTGCGCAAGTATCTGGGCTCCGTTGTGCCGGTCAGCGACAACTTCTACGCCACGCTGAACTCGGCGGTCTTCTCGGACGGCTCCTTCGTCTACGTGCCGGAAGGCGTTCGCTGCCCGATGGAGCTTTCGACCTATTTCCGCATCAACGACCAGCAGACCGGTCAGTTCGAGCGCACGCTGATCATCGCCGACAAGGGCGCCTATGTCAGCTACCTGGAAGGCTGCACCGCGCCGCAGCGCGACGAGAACCAGCTTCACGCCGCCGTGGTCGAACTGATCGCGCTCGACGATGCCGAGATCAAGTATTCCACCGTCCAGAACTGGTATCCGGGCGACAAGGAAGGCAAGGGCGGCATCTATAATTTCGTCACCAAGCGTGGCGATTGCCGCGGCCGCAATTCCAAGATCTCCTGGACCCAGGTCGAGACCGGATCGGCGATCACCTGGAAATACCCGTCCTGCATCCTGCGCGGCGACAACTCGCGCGGCGAGTTCTATTCGATCGCCGTCTCCAACGGCTACCAGCAAGTCGACAGCGGCACCAAGATGATCCATCTCGGCAAGAACACGTCGAGCCGCATCATCTCCAAGGGCATTTCCGCTGGCAAGTCGCAGAACACCTATCGCGGCCTCGTGTCGGCCCACCGCAAGGCGTCGAACGCGCGTAACTTTACTCAGTGCGATTCCCTGCTCATCGGCCAGGACTGCGGCGCCCATACGGTGCCCTATATCGAGGCCAAGAATTCGACCGCCGTCTTCGAGCACGAGGCGACCACGTCGAAGATTTCCGACGACCAGATGTTCTACTGCCAGCAGCGCGGGCTTTCCGATGAAGAGGCAGTGGCGCTCATCGTCAACGGGTTCGTCAAGGACGTCATCCAGCAATTGCCGATGGAATTCGCCGTCGAGGCCCAGAAGCTGATCAGCATTTCGCTGGAAGGCTCGGTCGGCTGACCGATTGCCGTCATCCATGCTGGATTAAAGAGATACGGAAGAAACTTCATGCTTGAGATCAAGAACCTGCACGCCCGCATCGCCGAAGACGAGACGGAAATCCTGCGCGGCATCGACCTGACGGTGAAGCCGGGCGAAGTTCACGCCATCATGGGGCCGAACGGCTCCGGCAAGTCGACCCTGTCCTACATCCTCGCCGGCAAGGAGGATTACGAGATCACCGAGGGCGACATCCTGTTCAACGGCGAGAGCCTGCTGGACATGGAAGCCGACGAACGCGCCGCCGCGGGCCTGTTTCTGGCCTTCCAGTACCCGATCGAAATCCCGGGCGTGGCGACCATGACCTTCCTGAAGACGGCGCTCAACGCCCAGCGCAAGGCGCGCGGCGAGGGCGAGCTTTCGACGCCGGAATTCATGAAGCGCGTCAAGGACAAGGCGGCCGAGCTCAACATCACCATGGACATGCTGAAGCGCCCGCTGAACGTCGGCTTTTCCGGCGGCGAGAAGAAGCGGTCCGAGATCCTGCAGATGTCCCTGCTGGAGCCGAAGCTCTGCGTCCTCGACGAGACGGATTCCGGCCTCGATATCGACGCGTTGCGCATCGTCGCCGACGGCGTCAATCGGCTGCGCTCGCCCGATCGGGCCATGGTGGTGATCACCCACTATCAGCGCCTGCTCGACCATATCGTGCCGGACGTCGTGCACGTGCTGTCGCGTGGCCGCATCGTCAAGACGGGCGGCAAGGAACTGGCGCTGGAGCTGGAGAAGAACGGCTATGCCGACTATGTCGGCGAACAGGCGGCGTGAACGGGAGAGTTCAGATGAATATCGAAACGCGCGCCCTGAAGACGCGCGCCGAAACCGATCTGGCGTCCCAGTACGAAGCGTTGCGGGCTTCCGCTGGCGCCTCGGTTGCGCTGCGCGACAAGGCCTTCGCTTTGTTCGAGGCGAAGGGCCTGCCGCATCGCCGGGTCGAGGAGTACAAATATTCCGACTTGCGCGCTCATCTTAAGAGCGCTGCCGCGCCGGCTGCCGTTGCCTCGCTTGAGCAAAGCACGGCATCGCTTGCTGCAGCCGAGGCTTTCGCCGGCGTCGATCGCTTCCGCGTGGTGCTCGACAATGGCCGTCTGGTCGCCGGTCTCTCCGATCTCGAAGCCCTCGCTCGCGAGGGCGTCGGCGTGACGGACGTTGCCCTGCTGCTTGAAGACGAAGCCCGGGCGCGTGGCGTCCTGTCTGCCCCCGCACTGGCCTGCGACGATGTTTCGGTCGCGCTCAACACCGCCTTCCTGCAGGGTGGCGTGGCGATTGCCGTTGGCGAGGGGGCGTCCGTCTCGAAACCCGTCGAGATCGTGCACCTGGCGAGCGGCGAGGGTGCGCGTTACAGCCGAGTCGAGGTTTCGCTCGGCACGGGCGCGAAATTCACGCTGATCGAAAGCTTTGCTCCGACCGCTTCCTCCGGCGAGGTCAACGCGGTATCGAACTACATGGTCGGCGACGAGGCCGAACTCACGACCGCCCGTCTGGTCGCCGGCGGCGACACCCATGTGTCGTCGATCTTCCTGACGCTCGGCACGTCCTCCAGGGTGAAGACGCTCGGCTTCAACGTCGGCACCGGTTTTGCCCGCACCCAATCCTTCGTCAGCTTCACCGGCGAGCATGCCGATGCCGATCTGCTCGGCATCACCATGTTGCGCGGGAAGGGGCATGGCGACCAGACGCTGGTGGTCGACCACGCGGTTCCCCATTGCAACAGCCGGGAGCTCTTCAAGGCGGTTGTCGACGGGCAGGCGGAAGCTGTCTTCCAGGGCAAGATCATCGTGCGTCCGCATGCGCAGAAAACGGATGGCCGCATGATGACCCAGGCGCTGCTCCTGTCGGAGGAGGCGTCGATGGCCAACAAGCCGGAGCTCGAGATCTTCGCCGACGACGTGCAATGCGCCCACGGCGCCACGAGCGGCCAGATCGACGAGGACCTGCTGTTCTATCTGCGCGCTCGCGGCATCCCGGAAACCGAGGCTCGCGCGCTGCTGGTGCTCGCCTTTCTCGCCGAGGCCGTCGAGGAACTGGGTGACGAGGCGATTGTCGCTGCTCTTGAGGAGCGCGTTCGCGGCTGGCTTTCCGTGGAGGCGTGACGATGGCATTGGAGGCCGCGGAGCTGAAGGCCCTTGCTCCCTATGACGTCGAGGCCGTCAGGCGGGATTTCCCGATCCTGTCGCGCGAGGTCTATGGCAAGCCTCTGGTCTATCTCGACAATGGCGCGTCGGCGCAGAAGCCGCATGCCGTCATCGATGCGGTGCAGAAGGCCTATTCCATGGAATATGCCAACGTCCATCGCGGTTTGCATTTCCTGTCGAACCTTGCCACCGAGAATTACGAGGCGGCGCGCGAGACGGTGCGCCGCTTCCTCAACGCACCGTCCGTCGACGAGGTGATCTTCACCCGCTCGACGACCGAGGCGATCAATCTCGTCTCCTACGGCTTCGGCACCGACCGGATCGGCGAGGGCGACGAGATCGTCCTGTCGATCATGGAGCATCATTCCAACATCGTGCCCTGGCATTTCCATCGCGAACGCAAGGGCGCGGCGCTGAAGTGGGTCTATGTGCGCGAGGATGGATCCTTCGATCTGGACGCTTTCGAGGCGGCGCTGACGGAACGCACGAAGCTGGTCGCCATCACCCACATGTCGAACGTGCTCGGCACGGTCGTTCCGGTGAAGGAGGTCTGCCGCATCGCCCGCGAGCGCGGTATCCCGGTGCTGGTCGACGGCAGCCAGGCCGCCGTGCATCTGCCGGTCGATGTTCAGGATATCGGCTGCGATTTCTACGTCTTCACCGGCCACAAGGTCTACGGGCCGACCGGCATCGGCGTGCTGTGGGGCAGGGCGGAGATGCTGGCGAGCATGCGTCCCTTCAACGGCGGCGGAGAAATGATTGAAACCGTGACGGAAGATAGCGTCACCTACAATCACCCGCCACATCGCTTCGAAGCCGGTACGCCGCCCATCGTCCAGGCTATCGGCCTCGGGGCCGCGCTTGACTACATGGATGCGCTCGGGCGCGACCGCATCGCCGCCCATGAGGCGGTGCTGAAGGACTACGCCCACAAGCGACTGTCGGAGCTCAATTCGCTTCGCATCTTCGGCAATGCGCCGGGCAAGGGAGCGATCCTGGCCTTCGAGATGCAGGGGGTCCATGCTCACGACGTGTCGATGATCATCGACCGCGAGGGCGTCGCCGTGCGCGCGGGCACCCATTGCGCCCAGCCACTGCTCGCCCGCTATGGCGTCACCTCCACATGCCGGGCAAGCTTCGGGCTCTATAACACGGTCGATGAGGTGGATCGCCTGGCCGAAGCCCTGCAGAAGGCCCACGCGTTCTTTTCGTGAGTAGGATTGATGACCGACACAGTCGAGACACAGACCAGCCAGGCCGAAATCGCCTCCACGGGCAGCGCCATTCCGGCCGAGGAACTGGAGCGGATCACCAGCGACATCATCGGTGCGCTGAAGACGGTCTACGATCCTGAGATCCCGGCCGATATCTATGAGCTTGGCCTCATCTACAAGGTCGACATCGAGGATGACCGCTCGGTGAATATCGATATGACGCTGACGGCGCCCGGCTGCCCGGTCGCCGGCGAGATGCCGGGCTGGGTCGAGGATGCCGTAAGCGCCGTTGCGGGCGTCGGTCCAGTGACCGTCAACATGGTGTTCGACCCGCCCTGGACGCCCGACCGCATGTCGGAAGAAGCCCAGGTTGCGCTCAACTGGTTTTAAATCCTCGCAGGCGCACCATATAATCGGCAACAGGTACCGCATTCGCTTGAACGGTAAGGAAACCATGGCAGGCAGAGCGAAATTCCAGGTCATGAAGCTGACGGACGCCGCTCTCGAACGCGTCCGCGAGATCGTCGACAACGCGGATCACCCGGTCGCCGGCCTTCGGGTCGGCGTCAAGAAGGGTGGCTGTGCCGGCATGGAATATGCGCTCGATCTGGTGGACGAGGCGCGGCCGGGCGACGACGTCATCGAAGCGGACGGCGTGAAGGTCTTTGTCGATCCGTCCGCGGTGCTGTTCCTGCTTGGTACCGAGATGGACCACGAGGTGACGAAGTTCCGCTCCGGCTTCGTCTTCCGCAATCCGAACGAGGTTTCGGCCTGCGGCTGCGGCGAGTCCGTTTCGCTGAAGGAGGCCGACAGCTCGCTCCTCAACCAGTAGATCACGGTCGGGAGCGGGGGATGAGCCTTTTCGAGCGCCTGAAATCCGATGCGACGGCAAGCTGGAACGCCTATGTTAACCACGCCTTCGTGCGCAGACTGGGCGACGGCACGCTGCCGATGGCGGCGTTCCGGCACTATCTCGTGCAGGATTACCTGTTTTTGATCCACTTCGCCCGTGCGAACGGTCTTGCGGTCTACAAGGCGGCGACGCTGGAGGAGATGCGCTTCGCCCATCGCAGCCTGAAGGCGATACTGGATATCGAGATGGATCTGCATGTCCGTCTTTGCGGCGAGTGGGGGCTGACCCCGGCGGAGCTCGAAAAGACGCCGGAACACAGCGCCACCATGGCCTATACCCGCTATGTGCTGGAGACGGGACTGCGCGGCGACCTGCTGGATCTGCACGTCGCACTGGCGCCTTGCGTGCTGGGATACGCTGAAATCGCAGACAGTCTTGTCGAACTGCATGGCGGCATCGATACGGACAATCCCTACGCGCACTGGATTTCCGAATATTCGGGCGACGCCTATCGCGAGGTCGCGGCATCGGCCGCCGATGCCCTCGACCGGCTGGCCGAAACGCGGATGACCGGCGCGCGCTATCCCCACCTTTTGACCGTTTTCGATCAGGCGACCCGGCTGGAAGTCGATTTCTGGCAGATGGGACTGGACGCGGCTCGTGAGGGCTGAAGCGTAAGGCGGGGCGATGACGGTCGGTGCAACGCTTGAGTGGCTGTCCGAACAGCTCGAAATTCTCGGCCCTCTCCGCATCAAGCGTATGTTCGGCGGCGCGGGGCTCTTTGCCAGCGACGTGATGTTCGCGCTCGAGATCGACGGCGCCGCCTATTTCAAGGTCGACGACGCAACGCGCCCGGATTTCGAGGCCGCCGGCAGCGAGCCCTTCATCTACCGCACGAAAGTCCGCACGGTGGCGACATCCTATTGGCGCGTGCCGGACCATCTCCTGGACGAGCCGGACGAGCTTGTCGAATGGGGCGGCCGGGCGCTGGCCGCCGCCCGCCGCGAAGCGGCTGCAAAGCCTGCGAAAAAGCGAAAGCGGAAATCGGAAGAATGAGGGCGGGCCATTCCAGGCCCGCCGTTTCTTTCGTCAGGCGACCTTGCGCGCCCGTTTCTCGACCAGCTTCGTCACCACGTTCTGGATGATTTTGTGCCCCGCATCCTGATCGAGCGACATGATCGATTCGGGATGGAACTGCACGGCGGCGATCGGCTCGCTGACGTGTTCGAAGGCCATGATCACCCCGTCCTCGGTCTGCGAGGTGATGCGGAAGTCCTTCGGCAGGTTTTCCTTCCTGGCGTAAAGCGAGTGATAGCGCCCGACGATCACCGGCGAGGCAAGGCCTTCGAACAGCGCCGAATCCCGCTCAAAACTCACCTGCGACGGCTTGCCGTGCATCGGAACGTCAAGCTGGCCGAGATCGCCGCCGAAGCTTTCCGTCAGCGCCTGCAATCCAAGGCAGACGCCGAAGATCGGCAGGCCCCGCGAGCGCGCCCGGCCGATGGTCGCGGCGCAGTCGAAGTCCTTCGGCGAGCCGGGACCGGGTGACAGCACCACGAGGTCGGGCGCCACGTCGGCGAAGACCTTGTCCGGCACCGGCGTACGGTAGGTGACGACCTCCGCGCCCGTCTGGCGGAAATAGTTGGCCAGCGTGTGGACGAAGCTGTCCTCATGGTCGATCAGCAGGATTTTCAGCCCTTCGCCCGGCAGATGCCGGTCGGCGGTTTCCTCCGTCTTGCGGGCAAGGCCGGCTTCGCGCACGGCGGCGCGCATCGCTTCCGCCTTCAGCTCCGTCTCGGCTTCCTCGTCTTCCGGCACGCTGTCGAAGAGCAGCGTCGCGCCGGCCCGGATCTGGGCGACGCCATCCTTGATGCGTACGGTGCGAAGGGTCAGGCCGGTATTCATGTCGCCGTTGAACAGCACCGCGCCGATCGCCCCGCCATACCAGGCGCGTGGGCTCTTCTCATGGTCCTCGATGAACTGCATCGCCCAGCGTTTCGGCGCACCCGTCACCGTCACCGCCCAGGCGTGCGACAGGAAGGCGTCGAGCGCGTCCATGTCGCCGCGCAGCGTCCCCTCGATGTGGTCGACCGTATGGATCAGGCGCGAATACATCTCGATCTGCCGGCGGCCGATCACCCGCACCGACCCGGGCTCGCAGATGCGGCTCTTGTCGTTGCGGTCGACGTCGGAACACATGGTCAGTTCCGCCTCGTCCTTGGCGGAGTTGAGCAGCTTGCGGATTTGCGCCTCGTCCTCGATGGCATTGCGCCCGCGCCGGATCGTGCCGGAGATCGGGCAGGTTTCCACCCGTCGCCCGCCTGTCACCCGGACGAACATTTCCGGGCTTGCGCCTACCAGATATTCGCCGTCGCCCAGGTTGATGAAGAAGCCGTAGGGAGAGGGGTTGATCTCCTGCAGGCGGCGGGACACCGCCGAGGGCGGGTTCGGGCAGCGCTCGTAGAAGGTCTGGCCCGGCACCGTTTCGAACAGGTCGCCGCGGCGGAAATAGTCCATCGCCTCGCGCACCAGCCCGGCATATTCGCCGGGTTCGTGGTCGCCGCGGCCCGGATCCTCGTTTGTCGGCCGGTAGTGGCGCTTCTCGCCGTCGCGGGCGAGGCCCTGCGTCGAGTGGCCGCCGACGGAGAAGTCGTATTCGACAATATGCGCCTTCCGCCCGTAATGGTCGACCAGCAGGATTTCGTCGGGCAGGAACAGCACGATGTCGCGCTGGTCGGCGGGCCGCTCCAGCTTCTGGCGGATCGGTTCGAACTGGAAGGCGAGGTCGTAGCCGAAGGCGCCGTAGAGACCGAGCTGATCGTCCTGGCAGGCGAAAAGCTCCGTGATCGCCCGCACGATGGAGAAGGAGGAAGGCTGGCGCGAGCGCTCCTCCTCGGCGAAGACCCGGTCGGCTTCGCGCACGGTCAGGGCGATACGGTCGCCCTTCGCCTCGAACCAGGCGACGTCCTCATGCCGTTCCAGTGCGGCGGCGATGGCGGGCAGCAGCACCGTTCCGCGCTCGTTCAGTGCCCGGATCGTCACGGAGCGGGCGTTCGATTCCAGCACGATTGGCGGGTTGACCAGCGCCATGTCCCAGCGCGTGTAGCGTCCCGGATATTCATAGGATGAAGAGAAGACGGCGCCGCGTTCCGCGTCGAGCCGGTCGATCCAGGCTGAGGTGCCTGCTTCGTAGTCGGCCGGGCGCACCGATCTCGTGACCAGTATGCCGCCCTTGGTCTCAAACTGCTGATCGGCCGAAAACGGCATCGCTTACTCCCTCGCAAATCGCCTGAAACGGACACCAGATCGCGCCGGCGGATACGAAAAAGCCGCCTGCGGGGTTCCGCGGCGGCCTTTCGAAACGTCGATGACGAATGATCACGCGTCGTCGCGGGCCGCCTTCAGCAGCGCCACCACCAGCCCTTCGTGCTCGTCGCGATCATCGTCATAACGCACTGATTAACCCAAGGCGTCATTCGGCGCAATGGCATTGCGTGAGCATGCCGTCGGCGAATGAACAGGCCTGGTTCTTAGCGGGCGTTGCGGCCGGCGATCAGGCCTTCACGCTGGGCGAGCTTGCGGGCGAGCTTCCTCGCGCGGCGCACGGCCTCACCCTTTTCGCGGGCGCGCTTTTCCGACGGCTTCTCGTAAGCGCGGCGGCGCTTCAGCTCGCGATAGAGGCCTTCACGCTGGAGCTTCTTCTTCAGGACGCGAAGCGCCTGATCGACATTGTTGTCACGAACGAGTACCTGCAGGGGACCATCCTCCTGGGTTGGCGATTGCAAGATTGCCGATAGGGCAGATGCGAAACCGCCCGAATGGGCGGCCAGTCTTGCGCGTTTCATCAATGGCGTCGGCGTCTGCCGGCCCGGACCGCGCGAAGCGGGTGAAACGCGTGGATAGGATAGGGTATAGGCGCTTTGCTTCGGGCATTCAACCTTTCGGTATCGATAACGGCGCCGAGATCCGTGGGACGTCGCACAATGCGTCCCGTCGTGGGCATATTGAGACAGGACGCGACAGCTTTGGGTACAAAGTCACCATGAATTTCCGCCATCCCTATCTCGCTGACACGCAGTTTGCCTGCTTCGCCCATCGCGGCGGCGGCAAGGAGCACCCCGAAAACAGCCGCAAGGCATTCGAAGCCGTTCGGGACATCGGTTACCGCTTCATCGAGATCGATGTTCAGGCAAGCAGCGACGGCGTCCTGGTCGTCTTCCATGATGACCACCTGGACGATCTGACCGACGGCACCGGCACACTCTCAAAGTTGCCCATCGATACGATCCAGCAAGCGAAAATCTCCGGCACCGAGCCGATCATGACGCTCGAGGAAGCGCTGGTCGACTTTCCGGGCCTGCGTTTCAACATCGACATCAAGACCGATCATGCGCTGGCGCCGACCATCGACTTGATGGAGAAGATGAACTGCCTCGACCGGGTTTGCCTCGCTTCCTTTTCGGATCAAAGGCTTAGCGCCGTTCGCCAGCATTTCGGCGACAGGGCTTGCACCGGTGCCGGACCTGCGGATGTCAGGGCCCTGAAATACGGCTCGTGGCTGATGCCGTCTCCAGCCGTCGAGGCGCTTTGCGCGCAGATACCCGTCTGGCACGGCCCGATTAGGCTGCCGACGCGCCGCTTCAACAGATTTTGCAACGCTCGCGGCATCGCCGTCCATGTCTGGACGATCGACGAGGAGGCCCGGATGCGTCGCCTGATCCGGGCGGGCGTCAACGGTCTGATCACCGACCGTCCGACCCTCCTCAGGAAAGTCGCGATGGAGGAGGGTGTCTGGGAGGGCAACTGAGGTGCGCCGCCATCCCGGCAACGTCAATAGCAGCGGTGATAACGCATGCAGCCGCGGAAGTCCGGATTGGCGTATCCCCAGTTGGCGATGCAGCGGTCCTGCCAATATTCGCAGCTTCGGCTCACCGCGCGTGGACGGTAATAAGGCCGGTCGTAATAGTAGTAGGACTGATACGGGCGGTAGATCAGCGCGGGGCTGGCCCACCAGGCGAAGGGATACCACCAGCCGCCGTAGAAGTTGGTGTAGCCGGGCCGGCGATAGCGATAGCGCGGTCCGTACCAGCGTCTGCCATCCCAGCGTATAGGTGTCACCTGTCTTGCCTGTTCGGCGTCGATTCTCGGGACAGACAACGGGGCTGCCCCCGCCTGCCGGACCTCGGCGGGCGACGCGAGAAGGATGGCGGCGGCTACGAGTATGAGCGATTGACGGCTCATGACTTGCCTCCTGTTCCTGAAAAGAAACAAGAATTCAGTCTATCACCGAATGCGGCATCTCAATAACGCCCCATGCCTTCTTGCCCGACGGCCCTGGCTGATCCGGTTCTGGAAGCGCCTTGCTTCCAGGCTACTTCACCCTCGCATCGCAAATGCCAGCACCGTCGCAATGACGAAGAGATTGAATGCCCACCACGCCAGGCGGAGCCGATGTCGGGCGGGAACAAGCTGGATCCGGTCAATCATAGTCGAACCTCTCGGAAAGGATGCGGCTCGCGGGCACGCCGATGCCGACGAGGGCATCTTCCACGCTCGCCAGCATTTGCGGCGGTCCGCACAGGACGAACAGCCAGTCGTGGTGCTCTGCCCGCCCGAACATTCGGCCAAGCAGCGCCCGGTCGATTAGTCCGCTCTCGCCGCTCCAGCCAGGGGGTGGTTCGCTGAGAACGAACACGACCTCGGTATTCGCCTTCCTCGCAAGAACCTCAAGTTCCGGACGGTATGCCAGCTGTTTGGGAGTACGGTCGGCATAGACGAGGATGCGCGGCCTTGGGTCATCCGCAAGTGCCAGCTGGCGCAGGATACCGATCAGCGGCGCTACGCCGATCCCGCCGGCAATGAGCGCGATGCCGGTTGCCTCGCGCGCGCCGATGGTAAGAGTGCCGTGGGGTCCGTCGACATAGGCGCGCGTGCCCGGCCGGATCGTGCCGAGGCTCGATGTGAAGTCGCCGAGTTCCTTGATAAGGAACTGCAGATTTGCGCCGGATCGCGGCGCTGAGCTGATCGAGAACGGGTTTTCCCTGTGCCCGAACGGACTGTGCCCGATATTGAGCCAGACGAATTGGCCGGCCTCATAGTCCAGCCCGCGATGCCCGTCGGGCGTGATCTCGACCTGCCAGATCCGCTCGGCGACGGGACGAATCTTCTCTACGCGCCAGGGTCGCCGGAGCTGCAACAACGGCACTGCAAGATAGATCCAGAGAAAGCTTGCAAGCGCGAGCGCCGACAAGACGATCCAGAAGCCGGCAAGGAATGGGGCTGACGCATAGCGCCCGGCGCTCAGCGTGTGATGCAGCACGAGCCCGCAAATGACGAGAGCACCGGCTCCATGGCCGAACCGCCAGGCTTCGTAGGTGTAATTCGGCCGCCCCCGCATGATCGCCAGCACGACGAAGGGGGGCAGAAGAACCCAGGCGAGCATTCCGCTCCAGAGCGCGCCGATATTGGCCGTAACCGTCTCGATCCGGGTTACGTCCCAGGGATAGGGCGGGTTCCATTCGGCTCGGTACAGGAACGGATGAACGAGTGCGGCCACAAGTGCGGTGCGTGCGATGAGTTGGTGGACACGCATCGTCACGTCCATGCCGACGCGCCCCGTGATCGGGCGGAACCGCCCCGACAGGGCGAACTCCAGCAGGAAGATCGAGAAGGCCAGCATCGCCGCCCCGGAGGCGAGCTCATCCCAAAACGATCTCGGTCGCAGGCCGCTCGTCGCGGCAAGGCCGAGAGGAAGAAAGATGACGCAGACGCAGATCGCCAAAAGCAGGCGGGGTGCCATCAGCGAGCACTCATGGGCGGCGTGGGATCTCCCGGCGGACGAAGATGTCCTGCACGGGAAAGCGGTCCGCTACTGTGAAGCATCCGGTCGAATCCTCCGCGTTCCGGCGTTGCCGGCCGCCGCCGGTACTTTCATCGCCGCCAGGGAATCTAGGGTCAGGACCCATTAATTTGTCTGAAATGGTCGGAGCGGATTTGTGCGGATACGAGGAGCAAGCCCACAGTAAGGCTAAAGCCTTGCAAGGGTTTGCGACAAAGTAGTCCGTGCGGATCCGCCCGATCCAAAGGACGATCGAGCTGACTTCGAGCTGCCGCGTCAAAGCCCTCGACCGATGGAATAACCCCGCTCTTCGAGCTTTTCCTTCCATCTCTCGTCATCTCGAACGCCATTCCAGTCAAATTTATGAGTCCTGACCCTAAGGCCTCGCCGGCTTGTGGTCGACCTCCAGATGCGTAGCGAAGCTGCCGTGGGATCCAGCGAACGTCACATGGCGCGCACGCGCCGGTCAGTCGTTCCAGAGCCATGCAGCGCCGCGAACGCCGGATGAATCGCCATGCCTGGCGCGGCGAATCGGCACTTCGTACCGGTCTGAGAAGATATAGGGGGCCATCGCCTTGGGAAGGTCGCTAAAGAGTTCGTCGATATTCGACATGCCGCCGCCGAGCACGAAGACATCCGGGTCGAGCAGGTTGGCCGACATCGCCATGGCGCGGGCAAGCCGGTCCAGATAACGGCCATAGGTGGCCTTGGCTTCCGCCTCGCCCTCACGCATCCGCCGTACGATCTCGTGTCCCCGGATATCCCGGCCCGTCGTCTCCCGGTAGTCCCATTCGAATCCGGTGCCGGAACACAGCATATCGATGGCGTTGCGGTGTCCGAGCCAGCTTTTGGGGCCCGGAAACTCGTCCTGGCGCAAATAAGGAAGCACGATCCCGCCCCATTCGCCGCCGATCCCGTTGGCGCCGCGATGGGCCTTGCCGTCAATCGCTATTCCCGTACCGCTGCCCGTTCCGATGATGATGGCATGCACAAGGTGCGCCCCGGCCGCTGCGCCATCCGTCGCTTCCGAAACGGCCAGGCAATTGGCGTCGTTCTCGATGCGCACCGGCTGACCGAGCGCCGCCTCCAGGTCCTTGTCCAGCGGCTTGCCGTTCATCCAGGTCGAGTTCGCGTTCTTCACAAGGCCCGTGACAGGGGACAGGGAGCCGGGGATCCCGAAGCCGATGGTACCGGTTCGGCCAGTCGCCGTCCTGGCGCTTTCGACAAGGTCGACCACCGTGGCGATGCAGCCCTGGTAGTCGTCGCGAGGCGTTGGCAAACGCCGGCGGAAGGCCTCGTTGCCCGCCGCATCGAGCGCGATGATCTCCATCTTCGTGCCGCCCCAGTCGATCCCGAACCGCATTCCCGGCTTGCTCCCGCTATTTAGCTGCCTTCATTTCCATTCCCGCTTTCGCCCTGCGTTGCAAGCCCTGACTTTCGTTCTCTTTTGGCGCGCCGCCGGATCGCGGCGTCGAGGTTCGGTGCGGCGGAGAGAAGCAGGCGCGTATAGGGGTGGCGCGGATGGTCGAAGACATCGGGCGTCGGGCCGTGTTCGACGATCCGGCCGGCATTCATCACCATGACCTCGTCGGTAATTGCCCTCACCACCGAAAGGTCGTGCGAAATGAAGAGATAGGCGAGGCCCAGACGGTCGCGCAGCTCCGTCAGCAGGTCGAGCACCTGCGCGCGGATCGATACGTCGAGGGCGGAAACCGGTTCGTCGGCGACGATCAGGCGAGGGCGAGTGACGAGTGCGCGTGCGATCGCGATGCGCTGCCGCTGACCGCCTGAAAACTCGTGCGGATACTTCTCCGCGTCCTTCGCCGACAGGCCGACATTCTCCAATGCCTCGCTCACCCTGCGCCGCCGCTCGGTGTCGTCGATCTCGCGGCGCAGGAGGTGGAGCGGCTCGGCGACCGTGCGGCCGATGCGATGGCGCGGATTGAAGCTGCCGTAAGGGTCCTGAAAGACGACCTGCACCGCGCGATGCACGGCCTCCCTTTCTTCGCCGCGCGCGGAATGCGGATCGCGGCCAAGCACCGAGATCGAGCCGTCATCCGGCTTTTCAAGGCCAAGGATCGTCCGGGCGAGCGTCGACTTGCCGCATCCCGATTCCCCGACGAGACCGAGGCTCTGGCCGGGCAGGATATCGAAGTTTACGCGATCGACGGCCACGAAGCTTGCCGGCCTTGAAAACAGGGAGCGCCGCCTTTCGGGGTAGCTGCGGACCAGATTGCGGATGCTGACCAGAGGCGCAGGACGATCGGGAGCCAGATTGAGGACCGGCGGCGCGGCACGTTTCGGCACATGGCGCGAAGCGTCGAAAAGCCTGCGCGTATAGGGGTGCGCCAGCGTGCGGAAAAGGCTTCCCGTCGGCCCCGTTTCGACGATTTCTCCCTCCTTCATGATCGCCACCCGGTCGGTCATCTCGGCGACGACGGCAAGGTCGTGGCTGATCAGGAGAAGGCCCATATTGTCCTTCTTCACGATTTCCTTGATGAGGGCCAGGATCTGCGCCTGGATCGTCACGTCGAGCGCGGTGGTCGGTTCGTCGGCGATCAGGAGTTTCGGTTTGCAGGCGATCGCCATGGCAATGACGACGCGCTGGCGCTGGCCGCCCGAAAGCTGGTGCGGATAGCGCGACAGCGGAAACCGGGAGACCGGCAATCCGACCCGCCCCATGAGCTCGGCCGCACGTTCCAGGGCTTCGGCCTTCGATACCTTGAGATGCCAGGTCAGGCTTTCGGCAATCTGGTCGCCGACGGTTTTCAGGGGGTTCAGGGCAGTCATCGGCTCCTGGAACACCATGCCGATGCGGCGGCCGCGGATTCTGCAGAGATCGCGCTCGGCAAGGCCTGCGAGGTCCCGCTTGCGAAAGCGGATGTTGCCCCGCGTTTCGCTGCCGTGAGGCAGGAGTTGCATGAGCGCCAGTGCCGTCAGCGACTTGCCCGAGCCGCTTTCTCCGACCAGCCCCAGCGTTTCGCCGCGCCCGATTGAGAAGGAAATATCCTTCAGGATCGGCGTGCCGTGGATCGAGAGGTTGAGGCCGTTGACGGCAAGAAGCGGCATCAGGCCTCCCGCCGCTTGAGTCTGGGATCGAGCATGTCTCGCAACCCGTCGCCCAGGAGATTGAGGCCGAGCACCGTGACGACGATGGCAAGGCCCGGATAGAGCGCCAGTTGCGGGGCGAAGGCCATCATGGTCTGCGCTTCGTTCAGCATGCGTCCCCAGGTGGCGAGCGGCGGCTGCGCGCCAAGGCCGACATAGGAAAGACCAGCTTCGGCCAGAATGCCGAGGGAGAACTGGATGGTGCCCTGCACGATCAGCAGGTTGGCGATATTCGGAAGGATGTGCTCGGCAACGATGCGCGTCTCGCCCTTGCCGGCGACGCGGGCGGCCAGCACGAAGTCGCGCGACTTGTAGGCCAGCGCGCCGCCCCGCGCGACGCGGGCGAAGACCGGAATGTTGAAGATGCCGATGGCCAGGATCGCGTTGATGGCGCCGGGGCCGAGAATCGCGGTGATCATGATCGCCGAAACAAGCGCGGGGAAGGCGAAGACGAGATCGTTGAAGCGCATTACCGCCTCCTCGATCAATCCGCCGCGCGCGGCCGCCGCGAGCCCAAGCGGCACGCCGAGGAAGATGCCGATGCCGACCGCAACGAGGGCCACGGCGATGGACGTGCGCGCGCCGACCATCAGCATGGAAAGGATGTCGCGGCCATATTGATCGGTGCCGAGAATATGAGCCGTGGAAGGTCCTTTGAGACGGTCGGCGACCGACAGCACATCGATCGGATAAGGCGTCCAGACCAGCGACAACAGCGCCATCGCGAGGACAAGCGACGTGATGGCACCACCCACGACCAGCGAGCGGCTGGAGAGATGGGAGCGCAGGCGGCGGAGACGGGATTTGGTGAATGCCATCGTTCAGCGCCGCCTCAGTCTGGGATCCACGGCTGCATAGGCGAGGTCCACCGCGTAGGTCACGAGGATGACGATGGCCACCAGCAGCGTGACGACGCTTTTCACCACGATCAGGTCGCGTTGGGTGATCGCCTGAAAGATCAGCCGGCCGATACCGGGCAGATAGAAGACGTTCTCGATGATGATGGTGCCGGCGATCAGGAAGGAGAATTGCAGGCCCAGGATGGTGAGGACCGGGATCAGGGCGTTGCGGACCGCATGGCGCCAGAGCACGGCCTGCCGGGTGAGCCCTTTGGCCCTTGCGGTGCGGATGTAGTCTTCATGCAGCGTGTCGATCAGGCCGGAGCGCAGGACGCGCGCGAGGATGGCGGCCTGGGGCAGGGCGAGCGCGATCGCGGGCAGGAGCAGGGCGCTCAAAGCCGGACCGATGCCGGCTTCCCAGCCCGGAAAACCACCGGAGGGAACAAGCCGCAACGCGATCGCGAATACATAGACAAGCAGGATCGCGAACCAGAAATTCGGCACCGCGATGCCGATCTGGGTCAGGGCCATAATACCCGTGTCCGCCGGTCCGCCGCGGTGCCGCGCGGCAACGATGCCGACCGGAAAGGCGATCGCCACGGAGAGGAGCAACGCAAGGAATGCGAGCGGTAGGCTGACGGCGAGCCGTTCGCCGACCAGTTCGGACACCGGTACGGAATAAGTGTAGCTGGTGCCAAGATCGCCGGTGACGAGCCCATGAAGCCACGTGAGGTAGCGAAGGGCGGCAGGCTGGTCGATCCCCAGCTGCTGGCGCAGCGCCGCGAGCGTGTCTTCCCGCGCTTCCACGCCCAGCATCAACTCCGCAGGGTCGCCGGGCAGGACTTCCATCACGAGAAACACGACGCCGGTCGCCACCAACAACGTGACGAGAAGGCTGGCGAAGCGTTTGATGGCGAAGGCAAACATGATGCGCAGGGTAAGAGCCGTCCACGCGATCCGCAATCGGTAGCGGTTATTGCGAATGGACTATCCGCAACCTTTCGGATCAAGTGGTTGCCTCAACCTTGTGCCGCCGGGCAAAAGTATCGATGACCGGAACCATCCTGACCGTTTTGGGCGGTATCGGCCTCTTCCTTCTCGGCATGATCGTGCTGACCGACGGGCTGAAGAGCCTTGCCGGCAACACGATGCGTGCCGCGCTCGCCCGTCATACGCAGAGCCCGCTTTCCGGCGCGGTGGCAGGGGCGGCGACGACGGCGCTCGTCCAGTCGTCGAGCGCCACGACCGTGACCGTGGTCGGCTTTGTCGGTGCCGGGCTTCTGACCTTTCCCCAGGCGCTTGGCGTGATCTTCGGCGCCAATATCGGCTCGACGGCCACCGGCTGGCTGGTAACGATCCTCGGATTGAAGCTGCAACTCGGTGCCATCGTGCTGCCGCTTGTCTTCGTCGGCGTCCTGCTGCGGCTGTTCGGGCGGGGAAGGGTGCGCCACATCGGCTGGGCGATGGCCGGCTTCAGCCTGCTCTTCATCGGTCTCGACGCGCTGCAAAAGGGGATGGCCGTTTTCGAAGGCACGGTGACGCCGACCGATTTTCCCGCCGACGATACGCTTGGCCGACTGCAGCTGATCCTGACGGGCGTGGTCATCACGCTGGTCACGCAGGCATCCAGCGTCGGTGTCGCGACGGCGCTGGTGGCGCTGGGGGCAGGGGCGATTTCCTTTCCCCAAGCGGCTGCCCTCGTCATTGGAATGGATATCGGCACCACGTGCACGGCCGCGCTTGCCACGATCGGCGGTTCGACCGCCATGCGCCAGACCGGACTGGCGCATGTAATTTACAACCTGATGACCGGCGCGATGGCCTTCTTCCTGCTCACGCCCTACGCGACCTTCGTGAGCTGGCTGCAGGGCGGGCAGATAGGCAATGGCCAGATCGCGCTGGTCGCCTTCCACACCACCTTCAATGTTCTGGGTGTCGTTCTGATACTCCCCTTCGCCGGAGCCTTCGCGAAGCTGGTGCAGTGGCTTGTCCCCGATCGCGGCGCGCCGCTGCTAAGGCGCCTGGATCAAAGGCTGCTTGCCGATCCGCAGGCGGCGATCGATGCGGCCGCGCCGACCGTCCGGGAAATTGCCGCCGAAGCGTTCGCGGTGCTGGCGAGCGCGCTCTCGCCAACGGTCGATTATACCGATGGTGCGGAGGCGCGGGAACGCGTCGGCAACGCCATCGATGCGACGCGCGACTATCTCCAGAAGGTAAGAACGGGAGACGAGATCGCGCTGCCGCATCGCCGGCATATCGCCTGCATGCATGCGCTCGACCACCTGGAGCGGCTGGACAGCCGGCTGAAGCAGCAGGTCCGCATTGATGCGATCCTCGACAATGAGGCGCTTTCGAAGGCCGCGGAGCCGCTTCGCCTCGCTGGCGCCTTGCCGGCGGATGCCGACCTCGCCGCTCTGGAAGCGACACTCGAGCGCGAAAGCCTGCTTCTGGAAGAGCGGGACCGCCGGTTTCGCGAGGAAACCTTCGACGCCGCCGCTCTCCAGCGGGTGGATGCCGATACCGCGTTGCTTCGACTGGACGCGATGCGATGGCTGCAGCGCAGCGGCTATCACCTCTGGCGGATCGTTCATCACCTTCGGATTGCGCTCGGCGAGGATGGCCAGAATGGGGAGCCGGCAAAGGTCCCTAAAATGTCGTAACGGAAATCAATTGCTTGACAGCTTCATGACAGCTTGAGGGAATAGAGGGAGGTATCCGGCCGCGTTGGAGGGCCGGCGTTTGGAAGCAGGCTTCGGCGGGGAGGACGCCGGAGTGTTCCTCTGCGACGCGGGCCTGCTTGCGAAGTTTGAAAATGGTCATCTGTACCGTTTGCGGCGGCAAGGCCCGGCGGGATGATCCAGGGAGGACACCGTGAAAAAGCTGATTTCCGGGTCGGTTGCGACCCTTTTCGCCGTTGCCGCGCTGACCGGTTCCGCTCTCGCCTTCGAGCCGGGCAATACCGAATGCATTGCGCCGGCCAATCCGGGCGGCGGCTGGGACTTCACCTGCCGTCAGGTCGGCAAGACGCTCTATGACATCAAGGTCGTGCCGAACCCTGTCCAGGTGGTCAACATGGCCGGTGGCGGTGGCGGCGTCGCCTATGCCGAAGTGGTCAACAAGCGCAATGAAAACAACGACCTGATCGTCGCCGCTTCCTCGGCCACGACGACCCGTCTCGCCCAGGGCGCGTTCCCGGGCGCCTCGATGGACCAGGTTCGCTGGCTCGGCACGGTCGGCGCCGACTACGGCATCATCGCCGTTGCCAAGGATTCCCCGATCAACACGCTTCCGGAACTCCTGGCGCAGGTGAAGGCCGATCCGTCCTCCGTCCCGCTGGCAGGCGGTTCGGCCGTCGGCGGATGGGACCATCTCAAGGTGCTGATGGCGGCCAAGGAAGCCGGTATCGACGTCAAGAAGGTCAAGTATGTCGCCTTCGACGGCGGCGGCGAGGCTGTGACGCAGCTCCTCGGCGGCCACGTGAAAGCCTTCTCGGGCGATATTTCCGAGGCGAAGGGCTTCGTCGATTCCGGCGATATCAAGATCATCGCCGTGCTGGCGCCGGATCGTCTGCCGGGCGAGTTCAACGTGTTCCCGACAGCCAAGGAGCAGGGCCTGAACGTGGTCGGCGCCAACTGGCGCGGCTTCTACGGCCCGGGCGGCATGACGGACGATGCCTATAACTTCTGGTCGGACGCGGTGAAGACCGTCTACGATTCCAAGGAATGGCAGGACATCATGACCCAGAACGGCCTGATGCCGCTGTCGCTGTCCGGCGAGGCCTTCCAAGCCTTCGTCGCCGACCAGATCGATCAGGTCGCGACCCTGTCCAAGGAAATCGGCCTCATCAAGTAAGCCGGGTTCTGCGGAAAAGCCGGCGGCTGCACCCCGCTGCCGCCGGCTTCAGCGTACCGGGCAAATGGCCCGGACGTCTTTGATTTCGGGACATTTCAGAAGAACAACAAACTGCCCGCGCCGGATTTTTTTGCCGGGTAATCGCGCGGCGGTGAAGGGAGGCTCACCCATGAGCGACAGGATCTTCGGGATCGCCTGTCTCCTGCTTGCCGGCTTCTATCTGGTTTCGGCCAGCACCATCGAACTCGGTTTCATCGAAACCCCCGTCGGGCCGCGCGCGTTCCCCTATATCATCGGCGCCGTGCTGGCGATCAGCGCGCTCTATCCGATCTTCGTGCCCGATGCGCCGCCCGAGTGGCCGGACATGCGGGGCCTGGTCGAGATCGCCTTCGCCGCCGCCGTGATGTTCGCCTATGCCTGGCTGCTGCCGACCGGCGGCTTCGTCCTGTGCACCGCCGTCGCCGCCGCGGTGCTGAGCTGGCGGCTCGGCACGACGCCTCTCGCCGCGGCGACTGCGGGCGTCGCGATCTCCGTCGGCATCTACGTCGTCTTCCATCTCGTTCTCGGGCTCTCGCTGGCGCGCGGCCCCTGGGGCTTCTAAGGGGGCATCATGGACGCTCTATCCTCGCTCGCCGCCGGCTTCGAAGTCGCCTTCACCTTCCAGAACCTGTTTCTGGCGCTGCTTGGCTGCTTCCTCGGCACCATCATCGGCGCATTGCCGGGGCTCGGCCCGTCGAACGGCGTGGCGATCCTCATCCCGCTCGCCTTCACGCTCGGCCTGCCTGCAACGCCGGCCCTCATCCTGCTGACCAGCGTCTATTACGGCGCCATGTATGGCGGGCGCATCTCGTCGATCCTGCTGAATATCCCCGGCGACGAGCCGGCGCTGATGACGACGCTCGACGGCTTTCCCATGGCGCGCAAGGGGCAGGCGGGCGAGGCGCTGGCGCTTTCCGGCATTGCCTCCTTCGTCGGCGCCTTCTTCGCCACCTGGGGCCTGGTCTTTCTCGCGCCCGTGCTTGTCGGCGTCGCATTGCTGTTCGGGCCGGCGGAATATTTCGCGCTTTACGCGCTGGCCTTCGCCACGCTCGGCGGCATCGCGTCCCGCAATCAGGCGAAGGCGGCCATCGCGGCGATGATCGGCCTCGGCATTTCGACGATCGGTGTCGACGCCATGGCGGGTGTGGCGCGTTTTACTTACAACGAGGTCCACCTTTACAGCGGTATCGACTTCCTGGTGGCGATCGTCGGCCTTTTTGCGATTTCCGAAGTCTTTTTGTTCCTCGAGCATCGCGGCGAAGGGGGAGCCTCGACGTCGGGCACCAAACTCAGCCGCGTGACGGCGCCTGTTTCCATGCTCAAGGAAAGCGCCGGGGCGATGGGCCGCTCGACAGTGCTGGGTTTCATCGCCGGCGTGTTGCCGGGGGCGGGAGCCTCGCTCGGCTCCTTTATCTCCTACACGGTCGAGAAACGGATCTCCGACAAGAAGGGCACATTCGGAAAGGGCGATCCGCGCGGCGTGGCGGCACCGGAGGCCGGCAACAATGCCGCTGCCGGCGGCGCACTTGTGCCGATGCTCGCGCTCGGCGTGCCGGGATCGGGCACGACGGCGGTGCTGCTTGCCATGCTGCTTGCGCTCAACATCACGCCTGGGCCGCTGCTCTTCCAGAAGAACCCGGATGTGGTGTGGGGGCTCATCGCCGCTTTGTTCATCGGCAACATTATGCTGCTCTTGATGAATATCCCGATGGTGAGCCTCTTCGTGCGGGTACTCCTGATCCCGCCGCGCTTCCTGATGCCAGCCGTTGCCATGATCTCCTTTGTCGGCATCTACGGCATTTCAGGCTCCACCTTCGACCTGATGGTGATGGTCGGCTTCGGTGTCATGGGTTATGTGCTGCGCAAGCTCGACGTGCCGCTGGTGCCGATCATTCTCGGTATCCTGCTTGGCGGCGAAATGGAAAAAAGCCTCAGGCGGGCGGTACAGATTTCCGATGGCGACTGGTCGGTGCTGCTGTCCTCTCCGTTGACAATCGGCCTTTGGGCCTTCGCGATCATCGGTTTCGTCGCGCCGCTGATCATCGGCCGCTACCTGCGTCCGAAGATTGCGGACGAACCGCAGGCGGAAGGCGCCGATCCGGATTGATGCCAGGCCTTGGCTGCGGCGGGTCGCACTTTTGTAACCTGCCGCAGCTTTTTCATCGACAAAGACAAGTTTCCAAACGCATAATCTCAAGATCAAGCCAGCGCTCGTTCCTTGGAATAGTAGACAAGGCAGGATCCGGATTTACGCCACAGGCCGCCTTCCGACCTTGCCTGAGTTGAGAGGTGGACGCGCCGTGTCGAAGATCTTGCCGGTTTCCATTTTCAGGGCGGATATCCGCCACCGTTTTACCCGCCGCACCGTTGTCGCCGCACTGCCGTTGCTTCTGGCTGCCTGCCAGTCGTCGAACAGAGCTTCGTTGCCGACCGTCAATTTCGTTTCCTATTCCACGCCCGTCGAACAGTTCGACTATGCGTCCGCCTATGCGCCGCTCGAGGACGGCGGCTTCCAGTTGCCGGCGATTGCCTATAACGATTTCGATCCCGCATTCCTGCGCCAGACCGTCTCCAGTCCGGGGAATTACGAGCCGGGAACGATCGTCGTCAGCCCTTCCACGAAATTCCTCTACCTGATCCAGCCCGACGGCACGGCGATCCGATACGGTATCGGCGTCGGTCGTGAGGGTTTCGCCTGGTCGGGAGAGGCGACGGTCGGCTTCAAGCGCGAATGGCCGAAGTGGTTTCCGCCCGACGAGATGATTGCCCGCGATTCCAGTCTGGAAAAATATCGCGACGGCATGGATGGCGGCCCGCAGAATCCGATCGGCGCGCGCGGGCTCTATCTGTGGCAAGGCAACAAGGACACGCTCTATCGCATCCACGGCACCAACCAGCCGCAATCGATCGGCACCAATGCGTCGAGCGGCTGCATTCGCATGTGGCAGCAGGATATCATCGACCTTTACAACCGCGTCGATCTCGGCGCGAAAGTTGTCGTGCTGGCCTGAGTTCGGCTGGAGAGCGGGCGATGGCGCCCGCCCGCTGTCTGTCTTATTATTCCCAGTAAACCTCCGTCAGGTCGTTGGCCTGCACCGGGGCGTTCTCCCAAAGGCCCTTCAGCTTCGCATCCCAGACGCCGGTCTTGGCAAGCTGGAACAGGAAGCCGTTCACCGCGTCATCGGCCAGGATCTTCTGTGCCTCCCGCATCAGGTCGTAGCGGGCCGTGGTGTCGGTAGTGGCGCCGAGCCTGGCGATCAGGGCTTTGAATTCAGGGTTCTTGTAGCCGAAATAATAGTCGTCCCGGGCGTAGATATCGATGTCGAGCGCTTCGGTGTGGGAGACGATCGTCAGATCGTAATCCTTGCCCTTGAAGACCTGCTCCAGCCACTGGGCCCATTCGAGCGGGATCAGTTCAAGTTCGATGCCGACCTTCTTCAGGTCGGAGGCGAGGATTTCTCCGCCACGCCGCGCGTAGGCCGGGGGAGGGAGCTTCAGCGTGGCCTTGAAGCCGTCCGGATAACCGGCCTCTGCCAGCAACGCCTTCGCCTTTTCCGGATCGTGCGGGTAGGTGCCGACAAGATCGACATAGGCTGGATGATGGGGCGCGAAATGCGAGCCTATCGGCGTGCCGTAGCCGAACATCGCGCCGTCGATGATCGCCTTGCGGTCGATGGCATGCGCGATTGCCTGTCGCACCCGCTTGTCGTCGAACGGCTTTTTCGCGTTGTTGGTCGCCAGGATCGTCTCGCCTTCCGTCGAACCGACGACGACGGCGAAGCGTGGGTCGGCCTCGAATTGCGGCAGGTTTTCCGGGGCCGGATAGATCGGGAAGCCGTCGACATCGCCCGCCATCAGGGCGGCAAGGGCCGCGGCGCTGTCGCCGATGACCTTGAAGGTTGCCTTGTCGAGCTTTGCCGGCGTGCCCCAGTAATCGGAGTTTCGTTCGAGGTCGACCCGGTCGCCTTTCACCCAGCGGGAGAATTTGAACGGACCGGTGCCGACGGGATCGCTCTTGTTGGCGTCGGCACTTTCCGGGCCGACCATGACGGCATCTCCGATGCCAAGCGTGAAAAGGAAGTCGCCGGTCGGCTGCTTGAGGGTAATACGCACGGTCGAGGGATCGATGGCCTCGACCTTGTCGATCACCTCGAACTTCGCCTTCTGCGCATTGACGGAGTCCGCGCCCCGCGCCCGGTCAAGGGAGAAGACCACATCCTCGGCATCGAATGCTGTCCCGTCGTGGAAGGTCACGCCCTGATGCAGTTTGAACGTGTAGACCGTTCCGTCGTCCGAGATGGTCCAGCTCTCGGCCAGAGCCGGCTTGATTGTGCCGTCCCTGTCGACCTGGGTCAGGCCCTGGAAGACATTGATGAAGACGACTTCGTCGATGGCTGCGGCGGCCCCGGCGGTCGGATCGAGATGCGGCGGCTCCAGTCGCACGCCAAGCGTCACATCGGTCCGCGCCGCAGACGCGGGCGAACTGATGGCAAGGGCGGCTGCAAGACCGATCAGCGCCGCACCGGCGGAGAGCAGCAATCGCCTCCCGTTTCTCCTTCGGATCATGATGCCCTTCCTTTTCCGTTCGCTTCCGGCGCGGCCTTGCCGCCGGTCAACAGGGCAAGCGTCGCCCTTGCCATCACCTTGGCGCTCGCCACCATGTCATCGATCACCACGAACTCGTCCGGCCGGTGGGCGATATCGAGAATGCCCGGACCATAGGCGATGCAATCATGCAGATGGCCGATCCGGGCAATGTGTTTCTGGTCGTAGGAGCCGGGAGAAATCACGTAGTCCGGCCGCTGCCCGAGCACCGCTTCGATGCCGGAGGCCACTGCCTTCACCACGGGTGCGTCACGCTCCGTCATGGTGGGCAGGACCTCGAGAAGATCCCGCACCGAATAGCTGAATCGCGGACGCTCGGCCGCGAGCCGGTTGAGCAGGCGGACGACCTCGTCCTTCACCTCGCCGATGTCTTCCTCGATCAGGAAGCGTCGGTCGATCACCATCCGGCAACTGTCCGGCACGCAGGGCGAGGGCAGGCCGTCGAAGTCCTCCGGCTGTCCGCCGTGGATCGAGTTGATGTTGAGCGTCGAGGATCTGGCCCCCTCCGGAACCACCGGCATGTCGGTGTGCTTCGAGGCAAGCAATGGAAATAGCTCTGCTTCGAACCGGTCGATCACCGCGCCCATATGGCGGACCGCGCAATCGCCGAGAAAGGGCATCGAGCCATGCGCGATCGAGCCGTGCGTCTCTATCTCCGCCCACCATACGCCGCGATGGCCGAGGCAGATCCTTTCCTTGTTGAGCGGTTCGGGGATGATGACGTGGTCGACGCGCGGTTTGGAGAAATAGCCCTGACGGGCCAGATAGGCGACGCCGCCGAGCCCACCCGATTCCTCATCCACCGTGCCGGATATCTCGATGGCGCCGGCGAGATCCGGCGCAAGTTCGATCAGCGCCTCCACCGCGATGATCGCCGCCGCGATGCCGCCCTTCATGTCGCAGGCGCCTCTGCCGAACACCTTTCCGTCGCGCACAATTCCGGCAAATGGATCCACCGTCCAGCCGCGTCCCACTTCGACGACATCGATATGGCCATTGAAATGGACGCAGGAGCCGGGCTTGCCGCCCTCGCGCCGGGCGATCACATTGGTCCGCGGATAGCGGTCGCTGTCGCCGGGCGTATCCTGCCCGCGTATATAGGCGATCTCGAAGCCTCGCCGCGCCAGACGGTTGCCAATATATTCCGCGCATTGAACGTAGGCGTCGCCGGGCGGATTGATGGTCGGAATCCGGATGAGATCCTGCGTCAATGCGACGAGGTCCTGACGCTTGTCTTCAATGCGCCTGTCGAGCGCGTCCAGCATGTCGAATCCCGGTGTGGCGACCTTTTTCGTTTCAGGGCATGGTGCACCGGATCGTCGTTTCAAGGCAATGGTTTCGGTTTGGCGGATGGATCGCTGGAACAGTCAGCGCAGAACAAGGCCCGATGGTAGCGAGACAGGGCTCCTGGAGACCATGGACAGGGTTGGCCGTTTGAGCCCGTTCCTGTTTCTGGGACTGGTCGCTCTGCTTGGCGCGGCCGTTCTCGCGATATTTTTCGTTGCACGATCAGAGGACGTCCCCTCGGCGGAGCGTCTTGCTGCGCCGGATGTTCGTATAGAGGCTGAAGTCGAACCGATCGCCGATCCCAGCCTGCTCGATCCATCGCCTTTCCATCCCGATCGGTTTCACATCGTTTTTGCCGGGCATCCTGCCGATCTGTGCGCGGAGATCGCGCAAAGCGGGGTGCCGATGTCGGACTGGTCGGCGGATCCCTTGCGGCAGGGAAGCTGGCAATGCTCAAGCGAACTCGTCCCGCTGGGCTCCGCCGACGGGAGGGGAAGACAAAGCAGCCTTTTCGTCAGCCTGCGGGGGACGGTGGAAGAGCAGCTCGACTTCCTCCGCATCAAGCTCAACGGCGACAATCCGCAAACGGTGCCGCTGGCCAAGGTGACGCTTGGCCACATCCTTCGGTCCACGGCCGTCCGCTATGGCTGGGACTGGCCGGACGAGCTTTACAGGGCAATCGATCAAGGTCGCGCGATAGAGCTGATGCAGCGGGGCGTCAGGCTGAGCGTGCATCGGGAAAATCCCGGCCTGACGAACGAAGCGGACCCTGTGCTGCGGCTCAACGTGGTGATGGATTTTCCCGAAAGCAGGCTGCGAAACACGGGCAGGGGATTCGAACCATTCAGCTGGCAGAAACCGATCGATCGTTAGCCGGAAAGCGACCATTTGCGACCAATGGTTGCGCATCCGCGTTCAAAATTGCAGGCGGTTCAGTGGGTTATAGCTCCACCTTCAGGCCGCGTTTTTGAGCTTTTCTACCCGAGGCAAATTAAATAGAAATGACAATAATATCATCCGATTCCCGTTTTTGAATAGATGAACATTTCCATGCACCAGTCACACAGAAATATTCAAAAAGCTGAATATCGATGCTCTCGAAAAATGACTGCAAAGTCCAGGGAGGCGACTGATCTTATAAAGGCCCTTGCCCACGAGGGCCGGCTTATTATTCTCTGTAGACTTTCCGAAGGGGAATGTTCGGTGGCGGAATTTGAAGAAATGCTCTCGATACGCCAGGCCGCAGTGTCGCAGCAATTGGCGCGCCTGCGCCTCGAGGGGTACGTAAAGGCGCGCCGCGAAGGCAAGCAAATCTACTACTCGCTCGCCGATGATCGGGTGAGGGAGCTCGTCAAGATTCTGTACAAGATATTCAGCGTCCGCTGACTTTGCCTGAAAGTGCACGCCCGCATTTCGGATCGTTGCGGAGATACTGAAACAGATACAGAGCCTATCTTTCCGGCAAGGGAATGAAATCCTTCTCGTCTCCGGGCACAATGTCGAAGCGCCGCCTTTTCCAGTCTTCCTTCGCCTGTTCGATCTTCTCCTTCGAAGAGGAGACGAAGTTCCACCAGATATGGCGAGGGCCGTCCATCGGTTCGCCGCCCAATACCAGGAAGCGGGCATTGTCGTTGGCGGTAACGGTGATGGGGTCTCCCGGTTTGAAAACGAGCAACTGGCCGGGGCCGAACTTGTCTCCGGCAATCTCGATTTCGCCATCGACGGTGTAGATCGCCCGCTCTTCGTGGCTCGCATCGATTGGCAGCCGGCCGCCGGCGGCAAGCGTCGCATCCGCATAGATCGTCTCGGTGGCAGTGGCCACCGGGGAGCGAAGGCCATACATCTCGCCTGCGATCACGCGCACTGTGGCCCCTCCATCCGACAGGACGGGGAGGCCGGCCGCACCGTGATGCTCGAAGACCGGCTGGCTTTCCTCGTGCGTTTTGGGCAGCGCGACCCAGCTCTGGATGCCGAAGATCTTGCGCGGCATCGTCTTGCGGGCCGGATCCTCGCGCTCGGAATGAACGATGCCCTTGCCAGCGGTCATCCAGTTCAGGTCGCCCGGGCGAATGACCTGATCCGAGCCCAGGCTGTCGCGGTGATGAATTTCGCCATCGAAGAGGTAAGTCACCGTCGCCAGACCGATATGGGGATGAGGGCGAACATCGATGCCGCCGCTTTCCAGGAATTCCGCCGGTCCCATCTGGTCGAAGAATATGAAGGGGCCGATCATCTGCCGTTTGGGCGAGGGCAGGGCGCGGCGAACCTCGAAGCCTCCGAGATCGCGAGCACGCGGCACGATGATCATGTCGATCAGGTCGCAGGCGCCGGCATCGCCCGGCATCGGATCTTTTCCAGGCATCCAGGTCATAGCGTTTCCTTTCGCGGCCGTGCAGAAGAGCTTCCCACCCGAAGATAGTCACTCTTGCCGTCTGGTCCATTCGACAGAGCGTTCACCGCTTGCGTGCCACTGAAATTCTTGGAACTCTCCGCTTCCGTTGACCGGGGCCATTTGTTTAGACCGGCTCCCCTTGCATGAGGCGTGGACGTGAAGCTCAATGTTCTCCTGATCACGGCGGACCAGTGGCGCGGCGATTGCCTGGGATTAGCCGGCCATCCGGTGGTCAGGACGCCGCATATCGATGCCCTGGCGGAGGAGGCCGTGTATTTCTCGCGGCATTACTGCCAGGCCGCACCTTGCTCGCCGGCGCGGGCCTGCCTCTACACGGGCCTCTACCAGATGACGACGCGGGTCGTGAGGAACGGCACGCCGCTCGATGCCCGACACGACACGATCGCGCTGGCCGCCAGGCGCCAAGGCTATGACCCGACCCTCTTTGGCTATACGGACCAGTCGGTCGACCCGCGTACCGTCTCAGGCGACGATCCCTGGCTCAGGACCTATGAGGGCATCTTGCCCGGCATGAGCGTCCGCGTCCGGGTGCCGGAGGATCACACGCCATGGCTGTCCTGGCTGAAGGCGAAGGGCAGGGATCTGCCGGCGCGAGCCCAGGATATCTGGCTGCCGGACGAGGGGCCGGCCGATCCGCCTTCCGGCCGACCGCCCGCCTATTCCGCAGAGGAGACGGAAACGGCGTTCCTGGTGGAGGAGTTTCAGCGCTGGCTCTGGGAGCGGCGTGCCGGAGTGGACGCGGCTAAGCCATGGTTTGCCCATGTGAGCTTCATCCGCCCGCATCCGCCCTTCATCGTGCCGGAGCCCTATGCGTCAATGTACGACCCGGCCGACGGTCCGGTCTTCCGCGGCGCGGCTTCGCCGGAAGAAGCGGCGGACGTGCACCCGTTCCTTGCCTATGCGATCGACAACCAGGACAAGAGCGACTTTGTCTGGGGTGCGCAAGGAAAGGTGCGGGACTGGAACGAAGCGACGAGACGGCGTATCCGCGCCACCTATTGGGGCATGGTCAGCGAGGTCGATGCGCAGATCGGTCGGCTGATCGACGGTCTCAAGGCGACGCGCGAATACGGGAACACGCTGATCGTGCTCACCTCGGACCACGGCGAGATGATGGGCGATCACCAGCTCCTGTCCAAGCTGGGGTTCTACGATCAAAGCTTCCATATCCCGCTCGTCATCCGCGATCCGCGCCATCCCGGAGGGTTCGGGCGCAAGGTGGAGGCCTTCACGGAATCGATCGACATCATGCCGACGGTTCTGGAGGCGATCGGCGCGCCGGGGCCCGGATGGCTGGATGGGCTTGCCCTGACGCCTTTCCTGGAGGGGCGTGAACCGGAAAAATGGCGGGATACAGTTCACTGGGAATACGACTTCCGAGAGGTGGCGGGAGGTACGGCCCAGGTGGCGCTCGGCCTTGATATGGACGCCTGCAGCATGGCCGTCATCCGCGACAAACATATGAAATACGTTCACTTTGCCGGCTTGCCGCCCCTGCTTTTCGACCTTGACGATGATCCCGACGAGACGCGCAACGTGGTGGACGATCCGGCATATCAGAAGGCGCGTGTCCGCTATGCCGAAAAGCTGCTTGCCTGGCGCGCCCGCCATCTCGACAAGCGGCTGACCGGGATCGAACTCACTCCGGATGGTCCGGTCGATGGCCGGGAAAAAGCATAAAAAATCAAGACCTCTCGCTCTGTGGCGGAATTAAGGTATGAATAGGACGCTTCTAAAATAAATAATTATCGTGCCTACGCTTGTAGACATCTTGCGCGGAAAAGAATCCGTACTCAAATCAGTGCGGTTGGTTGCGTATATCGCTGCGGCAGAGAGCTGTGACAGGTATTTTCCGCCGTTGCCCAAATAAAACGGCGCAGCCACCGGCTTGGCGCGAAGGCACATCGCGTGGCGGGCGAGTTTCGCCCTTTAGGACTTCCCAACATGACCGTGCTGGCAAATTTCGCTGGCCTGGCGACGACGGCCGGATTGTTCGCAGTTGTCGTCCTTGCGTTCCTCGGCCTTGCGAGCCTCTACCGCTCCGGACGAATGCCTCGCATCCTCAGTGGCGATGTGACGTCGATGATCCTCTGCGCGCTCCTTACGGCCGCTTTCGCTGGCACCCTGATCGGAGTGTTCGCATCCGCGCTTCGCCTGCCTTTCCACTTCTGGGGAGATCTTGCCTCGGCTGTGGCCGTGTTGCTGGCAGTGACACTGCTGGGATTGGGAGCCTCGCGGCTCCTCGGCCACCGTGGAAACCCGAGCCGCTAATACCGAAGACAGGCCGAAACCGCCACGGTCCGCCAGGGAGAACGTCCTGACACCGCCGCATTCGGCCCACGCAGGAACATCGCTATGAAAAGTACCGATCTGAGAGACGGTCGCGGACGCGTCGTGACATTCGACAGTCTGATACGAACCGTCAGCCTCGTACTGCTCATTGCCTTGCAGATCGGGATCGTCGGTTTCATGACGATCTGGGCGATCGGCGGCCTACTCCATCTCGATTGGCAGGTCAGTGCCGGTCTCGGCCTGATCCTGGCGGTTCCGTCTCTTTGGGTAATCTGGAGGACCGCCGTCTGGGTCTATGCGGCCGAGACTGATCCGCAAAACAACTGAGCGAGAAGCGCTCCAGGAGAAGGACCAAGACCGGGAGGTGCCAAGAGAACGCTTTCGGCGAAAGCGGGATCGCATCCTTGGTAAGAAGTTGGCACGAAATCAATGTTCTAGCGCATGTCGGCGTGGCGAGCCTGTCCGCTGAAGATGGCCACGGTCACGACGAGCACGGCAAGAACGGCATAGATGACGCCGAAGCCGGTCCGTTCGGCTATGAAGCCGATTGTCGCCGGCGCGATCAGAAGCCCGGAATATCCCATGAAAGTGACGACAGACAGGCCGATTCCCGGCGCCATTCCCGGCAGATTGCCGGCCGCGGAGAAGAGGATGGGCGCCATATTGGCGATGCCGATGCCGGCGATGGCAAAACCCGCGACTGCAAGCCCCGCCTGTGGCGCGATGCTGGCGGTGAAGATGCCCGCGAAAGCCAGCATGGCGGATGCACGCAACGTCGCGGTCGCGCCAAATCGGTTGCGGATCGTGTCGCCGGCAAATCGGGTCAGCGCCATGGCTGCGGAAAAGGCGCCGAAAGCCAGGCCCGAGGCGGCCACATCGACCGCAAACGTCTGCCTGAGATAAAGCGCTCCCCAATCCAGGACGGCTCCCTCCGGCACCATCGAAACGAGCGCCATCAGACCGACGAGATAGGGCAGGGGCGTACGCGGCAGGCGGATCGGTTTGCGTTCTCTATTGCCTGCGGGGCGATCCTCAAGCACCTTCCGCCAGGCCAGAGCGCAACCCGCGGCAGCGGTCACGGTCACAATTGCAGCATGGGTCGCGTTGCCCGCGCCCTCAATCAGCATACCGCCACCGGCCGCGCCGACAAAACCGCCGAGACTCCAGAAGCCATGGCAGGACGACATCACCGCCCTGCGCGTTTTCTGTTCGACGCTCACCGCATTGGCGTTCATGGCGATATCCATCGCGCCCGCGAAACCGCCGAGAAGGAAAAGCGAGATGCCCGCGAGCGCGATGTTCGGCGAAAGCGTCAGCCAAAGGATCGTCGGGGCAAGCAGTGCGGCTGCGATCTTGGCCGGTCGCGCCGAGCCGATACGTGCGATAATCGGCCCGATGAATGGCATCATGGTCAATGAGCCAAGCCCGAAGCATAGGATCAGGAACCCGAGCACGCTTTCTGAAATCCCGAGCCTCTCGCCGAGCTCGGGAATTTTCGGTGCGAGGCTGCCGACGACGAAGCCGTTGATGAAAAAGAGGCAGGAAACGGCTTGCCGCTCTCGCGGGAACAACTTGGCGCGGCCAAGAGTAACGATTGAGAAATTCATGAACAACGCCGATGACTCGCAACAGGGACCGCAGCAGTTGGGGCGGTTCCGGCGCCAAAATCAAGCATGACGAAGCCACGGCGCTGCGGATACGCCAAATCCGGCAAACGAAAACCCGCGGCCGGTTTTCCCGGCCGCGGGCGATGAAAGGGCGATGCTATTTGACGGATCAGGCGGCGCGAACGGCCACGAAGAAGCGGTTGATTTCCTCGCGCAGCTTCTCCGACTGGCTTGCCAGACCACCGGAAGAAGCGAGGACCTGCGAGGCGGCGGCGCCCGACTGGCTGGCGGATTGAGCGACGCCGGCGATATTGGCAGCGACATCGGCGGTCGCTTCCGACGCGCGATCGACATTGCGCCCGATTTCCGCAGTCGCTGCCGTCTGCTGCTCGACGGCCGAAGCAATGCTTGTGGCGATCTCGTTGATATTGCGGATCGTCTTCGAGATTGCCTCGATCGCGGTCACCGAGTCGGTGGTCGCCATCTGGATGTCGTTGATCTGACCGCTGATCTCGTCCGTGGCACGGGCGGTCTGATCGGCAAGCGATTTCACTTCCGCCGCGACCACGGCAAAGCCCTTGCCTGCCTCGCCGGCACGCGCGGCTTCGATGGTGGCATTGAGGGCCAGCAGGTTGGTTTGCGCGGCGATGTCGTTGATCAGGCGGATTACGTCGCCGATCTTGCTTGCGGCATTGGCGAGCGCCTGCACCTGGGCGTTGGTCTTGTCGGCATCATCCACCGCTTGCCTGGCGATACGGGTGGAGGCGGAAACCTGACGGCCGATTTCGCCGATCGAACTGGTCAGTTCTTCGGTTGCCGCCGCCATGGTCTGGACGTTGCTTGCGGCTTGTTCGGTGGCGCTTGCCACCGCGGAGGATTGTTGGCTCGTCTCATCGGCAATTGCCGACATGCTCTCTGCGGTCGTGCGCAGCTCGCTTGAGGCATTCGTCACCGCATCAAGGGACTCGCTGACTGCCCGGTCGAAGTTGCGGATTGCCTCTTCCATTGCCGCCTGCCGGCGTTCCCGCACCGCCTGATCGGCTTCCTGGCCTTCGCGCAGCCTGCTTGCCTCGACCAGGCCGTCACGGAAAATCTCGACCGAGCGGGCCATTTCGCCGACTTCATCCCTCTGCTCGGTACCGGATATCCGTGCCTCCAGGTCGTTTGCGGCCAGTTGCAGCATGGCGGCATTGAGGTTGCCCATGGGGCGAAGAACCTTCGTAAGGATCTGGTAGGACATGGCGACGAAGCAGGCGATCACGATGGCGATCGCGCCGAGCAGTGTGTAACGATAGAATTCCGCGTCGCTCACCGCGCTGTCGATGGCACGACCGGTTCTCTCGTCGAGCAGAACGAAAAACTCGTCGATCGGCGCCATGATCTGCGCCTTGTACTGGTGATATTCGCGCGAATGCAGCAGGTCCATGGCAAGCTTTGCGTCCGGTTCTCCTTTGCTGCTGAAACCGCCCTTGCCGTCGTCGAAAAGACCTTTCACGGCGTTCATCGCCTTGACTTCGAGGCCGACAAGCCCGTCGGAATTCGCCTGAGCCTGCTTCAGCTTGGCGAATTCGGCATCGGAAAAGCCCGCCTGCTTCATCAGGTCGAGCAAGGCGATCGTCTGGCCGTCGGGGCGTGGCTTCCTGCCGGCCGCCACGAAATCCCAATAGACGCGATGATAATCCTGCGGCCGCGCCTTCTCGCCATTCCGGATGGCCAGAATATCGAGGTACTGCTGCTCGTAGGCCGGGTCGCCGGTCACTACGTAGGTTCGCCCGAGACGGGTCAGATCGTCGGAACTCTGACGGAGTTCGTCGGCCAGCAGATACGACTGATAACGCTTGTCGTAAGCGCGCTGTACGGCGTCCTGAGCCTGGCTGTAGAGGAGCCATGCGACGCCAAGCATGCCCAGCGAGCACAGAACGATGAAATTGGTAATCAGAAAACGTCGCGCGATCGGCTTTCCAAGCATTGCGCCGGTCAATGTGTTCAATCGATTGTTGGCCAAAATACTATCCTTTCCCCGGCCGCGAAGTGCCGTGCCCAGCTTACTTGCATGTGCATCTATCTGCGCCTTGCACTCTTAATGATCGCTTGCCCGGAATGGGCGGCTCGCACTGATGTGATCGCGTGTCCTAAGGGAAAATACGTAGGAATGCCGTTGCACCCGCAATTCAGCCAAAGCAGGCCCGGTCGGCGCCGACCTGTTCGGCAATGAAATCTGCGACCGTTCGAATGCGCCGCAGGTCGCGAAGGCTCTCGTGGATCACGATCCAGTAGGCGCGGCGGATCGTGCGCTCCGGCAGAACCTGGACGAAATTGGGATCCGTGCGAGCGATGAACGAATGCAGGATGCCGATACCGGCGCCGGCGCGGACCGCTTCTGTCTGGCCGAGTGCCGAGGCAATCTCGAAGCGCGGCTGAAACGAACGGTCGATTTCCTGCGAATAGGCGAGGCCTGAGGAATAGACGAGATCTTCCACATAGCCGACAAGGGCATGGTCCTTGAGATCGGCTATCGTCCTGGGTTCTCCCGCTTCGGCCAGATAGCTGCGCGACGCGTAGAGCGCCAGTTCATAGTCGACCAGCTTGCGCGCGACGAGCCTGCCATGCTCCGGCCGCTCGACCGTGATTGCGATATCGGCTTCGCGCCGTGACAGCGATACCGCGCGCGGCACCGGCACGAGTTGCAGGGTCAGGTCCGGATGCTGCGCCGTCAGCCTGCCGAGGCGAGGGGCGAGATAGGCAACGCCGAAGCCGTCCGGCGCGCCGATACGGACAGTGCCTGATATCGCCACGTCCTCGCCACCGATGCCGGCGCGGGCGGCCAACATCTCCGCTTCCACCCGCTCCGCCGTTTCCATGAATTTCTCGCCAGCGGCCGTCAGCACGCACCCGGTCGTGCGCCGGTCGACGAGTTTCGCCGAAAGCGCATCCTCCAGTGCCGAGAGCCGTCTTGCCACAGTCGCGTGGTTCAGCCCGAGGCGGCGGGCGGCAGCCAACATCTGCCCGGAACGGGCCACCGCAAGGAAAATACGCAGGTCGTCCCAGTTCATGGAAACCTCGCTCGATGGCGCTAATTCACGCTGTCATAGAGGAAAATCGTTTGCACTTCAAATTTCGCACAACGGATGCGGCAGATCGCGCATTGTTTTCTGCAAAAAATAAAGGCATGACCTAGACCGTCAAATTCGGTCCCATGCGGCCAGGTTGCACTCCACAGGGAGGAGACAGACATGAACGTTATCGGTCATTTCATCGGCGGCAAGCACGTCGAAGGCACGTCCGGCCGTTACGCGGATATTTTCAATCCCGCGACGGGTGAAATTCAGGCGAAGGTTTCCCTCGCGAGCCAGTCCGAGCTGGAAGCCGCTGTTGCCAATGCCGCAGCCGCGCAGCCGGCCTGGGCCGCCACCAACCCGCAGCGCCGCGCCCGCGTCATGATGCGCTTCGTCGAGCTGCTGCACCGCGACATGGACAAGCTCGCCGAAGCCCTTTCTCGGGAGCACGGCAAGACCTTGCCGGACGCCAAGGGCGACGTGATCCGCGGCCTCGAGGTTGCCGAGTTCTGCATCGGCGCCCCGCAGATGCTGAAGGGTGAGTTCACCGAAGGCGCCGGTCCGGGCATCGACATGTATTCCATGCGCCAGCCGCTTGGCGTCGTCGCGGGCATCACGCCGTTCAACTTCCCGGCGATGATCCCGATGTGGAAGTTCTGCCCGGCGATCGCATCCGGCAATTCCTTCATCCTGAAGCCGTCCGAGCGCGATCCGTCCGTTCCGATGATGCTCGCTGAACTGATGATCGAAGCGGGTCTTCCGGCCGGCGTTCTCAACGTCGTCAATGGCGACAAGGAAGCCGTCGACGGCATCCTCGACCATCCGGAAATCCAGGCCGTTGGCTTCGTCGGTTCCACGCCGATCGCCCAGTACGTCTATTCGCGGGCAACGGCGAACGGCAAGCGCGCCCAGTGCTTCGGCGGTGCCAAGAACCACATGATCATCATGCCCGACGCCGACATGGATCAGGCCGTCGATGCTCTGGTGGGTGCGGGCTACGGTGCTGCCGGCGAGCGCTGCATGGCGATCTCGGTTGCCGTTCCGGTTGGCGAGGAAACCGCCAACGCGTTGATCGAGAAGCTGGCGCCGCGCGTCGAAAGCCTGAAGATCGGTCCTTACACCGCCGGCAACGACGTCGATTTCGGCCCGCTGGTCACCGGTCAGGCGCTTGCCCGCGTCAAGGGCCTCGTCGATCAGGGTGTGAAGGAAGGCGCGAAGCTCGTCGTCGACGGCCGCAACTTCTCCATGCAGGGCTACGAGAACGGCTTCTTCATGGGCGGCTGCCTGTTCGACAATGTTACCAAGGACATGTCGATCTACAAGGAAGAGATCTTCGGCCCGGTTCTCTCGGTCGTTCGCGCCAAGAACTACGACGAGGCGCTGGACCTGCCGATGAGCCACGAATACGGCAACGGGACGGCCATCTTTACCCGTGACGGCGATACGGCCCGCGACTTCGCCAGCCGTATCAACATCGGCATGGTCGGCATCAACGTTCCGATCCCGGTGCCGCTGGCCTATCACACCTTCGGCGGCTGGAAGCGCTCCGGCTTCGGCGACCTGAACCAGCACGGCCCGGACGGCTTCCGCTTCTACACGCGGACGAAAACCGTCACCTCGCGCTGGCCGTCGGGCGTCAAGGAAGGGGCGGAATTCTCCATCCCGACGATGCGCTGATTTTTTACAGATCCTCCTCCCCGAGGTGCACTTGGGCGGCGCTTTGGCGCCGCCCTTTTTCGTTTGTGGAAATGATCCTCCACTCAAAGCCGTACGTATCCCTCCGGACATTAGTTCTTTTGCGAGATTGCCGTGCCGATGCACGCAGACTATCGTGCCGCGCCTAATACGGCAGGCATGCGCGGAAAGCGGCCAAACAGTGCGCGCTAGGGCAGGATGGCGAAATGTGTGAGCGGTTTCTGCCTGAAATCCTGCTCTAAACTATTAGAATCGATCACGTTTCATGAGATTTGATCGGCTCGATCCGTTCTCATCGTGATCCAGGGGAGAAGCGTGATGACGAAACGAAACGTGGTGATCCTGTCGGGTGTGCGGACGGCCATAGGCACTTTTGGCGGCGCGCTGAAGTCGATGCCGCCGTCGCAGCTTGGAGGCATGGTCGCCAGGGAGGCGATTTCGCGCGCCGGAATCAGTCCCGACAAGATCGGCCACGTGGTCTATGGCCACGTCATCAATACCGAGCCGAAGGACATGTATCTGGCCCGCGTTGCGGCGGTCGAGGCAGGCATTCCGGTGGAAACGCCGGCACTGACGCTGAACAGGCTCTGCGGTTCCGGCGCGCAGGCGATCGTCTCGGCAGCGCAGTCGATCTTGCTTGGCGATGCCGATTTCGCGGTTGCCGGTGGTGCGGAATCCATGAGCCGCGCGCCGTTTTCCTCGCAGGGCGCTCGCTTCGGCGTGAAGATGGGCGACACCAAGATGACCGACATGATGATCGGCGCGCTGAACGATCCTTTCGGCGGCGGACACATGGGCGTGACGGCGGAAAACGTTGCCAACGAATACAAGATCAGCCGCGAGGCGCAGGATCAGCTCGCGCTCGAAAGCCAGCACCGCGCCGAAGTCGCGATCAAGGATGGCCGCTTCAAGGAGCAGATACTGCCGATCGAGGTGAGCGAAGGCCGCAAGACCTTCACCTTCGATACCGACGAGCATGTGCGTGGCGAGACGTCCGCCGAAGGCCTCGCCGGTCTTCGTGCCGTCTTCCGCAAGGAAGGTTCGGTGACGGCGGGCAACTCCTCGGGCATCAATGACGGCGCGGCCGCTGTCGTTCTGGCCGATGAGGAAGCGGCCAGGGCGGCCGGCCTGAAGCCGATGGCAAAGATCCTCGGTTACGCCCATGCTGGCGTCGATCCGACACTGATGGGTATCGGCCCGATTCCCGCCGTGCGCAAGCTACTTGAGCGGACCGGCATGTCGCCGGCCGATTTCGACGTCATCGAGTCGAATGAGGCCTTTGCGGCCCAGGCCTGCGCGGTCATGCGCGAGCTCGGCTTTCCGAGCAACAAGGTCAACCCGAATGGCGGCGCGATCGCGCTTGGACACCCGATCGGCGCGACCGGCTGCATCCTGACAGTGAAGACGATCTACGAGCTGAAACGCACGGGCGGTCGCTACGGCCTCGTAACCATGTGCATCGGCGGCGGCCAGGGCATTGCGCTTGCCGTCGAAAATCTCGCCGCCTGAGCTATTTATCCCTCAATGTGATGGCGGGCCTTATCGGCCCGCCATTCGTGGGGGCCTCATGTATTTTCTGATCGCCGCTTTATTCTCGCTTGTTTCCGCCGCTGCCTTTGCAGGTGAAGCGCCTCCGGCCTTTTTTTCCAGGCATTTGTCCGATCATCCGCTCGCAGGCCGCATCTGGTCCCTGAACGACGAACGTTTCGTCGAGCCGAATGATGTCGCTACCGCCGCCGGCGATAGCCGGTTTGTTCTTCTTGGCGAGATCCACGACAACCCGGACCACCATGCCCTCCAGGCCTGGCTGCTTGGTGCGATTGTCGATGCAGGCAGGCGTCCCGCTCTCACGCTGGAAATGATACCCGTCGACATGCAAGCGGATGTCGACACCTTCCTTGCTTCGGAAAGTCCGGACGCGGAGATGTTCGGCAAGGCAGTCAATTGGGAGGGGCGCGGCTGGCCAGACTGGGCGATTTATCAGCCGATCATGGACGTTGCGCTTGCTGCCGGCTTGCCGATCAAGGCCGGCGATGCGGCGAAATCCGTCAGGAAAAGCGTCGCAGCTCAGGGTCTTGACGCTTTGCCACCGGGGACGCGCAGCCGTCTGGGTCTGGTCGAACCATTGCCCGAAGGTCAGCGAGCGGTGCTGGAAGTGACGCTGTTTCGGTCCCATTGCGGGCTTGTTCCAAAACCGTCACTTCAGCCGATGGCCGATATCCAGCGCCTGCGCGATGCCTCGCTCGCAGACGCCATGCTGATGTCCGGCAAGGACGGCGCGGTACTGATCGCCGGTGGTGGCCACGTCCGCGCCGACCTCGGCGTCCCGCTCTATCTGGCTCGGCGTGCGGGACAGGACAGCAGCATTTCGATCGCGTTCCGGGAAGTCGAAGCGAACGTGGGCGACCCTCGCCAGATGTTTGCCGATACCGTACAGGATATGTTGCCCTACGATTTCGTCTGGTTCACTCCGGGCATCGTTCGTGAGGATCCTTGCGAAAGCCTGAAGGGGCGCTTTGGCGGCAAGTAGCAGCGCCGGTGCTCATTCGGCTGCCTTTGAAGGATCGGCGCCGGCCGCCGGCTTCGGCTCCGCATCGGCCTTGTCGGTTGCTATTACCTCGGCGCTTGCTGCCGTCGCGCTGCGGCGCTTCAGGACCTTGATCCGTGCACGCCGGTTGCGAAGGCGCCGATAGCTTCGCCTGGTGAATCCGGCGATCTCCTCGCGCGAGAAGAAGAAGGGCAGGTTGGGTTCGGCCCTTTCGATATGCTCTACCGCGAGGCCGACCTGCTCGATGCCATGCTCGGCGTCGATCGCCCGCACGACGAAATCGATATTTCCGTAGGGCACCCTGTCGGTCGGCTCGATATCGTCCGCCAGTTCGCGGGTCATGAATTCGCGGATCGTCAGACCCTGGTCCTCGGCCTCTACCTCGAAACCGTAGATCGCGCCGATCTCCGAAAGTGCGGCTTCGGGATCGAGCGGAAAATCGCCAAAAAGTGCGGGGTCGTGAGCTGCCTGGGAGGGAGCCGCGAAAAGCTGATCCAGTACTGGAACCTGCCTCGCGGAGGTCAGGATATAGACGAGGTCGTTTGCCTGCGGCCGCCCCGCCGCCTGTACGCGCAGGGACCGTCCCTCGCGCAGGATCAGGACAGGGCGCGCCCATCGCGGAATGCGATCGCCATGGGCGATGGCGCTCTCGGGGTGGACGCGATAGGCGACGATTTCCTGATCCGCACCGCCGGGCAGTTCCAGTTCCATGCGTTCCACGGGGCCGATCCGCGGCGGCACGATCAGCTTCAGCCAGCCCGCCATCGGCCGGATTGTCCAGCCCTGCAGGACGAGCGAAGTCAGCACGATCAGGAAGGTGATATTGAAAATCGCCTGCGCGTTGGGAAGGCCGTTGATCAGCGGCAAGATGGCGAGCAGGATCGAGACCGCGCCACGCAGGCCAACCCACGAGATGAATGCCGTTTCCGAGCGCGTGAAGCCGAAGGGCAGAAGGCAGAGCCAGACTGCGACGGGCCTCGCCAGAAAGATCAGGATCACGGCGAGTGCCAGCCCGGCGACGGCGACATCGCCGAATTGGGATGGCGTTGCCAGCAGCCCGAGCGTGACGAACATGCCGATCTGTCCGAGCCAGGTCATGCCGCCCTGGAAACGTTTCAGTGCCGGCTCCTGCCGGATACGGACATTGCCGCACAGGATGCCGGCGACATAGACGGCGAGAAAGCCGCTGCCGCCGACCATCGATGTCGCGGCGAAGACCACAAGGGCAAGGGCGAGCACCACGATCGGGTAGAGAGCGGGCTCCAGCGGCAGGCGGTTGACGATCTGGACGATGACGTATCCGCCGGCCAGCCCCAGGATCAGGCCGAGCCCCATCTGCCTGGCGAATTCGATGAAGAGGGTGAGAGCTGCGGCCTCTTCGCTCAGGCCGACTGCGAGCATGGAAACGAGCGTCAGGGTCAGGAAGATCGCCATCGGGTCGTTCGAGCCCGACTCCACTTCCAGCGTGGCGGAAATCATCTCGCGCAGATGCACCCCGCCGACTCGCAGCAAAAAGAAGACGGCGGCAGCGTCCGTCGAACCGACGATCGAGCCGAGCAGCAATCCTTCCACCCAACTCCAGCCAAGCAGGAAATGCGCGGCCGTGCCGATCAGGCCGGCGGTCAGCAGCACGCCGATCGTGGCCAGCGTGAGCGCCGGGCCCGCCGCCATGCGAAGGGTCGAAAAGCGCGTCTCGAAGCCGGAATCGAACAGGATGATGGCAAGCGCGATCGAGCCGATGAAATAGGCCACGCGCGTGTCGGCGAATTCGATGCCGCCGGGTCCGTCTTCACCGGCGGCCAGTCCGACGAGCAGGAAGACGAGAAGCAACGGAGCACCGACACGGAAGCTCACGAGGCTCGTGAAAACCGACACCGCCACGAGGCCGGCGGCAATCAGGATCACGAGGTTCATGGTATCGAGCATGAGCGAAAGGCGCTATCCGCATGAAGAATCTTCGATCATGCGGAGTATAGCCTATTGAAGGCGGATCGGGGATGAGACCCGCCTTCTATTACCTAACGATTTCAGATTTTTGGCTTATGCGGCTGCGCGCCGTCCGGACCGGTCGGTACCTGCGGTGGGATCGGCGTCGCCGGCGTAGTGGCGGCCGAAACGGTTTTCGAGGAAACGGCTGAGCGGTATTTCCTCCTGCCGCACGAAGCCCTGTCCTTTCAGCGATCCGTCGCAGATCATGTCGAGTGTGGCGCAGATGCCGGCGGCGGTCGTCAGCTGGATCGCGCTCCAGCACTCGCCGGCGATTTCCTTGGCGGTGACGCGGTAGACCGACGAGATCTGTTCGCGGTCATAGCCGATGCGACCGGAGGCGGTGATGAAGATGAGGACGACGTCCTGCCTCGTGACGGGGATTGCGGTTTCCAGCACGTCGCGCATCAGGTCGCGCCGGTCGCGCAAGCCCAGATCCTGCAGGAGCAGACGGACGATATCGCGATGTCCCGGATAACGGACCGTGAGATATCTCAGCGAGCGGACATTGCCGGCAAGCGTCTCGGCCAGCGAGCCGAGCCCGCCGGACGTGTTGAAGGCCTCATAGTCCACGCCGTCGAGCGAGAAGGTCTCGTAGCCTTCAAGCGGTTGCACCAGCACCTTTTCGCCGTCGACGATCGCTTCGCAGGGGTTGCAGTATTCGTTGATCAAACCATCCGTCGACCAGGTGAGATTGTATTTCAACGCGTTGGTCGGGAAGCGCGGCAGTGCCCCGACCCTGAGCGTCAGGGCATCCAGTTCGTCGAAGCGGGAGGCGAGTTCATGCCCGGCAATCGACACGAAGCCCGGCGCCAGGCCGCATTGCGGCGCGAAGGCCGTGCCGGCGCCGTCGGCCAATGCCTTCACAGCTTTCGTGGAAGCGACGTCTTCCGTGAGATCGAGATAGTGTGCGCCGGCGCGTTTCGCGGCGCGTGCGATCGTCGCGGTGAGGAAGAAGGGGGCGGCGGACAGGACGGCGACCTTGCCCTGAAGTGCCGCCACAAGCGCATCCTCGTCTGCGACGTCGACGGCCAGCGTCTTCACGCCCGGTCGGATTGCCGCAGCCAAGGCCATGGCGTCGCGGTCGGCGATGGTGACGTCATAGTCGCCGCTCGCGGTCAGAAGGGCTGCGATCATTCGGCCGATCTTGCCGGCGCCAACAATCAGGACGGGCCGTGCCTGCATGGATATCCTCCTCGAAATTCAACAGAATCACAGGATATCAGCTGGCAATGTCGCGGATGAGCGAGCGAAGTGACCGCCACGCGCTTAAATATTGCCGATATGCCGAAAATTCCGGCGATATGATCGCTTCAGTTCGCGCGTTTGCGGTCGAACTTGGCCGCCAGAACGATGGAGGATCGCGATCGGCGGACGCCCGGTATCGCGGCAATATCGTCGAGCACTTCGTCGAGGTCATCGAGACGCGGTGCCTCGACCCGCAAAAAGAGGTCGAATTCGCCCGAAACGGTCAGGCAGGTGCGGATTTCGGGAAAGGTTTCCAGCCGCTTGATCGTCTCGCGAACCTGCTGCTGCTCGACCGCCAGCATCACCAGCGCCTGCACGCTTTCCACGTCCGGCGCACGCGACAGCAGGACCGTGTATCCGCTGATGACGCCGTCTTTTTCAAGCCGGGCGATCCGCTCCTGCACCGTGGAGCGCGCGACCTTGAGTTTGCGCGCGATTTCCGCCGTCGCCATGCGCGCATTGTCCTGTAGCAGGGCGACGAGCTTGCGGTCGAGGTCGTCCTTGAAATCGCGCATTGATCTCTTCCATCAGATCGCCAGATCACCGGCAATCTGACAGAATCGTACCCTCTCGGCAAACTTGCCCGATGTCAGAGCAGGACGTCGTAGAACATCCTCAGACCGGTGAAGGCGAGGAAGAGTGCAAAAACGATCTTCAACGCGCGCGGATTGATCGTATGGGCGATCCTGGCGCCAAGCGGAGCCGAAAGCGTTGAGGCAGGGATGATCAGCAGGAATCCGATCAGGTTGACGTAACCAAGCGACCAGGGCGGGCGCGCTTCGACACCGAGGCCGTAGTAGATCGCGCCGATTGTGCCGGGAACGGCAATGAGCAGGCCGATGGCCGAAGCCGTACCGACGGCGAGGCGGATCGGATAGGAGAAAAGGGTGAGGATCGGCACGCTCAGGGTGCCGCCGCCGATACCCATCATCACCGAGATCGAACCGATGAAGAAACCGAGGGTCTCCTTGATCGGCGTGCCGGGAAGTTTTGTGGCCAGCGATACGCCGTCCTTGCGCAGGATCATATTGAGGGCGACGGCGAGGGCTACCGTCGCGAAGATCAGCGACAGCACGTTGCCGCTGACATTGCCGCCGACGATGGAGCCGGTGACGACGCCGATGGCGATCGGCAGCCACCACCGCTTCAGGAGATCGACGTCGACGCCACCGCGCCGGTAGTGGGCAAGCGCTGAGGAGGTGCCGGTGCCGAGAATGGTCGCCAGCGAGGTGCCGACGGCGATATGCATCACAACCTGCTCGTCGACGCCGAGTGCGAGCAGCATATGGTAGAGTACCGGCACGATGACGATGCCGCCGCCGACCCCAAGCAGACCGGCAATGATGCCGGCAATCACACCCGTGCCAAGCAGCGCCGTGCCGAGCAGCAGCAGCGAACCAATGTCGAAGTCGGCCAAGTCAGTGCCCTCTTATGTCGATGCCAGGAGGTGGTTGCGGTCAGATCACGGTTACATCAAGCGAGCCGACACCATCGATCGTTCCCCGCAGCCGGTCGCCGCGAGCTACCGGCCCGACGCCGGATGGCGTGCCCGTCAGGATCAGGTCGCCGGCGGCGAGCTCGAAATAGGCGGAAAGGTAGGAGATGATTTCCGGCACCTTCCAGATGAGCTGATTGAGGTCGCCGTCCTGGCGAAGCGTGCCGTTGACTTCAAGCGCGATGCGGCCTTTGTCGGGATGACCGGTTCCGGTCGCGGGGACGATCTGCGAGCAGGGCAGGGAGTGTTCGAAGGCCTTTCCGATCTCCCAGGGGCGGCCTGCCTTCTTCATCGCGCCCTGCAGGTCGCGGCGCGTCATGTCGAGGCCGACCGCGTAGCCGTAGACGAGATCGAGCGCATCGGTTGAGGCGATGTCCCGGCCGCCGCTTTTCAGCGCCACGACAAGTTCGATTTCGTGATGCACGTCGTCCGACTTCGGCGGGTAGGGAAAATTGCCTGAAAAATCGAGATTGTCCGGGTTTTTCTGGAAAAAGAACGGCTCTTCCCGGTCCGGATCGTGGCCCATCTCGATGGCATGGGCCGCGTAGTTGCGCCCGACGCAATAGATACGGCGCACCGGGAAGCGATCCTCGGTGCCGGCGACGGGTGCGGTTACGGGCTTGGGCGCTTCAATCACGTATCCGGGCATGACTGGGGTCCGTATCTGCAATGCTGATGGGATCGGGGCTTGAAACGGCGGGTGGATGCTGCCGATATCCCCCCGCCACCGGGGAAATGTCAACAATCGCCCTGGGCGAAAATCCTTATCCGCCGGCGATCATCAGCGTTTCTTTCTTCGCGAACGCGCGCTGCTCCTTCGGCAAGGATGCGTCGGTCACGATTGCCCAGGCATCCGATGCCTGGCAGAAGCGCACGAAGCCGCTCTTGCCGAATTTCCGGGCGTCCGCCAAAACCGCGACGCGCCCGGCGAGGTTCGCAATCTCGCGTTTCAGATGCGCCTCCTGCGGCTTGATGTCATAGACGGCATCGCCCGCCAGATCCACGGCAGCCGCGGTGAAGATCGCGATGTCGAGCTGGAAATTGCGAATGAAGGCGATTGCTTCGCTGCCATAGACGGCGTTGTCGTCGTGATCGACTTCGCCCGGCGCCATGATGAGCCGGATGCCGGGTTGACTGGCGAGGATACGGGCGACTTCCAGAGAGTTGGTGAGTACCGTCAGTCCCTTCGCGCCGGCGAGTTCGCGGGCGAGATAGCAGTTGGTCGTGCCGCCGTCGATGAAAAGACGCGCCTCGGCGGGCACCTTGCTTGCGAAGGCATGCGCGATCCTCCGCTTGGCGTCGGCGCCTTCTTCCATCCGGCTCACGAAAGGACCTTCCGTTGCGCTCGCCACGAGCGTGACGCCGCCATGTACGCGGCGGGCCTTGCCCGCCTTGTCGAGCTTCTTGATGTCGCGGCGGATGGTTTCGTCGGATACGTCGAGTTCGGTTGCCAATTGGGCAATGGCGCAGAACTGACGCTCCTGCAGCAGATTGAGAATGTAGTCGTGCCGTCGAGACTGCTTCATGGCCCGATTCCCCCCGCCATGATTGGTAACGGAGCGTAACGGGCGAGGCAATCAATCCCGTAGCCAACGCATCGCGATTTACCGCTTGCCATTAACGGCTTGTAAGCATGCGCCTCCTAGAATCAGGGCCATCAGTATTGCGTTGGAGGATTGCCCATGGACGCGCGCGCTCAACTCAGGCGAATGATGTCGGATGTCGATGTCGCAGCGTCCCGGGCCGAACGCAGCCTTGCCCGCGCGCGTGCAAGAACGGTGGCTTTGTCCGATGTCGAGCCAAAGGGCGCATGGGCGCTCCGCTCCTCGTTGATCCTTGCCGGCCTGCTGATGACGGCGCGCCTGCTTTTCCCCCAGGGTTGATTTGCGCGTCCATGCCATGTGATTAGTCTGCGCCGGATCATTGACGGCGGAGACCAATTCGATGCTTCAGACAAAACGCCTCCGCCTGCGCCGGTGGAAAGAGGCGGATATCGACCCTTTCGCCGAAATATGCTCCGATCCGGACGTCATGCGATGGATCGGCAACGGCCGTACGCGCAGCCGCCAGGAATGCGTCGACGCGATAGAGCGATTTGAACGACATTGGCAGGAAAAGGGTGTCGGCCTCTTTGCGGTCGACTTGCTGGAAACGAATGCCCTGATCGGCTTCTCCGGTTTCCTGGAGCCGGATTATCTACCCGGAATCATGCCGGCAATCGAGATCGGCTGGCGTCTGAAGCGCGATTGCTGGGGCAAGGGCCTCGCCACGGAAGGTGCGCGCGCCGCGCTCGATTTCGGCATGACCGAAGGTGGCTTGCAGCGCGTGATCAGCCTTCATCAAGTCGGCAATGAAGCGTCCGGCCGCGTGATGCAGAAGATCGGCATGCAATTCCTTCGAGAGACGGTGGAGCCGGATACCGGACGCATGGTCCGCGTCTATGAAATCGTAAGGGATGAGAAGGAATGACGGAGACGTTCCGGATAGCGCTCTGGTCCGTCAATCTGGGCGCCGCTTCGGCCTCGATGGCAGGGTGGCTTGAGCGTGTCGAGGAGCGCATCGTCGAAGCAAGATCGGGCGGTGCCCGGCTGCTGCTCATGCCGGAATATGTCAGTGAATGCTTTCTTGCCTGGAAGCCGGCCGGCCTGGCCCCGACCGGAGAGATCGCCTGGATGGCAAGCCAGGCTCCCAAAGCGCTGGAGGGCTTGCGGAAGCTCGTGGATCGTCACGGTGTATCGCTGGTGGCGGGGTCCATGCCCTGGGCGGTCGACGGCGGCCACACGAACCGCACCACCGCATTGCTCGCCGATGGCCGGACGATCCATTTCGACAAGCTTTGCCTGACGCCGCAGGAGCAGGACAAGCAGAGCTGGGACCTTGTACCGGGCAACAGGCTTTCCGTGTTCGAACTCGATGGCGTCCGCATCGCGCTGCTGATCTGTCTCGATATCGAGATGCCGGCGTTGTCGGGCCTGCTCGCCCCGGTGAAGCCCGACCTTGTGCTGGTCCCGTCGATGACCTCGCAGCTTTCCGGCTATCACCGCGTCTACGGCTGCGCCAAGGCGCGCGCCATCGAACTGATGGCCTCGGTAGCGGTATGCGGCACGGTCGGCGCGGCCGAAGGGACGACCCAATGCCCGACCAATGTTTCGGGTGCCGCTCTCTATGTTCCTTGCGAGCCCGAACTCGGGTTTGCCGGCATTGCCGCCGAGCATCCTCCGGTGGACGGCACGAAGGGCGAGGAGCCGTTCCTGGTCGCTGACGTTCCAGTGGGCGCGGTGCGCCGATTGCGGGCAGGTGGGGCAGAGGTGTGGCCGGGCACATGGTCGGTGGCGCATGTCGCTCCGGCCGTTATTGAATGAGCGCTCTCGCTCAGTTCGTTTCCTTGTGCGCGTTCGGGAAAAACAGCTGCTGTCCTTCGATCCGGTAGTCGGCGATCGCCTTCTGGCCCTCCGGGCCGATGAGCCAGTCGATAAAGAGCTGGCCTTCTTCCGCCTTCACCGCGGCGTGCTTTTCCGGATTGACCAGGATCACGCCGTACTGGTTGAAGAGCTGATCGTCGCCCTCGGTCACGATCGCAAGATCTCCCTTGTTCTTAAAGGAGATCCAGGTGGCTCGGTCGGTCAGCGCATAGGCGCCCATGCCGGCGGCGGCATTCAGCGTCGCGCCCATGCCGGAACCGGTTTCGCGATACCAGTCGCCCGAGGCGGCCTTCACGTCGACACCGGCCGCCTTCCACAGCGACAGTTCCTTCTTGTGCGTGCCGGAATCGTCGCCGCGTGACGCGAATGGCGCCTTGGCTTCGGCGATCTTCTTCAAGGCGGCGTCGGCATCGCTCGAGCCCTTGATGCCGGCCGGGTCCGCCTTGGGACCGACGATGACGAAGTCGTTGTACATCACGTCGAAGCGCTTCACGCCCCAGCCGTCGGCGACGAATTTCTCTTCCGAAGGCTTGGCATGTACGAAAAGCACGTCGCCATCGCCGTTGGTGGCGTTCTTGATCGCCTGGCCTGTGCCGACCGCGATGACCCGCACTTCGATGCCCGTCTCTTCGGTGAATTTCGGCAGGAGGACGTCGAACAGGCCCGAGTTCTGCGTCGAGGTCGTCGACTGGACAATGATGAACCTGTCTGCCGCGCTGGACGGTTCCCCGGCCTGTAGCGACCAGGCAAGGGCGAGCGTGGCAAAGGCGGTCGTCAGTTTCTTGAACATGCGGTTTCCCCTCCGATTATTGGCAATTCAAACGAGAATGCGACCTTCCATGTAGCTGCGGGCCTCAGGCGAGCCCGCCGTATCGAAGAAACTTTCCGCAGGGCTGATTTCGGCGATCCGGCCGCGATGCAGGAAGACGATCCGCTCGGCGACGCGCCGCGCCTGGAAGAGGTCATGGGTGACGAGGATGATCTTTGTGCCCGCGGCCCTTGCTTTCATCAACGCTTCCTCGATCATCAGTACCGAGGCGGGATCGAGATTAGCGCAGGGCTCGTCCAGCAACAGGACTTCGGGCCTCAGGGCCAATGCGCGGGCAAGGCAGAGGCGCTGCTGCTCCCCGCCAGAAAGCAGGCGCGCCGGCCGGTCGGCCAGGGGCTCAAGGCCAAGCATGCCAAGCAGCGACAGCATTTCCCGCCTGCTGCAACCAAGCCCCCTCAGTCCGAGCGCGAAACGCAAGTTAGACAGGACGGAGCGGCGCAACAGCACCGGTGCCTGGAACACCATCGCCTGGCTGCGCCGGGTCCTGCCGTCGGGCGGCTTGCCGTTCCACAGGATCGTGCCCGCACTCGGCGTCAGCAGGCCGTGCAGCAGACGCAGCAGCACGCTCTTGCCCGCTCCATTCGGGCCCATCAGCACCGTCAGTCGGTTGTCGGGCAATTCCAGGTCGACGCCATCGATGATGCGCTGCCTTGGCGTTTCAAATACCAGGCCACGAACCACCAGCGGGTTGCGTTCCGCCGCCGGTAGCGGTGCGGGCGCTTCCTCCACTCGGTGGTTTGCGGCTCGCAGGGCGCTCGCTTCAAGCATAGGCGCGCCTCCGGGCCGTGGACTTCAGCAGTTGCGCCGCGATATTGACGCCGAGCGCGATGATCAGCAGGACAAGTCCGAGCGCCAGCGCCAGCGCGAGATCGCCCTTGGAGGTTTCCAGCGCGATCGCCGTCGTCATCACCCGGGTGACGTGATTGATGTTGCCGCCGACGATGATCACCGCGCCGACTTCCGCCACAGCCCGGCCGAAACCCGCCAAGGCCACGGTGACGAGCGTAAAGCGGGCATCCCACAGCAATGCTGCAATCGCCCTGGGGAACGGAACGACGAGCGAACGGAATTGCTCGGAATATTCATTGTTGAGATCCTCGATGACCTGCCTCGACAGGGCGATGATGATCGGCGTCACCAGGATCGCTTGGGCGATGATCATTGCGGATGGCGTATAGAGCAGCCGCAATACGCCAAGCGGACCGGCATTCGACAGCATCATGTATACGAGCAGGCCAACGACGACCGGCGGCAGGCCCATCAGAGTATTGAAGAGAACGACGAGCACCTGGCGTCCGGGGAAGCGCGAGACCGCCAGAAGCGCGCCAAGCGGCAGGCCGATGGCGCAGGAGACAAATACAGCGGCAAAAGTGACGCGCAGTGACAGGCCGACGATTTCCACCAGCTCGGCATCCATGCCAGCAAGCAGATGGAAGGCCAGACCAAAGGCTGCGCCGAAATCCTGCATATTTTGTCGAATCCTCCCAAGCGGGGGGCTTGTTTCCCCCTTATAGGAAAAATATGCAGCAGAATGCGGCGACGTCAAACCTTAGCTTGCGGAATAGCGCAATTTTCGCCTATCGCAACGGCAGTAAGCTGCATCTGCGGTTTTCGCAGGCAACTGGCTATGCGATTGTCGGCAATTGGGATTTATGCGGATGGGAACAGGCGATGGACAAGGCTGCCGGCAGCCACGGATTTAAGGAGCGGAAGGGGCCGCGCGCGGCTAGCCTGGCCATCGGCCTGCTTCTGGCCGGTCTCAGCGGTGCCGCCGGCGTGGCCTTGTCGGCGGTGGCCGCGCATGTCCCATCCGGAGGAACGATCGAAATTCCCGCGCGGTTTCTGCTGGCGCACGCCCCGGCCTTTCTCGCGTTGGGGGTGGCCGGCCGGCAGGCAGGTCCGGTCTTCGTATTCCCGGCTTTCCTTTTCATGGCGCTTGGCCTCGCCCTGTTTTGCGGCGACCTGCTGTGGCGAGCCGGACAGGGCAGCGGCCTGTTTGCGATGGCGGCGCCCGCCGGCGGCACGCTCCTCATCGTCGGATGGGCAACGACCGCATTTGCCGGCCTTGCAGCATTGATCCGCCGCGGGTGAAAAAGGGCGACGGTTTGCAGCCCTGTCATGTCGGATTCGAGCAAGAGCGCCGTCGGCCGGGCAGTCAAAACAAGTCAGGCGATTACCGCACTCGGCGGTGTTTCGGGAGTATCGGAACGCGATGACCCGCTTTTCTTTTTTGGAACTTGCCAGGAATGCCCTGACCGGGCACCAGAACTGGGGCAGGCAATGGCGCCAGCCCGAACCCAAGGCCGAATATGACGTCGTCATCATCGGCGCGGGTGGCCATGGTCTGGCGACCGCCTATTACCTCGCAACCGAACACGGCATCACCAATGTCGCCGTGCTGGAAAAGGGCTGGCTCGGCGGAGGCAATACCGGCCGCAATACCACGATCGTGCGTTCCAACTACCTCTGGGAAGAAAGCGAAGCGCTTTACGACCACGCGATGGACCTGTGGCAGAACCTGTCGCAGGAGCTGAACTACAACGTGATGTATTCGCCGCGCGGCGTGATGATGCTGGCCCATACCATCCATGACGTCCAGGTGTTCAAGCGCCACGTCCATGCCAATCGCCTGGCCGGCGTCGAGAACGAATGGCTGACGGCGGAACAGGCCAAGGACTACTGCCCGCCGCTCAATATCTCCCGCAACATGCGCTATCCGGTGCTGGGCGCGGCGCTCCAGCGCAAGGGCGGTGTCGCCCGCCACGACGCGGTCGCCTGGGGCTATGCAAGGGGGGCGGACCAGCGCGGCGTCGACATCATCCAGAATTGCGCGGTTACCGGCATCCGGCGCGGGCCGGACGGCGCGGCAACGGGCGTCGAGACGACGCGCGGCTTCATCGGCGCAAAGAAGGTCGGCGTCGTTGCCGCCGGCAACACCAGTGTGGTCATGTCGATGGCGGATGTCCGCATGCCGCTGGAATCGAACCCGCTGCAGGCGCTGGTCTCCGAGCCGGTAAAGCCGTGTTTTCCGTGCGTCGTCATGTCGAACACAATCCACGCCTATATTTCGCAGTCCGACAAGGGCGAACTGGTGATCGGCGCCGGCACGGACCAGTACGTGTCCTACAGCCAAACCGGCGGATTGCAGATCACCACCCACACGGTCGACGCGATCTGCGAGCTTTTCCCGATGTTCCGCCGCATGCGGATGCTCCGGAACTGGGGCGGCATCGTCGACGTTACGCCGGACCGCTCGCCGATCATCGGCAAGACGCCGGTGCCGGGACTTTTCGTGAATTGCGGCTGGGGCACCGGTGGTTTCAAGGCGACGCCAGGATCCGGTCATGTCTTCGCCCATACGTTGGCGACGGGCGAACCCCACCCGATCAACGCTCCCTTCACGCTCGACCGGTTCCGTACCGGCCGGCTGATCGACGAAGCGGCTGCCGCCGCCGTGGCGCATTGAGGCCTCGACTATGTTGCTGATCCACTGTCCCTATTGCGGCGTCGAGCGCCCGGAGATCGAGTTTCGCTACGGTGGCGAGGCGCATATCGCGCGGCCCGCCGAGCCTTCAAAGCTTTCCGATGAGGAATGGGCGGAATTTCTTTACATGCGCACCAATCCGCGCGGGCTGATGGCCGAGCGGTGGCGGCACGTGCATGGCTGCGGTCGCTTCTTCAACGCGATCCGCGACACCGTCTCCGACAGGTTCCTGAAGGTCTACAAGGCCGGTGAGAAACGACCTGACATGAAGAAACTCGCGGCGGAGGCGGCGCAATGAAACAGCCGCAGCGCATCGCTTCCGGCGGCCGCATCGACCGCGCCGCACCGCTCAGCTTCACTTTCGACGGCGAGACCTATCAGGGCTTCAAGGGTGATACGCTGGCTTCCGCCCTGTTGGCGAACGACATTCATCTGGTCGGACGCTCGTTCAAGTACCATCGTCCCCGGGGCATCCTGACGGCCGGCTCCGAAGAACCGAATGCTCTTGTCGGGCTCAGGCGCGATGAAGGCCAGAACACGCCTAACCTCAGGGCGACCCAGATCGAGCTCTATTCCGGCCTTGATGCCGTCAGCCAGAACCGGTTTCCGTCGCTTTCCTTCGACATCGGCGCGGTCAACGACCTGCTGTCGCCGCTCTTCGCTGCCGGCTTCTACTACAAGACCTTCATGTGGCCGCAGAGCTTCTGGAACAAGGTCTACGAACCCTTTATCCGCGCTGCGGCAGGTCTCGGCAATGCACCCAGGGATGCCGACCGGGACCGCTACGCCAATACCTATGCCCATTGCGACGTACTGGTGATCGGCTCCGGTCCGGCGGGGCTGGCTGCAGCCACCGCCGCGGCAGAATCCGGCGCTCGGGTGATCCTCTGCGACGAACAGCGCGAGATGGGCGGGTCGTTGCTGCACGAAAACGACCCTTCAGTGGCAATTTCGTCCGAGCCCGCCGGCCAGTGGGTCGAAAAGACGCTTGCGGATCTTGCTGCGAACGACAGGGTCACGCTCCTGCCGAGGACAACCGCATTTGGTTATTTCGCCCAGAACTTCGTGGCGCTTGCCGAACGGGTCACCGATCATCTCGCCGATCCCGACCCGAGGCTGCCGCGCGAGCGCCTCTGGCAGGTGAGGGCGAAACAGGTTGTGATCGCCACCGGTGCCATCGAGCGGCCGATGGTGTTCCCGGAGAACGACCGGCCCGGCATCATGATGGCCGAGGCCGGGCGTATCTATCTAAACCGCTACGGCGCGAAGGTCGGCAGTCGGGTCGTCATCGCAACCGCCTGCGATACGGCCTACCACGCCGCCATCGACCTGAAGCAGGCGGGCATCGAGGTCGACCTGGTCGCCGATCTGCGGCCGGACCCGCAGGGGGCGGCAATTGATGCGGCGAAAGCGGCGGGCATTCGTGTGGAACCGGCGATGGTGGTGACCGGAACGCAGGGCCGCAAAAGGGTCTCCAAGGCTTTGCTCGGCAGGGTCCGGCCCGACGGCAGCGTCGTTTCCGCCGGCTCGATCGCCTGCGACTGCCTGCTGATGTCGGGCGGCTGGACGCCCAATGTGAGCCTCTATTCGCAGTCGCGCGGCAAGGTGGTCTTCGACGAGGCGTCCGGCGCCTTTGTTCCTGGCCCCTCGGTGCAGGCGGAGCGTTCTGCAGGCTCCTGTCGCGGCATCAATGGGCTTGCGGCCGTTATTGAAGACGGCTTCGAAGCCGGCGAGGTAGCGGCCAAGGCGGCGATCGGCAAGGGCAAACGCCCGGAGGCGCCTGAGGTGTCTGGCGGCGAAGCCGGCAGCGGCGGCACGCTCGGCGCATTGCCGCACGACCGGGATGCTGCCAGGGTGCGAGCCTTCGTCGACTTTCAGAATGACGTAACCGCCAAGGACGTGAAGCTGGCCGTGCGCGAGGGCTTCCAGTCCATCGAGCATATCAAGCGCTACACGACGACCGGCATGGCGACCGACCAGGGTCGCCTGTCCAATATGAATGCCCTGTCGATTGCCTCGACTGCGCTTGACCGGACGATACCGGACGTGGGGCTGACGACATTCCGCCAGCCCTATACGCCGGTGACCTTCGGCACGCTTGCCACGACCTCGCGCGGCGATCTGTTCGACCCGGTGCGCCAGACGCCGATCCACGGCTGGGCGGAGGAACAGGGTGCCGCCTTCGAGGACGTGGGCCTGTGGAAGCGCGCGTGGTACTTCCCGAAGCCCGGCGAAGGCATGCACGAGGCGGTCGCCCGCGAATGTGCCACGGTGCGCGAGACGGTCGGTCTTTTCGATGCCTCGACGCTCGGCAAGATCGAGGTCGTGGGCCCGGACGCCGCCGAATTCCTCAACCGCATCTACACCAATCCTTGGCTGAAGCTCGGTGTCGGCAAGCTGCGCTACGGCCTGATGCTGAACGAGGCCGGTTTCATCATGGATGACGGCGTCGTCGGAAGGATCGCCGAGGACCGCTTTCATGTGACGACGACAACGGGCGGGGCGCCGCGCGTGCTGGCTCATATGGAGGATTATCTCCAGACGGAGTGGCCGGACCTGGACGTGTGGCTGACGTCCACGACGGAACAATGGGCGGTGATCGCCGTGCAGGGGCCGAAGGCGAGGGAGGCCATCGCGCCGCTGGTCGAAGGGATCGACCTTGCGCCCGAGGCGATGCCGCATATGAGCATGCAAACGGGCACGATCTGCGGTGTGCCGACCCGGCTGTTCCGGGTGAGCTTTACCGGCGAACTGGGCTTCGAGATCAACGTTCCCGCGTCGAAGGGGCGTGAGGTCTGGGAGGCTGTATGGGAGCGGGTGAAGGCGCTGGAGGGCTGTGCCTACGGCACGGAGACCATGCATGTGCTGCGCGCCGAAAAGGGATACATCATCGTCGGACAGGAGACCGACGGAACGGTTACCCCGGATGATGTCGGCATGGACTGGGCGATCGGCAAGAAGAAGGCCGATTTCGTCGGCATGCGCTCGCTGGCGCGGCCGGATATCGTCGTTTCGGGGCGCAAGCAGCTGGTCGGGCTGCTGACCGATAATCCTTCCGTGGTGCTGGAGGAGGGCGCGCAGGTGACCCAGGAGGCAAGGCCTGCGCTGAAGACATCTGCGCTCGGGCATGTCACCTCGTCCTATCATTCGCCGGCATTGGGCCGGTCCATCGCGCTCGCCCTTGTCGCGGACGGACGGGCGAAGACGGGCTCGACGCTGTATGTGCCGATGCCCGACGGCCCGATTGCCGTCGAGGTGGTATCGCCCGTCTTCTATGACCCGCAGGGAGCAAGGCTCGATGTCTGAGATCGCCATTCATCAGGCAAACGGTGCGGCGCCTGTCGTTTCGGCAAGGGGTGCGAAGGTCAATCTCGCCGCGCCACTTGCCCGCTTTTCGTTCCGCGGGCCCGAAGCGGCCTGTGTCAAGGCCGGGCCGGCCTTCCGCACCGGCCTGCCCACCACGCCGCTTTCATCCAGCCACACGCAAACGCGGGCTGCCCTCTGGCTCGGGCCGGATGAATGGCTGCTTTTGGCGGCCGATGGCTCTGCCGGCCAGATCTTCGGTGTAATCGAGGCTGCCCTTGGCGACACGCCTCATGCGCTGGTCGATGTTTCCGAGCGGAATACGGCATTGATCGTCAGCGGCCCGAGAGCCGCCTGGCTCCTCAATTCCCAGCTCTTTCTCGATCTCGATGATACGGTTTTCCATGTCGGCATGGCGACACGGACCCTCTTCGCCAAGGCGGAAATCGTCTTGTGGCGGACGGGAAAGGATCAGTTCGTCATCGAGTGCTGGCGTTCGTTCCTGCCCTATGTGGCTGGTCTGTTGGCGGAGGTCGCGCGGGAACTGGAGGTCGCCTAGCCGCGTTTTCTTGGCGGCCACGGTATCAGGGCGTTGGTGCGCGCCGCCCACTCTTCGTAGCCTGGCTTGTTCGACGAAAGCCTGCGCTCGAGCAGCGAGACGCCGGACAGCCGCATCAGGGCGGCGGTCAGCAGTAGCGGACCGGCGAAGCTCCACGGCGAACCGGATGCCGCATGCGCAATCAGGCCGAAGCCCCACCACACGAGAATTTCGCCGAAATAGGCGGGATAGCGGCACCAGGCGCGCAATCCGCCCGTGTAAAGCTTTTCCCGATTCGATTTTTCCGAGAGAAAGGAGGCTAGCTGATAGTCGGCCACGGTCTCGAAGGTGAAGCCGAAAAGAAAAACCGCAACGCCGAGCGCTGCTTCGCTCCAGGCCACGCTCGCCGAGGGGCTGGTGGCGAACAGGGTGTGAATCGGACTTGCCACGGCCCACAGGATTACCCCCTGGAACCAGAATACGGTGACAAGCGAGCGCAGCCACCACTTTGGCCCGCCGGCATCGCGCATGGCCGTGTAGCGGGCATCTTCCCTCCCGGTCCGATTGTGCCGAAGGACGATATGTGCGGTCAGGCGGATTGCCCATATCGCCAGCAATATCAGCAATAAGGCAGATATTATTGATACTCCGCCGTAAGACCGTAGCCAGAGAAGGGCGATGACGAGGAAGCCCGGCGCCCAGTAGAAGTCGATGATGCTCGCATCCCGCAATGCGACATGAATACGCCACAATATGCTGACTATCAGGAGCGTGGCGACGAGCGTGGTCGAAAGCGGGTTCAGGGTCGCGATCCAGGTTGTCATGGCCAGCCCGTCAAGGAACGCATGTCTGCGTTGTGGTAGCGGGTGCTTTTCCAGAGCGGCCCAATGTCTGTAGGGTAGTTACAGGTTCCTGACGCTCCGGCCTTGTGCGGTGAAGCGGCAGGGCGCACGGAAGCCGAACGTCGGCGCGAAATTTGTTAAGCATATTCGTGCAAGGTTCGATCATCGCGGATGCAGGTGAATTGGAATTGGGAGTGCTTGCAGTGACCTTACGCAAGGCCGACCGTCGCGGATCAGCCAGCCGGTTCAGGGCCGGGCTTCGCATGGCCGTCTCCGGTGCGGTGTTCGCACTGGCCGTGGGCCAGTCCTTCGCGCAGTCTCCGCTGGAAGCGACGCGGCAGTATCAGCAGCGCGCCGAATGGGAAGACCGTTTCGACGCGACGCTGCGCAGCCTGGAGGCAATCAAGTCAGATCAGCCGACGCTATCTGTCGACACCGCCGTCTATATCGAGGCGGCGATCCAGCAATATGGCCTTATTGTCGGCCAGGGCGGCTGGCCGCGGGTGACGTCGGGCAAGCAGGCAATGCGCCTTGGCGCGCGCGACCAGAATGTGGTGTCGCTGCGCCGCCGTCTGATGGCGACCGGCGACCTGGAGCAGAATGCCGGCCTTTCCGATACCTTCGATTCCTACGTCGATGCGGCGGTGCGCCGCTTCCAGGTGCGTCACGGCCTGACGCCGGACGGCGTGGTCGGACGTAGCACGCTGGTGGCGCTGAACGTGCCCGCGGAAGTGCGCCTGGCGCAGCTTGAGACCAATCTGGTGCGCGTGCGCTCCATGTCCGGTTTCCTTGGCGACCGCTACGTGATGGTCAACATCCCCGCGGCCGAGATCGAAGCGGTGGAGAACGGTCGCGTCCGTTCGCGCCACACGGCCGTCGTCGGCAAGATCGATCGCCAGACGCCGATCCTCAATTCCAAGATCTACGAGCTCAACTTCAATCCCTACTGGACGGTGCCGGTTTCCATCATCCGCAAGGACCTGATCCCGAAGATGAAGCAGGATCCGGAATATCTCGCGCGCAACCGCATCCGCATCTTCGACTGGAAGAACAACGAACTCGACTGGCAGCAGATCGACTGGAATACTGACGAGGCGACCCAGTACCAGTTCCGCCAGGACCCGGGCGACGAGAACTCGCTGGGCTCCGTCAGGATCAACTTCCATAACGAGCATCAGGTCTACCTGCACGACACGCCGTCGAAGTCGCTCTTCGGCTCCGACTATCGATTCCATTCGTCGGGCTGCGTGCGCGTGCAGAACGTGCGCGAGCTGATCACCTGGATGCTTGAATCCACCACCCAGGGCTGGGACCGTTCGCGCGTCGACGACACGATCCGCACCGGCGTGCGCGAGGACGTGAAGCTGGAAACGCAGGTGCCGCTCTACCTGACCTACGTGACAGCCTGGGCGACCCCGGAGGGGGTTATCCACTTCCGGGACGACATCTACAATCGCGACGGCTTCGCGCTCGCAGATAATCAGGACGTGCAGGCCAACCTGCAGTAATCGTCGCGCCGACAATTGGCATTGCCGCCGCATGACGAAATCGTATAAGGCCCGGTCGCATTCGACCGGGCTTTTTCGTTTGGGCTCCGGCAGGATCTGGAGGATGGTTCGATGAACGGCCGCGATGCCAAGCCGCGCGAGATCTTCTTTGAATTTGTGACCGTTGGCCGGCAGGTGAAAGTAACGGCCATCGACGCGGATACAGGCGTGGAAGTGGTTGTCTTCGGGCCCGTCGGCACGCCGCAACGCAGCCTCGAAGCCCTGGCAGTCAAGAAACTGCAATGGCGGCTTGCCCGCGCTAAGGAGTGAGAGCGGCCGGACCGGGGACCTTGCGGGCCTTGGTTCGCCGTCACGACTGTGATATGGCGCTCAGGCCCGATCGGGTGCCGGAGCGGCACCGTATTTTGAGACCGACCAAGGGGAACGACGATGTCGCTGACCGATGCCTCCAACGACATGCCCATCTATCCCGATTTCTTCACGCGCTCGCTTGCCGACGCCGATCCGGAAATCGCGGATGCGATCGGCAAGGAACTCGGCCGTCAGCGGCATGAAATCGAGCTGATCGCTTCGGAAAACATCGTTTCGCGCGCCGTTCTGGAAGCGCAGGGCTCCATCCTCACCAACAAATATGCCGAAGGCTATCCCGGCAAGCGCTACTATGGCGGCTGCCAGTTCGTCGATATCGCCGAAAACCTGGCGATCGAGCGCGCGAAGAAGCTTTTCGGCTGCGAATTCGCCAACGTCCAGCCGAATTCCGGCAGCCAGATGAATCAGGCCGTGTTCCTGGCGCTGCTGCAGCCCGGCGACACCTTCATGGGCCTCGATCTGAATTCCGGCGGTCACCTGACGCACGGCTCGCCGGTCAACATGTCCGGCAAGTGGTTCAACGTTGTCTCCTACGGTGTGCGGTCCGACGACCATCTGCTGGACATGGACGCGGTCGAGCGGCTGGCGAAGGAACACAGGCCGAAGCTGATCCTGGCCGGCGGCACCGCCTATTCGCGCGTTTGGGACTGGAAACGCTTCCGCGAGATCGCCGACGAGATCGGTGCCTATCTGATGGTCGACATGGCGCATATCGCCGGCCTGGTCGCAGGCGGCACGCATCCTTCGCCGCTGCCGCATGCCCATGTGGTCACCACCACGACGCACAAGTCGCTGCGCGGGCCGCGCGGCGGCATGATCCTGACCAATGACGAGGCGATCGCGAAGAAGATCAATTCGGCGGTGTTCCCGGGCCTGCAGGGCGGTCCGCTGATGCATGTGATCGCTGCCAAGGCGGTCGCCTTCGGCGAGGCGCTGCGTCCGGAGTTCAAGACCTATGCCCGCAATGTTGTCGCCAATGCCAAGGCGCTGGCGGAAAGCCTCAAGGAAGAGGGGCTCGACATCATCTCCGGCGGCACCGACAACCATCTGATGCTGGTCGACCTGCGCCCCAAGAATGCGACCGGCAAGCGGGCGGAAGCCGCTCTTGGACGCGCCAACATCACCTGCAACAAGAATGGCATTCCCTTCGACCCGGAAAAGCCTTTCGTGACCTCCGGCATTCGTCTCGGCACGCCGGCCGGCACCACGCGCGGCTTCGGACAGGCGGAGTTCCGCGAGATCGGAAAATTGATCGTCGAGGTGCTGGACGGCCTCAAGGCGTCCAATGATGATGACGGCAACCAGCGGGTGGAAGCTTCGGTTCGCGACAAGGTGATCGCGCTGACCGACCGTTTCCCGATCTATTCCGGTCTCTGATCGGCTGCATTTGAACGAAGGCAGGAGCGTAGGGCGCGATGCGTTGTCCTTTTTGCGGGGGAAGCGAGACCCAGGTCAAGGATTCCCGCTCGACCGAGGATGATACGGCGATCCGTCGCCGCAGGATCTGCTCGTCCTGCGGCGGGCGCTTCACCACCTTCGAACGGGTGCAACTGCGCGAATTGACGGTGGTCAAGCGTTCGGGCCGCCGCGTGCCCTTCGACCGCGAAAAGCTGATGCGCTCGGTGCAGATCGCCATGCGCAAGCGCCCGGTGGAGCCCGAGCGGGTGGAACGCATGGTCAGCGGCATCGTGCGTCAGCTGGAAAGCTCCGGCGAGGCGGATATCCAGGCGGAGGATATCGGCAATCTGGTCATGGAAGGGCTGAAGGCGCTCGATGACGTCGCCTATGTGCGCTTCGCCTCGGTCTACAAGAATTTCAGGGAAGCCAGGGATTTCGAGGCGCTTCTCGACGAGATGAGCGGGCCCGAGGGCGCCCTGCTCGAAGACGATTGAGGCCGGGCCTGCTAGGCGGCGCGTATCAGAAGTGTATCGGAAATGAGCGATAATGGATCGGGAGCGGGCGCAAAATGTCCGCCTGACGAGCGGTTCATGGCTGCTGCTTTGTCGCTTGCGCGCCGTGCCAGCGGTCGCGTCTGGCCGAACCCCGCCGTCGGTGCGCTGATCGTCGACGAGAGCGGGGATCTACCCGTCATTCGCGGCCGGGGCTGGACCTCGCCGCCGGGCGGACCGCATGCCGAGGCGGTCGCGCTGCGGAATGCCGGCGATGCCGCGCGCGGCGCCACCTGCTATGTGACGCTGGAGCCGTGTTCGCATCAGGGTCGCACCGGCGCCTGTTCGATCGCGCTCATCGAGGCCGGAATTTCCCGCGTCGTGGTGGCGCTTGCCGATCCGAACCCGAGGGTTTCCGGCCGAGGCATCGCCATGCTGCGGGATGCCGGGGTCGAGGTCGTCACCGGCGTTTGCGAAGACGAGGCGAGGCGCCACCATGCCGGATTCGTCATGCGCATGCGCCACAACAGGCCGCAGGTGCTCCTGAAGCTGGCGATTTCGCAGGACGGCTTTATCGGCCGGCGGAATGGCGGACAGGTGCTCATCACGGGAGAGGATGTTGCGCGCCGGGTGCATCTTTTCCGCGCCGAATGCGACGCGATATGCGTCGGTATCGGAACCGTCCTCTCCGACGATCCCGAACTGACGTGCCGGCTGCCGGGCATGAGTCACCTTTCGCCTGTGCGCGTCGTGCTCGATGCGCGGGCCGATCTGCCGATGAACAGCTATCTCGCCAGGACGGCGGGCGAGGTTCCCGTCTGGCTGATCGTCTCCAATGCCGCGGATTATGAAAAGACCGATGCCCTTGCCGCCCGGGGCGTGACCGTCATCCGCGTGCCGCAAGACGAAGCCGGGCGGATCGCCCCGCATGTGGCGCTGCGTGTGCTCGGGCAGCGGGGCATCACGCGGCTGCTTCTGGAGGGCGGAAGCCGCGTGGCGGAGAGCTTCGTGGCGGCCGGGGCGGTCGACGAGGTGATGGCCTATCACGGCACCGCCACGGTGGGCGAGGGAGGTGTGAAACCCCTCGGCGACCACGGGCTGGAACTGCTCGACGAAAAGGGGTTCGTTCGACTGCCCGGCCGCAGGCGCGTGGGCGGCGAGAGCTTCGAATATTTACGGCGTGAGGAAGGATAGGCCATGTTTACCGGCATCGTTACCGATGTGGGACGGATCACCCGGGTGGAGAAGATCCCGGCGGGTCTGCGAACCCGCATCGCCACGGCCTATGATCCGGAGGGCATCGCCATCGGAGCCTCGATTGCCTGTTCCGGCGTCTGCCATACGGTGACGGCGAAGGGCAGGGACGGGCATGGCAACTGGTTCGAGGTCGAATCCGGCGCCGAAACGCTCGCCTTGACCACCGTGGCAGACTGGCGGGAAGGCGACCGCCTCAACCTAGAGCGCTCGCTGGCGATCGGCGACGAACTGGGCGGCCATATCGTACAGGGGCACGTGGATGGCACGGCCGAGATCATCGAACGTGTGGACAAGCCGGACAGCGTCTACCTCAAAATCCGCGTGCCGGAGGATCTCGCACCGTTCATCGCGAAGAAGGGATCGGTCGCAATTGACGGAACGTCCCTAACGGCGAACGAGGTCGAGCGCGACAGCTTCTCCGTCCTCCTGATCCCGCATACGCTGAGCGTGACGACGTGGAGCGACCGCAAGATCGGCGACCGCGTCAATCTTGAAGTCGACATGATGGCGCGGTATGTGGCCCGCCTTGCAGAGTTCGCAGCGCGCTGATACGCGCCCCTTCGCCAAGCTTTTATGGACAAAGGCCGCAAGGCGTGGTCCATGACGTGAAACCAATCGAAAGAAGACCTCGCCATGTCCGCCGCACCGAACCTCCTGATCATCGAAGCCCGTTTCTACGAGGACATCGCGGACGCGCTGCTGGAAGGCGCGACGGAGGTGCTGGAGCGGGCTGGCGCTACCTATTCGCGCGTGTCCGTGCCGGGTGTGCTGGAAATTCCGGCGGCGCTGTCCATGGCCCTTGCCGGCATGGAAAACGGCTCGGCGGACTTTGACGGCTTCGTGCTGCTCGGCTGCGTCATTCGCGGCGAGACCACCCATTACGACATCGTCGCCAATGAATCGGCACGTGCCATCATGGAACTGGTCATCGACGCGGCACTCCCGGTCGGCAACGGCATCCAGACGGTCGAGAACGCCGACCAGGCCTGGGCGCGCGCCGACAAGACGCGCAAGAACAAGGGCGGTGGCGCGGCAGAAGCAGCCCTTGCCATGATCAAGGTCCGGGACGAGCTCGGAGCCTGATACAGATGAACGACAGGATGCAGAAGAGCCCGGAGCGTGAGGCGCGTCCCGCCAACAAGCGGGGCGCCGCGCGCCTTGCTGCCGTCCAGGCCCTCTACCAGATGGAAGTCGGTGGCTCGCAGCTTGCCGACGTGCTTGGAGAATTCGAGGCGTTCCGCCTCGGCAAGGAAGTCGACGGCGACCAGTATCGCGAGGCCGATGCCGCCTGGTTCCGCGATCTCGTGGCCGGTGTCGTCGCCGAGCAGCGCTCGATCGATCCGAAGATCCACACGGCACTGACCGAGGACTGGCCGCTGAAGCGCATCGACACGACGCTGCGCGCTATCCTGCGCGCCGGCTCCTTCGAGCTGCTGCGCCGCAAGGACGTGCCGGCCCGCGTGGTGATCAACGAATATATCGACGTTACCAAGGCCTTCTACGAAGGCGATGAGCCGCGCCTCGTCAACGGCGTGCTCGACCGTCTCGCCCACACCCTGCGCTCGGAAGAATTCGGCGGCGCCGGCGAGGCCAAGTAGATGGCGGCCGAACGTCCCGGCGAGTTCGAGCTGATCGCCCGTTATCTTGCCCCTCTTGCCACCGACCCCGGCAGCCTCGCGCTGACCGACGACGCGGCCGTGCTGCCGTCCTGGCCGGGTCACGATCTCGTCCTGACCAAGGACATGCTGGCGGCGGACGTGCATTTCTTCGCCGAAGATCCGGCTGCGGCGATCGCGGCCAAGGCGCTGCGCGTCAACCTGTCGGATCTCGCTGCGAAGGGTGCGACGCCAAAAGGCTATCTTCTCGGCCTCGGGCTTCCGGCGGACTGGACCGAGGGCTGGATGAACGAATTCGCGCTCGGGCTGAAGGCTGATCAGGAAACCTATGCCTGCGCGCTTTACGGCGGCGACACCATCCGCTCGCCCGGCAAGCTTCTCGTCTCCATCACCGCCATCGGCATCGTGCCGGAGGGTAGGGCCGTTCGCCGGTCCGGCGCAATGCCCGGCGACCAGCTTTTCCTGACCGGCACCGTGGGCGACGCATCCCTCGGGCTGAAGCTCAGGCAGAATCCGGCTATGGCGGCCGAACTCGGCCTCGCGGATGCGGATGTCTCCCATCTGCAGAACCGCTACCTGCTGCCCCGGCCGCGCGTGAAGGCCGCCGAGGCAGTCCGGACATACGCCAATGCGGCGATCGACCTGTCGGACGGTCTCGTCGCCGATCTCTCCCATCTGTGCGAGGCTTCAGGCGTCGACGCGATGGTGAATATCGAGACGCTGCCGATCTCGAAGGCCGTCTGGAATGCGCTGGTCAAGGATCCCTCGGTGCTTTCGGGCTGCATCACCGGCGGCGACGATTACGAGATCCTCGCCGCCGTCCCGGCGGAGCAGGCGCCGTCCTACCAGGCCGCGTTGAAGAAGGCCGGGGTGCCGGTGACGCGCATCGGCGCGCTGGCGGAAGGCGAGGGCAAGGCCCGATTCCTGTCGAAAGGCGAGGAGCTTGACCTTTCTGCCGCTGGCGGCTTCGCGCATTTTTGATTATTGATTTTTCTAATATGGGTGGATCGCTCCGCGAAACGGCGTAAGCGGAGAGTGGATATTTCGGCCGGCTTTCCGGCCAACCGGAGAGGCGGCCGGAAAGCCGGCTGGAAGACATGACAGCCACAGCTGCGACGGCGGATGCCGGTTTCATCGACGATGGTCTGGCGCGCCGCAATGCCCGGCTTCTGGCCGGCGCGCAGGCGCTTGGCGGGGCCAATGCCTCCATCATCTTCCTGACGGCGCCGCTGGTCGGGTCCAGCCTGCTCGGCGCCGACAAGTCGCTCGCGACGCTGCCAGTGTCCTTCTTCGTGCTCGGCATCGCCTTCGGCACCATTCCCGCAGGCGCAATCATGCACCGCTTCGGGCGGCGCGTCGGCTTCACAGCGGCTTTTCTCTTCTCCGCCCTCTGCTCGCTGCTGGCGGCTGTGGCCGTGTTCCGCGCCAGCTTCCCCCTTCTGTGTGTGGCGATCCTCGGCCAGGGCCTGGTTGGCGCCTTCGCCCAGCAGTTCCGCTTCGCGGCTGCCGACACCGCGAGCGAGGGGTTCAAGCCCAAGGCCATCTCCTGGGTTCTGGCGGGTGGCGTGCTGGCCGGCGTCGTCGGGCCCCAGACGGTGATCTACACCAAGGATCTGTTCGACCCGATCCTGTTCGCCGGTACCTATATCGCCCAGGCCGGCCTTGCGCTCGTCTGCTGCGCCATCCTGTCCTTCATCCGCGTCCCCAATCGCGAGAGCGGGCCCGTGGCCGTCAAGGGGCGGCCGCTGAAGGAAATCTTCGCCCAGCGTCGCTTCATCGTGGCGGCCGCCTGCGGCGTCGTCTCCTATTCGCTGATGACCTTCGTCATGACGGCGACGCCGTTGGCAATGGTCGGCTGCGGGCTGAGCACGGAGGATGCCGCGCTCGGCATCCAGTGGCATGTCATCGCCATGTACGGGCCGAGCTTCTTCACGGGCTCGCTGATTGCGCGATTCGGCAAGGAACGAATCGTCTCCATCGGCCTGGCTCTGCTTTCCGGATGCGCCATTGTCGCCCTGAACGGTGTCGACGTGGCGCATTTCTGGACCGCGCTCGTTCTTCTCGGCGTCGGCTGGAATTTCGGTTTCATCGGCGCGACCGCGATGCTGACGGACACTTATCGGCCGAACGAACGCACGCGCGTGCAGTCCGCGAATGACTTTCTTGTCTTCGGCTTTGTTGCCGCAGCGTCATTTTCTTCTGGAAAAATACTTCACATCTTTGGCTGGGAAACGGTGAACTGGATCGTCATTCCCTTCAGTGCCGCGGCCCTCCTGCTGCTCGGCTGGCTGGTGCTGGCCGAAAGGCGGACCGTCGCTTCCTGACCACAGGCACCCACTTCTTCCTGTCATTGCAAAGTCCAGCTTGACGACCGGCACAGGCGGGATACCGTCTGTTTCGCCGGCAATCACAAAAACAATCCGGTAGTCCTGAGTTTCGTTTCGGAGCCGTCGTGCTCGTGCGAACGGGTGCGGTCCGCTCCGCAGTTATTTCACCGATCATCCCTGCGCAATCGGGGGGAGGCCTGAGCGCGCGGTGATCCAGGGGGGAGCGAATGACCGAACTCGTCATTGTCATACTTTGTGGGCTCTTGTCCGTTGCCTATGGCGTCTGGGCCGTCCAGTCCGTCATGGCAGCGGACGCAGGTAATCAACGGATGCAGGAAATCGCCGGCGCCATTCAGGAAGGCGCGCAGGCCTATCTCACGCGGCAATACACGACGATCGCCATCGTTGGCGTCGTCATCTTCATTATCGGCGCCATACTGCTCGGCATTCCGGTCGCGATCGGCTTCGCCATCGGCGCGGTGCTCTCGGCGGCCGCCGGCTTCATCGGCATGCTGGTTTCCGTGCGTGCCAACGTCCGCACCGCCCAGGCGGCCAGCCAGTCGCTGGCGGCCGGTCTCGAGATCGCCTTCAAGTCGGGTGCGGTCACCGGTATGCTCGTTGCCGGTCTCGCCCTGCTCGGCGTCGCGGTCTATTTCCTCATCCTGACGGGTTTCGCCGGCTATGAGCCGACCGACCGCGTCGTCATCGACGCGCTGGTGGCGCTTGGCTTCGGCGCCTCGCTCATTTCCATCTTCGCGCGTCTCGGCGGCGGCATCTTCACGAAAGGTGCGGACGTCGGCGGCGACCTCGTCGGCAAGGTGGAAGCGGGTATCCCCGAGGACGATCCGCGTAACCCGGCGACAATTGCCGACAATGTCGGCGACAATGTCGGCGACTGCGCGGGCATGGCGGCCGACCTGTTCGAGACCTATGCGGTGACCGTGGTCGCCACCATGGTGCTGGCCTCGATCTTCTTCACGGGCGGGACCGCGGTGGAGCTGATGCTCTTGCCGCTCGTCATTGGCGGCGCCTGCGTCGTCACCTCGATCATCGGCACGTTCTTCGTGAAGCTCGGCGCCAACAATTCCATCATGGGCGCGCTCTACAAGGGCTTCATCGCAACGGCCGTGCTTTCGGCGGTCGCGCTGCTGCTCATCGTCGCCTTCTGGCTCGGCTTCGGGACGCAATACACGACGTCGGCAGGGGTGACCTTCACCGGCGGCGCGCTTTTCGTCTGCGGTATCGTCGGCCTGGTCGTCACCGGGCTCATCATCTGGGTGACGGAATACTATACTGGCGTCGGCTATCGTCCGGTGCGCTCCATCGCCCAGGCGTCCGTCACAGGTCACGGCACCAACGTCATCCAGGGACTTGCCGTGTCGCTGGAGGCGACGGCGCTGCCCGCCCTCATCATCATCGGCGGCATTCTGGCGGCCTTCAACCTTGCGGGTCTGTTCGGCATCGCCATCGCGGTGACGACGATGCTGGCGCTTGCCGGCATGGTGGTGGCGCTCGACGCTTTCGGCCCGGTCACCGACAATGCCGGCGGCATTGCCGAAATGGCGGGGCTGCCGAAGGAAGTGCGCGTGACCACCGATGCGCTCGACGCGGTCGGCAACACCACCAAGGCGGTGACCAAGGGCTATGCGATCGGTTCGGCGGGCCTCGGCGCGCTGGTGCTGTTTGCGGCCTATACGTCCGACCTCAAGTTCTTCGCCGAGAAGGCCGCCGGAACCGGCACCTTCTTCGACGGGGTCTCGGTCGACTTCTCGCTCTCCAACCCCTACGTGGTCGTCGGCCTGCTGTTCGGCGGCCTGCTGCCCTACCTCTTCGGCGGCCTGTCGATGACGGCCGTCGGCCGGGCGGGCGGCGCGGTGGTCGAGGAGGTGCGCCGGCAGTTCCGCGAGAAGCCGGGCATCATGCAGGGCACGGAGAAGCCGGATTACGGCCGGGCGGTGGACATGCTCACCCGCGCCGCGATCCGCGAGATGATCGTGCCGTCACTGCTGCCGGTGCTGTCGCCGATCGTCATCTACTTCGTGATCAGTGGGATTGCCGGCAAGGATAACGGCTTTGCCGCCCTCGGCGCCATGCTGCTCGGCGTGATCGTCACCGGCCTCTTCGTCGCCGTTTCGATGACGGCGGGCGGCGGTGCCTGGGACAACGCCAAGAAGTCCTTCGAGGACGGCTTCGTCGACAAGGACGGCGTCAAGCACGTGAAGGGATCGGAGGCTCACAAGGCTTCGGTCACCGGAGACACGGTAGGCGATCCCTACAAGGACACGGCCGGCCCGGCGGTGAACCCGATGATCAAGATCACCAATATCGTGGCGCTGCTGCTGCTGGCGGTGCTGGGCCACTGATATCGGCAAGGGAAAAACCAGCCCCTCGCGGGTCGCCCGCGAGGGGCTTCTTCATGCCTTCTTCGCCGCCTGCCAGGCGTCTTCCATGTCCTCAAGCGACATGGCTTCCAGCGTCGTCTCGCGCTCTGCCGCCGTCTTCTCGATGAAGGCGAAACGCTTGCGGAACTTGGCGTTGGTCCGCTTCAGCGCCTTTTCCGGGTCGATGTCGAGATGGCGGGCGAGATTGGCGATGGCGAAGATCAGGTCGCCGATCTCGTCCTCGATCCGGTCGCGGTCGGGCGTGGCGCTGACGACCTCCGCGCCCAGTTCCTCGGTTTCCTCGCGGATCTTGTCGAGCACGGGGCCGGCCGCGCCCCAGTCGAAGCCGACCCTGGACGCCTGCCGCTGCAGCTTTTCAGCCTCCGTCAGCGCCGGGAACACCGTCGGTACATGGTCGAGCAGGCCCGACGGCCGGTCGGTCAGGCCGAGTGCCGCGCGCCGCTCCGCCCGTTCCCGCTTCTCCTGCTGCTTGATCCGCTCCCACGCGCCCTTGGCCATGCCGGCGCTGCGGGCTTCCTCGTCGCCGAAGACATGCGGATGGCGGCGGATCATCTTGGCCGTGATGCCTTCCACCACCGCGCCGAAGTCGAAACGGTCCGCTTCCTCGGCCATGCGGGCGTGATAGACCACCTGCAGCAGCAGGTCGCCCAGTTCCTCGCGCAGGTCGTCGAGGTCGCCGCGCTGGATCGCGTCGGCGACCTCGTAGGCTTCCTCGATTGTGTAGGGGGCGATGGAGGCGAAGTCCTGCTCGATATCCCAGGGGCAGCCGGTTTCGGGATGGCGCAGCGCGGCCATGATCTCGATCAGGCGGGAAATGTCGCGGGAAGGGTGCATGGCGGGCCTTTGTGCTGATCTCCGCATAAGGCTCTAAAGCCATGCATGGCTTGCATCAAGGCGCATGCCTGTGGTTTCTCGCCTGTTGCAGGCAAGGGCAGGGATCGGCATGCGGGAACGGCGACAGGGCGATATCGCGGTGAAGGGCGCTTATTTCATCCCGGCGGAGGATGTGAGCGAGGTCTTCATCCGCGCCTCCGGACCGGGCGGGCAGAACGTCAACAAGGTCTCGACCGCCGTCCAGCTGCGCTTCAACCTTGCCGGCAACGAGACTTTGCCGGAAGACGTGAAGGCGCGGATGGTGCGGCTTGCCGGGCGCAGACTCACGCTTTCCGGCGAGATCGTCCTGCAGGCCGACCGCTTCCGCACCCAGGAGCAGAACCGGCAGGACGCCGTCGAAAGGCTGGTGGAGCTGACCCTTCGCGCCTTCGAGCGCCCCAAGCCGCGCAAGGCGACACGGCCGACGAAAGCCTCCAAGGAGCGAAGGCTCGCATCCAAGAAGCAGCGCGGCGACGTGAAGAAGATGCGCTCCCGCGCCATCGACTGACCGCCGTCAGTCGAGTTTCTCCAGAAGGTCGACCAGTTCGCCCAGATGGCCGATGCGGCGGAAGCGGGCGTCGCTCAGGGGCTCCTCGGCATGTTCCAGCGCCCATGTCAGCTCGTGCGGGACATAGACGGCATAGCTGCCCGCCGACAGCGCCGGCAGGATGTCCGATTTCAGCGAGTTGCCGACCATGATCGCCCGCTGCGCGCCGTCGCCGTGGCGGCGGAAGATCGCTTCGTAGGTGGCCGGCTGCTTGTCGCTGACGATTTCGACGGCGGTGAAATGGTGATCGAGGCCGGATTCGGCGAGCTTGCGCTCCTGGTCGAAGAGATCGCCCTTGGTGATGAGCACGAGATTATAGCTGTCCTTCAGCCGCTGCAGCGTATCCTCGGCATGCGGCAGCGTCTCCACCGGATGAGTGAGCATCTCGCGCCCGGCTTGCAGGATTTCCGCGATCACGTCCCCCGGGACCTTGCCCCCGGTCACCTCGATCGCCGTTTCGATCATCGACAGGGTGAAGCCTTTGACGCCGAAGCCGTAGTGGCGGACGTTGCGCCGCTCTGCCGCGATCAGCCGTTCGGCAAGATGGCTCCTGTCCGCATGATCGGCAAGAAGGTCGGCGAAACGGTCCTCGGTCAGCTTGAAAACGCGCTCGTTGTGCCAGAGCGTGTCGTCGGCGTCAAAGCCGATGGTGGTGAGCTTCCTCATGATTGCGGATACCGGCTGCGTGTCGAGGAATAATGCCAAAGGCAAGCCGCCACGGAAAGGAAGATCGCAGGATTGCCCCTGAAGACGGGATTATCCGTTGGGATTGCGTTCCTCTAAGGAAGAAATTGCAGTCGTGCCAAGCATTGCTCAGGCGATCTCTCTGTAACGTTCTTGGTTTTGCATATCGTATGACCTATTCTGATCTTCAGCCACGGGCAATGACGTCCGCCGGTGGAGGGGTGGCATGGCGAAGACGCTTTTCGAAAAGTACGGCGGGTTCAAATCCGTCAGCCGGATCGTCATGTCCTTCTATGAAAAGGTGCTCGATTCCGATCAGATCGGCGACTATTTCGAAGATATCGACATGTCCCGGCTCATCGATCACCAGACGAAGTTCATTTCCACCATCATGGGCGGTCCGGCGTCCTATACCGACGACCGGCTGCAGAAGATGCACGAACACCTGAAGCTGAGCCACGCCGATTTCGACGAGATGGCGGCCCTGCTACGCGAAACGCTGACCGAGTACGGCATGGACCGCGCCGATGTCGACCACATCATCCGCGAGGTGGAAGCCCGTCGCGGCCCGATCCTTTCGGCGGGCAGGCCATGAGCATTGCCGCCATCAACGAGCAGCTGTTGCGGTCGATCGGCGTGGGCGTGGCGATCGCCCGCCGGTCGGACCTGCGCATGATCTTCCACAATCAGGCCTTCAGCGAGTGGTTCGGCGAGGCGGGCGGGGAGGCGGCGCTTTCCGACGTCCTGCCCGATCTCGATCTGGCAGCGGTCTCGCAGGCAGTCGATGAGGCAGGCCGCTACACCGGCGAGATTTCGATCAAGCCGAAGCGGCGGATACTGGTTATCGCCCTGTCGATTTCCTCCGCAACAGTCGAAGACGAAAGACTTTTCATCGTCGAGTGCCAGAACATCACGCGCATCCGCGAGCTTGAGTCCATGATCGACAGCTATTCGACCATGGTGGAGCGCAACACGCGGGAGCTGGAGCGCGAGAAGGAGCGGGTGGAGCGCCTGCTTCTCAACCTGATGCCGCGTTCCGTCTACGAGGAATTCAAGACCTTCGGCGTCGTCACGCCGCAGCTCTACAAGGATGTCTCCGTGGTGATGCTCGACTTCGTCGATTTCACCAAGTTCGCCGCCGAGTCCGACCCGACGATCACGCTTGGCGAACTCAATGACATCTTCACCGCCTTCGATCGCATCTCGGAGCAATATGGCTGCGAACGGATCAAGACGATCGGCGACGCCTATCTGGCGGTCGCGGGCATGCCCGAGCCCTCGCACGATCATGCGCGGGCCGTCGCCAATTGCGCGGTGCGCTTCATCCGCTACCTGGAACGGCGCAACCAGAGCCATCCGCACAAGTGGCTGGCCCGGATCGGCCTTGGCACGGGGGCAGCGGTTGGCTCGGTCGTCGGCATCCAGAAATACGTCTATGACGTCTTTGGCCCGGCGGTGAACATGGCCGCGAGGCTGCAGGTTTTCGCCGAACCGATGACGGTCGTCGCCCCCGACGACATGAAGGAAGCCCTGGTGGAGGAATTCCACCTCGACGACCTCGGCCGCCACGACATCCGCGGCATCGGCGAAATGCGGCTGATGCGGGTAGGGGCGGGCATCGAACTCGCCCGCAAATCCCGACAGTTCTGATCCAGCAACGAAAAAGGCGCCGGGAACCGGTCCCGGCGCCTTTCCTTCAGGTTGGCGTTGCTGGCCGAAACCTCACTGCGTCTCGAGGCGCAGGTCCTCCACCGAGGCCGCTACCTCGACGCCGCCATCCGGCGTCTCTTCTGCCGCGGCTGCTTCTTCGCCTTCGCCGGCGGGAGCCTCCTCGACCTCGGGACCTTCGGGTGCGGCTGCGGCTTCTTCCGCCTCGCGCGCCGCGCGGATCTCGTCGATCTTGCCGTCGAGGGTATCGTGGGCCCAACCGAGGACTTCGTCATTGATGTAGTCGTCGCCGTACTGGGCGACGCGGTTGTCGTTCGCCGCCTCAAGCAGCGCTTCCTTCAGCGCTTCGTCGGAGGCTGCGCCCTCCAGGCCGGCGGCGACGCTCTCGGCTTCGGCCGCCATGGTCTCGGCGTCCGAAAGGGCTGTCGCCTCGGGGCTGTTGAGGGCTCCTGTGAGGCCGGCGATTTCATCGTCGATGGCCATGTTTTCCTCGTCGGTCAGGCCGGTGCGATCCAGGCCTTCCAGCTCGCTCAGGCGGTCGTTGAGTTCGGTGAGCGTCTTTCCGTCATAGCTGAAGTCGCCATAGGGCGCGATGCCATCGAGCGTTCCGGCGAAGGCCTGCTGCGCGGCGGCCAGTTGCTCCGCTGCCATGGTCGCGGCGGCCATCGCGTCCTCGTAAGCGATTACGCCGTCGATGTAGCTACGGATCGCGGCCATGCGCGGATCGTTGGCCTTCATGATGGCGGTAGCGCTCCGCTTCAGCGAGTTGAGACCGGCGAGCCTGGCGTTCAGGTTCTTCTCTTTAGCCTTGGGATGCGCGGAGGGAACCGCGTCGATACCCTTCAGCGAGGCCTTCTGGACCGAGCCGTTCTTACCCTTCGAAATGGACGCGGACTTCGACTTGCCCTTGTTGCCGGAGCCGAATACGCCGCCCAGGAAATCCGCGACGCCCGTGCCGACCCGATCGACCGTGGCGCCGATGCCGCCGCCCTTGCCCTGGGATTTTCCGTTGCCCCCGCCATTACCATTACCGCCGGCGCTGGCCTGGCTGCCACCGCCCTTGCCGTTGCCGCCAGCGTTTCCGCCGCCGCGCTCGGATCCGCCGCCACGACCCCCGCCGTTGCCCCCGCCATTACCATTACCGCCGCCATTGTCGCTCTTGGCATAGGCGGCACCTGAGCCGTCGAACAGTGTCGACAGGCCGCCCGCAAGAACCGGCGCCATGATCAGGAGCGAGGCGCTGAGCGCAACCGTCGCGGTTTTCGTTATCGGCTTCATGCAATTTCCCCATCCGGGCATGATCCTGATGGTCAAGCGGGAGGCTTTTCCAGGTCATGCGCTCAACAACAACCACACCGAGGCGAATCTTCGCGCCGCCGGCTTAATTTGGTGGAAAGGAAATGCGGCGTGATTGAGTCAAAATTCGCTAAAATCCACGAGTAAATAAGTATTCCGAGTCTCTATTCTGAAAAAAATATTTCGAATATCAAATAAATATAAAATCATCAGCGGTATTCAAGCATTCAGGCGGCGCCCGCCATTTCGTATTCGGTGGAAAGTTCCAGCCACCGCTCTTCGGTTGTAGCAAGCTTTTTCTGCGCGTCAGCGCGGTCCTTGGCAAGTTTTGTTGCCCTGGCCGGGTCGCGGGCATAGAGGTCGGCGTCGCCGAGTTCCGCCTCCAGCTTCCCGATCTGCGCCTGGAGTTTCTCCATCTCCTTTTCGCAGGCGGTGATCTCCTTGCGCAGGGGGGCGAGTTGCGCGCGGCGTTCGGCCGCCTCGCGGCGCCGGTCCTGTGCGCTCTGCCTTTCCTCCTCGGTGGCCTTGCCGTTGCCCTTCGATCTTTCGTCGCGCGACAGGATCAGCCGGCGATAGTCTTCCATGTCGCCGTCATAGGGCTTCACGCCGCCCTCGCCGACCAGCCACAGCCGGTCGGCGCTGGCCTCGACCAGATGGCGGTCGTGCGAGATCAGGATCACCGCGCCCTGGAAGGCGTTCAGGGCATGCACCAGCGCTTCGCGGCTGTCGATATCCAGGTGGTTGGTCGGTTCGTCGAGGATCAGCAGATTGGCGCCGTGGAAGGTGGCAAGGCCCAGCAGCAGGCGCGCCTTCTCGCCGCCCGAAAGGTCCTTGGCGGGCGTGTCCATCCGGTCCGTCGGCAGGCCGAACTGGGCGACCCTAGCGCGCACTTTGGCTTCTCCCGCGTCCGGGATCAGGCGGCGCACATGGGCGACCGCGCTTTCCGCCGGGCGCAGCTCGTCGAGCTGGTGCTGGGCGAAGAAGGCGATTTCCAGCTTCGGCGCCTTGACGATGGTGCCGGCGCTTGCCGCCAGCCGGCCCGAGATCAGCTTGGCGAAGGTCGATTTGCCGTTGCCGTTCGCGCCCAGCAGCGCGATGCGGTCGTCGGTGTCGATATTGAGGTTGAGGCGGCTCAGGATCGGCGGACCGTCATAGCCGACCGATACATTCTCCAGCTTCAGGATGGGCGGCGCCAGGCGGCCGGCCGGGTCCGGGAAGGTGATCGGATGGACGTGATCCTCGATCACGGCGGCGATCGGTTCCATCTTCTCCAGCATCTTCAGGCGCGATTGCGCCTGGCGCGCCTTGGTCGCCTTGGCGCGGAAGCGGTCGACGAAGGCCTGCAGGTGCTTTCGCTGCGCGTCCTGCTTTTCCTTCATCTTGCCCTGCAGGATCAGCGCTTCGCGCCGCTGCCGGTCGAAACTGTCATAGCCGCCGCGATAGAAGGCGAGCTTGCCCCGGTCGAGATGGACGATCGAATCCACCGCCTTGTTGAGGAGGTCGCGGTCATGGCTGATCAGCACCACCTGATGCGGATAGCGCGCCACGTAGTTCTCCAGCCACAGCGTGCCTTCGAGGTCGAGATAGTTGGTCGGCTCGTCGAGGAGCAGCAGGTCCGGCTCGGAAAACAGCACCGCGGCCAGCGCCACGCGCATGCGCCAGCCGCCCGAAAAGGCGGAGCAGGGCCGCTGCTGCGCTTCCGCGTCGAAGCCGAGACCGGAAAGGATGGTCGCCGCACGCGCTTCCGCCGTATGGGCGCCGATATCGGCGAGCCGGGTATGGATCTCGGCGATCCGGTGCGGATCCTGCGCCGTCTCCGCTTCCGCCAGCAATGCCGTGCGCTCGGTATCCGCCGCCAGCACCGTGTCGATCAGACTCACCTCCGTGCCCGGCGCTTCCTGCGCCACCTGCCCGATGCGGATGTTCTTCGGCATCAGGATCTCGCCGCTCTCGGGCGCCGCTTCGCCGGTGATCAGGCGGAACAGCGTCGATTTCCCGGCGCCGTTCCGGCCCACGAGGCCGGTCTTCGAGCCTGACGGCATGGTGACGCTGGCGTGGTCGATCAGCGTGCGTCCGGCGATGCGATAGGTGAGGTCGGTGATCTGCAGCATGGCGCGGATCAATGGCAGGCGAGGCGCCGGGATGCAAGAGGCGGCCGAGGCAGATCGTTGATTTGATTGCCCGACCAGGGAACGCAACGTAAGCTTCCAGCGGTTCATGACTGCAGGAGGCGAGCCATGTGCGTACCGGGATGTCAGGATGTGGTGATGCGGCGCCTGTCGCGGCGCGGGTTCTTCAAGGGTCTGGGGGCCGTCGGTGCGGGCGCGGCCGTCTTTACCGCCTTTCCGCCACCCCGGCCGGCGCTGGCGCAGGGGGCGAGCTTTTCCAAGGTCGTCGATCTCACCCACGCGCTCGGGCCCGAATTCCCGACCTTCTTCGGCAAGCCGCAGCTTTCGATCGAGACGAATTTCTCCTTCGACAAGGACGGCTTCAACATGAACACATGGACGCTGGTCGAGCATACCGGCACCCATCTCGACGCGCCGATCCATTTCTCGAAGGACGGGGCGGACGCGGCGTCCATCGATCTCGGCCAGCTGGTCGTGCCGCTCGCCGTGGTCGACGTCAAGGAGAAGGCGGCTTCCGATCCGGACTACCAACTCACCGCGGACGACCTGAAGGCCTGGGAAAGCGCGAATGGCGACCTGCCCTCGGGCGGCTGCGTCGCCATGAATTCCGGCTGGGCGGATTTCGTGACGACCGACAAGTTCCGCAATGTCGATGCCGATGGCGGCATGCATTTCCCGGGCTTCCACCTCGACGCCACCATGTACATGATGGAAAAGGGCGTCGTCGGCATGGCGGTCGACACGCTGTCCCTCGATTTCGGCGCCTCCAAGGATTTTGCCGCCCATTACGCCTGGCTACCCTCGGGCCGCTGGGGCATGGAATGCGTTGCCAACCTGGATTCCGTGCCGGCCACGGGTGCGACGATCGTCGTCGGCGCGCCGAAGGTGAAGGGTGCCACAGGCGGCATCAGCCGGCTTTTCGCGCTGGTCTGAGGTCACGCGACCATGGCCGGGCGGGACGGTTTCCGCCCAACCATGGTCGAGTCTTGTCAATCGGTTGCGGCAGGGACTTCAGGCAAGGGTTTCATAGAGGCGGCGCATCAGCGTCATGCGCGGCACGAGCGAACTGACGAGGATATGCTCGTCTAGCGTATGCGCGCCATTGCCCAGCGCGCCCAGTCCGTCGATCACCGGCACCCGGTCGGCGACGAAATTCGCGTCCGATCCGCCGCCCGTATGAATTCCGCGCAGTTCGAGCCCGAGTTCGGCGCCGATGGACCTCACATGCTCGAATAGCGCCCGCGACCCCTCGCTCTGGTCGAAGGGCGGACGGTTCATGCCGCCCGTGACGGTCACGCGCACGTCCGGCGTTACCGCCTGCAGGCCGCCGATCCGGGTGAGCATTTCCTCCGCCAATGCCGGTGTCGGCACGCGCAGGTCGACTTCGGCGGAGGCGAATTGCGGCACGACATTGATGCCGCTGCCGCCCGTGATCTCGCCCACATTGACGGTGATGCCGCGCTCGTAGTCTGTCATGGCTTCAAGCTGCAGGATCTGATGTGCGAGTTCCCGGATCGCGCTGCGACCTTCCTCGTGGCGTACGCCGGAATGCGACGGCCGGCCTTCGACGGAGATCGTGAAACGGCCGACGCCCTTGCGGGCCGTCACCACCTCGTTCCTGTCGCGGGTTGGCTCTGTCACGAGGCAGTATTTCGCATTCGCCGCCAGATCCTCGATGAGGTCCCGGGAGGTCTGGCTGCCGACTTCCTCGTCGGAAGTGAACAGGTGCCAGACCGGCAGCGGCGGCGTGGCGCGGGCTTCCGCCAGTTCGCGCATGGCCGCAAGCGCGATAAAGGCGCTGGCCTTCATGTCGAAGATGCCCGGACCGTAGACCTTGTCGCCGTCGCGGCGCACGGGCAGGGCCTTCTCGATCGTGCCGAGCGGATGCACCGTGTCGAGATGGCTCATGACGAGGATATAGGGCGCGCTGTTGCCGCCCCATGGCGAGGTCACCAGCAGGTGGCCGCCGCGCCCGTCGCGGCCGGGAAAGCGCCTGATGCCGGCGCCGAAGCCCGAAGCCTCGCCGGCGACCATACCCATCAGCCTGTCGAGATTGGCGGCGGCGGGCGTATGGGTTTCGATCTTCACCCAGCGCAGCAGGCCTTCAAGCAGGGCTTCGGCATTGGCGTCCGTCATCGAAATCCCCCTCGTATCCCGGTCGTCGTGTTGTGCGGGACTCAGTGCGAAATGCAGCCAGTCTATCCGACCGCGCGGGTATCTGAACGCTATCACGCGATGTTCAGAACGCTTGAGCATGAACTGCCTGTTCAGCGACCGGAATCTGCCGTCTATGGTGCCCGGAACTCACCACACATGCCCAACACACATGCGGAGACCAGACGTGAAGCCTGTCCTATATGATCTTTGCGGCGCCAATCCCGAGCAGCGTTTCAGCCCCTATTGCTGGCGCACGATCTATGCCCTCGCGCACAAGGGCGTGGATGTCGAGATTCGCCCGACGCCCTTCACGAAGATCAAGGATATCGCTCCGGATGCCGGCAAGACCGTGCCGATCCTGTCCGACAACGGCCGCATCATCTGCGACAGCGTGGCGATCGCCAACTACCTGGAAGAGGCCTATGCCGACCGTCCGAGCCTGTATGGCGGCGAGGGCGGCCGCGCGGCCTGCCGCTTTATCGAAAGCTTCGTTGCAGGCGCGCTGATGCCGATCCTTGCCTCGCTGGTCGTCAAGGACGTGCATGACGTGCTCGCGCCGGCAGACCAGGCCTATTTCCGCGAAAGCCGCGAGAAGCGCTTCGGCCGCAGCCTCGAGGACGTGCAGGCCGGCCGCGAGGCACGCGTCGCCGATCTCGCAAAGGCGCTGAAGCCGCTGGAACTGACGCTGGCTAGCCAGCCCTTCGTCGGCGGCGAAAGCCCGCTCTACAGCGACTACATCCTCTTCGCCGCCCTGCAGTGGCCGCGCGTCGTCAGCGACATGGCGATCCTGGAGGAAGGCACCCCGGTGCATGCGTGGTTCGAGCGCATGCTCGACCTCCATGGCGGCCTCGGCCGTCAGGTCGCCACCGGTCAGTCCGCGAAGGCGGCCTGAAAGGCTCCGGCCGAAACGTGAAATCAGCATTCCGTTGTGCATTGCACAACGGAATGCGATACTGCCCCCGTCGCTCAGGTTTGGGTCCCAGGGTTCGGACCTGTAAAACTGACGGGAGCCCGCTCATTGTCGACGCGAGAGCAAGAGAACCTGCCTGACGCCGGGGCGGCAGGCCAGCGGTTGAACCTCGCACTGCAAGGAGGCGGCGCGCTCGGCGCCTTCACCTGGGGCGTTCTCGACCGCATTTCCGACGAAGCAAGGCTTACCTTTCCGGCAATCAGCGGAGCATCGGCCGGCGCGCTCAATGCCGCCGTCTTCGTATCCGGGCTGATGAACGGCGGCAGGTCGGCGGCCCGCCATGCGCTGGAGGCCTTTTGGCGCGATGTCGCCGAAGCCGCGTCCATATCCCGCATCCTGCTGGCGCCGCTCGTCATCGCCGGCCATGTCGAGACGGTCCGCAAGGCCTTTTCCCGCTCCACACGCCTCATCCCGGGCCAGCTCGGCAACAACCCGCTGCAGCCGATCCTGTCGCGGCATGTGGACCTCGCCGCGCTGGCCCACCCGGACGCGCCGCGCCTGATCGTCAGCGCGACGCATGTGCTGAGCGGCAAGCCGCGCCTGTTCGCCAACGCCGAACTGACGCTCGACGTCCTGCTCGCTTCAGCCTGCATCCCCGGCCTCCATCCCACGGTGCATATCGATGGCGACGCCTACTGGGATGGCGGTCTTGCGGCGAACCCGGCACTGTTTCCGCTGTTCAACGACAGCGAGCGGGTTTTGCTCGTGCGTCTGATGCGCAGCGGCGCCGCGGAGGTGCCGCGTGACGAGAAGGCGATCGAGGCTTATATCCGCAATACCCTGTTCGCCCGGCCGCTGGAGGAGGAGCTGCAGCGGCTCGCGCTTGCCGTGCCCCGCCTGTCGGAACGCCTGGACGAGATCGACGCGACCCTCGATACGGAAGCGGACATGCTGTCCCAGCAGCCGACGCCGGGCCTCGTCAAGGTTCTGTTCCAGAAGGGCTATGTGGCCGCCGATGCCTATGTCGCCAGGCTGCTGTCGTCTTGACACACGGCTTGCCGCCGGCGGAGTTTGGATGCCTGTCAAACACGGATTCCAGGTGACGGATGCGGATCGGTATCGCGCGGCTCTGGCACGAGGCGAATGCCTTCTCGCCGGCAATCACGCGCATGGCGCAATTCAAGGCGCGCGAATGGGTACGCGGCGAAGACGCGGTACCGCTCTTTGACGGCACGGCGACGGAGATCGGCGGCGCGCTTGCCTGGCAGCGCAGCAGGCCGGATGTGGAACTCGTCTTTTCGCGCTGCGCCTCGGCGGCACCTGCCGGCCCGGTCGACCAGGCGCTGCTCGATGCCTTCACGGCCGAAGTCGCGGGCGACCGGGCGCTGGACGGCATCGACGGACTTTACCTTTCCCTGCACGGCGCCTCGATCGGCACCGCCGACCTTGCGCCGGAGGAAAGCCTGCTGAAAGCGCTCCGCCGGCGCTTTCCCGACCTGCCGATTTCGGCCTCCTTCGACATGCACGCCTGCCTGACGCCGGACATCGCCGCGCATCTCGACGCTGCGACCGTCTACCGTACCTATCCGCATGTCGACATGGCGCAGGCGGCAAACGACGCGCTCGACATGCTGGCGCGCATCGTCGCGGAAGGGCTGCGTACCCAGGTCGTCGTCCGCGCTATCGACCGCATCCTGCCGAGTTTCAACATGCGCACGGACGGGTCGGGGCCGATGGGCGAGGTGGAAGATATCGCCGTCGGCGCGCAGACCGCAATGGGCGATGGCCGCATCCTTGCCGCCTATCCCTTCGCCAGCTTCGCCTATGCCGATGTCCCGGCCGCCAATTCCGGCGTCGTCGTCACCTGCGAGGACGAGGCGGCGGGCAATCGCCTTGCCGATACCGTTGCCGCTGCGCTGTTCGAGCGGCGGCGGGCCTTCATTCCCGACCTCGCTTCGGCCGAGGCCGTGCTGGCGTCCAGGCCATGGGCGAACGGGCGGCGGGTGGCGATCCTGGAACCCTCCGACAATCCGATGTCCGGCGGCCTTGGCGATACTCCGGGGCTTTTCGCGGCGGCGATGGCAACCGATCTGCCTGAAGGCTCCGTCTTCGCCTTCTTCTGCGATCCCGGGCTTGCGGCGAAGGCACATGCGGCGGGCGAGGGCGCATCGCTGGAGATTTCGCTGGGCGGACGCCTCGACCGCCGGTTCGGCGAGCCGGTATCCTGCGGGGCGACGGTGTTGCGCCTGACGGACGGCCACTTCCGCAATGCCGGGCCGATGGAGCAGGGCATGCGCGTCAATCTCGGCCGCACGGCGCTTCTTCAGGCCGGAAGGCTCCGCACAATCGTCACGGAAGGCTGCCAGTCGCCGAACGACCGCAATTATTTCGCCCTGCACGGCATCGATATCGAAGCCGTGCCGCTGCTGCTTGCCAAGGCGAAGAACCACTTCATGGCCGCCTTCGGCGGGCTTTTCGACGAAGTCCGGCAATGCGACACGCCGGGGCCGGCCATGGCCGACGTTTCCCGCCTGCCATTCCGGCACATTCCCGCCGAACGCTTCGATATCAGTTGACGTAAACCACCACGTAGCGGCCCTGATACGGCTCGTAATAGGTTCCGTGGCATTCGAAATAGCTGGTGCCGTTGATGACCACCTTGGCGCAGCCGGCCGGCAGCGTCGCCACGTAGATCGCCGAGCGGCGAACGACGCGCCGCGTTGTCCGGCGCGCCACTCCGGCATAGCTGTTGGGCGTCAGCGGGCGGCCGACGCGGGCTTCGGCCTGGCTCACGGGGCTTGGTACGCCGTTGCGATACAGGAAATCCGTATCGGCGCCGAGCATTGCGGCGAAGGCGAGCAGCGAGAGCGACGCCACCGCCGCCTTTCGGAACATGGTCTTGCGAGGCATCGCGCTACTCCTTTCCCTCGGCCGAAAGTGCGGCAATATCGGCGGGCTCCAGTTCGCTTGCCCCATCGGGTGGAGAAAAGGCCAGGTCGCCACGGCTGACGGTGGCCGTCGCGTCCCAGTCCCGCAGTTGCATGGTGAACTGGGGTGCGGCCGTCACCCATTTGCTGGTAATGACGTATTTCAGCGGCATCGGATCGCCTTCCGCATTGATCCATAGCTGCCAGTCGACTTCCGCCGCGCGGTATCCCAGGTGATGCGCCTTGCGGCCGCCGATCCAGGCTTCGCCGAAATAGGCGCCGTCCGTGACATCGAACTTCAACCCGTCGCAAGGGTTGGAATAGAGCAGGTCGGCGCCGCTCACTGCCTCGACGCCGAACGAGGCGCGCACCTCGTCCAGCGCAGCGTCATTGCCGCCGCTTTCGACCTCGACCGTCTTGTAGCGATTGAGGCCCGGCGAGAAGAGCGTGAGCTTGAGGCCGTCGAAGATCATTTCCAGGTCGGCGGCTTCGCCTTTCCTTTGAAAGCGAAAGCCCTGTTCCCGGTCGAATATGCCGGAACCGGAGGCGGCAAGCTGGATCTTCTGCCCCGTCTGCAGCACCGCTTCGATCGAAGAATCGGTCTGGAAGGAGAAGGATTTCAGCCCCGACAGGTAGGTGCACATCGCCTGCAGGATCCGGTCGGCTTCCGGATCGATTTCGGCCGCCGCCTTTGTCGCGGCAATGCCGGGCAGGGTCAGTATCAGGACGCTCAGAAAGGCGGACCTGAATGTCGGTTGCGCAAAAGGCATCGATGCACCTCCATGGCCGAAAGGAAAGCAGGAAGCTGTTCCCGGACGAGCCTAATGCCGTAACGAAAGGCCCTGCATTGACAATTGTCATGAATATAAGGCGGCCGAAAACGCGAACGCCCGCCGGGGGAGGAGGTCCGGCGGGCGTCGCATTGTCCGGTCAGGGCTGGGAGGAGGATGCCCTTCCGGGAACGTTACCAAGCAACGGGAGGAGTATTGCCTGATGAACGTTAAGAAAACTTGTATGAATATTTAGCCCTGATTCGGCGTGAAGACTATTCAGGCTTCGCACTTACGGGGATCTGCTTAGCATATCGGCAATTTTGCCAAGCGTTTTCTGCTTAGCGAACCGACTGACGGGCGACGAAGCGGATATCGCCGCGGCCGATGCCGAGATCGTTGAGTTCGCGGTTGGAAAGGCGCGAAAGCTCGGAAACCGTGTTCTGGTAGGTCTTCCAGGTGCGGTACTTCTGACGGATCGTGTCGAACATGATGCTCTCCTTTTGCGCTGCAACGTGAGCGCGGAAATCGTGTCGGCGCATTGATTTATCGCCGTTTGTTGTCCCCAATGTATTTATTCATGCGCTGAATTAAAGAGCGTATTGTGCATAGCAGCATTGAACTATTCGCAGGGGCCGGCACCGGCGGCCAGGGCGGGCCTGGCAGGGGACATCGGAATAGCTATGCCGGGATGCGCCGGACGACGTTGTTCCCGGTTGCAAGCAATGCCGCGATCTCTGCCGCCGGAAGCGGCCGGTGGAAATAGAATCCCTGAACGATCTCGATGCCCGCCTCACGCAGCGGGGCGACCTGCGCCGCCGTTTCGATCCCCTCGGCAATGATTGTCAGTCCAAGCTCGCGTGCCAGCGTGGAGATCGCACGCACGATCGCCTGCGCCTTCACCTCATCGGCAAGAGGATCGATAAAGGATTTGTCGATCTTGATCTTCGTCAGCGGCATCCGCGAGATGTAGCCAAGCGATGCGTAACCCGTCCCGAAATCGTCGAGCGCCAGGCCGACGCCGAGATCGTGCAACTTGCCGATGGTGAGATCGAGATCGGCGCAGTCATGCAGGAAGAGCGATTCCGTCACTTCCAGATCGAGGAGGGACGGGGCAAGACCGCTCGTCTCCAGCGCCCTCCCGACCGTCGGCACGAGGCCGGGATCCGCGAACTGCTTCGGCGAGACATTGACGGCAAGCCTGATCGGCCGCTCCCATCCGGCTGCGTCCTTGCAGGCCTGCCGGATCGTCCAGCGGCCTATTTCCTCTATCAGGCCGCAGGCTTCGGCTATCGGAATGAATTCGCAGGGTGAAATCGCGCCAAGATGCGGGTGCTGCCAGCGCAACAAGGCCTCGACGCCGATGACCTCGCCGGACAGGATCGAAACCTGCGGTTGATAGAGCAGATACAGGTCCCTGCCACGGACCGCCCGGCGAAGTTCGAGCTCAAGCATGCGCCGGCGGATCGGCTCAAGCTCCATGCCGGAGCGGAAGCATTGCCAGCGATTGACGCCGGAGCTCTTTGCGTGCGCGAGCGCCGTTTCTGCCTGGCGCAGCAGACCGGCTGGATCGGGCGCGTCCGATATGGCAATGGTCGTCCCGATATTGACGCCGACAAGAAGGTGATTGCCGTCGATGTCAAAGGTCTCGTTCAGGCGGCGGATCGCCGTTTCGGCAATTCGCGAAGTCGCATCCGTCTCGATATCGTCCGTCCGATGGAACGCGAAACGCCCGCCGCCAAGATGGGCGACGTTTCCGGGACCGGCGATTTCCGTCAGTCGCCCGGCGACGGCTTCCAGAAGCTGGTCGGCATGCTGGTGGCCGAGCGTTGCCCCGATCTCCTCGAAACGGTCGAGGTCGACCACGAAAAGGGCGACATGCCGGTCGCCCTCTTGCGGGCATTCTCCTTTCTCCATGTCCTGAAGAAGGGCGTTGCGGGTCAAGGCGCCCGTGACGGGATCGAAGCGCGCCAGGTAGCGCAGCCTGCTTTCCGCCTGCCGCTGCCGCGTCACGTCCTTGAAGGTGACGCAGGCGATCTGCCTTTCCTCTCTTTGCCGCTCGGACAATTCGGAGAGACGGGACGCGGTCACGACGTAGTCGAGGATCCGCTCGCTCTGTCCCGGAACCGCCAGCTCGCATTCGCCCGTCCGGCTCTCGGTATTGCGCGACGACAGGGCCCGCAAGGTGTCTCTACACATCACGGGCGGCAGGATCTCGCGGATCGAGCGTCCCTGCAGGCGCATGTCGGCGTCGAGGGACAGAATGCCGGCTGCACTCCGGCTTGCCTGCATGATCGTTTCGTCGCGGTCGACGATCAGGATGCCGGCGAAACTGTCGCCGATGACGCGGCCAAGGATCGTCTCGGCGTTTCTCGTCCGCAGCTGCGCGACGAGCAGCAGAAGGCGCTTGAGGCCGAATTCCTCGACCGCGAGAAAGAGGGCGAACAAGCCAAGGCCGGTCAGCCACAGCGGCGTGGCGACAATGACCGGGTGGCTCTGCTGCACCAGAAAAGCCGTCAGCTCTCCTGCCGCCGCCAGGCTGCACAGCGCCGAAAGGCGTATCCAGAGCGGCGATCGAGCCGCCGCCAGCAACACCAGGGCAACGAGTGCCAACGCGGCGAGTTGCGGCGCGGCGCCCGTGCGGCGGAGCATCCGGTCCTGCGCGATCGATTCAGCGGCCAGGATTTGCAGGATGCCCCCCGGAACGACGCCATGCGCCGGGACGTGAAACAGGTCGCGCAGCTCCTGCGCGCTCGCGCCGATCAGGACCGTCCTGGCCTTCAGCTTTGCCGCGTCCGCGCGTCCCTCAAGAACGTCGATCGCCGATACCCGTTCGATCCGATCCGCATCGATGCCGAAGTCGATCATGAAGTCCGCGCCAAGCGGCCGACTGCCGCCGGCGAGAAAGGCCGCCATCGACGGAATGTTCCTGCTGCCGTGGTCGTGCCCGAATCCGCCCCGCCAAACCCTGTCGTCGCGCTCCAGCGCGAATGAGACATCGGCCATCCAGGCCGAGTTCAGGAACATGTTGAGCGGCCGGTTCAGCACGAAGCCGCTGTTCGCCCCGCTCGTCGCGGGCTGTCGAAAGGCCGCCAGCACCACGGTGCTTTCGGAACGTTGCAGGCTGGCGGCGAAGCGCCGGTCCGCACCGGCATCGCTATGCGCGCTGAAATCGATGTCGAAGGCAATTTCGCCAACCGCCAGCTCGTTCAGCCGGTCCACCAGATCGGCGTGGACGGATCGCGGCCAGGGCCACTGACCGATGGCCTTCAGGCTTTGAGCGTCTATTTCGACAAAGACGATCTCGCCGGAGGGGGCTCGCCGGCCTGCCTCGAAGCGCAATTCGCTCAGGTATCGCTCCAGCGGATGAAGCGCTCCGATCCGATCGAGGCCGGCCGCCGCCAGTATCAGGGCGGTGAGGAGGAGGAGAGGGCGCAGCATCCGTTCCCGGTTCAATTGCGGCCGTGCCCGCCGCCGTTGCCGCCGCCGTTGCCGCCGCCTTTGCCGCTGGCGCTTTCCGAGCCGCCACCCTTGCCGCCATTTCCGCCGGAGCTGTTGTTTCCGGCCTCGGCAGACTTTCCGCCCGCATTTCCATGGGTGCCACCTTGGCCCGTGCCGCCCGCGCTGGCGAGGCCACCGGCGCTCCTGCCAGCAGCGGAACTGGCAGCGGCGGCTGCCGCCGGCGAAACCTTGCCGGACAGGAAGGAGGGGGCCTGCGGGGGGGCCTTGCGGACGCGCTCGACCGTGCCGATGCCGGACACCGACAGGCCTGGGTTCAATCCCGGCTTGCTGGATGCCTTTTGCCCGGCCTTGACGTCGGCCGTGTCACCCGAGGCGAAATCGCTGACCTCTACCAGGCCGCGGCTGACATCGACCGCCGCTGCATCCTTGCCGACGGTGACGGTGAACCGCGTGCCCTTCACCACCGCCGCAAGGTAAGGCGTTTCGACCTTGAAATGCGGCACGGTGCGCTTCTCGACCTCGATCTCGATCCGCCCGCTGCGCTGCAGCAGCGTCGTGGCCCTATCCGAGGACTGGTAGGCGGACAAGGCGAATGCCGTGTCGGGACCGACGAGGATACTGCTTTCACCCCTGGCGATCAGCGCCCGCCCGTTCTGCCTCGTCGCGATGGTGAAGCCCGGCTCCAGATACATTCCCGCCCTGGCGCGGAATGCGGGAACTTCCGGCGACACGAGATAGACTTGCCCGGATGCTTTCCGGATCTCCCAGCGCTCGCCTTCCGCGGTCGCCGGGCCGAGAAATGCGAAGACCAGGAAAAGCCCTGCCAGGAGCCGGGTTGCCGTAGTGATCTGTTTGACGCAGTACTTCATTACATGCCCCGCAAGCAGCATTCTTACGATTTGTATGCGACGACGGGACAATATTTCCTTAAAGGAAGTTCAAAAATTGTAACTGCGGCGCCGTTTTTTGTAAGTGTTTCAGCTTATTGGGCCCGTTTATTATAGGTGTCGCCTCGCGTCAGCGCCATTCGATGGCAGGAGGCGGCGCGTCACCCGAAAGCGCAGCTCAGGAATGCTATCGCCATCTATTGGGTGCCCCGGAAGAGTTAGGGCGGGTGAAGCGAAGGTTGTCGCCATAAAAAATGACGCAATCTTCTGAAGATGACCCGATTCTCGGCGCATCCGCGCCATATTCTTGGTTAATCTACAAGTCGATGGGGGCTTTAAGCTTGATGATGTCTGGTAATTGCGCCCGAAGTGGCGCGGAGGGTTCCCATGCTCGCGTATCCAAAGCAATCCGCCCCCGAGGAGTTGGAGTATCATTCGCTCCGGGTGATCAACGATTGCACCATCCTCAAGAGCATCGAACCCCCGGCGCAAGGCGATGCCTACAGGCAATTGGCTGAAAAGGCCGTCGCAGAGCATCGGCCGGATGAGCACGACGGTGACGACCAATTTCTGGAACCGACCGAAGCCGCGGCGGAAAAAGCGCAGCGGGGCCTTTTCGCGCATTTCTACCGCCGCCGGGTGGCGTTGGTGTCGGCCGCTGCGATCCTCCTTGCGACCGGCGCCGGATTGGCAACCACGCTGACGGTTTCCATCCCCGATCCTGCCGAGACTGCGGCTCCGGGCCAGGCGGCCTCCGCGCAGCACCAGGCAACCGAAACCGCGACGCCGGAAGCGGCAGTCGATGTTTTACCGTCGGAGGCCTTTGACGATCGCTTTGCGACCGCCAGTGCCGACTCCGATCTCGGTATCGATCTCCAGGCCCACGTCCAGCGGCAACCGGTGGCCGATACCGCCGAGGAACCCGCCAATATCGCCGGGACCGACCTTGGCATCGTCCATCACACGAAGCCGGTAAAGACCATTGCCATAAAGCCGGATGTCAGCCCGGTGCTCGGCTATGTATCGGCCGGGGACAAGGCTCCCGTCACAGAAGCCGACTCAGCCGCCGCGCAGCGGGCGATCGTCGATGCGACGAAACGGAACGCGACAGCCACGGGCACGACAGTTCAGACCGTCGATCGAACTTCCGATGTCGAAATCGCGTCGTCCGATCCTGCGCCGACTGCAGAGCCGGCGACAACGGCGGCCGAACCGGCGCCGGTAGCCGAACCGCAGCCGGTGACCGAACAGGCTCCTCCCGCCGCCCCCGTTGTCGAGGAGCAGGTTGCCGAGCCCGAGAAGGTCCAGTCAGCGAGCGATGAGACGAAGACCGGTCAGGTGACGATCTCCGTGAACCTGCGCGAGGGAAAAAGCAACGATGCCAAGGTGTTGAAGATCCTTCCGGCGAAGACGACAGTGACCCTAGGCAACTGCGACCGCTGGTGGTGCGAGGCGACCCATTCCGGCCAGACCGGCTTTATCGGCAAGCGCTATATCGACGTCGAGAGCTGAGCTATCAGGTCCTGGACGGCAACCAAGGTGATCAGACTGGCGTCTAGTGCGCTTTCCACGAAAGCGGGATCGCTTTCGTGGATCAAGAAATCGCTCCAGGATCAATGCTTTGAGCATATCCTTATCGCCAAATCCGATTCAGATTTGGCGGGATATGCTCTAGCGGAGCGAATTTGACATTTGAGTCCCGGTTGCAGCGAGGCTCGCGCTCAAATGTCAAATTCAAAAGCCTTATTAGAATCATATACTTACTAGTGGTTCTTTTGATTCCGACATTTGCTCGGGCGAATGCGGCCTAGGGAGGCAAATGTCGGAATCGAACCACTAGCGCCCCGAGGGGGCGAGCAAATTCAGCAAGCTTTTCAGATACAATTGGAAGACCAATTCCTTTTGCCCGGCGCGACCCGGGGTGAGGCAGGCGGCCTTGGCCGCGGCCTGTGTCTGCGTCGACGTGGGGCACTCACGTGCGGTACGGCGTGAAGATATGAATATACATATGCATGGCATATGCTATCATGATCTTTACACCATGGAGGCGTCTAATGACCCGCCCGGACACCGCGCGAAAAGTGTCGATCTTTCGCAACAACCGCAATCAGGCGATACGCCTGCCCAAGGACTTCGAGTTCCAGGGGGTGACCGAACTCACCATCGAACGGCAGGGCGATACGATCGTGTTGCGTCCGGTCCGGCCGGACTGGCGTTCGTTTATGGAAGAACCGCCGAGCGACACGGATTTCCTCGTTGAGCGGCCGGACGTCATCGAAGAAGGGCGGTTCTCGCTGGACGATGATGGAGAGACCAACAGGCGAGAAGCGCTGCGAACGCGACAGGAAAAGAAATAATGCCTGTCGTCTACATGCTCGATACCAACATATGCTCGTTCATCATGCGCGAGCGCCCGGCCTCCGTACTCGAGCGTTTGCAGGTAGCTGCGGAAAGTCAGCATCAGATCGTCATCTCGGTCATCACCTATTACGAAATGCTGCTGGGTACAGTCGGTCGCAATGCCTCGCCCCGTCACGCGCGGCTGGTCGAAGCTTTCGTCGCTCGCCTCTCAGCCATCCTGCCATGGGGCGCCGCCGCTGCGGAACACGCTACACGGATCAAACAGGCCTTGACGGCGATGGGAACACCCATCGGCGGCAATGACACCATGATTGCGGGTCATGCGCTGGCCGCCGAATGTGTGCTGGTGACGAACAACACGCGCGAATTCGCGCGTGTTGAGGGGCTGCGCTTCGAGGATTGGGTGGAGGGATGATTTTCGCTTGCGTTGTTGCAGGGACCATTTTCCGGCCCCTTGCTCAAGCTGCGTTCAAACAGTTTGCGGCATGCTGAATATTAAGAGGCAAGCTTCATGACAACCGATTGCACGTGTCCGATCTGGGGAACCCCGGCCAGTATTTCGCCTTCAAGCCGTGATGGTAAGGAAGTGAATTCGGCACGCGCTGGTGGAGCGTATTTCATCAGCGGGACGGCAGTTGAGCTAATATCGTACATCGATGATGCGGTGAAAGCGCGGCTGACTACATGGCTTATCGATCAGCGCCGCCTGGGAGTCGAATGCCCGGAAGTTATGAGCACCACGATTGAAGAGGTCAAGCGTAGACAACCGCTACCCATCCTTGAACGCGCGGACCGACTGTTGGGATTTCTCGGCACGCTCAGTCGGTTCATCGGTGATGAAATGCGGATCAAGAAACCAGTCGATTTTTGGAGATTTTTCGCAGTATCAGAAAGCAATAATGAAAAAGAAGTCGAATTCCTTCTGGAAATATTACTCAAGAGAGAATTTATAATTCAAGAATTGCCGAGTGTATATGACAGTCGCGGGTTAATTGATTTTGATCAGGATGCGGCAATAGAAGAAAGTGGAGATTATTTAGATCGCATAATTACGATTTTGGCAGATGGTTATATCCATTTAGCAGAACTCGAAACAAAAGCCATAGATTCGAAACAGGCCTTCATCGCCATGTGGTTCGACGACTCGGTGAGCGAAGTCTACGAGAGGGGGATCGCCAAGGCTATTTTGGACGCTGGTTATCAGCCGGTTCGGATCGACAAAAAGGATCACAACAACAAGATCGATGACGAGATTGTTGCAGAAATCCGTCGCTCACGGTTTCTGGTGGCCGACTTTACGCATGGAGAAGCCGGGATGCGCGGCGGCGTCTATTATGAGGCCGGTTTTGCGCATGGTCTCAACATTCCCGTCATATTCACCTGCCGCCAGGATGTGATCGACAAGGTACATTTCGATATCCGTCAGTACAATCACATCACGTGGAGGCTCGATAAAATCGAAGAGTTCCGCAGAGCGCTCGCGAACCGCATTTCCGCGACGATCGGTGATGGTCCGCTTAAAGGAAATGAATGACGATTTGGTTCCACGGCCAACGACACGCCAACCCACTAAGCCCAAGGACAAAGTGTTGAGCAGCGCTTGTTCAAGCGTCGGCAGATTTAAAGGAAGAGTTGGCTGGGGAACCTGGATTCGAACCAGGACTAACGGAGTCAGAGTCCGCGGGTCTACCGTTAACCTATTCCCCAGCAGGGTTTCCAGCGCGCGAGGCCATCTGGAAAGTGCACGCCGCCGCGCGGGAAAATGACCGTCCGCGTCGCCGACGAGTGCGTTATACCGAATGTTCGACGGCAATTGCAACACTGGCCCGGAGATTTTTCCACCGCTTCGATGAGACTGATCCGGATCGACCTCGACCATCGAACGAGGGAAAACAGGGCGAACGCCCACGAAAGTGGCATGCCAGATTATTTGCGCAATCCCGACAAACTGCTACACTTTCAACAACGAAGCATTTCAAAGGCGCTCCTTTTTGCGGCGCCGAGGGTTTGATGTGAGCGATTTGGGTGAATTCGGACCGGGCGATTCCCGGACGATGCCCGGCGCGGCGGAGAAGGGGGCAACTGGTCAGGGGCGTATTCGCCGCGGCTCCCGCAAACGGCGGAAGCCGGAGGGCGAGACGAGGCCGAAATTGGCGGATTCTCCCGACCGTGCCCCATGCCAGTCGACCGCCGAGTTGCGTCCGGACGCCATTCAGCCACGACGCGGCAAGAAGCGTCGGCGGCCCAATCGGGCCGAACGCAGGGCGGTGCAGTTTGCCCCTGCGTCCGAAGTCGACTCCGACTTGCTTTCCTCCAAGTTCCCCAAGGCACTCCCCGTCAACGCCTGCGAGATGCAGGCCAAGAGACCCGGCCGGCATGCAAACGGCTTCGATCGCGCGCCGGATCCGGCAGGCGCGAGACAGCAGGCGGACGCGCGGTCAACGCCACCGGCGCCGTATGTGCACCGCGACCGGGCGGATCGTCCGCATTCGAGAGCCGAAGCGGATTGCGACAAGCGCGGGCCGCTTTACGCAGCGCTTGATCTGGGGACCAACAATTGCCGTTTGCTGGTCGCGCGTCCCGAGCAACGCGGCTTTCGCGTGGTCGATGCCTTTTCAAAGATCGTGCGGCTTGGAGAGGGGTTGGGCCGCTCCAGCAAGCTGGCCGATGATGCCATGGACCGCGCTGTCGATGCGCTGAATTGTTGCCGCGACAAGCTTGTACAGCGCGGCGTGGACCGCTTCCGGCTGATCGCCACGGAGGCTTGCCGCGCGGCCGAGAACGGGCCGGATTTCATCGATCGCGTGCGGGAGGAAACGGGTCTTTCGCTGGAGATCGTGTCGCGGGAGACCGAGGCCCGCCTTGCCGTCGCCGGCTGCGCTTCGCTGGTCGATCCGGAAGCCGACGGCGTCGTTCTGTTCGATATCGGCGGAGGGTCATCGGAGATCGTCTGGCTGGATCTCCGCAACCGTTGCGGAGCCAGAGGCTATCAGCTTACCAAATTCATCCGTGCCTGGATTTCACTGCCCGTCGGCGTCGTCAGCCTTGCGGAGCGGCACGGTGGACGCCATGTGACGCGGGATGCCTTCGAGGCGATGGTGGCCGATGCGGCAGAGCACCTGCAGGCTTTCGCGCTCGGCGAGCAGTTGACGCAGGCGATTTGCGGCGGCCGGGTGCACATGCTCGGCACTTCCGGCACCGTGACAACCCTGGCCGGTGTCCACTTCGGCCTGAAGCGCTACGACCGGCGCCGCGTGGACGGCGCCTGGCTGGAACACGAAGATGTTTCGGCAATGATAGACCGATTGCGCGCGATGCCTTATGAGGAGCGCGTCGACAACCCCTGCATCGGAGCGGACCGGGCGGACCTTGTGCTTGCCGGCTGCGCCATTCTCGAGGCGATCCGTCGGCGCTGGACCTGCCAGCGGCTGAGGGTTGCGGATCGAGGATTGCGCGAAGGCATTCTCATGGAGCTGATGGCGTCCGATGGCGTCTGGCGGCGCTCGGGTCCCGGCAACTGGCGCAATCGACCTCGCGGCAGGTAGGCCGCCGGCGATACCTATCTTGTGAAGGAACGGCCATGGCCGATAGCGGGCGAGGCCGCGGCGATCGCGGTCTGCATCAACGTGTGAAGACGGCGGGCAAGCGCAAGGAATCCTCCACGCGCTGGCTCGAGCGCCACATCAACGATCCCTATGTGCGCCGTTCGAAACTGGACGGCTACCGTTCGCGCGCCGCCTACAAGCTTCTCGAAATCGACGAGCGCCACAAACTGCTGAAGCCCGGCCAACGCGTGGTGGACCTGGGCGCGGCGCCCGGCGGCTGGTGCCAGATTGCTGCAGCGAAAACCGGGTCGACGGATAAAGATCCGCTCGTCGTGGGCATCGACTACCTCGAACTCGATCCGGTGCCCGGCGTCGTCCTGTTGCAGAAGGATTTCCTGGATGACGATGCGCCCGATCAACTGATCGAGGCGCTTGGCGGCCACAGGCCGGATCTGGTGCTGTCCGACATGGCGGCGCCGACGACGGGACACCGCAAGACGGACCATCTGCGCACCACCCATCTGTTTGAAGTCGCCGCGGAATTCGCCCGGGACAACCTGGCCCCCGGGGGCAGTTTTCTGGCCAAGGTCTTTCAGGGCGGAACCGAAGGCGGGATGCTGTCGCAGCTCAAGCGCGAATACCAGAGCGTATCCCATATCAAGCCGCCGGCGAGCCGCAAGGAAAGCCCCGAGCTCTATGTGCTCGCCAAGGGGTTCAGGGGCAAATCGGAAGACTGAAACCGGCTCAGGTACGCGGGTCGGACGGGGTGCGCGCGGCGCCGCCCACCGTTGTGGCATGCCGGGACACCGCCGCGCCCGCATCCGATTCCAGTTTCAGGAACGACACGGCCGACAGCAACACCAGCACGGTCACGACGATGAAGGCGACGGCGTAGTCGGTCGGCTGTGGCGCTGCCTCGCCCCGCAACGCGGCACTCAGGGATAGGCTGAGCGCGGCAATACTGACGCCGATCGACAGCGATAGTTGCTGCGCCATGGAGGTGAAGCCCGTGGCGCGGCTCATCTGCCGCTCGTCGAGATCGGCAAAGGCGATGGAATTGAGTGCGGTGAACTGAAGAGATCGCACGAAGCCGCCGACAAAAAGGACGGCAATCAGGCCCGCAGCCGCCAATGCGTGGCCGGCATGGCCGACAAGGTCGCGAAGGGGCATCAGTTCGAAGCCGAATAGGATGCCGCCGATGGCAAGGCCCGAATAGACGAAGCCAAGGCCATCGAAGGGAACGCGCTGCTCGCCGCGAATGTCTTCGAAATAGGCCGTGGCGAGACAGATGCCCAGAATGCCGAAAGGAACGTTGATCCAGAATATCCACGGCCATGCGGCATAGGTGACGAGAAAGCCGCCAAGCGGCGGCCCGACGACCGGCCCGACGAGCGCAGGGACGGTGACCCAGGTCATCGCCTGGACGAGTTCCGACTTGGGCACGGCACGCAGCAGCGCCAGCCGCGCAACCGGCACCATCAGCGCGCCGCCGAACCCCTGCACGATCCGCATCGCCACAAGTTCGGCCAGCGAAGACGCCGCCCCGCAGCCGATTGAGGCGCCGACGAATATGAGGATCGCCACCCGGAAGACATTGCGCGTGCCGTACCGGTCCGCGACCCATCCGCTCATCGGCATGAAAACGGCCAGCGCGATGAGATAGGAGGTCATCGCCATATGCAGGCGTACGGGATCCACGGCGAAGCTCGCGCCGATCGCCGGCAGCGCGGTGCCGATGATCGTCGAATCGAGCGTCTGCATGAACAGGGCACAGGCCACGACGAGCGCGACCAGACGTTGGCGGGATTGCACGAAATATAGCTCTGAAGCGCTGCGAACCAGAAGTGGAATGTCGGTCTTATATCAGATGAAAGAGCCGCCAGGTCTGCAATTAGGACGCAGCAGCCCTGTCGTTCATGCCTGCCGCAGGAACGCTCGTGCGCAGATATGCGAGCAGAACGCTTTCCATTCGTTCACGCCCGTGTTATTGACCCGCGCCAACTTCTCCGGCACCGCCCGAGTCGCTTCTCATCCGTACCTATGATCAAGGCACGGAGCGCGGCGGCCTTTACATCTGATGAAGGGGATTTGGCCCATGCCTTCTTTCTACGAACCCCATAATGGCCGCGAAGCGCTGACTTTCGACGACGTGCTGCTGCTGCCCGGCCACTCGGAAGTGCTGCCGGGCGAGGCGGACCTGCGCTCGCGGGTGACGCGGGAATTGTCCCTGAACCTGCCGATTCTTTCCTCCGCCATGGATACGGTGACGGAGGCAAAGCTCGCGATCGCGATGGCTCAGGCCGGCGGCATGGGCGTTATCCACCGCAACCTCTCCATCGACCAGCAGGCCGAACAGGTTCGCCAGGTGAAGAAATTCGAGTCCGGCATGGTGGTGAACCCGCTGGTGATCGGCCCCGATGCGACATTGCAGGACGCGCTGGACCTGATGGCGCATAACGGCATTTCCGGCATTCCGGTCGTGGAGAATGCGGGGCGCGGCGGTCATCACACCGGCAAACTGATCGGTATCCTGACCAATCGCGATGTCCGGTTCGCCTCCGATCCGGCGCAGCGCGTCGCCGAACTGATGACGAGGGAAAATCTCATCACGGTGCGCGAAACGGTAAGCCAGGAAGAAGCCAAGCGCCTGCTGCACCAGTACCGCATCGAAAAACTGCTTGTGGTGGACGATGCCGGCCGTTGCATCGGCCTCGTCACGGTGAAGGACATCGAGAAGGCACAGCTTCACCCCAACGCTTCCAAGGACGATCAGGGGCGGCTGCGCGTCGCCGCGGCGACGAGCGTCGGCAGCGAGGGCTTCGAGCGCGCGGAAAGGCTGATCGATTCCGGCGTGGATCTTCTGGTCGTCGATACCGCCCACGGTCATTCCGAGCGCGTGCTGGAAATGGTGCGCAAGGTGAAGCGGCATTCCAATTCGGTGCAGGTGCTTGCCGGCAATATCGCGACGCGCGACGGGGCGGCGGCGCTGATCGATGCGGGTGCCGATGCAATCAAGGTCGGTATCGGACCGGGCTCGATCTGCACCACGCGTATCGTCGCGGGCGTCGGCGTGCCGCAACTGACGGCAATCCTGGAAGCCTGCGAGGAAGCCCGCAAGCAGGACGTGCCCGTGATTGCCGATGGCGGCATCAAATATTCGGGCGATCTTGCCAAGTCGCTTGCCGCCGGCGCGTCCTGCGCCATGGTCGGCTCGCTGCTGGCCGGCACGGAGGAGAGCCCGGGCGAGGTCTACCTGCATCAGGGCCGCTCCTACAAATCCTATCGCGGCATGGGGTCCGTCGGCGCGATGGCGCGCGGTTCCGCCGACCGCTATTTCCAGGCCGAGGTTCGCGACACGCTGAAGCTGGTGCCGGAAGGCATCGAAGGGCAGGTGCCCTACAAGGGACCGCTCGCCAGCGTCCTGCACCAGCTTGCCGGCGGCCTGCGCGCGGCCATGGGCTATGTCGGAGCGAAGACCATTCCCGAGCTGCAGGAGAAGGCGCGCTTTGTGCGAATTTCCGGTGCAGGACTGCGGGAAAGTCATGCTCACGACGTGACGATCACGCGGGAATCGCCCAATTACCCCTCGTCCATCTGATAAGTACGCGTTGCGTAGAGCGGAGTAGCAGGAATGAAGGACGGCGGACGCCTGGCCGCGGCAATCGACGTGTTGAGCGATATCGAGACCCGCCGCCGTCCCGTGCAGGAAGCCCTCAAGGACTGGGGCGCCAGCCATCGTTTCGCCGGCTCCGGCGACCGGGTGGCGATCGGCAATCTGGTCTTCGATGCCCTGCGGCACAAATTGTCTTCCGCCTGGAAGATGGGCGACGAAAGCGCGCGCGCGCTGGTGCTGGCGACATATGTACTCGACTGGGAGCGCGGCCTGGATGCCCTGGATTCCGCTCTCGCGGAAGATCGCCATGCGCCGCAGCCGCTGACGGATGACGAACGCCAAAGGCTGGCAGGGCCGAGCCTGGAGGGTGCGCCGGACTGGGTCAGGGCGGACGTTCCTGAGGCGCTCTGGCAGGAATTCAGCGCGGCTTTCGGGGGCGATGCTATCGCCGAGGGACAGGCGCTTGCCAGCCGGGCGCCGATCGATCTTCGCGTCAATCGTCTGAAGGCCGATCGGGACAAGGTGTTGAAGCGGCTTTCCCATATTAACGCCGAGGCTGCGCCGATTTCTCCGATTGGCGTGCGGATTGCGCCAACGACCGGCGGCGGGCGCTCTCCGCATGTGCAGGCGGAAGAGGGATTCCAGAAGGGCTGGTTCGAACTGCAGGACGAGGGCAGCCAGATCGCCGCGCTGCTTGCACGTGTTCAGCCGGGGCAACAGGTGCTGGACTATTGCGCGGGCGGCGGCGGCAAGACGCTCGCGCTGGCCGGCGAAATGGACAATCGCGGACAGGTCTATGCCTATGATGCCGACCGTCTGCGGCTCGCGCCGATCTACGACCGGCTGAAGCGGGCGGGCGCGCGCAATGTGCAGGTGCGCGATCCGAAGACCGGCGGGCTGGACGATCTCGAAGGGCGCATGGATCTCGTCTTTACCGACGCGCCCTGTTCGGGAACCGGCGTGTGGCGCAGGCGCCCGGATTCCAAGTGGCGCCTTACCTCGAATGCGATTGCCGGCCGCAGGCAGGAACAACGCGACGTGCTTGATGCCGCGGCGCGCTACGTGCGGGACGGCGGCATGCTCGTCTATGTCACCTGCTCCCTGCTTCCCGGCGAAAACGGTCGGCAAGTGACCGATTTTCTCGATCGCAATGCCGATTTCGAGGCGGTTTCCCTGAAGCCCGTCTGGGATGACGTTCTTGGCGCAGACGCTCCGCAACCGCGCTTCGACGAGAATGGCTTTGCTACTCTCAGCCCGGCCAGGACAAACACGGACGGTTTCTTCGTCGGCGCGCTGCGGCGCAGGACTGCCTGAAGCGCTCAGAAACCGCGAAAGAGCGGCAGATCGTCATCATCCGGCGTTAGGCGCGGTTGCTCGTCCCGTTCGAGGGCTTCCGGCGTATCGTCGCACTGCGTGGGTATGTCCGGTTCCGCCTCGGGCGGCGTCGGGATGATCGCTACCGCGTGGATGTCCCCGGGCAGCCGCTCTAGCAGTTCCCGGGTACTGTGGCCGAGCGAGCCAAGATCGCCTCCGGACATGAGAACCTCGCGCGCCGCCGCTGCCTTTCCAACTGCCGACAGAGCAGCGCCCAGAGCCTTTGCGGCTTCGACGCTCGTCGGTTGCAGGTTCCAGGCCGCGAAGGCGCTCTCTATCGCAGGTCCAAGCTCGCCCTGGCGTCGCGCGGCAACGCTGAACTCCACTTGAAGGCCTGCATTGTCGGGTGCGAGCTCGATCGCAGTCGTCAAGACCTGCATCGCAGCCTGAAAATCTTGCAGTGCAGACAGGATCTGGCCCTTCAGGGCAAGCGCTTCAGCGTTCCGCGGCTGCCTGAGCGCGGCCCGTTCGGTCAGCGAAAGCGCTTCGTCGAAGCGACGCCTGCGATAGAGCGCGCGCGAAAGGCCCAGCAGCGCGGGTACGTAATCCGGATCGGCTTTCAGGGCCTGGCGGTATCTCGCGATCGCAATATTGAGCCGGGGATCGTCGGAAGCTGCTTCGCCGGCAAGTGTCAGGGCCGCGGCATTGTTCGGAAGCTGCATCATAAGACGGTCGCAATAGGCGAGCGCCTCCAGATTGCGGCCTTGCTGGATAAGTGCACTCGCCAGCCCGAACAATGCATTGCGGTTATCCGGCTCGTTCTGGAGGACTGCCTGGAAGTGCTCCTCAGCCTTGTCCAGCAGATCCATCAGCAGGAAGGCGTTGCCGAGATTGGTGCGCGCCGCCAGATGGCCGGGATTGTGAAACACCACCTGACGCAACAAGGGCACCGCCTCTTCAAGTCGGCCGGTGCGCAGGAAGGCGGTTCCCAGTCGATAGGTGATTTCGAGATCTTCGGGCAGCGAACGATGCAGGTGCTCGTAGATTGTTACGGCACTCGCATGGTCGCCGCCGCGCTCCAGGCGCCCGGCCTCGTCAAGAGCAGCTTCGATCCCGATCGTGTCATCGGATGCAGACATGTCGCCCATCGAACTCCGCCGGTTGCCGCGAGCCGCAGGTTCGCCCCGAATCGCTTTTCATCTTTCTACCGAGCGTAGGTGTGCGAAGGGGCCGGGTCAAAATTCGCGTATCGATCGCGCGGGATATCCAGAGCGCGGTATCGACAGCGCAGCGCAGCATTTTTGTGTTTCAAAACACGGGGCGAAAGTTTAGAAGCGGCGCATGACAGACCGCATCCTTATTATCGACTTCGGCTCCCAGGTAACCCAGCTTATCGCGCGCCGGGTGCGCGAGGCGGGTGTCTACTCGGAGATCGTTCCCTTCCAGTCGGCCGAGAGCGCCTTTCACGACATGAAGCCCAAGGCGGTGATCCTGTCGGGCGGGCCGGCGTCGACCACCGAAATGGGAAGTCCGAGGGCGCCAAAGGCGATTTACGATGCGGGTATTCCGGTCCTCGGCATCTGCTACGGCGAGCAGACCATGTGCGCCGAACTCGGCGGTGCGGTGGAAGCCGGCAACCATCGCGAATTCGGCAGGGCCTATATCGAAGTCAAGGAAAAGAGCCCGTTATTCGAGGGCGTCTGGGATATCGGTACCCGGCATCAGGTGTGGATGAGCCATGGCGACCGCGTCACGGCCTTGCCTGAGGGCTTCCGCGTCATCGCGACTTCGGAAGGCGCGCCTTTTGCGGCAATCGCCGACGAGGCGCGGCGCTTCTATGCGGTTCAATTCCATCCGGAGGTAGTCCACACTCCGGACGGCGCGCGGCTCTTGCGCAATTTCGTGCACGGCATCGCCGGCTGCGCGGGCGACTGGACGATGGCGTCGTTCCGTGAAGATGCAAAGGCGCGCATCCGCGCCCAGGTCGGCGACGGCAAGGTGATCTGCGGCCTTTCCGGCGGTGTCGACAGCGCGGTGGCGGCGGTTCTGATCCACGAGGCGATCGGCGACCAGCTCACCTGCATCTTCGTCGACCACGGCCTGATGCGGATGAACGAGGCCGAGCAGGTCGTGTCGCTCTTCCGCAATCACTACAATATTCCGCTGGTTCATGTGGACGCGGCCGACACCTTCATCGATGCGCTGGAAGGGGAAACCGACCCTGAAGTGAAGCGCAAGACGATCGGCCGCCTGTTCATCGAGGTGTTCGAAGCCGAGGCGAAGAAGATCGGCGGCGCGCAGTTTCTGGCCCAGGGCACGCTCTATCCGGACGTGATCGAGAGCGTTTCCTTTACCGGCGGCCCGTCGGTGACGATCAAGTCGCACCACAATGTCGGCGGCCTGCCCGAGCGCATGAACATGGCGCTGGTCGAGCCGTTGCGCGAGCTCTTCAAGGACGAGGTGAGGGCGCTTGGCCGGGAACTCGGCCTGCCCGAGGCTTTTGTCGGCCGGCATCCGTTCCCCGGTCCTGGCCTTGCCATCCGCTGCCCGGGCGGGATCACGCGCGCCAAGCTCGATATCCTGCGCCAGGCCGACGCGATCTATCTGGACGAGATCCGCAAGGCGGGCCTGTACGACGCGATCTGGCAGGCATTCGCCGTGCTTTTGCCGGTGCAGACGGTCGGCGTCATGGGCGATGGCCGGACCTACGAATATGTCTGCGCGCTGCGGGCGGTGACGTCGATCGATGGCATGACCGCCGATTTCTACCACTACGACATGGAATTCCTGAGCCGTGCGGCGACCCGCATCATCAACGAGGTGAAGGGCATCAACCGCGTCGTCTATGACGTGACGTCCAAGCCGCCGGGAACAATCGAGTGGGAATGAGCCGGTACGTCGAACCAACTCGACAAAGCCGCAATTGTTTCCGGAAACCGGATCAGGGCTTCATGACTGCCAAAGACCGCATCGTTCTTTCCAGCGACCATGCCGCTATCGAGCTCCGCCAGACGATTGCCGCTCATATTGAGGCGCGTGGCTGGACGGTGGTCGATATCGGCCCGACGACGCCGGAGAGCACACACTATCCCAGGCACGGCGAAGCGGCCGCGCGGCTCGTCGCTTCCGGCGATTGCCGGTTTGGCATCATCCTGTGCGGTACCGGCCAGGGCATCATGATGGCGGCGAACAAGATAAAGGGCATCCGTTGCGGCGCCTGCGCCGACACTTTCTCGGCCCGCATGATCCGTCAGCACAACGATGCCAACATGCTGTCGATCGGCGCGCGCGTGGTCGGCGAGGGATTGGCGCTCGATATCGTGGATGCGTTCCTGACCGCCGATTTCGAGGGCGGACGGCATGCGACGCGGGTGGAAATGATTGCGGCGCTGGAGGGGTAGCTAAGGCGGCCTTTTTGAAGAGCCCCCGGAATTTGATAAGCAGATACCGTTATTTATGGCCCTTTCGGACTGTGGAACGGGAATAGCCATTTCCTTCCGACTGCCGAGAATGGCGATCAGATGTCTCCACCTGACCGCCAATCTTTTTCAGGCGGTCAGGACGACCTTGCCGGTGGTCGTGCGGCTTTCCAGCGCCCGATGGGCGTCCATGGCCCGTTCCAGCGGGTAGGATGCGCCGATCGTCACCGCAAGTTCGCCCGCCGCCGCGCTGGCAAAGAGATCCTTCAGGCTTTCCTGCAGGAGGTCCGGCGTGAGAAGCGGCACCAGCGCGAAGCCGGTCAGCGACTGGTTCCTGAAGATAAGCCCCAGCAGTTCGGGCGTGCCAAGGCTGAACTTGTGAATGTTCAGCGCACCGTAGGTAATCAGCTGGCCGCGCGGGGCAAGCGCCTTGAGGCCGTCCTTGAGCGCGGCGCCGCCAACCGATTCATAGATGATATCCGGGCCTTGTCCGCCACTGGCTTCCATTAGCCGGTCGATATGGTCGGGCAATGTGTAGTTGACCGCGGCATTGGCGCCGAGTTCCCTCGCGAAGGCAAGCTTCTCGCTTGTGCTGGCGGCCGCTATCACGGTCCTCGCGCCGGCTTGTTTTGCCAGTTGCACCAGCAGGGAGCCGACGCCACCGGCTGCCGCATTGACCAGCACGGTCTTGCCCTTCGGGTCGGCCTGCCTGGTGAGGTAGAGCGCAGTGAGGCCCTGGACCATCAGCGCTACGGCCTTGTCGAAGGAAAGGTCGTCAGGCACCGGCACGGCGTAGCGGGCGTCGATCGTCACATAGTCTGCGTAGCCGCCGAAATAGATGCCGGCTGCAAAGAGCGGGGCCGCGACCCGCATGCCTTCCCGCAGTCCGTCGACCTCGCTGCCGATGCCCTCGACGATACCGGCTACTTCCGATCCGAGGACCGACGGCAGCGGGGGCGTCGCCGCATATTCGTCGGATCGCATCAGCGTGTCGGCGAAGTTGACCCCTGAGGCCGCGACCCGAACCAGGATCTCGGACGGGGCAGGCTGCGGCTTCGGCAGCTCGACCAGCCGGAGGACCTCCGGTCCGCCGAACCGTTCTATCTGTATAGCTCTCATGATAAGCTCGCGCAGTTGATTGGCTTCGCGAGCGATATGGGCGTAGGTTCCGATTGAATTAAACCGACTTTTCGGTCCAATACTCACTAAGAGGTAAGTATGGCGGAGCCACTGAAACGCCTTCCCGCCCTGCCGATCGAGCGGGCATTGAAGGTTATCTCGGGCCGTTGGAAGGCGGTCATTCTCTTCCATCTTTTCGACGGCTCCAAGCGGCTCTCCGAGCTGACCCGCCTTTTGCCCGACGTGAGCCAGAAAGTTCTCATCCAGCAATTACGCGAAATGGAATTTCATGGCCTGGTGCATCGGGAAATCTTTCGGCAGGTTCCGCCCAGAGTCGACTATTCGGCAACCCCTCTCGGCCTGAGCCTGGAGCCGTTCATCATGTCACTTTGCGAATGGGGAAGGCGGCACGCGAGCGAACTCGGCGACGCGGACGAGCTTTCCGATTGCGCTCTGGCGAATGCTTGCGAGCGCGTGTCCATCAGGAGTTCCTGAAGGAAAATTCGTTATAAACCGATAATTCAAGGAGAACCGGGAGCCGTATACTGGATCCCGGGAGCCGTGGCCTCGCAGTGCTCAGGGCAGGCGCTTCTCGAAAAAGACGCCGATCTCGGTCTCCGTGCGCCAGCGGACCTTGGCGATCACGTGAATATCGTCATTGGCGATCTTGAACTCGAATTCGTCCGGAATGCCGACGGTTGAGGGGAGTTTGAGCAGCGCGCCGGTGTCGGAAAGATTGCGGACCGTGCAATCGAACACGCTCACCCTGCCGAGGATGATCTTGCCGCCCTTCAATGTCCGGCGTCGCGTGGCCTTGCGGCGTTCGCTATTGCTCATCCCTTCCTCGTGCCTATCAGTCGCAGCAGTTGCCATGGCCATATTCGCTATCTGGCTGTTCGGCGCTACCTATTGCGCCAATTGGTTGAGATTCCCCAAATAGCCGGCGTTCGGTCACGCCAACGTGTGTAGGGGATTTCTCTTCGAGTTCGCCAAATTCCTAAAGCGTTTTCCCTTCCGGTGGAATGACCCGAAAAGCAAGAAATTGCTCCAGGATTAACGCCTTGAGCACAATCTTGTCGCTCGGGTCGGTTCGACCTGAACGGAACACGCTCCAGCCTCGGCTTCCTTGCCTGCAAGGGAAACCGGCCCGCGCTGCCTGAGAACCTGATTCCGACGCATCGGCTGTAGGGTGCGTCGCTCTTGTTGTCCAGAGGAATGTGAAAAATCTGGCTATTGCTACAGTGGGATATGGAGGTTATGGGGGGCAGTGGGGAATATCCGGACAGGAAGGAAGATCACGCATGGGAATTGGGCTTCTGGTGGCGGGCCTCATCCTGTTTCTTGGCGTGCATAGCCTTCCGATAACCGGGAAGATACGTGCCGGATTGCGATCGCGTCTGGGCGAAGGCGGTTACAAAGCCCTTTTTTCGCTGCTGTCACTTGCCGGCCTTGCGCTTATCGTCCTGGGCTATGCCCAGGCTCGAGCCGAGGGAGCCCCGGTCCTCTACGATCCTCCGATCTGGCTGCGGCACGTGACAATGCTCCTGATGGTGCCGGTCTTCGTGCTGCTGCTCGCGGCCTATTTGCCCGGCCGGATCAAGGCGAAGGTCCGCCATCCGATGATTGTGGCCATCAAGATCTGGGCACTTTCGCATCTGCTGGCGAATGGCGACGTCGCTTCGGCCTTGCTTTTCCTCGCCTTTCTCGCATGGGCGGTGGTCGACCGGGTTTCCCTCAAACGACGCGGCGGGATACCCGCCCTTGCGCCCGGCAGCGCCGCCGCTCGCAACGATTCCATTGCGATTGTCGGCGGACTGGCCATTTATGGTCTATTCCTCTGGAAGCTCCATGGCTGGCTGATCGGCGTTCCTCTTGTCTGAAGCGCGAAACGGGCAGAATTCAGCCCCAATTTTAAGGCAATGCGTAGCGCGCGTGCATTTAGGGGCGATATGCCTTCGGGCCGTTTGCCAGCGGGATGACGCTTATATATGGTGTCGCGCGCGATGAAGGGCCAAGGCCCCGGGAAAACATGAGGCTACTTCGCCAAGCCTCTCAATACGTTCAGGAACCGAGATCGAATGTCCGATATTTTCCGCGAGGTCGATGAGGAAATCCGGCACGAGCGCTACAAGAAGCTGTGGGACCGGTTTGGCCTGTGGCTGCTGATGGCGGCGTTTCTTATCGTCGTCGGTACGGCGGGCTATCGCGGCTGGCAATATTGGCAGGCGCAGCAGGCGGCGGAAGCCGGCGATCTTTTCCTGCAGGCCGTCGCGCTTTCGAATGAGGGCAAGCAGGTCGAGGCACAGGAACTGTTCGGCAAGCTGGAAGACGCGACCGGCGGTTATCCGATGCTTGCCAGGATGCGCGCGGCGACCAGCAAGGCCGAAGCCGGCGACGTGGAGGCTGCCCTTGCCGAGTTCGACGCGATCGCGTCCGATAGTGCCCTGACGCAGCTGTATCGCGATATAGCCACGTTGCGCGCCGCCTATCTCGCCATGGATACGGAAGACTACGCGGCCATGGAGAAACGCCTCTCCACGCTTGCCGGCGACGGCAACCAGTGGCGCTTCCTCGCACGGGAGGCCCTGGCATTCTCCGCCTGGAAGGCGGGCGACATGGATGCGACACGCCGTTGGCTCGATGGCATCGTCAAGGCGGAAGGAGCGCCGGCGGAGGTGGTCGGCCGGGCCAACCTGCTGCTCGACCTCGTAAACGCCAGCCAGGGCGCGCCGAAAGAAGGAAGCAATTCGTGACGTCTGCTGCTTTGCGCCGAAACATTCTCAGCGCCTGCGTGATCGCCTGCGGGCTGACTGTAAGTGCCTGCGACACGGTTTCCGAATATACGGACACCATCAATCCGTTCACAAAGAAGGAAAAGATCCTGCCGGGCGAACGACAGGATCTGTTTTCTGCGGGAACGACACCGGCGGAAATCGCCGGACAGACAGCGTCCGTCGGCCCGGCGTCGGGCGGGCAGGACTGGTCGCAGGCCGGCGGCAATTCGACGAACAATCCGGGTAACGTTGCCGTTTCTGTCAGCGGCGCGCGCGCGTGGCGTTCGTCCGTTGGCAAGTCGGTCGGCGGCGGCCTTGGCGGTATCAGCGGGGTGGTCTCCTCGCCGGTGCGTTTGTCGGCGCGGCCGGTTTCCGACGGCGGCAGGATCTATGTCTACAAGCAGGACGGTACCGTCGTCGCGCTCAGCGCCAGCGGCGGCGGCAGGGCCTGGAGCCGCGACCTGCGGCCCGAGGGCGAACGCGACGTGGCCTCCGGCGGCGGCGTAGCCGTCGATAATGGTCGGGTGTTTGTGGCGACCGGCTACGGCCAGCTGGCGGCTCTCGACGCCAACAGCGGCACCGTGCTGTGGAGCAAGGATCTTTCCGCGCCCGCGCGCGAGGCGCCGACCGCTGCTGCGGGCCACGTTTTCGCTGTTACACAGAACAACGAAGTCGTCGCTTTGACCCAGGAAGACGGAACGGAAAAGTGGGCCTATGCCGGCATTCCGGAAACGGGCGGCATCCTGTCTTCCGCAAATCCGGCCGTATCCGGCGGCACCGTGGTCTTTCCGTCGTCATCAGGCGAAGTGCTGGCAATGGATATCGAAAAAGGGCAGCCGATGTGGATCGACGGCGTGTCCAGGTCCTACCGGACCCATGCGGTATCGGGGCTTGTCGACGTCGCCGGCAGCCCTGTAATCGCCGACGGCGTCGTCTATGCGGCAGGTGTTGCCGGCCGCATCATCGCCGCGAGCATCAAGACGGGCGAGCGTGTGTGGGAGCAGGATTATGGCTCCGTGCATACGCCGGTCGTCTCCGGCGACGCGGTATTCCTGATCGACCTCGACGACAATATGCTGGCACTCAGCCGCAAGACCGGCGAGCCCTTGTGGCAGACGCCGCTTCCCAGCGGAAAGAAGAAGGACCGGGTAAACTGGGCCGGCCCGATCCTGGCCAACGGTACGCTGGTTGCCTTTTCAAGCGACGGGAAAATGGTGCGGATCGATGCATCGAGCGGACGCTCCATTGGCACCCAGGAAACGTCTATTGATGTTTACGTCAGCCCGATCGTGGCTGGTGGGCGCGTCGTGACGGTTTCTTCCGACGGCGACGTGGTCGCATTCAACTAAGACGCGTCAAGCGCCCAGGAGTTCCCAGCGTGCCCGCCACGGTAGCAATCGTCGGCCGACCGAATGTCGGGAAATCGACTCTGTTCAATCGACTGGTCGGCAAGCGCCTCGCGCTTGTCGACGATACGCCAGGTGTGACCCGCGACCGTCGCGCGGGCGAAGCGCGACTTGGCGACCTGCGTTTCACCATCGTGGATACGGCCGGTCTGGAGCAGGCGGAAGCCCATTCGCTGGAAGGGCGCATGCGCGCCCAGACCGAGGAGGCGATCGCGGCGGCCGACGTCGTGCTCTTCGTCGTCGACGCGCGAGCCGGCATCGTTCCCACGGACGAGCATTTCGCGGACCTGCTGCGCAAGAGCCCGACACCCATCATCCTTGTCGCCAACAAGGCGGAAGGCAAGGCGGGCGAGGCGGGGCTCTACGAAGCATTCGGCCTGGGGTTCGGCGAGCCCGTCGCGCTCTCGGCGGAGCATGGCGAGGGCATGGCCTCGCTCTATGAAGCCCTGCTTCCCTATGTCGACGAAGTGAAGGAAGCCGAAGAGCAGCGCGACGTGGCCGTCACCGACGTGGATGTCGAGGACGACGCGGCGGAAGAACCGGCCGGCACGAAGGAACGGCCGCTTCGGGTGGCCATCGTCGGGCGGCCGAACGCCGGCAAATCCACCCTGATCAACAAGATCCTGGGCGAGGAGCGTCTGCTTACCGGACCCGAGGCCGGTATCACACGGGACTCGATTTCCGTCGAGTGGGAATGGCGCGACCGGCATCTCAAGATCTTCGATACGGCCGGCATTCGCCGCAAGGCGCGGGTACAGGAAAAGCTGGAGAAGCTTTCGGTCGCCGACGCGCTGCGGGCCATTCGCTTCGCCGAAGTGGTCATCGTCACGCTCGACGCGCTGATTCCGTTCGAGAAGCAGGACCTGCAGATCATCGATCTTGTTGCGCGGGAAGGCCGTGCCATCGTCATTGCGATCAACAAGTGGGATCTGGTTGAAGATCGCGACGCCGCGGCGCAGCTGTTCAAGGATGCGCATGAGCGCTATCTGAACCAGATCCGGGGCGTCCAGATCGTCACGCTGTCCGGCTTGCACGGGCAGGGCATCGACCGGCTGCTGGATGCCGCGTTCAAAGCCTATGAGACCTGGAACCGCCGCATTTCGACGTCGAGGCTCAATCGCTGGCTCGACGGCGTATTGATCCACCACCCGCCGCCCGCGGTTTCCGGCCGTCGAATCCGCCTGCGCTACATCACGCAGCCGAAGACCCGGCCGCCGCATTTCATCGTCTTCTGTTCACGGCCCGAGAATCTGCCGGAAAGCTATACGCGGTATCTGGTCAACGGCCTGCGTGACAGTTTCGACATGGCGGGAACGCCGATACGGCTCAGCTATCGCAAGGGCGACAACCCCTATCACAGCAAGGATCGATAAGGGCTGAACGGCTCAATCGAAAAAAGGCCGGGTCATTGCCCGGCCTTTCTTGTTTTCATTACGCCGCCTTGCGGCTGGAGTAGCTGTAAGTCTCGCCCGTTGCGGTCAGGTCGGGCGAAAGCAGGTCGAGCACGGCGGGCACGACCTCCTCTGGGGCTGGCAGGCGTGCGGGATCTTCGCCGGGCATCGCCTTGGCGCGAAGCGCGGTTCGCACGGGGCCGGGATCGAAGAGGTTGGCGCGGACGCCCATATTGCGGGTTTCCGCCGCATAGGTCTTTACCAGCGCCTCGAGTGCGGCCTTGGTGGTCGCCTGCAGGCTCCAATAGGGCTTGCAGCTATGCGCTTCCGCCGCCGTCAGGAAAACGGCGCGGGCAGTATCTGACTGACGAAGCAGCGGGTCGAGCGAACGGATCAGGCGCCAGTTGGCGGTCACGTTTACCGCAAGCGTTTCCTCAAACACCTTGGGCGAGATGTGGCCGACCGGCGAAAGCACGCCGAGAATGCCGGCATTGCCGATCAGGAAATCGAGCTTCTTCCAGCGCTCGTATATGGCAGCGCCAAGACGGTCGATGGCATCGAAGTCCTTCAAGTCCACGGGCACGAGCGTCGTCGAGCCGCCGGCGGCCTGAATTTCGTCGTCCAGTTCCTCAAGGGCACCGACCGTGCGGGCGATCGCGACGACATGCGCCCCCTTTGTCCCGAGGGATTTGGCGATCTGGTAGCCGATGCCGCGCGACGCGCCGGTCACGACGGCAATTCGCCCTTCGAAGGGCTTGTGAGCATTCATTATCCGGCCTCCGCCAGTCGGGTTGCCTTCATGATCTCGGTCGGCTGATCGTGATCGGTAAGGCTCGTCGGATAATCGCCGGTGAAACACGCGTCGCAGAATTGCGGGTGCTCATTGTCGCGGCCGTATTGGCCGACCGCCCGATAGAGACCATCGATCGACAGGAAGGCGAGGCTGTCCACCTTGATGTAATTCGCCATCTCCTCGATCGACATGCGCGAGGCAAGGAGCTTTGTCTTCTCCGGCGTATCGACACCGTAGAAGCAGGAATTCGTGGTTGGGGGGCTTGCGATGCGCATATGCACCTCACGCGCTCCGGCCTCGCGGACCATCTGCACGATCTTCAGCGAGGTCGTACCGCGCACGATCGAGTCGTCGACCAGAACCACGCGCTTGCCGTCCAGCATGGCGCGGTTGGCGTTGTGCTTCAGCTTCACGCCCATATGGCGAATGGAATCGGTCGGCGCAATGAAGGTGCGGCCCACATAGTGGTTGCGGATGATGCCGAGTTCGAAGGGGAGGTTCGCGGCCTGCGCGAAGCCGATGGCGGCCGGCGTGCCGGAATCGGGCACGGGCACCACGAGATCGGCGTCAGCCGGGGCCTCGCGGGCCAGTTCCTCGCCGATACGCTTGCGCACGCCGTAGACGTTCACGCTGTTCACGCTGGAATCGGGGCGCGCGAAGTAGACGTATTCGAAGATGCAAAAGCGTGGATGATTGCGCTTTTCGAACGGATGCAGGCTTTCAAGCCCCTCATTGGAGATGATGACCATCTCGCCCGGCTCGATATCGCGCACGAAGCGCGCGCCGATAATGTCGAGTGCGCAGGTTTCGGACGCCAGTACGTATGCGCCATGCAGGTCGCCGAGGACGAGCGGGCGAACGCCCAGGGGATCGCGGGCGCCGATCAGTTTTTTCTCCGAAAGGCCCACAAGGGCGTAGGCGCCCTCAAGTTGGGTAAGCGCGTCGATCAGCTTGTCGACCAGATGCTTCTGGCTGCTCATGGCGATCAGGTGAAGGATCGTTTCGCTGTCGGAAGTGGACTGGAAGATCGAACCGCGCCTCTGCAGGTCTTTCTGCAGGGTCAGGGCGTTGGTGAGATTGCCGTTATGCGCCATGGCGAAGCCGCCGCCCGCGAAATCCGCGTAGAGCGGCTGCACGTTGCGTAGAGCCGAAGCGCCGGTGGTCGAGTATCGGGTATGGCCGATGCCACGGTCGCCCTGCAGGCGGTTCATGACGGCCTGCTTGGTGAAATTGTCGCCGACGAGGCCCATGTGCCGTTCGCTGTGGAACTGCTTGCCGTCGAACGTGACAATTCCTGCCGCTTCCTGGCCGCGATGCTGGAGGGCATGCAATCCAAGCGTTACAAGGGCTGCGGCATCCGAATGGCCGAATATGCCGAAGACGCCGCACTCCTCGCGGAGGTGGTCGCCGTCTTCAAAGGGATTGGTCGTCAGCATGTCGTCAGACATGGCGCCTCTCGTGTCATAGAGATCAGTTGCTGCCACCCGAATTCGTCAACTGGTCGAGGCCCTGGCGCTCCGATGCCGAATAGTCCGGCTCTTCAGCGGGCGCCTGGGTCGTGTCGCCGGACGGTTTGCGGGCACGGTTCTTGATGCTTTCCAGGATCGTCTTTTCCGGATCCTCCGGCAGAGCCGCCACGAGGCGGTTGCCGATCGTATCGATGATGCCTTTCGACTTCGCGCTGACGATCCACTGAGGTTGCTGTTCTTCGGGGACGAACCAGTTGAAGAAGAGCATGGCGACGACCACCAGCAGCAATCCCCGCAGCGCTCCGAACACGAAACCGAGCGTGCGATCGAGCGCGCCGATCCGGCTGTCCAGAACGAAGTCCGAGATGCGCATGGTGATATAGCTCACCACTATCAGCGTGACCAGAAAAACTCCCGCCACGGCAACGCCAAGTGCCACATATTCCTGTGCGACATATTGCTTCACGAAGGGAAGCACGCTCCCGTACAGAAGATATGCGGCCACGGCGGCTGCGACCCACGAGGCAATGGACAGGACTTCGCGAACGAAGCCGCGGATCATGGCGAGCACTGCCGACAGCAGCATGATGACGAGAAGGATTCCGTCGAGAAGCGTTATTGGCATTGCTCGCTTAAGTCCCTGGCCGTCGCCTGAAAGGGCGTCCTTCGGTCCAAAATTCCGCGTGGACCTTTCGCGGAAGTCTTCCTTATGCCGCCTTGCCTGACCCGTCCTTGCCGGCGCCGGATGCAATGCGGGCGACGAGTTCGCTCAGCTCGCTCAGCCCCACCGCGGATGCGATTTCCCTGTTACCGTCCTTCAGGTTTGCCTGTGGCGCAAGCGCCGTGGAAAACCCGAGTTTCTGCGCTTCCTTCAGCCGGGCCTGCGCCTGTGAAACGGGACGGATTGCCCCTGAAAGGCTGACTTCGCCGAAATAGACGCTATCGGGTGGAAGGGCAACCCCGCTGAGGCTCGATATCAAGGCGGCGGCCACGGCGAGATCGGCACCCGGCTCGTTGACCCGGAGGCCGCCCGCGACGTTGAGATAGACGTCATGCTGGGCAAAACGCACGCCGCAACGCGCTTCCAGCACGGCGAGGATCATGGAAAGTCGGGCGCTGTCCCAGCCGATGACCGCCCGACGAGGGGTGCCAAGCGGGGAGGGGGCGACAAGGGCCTGGATTTCGATCAGCAGCGGCCTTGTGCCTTCCAGGCCGGCGAACACGGATGCGCCGGGCGCCGAGCCGCTGCGGTCGCCGAGGAACAGGGCCGACGGATTGGTAACCTGTTTCAGGCCGTTGTCGGTCATCTCGAAGACGCCGATTTCGTCGGTTGCCCCGAAGCGGTTCTTGACGGATCGCAGGATGCGGTACTGGTGGGCGCCGTCGCCCTCGAAATAAAGCACGGCATCGACCATGTGCTCCACCACGCGCGGGCCGGCGATCTGGCCGTCCTTGGTGACATGGCCGACCATGATCACCGTTGCGCCGCTCTGCTTGGCATAGCGCACCAGGGCCTGCGAGGACGCGCGCACCTGCGTCACGGTGCCGGGCGGAGAATCGGCAAGCTCGGTCCAGAGCGTCTGGATGGAGTCGATGATGACGAGAGCCGGTGGTGGACCGGCCTTCAGCGTTGCCAGGATATCCTCGACGGAGGTTTCCGCCGCAAGGCCGACATCGGCATCGGTGAGCCCGAGCCTTTCGGCGCGCAGCCGGACCTGGTCGACGGCCTCCTCGCCGGAAATGTAGACGGCCTTGTGGCCAAGCCGGGCAATCTGGGCGGCCGCCTGGATGAGCAGCGTGGACTTGCCGATGCCCGGGTCGCCGCCGACGAGAAGGGCGGACCCGCGAACGAAACCACCGCCCGTCACGCGGTCGAGTTCGGCGACCTTGCTGACGATGCGGGGCGCTTCTTTCATCTCCCCGGAAAGTCCGACGAGGGGGACAACCCGCCCCTTGCGCGCCTGCGCCTGCCCGGGCGCAGCCCCCACACCGCCGGTCTGCTCTTCAACGATGGTGTTCCATTCGCCGCAGCTCTCGCAACGGCCGGCCCATTTGCCTGTTGCCGCGCCGCAGGCCTGGCAGACGAAGGAGGAGGTCCTCTTGGCCATCAATCACCCAATCCATGACGGCCACCGATATAGCGGCGCTCGAGGCGTTGGCCAAGGCGGGTCAGGAGTTCGTAACCGATCGTTTCGGCGCTTGCTGCAACGTCGTCAACGGCAATATCGGGACCGAAAACTTCCACCATGCGGCCCGGCGCGGCTTCATCCTCGGCTATGGACTCCAGCGAGATCATGGTCTGGTCCATGGTAACGCGGCCGAGAATGGGAACCTTGCGCCCGCCGATCGACATGAAGGCGCCCGGCCTGTCGTCGGTTGCGCCGGCAAGACGCAGCAATCCATCGGCATATCCGACGGCCACAAGGCCGATCCGCATGTCACGCTCCGCGGTGTAGCTGGCACCGTAGCCGACGGTTTCGCCCTTGCGGACATGTCGTGTCATCAGGAGGCGGGCTTCGACCTTGGCTACCGGGCGCAGCGGGGTCTCGCCGGACGTACTCGCCCGCGCGCCATAAAGAGCGATCCCCGGGCGGGCGAGATCGAAATGATAGTCCTGGCCAAGCAGAATGCCGGCCGAATTGGCGAACGACATGGCCGAACCGGGAAAGAGCTTCTTCAGGGTGCGGAAACGGACGAGCTGTTCGGCATTCATCGGATGGGAAGGCGTGTCCGCACAAGCGAGATGCGAGATCACTAGCACGGGCGCGAAGCCGCTCCGATCGTCTTGCGACAGGCTGCGGGCTTCATCGATCGTCAGGCCGAGCCTGTTCATGCCTGTGTCGACGTGAAGCGCGGCGGGTGAGGCTATCCCGGCCGATCTGATGAAATCCGACCAAACGGCGGCTTCGCTCGTCGAGCCTATCACCGGCCGGAGGTTCGCCGCCGCGTAGTCGGCTGCCGCGTTGGGATAGAGGCCGTTCAGAATATAGATGACAGCGTCCGAAAGCAGGGCGCGCAGGGCCAACCCCTCCTCGGGCGTCGCAACGAAGAAGGTGCGGGCGCCGGCGGCATGAAGCGCAACGGCGACCTCGGCGATGCCGAGTCCGTAGGCATCCGCCTTGACGACGGCAGCGCATTCGGCGCCCGTTTTCAGTTTCGCGGAAAGCGTTCGCCAGTTATCGGCGATCGCATCGAGATCGATTGTGATCCGCCCGCTGCGCAGGGAACCATCGTCCTGCCGCGCTGGGGTTGAGACCATCGCTTTCGCCTCTGCCCGATTCGTGACACCCCATTTTGGGTGACGAGCCACTTATGTCGAAGCGGAAAGGGCGAAAATATGTCCCGGAACGCGCCTTTTCCAAGAGGGACGCCAATCGTCCCAGGGGCGGGGCCCTAGTCGCGCGGCTCCGGGAAGCGCTCGCTTTCGGCTAGATCCGAGAATCGGGTGAATTCGCCCTGGAAGTGGAGATCGACCGTGCCCGTGGGTCCGTGGCGCTGCTTGGCGATGATCACTTCGGCCCGGTTCTTCACGCGGTCGAGCTTGTCCTGCCATTTGAAAAACTCTTCGGTCCCTTCTTCCGGGATCGATTTTCCGAGATAGTACTCCTCGCGATAGACGAAGATCACGACGTCGGCATCCTGCTCGATGGACCCGGATTCGCGCAGATCCGACAGGATGGGGCGCTTGTCGTCGCGGCTCTCGACCTGGCGGGAGAGCTGGGACAGTGCGATGATCGGGACGTTCAGTTCCTTGGCGAGCGCCTTCAACCCGGTCGTGATTTCGGTGATTTCCTGGACGCGGTTGCCCTGGTTCTTCGAGGAACCGGAAATGAGCTGGATATAGTCGATGATGAGCAGGTCGAGGCCGCGTTGGCGCTTGAGGCGCCGCGCGCGCGCCACGAGCTGGGCTATCGAAATACCGCCGGTCTGGTCGACGTAAAGCGGCACGATCTGCATGTTCTGCGATGCGGCCACCAGCATTTCGAATTCCGCCTCGTTGATATCGCCGCGGCGGATCTTCGAGGAGGGGATTTCCGTCTGCTCGGAAATGATACGGGTGGCCAGCTGTTCCGCCGACATTTCCAGCGAGAAGAAGCCGACGATGCCGCCGTTCACGGTCTTCAGGGTGCCGTCGGCCTGCTCCTCCGCCTCATAGGCCTCGGCTACGTTGTAAGCGATATTGGTGGCAAGCGAGGTCTTGCCCATGCCCGGACGGCCGGCCAGCACGATCAGATCCGACGACTGCAGGCCGCCCATCTTCTCGTCGAGATCGCGCATTCCGGTCGAAATGCCGGAGAGCTTGCCTTCGCGCTGGTAGGCGGCGGCAGCCATCGCGATCGTATCGGTCAGCGCATCCCCGAAACTCAGGAAGCCGGCCTCGGCGCGTCCTTTTTCCGCCAGTTCGAAGAGGCGGCGTTCGGCGTCGTCGATCTGTTGGCCCGGTGGCATGTCGATCGGCGCATCGAAGGCGATATTCACCATATCCTCGCCGATGCGGATCAGGTTGCGGCGGATCGCCAGGTCGTAGATCGCCTGGCCGTAATCCTCGGCATTGATGATGGACGTGGCGTCGGCGGCGAGGCGAAGCAGATATTGCGCGGGGCTGAGGTCCGCGATTTTCGCGTCCGCGCCGAAGAAGGTCTTCAGCGTGATGGGAGACGCCACCTTGCCCGCGCGGATGAGCTGGCTGACTTTTTCATAAATGTCGCGGTGCGGCTCGATGAAGAAGTGCAGGGGTTCGAGGAAGTCGGAAACGCGGTAAAACGTCTCGTTGTTGACCAGTATCGCGCCGAGAAGCTGGCGTTCGGCTTCCGCGTTGTGCGGCGCCACGCGCATCAATTGCTGCGCGGCCTCCATCTGCTGAAGCTGACCCTTCATCTCGCCCCTCGCATCTACCCCACTCTTCGTTACCCTGCGAAAGGAAGGAGGAAAAGTCGATTCAGGGAGTTTCCCGACACTCTTTGGCGCATTGAGATCATCGGGGATAAACCAGCAATGCAGTTGACGTGTGCACGCCGGCAACGGCGCTTGAATCCACAGGGAAATTCCCAACAAAAAACGGCGCCCGAAGGCGCCGTCCCGAATTTCGACATCAGGGATTCCCGGTACTTAAACCGGATTAATCCTGTTCGCCCTCAGCGGCTTCCGCCTCTTCGCCTTCCTCGCCCTCAACTTCCTCGAATTCGAAGAGGTTGACGTCGGCCTGGGTCAGGTCCTCACCGCGCGCCTGACGCTCGGCTTCATCGGACGAACGAGCGACGTTGACGTTGACGGATACCTGAACCTCCGGATGAAGGGAGATCTCGACCTTGTGCAGGCCGATCGTCTTGATCGGACGGTTGAGGCTGACCTGGGAACGCTCGATGGTGAAGCCGCCCTGGTCGAGCACTTCGGCGATGTCGCGGGTGGCGACGGAACCGTAGAGCTGACCGGTTTCACCGGCGGAACGGATCACCACGAAGGCCTGGCCGTCGAGCTTCGCCGCGACGGCTTCCGCTTCCTGCTTGCGCTCGAGGTTGCGGGCTTCGAGCTGCGCGCGCTCGGCTTCGAAGCGGGCCAGGTTGCCCTTGTTGGCACGGAGCGCCTTGCCCTGCGGGAGCAGGAAATTGCGCGCGAAGCCATCGCGCACGCGCACGACGTCGCCCATCTGACCAAGCTTGGCGACGCGTTCGAGAAGAATGATTTCCATTGGAGTTAACTCCTGTACCGTCTGTCCCGCGCTTCGAACGCGGTTAGGGGCTCGTGGAACGGTCCCGCAGCCCCAGCCGGGATGCCCGAGGATTTCGGACAGTTCCGGGGCACCGGAGGCGCCCCGGATATTGCAAACCGCGTGCTTACTTGATCACGAAGGGAAGCAGGCCGAGGAAGCGGGCGCGCTTGATCGCGCGGGCCAGCTCACGCTGCTTCTTCGCAGAAACCGCGGTGATGCGGCTCGGGACGATCTTGCCGCGCTCCGAGATGTAGCGCTGCAGCAGGCGAATGTCCTTGTAGTCGATCTTCGGAGCGTTGGCGCCGGAGAACGGGCAGGTCTTGCGACGGCGGAAGAAGGGACGCCGGGTCGGAAGCTGTGCGATATCGATCATCCGTCGTCTCCCTTAGTCGAAGTCGCCACGACGGCCGCCACGCGGGCCGCCGCCACCGCCGCGATCGTCGCGGTCCTTGCCACGACGACGATCGTCGCGATCACGCTTCTGCATCATGGCGGACTGGTCTTCCTCATGAGCCTCCACGCGGATGGTCATGAAACGAAGAACGTCTTCGTTGATGCGCATCTGACGTTCCATCTCGGCCACCGCTGCCGGGGCGGCCGTGATGTTCATCAGCGTGTAGTGCGCCTTGCGGTTCTTGTTGACGCGATAGGCGAGCGACCGCAGACCCCAGTTCTCGATCTTGCCGACGCTGCCGCCCTGTTCTTCGATCAGGGCCTTGTACTGCTCCACCAGTTGCTCCACCTGCTGGGGGGAAACGTCCTGGCGGGCAAGGAACACGTGCTCGTAAAGAGGCATGTTCTTGTGCCTTTCCTTTGGTTTCAACGAGGGACCGGCGCCAAGCCTCTTCGAGCTCTCCTGAAAGGCGAACCGAAGCAACTTCGAGAGCGGAGACACGGGAAGACGGTGTGGCTTTTCCACGCCTGCCGGTTGATAAAGGCAACCGGCCTTCCGTTCAGCCCCCGGCCAAAGTCCCGGGTGAAGCGCGGCTTATACCGCAAGATGGGCAAAACACAAGCCTCGCCACGGTCTATCATCCGTTTTTTGCCCTGCGGCCCTTGACAGGCAGTGCCTGCACCGTGTCATAGCCCCGACACGTGCCGGCCTGCCGCAACTGCAACCGGCTTTTGGGACGGAAACGAAAATGACGATTGCATTTACATTTCCCGGCCAGGGAAGCCAGGCTGTCGGCATGGGCAAGGAACTGGCCGATGCCTTCGCCGAAGCGCGTAATGTCTTCCAGGAAGTGGACGAGGCGCTCGGCGAGCCGCTCAGCCGCGTCATGTGGGACGGACCGGCAGAGACATTGACGCTGACGGCCAATGCACAGCCCGCGCTGATGGCTGTCAGCCTTGCCGCCATGCGCGTGCTGGAAGCGCGCGGGCTCGATCTTACCGCCAGCGCTTCCTTCGTGGCCGGCCATTCGCTCGGTGAATATTCCGCCCTGGCCGCCGCCGGCAGCCTGAGCGTCGGGGATGCGGCGCGGCTGCTGCGCATTCGCGGCAAGGCGATGCAGGAAGCCGTTCCGGTCGGCGAGGGGGCCATGGCGGCGCTGCTCGGGCTGGACTTCGAGGCTGCGCGCGCCGTTGCCGAAGAGGCTGCCCAGGGCGAGGTGTGCCAGGCGGCGAACGACAATGCGCCTGGTCAAGTGGTCGTGTCCGGCCATAAGGCGGCCGTCGAACGCGCGGTCGAAATCGCCAAGGGCAAGGGCGCCAAGCGCGCCATCCTGCTGCCTGTGAGCGCGCCCTTCCATTGCGCGCTGATGGCACCCGCCGCCGATGTCATGGCCGATGCGCTCTCCAGGGTAACGCTCAAGGCTCCTGCCGTGCCGCTTGTCGCCAATGTTCTGGCCGCGGCGATTTCCGATCCGGATGAAATCCGTCGCAGGCTCGTCGAGCAGGTTACCGGTACGGTACGCTGGCGCGAATCCGTCGAGTGGCTGGCCGGTGCCGGCGTGACCACGTTTGTCGAGGTCGGCTCCGGCAAGGTCCTCACGGGCATGGTCAAGCGGATCGCGAGGGAGGCCGAAGGCGTTGCCGTCAACACGCCGGACGATGTCGATGCCCTGATCGGGCGCCTCATCGGCTGAACAGTACAAGGAGAACGCAATCATGTTCGATCTTACGGGCAAGGCGGCGCTGGTGACCGGTGCGAGCGGCGGCATCGGCGAGGCGATCGCCCGCGCGCTGCATCGCCAGGGCGCCACCGTCGCCATATCGGGGACCAGGGCGGAAAGGCTGGAGACGCTGGCCGCCGAGCTTGGCGAGCGCGTACATATCTGCGTTGCGAACCTTGCCGACCGTGAAGCCGTGGACGGCCTCGTCCCAGCGGCGGAGGCTGCCATGGGGCAGCTCGACATTCTCGTCAACAATGCCGGGATAACCCGGGACAATATCTTCATGCGCATGAAGGACGAGGAGTGGGACCAGGTTCTGGAAGTGAACCTTTCCGCCGCGTTCCGCCTGTCCCGTGCCGCGGTGAAAGGCATGATGCGACGCCGTTTCGGCCGTATCATCTCCATCACGTCGGTCGTCGGCGTCACGGGCAATCCGGGGCAAGCCAACTATGCGGCTGCGAAGGCGGGCATGATCGGCATGACGAAATCGGTCGCCCGCGAGGTTGCCAGCCGCAACATTACGGTCAACGCGATCGCCCCCGGCTTCATCGAGACCGCGATGACCGATGTGCTGAACGACAAGCAGCGGGAATCGATTCTGCAAAGCGTCCCCGCGGGGCGTTTGGGCACGTCTTCGGAAATTGCCGCCGCCACCGTCTACCTCGCCAGCGAGGAAGCTGGATATGTCACCGGTCAGACGCTTCACGTGAATGGCGGTATGGCAATGATTTAATTGGCAGAATCTCCAGGATCCGGACGCCGGCCGCAAGCGGTTCGGGCCGGCGTTCCCCTGGCTGGTCAAGCCCTGTAAAGTGTGTTACCAACCCGCCGGTCGAATAGCGCATTCCCCCAAGGCAATGCAAAGACGTCCGGCGGCGGAACAGGCGGTTCGGACTGGCATCGCGACCTCCGAATTCCGATGATCCGGCTGGTCGTCACGAACGGGGCGCTTAATACGGGCACCGCGAAGTTATCGAGGAACTATCACATGAGCGATATCGCAGATCGGGTTAAGAAGATCGTCGTCGAGCACCTCGGTGTTGACACCGACAAGGTGGCGGATGACGCCAGCTTCATCGATGATCTGGGCGCAGACAGCCTCGACACCGTCGAGCTGGTTATGGCCTTTGAAGAAGAATTCGGCGTCGAGATTCCCGATGACGCCGCCGAGACGATCCTGACCGTCGGCGACGCCGTCAGGTTCCTTGAGAAGAACGCCGGTTAATCGGTTCGCGAGACGAAGCGGACGGGTATTGATCATCCGTCCGTTTCGTATTGTTGCGACGCAGGATACAGGATCGTGATGAGGCGAGTTGTCGTAACCGGAATGGGAATGGTGACGCCGCTTGGCTGCGGCGTCGAAACGACCTGGAAGCGGATTCTCGAAGGGGAAAGCGGTGCCAGGCGTATCGACACCTTCGAGACGAGTGATCTCGCCTGTCAGATCGCTGCCATGATTCCACGGGGCGACGGCTCGAACGGAACGTTCAATCCGGACGACTGGATGGATCCGAAGGAGCAGCGCAAGGTCGACGACTTCATCATCTATTCGATGGCTGCGGCGGATCAGGCGCTGGCCGATGCGGGTTGGAAGCCGGAGAGCTACGAAGACCAGGCGCGCTCCGGCGTTTTGATCGGTTCGGGCATCGGCGGTCTCCAGGGTATCGAAAGCGCGTCAATGATTCTCGCCGAGAAGGGACCGCGCAGGATCAGCCCGTTCTTCATTCCGGGCCGGCTGATCAATCTTGCCGGCGGCTACGTGTCGATCCGGCACGGGCTCAAAGGCCCCAACCACGCCGTCGTGACAGCCTGTTCCACAGGCGCGCACGCAATTGGCGACGCCGCGCGGCTGATCGGCTTCGGCGACGCCGACGTGATGGTCGCCGGCGGGACGGAATCGCCGATCTGCCGCCTTGCCATGGCCGGCTTTGCGGCATGCAGGGCGCTGTCCACGAATTTCAATGACGAGCCCGAAAGGGCTTCGCGTCCTTACGATCGGGACCGTGACGGCTTCGTGATGGGCGAGGGCGCGGGTGTGGTGGTGCTCGAGGAATACGAGCATGCCAAGGCGCGCGGCGCCAAAATCTACGGCGAAGTGATCGGCTATGGCCTGTCGGGCGATGCGCATCACATTACAGCGCCCGCAGCCGATGGCGATGGCGCCTACCGGTGCATGCAGGCTGCCCTGAAGCGCGCCGGCATCATGGCCTCCGAGGTCGACTACGTGAACGCCCACGGCACCTCCACGCCGCTTGGCGACGAGATCGAACTGGGCGCGGTCCAGAGGCTGGCCGGCAACAACGGTGCCGGCTTGACGATGTCGTCGACGAAATCTTCGACCGGACACCTGCTCGGCGCGGCCGGTGCGATCGAGGCGATCTTCTCGCTGCTGGCGATGCGCGACAACGTCGCTCCCCCCACGATCAATCTGGAAAACCCGTCCGTCGAGACGGAGATCGATCTCGTGGCCAATCGGGCTAAGTCCGTGGAAATCAACGTTGCGCTGTCGAACTCATTCGGGTTTGGCGGCACGAACGCATCGCTGGTTTTCCGTAAAGTGGCTGCTTGACACGACGCTCCGTCATTTGGCCATAGTCACCTCCGACCTCTATCGGGCGGGGGTGACGCAGACGATCAACCTGACGGGAATGCGGCAGTCATGAGCGAGATCGAAAACGAGAACGGTCCTGCTTCTCCGGCCGTTGACAACGCGGATATTCGTGTTCACCCGAAAAGCCCGCGCGAAGCGATCCAGCCTGAACCCGCGCCGCCACCTCCGGCGCGTTCCAGGCATGTGCGCAACCCCATCGTAATCTTCATCAACTTCCTGCTGACGGTTGCCGTTCTCGGCGTGATCGCTGCTGGCGGCCTGCTTTATTGGGGAAAGCTCCAATTCGATAGCGAAGGGCCGCTCAAGGAAGAGAAGACGGTGATCATTTCGTCCGGTTCGGGTCTGGACTCGATCGCCTCCATACTGACTTACCAAGGCGTGATCGAGGATGACCTGGTTTTCAAGGCCGGCGTGTGGATCTACAAGAACGCACGCAAGCTGAAAGCGGGTGAATACGCCTTTCCCGCCGGGGCGTCGATGCGGCAAGTGATGGACGCGCTCGTGGAGGGCAAGGCCGTTTATCATGCCGTGACGGTGCCCGAGGGCTGGACGAGCGCGCAGGTTGTCGAACGTCTTAAAAGCGATCCGACCCTGGTGGGCGAGCTGACGGAGATTCCACCCGAGGGTGCGCTCCTGCCGGAAACCTACAGCTTCACGCGCGGCACGACGCGCGAGCAGATCCTGCAACAGATGATTTCGGCGCAGACCAAGGCGCTCGCAGAGATCTGGGAGCGTCGCGCCGATGGCTTGCCGGTCAAGTCGCCGGAAGAACTGGTCGTTCTGGCGTCGATCGTTGAGAAGGAGACGGCAAGAGCCGACGAGCGTCCCCGCGTTGCGGGCGTTTTCGTCAACCGGCTCAACCGCGGAATGCGCTTGCAGTCCGATCCGACCATCCTCTACGGGCTTTACGGCGGAGAGGCATGGAAGGTCGACCGCTCGGCAATCAAGCGTTCGGAGCTGGACGCGAAAAACCCCTACAACACCTACCAGATCGACGGCCTGCCACCGGGCCCGATCGGAAATCCCGGCCGGGCGGCCATGGAGGCGGTCGCCTCGCCATCGCGAACAAGGGATCTCTATTTCGTAGCGGATGGCACCGGAGGTCATGTCTTTGCCGAGACATTCGAGCAGCACCAGCGCAATGTCGCCAAGTGGCGGCAGGTCGAGCGCGATGCGCGCAGGAAACAGGAAGAAGAGGCAGGGGACGGCGACAAGCCGGCTGCCAACTGAGACGCCCGAATTGCTCTGAAGTCGGATTTTACAGGGCGGGCGCCGATCAATGACGACCCGCCCTTCATTTATCAGGGAGTGCACTATGGGGCTGGCGAGCATGACCGGCTTTTCCCGGGTTGAAGGTACAGGCAAGGCCTGTCGCTGGACCTGGGAGATGCGTTCGGTCAACGGAAAGGGCCTCGATATCCGGCTGCGGCTTCCCGCAGGGCTTGAGGATCTTGAAGCGCCGGTGCGCGAGGCGGTCGGCCGCGGATTGAAACGCGGCAACATTACGATCGGCCTCAGCCTGCAGCGCGATCAGGGCGAGGCGGTGCTGCGGATCAACGAAACCGCTCTCGAAGCGGTGCTGAGCGCGGTACAGCTGCTTCATCGCCGGCTTCCCGACGCAAGCCCGCCCACCCTCGACGGGATCCTGTCGCACAAGGGCGTGCTCGAACTCCAGGAAGCGGAGGAGGACGAAGCCGACCGAGAAGCGTTGCGTGAAGGATTGCTGGTCTCTTTTAACGAAGCCCTGACGGCCCTGGCGGCGATGCGCCGGTCGGAAGGCGCGGCAATCGGGGAGGTCCTTGCGGGTCAATTGGCGGCGATCGAGGACTTGACGAGACGCGCGGAAATCCATCCGGCCCGCCAGCCGGACGCAATTCGGGAGCGGCTGAAAAAGCAGGTCGAGATGCTCATTGAAGCAAGCGCGACCCTCGACAGTCAGCGCCTGCATCAGGAGGCGGCGCTGCTGGCGACCCGCGCCGATATCCGCGAGGAACTCGATCGGCTTTACGCGCATGTCGCGGCGGCGAGGAAACTTATTGCCGATGGCGCGCCGGTGGGACGCAAGCTCGACTTTCTGGCGCAGGAGTTCAATAGAGAAACCAATACACTCTGCTCGAAGTCCAATGACACGGGACTGACGGCGATCGGCCTTGAGATGAAGGCCGTCGTCGATCAGATGCGCGAGCAGATCCAGAACCTGGAGTAAATGGATGAGCGACAAGCCGACCGGGACCGTGGTGACCGCGGATCAGGCCGAGGCGAGCCGGCGCGGTCTGATGCTCGTGCTTTCTTCGCCCTCCGGCGCCGGCAAGTCGACGATCGCACGCCAATTGCTCGCGGAAGAAAAAGAGACGATCACCCTGTCGATCTCGGTGACGACCCGGCCGCGCCGGTCGAGCGAGATCGATGGCGTGCATTATCACTTCATTACGCCTGACCGGTTCCGCCAGATGCGCGACAGGGACGAGTTGCTGGAATGGGCCGAGGTTCACGGCAATTACTACGGCACACCGCGCGATCCGGTGGAATCGGCGCTTGAAAGCGGGCGCGACGTGCTCTTCGATATCGATATCCAGGGCACGTTCCAGCTCTACGAGAAGATGCGCGAGGACGTCGCTTCTATTTTCATCCTGCCGCCATCCATCGCCGAGATGAAATCGCGGCTGAACCGCCGGGCGGAAGACACGGACGATGTGATCCTGCGTCGCCTGCAGACCGCGGTTGGCGAAATGCGCCACTGGTCGAAATACGATTACATCATCGTCAACGACGACCTGGAACGTGCCTTCAAGGGCGCTCGCGCAATCCTTCACGCCGAGCGTTTGAGACGTGAGCGCTCGCCGGCAATCGGAACCTTCATCGAAGGAATGATGCAGGACCTGCAGCAGGAACTCGGTGAAGACAAGGATTGAGGTCCCGTCTGCTCAAGTGATACCGGAGGCGAGGCCGCCTTTCACGAATGAGGCCACGCCATCGGCGATGAACTGCACCGACAAGGCCGCCAGCAGGACGCCAAGCAGGCGTGTAATCACCATCGACGCCGTTTCGCCCAACAGTCGCTCGATCCTGGAGGCAAGGAGAAAGGCGACAAGGCAACTGCCGACAATTATGGCGATGACGGCAATCAATCCGGTGTAGGAGATCGCGTCCCGGGCTTCGGATGACAGGAGGATCACCGCGCTGATCGCCGCCGGCCCGGATATGAGCGGAATGCCGAGCGGGAAGACCGCGACACCGTGCAGATCGTCGTGATGGCCGGCCATGGCTTTTTCCGCCGTTTCCGTTTTGCGCTTCTGCCGCTTTTCGAAAACCATCTCCACGGCGATCATCAAAAGCAGCAGCCCGCCGGCGATCTGGAAGGCAGGCACGGAAATGCCGAGGGTCTTCAGCACGCTTTTTCCGGCGACAAGAAAGAGCAGCAGAATTCCCCCGCCGATCAAGGTGGCCTGGACCGCGATCTTGCGCCTTTGCCGCGGCGTGGCACCGGCGGTAACCGCCAGGAACATCGGAGCAAGACCAACGGGATCGATGGTGACGAAAAGGGTCGCGAAGGCATTCAGCAGATAGTCCGTCACCATATTTAGCCCCTTTCCCTCGTGCCGTTTCCGGGTCCGGATCTGCATAGCACAGATCGCAGCGCCATTTGACCTCGCACACTATGCACAAGTTCTGCAGTCAATCTTTTAATTCATTGAAACATAAAGATTATTAAGCTGCGCGGCAGCAGTGTCAGATTTGTCGAAACGAGCGGAATCGGCTATAAACAAACCACCTACCACAAGACATGAGACGCATCCTTGTCAGATCAGGATTTGAACGCCCCGGCCGGCGGTTTGCCGTCCGATATACGGCCTGTTTCCATCACCGATGAAATGAAGCGCAGCTATCTCGACTACGCGATGAGCGTAATCGTGAGCCGTGCTTTGCCGGACGTTCGGGACGGGCTCAAGCCGGTGCATCGCCGCATCCTGTTCTCGATGCACGAAAACGGCTACGAGTGGAACAAGCCCTACCGCAAGTCGGCACGCGTGGTCGGCGACGTGATGGGTAAGTATCACCCGCATGGCGACAGCGCGATCTACGATGCGCTCGTTCGCATGGCGCAAAGCTTTTCCCTGCGTCTGCCGCTGATCGACGGCCAGGGCAATTTCGGATCGGTCGACGGCGATCCGGCTGCCGCGATGCGCTACACCGAATGCCGCCTGCAAAAGGTCGCCCACAAGCTCCTGGACGATATCGACAAGGATACGGTCGATTTCCAGGACAACTACGACAATTCGGAGCGCGAGCCGGTGGTGCTGCCGGCGAAGTTTCCGAATCTTCTGGTGAACGGCGCCGGCGGCATTGCCGTTGGCATGGCGACCAACATCCCGCCGCACAACCTTGGCGAGGTGATCGACGCGTCGATCGCCTTGATCGAGAACCCCGCGCTTTCGCTCGAAGAACTGATGCAGATCGTGCCGGGACCGGATTTTCCGACCGGCGGCATCGTCCTCGGACGCTCCGGCATCCGCTCGGCCTATGAGAATGCGCGCGGTTCGATCGTCATGCGCGGCAAGGTCGAGGTTGAGGAGATTCGTAAGGACCGCGAAGCGCTGGTGATCTCCGAGATCCCATACCAGGTCAACAAGGCGACGATGATCGAGAAGATCGCCGAACTGGTCAGAGAAAAGCGGATCGAGGGTATTTCAGACATTCGCGACGAATCCGATCGCGACGGCATGCGCGTCGTGATCGAACTGAAGCGCGAGGCGATGGCGGATGTCGTGCTGAACCAGCTGTATCGCTTCTCGCCGCTGCAAACGACCTTCGGCGCCAATATGGTGGCGCTGAATGGCGGCCGGCCGGAACAGCTTGGCCTCAAGGACATGCTGACCGCCTTTATCGCCTTCCGCGAAGAGGTTGTCGGCAGGCGCACCCGTTTCCTGCTGGCCAAGGCGCGCGACCGCGCCCACGTACTGGTCGGTCTTGCGATTGCCGTCGCCAATATCGACGAGGTCATTCATCTGATCCGTACCGCGCCGGATCCTGCCACGGCCCGCGCCCAGTTGATGGAGCGCAACTGGCCGGCAAAAGATGTGGAGTCGCTGGTTCGGTTGATCGACGATCCGCGTCACGCGGTCGCGGAAGACGGAACCTATCGTCTGTCGGAAGAGCAGGCGCGGGCGATCCTCGAACTCCGCCTTCAGCGCCTGACTGCGCTTGGCCGCGATGAGATCGCGGACGAACTGAACAAGCTCGGCGACGAGATCCGGGACTATCTTGAGATCTTGCGTTCGCGCGCCCGCATCCAGCAGATCATCTGCGAGGAACTCACCGCGATCCGCGACGAATTCGCGACGCCGCGCCGGACCGAACTCATGGAGGGCGGCGCGGACCTGGAGGACGAGGACCTCATCCAGCGCGAAGACATGGTCGTCACCGTCAGCCACGCCGGTTACATCAAGCGCGTTCCGCTAGATACCTACCGGGCGCAGAGGCGGGGCGGCAAGGGCCGCTCCGGTATGGCAACGAAGGAAGAGGATTTCGTCTCCCGGCTCTTCGTGGCCAATACCCATACTCCGGTGCTGTTTTTCTCCTCACGCGGGATCGCCTACAAGATGAAGGTCTGGCGCTTGCCCGTTGGTGGCCCTACGTCACGCGGCAAGGCGCTCGTCAATATGCTGCCGCTTGAGCAGGGGGAGCAGATCACGTCGATCATGCCGCTGCCGGAGGATGAGGAAAGCTGGGCGAACCTGGACGTGATGTTCGCCACGCGGCGCGGCACCGTACGGCGCAACAAGCTTTCCGACTTCGTGCAGATCAACAAGAACGGCAAGATCGCGATGAAGCTCGACGAGGGCGATGGCATCGTCGGAGTGGAGACCTGTACTGAAAATGACGACGTCTTATTGACGACGGCAGCCGGCCAGTGCATCCGCTTCCCGGTTCCGGAAGTCCGGGTTTTTGCCGGCCGCAATTCGGTTGGCGTGCGCGGTATTGCGCTTGCCGACGATGACCAGTTGATCTCCATGTCGATCATTCGCCACTTCGACGCGAGCGCGGAGGAACGTTCGGCCTATCTGAAACATCGGCGGCTGATGCGCGGCGAAACGGAGGAAACTGCTGCGGAAGTGGAGGAAGGCGCCTCCAACGGCGAGCTTAACGAGCAGCGCTACGTGGAAATGAGCGCCGCCGAACAAGTCATTCTGACTATTTCGGAAAACGGCTTTGGCAAGCGGACTTCGTCCTTCGAATACCGGACCACGGGGCGCGGCGGCAAAGGCATCGTCGCCATGACGGTGAACAAGCGCAACGGCCCGCTCGTGGCTTCCTTCCCGGTGGAGGAAGACGACCAGATCATGCTGGTGACCAATGGCGGGCAGTTGATCCGTTGTCCGGTGGACGGCATTCGCGTTGCCGGACGGTCCACGCAGGGCGTGATCGTCTTCAACACGGCGGAAGACGAGAAAGTCGTCAGCGTCGAGCGCGTTTCGGAGGTGGACGACGAAGGCGGCAATGGATCGGATGAGGCGCCTGACGAATCTTCCGCCGAGGCGTGATTAAATGCGGTAGCGGCGTCAATTCAGCGCGCCGCTACCCGAACAAGCGTGGAAGTCCGATTGGCGAAATCGCGCTCTTCGAACGTGACGCGACGGATATTTCGGGTCGTTTCGCCACCGGTGATCGCGGAAACGCAATCTGCCGACCAGTTGCCCCATGCCTGACCGTTGCAGGTCAGCGGGAGGGTGGCATTCATGCGGTCGGATTTGCTCAACGCCGTTGTGACGATCACCGGGTCGGGGGATGAACTTTCCCCGACAAAACGATCGAGAGCCGCTGCAGCGCCAAAAAACACGCCAAGCGCTGCAACGGTGGCTATCGACAGTTCCTTCAGGCGGGTATTCGGAACCACCTCCTCTTGGTGGAGAAAAGTCATCTGTTTCACTCCCTCATCGCGTGGTGCGATCTTCGATGACTTCACTCTCTTTCAATTGCCTCAAGGAGACAGTGATCCACGTCACGTATCTGTCGGCGCGATCGTTGGATCGGAATTACGAAGAAGAACGGATCCCGCCGTTCGTTCCTGCGGGGTAACCGATATGGGTCCCTGCACGGTTGCGGAAGAAGGCCCGTCATAACAGTCCGGGTCTTCCTCCCTGAAGATCACGCCTTCGCACTGACCCCGGTGAATCTCTTGCGGGGCTGGCAAGGCGATGTGGATAACAGACTCTGCACGACCCGAACTACCGTCCGCAGTGATGGAGAAGCCGGCAGTCAGGGCAATCAGCAGGGCGATACTCGCTACCCACGTGGTCATTGCGACCGAAGCTTGAAATCTAAGTTTCGCAATCATGCATCTTAAAATGGGGATGGCCACAGGAAATTCAATTGCTTTTGTAACGGGTTACCGATCATCAATACGTGATATTGTTTATTTTTACATTCGTTCTCTGCGTAAGATGATGGATCTATTGATAAAGCTTACGGTTTCTTCAAAGTAACCCGTTGGACGGGGCTTGAAATAAATACGGCGGCGAGCCGGGGAGACTCGCCGCCGCATTGTGAAGTGATCCGAGGTCAGGAAAAGCGGATCACTCGGTAATCATCTTTCTGATCAAAACAGTTGTCGTGTCGACGGTACGCGCCTGGGTTATGTAAGCGCCGGGCTTCGGTGAGGCGCTTCCTGCGGAACCCAAATGCGTGCAGCCTTTGGACGTATCGACCATTGTGACCTCTTCGCATGCCACTTTCACGAGCGGCACGAGCCGGTCACCCTTGCTTGCTGCACTCGAATCCGCGTGACGATCGACATCGAACACGGCGAGTAGCAAAGCTGCGCAACCTGCCGCCAGGATCAACCCCCAGCGCCCAATCGCAGTCAGCATATTCGCCTCCTTTTATTATGTGGAAAACCCTATCATCCTTTGGGTTAATTTTAAAGAAAATCATTGAGCGTTGCTTGTTTGCTACATTGAGTGCTTGCGGCCACTTGTCAGCCAGATCAGGGGTGAGTAGGAAGAGGCATGTCACGTATCGCCCTTTATCCGGGGTCATTCGACCCGGTCACCAACGGCCATCTCGATCTGTTGCGCCATGCCCTCGGGTTGGCGGACAAAGTCGTCGTGGCAATTGGAATCCACCCCGGCAAAATGCCGCTTTTCACCTTCGAGGAACGTGTCGCCATGATCGGGGAGGTCGCCGAGGCGGCGTTCGGTTCCCTGGATGCGACGCGCATTCAGGTGATTTCCTTTGCGAACCTGGTGGTCGACGCCGCGCGGGACCACGGGGCGACCTTTCTTATCCGGGGGCTGCGAGACGGCACCGATCTCGACTACGAAATGCAGATGGCGGGGATGAACGGCACCCTGGCTCCGGACGTGCAGACGGTTTTCCTGCCCGCTTCGCCGGACGTGCGCCATATTACAGCGACACTTGTTCGCCAGATTGCGAAAATGGGTGGCGATATATCGCCTTTCGTGCCGCGCAATGTCGCCGTCCGCATCGCGGAAAAGCTGGCAGACACTGCCTGAGCAAGCCGCTGCCCGCGTGTGCCCAACAGAATTTTCGGTGCAAATCCATCGTTCAGCACCTTTGAGGAGGATACCCCTTGTCCCGACTGATTGCCGCAATCCTTGCTGTTGCAATTGCCTTTGGCTTTGCCTCGACCGCTTCCGCGCAGCAACTCGACCCTGAAAACACGCTTTACCTCGACCTGAAAGACGGGCGCGTCGTGATCCGCCTGCTGCCGGACGTGGCGCCGAAGCATGTGGAGCAGATCAAAAAGCTTACGCGGCAGGGGTTTTACGATGGCATCGTATTTCACCGTGTGATCGATGGCTTCATGGCGCAGACGGGCGACCCGACCGGCACCGGTACGGGCGGATCCGATCTGCCGGACATCCCGGCCGAGTTTTCGAACGTGCCCTATGAGCGCGGCACTCTGGGCATGGCCCGCACCAATGACCCCAACAGCGCGAATTCGCAGTTTTTCATCATGTTCGCCCCCGGTGACTTCCTGAACGGCAAATACACCGTCTGGGGGCAGGTCGTCGAAGGAATGGAGCATGTGGACGCCATCACGCGCGGCGAGCCGCCTGCAAACCCCGACAAGATCATCAAGATGCAGGTGGCCGCGGACGCGAAGTGAGGCGAAGGCCCTGCTGTTTCACGCGATTGCAGCATGACAAGCGCCGCCGCTACCGATAAGAAGGCCGCAAAATTCAAGGAGAACAACCGTGGCTGACTACAAGGACCCGGAAAATACCCTCGTGATGGAGACCACCAAGGGTCCCGTCGTTATCGAAATGCGGCCGGATCTGGCGCCCGGCCATGTATCGCGGATCAAGGAACTGGTGCGCGACGGCTTCTATGATGGCATCGTGTTCCATCGGGTGATCGACGGTTTCATGGCGCAGACCGGCTGCCCGCAAGGAACAGGAACCGGCGGTTCCGGCAAGAAGCTGAAGGCCGAATTCACCAAGGAAAAGCACAAGCGCGGCACGTGTTCCATGGCGCGGGCCATGGACCCCAATTCCGGCGACAGCCAGTTCTTCATCTGCTTCGCCGATGCTCCCTGGCTTGACGGCCAGTACACCGTCTGGGGCCAGGTGATCGAAGGCATGGAAAACGTCGACGGCATCAAGCGCGGCGAGCCTGTTCGCGATCCCGACAGCATCGTCTCGGTGAAGGTTGCCGCCGACGCGTGACGAGCGCCGATTGACCTGAAAGGCCACGGACTGGGATTGTCCGTGGCTTTTTCGCGTAAGGATGTTGGCTGCAAGGACATGCCGTCGTGAAAGTGGATGATTTCGATTTCGAGCTGCCGCCCGAACGGATCGCGCTGCGACCGGCGCGTCCGCGCGATGCCGCACGCATGCTGGTCGTGCGTCTGGACGACGCGCCCATGCTCGAGGATCGTGGCGTCCGCGACCTGCCCGGTCTTCTGCAGCCGGGTGACGCTCTCGTCTTCAACGATACCCGTGTCATACCGGCTCAGCTTGAAGGTATTCGCCAGCGTGGCGACGCGATCGCGAAGATCGGCGCAACGCTGCATCTCCGGCAGGGGCCGGACCGCTGGCGCGCCTTCGTCAAACCGGCCAAGAAGCTCGCGGTGGGCGATCGGGTCCGCTTCGGCGACGGCGGTAATACATGCCTGCTCGGTGCCCTAGAGGCGACGGTTGCCGAAAAGAACGAGACCGGCGAAGTTCTCTTCATCTTCGATTTCACGGGCCCCGATCTCGATCAGGCGATTGCCGCCGTCGGCCACATCCCGCTACCGCCCTATATCGCGGCCAGGCGGGGTGACGACGAACTGGACCGTGCGGACTACCAGACCATCTTCGCGGAGCGGGAAGGGGCGGTGGCGGCACCGACCGCCGGGCTACACTTCACGCCGGAATTGCTGCGCTCCCTTTCGGAGCGCGGCATCGAACAGCATCTCGTTACCCTGCATGTGGGCGCGGGCACCTTTTTGCCCGTAAAGGCGGACGATACGGCCGACCACGTCATGCATGCCGAATGGGGCGAGGTCAGTGCGGAAACGGCAGCCCGCTTGCGGGATGTGCGCGCGCGCGGCAATCGGGTTGTTGCCGTCGGCACGACGTCGTTACGCATCCTCGAAAGTGCCGCTCAGGGTGAGAGCGGCCTGGCCGCATTTTCCGGCGAGACGCGCATATTCATCACCCCCGGCTATCGGTTCCGCGCCATCGACGCGCTGATGACGAACTTCCACCTGCCGCGGTCCACGCTATTCATGCTGGTCTCCGCTCTCTGTGGGCTGGAGACCATGCGTTCGGCCTATGCGCACGCGATCGCCCAAGGCTACCGCTTCTATTCCTACGGCGACGCGTCGCTCCTGTTTCCAAAGACCGCACATGACTGACCAAAAGCAAAAGCCGTTTTCTTTTCGTCTGCTCAAGACCGACGGCATGGCGCGCCGGGGCGAAATCCGCACGCCGCATGGCATCGTCCGCACGCCCGCCTTCATGCCGGTCGGCACGCAGGCAACGGTAAAGGCCATGTATCCCGATCAGGTGCGCGCGCTCGGGTCGGACGTGGTGCTTGGCAACACCTATCACCTGATGTTGCGGCCCTCCGCGGAACGGATTGCCAGGCTCGGCGGCCTGCACAAGTTCATGAACTGGCCGCACACGATCCTGACCGATTCAGGCGGCTTTCAGGTGATGTCCCTCGCTCAGCTACGCAAGCTGGACGAGAACGGGGTCACGTTCCAGAGCCATGTCGATGGCCGGCGCTACGAAATGACGCCCGAGCGCTCCGTCGAGATCCAGCAGCTGCTCGGTTCCGACATCCAGATGCAGCTCGACGAATGCATTGCGCTGCCGGCGAGCCCGGAAGATACGGAGCGGGCCATGCGGCTCAGCCTGCGGTGGGCCGAACGCTCGCGGCGGAAGTTCGAGGAAATGGGTGGACCGGGTCGCGGCCAGGCGCTCTACGGCATCGTGCAGGGCGGCGCGGAACCGGACCTGCGCATCCAGTCCGCCACAGCCCTGGGCGAAATGCCGTTCGAGGGCTATTCGGTAGGCGGCCTTGCGGTTGGCGAACCGCAGGACGTGATGCTGCGCATGCTCGAAATCACGACGCCCGCGATGCCGGTCGACAAGCCGCGCTATCTGATGGGCGTGGGTACGCCGGAAGACATTCTGGAAAGCGTCGCACGGGGCATCGACCAGTTCGACTGCGTTATGCCGACGCGGGCCGGACGCCATGGCCTTGCCTATACCCGCTTCGGCAAGGTGAACCTGAAGAATGCCCGCCATGCCGACGATCCCCGGCCCCTTGACGAGGCTTCGGCCTGCGAAGCGGCGAACCGCTATTCACGCGCCTACCTGCATCATCTCGTGAAAGCGGGGGAAGGCTTGGCGGCGATGCTGCTGACCTGGAACAACCTGGCCTATTATCAGAGCCTCATGCAGGGCATTCGCGACGCGATCGAAGCCGGTACCTTCGAGGAGTTCCGCGCAAGGACCCGGGAAGACTGGGCCCGCAGCGACATTGCGCCGATCGGCTGAGCGCTATCAGATCGCCTGGGCCTCATCCTCAGTCAGATAACAGCCGGATATTCGCCAGCTGCCATCCGGCTGTTCCTCGAATGTATAGAGGGCAAGCCAGGATTTACCGTCCGGTCCGATAACGAAAACCTCCTGCGTCGGCCCGTGGGAAGTCTGCTTGAACTGGCCGAAGCTGACCGACTTGGGTCGATAGACCGGCCGATAGCCCTGGCGGACCATCTTCATGAATATGTCGGGCTTCTGAAAGCGTTCCTTGATCGCAGGTGCGGCAAAAGCGAAGGCCGCGGCGGCGTTGTCGCTCTGAAAAGCCTCCATTTGATCGGTGATGATCTGGCGCAAGGCGGCATCGACATCATCTGCCAGGGAGGTCCTGGCCGATGAAAGAGCGACAAAGAGCATCGCCGTCGCAACGGCGAGCGAGACAAATACATGCCGCAAGCAGCGTTTCATCGGCCCACTCCATCGTCTTTCCAGTTTAAAGGATACGATGACTCGCGCCAAACAGATGCATCAATTCGATGGGTGCGGCATGTGATGGCCTGGCGGGGTCGAAGTCATGCGCGTCAGGCTTTGTAGTAGTCCCGATACCAGTCGACAAACGCCCTCACGCCCTCGCGAACCGAGGTCTTCGGCTTGAAACCGGTTGCTTCGATGAGATCGCCAACATCGGCGAAGGTCGCGAGCATGTCGCCCGGCTGCATTGGCAGATAGCGCCGTTCGGCCTTCTTGCCGACGGCCTCCTCGATGGCGTCGACATAGTCGAGCAGCTTCACCGGCTCGCTGTTGCCGATATTGTAGATGCGGTATGGCGCGCTGCTTGACGCCGGATCGGGGGAGGCGGGATCGAAAGCCTCGTCCGGTGCCGCGGGCCTGTCGGCAATACGCACAATTCCTTCCACGATATCATCGACATAGGTGAAGTCGCGGATCATGTCGCCGTGATTGTAGATGTCGATCGGCTTTTCTTCGATGATCGCCTTGGTGAACTTGAAAAGCGCCATGTCCGGCCGCGTCCACGGGCCGTAGACGGTGAAAAAGCGCAAGCCTGTGAGCGGAATGCGGAAGAGATGTGCGTAGGTATGCGCCATCGCCTCGTTTGCTTTCTTCGTCGCCGCGTAGAGGGAGACCGGATGGTTGCCTCCCCGATGCGGCGACAGCGGCATGGCACTGTCCAGGCCGAAGACCGAGGAGGTTGAGGCAAAGACGAGATGGTCGACGGGGAAGTTTCGCGCGGCTTCGAGAACGGTCAGGAAGCCCGTCACATTGGCGTCGATATAGGCTTGGGGCGCTTCCAGGCTGTAGCGGACACCCGGCTGGGCGGCGAGATGGATGATGCGCTCCGGCCTCTGGTCGGCGAAAAGCTGAAATACAGCTTCGCGATCCGTCAGGTCGATCCGCGCTTCATGGAAATGATTGCTCGCCTTCAGGATCGTGAGCCGGCCTTCCTTCAGTTCCGGGTCGTAATAGGGAGAGATATTGTCGAGGCCGATTACCTTCCAGCCGTCGGCCAGCAGACGGCGGCTGAGGTGAAAACCGATGAAACCGGCAGATCCCGTTACGAGTATGGTGCGCATGGCGGTCTGCCGTTCCAAGCCTCAAGCCTCAAGCAGGTTGGAAAGAAGCGGACGGAGGTCCCTTGCAAGATCCGGGTCGCTCAGGGCGTAGGCGATATTTGCCGACAGAAACCCTGCTTTCGACCCGCAATCGTAGCTCGTACCGTCGAAACGCAAGCCTGTGAAGCTCTGCCTTTCCATCAGCGCGATCATCGCGTCGGTAAGCTGGATTTCGCCTCCGGCACCCTTGCCCTGCATGGCCAGCAGGTCGAAGATTTCCGGCTGCAGGATATAGCGGCCGGTGATCATGAGATTGGACGGCGCGGTGCCCGGCGTGGGCTTTTCCACCATACCCTTGATCGGCATGGTGCGGGCCGGTTCGCCATCTATGCGGATGATGCCGTAATTCTGGGTCTGGTCGTCCGGCACTTCCTCGACCGCGATGATATTGCCGCCGCTGTGATCGTAGGTCTCCACCATCTGGCGCAGGCAACCCTTTTCGGCCTTGATCAAAACGTCGGGCAGGAGAATCGCGAACGGTTCGTTGCCGATCAGGTCGCGGGCGCACCAGATCGCATGTCCGAGCCCCAGGGGAGCCTGCTGGCGCGTGAAGCTGGTCGTTCCGGGTGCAGGGCGGATATCGTCCAGGATCTTCAGTGCGGCCTTCTTGTTGCGCTCCTTGAGCGTCTCTTCAAGCTCGTAGGCTATGTCGAAATGATCTTCGATAACGTGCTTGTTGCGGCCGGTGACGAAGACAACATGCTCGATACCAGCCTCGCGCGCCTCGTCCACCACATACTGGATGATGGGGCGATCGACGATCGTCAGCATCTCCTTCGGCACGGCCTTAGTTGCCGGAAGAAAGCGCGTACCAAGCCCCGCAACCGGCAGGACCGCTTTGCGGATACGCTTGAAGGACATGGGGAAACTCCGGTTTGAACTCTGGGTTGCATGGCGAAGCCGAAAGGCATTTGGCTTTGTATTTAGCATGCCAGCCAAACAATGCAATTTGGGCAAATGTCGGCGATAGGGGAGCAAATCGATGACGGATTTAGGAATTTTGTGCCCGCCGGATCGTCCGTGGTTGCGGTCGGCCTGCCTGCGCGCTATTCACCGCGCAATGCTATGAGGAGCAACGCCATGACTGCATCTGCATCCTGCAATACCCGGGTATCCGCGGGTTCCGTCAGCTTTTCGAACGATGCTCCTTTCGCGTTGATCGCCGGCCCCTGCATGATGGAAAGCCGCGATCATGCGTTGGAAATGGCAGCGGCGGTAAAGGAGATCGCCGACTCCCTGGGCATCGGGCTCGTCTTCAAGACTTCCTTCGACAAGGCCAACCGCACGAGCCTCTCCGCCAAACGCGGACTTGGCCTTTCCGCCGCCATGCCGGTCTTTGCAGAGATCCGCGAGCGTTTTGGCCTTCCTGTGCTCACGGATGTCCACGACGCCACACAATGCATGACAATCGCCGAAGTTGTAGATGTCCTACAGATCCCGGCCTTCTTGTGCCGCCAGACCGATCTTCTGGTGGCCGCGGCCGCGACGGGCCGGGTGGTGAATGTCAAAAAAGGGCAGTTTTTGGCGCCGTGGGACATGCGCAATATCGTCGACAAGCTGGTTGCATCGGGCAATCCGAATGTGATGCTGACGGAGCGCGGCGCGTCTTTCGGCTACAATACGCTGGTCTCCGACATGCGGTCGTTGCCGATCATGGCGCGCACCGGCGCACCGGTCATTTTCGACGCAACCCATTCGGTGCAGCAACCGGGAGGGCAGGGCACTTCGACAGGCGGCGAGCGGGAATTCGTGTCGGTCCTGGCGCGTGCTGCCATTGCGGTTGGCGTGGCAGGTGTGTTCATGGAAACGCATGATGACCCGGACAATGCCCCTTGCGACGGCCCAAACATGATCCCGCTCAAGGATCTGAAAGCCTTGCTGATGGATTTGCAGGCGATTGATCGCGTGGTGAAACGTCTGCCGACATCAAACTGAAATATTTTCGGCACTATGCCGAAGCCGCAAAGGCGCCCCTTCGCGAAAGGTGACAGATGCGTATCACGATGATCGGGACGGGCTATGTCGGCCTGGTGTCCGGGGTTTGCTTCTCCGAGTTCGGTTTCGATGTCACCTGCGTCGATATCGACGCGGAGAAGATCGAACGTCTGAACCGCATGGAAGTGCCGATCTTCGAGCCGGGCCTCGACGACCTGATCGAAAGGAACTACGCCGACAAGCGCCTGACGTTCACCACAGATTTCGATAGCGCGGTCGGACAGGCGGATGTGGTTTTCATCGCGGTGGGTACGCCGTCCCGACGCGGAGACGGAGAGGCGGACCTGACTTATGTCTACGAGGCCGCCAGGCGTCTCGCCCATGCGATGAAGCCGGGGACCGTCGTGGTCATAAAGTCGACGGTCGTCGTCGGAACCTGCCGCAAAGTCGCGGAAATCATCGCCGCCGAACGGCCGGGCCTCGACTTCTCGATCGCGTCCAATCCGGAATTCCTGCGCGAGGGTTCGGCTATCGAGGATTTCATGCGGCCGGACCGCGTGGTGGTCGGCGTCGTCGATACGCGCGGGGAAGAGGCGCTTCGCCGGCTTTATCGGCCGCTGTTCCTGCGCGAGACGCCAATCGTCGTCACCACGCTGGAAAACGCGGAACTCATCAAATACGCCTCCAACGCATTCCTGGCGATGAAGATCACCTTCATCAACGAAGTCGCCGATCTGTGCGAGAAGGTTGGCGGCGACGTGCAGAAGGTCGCGAGCGCGATCGGCCTCGACAAGCGTATCGGATCGAAGTTCCTGCATGCGGGGCCGGGCTACGGCGGCTCCTGTTTTCCGAAGGACACGACGGCTCTGGCGGCGACTGCCCGCAAATATGACACCGCGCTGCGGCTGGTGGAGACGACGATCGAGGTCAACGACGCGCGCAAGCGCGCCATGGCGGAGCGCGTGCTGAACGCGCTTGGCGCAGATCCCGCCGGCAAGACGGTCGGTATCCTCGGCATCGCTTTCAAGCCGAATACGGATGACGTGCGCGACGCACCTTCGCTGGTTATCGTTCCCGCGTTGCAGGCGGCCGGCGTTCGGGTCCGCGCCCATGATCCGGAGGCGCAGGAGCAGGCCGCGCCCCTGCTGCCCGGCGTCGAATGGTGCGACGCGCCCTATGACGTTGCCAATGGGGCGGATGTGCTGGCCGTTCTCACCGAATGGAACGTCTATCGCGGCCTGTCGCCGCGAGCCCTGGCGGAGAGGATGCGGGGTCGCACCGTGGTGGACATGCGCAATATCTGGCCGGCGGAAGAAATCGCGGAAGCAGGGCTCACGCATGTGGGTATCGGCCGGGCGCCCACCCGTGGCGAAAGCTGAAGCCGGACTTGATCGAATGAATGCGCGGCCCGGAGGCCGCGACAACGCGATGGGGAGAGTGAGATGACGGCAATCGTCGACATTATCGGCCGTGAAATCCTGGATAGTCGCGGCAATCCGACCGTGGAGGTCGATGTCTATCTTGAAGACGGTTCCTTCGGGCGTGCCGGCGTGCCGTCGGGTGCTTCGACCGGAGCGCATGAGGCCGTGGAACTGCGCGACGGCGGCTCGCGTTTCCTCGGCAAGGGCGTGGAGAACGCGGTCCGCGCCGTAAACGGCGAGATCTTCGACGCGATCGGCGGTCTCGATGCCGAGGATCAATTGAAGATCGACGAGGCGATGATTGCGCTCGATGGCACCGCCAACAAGTCGCGGCTCGGGGCGAATGCCATACTCGGCGTGTCGCTGGCGGTGGCGAAGGCCGCGGCCACGGCGAGCGGTCTGCCGCTCTATCGCTATGTCGGCGGCACCAATGCGCGGCTCCTGCCTGTACCGATGATGAATATCATTAATGGCGGCGCGCATGCCGACAACCCAATCGACTTCCAGGAATTCATGATCATGCCGGTCGGTGCATCCTCGCTCAAGGAAGCCGTTCGCATGGGCTCCGAGGTCTTCCACACGCTGAAGAAGGCGCTGAAGGATGCCGGCCACAACACCAATGTCGGCGACGAGGGCGGTTTTGCGCCCAATCTCGAATCCACCGATGCTGCTATCGGCTTTGTCATGAAGGCGATCGAAAAGGCCGGTTACAAGCCGGGTGAGGATATCTACCTCGCGCTCGATGCCGCTTCGACCGAGTTTTTCAAGGATGGCAAGTACCACCTCGAGGGCGAGGGCAGGGTGCTGGACTCCGATGAAATGGCGAAATACCTCGCAGACCTGGCGGCACGCTATCCGATCATCTCGATCGAGGACGGCATGGCCGAAGACGACTGGGCCGGGTGGAAGGCAGTGACGGAGCTTGCCGGCAACAGGTGCCAGCTGGTCGGCGACGACCTGTTCGTCACCAATTCCAAGCGCCTGCGCCAGGGCATCGAACAGGGCGTTGCCAATTCGATCCTGATCAAGGTCAATCAGATCGGCTCGCTCAGTGAGACGCTCGATGCGGTTGAGACGGCGCACAAGGCCGCCTATACCGCCGTCATGTCGCACCGCTCCGGCGAAACCGAGGACGCGACGATCGCCGATCTTGCGGTTGCCACCAACTGCGGCCAGATCAAGACAGGTTCGCTTGCCCGCTCCGACCGGCTGGCCAAATACAACCAGCTTATCCGGATCGAGGAAGAACTGGGTCCGCAGGCGCGTTACGCAGGCAAGTCGATCCTGCGCACCTGAATCGGCTTGCTCGATTGATACAATTCAAAAAGGCCCGCCGGTTTCCGGCGGGCCTTTTCATTTGTCCGGCCGATCAGGCTGAATGACGATCAGCCTTCCGGGGTATTGCCCGGCTTGGTTTCCTGTGCGTGCCGCACCGCGGCAACGATCGTTTCGGGCATTTCTGCGCCCATCAGGGCGAAGCGCTCGTCGATGATCATGCACGGTACGCCCGTTACGCCCATGCTATGCGCGTTCTCGATATCCTGCTTGATCCGCTCGAGATCGATATCCGTTTCAAGAAGCTTGGCGACCGCCTCGGCATCCATCCCGACTTCGCGCGCCACTTCAACGAGCGTTTCGTTCTTCGAAAGATCCGCGCCTTCGAGGAAATAGAGCTCGAACAGCCGGTGAACGACTTCGTTCTGCTTGCCTTCCGCTTTTGACCAGAGGATCAATCGGTGGCTGTTCAAGGTGTTCGGCGATTTGGTGATCTTGTCGAAGGCGAAGGGTATGCCTTCTTCATCGCCGGCCGCGCCAATGCGTTTGTAGACTTCTTTTGCCCTGTCGAGGCTGCCGAACTTGTCGGAGAGGTACTTCTTGCGGTCCTTGCCCTCGGCCGGCAGGCTGGCGTCCAGCTGGAAAGGGCGCCAGCGAATCTCGATTGCGACATCGGGCAGGTCTTCCAACGCCTTTTCCAGGCGCTTCTTGCCGATGAAGCACCAAGGGCACATTACATCGGAAACGACATCAATGGTCAGGACTTCTGAGTTGGTCATGGCAAATCTTTCCTCCGCCTCCACAGGCGAACCCAATGGATTGAAACAACAGGCGCCCTGGGGTCAGGCTTCACCAATTCGGCTGAAACGGCCGGAGCGGATTTGCGCGGTTCCGCCCGGTTCAAAGGACGTTCGAGATGACTTCGACCTGTCGGGTCAAAGCCCACGACCGGCGGCCTATCCCGCTCTTCGGGCTTATCCTGCCATCTCTCGTCATCTCGAAAGCCATTCCAGTCAACTTCAATGAGTCCCGGCCTTAGGCAAATCGGCTCGACTTCAGGATCGATTTGACCCGTTCTCCTAGTCTTCTCGCCGCGTCCCTTCCTCGCAATACCGCAACGCCACCCAAACCTTCCACTTCGGCTACCAGATCCTCCTCGCGGGCGAGCGCCGCCGAGGAGAGAGCCACTTTCGAAGCAAGGTCAATGGACAACGCATCCGCATCGCCAGGCATTTCCTGAAGACCGTCCCGGGCAAGATCGTCGAGCTTCAGGCATATGAGCTCTTCGCCCCTCAGCCGGGAGACTTCCGTTGCTTTCAGCAGATAGGTCTGAAAGGCTGCGCCGTCGAGGCGCAAGCGATTGCTATCATTCACAAAACGATCACGAAACGCGGAAAGTGCACGGTTGGCCAGCCCTCTCCGGATACCTGTGCGTATGGCGCATGACAGGTAGCGCGCCAGGCGTTCGTTTTCGAGCCTGCCGACCAGAACGGTGGTCGCGCCCACCTCGTAGAGCGGCGCGGCCTCCTCGGGCGTGTCGACGGCGGCTACCACGGGCAATGTGAAGGTCCGCGCGTCGGATCTCAGTCTGCGTATCTGTGTTTCCGCCACGTCCGGCGGACAATCGATCATCACTGCACGAAAAGGCGCCTCGGACAGGTATTGGTCAGCCATGTCCGGCGTAAAGGCACCGATGATCCGGGTTCGGTCTTTGTTTGCTCGCTCGATGGCGGAAAATCGCCCACCCAGGCCGATGATCAGGAGGCCGGCATCGATGCCTTGCGGAACGGGGAGGTTAGCGGGCCCAAATACGCGCCGCCGCAGTCGCGCTTCCTCCATGCGCACGGTCAGGCGCGACGCATCGCCCATTCTTGTGGCCACTTGCGCCAGCGGAACGCCCGGCCCGACGATCGCGGCAGGGCGAAAGGAGAGGCAATCGAGTTCGGCCGCGGTTATGCCGCCGAAATCCATTATCATGACAGGCACTTCGACGGGAGCGGCACGAATTTGACGGCTCAACTCCCGGATCATCTCCGCTTCGCCGGCAACACCGCTCATGATCGCGAGAATAGCTCTCGGGAAGCGTTCGGAATTGAACAAAAAAGCGATATCGGCAGGATCATCGACGAAGGCGGGCCAGCATGACGCAGGGAAGGCCTGGTATAGGTCGTGCAGTGCACGATGATCGAGACAGATCACGGCCAGGCTGAACTCTGCGGTGTCCATTGAGCCCTCAAATGGAGGTTCAGGCAACTGCCGCCCTGAGCCTGTCGATCCGGACGGCGAGCGCATCGCGATTGATCTTACCATTTTCAAGCCGCGGCAGCGCCGGCAGCGACAATATGCGATAGGGGACTTCCGAAAGGCTGACCCCTTGCGCGTCGAGATAGGCGAAAAAGGCTTCCGTATCCAGCATTGCCCCAGGTTGAGGCACCAAGGCAGCATATAGCCTTGCACCGAGGATGCCATCGCCAACCAGGAAAGCGGCGGCTTCCGTCACGCCGGTGAACGAGGAATACAGGGCATCGAGCACGGCCAGCGGCCCGGAGCCGGGTGCGCTGCTACCGGGCAACCCGATCCCGGCAAGCCCCGTGTCGCTCTGGCGAACAGCCAGCAGCGTATCGACGAAGCCCGCCTTGTCGGTGGGGATCCTGACCTTGCTGGCAGGCCACGCCGAATCGGCAACCATCGCCCCACGCACTTTCAACGTCGGAGGGGCCGCTTCCTCATCGAGCGCGATCTCGACGAGCGCGGGCCCGTGGCGAACCGAAGAGGGAGCTCCGGAAACGCCGAGAGGGATCGACGTCGGAAGTGCGCTGCCGCCGCGCTGGCGCGCGATCATCGCAAATTCATCCGCGACATGCAGGTCGATCACCGTCCTGTTCGTGCGGAGCGGGGTCGCCGCAGGTGACCAGGTATTCCAGACGGCGAGGACGCGGCATTCCGGTGCGTCGAGCCGGCGCTCGACGGCGGGTACGAGCGCACCGGGGCAGAGAATGTAGTCCGCTTCGACGTGATTTGCGTGCGCTGCGAGATTGCCGAGCGCCCTGGGATGGTGGAGATGCAGCGTGCCGGCCGACATCAGCCAGGGCATCAGGCCGGCGCCTATTCCAGCCATACCCGTCAGCGCGTAGGGAATGACAAGATCGGCACCGTCTTGAAGCGACGATTCAAGAAACGCCATGAAGCCTGCGGCGATCCAATGGTTGTGGCTGCGTGCCACCGGCAGCGGCTCTCCGCTTGTAGAGCGGGTCCAGGTCAGCGTCGCGACGTGATCGGCCGGGTTTCGCTCCCTGCGGACGGCGGGAGGCGGCATGCTCTCCGCATCGAGTTCGGCCAATACCGAGGCTATATCGATCAACCCGTCAGGCACTTCCTTGCCAAGCCCGAAGACGAAGCGCAGGCTGAAAAGCTCGGCCGCCGCCGCCCGGGCGTCTTCGGCGATACGCCGCGGCTCGATGCGATCGGCCGCGACGAGCGCTTTGGCTCCGGCACGCGACAAGGCGGAAAGAACGTCCCTCTGGCGCCAATGCTGGGGAAGCGGGGTAACGACAAGTCCGCAGCGCAAGGCTGCCAGAAACGCGATGACGGCATCGACTGTGTTGGGCGTATGGAGCCCGATCACGTGATCGAGCGACAGGCCGACCGCCGCATAAAATCCCGCCAGGCGCGAGATTTCCTCGTCGGCTTCCGCATATGTCAGCTTGCGGGGAGTGCCACCGGTCCACTCGGCCCTGTCCGGCGCGTCGACAAGTGCGACGCGGTCCGGATGGCTTGCCGCCGCCCTGCGAAAGAGCGCATCCAGCGTGATGCGTCCCCAGATTCCGCTCTGGGCGTGGGCTTCGATCGTCTGCTCGCTGGTCAGGATCATCGCTTGGTTTCCAGATGGCCTGCTGGCTAGTTCGGCATCGCCCACCACGCTTCCAGGCGCGGTCCGGCGATGGTTGCATTTGCGGGATGCCCGATGGTTGTCCAGCGGGCGATCCAGATATCGGGAAGATGGAAGAGCGGCACGACATAGTGCCCGGAGATAAGACTGCGATCGAGCGCGCGAACGGCAGCCACGAAGTCTTCCTGGCTCCTGGCTGCCAGCAAGGCGTCGATCATGGCGTCAACGGCAGGGCTTTTCACGCCGGCGAAATTGAAGGTGCCGGGTAGATCGGCGGCCTTCGAGCCCCAGCGGTAGCTTTGTTCGTTGCCGGGTGAAAGAGAGGCAGGCCATGACGCGACCACCACATCGAAATCATAGTCCTGCCGCCGTTTCTGGTATTGCGCCGCATCGACGCTGCGAAGCGTCATTTCGACGCCGATCAGCTTCAGCTGCCGCTGATAGGCTATCGCCAGGCGTTCCTCGTCCTTGGAGGCAACCAGAAACTCGAATGTCAGCGGACGACCGGACCGGTCCCGCATGACGCCGTCCTCGATAGCATATCCGGCGCTATTCAGTAGCCTTACAGCCTCTCTGAGGACCGCCCTGTCGCGACCGGAGCCGTCAGTCTGTTTAGGCGCCCATGTGCCGGCCATCACATCGGGCTCTATCTGGTCAGCATAGGGCGCGAGAAGTTCGCGCTCCGCGTCGCTAGCCGGCCGGCCGAGGGAAGAAAGGATCGAGTTGTCGAAGTAGCCGCCGGTTCGCTCGTACAGGCCATAATAGAGGTTGCGGTTCACCCACTCGAAATCGAATAGCATCGCCAGTGCTTTACGGACGGCAATATCCTGAAAGACCGCGCGCCTGGTATTGAACGCAAAGCCTTTCATGCCCGCGGGGGTGCCAAGCTTAAAGGAATCGCGGCTGACCTTTCCCTCCTTGACGGCGGGAAAGTCGAAGCCGGTCATCCAGCGCGCGGGGTCGCGCACGGGGAGCAAGGATACGAGCCCCTTCTGAAAAGCCTGCTGAAGCGAGTTCTCGTCCCGGAAATACTCGACCCGCACTTCGTCGAAATTATAAAGCCCGCGCCGTATTGGCAGGTCCTTGGCCCAATAGTCGGGATCGCGCCGGTAGGTAATGCGGCTGCCGGGCTCAACCGTGTCGATGACGTAGGGGCCAGAGCCGACAGGAGCGACGAGCGTGCTTTTTTCGAAGGTTTCCGGATCGATGGTGTGTTTCGGGAAGATCGGTGACAGGCCGACAAGAAGGGGAAGTTCACGGTCTTCCCCATTCTCGAAGGTGAAGCGCACCGTATTCTCTCCGATCTTTTCCATCGATTTGATGCGGGAATATCGCGCGCGAAAATGCGGACGCCCTTTGTCCCTCAGTATCTCGAACGAAAAAATGACGTCTTCCGGTGTTACGGGAGCACCGTCGGAAAAGCGGGCGCGCTCATCAAGCTTGAATTCAATCCAGTCGCGCTCGTCGGGAAGGCGGACGCTCTTGGCCAGCAAGCCGTAAAGCGAAAAAGCTTCGTCGTGATTCCGCGCCAGCAGGCTTTCGATGACAAGCTCGCCATATTCCGGATCGCGGATGCCGCGAGCCGAGGACGTTCCTCCCTGGACGATGAACTGGTTGAGGCTGTCGAAGGATCCCTGCACGCCATAAGTCACCGTGCCGCCTTTCGGCGCATCGGGGTTCGCATAGGGCAGTGCCTGGAAATCGGCGGGCAGGGCGGGATCGCCGTGCATGGCAATGCCGTGGACGGCCGGCACGTCTTCCTGTCCGGCGCCGTATCCGGGTGTTGCCCCACCGTCAATTGCCAGCAAAAGAGCAAGCGCCAAAAACGCTTTGGCGGCGGCAAATCGGGCTACCTGCGGAAAAAATTTCTGACTCACCATCATGCGAGGACTATGCGGCCTGAATCACTTTGTTAAGGTTAACATGCGGAAAGAAATACTGCTTCAGCCGAGCATCCCGCAAACGGCGGGGTGGAAGTCCGCGGGGGCGGCTGGTGCCTGCCGCAGCATCGGCAGCCCAATCTGCGTCGTGCCCGGACTCACACGAAAATTGATTGAACAGAATTGCATAGCGGGCAGAGCTGCTTCGAATTTCAATCTGAATTTCTCCGGGCTCCACTGGAAAAGCCTCGATCTTCCCTGTAAAGATGCGCGCGTCCGTCATAGTCAACGTCTTGCCGCATTCTCCCCTCAGAGGAGTAGGCGGCTTTCGAGCGTTCCGCTTATTTGGCCGGTCGCCTGAACAGGGGCGGTGCGAATTTGCAGGCGGATGGGGAAATCAGGGTCGGTGGACTGTCGTCGGCTAAACCACGCCGCTACGCCAGCGTGAGCTATGTATCCGTTTATCGGCTTGGCCGCCCGGATAATGGATGTTCCGTCTCCTGCAATGTGGCGTGCGCGCCCGGGAGGACGGCTTGCAGGCGAATAGGAATCGAGGACAAGGTCGAATGGCGAGTAGCTTCAAGCAGAGACTGGCGGCGTGGGGTGTTGCTTCCATTGCCGCGTTGGGGATGGCCGCTGGTGCGAATGCCCAGACTGCTCAGGAAGTGCAGCCGGATGCGGAAAGCCCCTGGGTCAAGGTCTGCAATACAGACCAGAAGGCCAAGAAGGATGTCTGTCTGATCACGCAGGAATTGCGAACCGATACCGGCCAGTTTCTGGCATCCGTCGCTATTCGCGAGATTTCCGGCGAGGCACGCAAGACGCTCCTGATCGCGGTCCCGCCCGGCATGCTGATCCAGCCGGGCCTGCGTGTGCAGGTGGACGCTGGCAAGCAGACGGAAGCGAAATACGGGATCTGTTTCCCGAATGCCTGTTATTCGGAACTCGTGATCGATGGCGGTTTCGTCGATTCGATGAAGAAGGGCGGCAAGCTGATTCTGACTACGCTTAATCAGCAGGCAAAGGCGGTTCCCTTTGAACTCAGCCTGATAGGCTTCACGAAAATCTATGACGGCGCTCCGATCGACGCTGCTGCCCTTCGGCAGAAGGAGCAGAAGCTGCAGAGCGAATTGCAGAAGCGCGCGGAAGAAGCCCGCCAGAAGCTGATCGACAAACAGAAGGCCGTGACGAACAACTGAGCCTTCGCTCTATCGACAAACAAAAAACGCCGCGGTTCTTTACCGCGGCGTTTTTTGTTTGGTTGCCTAGTCAAGTGACCGAATTGCCATCAATGCATATCGACGTCACGCGGGCGGTAGGAGCCGTCTGCCTGTTCCTCGAAAATCTCGTCGAATTGCGGGTGGCGGATCGGTTCGCCGGTATCGTCTTCCACAAGATTCTGCTCGGAGACGTAGGCGATATACTCCGTCTCCGCGTTCTCGGCGAGCAGATGATAGAAGGGCTGGTCCTTGCGCGGGCGAACGTCTTCCGGAATCGCCTCCCACCAGTCGTCGGTGTTGGCGAAGGTTGGATCCACGTCGAAAATCACCCCGCGAAAGGGGTAGATCCGGTGCTTGACCACTTGGCCGATGCTGAATTTCGCCGTCCGCATTTTATGCATGACCATGTTCCACACCGCGCGAACGCGGCGGTTTCAATTCGGGGGCCTTACAAGTCACGTCCCCGCAATCCTGTCAAGCTTCTCCGATAAATGTGAATTCTCCCATAAAATCGGCCAGAATCGGGCAAGGGCAAGGGTTTATGGCGTTCAGAGCCCGTAGAGGCCGGCCATTTGCGGATCCTTCGCCGCAACCAGACGGGCAAGATCGAGGATCACCTTCGCCTGTTTCCAAGTGGCGTCGTCCTGCATCTTGCCGTCGATCATCACCGCACCCGTGCCGTCCGGCATGGCATCGACGATCTTCGCGGCAAATCGCACCTCGGAGGGTTCCGGGCTGAAGACGCGCTTGGCGATATCGATCTGGGTCGGGTGCAGGGACCATGCGCCGAGGCAGCCCATCAGGAAGGCGTTGCGGAACTGCGCCTCGCAGGCCGCCGGATCCGAGAAATCGCCGAAGGGGCCGTAGAAGGGCTTGATACCGGCTGAAAGGCAGGCATCCACCATCTTGGCAACCGTATAGTGCCAGAGGTCCTGCTGGTAGGCGGTCCGGGAGGCGTCGCCATCGGCGTCGGCCAGCACCGCATAGTCGGGATGGCCGCCGCCAACGCGCGTCGTCTTCATGCCGCGGGAGGCGGCAAGATCCGCCGGGCCGAGGCTCATGCCGTGCATGCGCGGGCTCGCGGTTGCAATCTTCTCGACATTCTTGACGCCTTCCGCAGTCTCCAGAATGGCGTGGATGAGGATCGGCCGGGTGAGGCTCGCCTTCGCCTCCAACTGGGCGAGAAGCTGGTCGAGATAGTGGATGTCCCAAGGGCCCTCGACCTTGGGCAGCATCACGACGTCAAGCTTGTGGCCGACGGCGGGAACGATCTCCATCAGATCGTCGAGAACCCAGGGGCTGTTCAGGCAGTTGATGCGCGTCCAAAGTCCGGTATCGCCGAATTCATTGTCGCGCGCCATGCGGATGAAGCCCTGGCGAGCGGCAACCTTCTGATCGGCCGGGATCGCGTCTTCCAGATTGCCCAGCACCACGTCCACCTGATTGACGAGATCGGCGACCTTGGCCCGCATCTTCTCGATATGCGGCGGCACGAAATGGATCATGCGCTCAAGGCGCACGGGGAGGTCGCGGCAAGGGGTTGGAGCACCAATGGCGAGCGGCTGGTAAAAGGCGCGCGGCGTCTTCATGGGACGTTCCTCTCAATTCCAAGGCGGCCAAAAGCGAAGCGAGCCATTCAATAGCAGATTATGCTGCAATGCATATATTGATCGAAAAGATAGGCCGGACGACAGCCGGCCCGGTCAGACCCACTTGCGGTGGATCCACATCCATTGGCTCGGGTTCTCGCGGATCCACTCCTCGAACTGGCGATGCACAAGCGCCGTGGCCGCCGTGATGTCGGCCTTGCGGTCACCAGTCACCGGATAGGCAACCGGCCGCGCCTCGATACGGAATCGCGCACCCTTGAGCCTGACGACACGGCTTGCGATCAGCGGCAGGCTGCTGCCGCGTGCAAGGCTGGCCGGAAAGGGCGTCGCGTGGGCTTCGCGACCGAAGAAGGGAACCCTGATGCCCCTGACGTCCCGCAGATCGGCAAGAAACGCGACCATGCCACCGCCGCGCGCAATCGCCATCAGCCGTCGCGCCGTGTCGTGGCCTTTCGAAAACAGGCCAGCGGGGTAGATAGGGGCGCGAAGGTTCTTGAGAAGTTCGTCGGCCAGCGGGTTCTTCAGCGCCTGATAGACGCCCGCCGGCTGCCTGCCGGCTGCCAGCCCGCCAAGGGCGCAGACTTCCCAGTTTCCCGAGTGCATGGAAACGATGATGCTTCCCTTGCCCTCGAATGCCCTTTCCGCCGGCCCAATATCGAAGGCGAACCGCGACGGGTCCGCCGCCAGCCGGTCGAGCTGAAGCGTTTCGGCCATGACGCGGCCAAGGTTTTCCCACATGTCGCGGGCGATCGCGTCGCATTCCTGCGGCGATTTTTCCGGGAAGGCGGCCTGGAGATTCGCCACGGCCCTTCGATGGCGTGCGTTGAATGGCGCGACCACACGCCAGATCCGTCCGCCAAGCCAGGACGCCGCATCGAGCGGCAATAGCCGGATGACGCCAAGCGCCGATTTCAGCGCCAGCCATTCGAGCCGGTATTGCAGGGATTTCAGGGCAGCGCCCCGCCGCGGCGGACTCATCTGTCGTCTTTTGTTCCTTGACTGGCGGCAAGCCGATCGCAGGGGACCGGTTCGAAGGGCCGATTGACCCATTTGGCCGAACCCGTTACGCCTCAGGGGATTACTCAAGTGTCCGAATGTTGGCAACCGCCCGGTTGGCTCCGGTATTTCGGATGCTCTCCGGAAGGACTCCATGGAAAAGGTCATTTCCCTGGCGTTGCCGTTCTTCGGCCTGATCTTCCTCGGCGTCGCCGCGGGCAAACTGCGGCGCATCCCGCCGGCGGGCCTCGAATGGATGCGCTTCTTCGTCATCTATATCGCGCTGCCGGCTCTGTTCTTCCGGCTGCTTGCAAGGACGCCGATCGAAGAGCTGACCAATGTCGCCTATGTCTCGGCGACGACCTTTGCCACCTATTGCGCCTTCGCTCTCGCCTTCTGCGTCGGCGTGCTGGCGACGCGCGGCAACATTCCGGAAGCGACGATCCAGGCCCTCGTCGGCGCCTATTCGAATATCGGCTACATGGGCCCCGGCCTGACGCTTGCGGTGCTTGGACCGGCGGCCGCCGTACCGACCGCGCTGATCTTCTGCTTCGACAACATCCTGCTGTTCACGCTGGCGCCGCTGATGATGGCGATCGGCGGCACGGAAAACGAACCGCCATTGAAGACGGCGCTCACCGTGCTCCAGCGCATCTTCACACATCCCTTCATCGTGGCGACGATCGCCGGCGTGCTGGCGGCGGCTATCGAGTTCAAGCCGCCCGAGGCGCTGGAAACGCTCCTGATGTTCCTGAGCAACGCCGCCGCGCCTTGCGCGCTGTTCGCCATGGGTGTGACGGTGGCGATACAGCCGGCCGGGCGTATGCCGCTGGAACTGCCTCTGGTGCTGCTGATCAAGCTGGTGGTGCATCCGTTGCTGGTGCTGGCACTGCTCATGTGGGTCGGCGGCTTCGACCCGTCCTGGGTGGCTACGGCCGTGCTGATGGCCTGCCTGCCGCCGGCGGCGAATGTCTTCGTGATCGCCCAGCAATATGGCGTCTACGTACAGCGGGCGTCGAGCGCGGTGCTGATCGGCACCCTGGTTTCGACGGTAACGGTGACGGCTTTCATGTACGCGATCACCAACGACATGCTGCCGCTGCAATGACACGATAGAGTGGCGGCATTGCGCCCTGATGCCGGCATGAGAAATATAGGTGTAGACCTGTCGGAAAAGTTTGCGTGGAGGGCGCCATGAGCGAGCAGCCTTTGTCAGGCATCAAGGTGCTGGATTTCACCACGCTGCTGCCGGGGCCGCTTGCGACGCTGATGCTCGCGGAAGCCGGCGCGGAGGTCGTCAAGATCGAGAAGCCGGGCGGCGAGGATCTTCGCGCCTATCCGCCGTTCGTCGATGGCAATTCCGTGCCCTTTGCGCTGCTTAATCGCGGAAAGTCGAGCCTGTTCGTCGACCTGAAGGACAAGGTGGCGCTGGAAGGTCTGAGGCCGATGATCGAGGTGGCCGATGTGCTGGTCGAGCAGTTCCGGCCCGGCGTGATGGAGAGGCTGGGGCTTGGATACGAGGCGCTTTCGAAAATCAATCCCGGACTGATTTATTGCTCGATCACCGGCTACGGGCAGGACGGGCCGCGCGCACTGGAGGCTGGCCACGACATCAACTATCTGGCGCTGACCGGGCTGTTGGCGCTTTCCTGCGGCGATGCGCAGCATCCCGTGCTTCCTCCCACCCAGATCGCGGATATCGGCGGTGGCAGCCTGCCGGCAGTCGCGAATATCCTGCTGGCGCTCTTGCAGCGTCACAAGACAGGAAAAGGTGCGCGGATCGACATCGCCATGGCCGACGCGATGTTCACCTTTGCGGCCTTCGCACACGCTGATCTGGCAGCGACGGGCCGGGCACCGGAAAACGGTGCCGCTCTGCTGACAGGCGGCTCGCCGCGCTATGGGCTTTATCCGACGAAAGATGGTCGGTTCGTGGCTCTTGGCGCGCTCGAGCAGAAGTTCTGGGACGGATTTTGCGCGGCGATCGACCTGCCGAAGGCTTTGCGCGACGACCGGTCCGATCCGAAGGCAACAAAGGAAGGCGTCGCCGCCAGGATCCTCCAGAAGAGGGCCAGCGAATGGGCGCCGGTTCTCGCGACGGCGGACTGCTGTGCCACAATCGTCGTACGCCTTGAGGAAGCCTTCGAGGATCCGCATTTCAGGGGCAGGGGGCTCTTCGATCATTCCGTGGCAGGAACGGAGCGCGCCATCACGGCACTTCCCATGCCGATCGCGCCGCAATTTCGCAAAGCTCCCTGACCTCCGCCTTCAGCGGAGCGAAAGCCCGCGCATCAACTTGGGGCGTGCCATCATCGGGGCGATGCCCTCGCGCATCAACACGCGGCGCAGCGGGCCGATGCGACCGGCGAGATACAGCCCTACACTGCGCATCAACTGCACGGGAAGGAGGTCGCTCAGCAGCGAACGGTTCAGCAGATCGACGCCGGTCGTACGCGAGACGATGTCGGGTCGCCTTGCCCGCTCATAGGCGGTAAGGACGCCCGGACCGCCGATATCCTGCCCCGATGCCTGGGCGCTCACGACGATCTCACCCAGTGCAGCGACATCGCGCAGGCCCATGTTGAGGCCCTGTGCGCCGATCGGCGGGAACACATGGGCAGCCTCGCCGATCAGCGCGGTGCGGTTGGCGGCAACGGTCTTCGCCGTCAGGCCGCCGAGCGGATAACACTGCCTTTTGCCGATGACCTTCATCACACCGAGAATCGAATGGGCACGGCGTTCCAGTTCCAGCGCCAGCTCTTCATCCGACATCAGCGACAGGGTTTCGGCGGTCTCCGGCTCGACGACGCAGACAAGCGACGACCGCCGACCCGGTAGGGGCACCAGCGTGAAGGGGCCGGTACGCGTGTGGAACTCGGAGGAATGATTGTAATGCGGCGCGAGGTGTTCGAGGTTCAGCACCAGCGCGCTTTGCGGATAGCGCCATTCGGAAACGGCGATGCCTGCCGCCTCGCGTACTTTCGAACGACGCCCGTCGGCACCGACGACGAGCCTGGCTTCCACCATTGCACCATTGTCGAGACTGATGGCTGCCGTCGCTTCATGGGCTGCCACATCGACGACGCGCGCATCGATGCGCTGCAGGTTCTCTTCGGCCATGCAGGCCCCGGCGAGAACGGCGTTGAGGTGGCGATTCTCGATATTGTAACCGAAGGCTTCGAGCTGCAGTTCGCTGGCGTCGAAGACGACTTCGGGCGCGCGGATCAGCCGGCCCGTCGCATCGATGATCCGCATATGGGCAAGTGCGGCCGCGTGCGGAAGGATCGCATCCCAGAGGCCGAGGCTTTTCAGCATCTCGACGGACGAATCGAGGAGCGCGGTCGTGCGGCCGTCATCCACCGGCGCAAGCGGCGCAATAAGGGCAGTGGAAAAGCCATGGCGCGCAAGCAGGATCGCACAGGCCATTCCCGAAGGGCCGGCGCCGGCAACCGCGATATCGACCTTGATGCTGGTTGCACCTGCTGCCTTGTCCGGCATCGCGCCGTCTCCCCTTTTGTCCTTCGTCTGATTGCAAAATGAGGCTTGCGGCAGCGATTGCAAGGGGGATGCGGCGAACGGGAATGGCACTCATTGCCGCATCCGGCATTGCACGGATGACAAGGCCGCGGAACGCGCCCTAGTTTGCGATCGACGACGCGAATTGGCACTCTTTCGGATATGCTGATCTGCGTCCGAGTGGAGCAATGGCGACCCGACATGGGCGAAGCGCGGCTTGAACTGTCCAGAACCGGCGCACCGGCCGGCGACGTCATTCGCCGGACGCGCCTGTTGGTGTTTCTCTCCGTAGGCGCCGCTGCGCTGATCGGCTGGATCTATCTTGGTCTCGTCGTCGCCGACATGCTGCCCTACATGGATATGGCCGCGCTCGGCCCCGGCATGGGTGTTTTCAACAGTTTCAACCTTTTCGCCGGCTTGCCGGAGGAGGCGAGGGCGGCAATAGCCGCGCTTTGTCTGCCAACGGGATCTGAAGGCTTCGGCATGCCGGCGGTCTCCGGTTGGGGGGCGGTGGACCTCGCGCTCGTCTTCCTGATGTGGGTGATGATGACGCTTGCCATGATGCTGCCGAGCGCCAGCCCGATGATCGCGACCTATGCGGAGCTGGCCGAAGATCGCGGGACGAGCGTCAATCGCACCTTCAACGTCCTGGCGGTCTGCGCCGGCTATCTGACGATGTGGACGGCCTATTCGACTGTCGCAACCCTCGCGCAATGGGGCCTTACGGAAGCGCGCGCCCTGTCGCCGATGATGGCTCCGGCGACGACGATCCTTGCGGGAACCACGTTGCTGGCGGCGGGTCTTTATCAATTCACCGGCGCCAAGCAGGCATGCCTCGTCCGTTGCCAGAAGCCGCGGGCCTATTTCGCGGTGAACTGGAGCGACCGGCCGGCGGGCGCATACAGGCTTGGCCTCGACCAGGGACTTTTTTGCCTCGGCTGCTGCTGGGCGCTGATGAGTGTGATGTTCGCCGTCGGCGTGATGAACGTGCTGTGGATCGCGCTGCTTGGTTTCGTCATGGCCGTGGAAAAGATCGTCGTCTCGCGCTGGCTGTCGCCGGCAATCGGTGTCCTTCTGATTGCATGGGGCGGACTGATGATCCTCTCCAGCCCTGCAGGTCAAGCCTGGTTCGCCGGATGAGCGGCGGTTCCCGATAACGGAAATTGTGACGGAGCAATCCGGTTACCGGTGAGGAAAATCGGCGGGATACCGTTATTTCGGTCTCGCAATATGCTACCAGCCCGGATATTAGGTTTTGAGTTGCAGCCTCCGGCTTCGGTCCGGCGGCGCGGCTGTTCATTCGTTTGCTGGTCGGCGGGGCCGATCCGGAAAGGGCCAATGGCGAAGAGCAAGGCGGAGACGGCAGAGCATTCCAGCGCCCCGACGGCGTTGTTTCTCATTCATGTTCTGACCGCGCTCGGCGCGCCCATTGCCTTGCTGGCATTGCTGGCCGGGGCCAAGGGCGAATGGGGTCTCATGTTTTCCTGGCTGGGCCTGGCGCTCGTGATCGACGGCATCGACGGGCCGCTGGCGCGCCGGTACCAGATCGCCACGCGGATGCCGCGCTGGTCGGGCGCCGCGCTCGATTTCGTCATCGATTATGCGACCTATGTTTTCCTGCCGGCCTTCGTGCTGGCGGGAAGCGACATGTTGTCGACGCCCTGGAACTGGATCTGCGGCGGTCTCGTCGTCTTTACCGGCGCGCTGTATTTCGCCGATAACGGCATGAAGCAGCCCGACGGGTCGTTCAAGGGATTCCCGGCCGGCTGGAACATGGTTGTCTTCGGCCTGATGGCGGTTTCGCCGTCAGAAACCTTCACCATTCTCTTTGTCATCGCGTGTTGCGCGCTGACCTTCGCGCCGATCCGTTTCGTTCATCCGGTGCGGGTGGCGCGCTGGCGGCCGGTGACGCTCGGCGTTACGCTGATCTGGTTCATCGCGGCAGGGTTTGCGATCTATCAGTCGATGGCGCCGACGCCGGCCGTCATCTGGGCGTTGTCGCTTTCCGGCATCTATCTGCTTTGCGTTTCCGCAGTCCAGCAGGTGCTCGACCGCTATTTCTGACTCAACCGGCGGGGCAATCGTATGGCGTGGCTGACCGATCCGGCAATCTGGGCAAGCCTTCTCACCCTTACGGTGATGGAGATCGTCCTCGGCATCGACAATATCGTCTTCATTTCCGTCATCGTCAGCCGCCTCGAGGCGGCATCCGCCAAGCGCGCAAGGCAGATAGGGCTGGCGCTGGCGCTGATATTCCGCATCGTGCTGCTTGTCATGCTGTCGGTGCTGATCGGGCTGACCGCGCCCGTCTTCACCGCATTCGGCGAACCCTTCTCCTGGCGCGATATCATACTGCTCGCCGGCGGGCTGTTCCTGCTGGTCAAGGGCACGCACGAGATCCACAAGGGCATCGAAGGCGAGGGAGAAGGCGCCGGAAACAAGGTCGCCGCGGGTTTTGCGGCGGTGATCATGCAGATCGTCGTCATCGACATGGTGTTCTCCGTCGATTCGATCATCACCGCCATCGGCATGGCGCAGCATATCGAGGTGATGGCGGCGGCGGTGATCATCGCCATGGCCGTCATGTATGCGGCATCCGGGCCGGTCGCGGAGTTTATCCACCGCCATCCGACCACGAAGATGCTGGCGCTCGCCTTCCTTCTGCTGATCGGCGTGGCGCTGATTGCCGATGGCCTGGGCTTCCATATTCCGCGCGGCTACATCTATTTCGCCATGGCGTTCTCGGCACTCGTCGAGGTTTTCAACGTGCTGGCCAAATCCCGGCGATCCCGGCAGAGATCGCGAAGCCTGTCCTGAAGCGCGACCGCATTCGCCCCTCCCACGACCCCGTTCGGTGGACGGGCAGGGCTTGCCGTGCGCGGACCATCTCTCCATGATCCCTGCCATATGCCTTTAAAGAGCTTGGGGAGACCTCTCATGGTCCATGCGATACGCGTGCACGAGACCGGTGCGCCGGAAATGATGAAGTGGGAAGAAGTAGAGGTTGGCGCGCCCGCAGCCGGCGAAGCCAGGATCCGCCATGCCGCCATCGGGCTGAACTATATCGATACCTATTTTCGCTCCGGCCTCTATCCGGCGCCGGCCGGATTGCCGCTGATTCCCGGCAACGAGGGTGCGGGCGAGGTGATTGCCGTTGGCGAGGGCGTGACCAACGTCAAGGTCGGTGACCGGGTCGCCTATGTCGGGCCGCTCGGCTCCTATTCGGAGGAACGGTTGATCCCCGCCGACCGGCTGGTAAAAGTACCGGACGGCGTCGACCTGAAGACCGCCGGATCGATGATGCTGAAGGGCATGACCGCCCGCTATCTTCTGCGGCGGACCTATGACGTGAAGCCCGGCACCACGCTTCTGTTCCATGCAGCGGCCGGCGGTGTCGGCCTCATCGCCGGCCAATGGGCGAAGAAACTCGGCGCGACGGTGATCGGAACGGCCGGATCGGCGGAGAAAGCGGAACTGGCGCTGGCGCACGGCTATGACCACGTCATCAACTATCGCACCGAGAATTTCGTGGAGCGGGTGAAGGAAATCACGGGCGGCAAGCTTTGCGACGTCGTCTATGATTCCGTCGGCAAGGATACCTACCCGGGTTCGCTCGACTGCCTGAAGCCGCTCGGCCTTTGGGTCTCCTTCGGCCAGTCGTCGGGACCGATCACGGACTTCCAGCTCGTGGCGCTTGCGCAGAGGGGATCGCTCTTTGCGACGCGGCCGACGCTCTTCACCTACATCGCCGCCCGTGCCGACCTGGAAGCGACCGCGAACGACCTCTTCGATGTGGTGGCATCCGGCGACGTGAAGATCCGGGTCAATCAGGAATATGCGTTGAAGGACGCGGTATCCGCCCATCGCGACCTGCAGGACCGCAAGACGACCGGCACGACAATCCTGATACCCTGAGACCTGAAAGAGGACCGGGAGCGGATCAATCCGCTCCCGGCCTGACCAACCGGAGGGTCCCAGGCTGGTGGACCAGGCACGCCATCTCTACGGCCCCGCGCTGTGTTACTTCGCGGCCGCCGCCGATGCCGGCTCGATCCGCGCGGCGGCGCGCGAGCTCAATGTCGCTTCCTCTGCCGTCAATCGCCAGATCCTCTGGCTGGAAGAAGCGATGGACCTCCGGCTTTTCGAGCGGGTCGGGCGCGGCGTGCGGCTGACGGAGGCGGGCGAAATCCTGCTGGCCCATATTCGCCGGTCGCTTTCCGATTTCGAGGCGACCACCGGCGAACTCGACGCACTGAAGGGCTTGCGGCGCGGCTCCGTTGCGGTTGCTTCCGTCGAAAGCGTCTGTGAAAGCCTTCTGCCTTCGATAGTGAACGACTTCCGACGGAAATTCCCGGGCATTCACATTGCGGTGAACGTGGCGGGTTCCGACGCGGTGAACCGGGCGATCATTGCGGGAGAGGCAGACGTCGGCTTCACCTTCGACCCGACGCGCGAACACGGGCTTTCCGTTGCCTTCCAGCGCGACCTGCCGATCGGAGCGGTGATGAATCCGGCGCATGTGCTGTCCCGCACGGAGCGATTGACGCTCGCCCAGTGCCTTGCTCATCCCTTCTGCCTTCCGTCCGAAGGCCTTTCGCTGCGCAAGCGGCTGGACGCTGTCCTCGTCACCCTGCCGTCACGGCACAAGACCTATGTCGAAGCCAATTCCCTCAGATTCATGAAGGCTCTGGCGAGGCGCGGAGACGTGGTCGCCTTCCAGACCCGCATCGGTCTCGAGGAAGAGCTTGTGCAGGGCAGCCTCGTTTTTCGGGAGCTTGAGGACCAGCCGCTCCAGCACGACCGCTTCTCGGTCGTGATATCCTCGAACCGCGCGCTCGGGCTCGCGTCGTCAATGTTTTTCGATCACGTTGTGAACGCATTGCGAAAGCAGCTTCCATCAACTGATGCCGATATGGCATCGGTTGAGGCGTGAATTGATGCTAGTCGGCTTTCCGTTCTTGGTGCACGCTGATTAGGCTTGCCTAAAAGAGCAACGTTTCTTTTTCGGAATCGGAATGGGCGGGTGCCGAACAAGGTCGGTGCCTGCATTCGTATTGGGATCTGGAGCTATATATGGGACGGTTGACGACGCATGTGCTCGATACGGCACTGGGCGTGCCGGCGAAGGGCCTTGCCATTGAGCTGTGGCGGGTCGCGGGAGAGCCTGAACTGGTGAAATCCGTCGTCACCAATCACGATGGCCGGGTGGATTCGCCGCTGCTGGAAGGCGAGGTGATGCAGGTCGGGATCTATGAATTGCGCTTCAAGGCCGGCGACTACCTGCGCGGTACGGGAGCTTCCCTGCCTGAGCCCGCTTTCCTCGACCTGATTCCTATCCGGTTCGGTATCGCCGATGCCTCCGCGCACTACCATGTGCCGCTGCTGCTTTCGCCCTTCGGCTATTCGACCTACCGGGGGAGCTGATGCGAAACTCGATCAGATTCCTGCATCGTGGCAAGGTCGTCGAACTGTCCGATTTCAGTCCGACCCAGACGGTGCTCGACTGGCTGCGCCTCGACGCGGGCCTGAAAGGCACCAAGGAAGGCTGCGGGGAGGGCGACTGCGGCGCCTGCACGGTGGCGGTGGGGCGTCTTTCCGGCGATCGGATCGTCTACAAGCCGGTGAATTCCTGCATCCTCTTCCTCGGACAGATCGACGGAGCCGAGATCGTCACAGTCGAGGATCTGGCCGAGGATGGTCGCCTGCATCCGGTGCAGCAGGCCATGGTCGATGCCCACGGATCCCAGTGCGGTTTCTGCACGCCGGGTTTCGTGATGAGCCTCTTCACGCTCTATCATTCCGACCACCAGCGCGCCGACCGCAAGACCGTTACCGACTGGCTCGCCGGCAATCTGTGCCGTTGCACCGGCTATCGGCCGATTGTCGAGGCTGCACTGAACAGCTGCTTCACGGCGGCAGACGACGCCTTTTGCCGCCGCGAGAATGAAACGCAGGAAAGCTTGCGGGGTCTTGCCGACGATGAAGACGTTCTGGTGGGTGATGACGACCGGTTTTTTGCCGCGCCCGGCTCCATCGATGCGCTTGCCGACCTCTATGAACGGCACCCCGAAGCGACGATCGTGGCGGGCGCCACCGATGTGGGCCTTTGGGTCACCAAGCAGTTGCGCGGTCTCGACAAGGTTATCTGGCTCGGTCGCGTCGAAGGCCTCGATCGCGTCGAGGAAACACGCGGGGGCCTGCTGCTCGGTGCCGGTGCAACCTACTCGGCGGTCGAGCCGCACATCGGCCGGATCGACCCGGATCTCGGCGAATTGTGGCGGCGGATCGGTTCCAAGCAGGTGAGGGCGTCGGGGACGGTCGGCGGCAATATCGCCAACGGCTCGCCGATTGGCGACACCCCGCCGGCCTTGATCGCGCTGGGAGCCACGATCGAACTGCGCAAGGGCAATGATGCGCGCACCCTGACGCTGGAAGACTTCTTCATAGACTACGGCAGGCAGGACAGGGCGACCGGAGAATTCGTCACAGGCGTATTCGTGCCGAAGCTCGATCCCAATCAGGCGTTTCGCGCCTACAAGCTGTCCAAACGCTTCGATCAGGACATATCGGCGGTGATGGCTGCCTTCCGCTTCACCATCGTGGACGGGCGGATTACCGAGGCGCGCATCGCCTACGGCGGCATGGCCGCGACACCCAGGCGGGCGCGTGGTGCCGAAGCGGCGCTGATCGGCGCCAACCCGGCCGACCCGGCGAGTTGGGCTCCGGCACTGAAGGCTGTGGCCGACGACTACGCGCCGATCACCGATATGCGGGCCAGCGCCGACTACCGGCGAGAAGCCGCGCGTGGCATGCTGGCGAAGGCGTTGGTGGAAGTAAGCGGTGCGCCAGATGCGCATACGCGTATAACCGGTTTCCGGCAGATGGAGGCTGATCATGCAGCCTGACCAGATGCCGGCAGCCGACTATGCCTCTGTCCGCAAGCCAAGCCCGCATGACAGCGCGATCAAGCATGTCACGGGCGAGGCGACCTATATCGACGATATCCGCGAGCCGGCCGGTACGCTGCATGTGGTGCCGGGCTGGCATCGCGATGCGGTGTGCGGGCGCATCAAGTCGGTCGATCTCGATGCGGTTCGCGCCTATCCGGGTGTTGTCGCGGTACTGACCCACGCCGATATTCCGGGCAAGAACGATTGCTCGCCTTCCTTCGGCGACGATCCGGTGCTCGCGGAAGGAAATATCCAGTTCCACGGCCAGGCGGTGTTTGCCGTCGTCGCCGAGACGCGCGACGCCGCAAGGCGCGCAGCCCGCCTTGCCAGGATCGAGGTCGAGGAGCACACGCCTATCCTGACGGTGGACGACGCGGTCGGCGCCGACATCACCGTCATGCCGGACTATCAGTTCCGCAAGGGGGCGCCCGAGGCCGGCCTTGCATCAGCCGAACGCAAGCTCTCCGGCCGACTGATGATCGGCGGGCAGGAGCATTTCTACCTGGAAGGCCAGGCGGCGATGGCGGTGCCCGGTGAGGATGGCGACATGTTCGTCCATTCCTCCACGCAGCATCCCTCCGAGGTGCAGCACACGGTCTCCAAGGTGCTGGCGTTGCCGGACGCGGCGGTCACCGTGGAGGTGAGGCGCATGGGCGGCGGCTTCGGAGGCAAGGAAAGCCAGGCCAACCAATGGGCGGCCCTTGCGGCCCTGGCCGCTCGCGTGACGGGCCGTCCGTGCAAATGCCGACTCGACCGCGACGACGACATGATCATGACCGGCAAGCGGCATGACTTCCGCGCCGACTGGACGGCCGGCTTCGACGCGGAAGGACGCATCCGGGCCGTCGACATGAAGCTTCTGGCGCGCTGCGGTTATTCGGCCGATCTGTCGCTGGGCGTCGTCGACCGGGCGATGTTCCATGCCGACAGCAGCTATTACTATCCGGACGCCGCCATTCTCAGCCGCCGCATGAAGACGGACACGGTCTCCAACACCGCATTTCGCGGATTTGGCGGCCCGCAGGGCATGCTCGCAGCGGAGCGGATGATCGACGCCATTGCGATCACGCTCGGCGAGGATCCGCTGACGATCCGCAAACGCAATTTCTACAGCGCCGGCCGCGACGTCACGCCCTATGGCATGCCAGTGGAAGAACATCACACGCTGCATGCGCTGATCGGGGAGCTTGAGGAAAAGGCCGCCTATTGGGCCCGGCGTGAGGAAATCCGGTCCTTCAACGCATCAAGCCACATCCTGAAGAAGGGGCTGGCGCTGACGCCGGTGAAGTTCGGCATCTCCTTCACGCTGAAGCACCTCAATCAGGCGGGCGCGCTTGTCCATGTCTATACGGACGGCTCAATACATCTGAGCCATGGCGGCACGGAGATGGGGCAGGGGCTTTATCAGAAGGTCGCGCAGGTGGTGGCCGAGGAATTCGGCGTGTCGCTCGACCGGGTGCGCATCACGGCGACCCACACGGGAAAGGTGCCGAATACCGGGCCGACGGCCGCCTCCTCCGGCACGGATCTCAACGGCATGGCGGCGAAGCGCGCGGCCGAAATGATCAAGGCCCGGCTGATCGCGTTCGCCTCCGCGCATTACGGCGTCGAAGCGGAAGCAATCGATTTCCGCGACAACAAGGTGATCGTCGGCAACGAGGCGATCGATTTCGGGGCGCTGGCCAAGGAAGCCCATCTCAACCGGATCCAGCTTTCCGCCGCCGGTTTCTATGCAACGCCGAACATCACCTGGGATCGACCCACCGCAAGCGGCAGGCCCTTCCTTTATTTCGCCTATGGCGGCGCCTGTGCGGAAGTCACCATCGACACGATGACCGGCGAAATGCGTGTCGACCGGGTGGATATCCTGCACGATGTCGGCAAATCGCTGAATCCGGCCATCGATATCGGCCAGATCGAGGGCGGTTTCGTGCAGGGCATGGGTTGGCTGACGACGGAAGAGCTGGTCTGGGACGGCAAGGGGAGGCTGAGAACCCATGCGCCCTCCACCTACAAGATACCGACGGCGTCGGATGTGCCGGAAGCCTTTAGCGTGTCGCTCTACGATTCGCCCGGCAATCCGGAGGATACGATCTATCGCTCAAAGGCGGTGGGCGAACCTCCGGTCATGCTTGCCAATTCGGTCTTTTGTGCCGTGTCCGACGCGGTGGCGAGCCTGAAGCCGGGTGTCGTTCCGGAACTTGACGCGCCGGCTACACCCGAGGCCATATTGAAAGCGGTAGCGGCGATCAAGCAAGCGGAGGCAACTGGCAGATGACCGTTTGGGCCGCCATCGCCGATGCACTGCGCGACCATGGCGCCTGCATGCTGATCAGCGTGCTGTCGGCGGAAGGGTCGAGCCCGCGCGAGGCGGGGGCGCGTATCGTGCTGCGGCCCGGCAAGCGCTTCAGCGGCACGATCGGCGGCGGCCAGCTTGAATTCGAAGCGATCGACATCGGCGAAACTCTGCTGAGGCAGGGCGCGGCGGGCATCAGCTTGCGGAGCTTCGCGCTCGGGCCGGATCTCGGCCAATGCTGCGGCGGCAGGGTACGCCTGTCCTTCGAAGCGATGGGCGTTTCGCGGCTCGCCGAGGCGGAAATGTTCGCAGAACTGGAGGCGAAGGGACGGTTCTCGGTTGCCTCCAAGGTCGGAGAGGACGGCAACGTTGGAAAGCGTCGGGTGATCGACAATGCCGATGCGCCAGCGATCAGCCTGAGCGGCGGCGAACTGGTGGAAAGTTTCGGAGAGGACCGGACGCCGCTTTATCTCTTCGGCGCTGGCCATGTCGGCCGCGCGCTGGTGCTGTCGCTAGCGCCGCTGCCCTTCGACCTTACCTGGATCGACAGCCGCGCCGACGCCTTCCCGAAATATGTGCCCGCGAATTGCCGGTTGGTGCGGAGCGCCGAGCCTGCGGCGGAACTCGGCGCCGCGCCTGACGGGGCGATGGTGCTGATTATGACCCATAGCCATGCGCTCGATCAGCAGATCGCCGATACCGCGCTTCGAGCGGGGCGGTTTACCTATGTCGGGGTCATCGGCAGCAAGACCAAACGGGCAAGGATGATGTCGCGCTTCCGCGCGGCGGGGCTTGGAGAGGAAGCCCTGCGGACCTTCGCCTGTCCGATCGGCCTCGGCACGATCCGATCAAAACTTCCGGCGGCGATCGCGGTTTCGATTGCAGCCGATCTCTTGGCGAGACAAGAAGCGGTGAGCGAGGGGACGGGGACCGTGCGGCCTCTTGCAACCACGAACCGCGCCAGACAATAAAGGGCCACGGGGGTGTGATGGGAAGAGATACGGAAAGCAGTAAGTCGGGAGAGACCGCCGCAGGACGCCTGCGGACAGGAGACTTGCTGCTGCAGGCGCACGGTATCACCAAGCGTTTCGGCGATATCCTCGCCAATGACAAAGTCTCGATCGATCTGAGGGCCGGCGAAATCCATGCCCTGCTCGGCGAAAACGGCGCCGGCAAGTCGACTTTGGTGAAGATCCTCTATGGCGCGCTGGAGCCGAATGGCGGCACCTTGTCCTGGAACGGTCAACAGGTCGCCATATCCTCACCTGCCGAAGCAAGAAAACTTGGCATCGGCATGGTATTTCAGCATTTCTCCCTGTTCGAGGCCCTGACGGTCACCGAGAATATCGCCCTTGCCCTTCCGGGCAGGCTGTCGCTGCGCGACCTGGCCGACAAGATCAGGCGCGTGTCGGCGGATTACGGCCTGCCGCTCGATCCCGGCGCCATCGTGGCGGATCTGCCGGTCGGCATTCGCCAGCGCATCGAGATCGTCCGCTGCCTGCTGCAGGAGCCGAAGCTCATTATCATGGATGAGCCGACCTCGGTGCTCACGCCGCAGGAATCCGACCAGCTCTTCGAGACGCTGAAGCGCCTGACCGACGAAGGCTGCGCTATTCTTTATATCAGCCACCGGCTGGAGGAGGTGCAGCGCATCTGCCACCATGCGACGATCATGCGCCATGGCAAGGTGGTGATGGAATGCGATCCGGCGCTGGAAACGCCGGCATCGCTTGCCCGCATGATGGTCGGTGCGGACATCAAGGACATCACCCGCGAAGCGTCTTCTGCAACGGAGGGCGAGGATCGGCTGGCCATCGTCGACCTTTCCGCGCCGGCCGATGGTCCGTTCTCCGTGCCGCTGAAGAGCATCCACTTGCAGGTGAAGGCCGGCGAGGTGGTGGCGATTGCCGGCATTGCCGGCAACGGCCAGGGTGAACTGTTCGACGTCATATCCGGCGAGCGTCTCTCGGATCGCGCCGATGCCGTCCTGATCGACGGTGCTCCGGTCGGGCGAAAGGGCATCAATGCGAGGCGGCGGGCGGGCGCCGCCTATGTCCCGGAAGAACGGTTGGGACATGGTGCCGTGCCCGGCCTGAAGCTTTCGGAAAATATCATCCTCACCCGCCATGCGACGCGCGACGGCCTGGTGCTCTCCGGCTTCCTCGACCGGGGCAAGGCCGAGGAGCTGGAAAAGAAGCTCAAGGCCGATTTCGACGTGCGCATGTCGCACGACAATCCGGAAGCGCGTTCGCTATCGGGCGGCAACCTGCAGAAATTCGTGGTTGGACGGGAACTCGATCGCAACCCCGGCGTCCTGGTGATCAACCAGCCGACCTGGGGTGTGGATGCGGGCGCTGCGGCATCGATCCGCCAGCAGCTCATCGACCTGGCACGCGCCGGCAGCGCCGTGCTGGTCATCAGTCAGGATCTTGACGAAATATTCGAAATTGCCGACCGCATCGCCGTGATTTCGCGTGGCGAACTGTCGGCGGCGGAAGCGGCGGAGAAGATGACGCGCGAGCGGATAGGCCTGCTGATGGGCGGACATGCCGGCGAGGCCGGCAAGGCGGCTGAAGGAAGGGCCACCCATGCGGCTTGAATTGCAGAAACGCCCGGAACGCTCCGCTCTTTACGCTCTGCTTTCCCCTTTCATCGCCATCGCGCTTACCGTCGCATTCGGAGCCGTTCTCTTCGCTTTTCTCGGCAAGGATCCGGTCGAGGCGCTCTACGTCTATTTCATCAGCCCGCTGACGAGCACGTGGTCGCTGCATGAACTGGCGGTGAAGGCCGCGCCGCTGATCCTGATCGGCGTCGGTCTCTCGGTTTGCTATCTGTCTTCCAACTGGAATATCGGTGCCGAAGGGCAGCTCGTGATGGGCGCCATCGTGGGCTCTACGCTGCCGATCGTCTTTCCGGACTTCCAAAGCCCTGTCGTGCTGCCGCTGATGATGATCATGGGCATGGCGGGCGGCGCTGCCTACGGGGCGATTCCGGCCTTCCTCAAGACCCGTTTCGGCACCAACGAGATCCTCACAAGCCTGATGCTGGTCTACGTGGCGCAGCTCTTCGTCGACTGGCTGGTGCGCGGTCCCTGGCGCAATCCGGAAGGGTTCAACTTCCCTGAATCGCGGACGTTCCACGACTACGCGATCCTGCCGGAGGTGCTGGCTTCGGGCCGCACGCATTATGGTGCGGTCTTCGCGCTGGTTGCAGTCGTCGCCCTTGCCATCCTGCTGTCGCGGACCTTGAAGGGTTTCGAGATCAGGATTGCCGGCCAGGCGCCACGGGCAGGGCGATTCGGCGGCTTTTCCGCCAGCCGGATGACATTCTTCGCCTTCCTGCTATCGGGCGCGCTTGCCGGTCTCGCCGGCATTTCGGAAGTATCGGGCGCGGTGCAGCAGCTACGCCCGGTCGTATCGCCCGGCTACGGCTTCACGGCGATCATCGTCGCCTTCCTCGGCCGGCTCAATCCGATCGGCGTACTCTTTGCCGGGCTTCTGCTCGGGCTTTCCTATCTCGGTGGCGAGGAAGCGCAGATCGTCCTCGGGCTCTCCGACAAGATCACCCGCGTCTTCCAGGGCATGCTGCTCTTCTTTGTTCTGGCGTGCGACACGCTCATCCTCTATCGCATCCGCCTGGTGCGGACCCGTGGCGCCGTAGCAGTGGCAGGAGAATAAAATGGATCTTGCCGTTGCAATCATCGTCACCGTGGTGACGGCCGCCACGCCGCTCCTGATTGCGGCTATCGGCGAACTGGTCGTGGAACGTTCCGGCGTGCTCAACCTGGGTGTCGAAGGCATGATGGTGATCGGCGCTGTCGTCGCCTTCGCCACGGCGCAAACCACGGGCGATCCCTACATCGGCATTCTCGGCGGTATCGCGGCGGGGGCGTTCCTGTCGTTGCTGTTCGCCGTCCTGACCCTGACCCTTGTCACCAATCAGGTTGCGACCGGACTGGCGCTGACACTGCTCGGGCTTGGCATGTCCGGAGCGATCGGTGAGGGTTATGTCGGCATACCCGGCATCAAGCTGCAGGCGATCGAGATTCCGCTGCTGTCGGATATTCCGTTCTTCGGCGACATCCTCTTCAAGCAGGATATCATCGTCTATCTGTCCTTTGCGCTGGTTGCCGGCGTTACCTGGTTCTTGTTCCGCACGCGAGCCGGTCTCACCCTGCGCTCTGTCGGAGACAGCCAGAACTCGGCCCATACGCTCGGTATCGGCGTGATCCGCATCCGCTATCTGGCGGTCTTGTTCGGCGGCGCCTGTGCCGGCCTTGCCGGTGCCCAGCTTTCGCTCGCCTATACCCCGCAATGGGTGGAAAACATGACTGCCGGCCGCGGCTGGATCGCGCTCGCGCTCGTCGTGTTCGCCTCCTGGCGGCCGCTTCGCGTGATCGTCGGCGCCTATCTTTTCGGTGCCGTCACCATCGGACAGCTTCACGCCCAGGCCCTCGGCTTCGGCATTCCTTCGCAGTTCCTGTCGGCACTGCCTTACCTTGCCACAATGATCGTCCTCGTCATCATCTCGCGTGATCGGCGGCTGACGCTGGTTAATACACCGGCTTCTCTCGGCCAGCCCTTCGTTCCGGACCGATAACCGGAGTAAAAGACCGGGACGGGCGCTTTGCGCGCCTGAGCCCGAGTTTCAAACCAGAGAGGAAGTTGCAATCATGAAAAGCAGGATAATGGGACTGGCGCTCGCCGCCGTCTTCGCGTCGGTTTCCGGCGCGCAGGCCGCCGACAAGCTGAAGGCCTGTTTCGTCTATGTCGGTTCCAAGACCGATGGCGGCTGGACGCAGGCCCACGATATCGGCCGCCTGGAAGTCGAACAGGCCCTCGGCGACAAGGTCGAGACGCAATATGTCGAGAACATTCCTGAAGGCGCCGATGCGGAACGTGCGATCGAGCGTTTTGCGCGTTCGGGTTGCGGTATCGTCTTCACCACGTCCTTCGGCTTCATGGATCCGACGATCAAGATCGCCAAGAAGTACCCGGATGTGAAGTTCGAGCACGCCACCGGCTACAAGACGGCCGAAAACGTGACGAGCTACAACTCGCGCTTCTACGAGGGCCGCTACATCATCGGCCAGATCGCCGCCAAGATGTCGAAGACCGGCGTAGCCGGCTACATCGCCTCCTTCCCGATTCCCGAAGTGGTGCAGGGCATCAACGCCTTCCTGCTCGGCGCCCAGTCCGTGAACCCCGACTTCAAGCTCAAGGTCGTCTGGGTGAACTCCTGGTTCGACGCCGGCAAGGAAGCCGACGCCGCCAAGGCGCTGATCGACCAGGGGGTCGACATCCTGACGCAGCACACCGATTCCACTGCGCCGATGCAGCTTGCGGCCGAGCGCGGCATCCACGCCTTCGGCCAGGCTTCCGACATGATCGCCGCTGGCCCGAACACGCAGCTGACCGCCATCGTCGACACCTGGGGCGCCTATTACATCAAGCGCATCGAGGCCGTGCTCGATGGCACCTGGCAGACCCAGTCCAGCTGGGACGGCCTGAAGGATGGCATCCTGACCATGGCCGCCTACACCAACATGCCCGATGACGTGAAGGCGATGGCCGAGGCGACCGAGGCCAAGATCAAGTCCGGCGAGTTGCATCCGTTCGCCGGTCCGATCACCAAGCAGGACGGCACCGAGTGGCTGAAGGCCGGCGAAGTTGCCGACGACGGCACGCTGCTTGGCATGAACTTCTACGTGCAGGGCGTCGACGACAAGCTGCCGCAATAAGCGCAGCGCTTGCGACCCAACCCGAGAATCCGAAGCGCGGATTACCGCGCTTCGGTCCTTACCTCTCATTGTGACGATAAAAACGCATGACCGCCGCTTTTGCTGCCGACTGGCTGAATTTGCTGCTTCGCTGGGCCCATCTGATCGTGGGCGTGGGCTGGATCGGCACGTCCTTCTACTTCATCGCGCTCGATCTTTCCCTCCGCAAGCGGGAGGGGATGAAGGAAGGCGTCTATGGCACCGCCTGGGAGGTGCATGGCGGCGGCTTCTATCATGTCGAAAAATATCTGGTGGCGCCCAAGGAACTGCCCGACGACCTGATCTGGTACAAGTGGGAGGCCTATCTCACCTGGGTTACAGGTTTCGGCCTCCTCGTGGTGCAGTATTATTTCAACGCCTCGGCCTACCTGATCGATCCGGCGAAGCTGGCGCTCGAACCCTGGCAGGCAATCGCCATATCGATGGCGTCATTGCTCGCCGGCTGGCTGATCTACGACCGTATCTGCCGCTCGCCGCTCGGCAACAACACGCCGCTACTCGCTGTCATCGTCTTTGTCCTGATCGTGGCCGCCGGCTATCTCTACACCCATGTCTATTCGGGTCGCGGAGCGCTGATCCATGTGGGGGCCTTCATCGGCACGATCATGGCGGTCAACGTGTTCGGCGTGATCATCCCGAACCAGAAGAAGATCGCGGCGTCGCTCATCGCCGGAGAAGCCCCCGATCCGCGGCTCGGCCAGATGGGCAAGCAGCGCTCGGTGCACAACAACTACCTGACCCTGCCGGTCCTCCTGATGATGGTGTCGAACCATTATCCGATGCTCAGTTCGCATAGCCAGTCCTGGCTGATCGTGGCGCTGATCATCGTCATCGGCGCGATGGTGCGCCATTTCTTCAACCGGCACGATGCGGGAGACCCGCTGAAAGCCTTCGCCTGGAGCCTGCCAGTGGCAGCACTGGGACTTGTGATCGCCGTGGTCATGACCGCTCCGAAGACCGCGACCGCGACCGCCGGGGTGAGCGACGACGAGATCCTCGTTCTGGCGAAGACCCATTGCGCAGTATGCCACGCGGCAAAGCCGACCCATGAGGCCTTCGAGGAAGCGCCCAAAGGCGTCACCCTTGAGTCGATTGCGGATCTGAAGCGCTATGCCGTGCTGATCACGCAACAGGCCGTTCAGTCGGACGCCATGCCGCTTGGCAATGAAACCGGCATGACGGAAGAAGATCGCGCCAAGCTTGGCGCCTGGATCGCGGCGCAATAGGAGCCGCGCATCATGGTACGCAGCATGGATGACGTGAACCGGCTTGACCTTGCGGGATTCCTGACCGAATTCGGAGACGTCGCGGAGCATTCGGCATGGGTTGCCGAGTCGGCCTTTACGAGGCGACCCTTCGCAAATCGGGAAGCGTTGATCGCAGCCTTCGAGTGGGCGATGCGGGCGGCGCCCAGGGACCGCCAACTGGCGTTGATCCGGGCCCATCCCGACCTGGCCGGCAAGGCGGCAATTTCCGGCCGGATGGCGGAGGATTCGCGCAGGGAACAGGCAGGGGCAGGCCTGGACAGGTTGACGCCGGACGAATTCGCCCATTTCACCGACCTGAATACCCGCTATCGGGACGAGTTCGGCTTTCCCTTCATTTTCGCGGTGAAGGGGGCAACCAAATACCAGATCCTGGACGCCTTCGAGGCCCGTATCCGAAACGACGCCGAGACGGAATTCGAGACGGCACTGACGCAGATCGCGCGCATTTTCCGCTTCCGCCTGGAAGACCGGGTGGAGGAGGGGGCATGACCGTGCTTCCGGATGACGCGGACATCCTTGCGCTTGGACGCGAAGCCGAGGCGATGATCGAGGCACTGGCCGCGATCTCCGCCGAAGAAGGCAGGTTGACGCGCCTCTATCTCAGCCCCGAGCACCGCAAGGCGGCCGACCTCGTCGCCGGCTGGATGCGGGACTTCGGCCTCGACGTGTCCGAAGATGCCATGGGGACCGTGAGGGGACGCCTCAAGGCGACATCGAATACGCCGTTGAACCACAGGCTCCTGGTCGGCTCGCATATCGATACGGTTATCGACGCCGGCAAGTATGACGGCAATCTTGGCGTCATTTGCGGGATATTGGCCGCACGCGAAATTGTTAGGCGTGGCATCGAGATACCTTTCGGCCTCGACATTCTTGCCTTTGGCGACGAGGAGGGGGTGCGTTTTCCGACCACTCTGCTGACTTCGGCCGCGGTCGCCGGGCATGTCTCCGCCCAGGCGCTGGAGGGTCGGGACGCCAATGGCGTCAGCGTGGCCGATGCGCTGAGAGTATTCGGCGGCGATCCCCAGCGGGTTGCCGCTTGCGCCGACGATCCGGGCGAAGTACTCGGATATCTCGAGGTGCATATCGAGCAGGGCCCGGTTCTGGAGGCTGAAGACCTGCCGCTTGGCATCGTCACCTCGATTGCCGGCGCTGCCCGATTCCGCATCAGGATTTCCGGCATGGCGGGTCATGCCGGCACGGTGCCGATGGCGCTTCGCCACGACGCGTTGGCGGCAGCGAGTGAGCTTGTTCTTTTCATCGAAGAGACGGCGAGAAGCGGTGTGACCGATAGTCTTGTGGCGACGGTCGGCGAGTTGGGCGTCAGGCCCGGTGCGGTCAACGTCATCCCTGCGGACGTGGCCCTGACGCTCGATATCCGCGCTGCATCGGACAATCCACGCCTTGAAGCGGTAAAGGCAATCGAGGCGAGGGCGGCGCAGATCGCGCAGGCGAGGGGCTGTTCCATTGCCTTCGAGCCCTATCATGAAGTGAATACCTGCCCATGTTCGCCGGATTTGCAGGACGCGGCGGAGGCTGCGCTTCAGCGGCTTGGCCTCACGCCGCGCCGCATGATGTCGGGTGCCGGACATGACGGACAGGCAATGTCGAAGCTCACCGATATCGGCATGTTGTTCGTGCGCTGCAAGGGCGGCATCAGCCATAATCCGCTCGAAAGCGTGACCGTTGAAGATATGGGATTGGCGGTGGAAGCCATGGTCGGCTGGATAGAACAGTTGGCCAACAAGGAGAGGAAGAATTGATGAAAGCGGCGATCGACGCCCGTTTTGCGGATGAGGTCGAGTTCCTCAAGGCGCTCGTGCGCGTGCCGAGCGACAATCCGCCAGGCGACACCGCGGCCCACGCGGAAGAAGCGGCGGTCCGGCTGGAAGCCCTTGGCTTCAAGGTCGAGCGTCATCCGGTTCCGGAGCCCTTCGTGAAGCAATACGGCATGAAGAGCGTGACGAACCTGATCGTGCGCGAGGTTTTCGGCGACGGCAGCGGGCCGGTGATCGCCCTCAACGCCCATGGCGACGTGGTGCCGCCGGGCGACGGCTGGACGACCGATCCCTATGGCGGCGCCGAAATCGACGGTGCAATCTATGGCCGTGGCGTCGCTGTCTCGAAGTCGGATTTCGCAACCTACGCCTTTGCGCTGCTGGCGCTGCGCGACCATGCGGAAGGCTTGAACGGCACGCTCGAACTGCACCTGACCTACGATGAGGAAGCCGGCGGCTTCGTCGGCCCGAAATGGCTTCTCGAACAGGGGCTTACCAAGCCGGATCTGGCGATCTCGGCCGGCTTCTCCTACGCGATCACCAACGCGCATAACGGCTGTCTGCATCTGGAGATCGTCGTGCGCGGGCGGCAGGCGCATGCGGCCATGCCGGCGACCGGCGTGGATGCGCTGGAAGCGGCAACCCCGATCCTCGCGGCGCTTTACGAAGAGCGCAAGCGGTTGACAGAAAAGACCAGTGCCCAGATCGGCATCGGTTCGCCGCAGATCACCGTCGGCCTGATTTCCGGCGGCATCAACACCAATGTGGTGCCCGACCGGGTGACGATGCGCGTTGACCGCCGCCTGATCCCGGAAGAAAACGGTCAGCAGGTCGAGGACGAGCTGATCCGTCTGGTCGAGGCGGCCGCACCCAAGCTCGCAGGCCTGGAGGTGGAATGCCGGCGCATCATGCTGGCGGAGCCGCTGCGGCCGATCGAGGGCGTGGAGAAGCTGATTTCGGCGATCCAGCGCCACGCGCCGGGCCTGCTCGGCGTCGATGCGGTGAAGGCGACCGGCGTGCCGCTCTACACCGACGCCCGCCACTATTCGGAGGCCGGCATTCCGACGATCCTCTATGGCGCGGGGCCTCGCTCGATCCTGGAAGCCAACGCACACAGCGCCGACGAACATCTGCAGCTTTCTGATCTGCGGGCAGCAACCGAAATCGTCGCCTTGTCGCTGAGGGATCTGCTGTCCGGCAATTGACTTCGGACTGTCAATGCAAGGGAAAAGGGCGCCGTTGGGCGCCCTTTTATTATTTATCAGCCTCTTCCCTGAGCGTCCTCAGACAACCGCGCCATGCAGGTCATAGGCATCCGAAGCCTCAACCTTGACCGTGACGATATCGCCAACGCGCACTGGCCGGCGGGCGGTCATATGCACCGAGCCGTCAATTTCCGGAGCGTCCCAGACGGAACGGCCGACGGCTGCAAGGCCATCGGACTTGTCAACGATCACCTTGATGCGCTGGCCGACCCGGCGGCGAAGTAGCCGCTCGGAAATTTTCTGCTGATGCGCCATGAGGCGGTTCCAGCGGCTCTGCTTCACTTCGTCCGGCACCGTATCGAGGCCGAGATCGTTTGCCCTGGCCCCGGCGACCGGCTCGTATTTGAAGCAGCCGACGCGCTCCAGCCTGGCCTCGGTCAGCCACTCCAGCAGCATCTCGAAATCTTCTTCCGTCTCGCCGGGAAAGCCGACGATGAAGGTGGAGCGCACCGCGAGATCCGGGCAGATCTCGCGCCACTTACGGATACGGTCGAGCGTTTTTTCCTGATGAGCCGGGCGGCGCATCGCCTTCAGGACGTTGGGGGAAGCATGCTGGAAAGGAATATCGAGGTAGGGCAAGATCTTGCCCTGTGCCATCAGCTCGATCGCCTGGTCGACATGCGGGTAGGGGTAGACATAGTGCATGCGCACCCAGACGCCGAGTTCGCCAAGCGCTTCCGCCAGATCGTAGAACCTGGCCTTGACCGGCCGCGTTTCGCCATCGGCCCGTTTCCAGTCGCTTGCCGCGTATTTCAGGTCGACGCCATAGGCCGACGTATCCTGGCTGATGACGAGGATCTCCTTGACGCCAGCCTTCACCAGCCGTTCCGCCTCGCGCATGACATCTCCCGCCGGCCGCGATACGAGGTCGCCGCGCAGGGAAGGGATGATGCAGAAACTGCAGCGGTTCGAACAGCCTTCGGAGATTTTCAGATAGGCGTAGTGGCGTGGCGTCAGCTTGACGCCCTCCGGCGGAACGAGATCGAGGAAAGGATCATGCGCCGGCGGCACCGCCTGATGCACCGCCGCCATGACGCTCTCATAGGCCTGAGGGCCCGTGATCGCCAGCACACTGGGATGCGTTTCGCGAATCTGGTCCGGTTCGGCTCCCATGCAGCCGGTGACGATCACCTTGCCGTTTTCCTTCAAGGCCTGACCGATCGCATCGAGCGATTCCGCCTTCGCGCTGTCAAGAAAGCCGCATGTGTTGACGATCACGCAGTCCGCGCCGTCGTGCTTGCGAGCGAGTTCATAGCCTTCCGCGCGCAACTGGGTGATGATCCTCTCGGAATCGACAAGCGCCTTCGGGCAACCAAGGCTTACAAAGGATATACGCGGCGCGGCATTCGACATGGGCAGGTTCTCGATTTTGATTGCGGCGGAACCTAGCGAAGCACGACCGAAAAGCAAGTCCTCCGAACCATCAGGAGCAGTTTGATGCGATCAGACATCCTCGCCAGATACGCCGTGTCCGCTGGTGATCTGATCACGCGCTTCGAAGCGATTACATCGGAACACCATCTGTCTCCCGTTTCCGATCTCCTTCCGGTCAAATCGGCGCGTATCGTGGATATCGGCGCGGGCACAGGACGCGACGCAGCATGGTTAACAGGGAAGGGCCATCATGTGACTGCCGTGGAACCGGTCGATGAATTGCGCAAGGCCGGCATGCAGCTCCATCCGGAGGAAGCGATATCCTGGATCAACGACTGCCTGCCCGAGCTTGTCACGCTCCGCCGGCAGCAACCTTTTGACCTGGTGCTATTGAGTGCGGTCTGGCATCACCTGCAGAACAGCGAGCGGCAAGCGGCGCTCCGGAACCTGAAGAACATCGCCGTACAGGGCGGACTGTTGATCATCTCGCTTCGCCACGGAGGCAAGGAACACGAAGGCTTTGTCTTTCCGGTGTCGACGGACGAAACGATTGCCATGGCAGAGCGCGAGAGTTTCGAGCTGCTGAGACAACGGCAAACCGGCCCGATGCAGGAGCGTTCTCGCGCCGCCGGCGTTCACTGGACCTGGCTCGTCTTCCGTTCAGTGTGAGTTTCGTCAAATTCGGGCCACGCGGTAGCGGAAGGGGCATGAGAGAGCATCACCGCAGGGCCATTGCGCATCCGCATCTTCCTGAATCCATAATTCGCATAAGATATATTATGGAATATTCTTATGGTGCGGTTTGCTGTGGCCTTGGCGGATCGATTGCCCAGGCGATTAATCGGCTGATGCAAGGTCTTCCGGCGAATTCGCCTCCACGACGCGGCGCGCGATCCCGTATGAGAACCCGGCCCGGCAAATGGACGCAATTTCGCGGCTCCGCGTGTTCTCGTCTGCCGGCTTCGTCCGCCAAGGCCCGATCCGGCGGCGGCGCGCATGGATGATGGCCGCGGCCAGATCGCTTCCGTCGTCCTTCTGCATCGCCGCATCCAGGACCGAAGCTTCAACGCCTTTGGCGCTCAACGTCGCGCGGATCTTGCGGCTCGACCGTCCGCGCCGCCGCAGACTGGTGACACGCATCTCGGCATAGGCTGCGTCATCGACAAGTCCGAGCTCGACGCACCGCGCGACGGCACGATCGACCATTCCCGCAAATTCGGATGGGTCAAGGTCATTCGCCCTGGCTGCGCGTTCGACCTTTCTGGACAGGACACGCCGCAAGTTCTCGCGTGACGTGGCATAGCGCTGCAGATAGGCAAAGGCAGAGCGTTCCAGCCGCTCCTGAGTTGGTGGACTGAGCGGTCTTTGACCCGGTCGCATGTCTTCAGACGGTGAACGTCAGGCCGTCATGGGCCGGTTCGACATTGGCCGGCAACGTTTCGCATAATGTGCTGTAATCGAGATCGATATGCATATTGGTCAGGATGGCCCGCTTCGGTTGCAGGCGTTCAATCCAGCTCAGCGCATCGGAAAGCGAAAAATGACTTGGGTGCGGCGTCAGCCGAAGCGCGTCGAGTATCCAGACGGACAGGCCTGTCATCTGCCTTGCCGCCTCCTGAGAAATCTCTTTTACATCAGGCAGATAGCAGACGTCATTAAATCGAAACGCCAAAGAGTCGATATCGCCGTGATTGACGGTGACGGGCAGGACGGAGATCGCTCCGCCCGCTCCTTCGATCTGAAATTCGCGCTTTCGCTGGATGCGGTGCTCGTCCAGGATCGGCGGGTAATTCGATCCCGGCGGGGTCACGAAACAATAACCGAAGGCCTGGTGCGCGCGTTCGGACGTTGCCTCGTCCATATAAACCGGCACGCGGCGGCGATGACTGATCGCAATCGCCCGCAGATCGTCGATGCCGTGGATATGGTCGGCATGCGCGTGGGTGTAGATGACGGCATCCAGATCGGCCACGTTTGCTGCCAGCAGCTGCTGACGGAGGTCCGGACCGGTATCCACGAGAACCGTCGTGGTTCCGGCGTCGGAGATCCGCCGGACCAGCAGCGAGCATCTCAGGCGACGATTTTTCGGCTCCTTCGGGTCGCAACTGCCCCACAAATTGCCGATGCGCGGCACGCCTCCGGACGAACCACAGCCTAGGATCGTGAATTCCAGACGCGACGCGCTCATCCTGCCTCCGGCCGGCGCGCTTTCCTGAACAAGCGGAAGAAGTTTTCAGTCGTCTGCGCGGCCATGTCCTCTTCGCTCATGGCGTGACAATCGGCCAGCACCTTGTTGGTGTGGCGGACATAAGCCGGCTCGTTGCGCTTCCCCCGCCAGGGTTGCGGCGCAAGATAGGGGGCGTCGGTCTCCACCAGCAGCCGGTCGACGGGCAATTCGGCAGCGATCTGCCTCAGCTCTTCGGACCGCTTGAAGGTGAGAATTCCGGAAAAGGAGACATAAAGACCAAGCTCAATGCCTTTCATCGCCAGCGCCCTGCCGGACGAGAAGCAATGCAGGAGGGCCGGATAAGCCCCCTTCCCCATTTCGTCTTCCAGGATCGCGGCCATATCGTCGTCGGCGTCGCGTGCATGGATGACGAGCGGCAGGCCCGTTTCGCGCGCCGCTGCGATATGGCGGCGCAACCCTTGCGCCTGAGCATCGCGAGGCGCCTTGTCATAGAAATAATCGAGCCCGGCTTCGCCGATAGCCACCACTTTCGGGTGCTCGGACAGGCGCACGAGTTCCTCAACCGTGACGTCGGTCTCCTCGCCTGCATTGTGCGGGTGGGTACCGACGGAACAGAAAATGTTGTCATAGCGCTCGGCGATCGCGCGGATCGCGTCGAAGCGGCGGACCCGGGTGGAGATCGTCACCATCGTCCTGACGCCGGCCTCGGCCGCGCGGGCCACGATCTGGTCCCGTTCCTCGTCGAAATCCGGAAAATCGAGATGGCAGTGGCTATCGACAAGCATCACGCGGATGCCTCGCTCTTTTCTTCCTCCACGTAGCGCGGGAAGACGCCGACCGGTTTCGGCAGAGCGATGCCGCTTGCCAGCCGTCCCACGCTGCCGAGCGTGGAGAAATCGCGGGCATCCTGAGCGACCGACAGCAGGTCGAGAAGCTTCGACGCGCTGTCCGGCATGACCGGCTGGGCAAGGATCGCCACCTGCCGGATCACTTCGGCCGTTACATAAAGCACCGTGCCCATGCGATCCGGATCGGTCTTGCGCAGCGCCCACGGCTCCTGCGAAGCGAAATACCGGTTCGCTTCCGCGACGCAAGCCCAAACGGTAGACAAGGCCTGATGGATTGCCTGGCTATTCATCGCCTCGCGGCACGCTGCGGCCATGGCATCCGCCTGGCCAAGAATAGCGTTGTCCGCCTCGGAGAGCGCGCCCGGCACTGGCAAGCTGCCGTCGCAGTTCTTGGCGATCATCGAAAGCGACCGCTGCGCCAGATTGCCAAGGTCGTTGGCAAGATCGGCATTCACGCGATTGACGATCGCTTCGTGGCTGTAGTTGCCGTCCTGACCGAAAGGCACTTCGCGCAGGAAGAAATAGCGGACCTGATCGAGACCGTAGTGATCGACGAGCGTGAAGGGGTCGATGACATTGCCGACCGACTTCGACATCTTCTCGCCGCGGTTGAACAGAAAGCCGTGAGCGAAGACCCGCTTCGGCACCGCGATGCCGGCCGACATCAGGAATGCCGGCCAGTAGACGGCGTGAAACCGCACGATATCCTTGCCGATGACGTGCAGGTTGGCCGGCCAATAGCGCCAGTTCTCGGCGTTCTCGTCCGGAAATCCGAGGCCTGTGATGTAGTTGGTAAGCGCATCCACCCACACGTACATCACATGCTTCTCGTCGCCCGGCACCGGAATGCCCCAGTCGAAGGTGGTGCGCGAGACCGAAAGATCCTTCAGCCCGCCCTTTACGAAGCTGACGACCTCGTTGCGCCGCTCATCAGGGCCGATGAAATCCGGATTGGCCTCGTAGTGCGCAAGAAGGCGGTCCTGATAGGCGGAGAGGCGGAAGAAATAGCTCTCCTCCTCCACCCATTCTACGGGCGTGCCTTGCGGGCCGTAACGCACGCCGTCTTCACGCAGTTCCGTTTCGCTTTCCTGATAATAGGCTTCGTCGCGAACCGAGTACCAGCCTGAATAGCTGTCCTTGTAGATGTCGCCATTGGCCGCCATCCGCTCCCAGATCGCCTTCGACGCCGCATGATGCCGCGCTTCGCTGGTGCGGATGAAATCATTGTTGGAACAGCCGAGCTTCGCGACCATCTCCTTGAAACGGCCGGCATTGCGCTCGGCCAGATCTCGCACGTCGATCCCTTCCTTGCGCGCCGTCTGCAGCATCTTCTGGCCGTGCTCATCCGTGCCGGTCAGGAAATAGACGTCGCGGCCGTCCAGCCGCTCGAAACGGGCAATCGCATCCGTGGCAATCGCCTCGTAGGCGTGGCCGATATGCGGTGATCCATTCGGATAGGAAATGGCGGTCGTGATGTAGAACGGGGTTTTGGCGGTCATGGTTTCTTCAGTGTCGGAGGCCGTGCAGCCATCGAGGCCGATCATAGGGCCTGAAATGCTATACGGACGGCAGAATTCGAGATGGGCAGGGTCGTTTGCGGGTGGCGTAACGAGGCAATGGCCTAGTTCCTGCTCCGCATTCGTTCGGCTTCGGCCATTTGCCTGAAAACGCTCAAGATGACCTGCTTCCTGTCAAGATTCAGAGCTTCGGCTTGCGAAACGGCGGTGACGGTCTTTTCCCATACCTCGCTCCACCTGACAAGACGCCCGCCGGAGCCGGAAGCATCCTCCTTCAGCCTGCGATGGAGATAGTCTGCGGCGAGATCGTGGAAGAGTTGCCAGGCGTCCTCGGCGCCATTTGCACCGGCCATTTCGGCGAAGCGATGCAACCGGTCGACATCAATGTGCGGCAGCAGTGCGACCATTGCCTCGAATTCACGCGCAAAGTCCAGTCCGCCACCCGCGGCAAGCTGGATAGCGCGGCGCAGACTACCGTCAGCCAGCCGCGAAATGCGCTCCAAGTCGTCGTTGGAAAGGTCAAGGCCCGGAAGCGCATGGGCGATGCCCTCGCCCATCTCGACGCCGCTGAGAGGGCGCAGCAGCAGTTGACGACAGCGGGAGCGGATGGTCGGCAGCAGCCGCCCGGGCGCATGGGAGAGTACGAGAAATACCGAGCGCGGCGGCGGTTCTTCCAGGATCTTCAAAAGCGCGTTGGCCGCACTCAGGTTCATGTCGTCGGCCGCATCCACAATGCAGACGCGCCAGTTGCCGCCGGCCGCCGTCGAGCCGAAGAACGAAACGGTGCGCCGCACCTCGTCAACCGGAAGATCCGACTTGAAGCGATCGCGCTTGTCGTCATAAGGCCGGCGCAGATGCAGGAGGTCGGGATGGGAACCAGCGGCGATCTTCCGGCTGACCGGGCTTTGCGGTTCGACGGAAAGATCCTTCGCCTGCGCTACCGCGTCGCTGAAGCGATCGGGATGGGAAAGAACGTACCGGGCGAAGCGGAATGCAAGCGTCGCCTTGCCGATTCCCCGAAGGCCGCCAATGATCCAGGCATGGTGAAAACGCTCGGAGCGATAGGCCGCCAAAAGCGCGCCCTCCGCCTCGCCGTGGCCGATCAGCCCGGAGGTTTCACGCGGCAAGGGCACACCGTCGAGTTCGTCCGCCTCTCCGACGGATACGACGATTTCACGCTTCGCCATCGCGCTGGCCTTCCTTTGCGGGACCATGCCCGGCGATCGGAACGATACGCTTTGTCTCGGCCAGGGCATCTGCCAGGCGCTGCTGGACCTGCTGCCAGATGGCCTCGGCGACGCTATCCGGTCCTTTTGAGCCGTCAATTACGGCAAGGCGATCCGGCTCGGTTTCCGCCAGATCCAGAAAAAGCCTTCTTCTGCGCTTGTGAACTTCGATATCGTCCTGCTCGAACCGGTCCGGATCCGATACGCTGCCGAGCGACGAACGCGCATGGACCCGCGCCAACCCGAGTTGAGCCGGAACGTCGATCAGGAGCGTAAGGTCCGGTTTCCTGCCGGCAATCGCCAGGCGCTCCAGCTCTTCGATATAGGCGGGTGCGACACCAGCCTCACCCTGATAGACGCGCGTGGAATCGGTGAAACGGTCGCAAAGCACCCATTTGCCTTGGGCCAGGGCGGGCAGGATGACCGTATCCATGTGGTCGGCGCGGGCGGCGGCGAAAAGCAACGCCTCGGCGTCCGCTCCGAGTTGGCGGGCCTTGCCGGAAAGCAGCACGTTGCGCACGGCCTCCGCTCCCGGCGATCCGCCGGGCTCGCGTGTAACGAGGACGGGGATGCGCATGGCCTCCAGTCGAGCCTTCAGGCGCGCGATCTGGGTGGATTTTCCCGCGCCCTCACCGCCTTCGAATGTAATGAACTGCCCCGCCACGTCGTCCGCCTTTGCCGGCTGTCTACCACCACCCGAATAGCGTTTCGGCGACTGTATCGAAAGCCCGACTTTGCATGGTGCCGGCGCCTACGTTTTCCGCGGTGACTAGAGGTACCGTATAGGTAACGCTATCTTCGTGCAGGATGCGCAGTTCACCAACCACGGTGCCCTTGGCAACCGGCGCTACGAGCGGCCCCCGATATACGGCGCGAAGGCGGAAGGCATGCCGGTCGCCGCGCGGAAGCAGCACGTCGACCGGTTTACCTGCCACCAGCCCGACGCGCGATTCGCTGCCACCATAGGTTCTTGCCTCGGCGACTATCTCCCGAGCTTCGAAAAGCCTGACTTCCTCGAAATCCTTGTCGACGCTGTCGAAGAGCTTCTCGAGCGCGGCAACCCGCGCCTGATGCGTCGGATACCCCGCCACTACCGCCAGGAACCGTCTTTCGCCACGGAGCATGGATCCGATCGCGTTGAAGCCGTCCGCTTCGCTGTAGCCGGCGACGATGCCGTCGAGATCGCGGATTGCTCCGAGGATGGGATTGCGGTTGCGCTGGAAAATATTGTTCCAGGTGAAATCCGCCTGGCTGAACAACGGATAGCGTTGGGGAAACTCCTTCACCACATAGTTTGCGAGCGTCGCCAGGTCCCGCGCGGTCGTCTGCGCGCCCTCCGCGTCATATCCGGTCGGATTGGCGAATCGGCTCTGCGTCATGCCGATTTCCTTCGCCAGGGCGTTCATGCGCTCGGCGAATTGGGCCTCGCTGCCGCTGAGCCCTTCCGCAAGCACGATTGCGCCGTCATTCGCGTTTTGAATGATCAGGCCGCGCAGCAGATCGTCAACCGAGACGAAACTGTTCAAGGCGGCAAACATGGTTGTCGTCCGGGACGGCGCTCCGCCGGTTCGCCACGCGTGCTCGCTCACCTGATAGCTCGTATCGGGCCTGATCTCGCCGTCTCCCAGCGCCTTGAAGACCACTGCTGCCGTCATCAGCTTTGCGGTGGAGGCGGGAGGGAACGGCCTGTCCGGATTCTCGGCCGACAGCAGCGTTCCAGTCGTCATGTCGAGCAGATAGGCGGATGTCTTTGCGGCGGCAGTCTCGCCCGCTGCACGAGCAAAACCGATCGTCAGCAGAACCAGGATGCCGGCCACGACCGGCACCAGATGAAAACGATGCAAAAGCACGCCCGAACTTCCCTTTACCCGAATTCAGGCAGGGTAAAGGGAATTCGCGTCAAATCAACTTGTTAGGCGGCGATATCCGCAGTGCGCGTCAGTCGGTCGAATTCGACGCAAGTTTCTTGAGAGGCAGGCCGCCGCCCACCAATTGCAGGGCTTCGTAAGCGAGTGAAACGCGGACGTTCGCAGCATAGGACGATACGGCAGCCCCTCGCCTGAAACCCGGCACCGGGGCCGATGCCGGCAGAACGCCGAGAATTGGTTCCTCTCGCGCCGGCCCAACGCCGGGCGTAAATGCGGCCGGGGCGACGAAGGAACGCAGGTCGGTCGGCAAACCGGGTGCGTAAGCTGCGGCGTCGCCGTCCTGCGCCTCGGGCAACGGCGGCACGAAAGCATTCGCGGATGCGATCTGGATCGTGCTGGCGGATGCCTCGAATGCGATGGCCGGGTCGAAGGCGGCGAGCTCCAGCTGCTGCGGCAATTCGGCGCTCGCGACAAGCGTTGCGTCCAGATAGGGCCTCGCCTGGGGAACCGGAGCGGCGTTGCCGAACGTAACCGGAGGGGTCGCCTGCGCGAGCAATGTACCCGGCAGGGTTCCGCCAGGCGTCGTCGCGCCGGGACCAACATACGAGGCAAGAAGGTAGGCCTCGTCACGGCCGTCCAGCCGCGCCGGACCGACATACTCGACCTTCACCTTGGCGACGCCCTTGCGCTTGAAATCGAGCAGGCCCGCCGCGCGCTCGGAAACGTCGATCTCGCGATTGCCGTGGAATGGACCCCGGTCGTTCACCCGAACGATGAGCGAACGGCCATTTTCCAGATTGGTGACCCTCGCATAGGAAGGCAGCGGCATGGTGGTGTGAGCCGCGGTGATCGACGTCTTGTCGAACACTTCGCCATTCGCCGTCAGGCGGCCGTGGAACGTCGGTCCGTACCAGGACGACAGTCCGACCTTCTCATAGTCGGTATCGAGCTTCGGGCGGTAGGTTTTGCCCGCGACCTTGTAGGGCTTTCCGACGACCGCGCGTCCGCCGCCCTTGGGCACGGGTTGCCCGTCGGCAACCACCCTCGGGCTCGCGGGCACGCCGTATTTCGCTGAACTGAATTTGACCTTCTTGCCACTCGGAGAACTGGAACAGCCCGCTATGGCGAGGCAAAGCGTGGTGGTGGCAAGAACGACGGCGGTCTTCGCGATGGGCGAGCCAAGGGTTTGATCACGCTGAATGCGGATTGCGGGAGCCTGCTTCTTCGATACCATGCCGCCTACTCGATACACGTTGCCGACACTCACGGGCTCTGCGCTGAGCCAATCCCGGATTGCCGACGAACCGCTTTCGAAGATTCCGGGCAGGCCGCAGTCACCTGCAAACCCCCGGATCATGCCCTGCCTGATAGCGCCAGCCCCCACTCCTGAGGCGCTTTGGAAAAGCATGCAACGAAAGCTCTTACTTTATCGTGAAGTGTCGGTCGACCCGGGGAGCCCGAATTTCGGGTGAAACTCATTTCTTTAGTGTTAATAAAAAGTTAAGCGTGACCGAAATGACACTAGGCAGACGTCTGCGGCAAGGATTCAGGGCCTTGATTGCAAGCGGTCTTCAGTTCGGTTCCAGCTTCGGCACCAACTGAATCATACCCTTGATCTGACTCGCCGAAGGACCGGGCTTCCGGGGTGCCCACACAATTTGGCGGAGGCGTCGATTGCCGGCTTGACTTTCCATCTCCCACGCTGGAAACGGAAGGCAAGGAAGAGTGGCCGAGTGGTTGAAGGCAGCGGTCTTGAAAACCGCCAGGCGGGGAACCGTCTCGTGGGTTCGAATCCCACCTCTTCCGCCACTTAATATTTGAATTGTCAGTTATTTTATAAAGACACCTACTTACTCGCAGCCGCATCGCCGTGCGAACAAGAAACGGCTGGATCCGGTCAAACGCTCCCTCCGTGGGAGAAATCAGACAAAAAGCCCGACGGAAATCCCACGCAAAATCATTGCCCGTTTATTGGCCGCATCTCATTTCATTTGCATTCCCGTTGGACGTTCAAATCGAAGGCGGTTCTGCCGCTGCGCATCAGAATTACGATTGCGCCAAATTGACATGAAACATGAATCATGCGTCATATATTGCGAAGTGCGAAATGGCCGCCAATGGAGGAGCCCGATGCCGCTTTTTCCTGGCGGAGGGCAGCGGCGCTTTGCATCGACCGGGAGGGTTCACGATGAAGCGGATTTCAGGAAAGCGATCGCTGACGATCGCGCTTGCGCTATGTGTCGGCGTTTCGTCGGCTGCCTTGGCTGACGATATCAAGATCGCGCATGTCTATGGCAAGACCGGCGCGCTGGAGGCCTATGCCAAGCAGTCCCATACGGGATTGATGATGGGCCTTGAATATGCGACCGCCGGCACGATGGAAGTCGACGGCCGCAAGATCGTCGTCATCGAGAAGGATACCCAGCTGAAGCCCGACGTCGCCCGGTCCGCGCTGGCGGAAGCCTTTGGCGACGACGAGGCCGATATCGCCGTCGGGCCGGTTTCATCCGGCGTGGCGCTGGCGATGCTGCCGGTGGCCGAGGAATACGGCAAGGTGCTGATCGTGGAACCGGCAGTGGCCGACTCCATCACCGGAGAGAACTGGAACCGCTACGTTTTCCGCACCGGCCGCAACTCGTCGCAGGACGCGATCGCCAATGCCGTGGCGCTCGGCGAGGAAGGCGTTTCCATCGCAACGCTTGCCCAGGACTACGCCTTCGGCCGCGACGGCGTGGCCGCCTTCAAGGAAGCGCTGCAGGATACCGGCGCAAAGCTGGTGTTCGAGGAATACGCCCCGACCGATACGCAGGACTTCACGGCAAGCGCACAGCGCATCTTCGACGCGCTGAAGGATGAGCCGGGCCGCAAGATCCTGTTCGTCATCTGGGCCGGCGGCAACAATCCGATCGGCAAGATCAAGGCGATGGAACCCGAACGCCTCGGCGTCGAGATTGCCACGGGCGGCAACATCCTGGCCGCCATGCAGGCCTACAAGGCGCTGCCCGGCATGGAAGGCGCGACCTACTACTATTACGAAATTCCGAAGAACCCGGCCAACGAATGGCTTGTTGCGGAGCACCAGAGCCGCTTCGACGCCCCGCCCGACTTCTTCACCGCCGGCGGCATGTCGGCCGGCATGGCCATCGTCGCGGCGCTGCGCAAGACCGGCGGCTCCACCGACAGCGAAGAGCTGATCGCGGCGATGGAAGGCATGGAGTTCGACACGCCGAAGGGCAAGATGATCTTCCGTCCCGAAGACCATCAGGCACTCCAGCCGATGTATCACTTCAAGATCAAGGTCGACCCGGACGTCGAGTGGGGCATTCCCGAGCTCGTCCGCGAGCTGAAGATCGAGGACATGAACATCCCCGTTCGCAACTGAGCGCAGCGGAGTGGTCCGCCGGCTGCTTCGGCCCGAAGCGCGGCGGACCTTTTTTCCGAAACCGGATCACGGAGGGATTTCCTTGAACAGGGAGCATCCGGTCCTGGAGACGCGCGACCTGACGATCCGCTTTGGCGGGCATGTCGCGGTCGACCATGTGTCCTGTGCCTTCAACCGCGGCACACTGACGGCAATCGTCGGCCCGAACGGTGCCGGCAAGACGACGTATTTCAACCTGATTTCCGGGCAGTTGCGCGCCACGGCCGGCAAGGTGGCCCTCAATGGCGAGGACATCACCCGCATGTCCGTGCCGGCGCGGACGGAAAAGGGCATCGGCAGGGCCTTCCAGCTCACGAACCTCTTCCCTTCCCTGACGGTGCGCGAAAACGTCCGGCTCGTCGCCCAGGCGAAGGCGCGCAAGGGCTTCGACCTCTTCTCCATCGCGGAGAACCATGTGGAGCTGATCGAGCGCGCCGAGCACGTCCTGGCCGAAGTCAGGCTTCTCGACAAGGCCGGCCTCGCCGTCTCCGCCCTGTCGCACGGCGACCAGCGCAAGCTCGAGGTCGCGCTGATGATCGCCCTTGGTCCGCAGGTCCTGATGTTCGATGAACCGACGGCCGGCATGAGCGTCGACGAGGTTCCCGTGATCCTCGATCTCATTCGCGGCCTCAAGGCCGACGCCGACAGGACCATCCTGCTGGTCGAGCACAAGATGGACGTGATCCGCTCGCTCGCCGACCGCATCATCGTCCTGCACAACGGCGCACTGGTGGCGGACGGACAACCGGCGGAAGTCATCGCATCGCCCATCGTCCAGCAGGCCTATCTCGGCAGGGATCCGGACGAAATCGAGTCCGCCGTGGGGGAAACCGCCAATGCCTGAGGCGATTTTGACACTCGACGGCGTCCACACGCATATCGGCCCCTATCACATCCTGCACGGGGTCGACCTGAGCGTGCCCGAGGGCGGCGTCGCGATGCTGCTGGGCAGGAACGGCGCCGGCAAGACCACGACCCTGCGCACGATCATGGGCCTGTGGAAGGCTAGCCGGGGCGCGGTTCGCTTTCGCGGCAAGGACATCACCTCCCTGGACACGCCCGCCATCTCACGGAAGGGCATCGCCTTCGTTCCGGAAGACATGGGCATCTTCACCGACCTGACGGTGGCGGAAAACATGACCCTGGCCGCGACGCGGGGCGCGCCCGACAAGCGCCGCCTCGACTGGATATGCGATCTGTTTCCGCCCATCCGCACGTTCTGGGAATCATCCGCCGGCACGTTATCGGGCGGCCAGAAGCAGATGCTTTCCGTCGCACGGGCGATCATCGAGCCGCGGGACCTGATCCTGATCGACGAGCCGACCAAGGGACTGGCGCCGGCAATCATCAAGTCGATGACGGGGGCCCTCAAGCAGCTGAAGGAAACGGAGACGACCATCGTCCTCGTCGAGCAGAATTTCGCCATGGCCCGCGCGCTGGGAGACACCGTCGCCGTGATGGACGACGGGCGCATCATCCACGCCGGCGACATGGCGGCCCTGGCCGCCGATGCGGCACTTCAGGAAAGGCTCATGGGACTGAGCCTGGAGGCCCATCAATGAGCGATACAGCCATCCGACCCCGGATAGAGCAGGCAGGGCTGGCCGACAGGCTGACTGCCGCCCTGCCGATCCTGCTGGTGCCCATGCTCGCCTTGCTCGGTTTCGCCGCGATCGGCGATGCGACGACCTGGCTCACACTCACGGTCGCCGGACTTGCCATGGGCCTGATGATCTTCGTCATGGCATCCGGGCTTACCGTGGTCTTCGGCCTGATGGACGTGATCAACTTCGGCCACGGAGCGTTCGTGTCCGTCGGCGCGTTCGTCGGCTTCACGGCCCTTGCCTGGATGGGCGGCTGGACAGCGTCCCCGAGCGTCGTTCTCAATCTCGCGGCCGTATTCCTGGCGATCTGCGCGGCGGCGCTTGTGACGGGCGCCATGGGCTACGCCTTCGAGCGGGTCATCGTGATGCCGGTCTACGGCCATCACCTGAAGCAGATCCTGGTGACGATGGGCGGCCTCATCGTCACGCAGCAACTCATTCACGTCATCTGGGGCCCGGACGCAATCCATCTCGCGCGGCCGGAAACGCTGCGCGGGTCCGTGATCGTCGCCGGGGCGGCGATCGAAAAGTACCGCATCATGGCCGTGGGGATCGGCCTCGCCCTGTTCCTGGCGATGCGCTACGTGCTGCGTTCCACCAGGATCGGCCTCCTGGTGCGCGCGGGCGTGGAGAACGGCGAGATGGTCGAGGCGCTCGGCTATCGCATCAAGCGCCTGTTCCTGATGGTCTTCATAGCAGGCTCCGCCCTTGCCGGACTTGGCGGCGTCATGTGGGGGCTCTACCAGGAGACGATTACCGCGCATATGGGGTCGGAAATCCTGGTGCTGGTCTTCATCGTGGTGATCATCGGCGGCCTCGGCTCCGTCGAGGGCTGCTTCATCGGCGCGTTGCTCGTCGGCCTGTTGTCGAACTACACCGCCTTCCTCGCTCCCAAGATCGCCCTGGTATCGACGATCGGCCTGATGGTGGTGATCCTGATGTGGCGCCCGCAGGGCCTGTTTCCCGTGGTGAAGGCAAAGTGAGGCGGCCAGGATGCTGAAGACCCTTCTTTCCGGCGACTACCCCCGCAGCCGCGTCCTCAGCCTTGTCGTCCTGGCGATCGGCATATCCCTTCTGCTGGCGCCGTTCCTTTACCCCGGCACGAAGTCCCTCGACACGGCGGCGAAGATCGCGATCTTCGTCGTGCTGGTGGCAAGCTACGACCTTCTTCTGGGCTATACGGGCATCGTCTCCTTCGCCCACACCATGTTTTTCGGTATTGGCGCCTATGGAACCGCGCTCACGCTGTCTTCCATGGGACCAAGCTTCACGGCGATCCTGCTTGGCATGCTCGCCGGCGCCATCGTCGCGGCGGTATTCGCGCTCGCCATCGGGCTGTTTTCGCTGCGCGTGAAGGCGATCTTCTTCGCGATGGTGACACTTGCCATCGCCAGCGCCTTCGCGGTTCTCGTATCCCAGCTCTCAGGCTTCACGGGTGGCGAAGACGGCCTTACCTATCGCATTCCCCGAGAGCTCACGCCGGGCTTCCGGCCGATCAAGGAGAAGCTTTTCGGGACCGCGATCAACGGGCGGCTGATTGCCTACTACCTGATATTCTTCCTGTCGGCCTTCCTGTTCCTGGTTATGCTGCGGATCGTCAACTCGCCCTTCGGCCGAACGCTGCAGGCCGTGCGCGACAACGGTTTCCGCGCCGAAGCGATCGGCTACCGCGCCGTCCTGTACCGCACGACGGCCACCGTTCTTTCGGCGGTCATGGCCGCGCTTTCCGGCTCCCTGCTCGCCATCTGGCTGCGCTATACGGGCCCGGCCACCACGCTTTCGATGGAAATCATGGTCGATATCCTGCTGATGGTGGTCATCGGCGGCATGGGCACCATGTACGGCGCGGTGATCGGCGCCACGATCTTCATTCTCGCCCAGACCTATCTTCAGGACGTCATGGGCGTGGCGGAAAAGGCGACCGAGGCTTTGCCGCTGATCTCCGTTCTTGTCGCGCCCGAGCGCTGGCTGCTCTGGCTTGGCGTGCTTTTCATCCTGTCGGTCTATTTCTTCCCGGCCGGCATTGTCGGGCGGCTCAGGGGCCAAGGCGGGTGACGGCGACTTCCGCCTGCCGCCTGGCCATACGTTCCGCCGGAAAGATCCGCCCGGAACGCAAGCCTGTCGTCCTGCTCCATGGCTGGTCCTGCCACGGCGGCTTCTTCAAGCCGCAATTCTCGGCTCTTGCCGGAGAAACGCTCGTCATCGCTCCCGACCTGCCGGGCCACGGCGGGACCGGGGACAAAGCGGAGCTTGCGATTGAAAGTGCCGCCGACGAGGTGTCGGAGCTTTTCCGGGCGGAGAACTTGCGCGATGTCGTGCTGGTTGGATGGTCGATGGGCGCGCATGTCGCCTACAGCCTGGTCGAACGGCACGGATCGGCGCGACTGGCATGCCTCGTCGTAGAGGACATGACCGCGAAGGTTCTGAACGACGACGGCTGGAGACTTGGCACCAGCGACGGCACGGATGCCGGCCGGAATGCCGAAATATTATGCGCCATCGAGCCATATTGGCCCCAGTTCAGTCATCGGATCGCCGGTCGGATTTTCGCGGAAGGGAGCGAGCCCGACCCGAAACTGCTCGCCTTCGCCGTGTCGGAGATTGCCAGCGCCGACCCGAAGCTGCTCAGGCCGATGTGGGCTTCCCTGACCTCTCAGGATTTCCGTGCCCTGCTTTCCGAAATCGACATTCCGGTCCATCTGGCAACCGGCGCGCGCAGCGCGCTCTATCGCCGCGACGTAGCCCTATGGCAAGCCGAACATATCAGGCAGGCAACGATCCATACCTTCGACGCTTCGGGACATGCCCCGCACCTCGAAGAGCCGGACAAGTTCAACGCCTTGCTGCTGGATCTCGTAACGGGCGTGCGCTGAACCGCGTCGGGCTTGAGCCGGCAAAAGCGCCTTGGCCGGATCCTAGCTCTTTCCCACATCCTCGACATAGACGAGAGCACGCCCCTCGCAGATGCGCCTGCCGTCGGCGGCCTCGCAAATGGTCTCAAGGTCGACCAGATGCTTTTCCGGCCGCAGGCGGGTAATCGTCACCCGCGCGGTCAGCGGTTCGTCATAAGCCGCAGGAGCCAGGAAACGCATTTCCTGCTTGAGGTAATTCGTTCCGAAGCCCGGCAATTCGACGCCGAGGAGATAGGAAAACAGACCACCGATCAAAGGTTCGGGCACGCGATCGGGCACCCCCCTCAGACCGGCGAGTTCGGCATAGGCAGGCGCATCGCCCGCCTTATACGTTCGCGTTACAGAAGCGGTGTCACCTAATGCCAGTGTCATTCCACTTTCCTTCCCCACCCAGCACGCATTCCCCTTGCAGCACCACCGCGTCGTCGCGCTTTCGGCGCACGCTGATTTTCAGCCGCCCTGCCTCGCCGCCCTCCTCCGCAACCACATGGATCACCAGAGCTTCATCGGCATAGGCGGGATTGGGGAACATCAGGGATTGTAGCTCGTGGCGTTTTCCCGGCACGGCTTCGCGAATGAGCGCCCACACCCGGCTGTAGAGAAGCATTCCGTGCGATACAGTCCGCCCGAAACGCGTGCGCGCGGAAAACACAGGGTCGACATGGATCGGATTGTCGTCGCCGGAAATCTCGGCAAAACTGTCGAAATCCGCCTGGATTGGCGTCCATTCCGCTTCGATCGGCGCAAAACCTGTCATTGCGAAATTTCCTTCGCGGCTTGCGAATACGCTTTTTTCAGGATGTGCTTTTGAACCTTGCCGGCGGCCGTTCGCGGCAATTCGGTGGTCACATGAAAGCTCTTGGGCACCTTGTAGGCGGCCAACCGCTCGCGGCACCAGCGAGCGAGGGCGTCGACATCAATGCTCCGATTGGGTTTGGCAATCAGATAGGCGGCGCCAACCTCGCCCCATTTTTCGTCGGAAACCCCGATGACGACGGCCTCCAACACCGCATCATGGGCGGTCAGGACCCGTTCCACCTCGGCCGGATAGACGTTTTCTCCGCCGGAGATGTACATGTCCTTGATGCGATCGACGATGTAGAAATATCCATCGGCATCACGCCGGGCGACATCGCCGGTCCTCAGCCAGCCGCCATCGGCAAAGGCTGCGGAGGTTGCCTCGCTGTTTTCGAAATAGCCAGGCGTTACGCCCGGTCCGCGGATCTGCAACTCTCCTTCGCCCTCCCCGTCGACAACCGCGTCGTCGAGACCGACCAGGCGCACGTCGGCAAGAATTTGCGCCTTGCCGACCGATCCGATCTTCCCGGCGGCGCTCTCCTTGTCCATCAGGAAAACGGTCGGCCCGGTTTCCGTCATGCCCATACCGTTGCAGATGGTCAGGCCCCGCTCCTGATACGTCTCGAGAAGGGCTTCGGAAATCGGCGCGCCGCCGCAGCCGAGTGAGCGAATGGCGGAGAAATCGACGGCGGCGAACCGCCGGTTGAGCGCGAGCGCCTGATAGATGGCGGGCACGCCGAAAAAGGCCGTTACCTCCCTGGCGTTGATCAGGTCGAGAACGGCCTCCTCATCGAACTTCCGCAGGATCGTCGATGTGCCCCCCGCCAGGAACAGCGGCAGGGTAAAGAGGTTGATGCCGGCCGTATGAAACAGCGGCAGGAAATTCAAGGCTTTGTCGCTCGAGACGAGATCGACGGCCTGCGAGTAGTTGATCGCATTCGCCCAGGCCATCGACGGCGTCTGGATGACAGCCTTGGGAAGTCCCGTGGTGCCGGAGGTGTAGAGCAGGTACCAGGGATCGGATGCCCTTACCTGCTGGCCGCTGGAAGGGATATCCGCGGCGGTCTCCATCCAGCGCCGCATTTCGCTTTCCATTCCGGCGATCCGCAAGCCCGAACGCTCAAGAGCGAATGCGGTAGCCGCGTAGATCTCGTCATAAATCAGGAGTCTTGCGCCGGAATCCTGCAATATGGGTTCAAGTTCGGCGGCAGGCTGGCGCCAGTTCAGCGGCACGAGGATCATCCCCGCCTTTTGTGCCGCGAAAAGCAGGATAAAGAATTCCGGCCGATTGTGGCACAGGACGGCAATGCGGTCGCGGCGGCTGAAGCCCTGCGCGGCAAATCTGGAGGCGAGCCTGGTCGCGCACGCGTTCACTTCGGCGAAAGTGAGTTCCGCACCCGTGGCGTGGTCTTTGAAGGCAATGCGCCCGGGCGAGATTTCCGCCCGCTTCGCCGCCATGTCCGTGACCCATTCCATGCACCCCTCCCAGGCATGCCGGCTCATTTGCGCCCGACGAATTCCCTCATCCGATCCACCACCTCCCTGCGGGCGATGAGTTCCAGAAAGCGGGTCTTTTCCGCTTCAAGCCGCAGGGCTACATGCTCACGCCAGGCGGCATCGCGTACAAGGTCCCTTGTCGCCCTGACGCTCGCCGCCTCCTTCCCGCGCAAACGCACGAGCTCGCTGGCCAGGGCATCCTGGAGCTTGCCTGGTGGAACGATTTCCGAGGCAACCCCCAGTTCCTTGAGTTCCGCAGCCCCGAGGCGTCGATTTCTAAGCTGAATTTCCAGTGCCCGCGCCGCGCCGATGCGCTCGGGCAATAGCGCTGTCCATCCGCCATCCGGGGCAAAACCGACTTCGACGTAATACGGTTGCAGAAAAGCTTCCTCACTCATCAGCACCATGTCGGATGCGAGCGGAAAGGCGGCGGAACCACCGGTCACGGCACCCTGTACGGCGCAAAGGACGGGGGCCGGAAAGGCCAGCAGATCGAGAATGGTCGCGTTCAAGAGACCCACGAGGCGCTCGGAATAGGTCTTCAGCGCTTCCAGGCTTTCGGAATGGTCGAGAAATCCGGCGATATCGCCGCCCGTCGAAAAGGCGCGCCCCTTCGCGGAGATCACCAGTGCGGCGGGACGCCCGGCCGCCGCGGATGCCAGGCCGTCTCGAAGCGCCTCCAGCAGTTCCGGCACCAGCGCGTTCGATCTTTCCGGCCGGTTCAGCCAGAGACGCACGATATCGTCCTGCCGCTCTGACAGCACCAGCTTGCGGGATGTGGCGTCGGAGCCTGCCATGGAACTTGCCGGTCAGCGTTTCAATCCGTTGACGATCAGGTCGTGAGCGGTCTCGACCAGTTCGTCGACGGGTGTCTGGTGGCCAAACACAACCGCCCGCTCACCGAGCGAGCGGGCGATGCCCATCAGGATCCACGCCCGGATTTCAGCATCTCCGGGACGGATCTCGCCACTTGCGGCGGCCGCCGCAAGCCCCTGGCGATACCCCTCAGCAAAGGCCCGGAAATAAGCGCGGTAAGCTTCGGGATCGACGAACTGGGCCTCCTGGACGATCCGGTAGAGCTCCGGGTGTTCGGCGACGAAGGCGAGGAACGCGCGCAGGCCTTCCCTCTCGGCATTCAGGCGTCCGGGAATATCCGCCGTCGCATCGCTGATGCGATGACGCAGGCTGCGACCCATTTCCCGAACAAGCTCCGAGAAAATCTCGTCCTTGCTCTTGAAGTAGATGTAGAACGTTCCCTGGGCGACACCCGCCTCGCGCGTGATGGAGCCGATTGACGCCTCACTATAGCCGAGCCGGCCGATGACCTTCTCCGCCGCGTCGAGAATGGCCCTCCGGGTCGCCTCTCCGCGCGCCGTCTTCGGCTCCTTCGATGCCGCGCCTGCTTCGCCTTCCATCCGTTTTCCCGCTGGTCCGTCGCCTTGAACATGAGATATGAATCAGTATTCACATTTCTTGCCGTGCATTTCAAGTCGCACGGTGCGCCACCGGTAGAGGTACGGATCTTCAATCCAGCGGAAGCTCGACTGTCTGCTCTTCGCCGCCGTATCCATGCACCTTGTCATGCGCGCGCACGATCACCTGCCGAATGTCTCTGGGTATAACCACGCCGTCGATGGATCGCGTGAACGGCTGCTCGGTAACATGGGGATGCAGCAATACCCGCGTCCCGAGCACCGATTTGTCGGGAGCGAGGATCTCGAAACTGTCTGCATAGTGCGCCCAGCCATCGTCGGCATGACGGACCGTCACATCGAACCGCCAGGTGCCATCGGAAGCCTGTGTCGACCTGACCTGGATGACATCCGCCTCGCCGGCATGGGCACTCACGCCAGACGAGAGGAGAAGCGACGCCGCGACCAGCAAGCACGATGCCGTCGTCGCAAGCATCGACGGGCACGGTTTCAGTATCGACAGCATGACGTGCACTCCTTCGCTTTCGATCGGAATTTGCACGATCACGCCCCCCGACTGCCAAAAACAGTCACGTTTGCGTCAAAGGACGATAGTTGAGGCAAGCCTTGTGTGGCGACCGCCCTGATGGGCATGCCGAAATGAAAACAGGCGCCGGCGGCGCCTGTCATTGAAGTCATATACCAGCCCTCCGCGATATCCAGATGATATCGCAGCGTCATCAGAACGGGATTTCGTCGTCCATTCCCCCGCCACCGCCGCCGAAGCCGCCGCTCTGGCCGCCCCGGCCGCCGCCGGAAGACCCGCCGCCATAGTCTCCACCGTATCCGCCGCCACCAGATCCGGAGCCGAAATCGCCGCTTTGCCCGCCAGCGGAGGAACCGCCCTCGCCGCGCCCGTCGAGCATGGTCAGCGTCGAATTGAACCCCTGCAGCACCACCTCTGTGCTGTAGCGTTCCTGGCCCTGCTGATCCTGCCATTTGCGGGTCTGCAGCTGGCCTTCGATATAGACCTTGGAGCCCTTGCGCAGATAATTCTCGGCGACCTTGGCCAGTCCTTCGTTGAAGATCACCACACGGTGCCATTCGGTCTTCTCGCGACGCTCTCCGGTGCCGCGATCACGCCAGGTTTCCGAAGTCGCGATGCGCAGGTTCACGACGGGCCGCCCGTCCTGCATGCGGCGCACTTCCGGGTCGGCGCCCAGATTGCCCACCAGGATCACCTTGTTCACGCTTCCCGACATCTCGTATCTCCCACGCTGCCGATTTCGCCATTGACATCTTGCGGCAGGCTAGCCGCGATCTTTTGCGGCAGAATAGCCGCGCGGGCCTGCGATACCAGACCTCCGCCGCGGCCCGATCCCCTGCAGAAGGCCGATGAGCTTCTTTTCCACGCCTCTTTTGGGCGAGTGGAAAATTGTTCCATTTTTGTTCTTTTAACAGAGGCAGGCAGCCGAGAAAAGCGCTCCATTACCGTCGCAATCCTGCCACGCGCCAGCGCAGCAGAATTCGCTTGCCTCCCTGCCTATGTTCACTTTATGTTCTTTCCGGCCGCTCGCGCGCCAAGCGACCGGCCTTCGACATTTCAAGGCGGCGTGAGGGACGTGGCCGATCTCGACAATCGACCTCGTGTGTTCCATGTCGTAAAAGCTGATCCGATCCCGTCCGCAGACGTAGGAGGGATCGCAAGACTATCGTGCGTTCGCGTCCGATCCCGATCTGGCGCCGGATATCATCAGGGAATTTCTTCATGGCTCCTTCGCGCCCGGTTCTGGACAAGGCATTGCAGTCCGCTGACGACCCGTTTGCCGGCACCAAGATGATCTCGATCCGCGGTGCGCGCGAGCATAACCTGAAGAATGTCGATCTCGACCTGCCGCGCGACCGGCTGATCGTGATGACCGGCCTGTCGGGCTCCGGCAAGTCGTCGCTTGCCTTCGACACCATCTATGCCGAGGGCCAGCGGCGCTATGTCGAAAGCCTCTCGGCCTATGCCCGCCAGTTTCTGGAAATGATGCAGAAGCCCGATGTCGACCAGATCGACGGGCTGTCGCCGGCAATCTCCATCGAGCAGAAGACGACGTCGCGCAATCCGCGCTCGACCGTCGGCACGGTGACGGAAATCTACGACTACATGCGCCTGCTCTTCGCGCGGGTCGGCGTGCCCTACTCGCCTGCGACCGGCCTGCCGATCGAAAGCCAGACCGTCAGCCAGATGGTCGACCGGGTGCTGGACCTGCCGGAGGGGACGCGCCTCTATCTGCTGGCGCCGATCGTGCGCGGCCGCAAGGGCGAATACCGCAAGGAACTCGCCGAGCTGATGAAGAAGGGCTTCCAGCGGGTGAAGATCGACGGCACGTTCCACGAGATCGCGGACGCCCCGGCGCTCGACAAGAAGTTCAAGCACGATATCGACGTGGTGGTCGACCGCATCGTGGTGCGCAACGATATCGCCAACCGGCTGGCGGATTCCTTCGAGACGGCGCTGTCGCTCGCCGACGGCATCGCGGTGGCCGAGCTCGCCGACCAGACGGACGAGCAGGGCAATCCGCAACGCCTGATCTTTTCGGAGAAGTTCGCCTGCCCTGTCTCCGGTTTCACCATTCCGGAGATCGAGCCGCGTCTGTTTTCCTTCAACAATCCCTTCGGCGCCTGCCCGACCTGCGACGGGCTCGGCACCACGCTTGCCTTCGAGGCCGACCTGGTCGTGCCGGACCAGTCGCTGTCGCTGCGCGAGGGCGCGGTCCTGCCTTGGGCGAAGACCGGCGCAACCTCGCCCTACTACAACCAGACGCTCGAGGCGCTCTGCCGCAACTTCAACGTTTCCATGGCCACGCCCTGGCGGGACCTGCCGGAAGACGTGCGTCAAGTGATCCTGCACGGCTCAGGCAAGTCGGAGATCGAATTCGTCTATGACGACGGCGCGCGCAGCTATCGCACGTCGAAGCCCTTCGAAGGCGTGATCGGCAATATCGAACGCCGCTGGCGCGAGACGGAATCGCAATGGGTGCGCGAGGAACTGTCGCGCTTCCAGTCCGATCACCCTTGCGAGGCGTGCGGCGGCAACCGTCTGAAGCCGGAAGCGCTGGCGGTGAAGATCGCCGGCCGGCATATCGGCCAGATCACCCAATTGTCGATCCGCGCTGCCGGTGACTGGTTTGACGGCCTGCCGGAGAAGCTCTCGGCCAAGCAGAACGAGATCGCGATCCGTATCCTCAAGGAGATCCGCGAAAGGCTGCGCTTCCTCAACGATGTCGGCCTCGACTACCTGACGCTGTCGCGCTCCTCCGGAACGTTGTCGGGTGGCGAAAGCCAGCGCATTCGCCTCGCCTCCCAGATCGGTTCGGGCCTGACGGGCGTTCTCTACGTGCTCGACGAGCCGTCGATCGGCCTGCACCAGCGTGACAATACCCGGTTGCTGGAAACGCTGAAGCACCTGCGCGACCTCGGCAATACGGTTATCGTGGTGGAACATGACGAGGATGCGATCCTCACCGCCGACTACGTGGTGGACGTGGGGCCGGGCGCCGGGGTGCATGGCGGCGAGATCGTCGCGCGCGGGACGCCGGCTGAAATCCTCGCCAGTCCGAATTCGCTGACCGGGCGCTATCTGTCGGGCGACATGGCGATCCCCCTGCCCGAGCAGCGGCGCAAGATCTCCAAGACACGCCAGATCAAGGTGAACGGCGCGCGCGGCAACAATTTGAAGAATGTCAGCGCGGCGATCCCGCTGGGCACCTTCACCTGCGTGACGGGGGTCTCGGGTGGCGGCAAGTCGACCTTCCTGATCGACACGCTGTTCAAGGCGGCGGCCCGCAGGCTCAACGGATCGCGGGAGAACCCCTCCCCGCACGACAATATCGAGGGGCTGGAACATCTCGACAAGGTGATCGATATCGACCAGTCGCCGATCGGCCGCACGCCGCGCTCCAATCCGGCGACCTATACCGGCGCCTTCACGCCGATCCGCGAATGGTTCGCCGGCCTGCCGGAGGCCAAGGCGCGCGGCTATCAGCCCGGCCGTTTCTCCTTCAACGTCAAGGGTGGGCGCTGCGAGGCCTGCCAGGGCGACGGCGTCATCAAGATCGAGATGCACTTCCTGCCGGACGTCTACGTCACCTGCGACGTCTGCAAGGGCAAGCGCTACAACCGCGAGACGCTGGAGGTCACGTTCAAGGGCAAGTCGATCGCCGACGTGCTCGACATGACGGTGGAGGAAGCCGCCCAGTTCTTCTCCGCCGTTCCGGCGGTGCGCGAGAAGATGGAGACGCTGGCCCGCGTCGGCCTTGGCTATATTCATGTGGGCCAGCAGGCCACGACGCTATCCGGCGGCGAGGCGCAGCGCGTCAAGCTCGCCAAGGAGCTGTCCCGGCGCTCCACGGGCCGCACGCTCTATATCCTGGACGAGCCGACCACCGGCCTGCATTTCCACGATGTCGCCAAGCTTCTGGAAGTGCTGCACCAGCTGGTCGAACAGGGCAACACCGTGCTGGTGATCGAGCACAACCTTGAAGTCATCAAGACGGCGGACTGGATCCTCGATCTCGGGCCGGAAGGCGGCGACGGCGGCGGCACGATCGTTGCCGAAGGACGCCCGGAGGATGTGGTGAAGGTCGAGGCGAGCTATACCGGCCAGTATCTTCGGGAACTGCTGGAGCGCCGCCCGTCGCGGCGGATGACGGCAGCCGAATAGCCTTCGAGGGGCTCCGGGCGTGCGCGGGGATTGGACGGCGCGTTGCCGGCCCCCGGTCGCGGCAGGCTTTTCGTTATCGGCAGATCGAGCCGGCGATTTTGCATTGCACAATACGCAAGGCTGCCATGCACAATCGTCTCTTTAATTCAGCAAGTGAAAAAATTAAATAGGAAGCATCAGGACGGCGCGACGGAAACGGCGCTGCCGCCAGTTTCGAGGTTCCTGGAGCCAGTCATGTTTGACGCTATCCGCAGCAAGTACCGCAGCTGGAAGACGTATCAGGAGACGGTCTCCGAACTGTCCCGTCTTTCCAACCGCGAACTGAGCGACATCGGCATCGGTCGCGGCGACATTCCGTTCGTTGCCCGCAAGACCCGCTAAAAAAGGTTTCACGTTCAAAGAGGTAATCCTCCTCCCATACCTCTGAGCGTGCCCGGCAAGGGCATCCTCCTCCCAGCTCTTGTCGGAAATTGCGTCGCCCGCCGGTACCTCCTCCCACCGGCGGGCGATCGCTTTTTCGCATACACGATCCTTCATTCGTTCACCTCCCGCACAAAACGACAGGCGCGCGATTGCCGGCTTGGGCAAAGAGCTTGCCCGAGCGCTGTCTCACGACGCAATAACGGCTTTGTGCTCTGCAGCAAAAGCAGGGCTGACATGCGCAGAAACGCACTGCCCATGAATCGGGCAAGCGCCTATATGCAGTGCAACGGTGATTTTGTTGCGTGGCGAACTGAACTGCCGCGCCCAACCCGATCCTCCGCCGGCGGCTTCAAGCCGCCGCTATCCGGAGGCTTCCCAAAACCAGCCAGGCGGTTCGCCGCAGGCGCGCGCCTTCGAAAGCGGCTCCCGTCATCCGAATGGAAAGGCGGCGATGAGCCTGCTTTCGGGTCCACGCACCGCTGGCTCAAGACAAAGATCAAGGTGCAACATGATCGACACGATCATTCAGAAATATCGCCACTGGAAGAAATATCGTCAGACATATGCCGAACTTTCGCGGCTCACGGAGCGGGAGCTCGATGATGTCGGCATCGGCCGGGGCGATATCCACTTCATCTCGCGTGGCGCAGACCGCTGAAACCGAACCGGGAACTTGCAATCTGCATAGCATCTTCTCGGCAGCCGCCATGCGACAGGCGCAACGCTGCCATGCGAGAATTCTGGATTTGAAATTCAAGAATTAACGCCTATATCCAATCTCAACGGGGCATGACGGTATCCCTCCTCCCTTGCCGCATGCCTCAGGTCCAGCCCTTCTCCCCCCGGGGCGGACCTCTGAACGACGCCCGCCGGTACCTCCTCCCACCGGCGGGCGTTGTCGTTTTCGCGGCCTGCTGCCGCCCCCCTCCGTCTTGAAGCTGCGATCAGCCCGCCGGGTCCGGCAGGTAGGCAAACCACTGGTCGAGATCCTGGACGACCGGCTTCACGCCGTTGGCGTAGGGCCAGGAATCGATCGCGTACGGCTTGTTTGTCTTCAACTCTGTGACGACGGCTGTCGCGTGCGGATATTCGCCGTCGATGAAGAACCCGCGGGCGACGGGCGATGCCACCGCATGATGCTTGAGATAGCCATGGCGCGCCGCGACGAGCAGCAGGCTCGTCGTATTCGTCGCTTCGTCGATGCAGTCCATCTGACCCGGGACGCCCGAATTGCGAAGATCGTAGCCGCCCTGATCATTGGCCGAACCGACGATCGGCGCGACGCGCTTCTCGTTCCATGCCACGGCTTCCGCGATCGCTCGGCGCTCCGCCGCCGCCGACGACCTCCCCTTCGCCAGAATACCCGCGAGCTTCCTCCGGTCGCCTGCGGAGAAGTCGACGGGGGTCTTGCGGGCGCAGCCGAAAGCATGACAGACATAGATGCGGTCCTGGCGCGGAGCTATGCCATCATGCTGCGCGTACCAGACACCGGGCGATCCGCCGAGCTGCGCCGCACAACCACTCAAGGTCACGAGCATCGCGCCGATGACCGGAAGGCGGCCTGGTTTTCGACACGAACCGCGAGAGCGTTGACCTGTCATCGGCTGCCCCATCCGAGCACTCGCGGCGTCGCCGCCTTTCGATTTGCCATGGACCGCCTACCACGTTAATTCATAGCAAAATCGTGGCCCGGACTCCGGCGCCCAATCCATACTCCGGTCGGATGCATTCCCGCCGACCAGGGCGATGCGCAGTCTCGATAAGCTGGCCAAAGCTGCTCATGACGATGCGTGATTCGTGAACGGCGGGAAACCCGAGGCGGCTCAATTCAGGAAAGAACACTCATGAAGCCTGTCCACGTCATCGGCGGCGGCCTTGCCGGCTCGGAAGCCTGCTGGCAGCTCGCCAATCGGGGAATCCCGGTCGTCCTGCACGAAATGCGCCCCGTTCGGGGCACGGACGCGCACAAGACGGACGGGCTGGCGGAGCTGGTCTGCTCGAATTCGTTCCGTTCGGACGATGCCGAGCACAATGCCGTCGGGCTGCTGCATGCCGAGTTGCGCCGCGCGGGATCGCTGATCATGCGCTCCGCGGACTCCCATCAGGTGCCGGCGGGCGGGGCCCTGGCCGTCGACCGCGATGGCTTCTCTCAAGCCGTCACCGACGCGCTGGAAGCGCATCCGCTGATCGAAATCCGGCGCGAGGAAGTGGCCGGTCTGCCTCCGCAGGACTGGGACAGCGTCATCATCGCGACCGGGCCGCTGACCTCCGAAGCCCTCGGCAAGGCAATCCTGTCGCTGACTGACGAGGATTCGCTCGCCTTTTTCGACGCGATCGCCCCGATCGTCCATTTCGACAGCATCGATATGGACAAGGCCTGGTTCCAGTCCCGTTACGACAAGACCGGCCCGGGCGGCACGGGCAAGGACTACATCAACTGCCCGCTCGACAAGGAGCAGTACGAGGCCTTCATCGACGCGCTGCTCGCAGGCCCGAAAACGGAGTTCAAGGAGTGGGAGGAGAACACGCCCTATTTCGACGGCTGCCTGCCGATCGAGGTCATGGCGGAGCGCGGTCGCGAAACCCTGCGACACGGTCCGATGAAGCCGATGGGGCTGACCAACGCGCATAACCCGACCGTCAAGCCCTATGCGGTCGTCCAGCTACGCCAGGACAACGCGCTCGGCACGCTCTACAATATCGTCGGTTTCCAGACGAAACTGAAATACGGCGCGCAGAGCGAGATCTTCCGCATGATCCCGGGGCTGGAAAACGCCTCCTTTGCCCGGCTTGGCGGCCTGCACCGCAATACCTTCCTGAATTCGCCGAAGCTGCTCGACGAGACGCTCCGGCTGAAAGCGCGAACGGCGATCCGCTTCGCCGGCCAGGTCACGGGTTGCGAAGGCTATGTGGAATCTGCCGCCGTCGGCTGCATGGCAGGCCTGTTCGCCGCGGCGGAGCGACGGGGCGAAACGCCGGTCGCCCCTCCGGCGACGACGGCCATGGGCGCGCTGCTTGCCCATATCACCGGCGGTCATATCTCGCGCGAGGACGAAGGCCCCCGCTCCTTCCAGCCAATGAACGTGAATTTCGGCCTCTTCCCGCCGGTCGAGGCACCAAAGACGGGCGATGACGGCAAGAGGCTGAAGGGCCAGGACAAGAAGAAGGCGAAGAACAAGGCCCTTACCAGTCGCGCACTGGCCGACTTCGATCGCTGGATCGCGGGACAACAAGCAACGCACGAAGCCGCCGAATGATATTCGGCCGTCTCAGACGGCCACCTTCGACGCCTTGCGCCAGGCGCGCCAGAGAAACCACTGGCGCTTCAGTTGCGATATCTCGGAGATATTGCGCAGCGGGTCATAGCCGTTCTTTTCGAGGTTCCTCAAGTGAGGTTCGACAAGGCACACCGGCAGGAAGGCGGGAACCACGCATCGGGGCACGGCGGCGATCATGCTCCGCGTCTGCAGCAGATGATCGAGAGCTTTCGTGCGCAACTCCCCAAGCAGGGCTTTCAGCTCTTTCGACGTCTCGCCGCGAAAGACGCTTTCCTGATCCACGCCGTATTTCGCAATCAGATCCGCAGGCAGGTACATCTGCCTGCGCGATGCATGGATCGGCAGGGCCCGCATAAGGCCGGTCAAGGCGTAGGCAACGCCGGCATGACCGGCGATCTCCGCCGTCCCCGGATCCTCTCCCCTGGCCAGGATGATCGCGCCAAGCTGGATCAGCGATGACGACGTCTCGCCCGCATAGCCTTCCAGATCCGTCAGGCTGGGCATCGGGTCGTCGTAAAGGTCGAAAATGCGGGCGTCGATCAGATTGGTCAGCGCCTTGACGGGGAGATTGTACCGCTCGATTGCCCGCAGCACCTCGGCCGCGACTGGATGGTGCTCCGTCTCGCCGTGGCCATTCCCCTCCAGTACATCCCGCCACCATTGCAGGCGAATTTCCCCCGGCAGCGGGTCGGATACGATCTCACGGATACGCGCCACCTCGGCATTGAACGCATAAAGAGCCATCAATGCCCGGCGTGGTTCTTCCGGAGCGAACAAAGCCGAAAGATACCGATCGCGATCGGCCTCTCTCACAAGTTCCTGGCAATGCTTATCGGCGCCCTGCATATGCATGTTCTAGGGCCGCCCCCCGTTCAGTCCACGGCCAGCAGGGCAGCAGCCACAGCGCGTTCTTCCGACAGCAGGACGTTGAGCGTGCGGACCGCAGCTCCCGTTGCCATGGGATCGGCCATGATGCCGGCCTCGCGAAACTGCTCGCGCAGCGTGCTGGGCAGCGGGCGTAGCGTCGCGCCCGTTCCCACAAGCAGGACTTCTATCTCGTCCGCCTCGGCAAACACCCGTTCAAAAGCCTCCCGGGTCAGGTCTTCCGGCTTTTCCGGCGCCCAGCCGTAAATGCCCGTCGGGACGAAAAGGATTGAGCCGCGATGCGACATGCCGGCGAAGCGAAAGCCGCCCCCGCCATACGCGTCCACGGGTGCGCGACCGGGAAAATGAGCCTCCCGTATCACGATTCCATGGTCGGGCCTCCGTTCGGGCCCCTGTCCGGAACTAGCCATCGCCTCGTGCCTGCAGTTGGCGCCTACGCGGTTGCCTTGGCGCCGTCGTCTTCCTCTTTCGCCTTCTCCGGGCCGCCCGGTCTGAGATTGAGGAAGATCAGCATCGGCGCAGCCAGGAAGATCGAGGAATAGGTGCCGATCACGATGCCGAAGATCATGGCCAGCGTGAAGGAACGGATCACCTCGCCCCCGAACGTATATAGGGCGATCAGGGCCAGAAGCGTTGTCACCGATGTCATCAGCGTACGTGACAGCATCTCGTTGATCGATCGGTCGATCAGTTCAGGCAATGCCAGCTTCTTGTAGCGGCGCAGATTTTCTCGGATGCGGTCATAGACGACGACGGTATCGTTCAGTGAATAGCCGATGATCGTGAGTATGGCCGCGATGCTCGACAGCGAGAAATCGAGCTGGAGAACGACGAACAGTCCAACCGTGACGATGATGTCATTGATCGTCGTGACGATGGCACCGACGGCAAACTGCCATTCGAAACGGAACCAGATGTAGAACAGGATCACCACCAGGGCGGTGACGACCGCAAGGGTACCCGCCTGCGCCAGTTCGCCCGAAACGCGGGGCCCCACCACTTCGACACGGCGAAACTCCACGCTGTCGGCGAAGGCGGAGCGTACATTCTCGACCGCCGCCTGCTGGGCCAGCTCTCCGCCTTCCTGTTGCTGGATGCGCACGAGGACTTCGTCCGGGCCGCCGAATTGCTGCACCTGGATGTCGCCGAGGTTCAGCTCCCCGAGGCCTGCGCGGATCGCGGCGATATCGGCCGGGCTTTCGTTGGTCTTCATCTCGATGACCGTGCCGCCCTTGAAGTCGATGCCGTAGTTCAGACCAACGGTGAAGAAAAGCGCGATCGAGGCGACCGCGATTGCCATCGACAGCGGGAAGCTGAACTTCCGCAGCCACATGAAGCGGTAGTTCGTATTTTCCGGAACCAGTTTCAGATACATGGGGCGCGTCCTTCAAACGGTCAGATCGGCAGCTGGCTGGGCCGGCGCTTGCGGACCCAAAGCGAGATCAGCAGGCGCGACAGCGTGAAGGCCGAGAAGACCGTTGTGAAAATACCGATGGCGAGCGTGACCGCGAAGCCGCGGATCGGCCCAGAGCCGAGCTGGAACAGGATCAGCGCCGCAATGAGCGTGGTGATGTTGGCATCGAGAATAGTGCCGAGCGCTCGCGAAAAGCCTGCATCGATGGCGCTGATGGCCGAGCGCCCTGCCCTTGTCTCTTCGCGAATGCGCTCGAAGATGAGCACATTGGCATCCACCGCCATGCCGATCGTCAGCACGATGCCGGCGATGCCGGGCAACGTCAGCGTTGCCTGCAGGAAGGTCAGCGCGCCGAAGATCAGCAGCACGTTCGCCGCAAGCGCCAGATCGGCGATCACGCCGAACCGGCCGTAAGCGAGGATCATGAAGATCACGACGGCGGCGGCGCCGATGTAGGAGGCCAGCTTGCCTGCATCGATCGAATCCTGCCCGAGGCCCGGGCCGATGGAGCGTTCCTCGATGACCGTCAGCTTGGCCGGCAGGGCGCCGGCGCGCAGCAGGACCGCGAGGTCGTTCGCCGTTTCGACGGTGAAGCTGCCGGAGATCTGGCCCGAGCCGCCCGTGATCGGTTCGCGGATGACGGGCGCGGAAATGACCTCGTCGTCAAGCACGATTGCAAAGGGTCGCCCGACATTCTGCTGGGTGACGACGGCGAACTTGCGCGCGCCCGCGGTATTGAAGCGGAAGTTCACCACCGGCTCGTTGGTGCGCTGGTCGAAGGACACCTGCGCATCGGTCAGGTCCTCGCCCGACAGAAGCGGCGCTTCCTCCACCAGATAGGGAAGCGGTGGATCGTCCACCGAATTCAGCACGATGCTGCCGACCGGCGGGCGGCTTTGCAGGGCCTGTTCGCCCGACATCGACGTATCGACCATATGGAAGGTCAGCTGGGCGGTCTGGCCGACCAGCGCCTTCAGCCGCTGCGGATCGCTTTCACCCGGTGCCTCGACGAGGATGCGATCCTCGCCCTGACGCTGGATGTTGGGCTCCGTGGTACCGAGTTCGTCAACGCGGCGCCGGATCACCTCGATCGACTGCTGGACGACGGAACGAACCCGCTGTGCCAGCCCTTCCTCGGTGAATTCGAAACGCACCAGGCCGTCATCTGAGGCGGTGATCGCGAATTCGTCGATCTCCTGACCGCCGAACAGCGAGGAGACCAGCGGATTGCGCAGGGCTTCCAGCCGGGTTTTCGCCTCGTCCAGGCGGGTAAGGTCGCGAATGCGCACCTGCACGCTGCTGCCCTGGATGCCGAGACCCGTATAGCCGATACGCGGCTCCTCGCGGAGCGTGCGGCGGATATCGCTGACAAGCGTCGTCAGGCGCTTTGCCTCGTAGTCCTTCCTGTCCACCTCATAGAGCAGGTAGGCGCCGCCCTGAAGGTCGAGGCCGAGCACGATCTGCCGCTTCGGCAGCCAGTCTGGCCATGCCCTCAAGGTGTCCGGGGACAAAAAGTTCGGCAGGGTCGAGGCCAGGCCGGCCAGGACAACGAGGATGATCAGAGCGATCTTCCAACGTGCGAAGTAAAGCATGGTGGGGAGCCCGTTCGATGACGTCCGCGAAGCCTTTCAAACCGGCTTCGCCTGCAATCCAGCCCGTTGCGGGCTCAGCTGTTTTCCTTCACCGGTTCGGACTTGGCGCGCACTTCCTGGATCATGCCGCGGACTGCGCGAACCTTGACGCCATCGCTGATTTCCAGCTCGACCTGGCTGTCGTCGACAACCTTGGCCACCTTGGCAATCAGGCCGCCGGACGTCACCACCGTGTCGCCCCGCCGAAGATTGGCGACCATGTCCTGGTGCTGCTTCATCCGTTGCCGCTGCGGGCGGATGATCAGGAAATACATGATCACGAAAATCAGGACGAAGGGCAGGATATTGAACAGAATATCCGTGCCGCCCGCGCCGGCGGCTCCTTGCGCATAGGCAGGCGTAATCAGCATGAGCATCTCCTCAGGAAGACGAAACCGCCACCCTCCCCTTGAATCGGGAAAGTATCCGGAAGCGTCATCGTCGACCGTTATTCCAAGGTCGGCGGACTATAGCGGGCACACCTCGTATTGCAAGGCGGGCCATGTTGGTTTGCCAACAGGCTTTGGTCTTTTTCGCAGCCGTGATAAGGGGCCGTTGCGAACAGATGGTGCCCCGGGCCGGATTCCGCAAGGAACCGCACGGGATGCCAGTAACTTACGCCCGTCCGGGCCACCCTAAAGCAAGGCATCGAAAAGCATATGTCAGCGTCACGGGATTTGTCTGAAATCGCCTCGAAGCTCGACCGGCTCCTCGAACTGATCGCCCGCGCCGTTCCGCCGGCAGCGGCGATGCCGGATCTGGATTCGGCCGATGCCTTCGTCTGGCAGCTTTCGCCGGAGCGGCTCGAGCCGGTGGCCAGGGTCAACCGTATCGAGATCGGCCTGCTTCAGGGCGTCGACCGCCCACGTGACCAACTTCTTGCAAACACCGACCGTTTCGCGCGCGGTTATGCAGCGAACAACGTACTTCTGTGGGGCGCGCGCGGCATGGGCAAGTCTTCCCTGGTCAAGGCCGCCCATGCCGAGGTCAACGGCAGGCTCGACGCGGAAAAGACCGAAATCCGGCTGAAACTCATCGAGATCCACCGGGAGGACATCGAAAGCCTGCCGAGGCTGATGGCGCATCTCAAGTCCAGCCCCCATCGCTTCATCGTATTCTGCGACGACCTGAGCTTCGATGGCGGAGACGCGTCCTACAAGTCGCTGAAAGCCGTCCTGGAAGGCGGCATCGAAGGCCGACCGGAGAACGTGCTCTTCTACGCCACCTCGAACCGCAGGCATCTCCTGCCCCGCGACATGATCGAGAACGAGCGGTCAACCGCCATCAATCCCGGCGAGGCCGTCGAGGAGAAGGTTTCGCTTTCGGATCGCTTCGGGCTGTGGCTCGGCTTCCACAAATGCAGCCAGGACGAATACCTCGCCATGGTGGATGCCTATGTCAGCCACTACGGACTGAAGATCGATCCTGACACCCTTCGCGCCGAAGCGCTCGAGTGGTCGACGACGCGTGGCAGCCGGTCCGGCCGTGTGGCGTTCCAGTATATCCAGGACCTTGCCGGTCGTCTCGGACGCACCCTTGGCTGAAGCACAACAAAAAAGCCGACCGGATCGCCATCCGGTCGGCCAAATTCTTCAGTGGATTGCTGTCGGTTACTGGAGCTTGGCAAGGTAACGAAGCGGATCGACCGGCTTGTTGCCCTTTCGCAACTCGAAATGAACCTGCGGCTGGGTCACCGATCCGGTATTGCCCGAATAGGAAACCGTGTCGCCGCGCCTGACCGTGTCGCCGCGCGAAACGTTCAGCTTGCTGTTGTGGGCGTAGGCCGAAACCCAGCCGTCGTTGTGACGGACAAGCACCAGGTTGCCGTAACCCTTCAACTCGTTGCCGGCGTAGATAACCACACCGTCCTCGACGGCCTTGACTTCAGATCCTTCCGGAACCGCGAGGTTGATGCCGTCATTGCGGCTGCCACCGGGCTTGGCGCCGAAATCGGAAATGATGCGCCCGTGCACGGGCCAGCGGAAACGACCGACATCGGGATCCGACGACGCGACGGCCTGCTTTGCGGATTCTTTTGCGGTTTCCGGCTCGGCGTCGCCCGTTACAAGCCTCGCGGGAGTGGCGGTTGGCGTCTCTGCGGGAGCGACCGTTTTCACGACCGTCGGAGCCCCTTTGCGCACGTCGTCCTTGAAGCGCGGCGTACCGGCCGAAACAGCATCGCTGACGTTGCGCTGGACTGCTGCGACCTTGACCGGAGTTCCTGCGGGCTTGCGCTGCGGGATCCCGGCAATCGCAGGCGTTTCAATTGCGGTGGCAGGCAGCGAGCCGGAAACGCTTGCAGCGGGCTTGCTCGCCGTGGCAGGCGCGCCGCCATACACATAGGTCGGCACGATCAGGCTCTGGCCGCTCTTGAGCGCCGCTCCCGCCTGAAGGCCATTGGCATCGGCAAGCGCCTTCTCCGGCACGCCGTAGCGCCGGGACAAGGACGCGAGCGTATCGCCGCCGCGCGCGGTGATCTGCGTTCCGCCGGCGGTCGTCCAGCCTCGTGTCGTCGTCGCGGCGGCAACCGGAGCGGCGGAGCGGGCCTGGCTGGAAATGGAGCCCGTGGCGACAGCAGGCGCCTGACCCGGCGGCGGCAAGGCAACGCTTTCCACCTTGCCGGTCCTGACCTTGGAACTGGTCGGCCCTGCGCTGATATCCTCAAAGCTCGGCTGCGAAGAGGCCGTGCCAAGGATCTGCTTCTGATTGCTCGTACCGCCGGTATAAATCGGATCCTCGAACCGCTCGATTCCAGCGCTGCAGCCGGCAGCCATGGCGGCAATAATCACCGCGAGAGCTGTGCGGGAAAGAAAGTAGGAACGTTGGCTGGTCGTCTGCGTGATCATGGCGTTACTCGAACTCTCGATCGACCGGCCGCCAGGTCAAGATTGACTGGCGATCGAATATTTGACCGTTTCATTTTGGCAGGAGTTTTTACTGCATCCGACCGGGTGCAGATCGCTCCAGTGCCTTGTGAATGCCCACAACCACTAAAGCTTAGTAACGTTGATAAAGGTTTAATGCAGGTGGAAACCTGCTTGCGAAACGGCACGAGGCGCGCGCAAATCCGAGCTTTGTTCAGAGGCGGACGGCCGCGCCCTCGACAAGGGGCACGAAGCGCACGGCAGCCAGCGCATGCTTCTCGATGCCGCGCGACGTCTTTTCGAAAAGCACCAGTTCCTGAATTCCGCCGGAAGCGCCGACGGGAGCAATCAGCTTGCCGCCAACTACAAGCTGGTCGAACAGGGCCTTGGGAACTTCCGCACCCGCGGCCGTGACGATGATCCTGTCGTAGGGCGCATGCTCGGAAAGCCCCAGCATGCCATCGCCAAAATGAACCGTTACGTTGTCGATCTTCAGCGCGCTCAACCTTTCGCGCGCCAGATCGGCCAGCGTCCGATAGCGTTCGACGGTGTGAACCTCGGCCGCCAGATAACCCAGGACGGCGGCCTGAAAGCCGGAGCCGGTCCCGATCTCGAGTACCTTGTGATCGGCATGCACGTCGAGCGCCTCGCTCATCATGCCCACCACGTATGGCTGGGAAATCGTCTGGCCGCACTCTATCGGCAGCGCACGGTCCTCATAGGCATGACGCTGCAGTTTCGCGGTCAGGAAAAAGCGGCGCGGAACGCGCTCGATTGCCGAAAGAACCCGGCGGTCGCGCAGGCCCTGCTTGCGCAACTGCAGAACCAGCGCGGCGCGCGCTTCCACCTCCTGCGGCGTAGGCTCGGGCGGCCCGTCCTCTTCATCGATCATGCGCGAGCCCCCTCACTGACGCCTGATGCTCAACCCAATGCGGAGGCGATCCTCTCGCGCAGCACTTCGGCGGTAAGGTTCAGCGTCAGAGGCGTCACCGATATATATCCTTCGCGAAGAGCCCACAGGTCGGTGTGTTCGGCCGGATCCTGCTCCTCCCCGCGAAAGCCAAGCCAATAGTATGGCACGCCGCGTCCGTCGGTGCGCGCATCGACGTAGAGAGCACCGATTTCACGCTTGCCCTGCCGGGTGACGTCCACACCGGCTACGTCGCCGGGGCCGACCGCGGGAAAATTGACGTTGAAGAGCGTATCGGCGGGCATGTCGATCCGCATCAGCTTATCGATGAGGCCCGGTGCATGGGCGATGGCCGTCGCGTAGTCCGCGGATCCCGAATGCCTGGGGCGATAGGCCTGCGAAAGGGCAATCGAGCGAATGCCCATCAGCGTGCCTTCCATGGCGCCCGCGATGGTGCCGGAATAGGTCACGTCATCGGCGGCATTTTGCCCGCGATTGATACCGGAAAGGATGAGGTCCGGCGGAGAGGGCAGAAGCTCGCGCACGCCCATGATCACGCAATCGGTCGGCGTTCCGCGAACGGCGAATGTCTTCTCCTCGACGCGACGGACCCGCAGGGGATCGTGCAGGGTCAGCGAATGAGCGGTGCCGCTCTGATCGCTTTCGGGAGCGACCGACCAGACATCGTCGGAGATCTCGTGGGCAATCCGCTGAAGGGCCGCGAAGCCCTCCGCATGGATGCCGTCGTCATTGGTCAGAAGAATACGCATGCCGGATATCCCGCTCAGCCAATCCGTTCGAGCCCGCCCATATAGGGCCGCAGCGCTTCCGGCACGGTGATCGAACCGTCCGCGTTCTGGTAGTTCTCCAGCACGGCAATAAGCGCCCTGCCAACGGCAATGCCGGAGCCGTTCAGCGTGTGGACGAAGCGCAGGCCTTTCTCGCCCTCCGGGCGGTAGCGCGCGTTCATGCGGCGGGCCTGGAAGTCGCCGCAGGCGGAACAGCTGGAGATTTCGCGATAGGCATCCTGGCCCGGCAGCCAGACCTCGATGTCATACGTCTTGCGCGCGCCGAATCCCATGTCGCCGGTGCAAAGGGTCACCACGCGATAATGCAGCCCAAGCTTCCGGAGCACCGTTTCTGCCGCCTCACGCATGCGCTCCAGTTCGTCGAGCGACTCGTCCGGCCGGGTAATCGATACCAGCTCGCATTTCTGGAACTGGTGCTGACGCAGCATGCCGCGAACGTCGCGTCCAGCCGACCCGGCTTCCGAGCGGAAGCAATAGGTCAGCGCCGTCAGGCGCAAGGGCAGCGCGCCCTCCTCTAGGATCTCGCCATTGACGATGTTGGTCAGCGGCACTTCGGCGGTCGGAATCAGCCAGCGGTCGTCGGTGGTGCGGAATTGATCCTCGGCGAACTTCGGCAACTGGCCGGTGCCATAGAGAATTTCGTCGCGCACGAGGAGCGGCGGCGAAACTTCCGTGTAGCCGTGATCATTGGTGTGAAGGTCGACCATGAACTGACCGAGCGCCCGTTCCAGCCGCGCGATCTGGCCCTTCAACATGACGAATCGCGATCCGGCAAGCTTTGCCGCCGTCTCGAAATCCATGCCACCCAGGGTCTCGCCGAGTTCGTAATGCTCCTTCGGCTCGAAATCGAAGGACGGCTTCGTGCCGACGACATGAAGCTCGACATTGTCGGCCTCGTCCTTGCCGTCGGGCACGTTATCGAGCGGCAGGTTGGGGATGGTGGAAAGCGCGTCGTTGAGCGCAGCCGTCAGCCGTCGCTCTTCCTCCTCACCTGTCTGGATGAAGGACTTGATCTGGGCGACTTCGTCGATCAGCGCCTGCGCACGCGCCTCGTCGCGGCTTGCCTTGGCCTTGCCGATTTCCTTCGAGGCCGCGTTCCGCCTTTCCTGCGCATCCTGAAGCTTTACCAGATGGGAACGGCGCGCATCGTCCAGCGCCAGCAGCGCGGCGGAAGCGGGCGCAACGCCCCGGCGTGCCAGCGCCCGGTCGAAAGCCTCCGCGTTCTCGCGTATCCATTTGATGTCGTGCATGCCCTACTCCGGCTGGCTGGAAACCGGATCGCCGGAGAAGCTGGGCGGCAGGCAGCGGAAGGACCCCGGCACGCGAAACGTTGCGCGCCGCCGAGGTAATCAGGCCCCGGCTTTTTCGGCTTCCCGCTCCTCGCGCTTCTTTTCGACGAGCCGGACGGAAATGATCGAGACTTCGTAGAGAAGCAGCGTTGGAATCGCAAGGCCGATCTGACTGATCGGATCAGGCGGCGTCAGGACCGCTGCCATGATGAAGGCGATGACGATCGCATATTTGCGCTTCTGCTTCAGGGCAGCGGAAGACACGAGCCCGGCCCTTCCCAGCAGCGTGAGCAGAACCGGCAACTGGAATACCAGCCCGAAAGCGAAGATCAGGACCATGATGAGACCGAGATACTCGCTTACCCGCGGCAACAGCTGGATGCTCGCCTTGCCCTCTCCGCCGATCTGTTCCATCGACAGGAAGAAGCCCATGGCGAGTGGCATCACCATGAAATAGACGAGCGCCGCGCCAATCAGAAACAGGATCGGCGTCGCCACCAGAAACGGCAGGAACGCACCGCGCTCATGCTTGTAGAGGCCGGGCGCAACGAACATGTAGATCTGCGAGGCCACAATCGGAAAAGCCAGGAAAAGCGCACCGAACAGCGCGAGCTTGAGCTGGGTGAAGAAATATTCCTGAGGAGCGGTGTAGATCAGCTCGATCGAGCGTTCCGTGCCGGCTGCCGCCTCGAATGGCCTGATCAGGATATTGAAGATGTCGGTCGCGAAGAAAAAGCAGACGACAAAGGCGATCAGGATCGCAATCACCGATTTCAGAAGCCGCTGACGCAGCTCGATCAGGTGCTCGATCAGCGGCGCCTTGGAGGCATCGATATCTTCTTGCGTCATGCCTTGGAGCCTTTAGCGGCCTTTTGTTCGTTCTCGCGATCGACCGGGCCGGAATCGGGCGCCTCGCCGATTGTCCCGCCCTCATTGTCGGCAGCCTTCGCCGGGGCCTCGGGCACCGGATCATTTGCGGGCTTTTCTGCAGCAGGCTTGGTGGCCTGGGGGGCCTCGATGGGCTGGATGGTCTTCTTCAGATCGCCCAGGGGATCGAAATTGCCGATCTTCTCGACCTCGCGGCGCATATCATCGATATCGGCCTGGCGTTCCGCTTCGCGCAAAGCCTCGTTGAAGGTCGACTGGAACTCGCCGGCCATCCGCCTGAGCTTGCCCACCGTCTGCCCGAAGGTGCGAAGCATCCTCGGCAGATCCTTCGGTCCGACCACGATGATCGCCACGCAGGCTATCACCAGAAGTTCCGTCCAGCCAATATCGAACATATGCCGCCGCCGATCCTTCGCCGCCGCACCGCGCCAAGCCCATACCCGTGCGGGTCAGGCCAGCCGCAACACAATCAGCTCGCCTTGGACTTGTCCTCGGACTGTTCCATGGCAACCGTATCGGCCGGCTTGTGGTCGATCGTCTTGGGCGATTGCGCCGGGCTTTCGGCGGGCTTGTCGTCGTCTTCCGCCATGCCCTTCTTGAAGCTCTTGATTCCCTTGGCGACATCACCCATCAGTTCGGAAATCTTGCCACGGCCGAACAGCAGCACGACGATCACCGCGATGATCAGAAGCTGCCAGATGCTGATACCCATACGCCCAACTCCCCGTCCTTTATCTGCGCCTTTTCACCGGCGCGGCACTATTGCAGCAAACAAAGTCAAACCGCAACCAACGCTCTCGCGATTTGAAGCGTGATATCGACGACGCCGTTCAGGACGCGTCGTCACTGTCCTCGTCGCGCCGGAAGACGAGAACGTCGCGATCGTCGACCCTGACGCCGACATCCATACCGACCGCGAAGCGGCCGCCGTCGCGTATACGTGCCTTTATCTGGTGCTCAATGCCGTCCACGGCCAGATCGATCAGATCAACTTCCCCCACAAAGCGGCGGGCAATGACGCGGCCCGGCCGACCCTCACCCGGCTCTCCGAGCAGGACTCCCTGCGGGCGCAACGATACCTCGACCGTATCGCCCGCCTTGACGCCTGGAGCCGGATGCTTGCCGAAAACCGTCTCGACATGACCGTCATGGGACGAACCTTCCAGTTCGTTCAGTTCGGAGAAGAACCGCGCGACGAACAGGTCCGACGGCCTGTTGTAGAGCTCGTCGGCGGTGCCGAGCTGAGCGATCCGGCCCCTGCGCATCAGCGCGATGCGGTCACCCATGCGCATCGCCTCCTCCGGGTCGTGCGTGACGAGAATGCAGGTCGCCCGCGTCTCGCGCAAAACGGAAAGCGTTTCGTCGCGCACGCTGTCGCGCAGGCGCCGGTCGAGACCGGAAAACGGCTCATCCATCAGCAATACGCCGGGGCGCGGGGCAATCGCCCGTGCCAGGGCCACACGCTGCTGCTCGCCGCCGGAGAGGGCATGCGGATAGTCCTCCGCGTAGCCTTCCAACCCGACGCGCGCCAAGGCCCCGAGCGCCTCGCGCCTCGCGATGTCCTTCGGCAGCGTTGTCAGGCCGAACATCACGTTTTCGACGATCGACAGGTGCGGAAACAGCGCGTAATCCTGGAACATCAGGCCGACGCCGCGCTTTTCCGGCGGCAGAAACTGCTGCGGTCCGCCAACCTCGAGCTCGTTGATCAGCACCCGTCCCCGGCTCTGGCGTTCCACGCCGGCGGCAATCCTCAGCAGCGTTGTCTTGCCGCAGCCGGAATGACCCAGCAAGCAAAGGACCTCTCCCGGTGCGACATCGAGAGACACATCCCGGATGGACGCCACGCCTGAATAATCGTGACTAACATTCTCGTAGGTAAGCCTGGCCGCGATGGTGGCCGCCGCCGTACCACGCGTCCCCCAACGGCGCCGGTTGGCGGGCGGGGCTTTCAAAGTCTCAATCGGCATGGTCATCGCGAGGCGTCCTCGGCCTCGTCATCATCAAGCAGGTCAAAGAGAACGGCCTGTTCCAGCGGGTCTTCGTCTTCCTGCAGGTCGGAGGAGTCATTGGGCACCGGCACCTGGAAATTCGCGGGGATGGCGCTGTCGAGCAGCCCCGAACCCTTGAGTTCTTCAAGTCCGGGAAGATCGTTGATCGCCGCCAGCGAAAACTGGTCGAGGAAATTTTCCGTCGTTCCGTAGGTTACCGGTCGCCCGGGAGAGCGACGGCGCCCGCGCATGCGGACCCACCCGGTTTCCATCAGCACGTCCAGCGTGCCCTTGGACGTGGAAACGCCCCTGATCTCCTCGATCTCGGCCCGCGTGACCGGCTGGTGATAGGCGATAATTGCGAGCGTCTCAAGCGCGGCGCGGGAGAGCTTCCGTTCCTCGACCATTTCCCGCTTGAGCAGGAAAGCGAGATCCTCGGCCGTGCGGAATGCCCATTTGCCAGCAACCTCGACGAGATTGACGCCGCGGGTCGCGTAGTCGCGCTGGAGCTGGCGAAGCAGGCTTTCGATATCCAGATCTCCCGGCAGACGATCCCGCAATTCCGCGATGCCGAGCGGATCACTTGACGCGAAGAGCAGCGCTTCGAGCATTCGCAGGCCCGAATAACCGCCGGACGCAGCGCCGAGGTCATTGACCTGCCGATCCTCGTCCCTCTCGCTGCCGCCACCGTCAGTCACTGTCACCGGCCTTGTCGTCATCTCTTCCGGGGCTGGGAATTGCATCGTCACCCGGCATTGCGGCCCCGTCCCGCTCCCCCTGCCGCCTGCGGAGATAGAGAGGCTGGAACGGCCCCGACTGCCTTAACTCGATTTCCCCTTCGCGAACAAGCTCAAGGCTTGCGGAAAAGGAACTGGCGATCACCGTCGGGCGCTGATCCGGATCGGCAATATAGCGCATCAGATAGGAATCGATCGGCATCCATTCCACCGCAGCGCCGATCAGACGCGTCAGGAGATCGCGCGCCTCCTGAAGGGACCAGACCGTGCGGCGGCGTACCTGCACGGAGGTAACGGACTGGCGCTGGCGCTGCGCGGCATAGGCCACCAGAAGATCGTAGAGGCTTGCCTCGTAGCGTCCGATGCGCTCCGTCGACATGGTCTCGGCCATGCCGCGTGCGAAAATATCCCGGCCTAGCCGGTTGCGGTTCATCAGCCGGCCTGCCGCCTGCCGCATGGCCTCGAGACGACGGAGACGAAAGGCAAGTGCTGCCGCGAGCTCTTCGCCGGTTGGCTCATCGTCGTTCTTCTGTTCAGGGATCAGAAGGCGGGACTTCAGGTAGGCGAGCCATGCCGCCATCACCAGATAGTCGGCGGCAAGTTCGAGCCTCAGGCGCCGGGCCTGGGTGACGAATTCGAGATATTGCTCCACGAGGGCGAGAATGGAGATGCGCGCGAGGTCGACCTTTTGGTTTCGCGCGAGCGCCAGCAGGAGATCGAGAGGCCCTTCGAAGCCATCCACATCGACGACGAAGGAGGGCTCCCCCTTGGCCGGGACGGCATCCGCGCTGTCATTGGCAAATTCGTCCTGCACCGGCGGCCTCTCGTCCGGCGGCAGCATCGTTCCCTGCCCGTTCGTCACGCGATTGCGTTTTGGGCGATCAGGCCGTCGAACTCTTCCCTTAGCGCAGCCCGATCGATCGGCGCGGGAGCGCGCAAGCGTGCCCGGGCCTGCCGAACGCGGTCGAGTGCCGCGCCTTCAAGAAGCGGTGATGCCGCCGCGACCTCCTGCATTTCGGCAAAATCGCCATTGCAATGCAAGGCCAGATCGCAGCCGGCGGCAAAAAGGCCCTCTATCCTTTGCCGCATCGGGCCGCCAAGCGCCTTCATCGAAACGTCATCGCTCATCAGCAGACCGGCAAAGCCGATCTCCTGCCGGATCACGTTTTCTATGATGGAAGGCGAAAGCGTGGCGCAGCGCTCCGCATCCAGCGCGGAATAGACGATATGCGCGGTCATTGCCATCGGCAGATCGGCAAGCGCCTTGAATGGCGCAAAGTCCACCGACGAAAGCGCCTCATGCGACGCATCGACCACCGGCAGTTCGAGGTGGCTGTCCGCTGTCGCACGGCCATGCCCGGGTATATGCTTGATGATCGACAGGACGCCAGCCGTCTCCAGCCCGTCGGCGACCGCCCGGCCGATGGACGCCACCTGCTCAGACCCGCTTCCGTAAGCGCGATCGCCGATGACGTCATCGGTCTCCGCAAACCTCACATCGAGGATCGGCGCACAATCGACATTGATGCCGAGTGCGGCCAGATCGGAGCCGATGAGCTGCGCACCCAGGAACGCGGCGCGCAGCCCCGTATCACGATCCCGCTCATAGAGCCGCGCATAGACCTCGCCGGGTGGATAATCGGGCCAGTGCGGAGGGCGCAGGCGCCTGACGCGGCCGCCTTCCTGATCGATCAACACGAAGGCTTCGGGATCGCCGACCGCTTCGCGATAAGACGCGACAAGTTCGCGGATCTGGTCCGGTTCCCGGCAGTTGCGTGCAAACAGAATGAGGCCGACCGGTTGCTCGCTGGCGAAGAAGGACTGTTCCTCATTTGTAAGCGATGTCGAGGAACAGCCGGCGATGAAGGCCTTTACCATGATTGTTTCCAGATGCCGCGGGCGGATCACACCGCCCGCTTGGACATGAACGGGGGAAACTAGTTCTGCCGAACGAAGCAGTCGCCGCCCGCCGCCTTCAGGTTCTCGCAAAGGCTGATCGCCTCGTCACGAGATCCATAGGGGATGCGCACCCGGTAGAAGATCCCGCGATCGCCCAGTTCCGCCTTCTCGATAACGGGCTGGATCGAAGCCAGCACGTCGGGATAGCGCTTCTGCAAGTCGGCGAAAGAGGTTCTCGCCTGCTCCTCCGACCGCTGTGATGAAATCTGAACCACGTAAGACCCGCGCGGAACCGATGCCGTCTGAACAGCGGGAGCGCTGGGTGCGGCCTGCGCCGGCTCGTTCGTTGTCAGATCGAGTGGCTGGGACGTATTGGCCGCGGGGGCGGAAGTTGCCGGCGCGCTTGCCACACGCACTGCCGCACCCTCCGGCTTCGGACGCGGCAGAATGCCGGGCTGGCCCGCAGGTACAGGGGAAGCAGCCCCTTCCACGGGAGCGGCAGCCTCCGGCGTGACGGCTTCAACCGGATCAGCCTCTTCGGCCGCCGTTTCAGGCACACTGACAGGAGATGCCGGCTCCACGGCAGCCGTTACGTCGCGAGGCTCGGCAGCAGGGGTTGGCTCAACAGCCGGCGGCGTGACACCGGTCGCGGCGGCCTCTGCTTCGTCTTCCGAAATGATTGTGCCGTCCGGGCGAACGATCACCGTCCGGACACGTCGCGGGCCTGATGGCTGCACGAGGCCGGTCGAGGGACTGAGTTGCTCTTCCGTCGCGGGCGCCGGCGGGAGCGACGCAACAGGGGTTTCCTCCTGGACGATCAGCCTTTCTTCCGTTCCCCCGGCGTTTCCACCGACACGATCGTAGATCAGCTTGCTTTGAGACGGCTTTTCTTCCGAATCCTGCTCCGGATAGACCTTCAATGGTCCCTCCTGGGCGGCAATCACCTGCGGGGGGCCGATATCTACGCCGCTCTCGCCGAAATCGACCAGGGCGAATACTGCCCCGCCGATCACCGCAAGGCCAAGGATCGCAACCGCCACTGCAAGGCCACGCCGGCTGCGTCCTTCCGGGGTCGCAAGTTCCTCGGCCGGAGAATGTGGTGGCAGCACGCCATGCCCAGACAGCGCGGGATCGCTTTCCTTCATCGCGCGGGCTACCGCCTCGATGTCGTAGCCCTGCGCCGGCGGAAGGTCTTCGTACAGGTCGTCGTCGTAGTCGTCTTCGACGGCGGAGAATGACTGGGGCTGGGACTGCTGCTGAGCCGGAGCCGCAGCGGGAGCCGCGATCGGCGTTGCCTGCGACCGGACCTGCCTTGCAGGCGTAAAGGCAGCAGCGGCGACGACAGGCGCAACGCCAGCAGTTGTCAGTCCCCTTCCCGCCGACGCCTCGGAGGAGCGGCGCGCCTGCTCACGAGCTTCGACTTCAGCCTCCTCGGAGAAAAGATCGTCATAGATTTCCTCATCGGAAGAGGTTGCCTCGGCGCGGCCGGCCGTCTCTTCCCCATAAGGCTGCGGATAGTCCTCCGCGTCGGTTCCTGCGTCCTGCGCAGCAGGCGCGCCGAATTTCTGATCGAAGGCCGAACGAAGCTCGTCCTCGAACCCGGCCATCAGTTGCTCGGCAAAATCGGTGTCCGGAGATTGCGCCGGTACAGTCTCGTATTCCTCTTCGGCCATCGCCTCGGGAGCACCTTCATAGACGGCGTCGTCCTCATAAGGCTCTTCACGAGACTGGTACTGCGGCTGGGGCTCTTCTTCATAAGACTCGGTGGGCTGCCCAGCGACGAAGCCTTCGGTCACATAGTGCTGCTGTCCATAGGGTGCGACCGGAGCGGCATAGACGGCTTCGTCGGGCTCAAAGACGTCGGCCTGCTCATAACCGGGCGAAGGCTCTGCCTCCTCTGCTGCCCGGTACTGATAGTCGGCCTCTTCCTCCGAGTATTCGGGATTGTAGGGCAAACCCTGCTCTTCGAGACCCCAGTCTTCCGCCTCACCTTCGGCAGACGACTCGACTTCATCGTATTCGGCGGGCTGGTCGTCAGCCTGATACTGCTGTTCGTCGTATTGTTGAGGCGCGACGGTCGGCAGCCTGGCATTGCTGCCTTCGCTGACAATACGGGCCAGTTCGACGAGCGGATCCTCGTCGAAGTCCTCATAGGGGTCACCCTGCCGCATCCGCTCGTCCGAGCGGTCATTCTCAGGCATTGGAAAATTCGAGCGACTGGGCATGTTTTACCGGTTTCCCGTATTCCCGCGCTGGCCTTGGCGGGGGAGACAAGGGTCGCCCGTCGTCAGCGCATCTCCTCTGGGGCAGCAACGCCAAGAATACCAAGCCCTGCAGAAAGCACCAAAGAGATCGCATGAACCATTGCCAGGCGCGCTAAGGTCATTTGTCGATCTTCAGGGTTAATAAAGCGTAATTGGGGCAGATCCTTTCCGCGATTCCAGTGTGAATGCAAAGCGCTAGCCAGTTCGTGCAGGAAGAAAGCAATCCTGTGAGGCTCATGCGCTTCGGCAGCCGCCTCAACTTGTCTCGGCCAGGCGGCAAGCAGGGCCAGCAATTGCTTTTCGCCCGAATCAGTCAATAGCGAAAAATCAGCCCCCGACAAGACCGAAGTCGACAAATCGGCGCCACCGAGGTCCTCACGCGCCTGCCGCAGCACCGAGCGACAGCGTGCATGGCCGTATTGCACATAGAATACGGGATTGTCTTTCGACTGCTCCGTAACCTTCTGGAAGTCGAAGTCGAGCGGCGCATCGTTCTTGCGAAACAGCATCATGAAGCGGACGGGATCGCGGCCGACCTCCTCCACCACGTCCCGCAAGGTGATGAAGTCTCCGGAGCGCTTCGACATGCGGACCGGTTCGCCGGCCCGGAAGAGCTTAACGAGCTGGCACAGACGGACGATGACTTCCGCCTCTCCGCCGGAAATCGCACGCCCGACGGCCTCCAGGCGCTTCACGTATCCTCCGTGATCGGCCCCCAGGATATAGATCATCTCTTTGAAGCCGCGCAGATACTTGGAGCGAAAATACGCTACGTCGGCGGCAAAGTAGGTATAGGAACCGTCGGATTTCTTCAGCGGGCGGTCGATATCGTCGCCAAAGTCCATCGCGCGAAACAGCGTCTGCTCGCGATCTTCCCAGTCTTCCGGCAGCTGCCCCTTCGGCGGCGGCAGCGTGCCTTCGTAGACCAGGTTGCGCCCGCGAAGGTCCGCAAGCATCTCATCGATTTGCGAGGCGGAACCATCCACGCGTTCATGCAGCGTCTTTTCGGAGAAGAAGACGTCATGGTGGACGTTGAGGAGCGCTAGATCCTCGCGGATCAGGTCCATCATCGCATCGATGGCGGCCTGCTTGACGATCGGCAGCCACTCAGCCTCCGGCATGGAATCGAGCGAGGCGCCGTATTTTTCCGCCAGGGCCTTGCCGACCGGGACGAGGTAGTCGCCCGGATAGAGGCCGGAGGGGATTTCGCCGATGTCGTGTCCCAATGCCTCGCGATAGCGCAGAAACGCAGAGCGGGCCAAAACCTCGATCTGGGCGCCTGCATCGTTGATGTAGTACTCGCGCGTGACGTCGTAGCCGGCGAAATCGAGAAGGCTCGCAAGAGCATCGCCGACGACCGCCCCGCGGCAGTGGCCGACATGCATAGGCCCGGTCGGGTTTGCCGAAACGTATTCGACATTGACCTTCTTGCCGCCGCCAAGCTTCGAGCGGCCGAAGTTCCGTCCGTCCTGAAGCACCGCCGCGAGCACACGTTCCAGCATGCGTGGATGCAGTCGGATATTGATGAAGCCGGGACCTGCGATCTCGACCGAAAGAACGTCGCCGTCCTTTTGCAGGCCTTCCGCGATTGCGCCCGCAAGCTCCCTTGGATTGCGCTTCAAGGGCTTGGCGAGCACCATGGCCGCATTGGTCGCAAGATCGCCATGCGCGGAATCGCGCGGCGGCTCCACAACAATGCGGGAGAGGTCCAGATTTCCATCTTCCGTTGCGAGATCAAGCGCTTCCACGATTGAACGAATGCGGCTCGTGAAGTCTGCGAAGATGTTCATGGATCCACTCGAAGCTCGATCGGCGTCGCGCTGCAGCTTTTCCGCAGCCTGGCGACCCCTGTCGCAAAAGAGAACTTCGCGGGGCCTATCCCAAATCGGGGGTATCGTCAAACCATCGGCGATGTTCGTCGACCGCATAGCGGTCGGTCATTCCGGCGATATAATCGCAGACGCGGCGCGCGATCTGTGCCTGAGCCGCATTATCGAGCCCACTCGCCCATTCATCCGGCATCCTGTCCGGTCGGGTGAGATAGAAGTCGAACAATTCCCGTACGATCCGCGCCACCTTGCGGCGAACGGACAAGACGTTCTCGTGGCGATAGACATGCGCGAACAGGAAGGCCTTCACCTCCCGCTCCGCGGCCTGCATGGCGGGCGAGAAGCCGACGACTGCCCGCCCGGCATTCCGGACATCCCCTGCACTTCGCGGATCAAGCTCTGCCAGCCGGCGGATTGATTCCCCGATGACGTCCTCGACCATACGCGTGATGCAGCGCCGCACGATCTCGTGGATGCGGCGGGATGTCTCCAGTCCGGGATAACGGCCATCCACCTCGGCGAGGATCGAGGCAAGAAACGGGACGCTGGCCATATCCTCTATGCGAAACAGGCCGGCACGCAGCCCGTCGTCGAGATCATGGGCATCGTAGGCGATATCGTCGGCGATCGCCGCTGCCTGCGCCTCCGCGCTCGGCCAGGACCAGAGCTCGAGATCCTGCTGCTCGCCATATCGCCGGATGGCGAAGGGCAACTCGCTACCCTTGAATTTGCCGAGCGGCCTGCCATCGCGGGTTATCAGGGGGCCATTGTGCTTGACGAGGCCTTCGAGCGTCTCCCAGGAAAGGTTCAGCCCGTCGAATTCCGCATAGCGGCGCTCCAGCTTCACGACGACGCGGAGCGACTGCGCGTTATGGTCGAAGCCGCCAAAGGGCGCCATGCAGTCATGCATCACGTCCTCGCCTTCGTGGCCGAAAGGCGTATGGCCGAGGTCGTGGGCCAGCGCCAGACACTCGGCCAGATCCTCGTCGAGACGGAGCGCCCGCGACAGGGCCCGCGCGATCTGCGACACCTCGATCGTATGCGTCAGGCGCGTGCGGTAATGATCGCCCTCGTGATAGACGAAGACCTGCGTCTTGTGCTTGAGCCTGCGGAAGGCGGAGGAATGGATGATGCGGTCGCGGTCGCGCTGAAACGGAGTGCGCGTCGGGCTTTCCGCCTCATCGAAGAGCCTGCCCCGGCTCCGGTCCGGGTCGACGGCGTAAACAGCGCGCGGCTGGGCGCCATAGCCAAGGGTTGCGACCATCTTCACTCCGGCTCGTCCGCTGCTTGCCTGCTTCTGGCGTGATTTTCGAAAAGCGGCTCTTTTTCCACCACGCCGCAACGCTTGTCCACGCTCCGCTGCCGATGCGGGCGCAAATGCCGGCTCAACTGCCTGCGCGCATGGAGTGTTGACGCAGCAGGCCCGCATCCATACCTATTCTGGTAACATGAATGCAGCAGATCGTGCCACCGCATGAGGCCGACAGCCTGCTTCGAATCGATATTGCGCCGTCCCGTTGCGGCGGATCGAGAAAGCCATGGGAAGAAGATGGACCAGGCAGTTTCCGACAACGTGACAATCAGCGAGAGAGCCGCAAAGCGGGTTTCGCGCATCCTTGCAGCCGAGCCCGCGCAGACGATGCTGCGCATCAGCGTCGAGGGCGGCGGTTGCTCCGGTTTCCAGTACAAATACGACCTCGTGCAGGAGCGCGAGCCGGATGATTTCGTCATCGAGCAAGGCGGCGCGACCGTACTGATCGACGCCGTTTCCCTGCAATATATGGCAGGTTCGGAGATCGACTTCGTCGATGACCTGATAGGCCAGTCCTTCCAGATCAAGAACCCGAATGCCACCGCAGGGTGCGGCTGCGGCACCAGCTTCTCGATCTGAATCATCCGACGAACGCTGCTTGGAGCCTCCCTTGAAGATCGCGACCTGGAATATCAACGGGGTGAAGGCCCGTATCGACACCGTGCTCGACTGGCTGAAGAGCGAGAGCCCGGATATCGCCTGCTTCCAGGAGATCAAGTCGGTCGACGAGAATTTCCCGCGCGAGCCCTTCGAGGATCTCGGTTACAACGTCGCGACCCACGGCCAGAAAGGCTTCAATGGCGTCGCCCTGTTGTCGAAGAGGCCTTTCGACGAGGTACTGACCCGCCTGCCGGGCGACGAAAACGACGAGCAGGCCCGTTACATCGAAGGCGTCATGTCGACGGAGAGCGGTGTCGTCCGCGTTGGTTGCCTCTACCTGCCGAACGGCAATCCGGTGGAGTCTGAAAAGTTTCCCTACAAGCTGGCGTGGATGGAGCGGCTGCACGCGCATGCAAGGCAACGCCTTGATCTGGAGGAAGCCTTCCTGCTCGTTGGCGACTACAACGTGATCCCGGATCCAATCGACGCGAAAAGCCCCGAAAGATGGGTTGGCGACGCCCTTTTCAGGCCGGAGAGCCGCCGCGCCTTCCGCGCCCTCGCCAATCTGGGTTTCACGGAGGCAGTGCGTTCGGTGAACGATGACGCCGGAGTCTTTACCTTCTGGGATTATCAGGCCGGCGCCTGGCAGAAGGACGAAGGCATTCGCATCGACCACATCCTCATGTCACCGCAGGCCGCCGACCGCTTCGAGAGCTGCGGCATCGACCGTTTCGTGCGCGGATGGGAAAAGCCGTCCGATCATGTTCCGGTGTGGGTGCGGCTCGCCGCCTGAGGAGCAATATCGGTGATGCCTCAAGGCGCTTTCGAAACCCCTTGCCTTCTTCTCGACCGTGCGAAGCTTGCTGCCAATATAGCGTCGATGGCCGCTCGCTTCCGCACCATCGGTGTGCCATTGCGCCCGCATCTGAAGACCGCGAAATCGATCGATGTCGCTCGTCTCTGCCAGGCCCATGGTGCCGACCGATGGACGGTTTCCACCCTGCGCGAGGCGGAATATTTCGCGTCGCACGGTCTGAGCGACATGCTTTACGCCGTTTCGATCGTTCCAGCGAAGATCGACCGGGTGATGGCGTTGAACCGAACCGGCGCCAACGTGGCCGTCTGCCTCGACACGATGGAGGGCGCCGATGCTTTGGCGGCCGCCTTGCCCGAAGGTCCGCCACTGAGGGTGTTTCTCGAAATCGATGTCGACCATCACCGCACCGGTTTGCAGCCTGGCGAAACGCGACTGATCGATATCGCCACGAGGATCCACTCGACAGAGCGGCTGGTCCTTGCCGGGGTCATGGCCCACGGCGGGGAAAGCTACGCCTCTCGCTCCCTCGCCGAAATCGAAGCGATGGCGGAACAGGAACGGCGCATCACGGTCGCCGCTGCCGAGGCGATACGCGCCGACGGTATCCCCTGCCCGACCGTCAGTGTCGGATCCACGCCAACCGCGCGCTTCGGCACCTCCTATGAAGGGGTCGATGAGGTTCGCGCCGGCGTCTACATGTTCCAGGACGTCTTCCAGTCCAACCTTGGTGTTTGTCCGCCAGACGCCATTGCGCTCAGCGTGCTGACCTCCGTCGTCAGCCACGCTCCCCACCTGAACCGGCTTGTCATCGATGCAGGCGGCATGGCGCTCTCCAAAGACCGGTCATGCGCGATCCAGGAAAACGACTGCGGCTATGGCTTTCTGACCGACGAGGTCGGCAGGCTCATTCCCGGCCTCTACGTGAACGGCGTCAGCCAAGAGCATGGCTATGTCACGACGCGGGACGGGTCGCCGCTCGATCTCAACCGCTTTCCGGTCGGCAGCCTTTTGCGGGTGCTGCCGAACCACGCCTGCATGACCGCGGCGGCCTATGATGCCTATCACGTCGCCGAAGCGGACGGCCACATTGCCGAGGTCTGGCCCCGCGTGAACGGCTGGAGCCTTTACACTCCCTGATCGTCAGGGCCGGTTTCCCGTGCTATGCTTTTGCTATGAGTACGGGAACGACAGGCAAGATCGCTCTCCTCCTGCTCACCGGCGCGATGACCACCTTCGCAGCCGCAGCGGCAAGCGCGGTCGATTGCACCTGCCGCTTCCGGGGCTCAGACTACAATCTTGGCGACACCGTCTGCCTGAAGACCGCAAACGGTCTGGAACTTGCGCAGTGCCAGATGGTGCTCAATAACACGTCATGGAAATTCCTGTCCGAGCAATGCCCGGTGGGCGAACTCGAAGCGCCGGTCCCGCTTGACGCGAATGAGACTCCCGCCTTCAGCCCCGTAATCCTCCCAATCGAAGCTCGGTTGAACCAGCAATCCTGATTTTGCACGCTTTTGTTATTTCAGGAAAAACACCTTTCTCAAAAACGTTCCTCCCGAATTCCGCGAATAGAGGTATATACACGGGTCGCATGCTGCAATGAGCAGACTTGCGCCTCTTATGTTGCCTGAATTCGGGAGACTGGAATGGACGCGCAGAGCCCGGGAAGCGCGGTGGACCGCACGGCTGGCGCCTGGCTCGAATATTTTCCGGTCAATTTCTTTGCCACGGTGATGGGCTTGAGCGGCATGACGCTCGCCACGTTGCGCCTGGAAGGCGCCGCACACCTGACGCACGCGGCAAGCAGTACGTTTCTCGCAATTACCGTGGGCGTGTTGGCCGGGAGCCTCATGCTCTACGGCCTGAAGGCATTACGCTATCCAAAGGCCGTCGCCGCCGACTGGCACCATCCGGTGAAAATCGCCTTCTTTCCTGCCATCAGCATCGGACTGATCCTTACAGGGTCTGCGATGTCCGTGCTTTGGCCTCTGCCCGCGAAAACCGTCTGGGCGACGGGGGCATTCCTGCATTTCGTCTTCACGCTTGGCGTGGTTTCGGCATGGATCAGTCACCGGCCATTTGAGTCGGTGCATCTGACGCCAGCCTGGTTCATCCCCGCCGTCGGCAACGTGCTCGTACCGATTGCCGGCGTTTCCTTCGGCTATGTGGAACTGTCCTGGTTCTTTTTCTCGGTTGGCATCGTCTTCTGGATCGTTTTGCTGACGCTCATTTTCAACCGACTGGTCTTCCACAATCCGATCCCGGAGCGCTTGCTGCCGACACTGGTGATCCTGATCGCTCCGCCATCCGTCGCCTTCATCGCATGGATGCAACTGAGCCCCGAACTCGACGCCTTCGGCCGCATCCTCTATTTCAGCGCGGTCTTTTTTGCAGCGGTCATCCTGCTGCAGATACGCAAGCTGGTCCGGCTACCGTTTTCGATCGCCTGGTGGGCTTATTCCTTCCCGCTTGCAGGTTTCACGGTCGCGACCTTCATCTATGTCGATGCGGCCCATCACACGCAGGGAGGCATTCTCGCCGGGATTGCCGCATATGCCACGCTGGCTCTCGTCATCTTCGTACTGCTCGCGCGAACGACGCTCGCTGCGCTGCGCGGGGAAATCTGCCGCCCGGAGTGAGGCAGACCGGCCTTACATTGCTGCCCGATTTCAGTTTGATGGTGAAGTACAGACCGTGTGTAGGCGCCGTCCCCTCTCCCTTTCGGAGAGGGTTAGGGTGAGGGGTCATTTTGAATTGTTGAAGTTTCAGGGCTTCTTATTCGCCCACACCCGGCGCTGGTGCACCAACCTCTCCCTTTGAGGAGAGAGGTGAACAGCCCCGGTCATCACTCTGCCTGACCACCGAACCCAAACTGAGCGTAGCAGTGGCTGTACCGGCAGGGCCCACCCCTGCCGGCCGTTGTCATCACAGGCTGCGATTGACGATATTTTCCAGACGCTCCTGGCGCCCGGACCTCGGCTGCGGATCGAGGTTCTCCCGTTCCACCGCCGACGCAATCTCGGCAAGGTCCAAGGCCCCGGAAAGCATCGACTTGCCACGGGGCGCCTCCCAGCCCGCATAGCGGTCCGAGAGCGCCTTGGACAATTCGCCCTTCTCGATCAGATCGGCTGCGACCAGAAGACCTCGCGCGCAGGCGTCGAAGCCGCCGACATGGGCGTGGATCAGGTCCTCCGGATCGATCGACTGGCGGCGGAGCTTGGCATCGAAATTCATGCCGCCCGTGGTGAAGCCGCCCGCCTTCAGGATCTCGTAGATGGCGAGCCCGAGCTCCGGCACGTTCATCGGGAACTGGTCGGTATCCCAGCCAGACTGATAGTCGTTGCGGTTCATGTCCACGGAGCCAAAAATACCGAGCGCGGCAGCCAGCGCCAATTCGTGCTCGAAGGAATGGCCGGCAAGCACCGCGTGGCCAACTTCGATATTGACCTTCACGTCCTTTTCGAGCCCGTAGGACTTCAGGAAGCCGTAGACCGTGCCGACATCGAAATCGTACTGGTGCTTGGTCGGCTCCTGCGGCTTCGGCTCGATCAGGATCGTGCCGGAAAAGCCGATCTTGTGCTTGTACTCGACAACCAAGGACAGGAAACGGCCAAGCTGATCAAGCTCCTGCTTCAGGTTCGTGTTGAGCAGGGTTTCATAACCCTCGCGCCCGCCCCACAGCACGTAGTTCTCGCCGCCGAGTTCATGGGTCACGTCGATGCAGTTCTTCACCTGCGCCGCCGCATAGGCGAAAACGTCCGGATCCGGATTGGTCGCCGCACCCGCCATGTAACGGCGGTTGGAGAAGAGATTGGCCGTGCCCCACAGCAGCTTCGTACCGCTTTTTTCCATCTTCGGGCGGAAATAGTCGGCAATCTCGCGAACATTGCGGTTCGATTCCGCGAGGCTTGCACCTTCCGGGGCGATATCGCGGTCGTGGAAGCAGAAATAGGGAGCGCCGAGGATCTCGAACATCTCGAAGGCGACATCTGCCTTCAGCTTGGCCTGATCCAGGGCTTCTCCGAACCAGGGGCGTTCGAACGTCTGGCCGCCGAACGGATCGCCGCCCGGCCAGCAGAAATTGTGCCAGTAGCAGATGGCGAAGCGCAGATGGTCTTCCATCCGCTTGCCGAGCACCAGCCGATCCGGATCGTACCAGCGGTAGGCCAGCGGATTGTCGCTGTCAGGTCCCTCGTAGCGGACGGATTGGAGGTCGCCGAAAAAGCCGGTCGTCATGAGAACACCTCTTTCAAGGAAGGATAAAGGGCGCGGTAGCGCTGCAGGCGTTCGCCGTAGGCCGCGATTAGCCGCGCGTCGGGTTCGATCGTTTCCGTGATGGCGGGGGGCCCAAATATAGTCTCATGCGACTCGCCGGCCGCCGCCATGCCGAGACGCGCCGCGCCGAAGGCCGCGCCGTAGTCGCCGTTGTCCGGAACATCGACATTTCGCTCCAGCACGCTGGCCATGATCTTCAGCCAGAGCCGGGATCTTGCGCCGCCACCGACCGCAGTCATGCGGTTGACATCGGTTCCCGCCGCGAGCAGTGCATCGAGGCAATCGCGGAAGGCAAAAGCCACGCCGTCGAGCACCGCTTGCGTGAGGTCTGCCCGCTCCTGCGCTTGTGCAAGCCCGGCAAACGCGCCGCGTGCCGACGCATCGTTATGCGGCGTCCGCTCGCCTGAGAGATAGGGCAGGAAGGTAACCGGCGATGGCCCTGCCCCGTTTAAGGCAGCGGCCTCCGCCTCTTCCACAAGGGCCGCAGGGTCGCTACCGGTCATGCGCGACAGCCAGTTCAGGCTGTCGGTTGCCGAGAGGATAACACCCATCTGGTGCCAGGTATCCGGAATGGCATGGCAAAAGGCGTGAACGGCACTCTCCGTATTGGGACGAAAACGGTCCGTGGACACGAAGAGCACCCCGGATGTTCCGATGGAAAGGAACGCGCCTCCTGGTGACACGGCCCCAATGCCGCAGGCGCTGGCCGCATTATCGCCGGCACCTCCGGCAACCACCGGTCTTTTTGCCATGCCCCAGCGACTGGCCAGTTCGACCTTCAGTTCCGCCGAAGCGTCACTGCCTTCGACGAGATCCGGCATTTGCGACCGCTGTAGCCCGCAGGCCGCCAGCAGCGCATCCGACCATTTGCGCCCCTCAACGTCGAGCCAGAGCGTGCCGGCGGAATCGGACATGTCCGAGACATGGGCACCCGTCAGCATCAGGCGGATATAATCCTTCGGCAAAAGGACCTTGGCGATGCGACCGAAGATATCGGCCTCATGCTTGCGCACCCATTCGAGCTTCGGCGCGGTGAAGCCGGGCATGACCAGATTGCCGCCAATGCCGCGAAAATCGGCGCGTGCATCGAGCTCCGCGCATTCGGTGGCCGAGCGTCCATCGTTCCATAGAATTGCCGGCCGTAGCACCCGATCTTCGTCGTCAAGCAGGGTTGCGCCGTGCATCTGACCCGAAAGGCCGATAGCAACGACAGCCGACATTGGCCGCGAATGGTCGCGGGCAAGCTCGTCCAGGGCCGACCGGGTCGCTTGCCACCAGTCAGCCGGGTCCTGTTCCGACCAGCCGGGTTTCGGCCGGGATACGACCAGCGCCGCGGTCGCCGAGCCGACCACCTTCTGCGCCTCGTCGATCAATACGGCTTTCACGCCGGATGTACCGACATCAATGCCTAGATACACGCCAGAACTCCCTCGCGAACGACATCAACTGGTCAGTCGAACGCCCCAATCAGCAGTCGGCATCCGCCCTGATCCGATTTTTGAGGTACGTATATCATTTTCAGGCGGACGCCAATCGGTAACGGCTTTACGCCTTCGGAAATTGGGTCAGATAAGGGCTTCCTTGCTCGTACGACCCTATTCGGGACGCCGGAATTCCAGCATCTTGTGCGGGATCACACGATCGGCCCGACTAACGTCATAGGCTTTCTCGGCGACGAGACCGAGACCCGCAGCCTCGAAGCGAGACAGCTCCGAAGGCTCAAGTGGCCAAGGCGGACCGTTGACCTCTTCGCCTTCCTCCCGCACCCGCGTGATCACAAGGAGCGTGCCGCCAGGCGTGACGAGTTCGGCGATCGCAGCAAACGCCTGATTCCTCAGTTGGCCGTGAAGCGCCTGAACGGTGTAGCATTCGTGCACGAGATCGAACGATCGGTGCCATTCCGTTGGCAGATCGAAAAGGTCCGCCTGACGATAATCGACCTTGCTTTCCGGGAAGCGGCGGCGCGCCCACTCGATCGCGCCTTTCGAAAGATCGAAGGCGGTGGTCACATATCCGGAGGCGGCAATCGCTTCCGCGTTGTCGCCAAGCCCGCAGGCAATGTCGACAGCCCGCTTTCCATTGCCAGGATGCGTTGTCAGCCAGTCGCAAAGTGCCGCCTTCGGTTTCAGATCGGCCCAGGGCACGGCGGCAGGGTCGCCTGCGGCTTGCTCGTACACCGCCTCGAACCAGGATGCGCGTGCATCCCCATCGCCGCCTTTCGACCCGAACAGGAGATCGAGGCGCGCGCGGGCAGCATCGCGACGGGCCATGAAGTCAGCGTCCGTATCGTCATCGGTACCGCTCATGCCTTGCGCTCCCAGCCACCCTGCTCCGTCTGCTGCCAATAAGTGATCTGGTGGCCGGCATCCTTCGCTGCCGTCCAGTGGCTGCGCGCTTCCAAGACGGCCTCCGGATCGTGGCCGTCGAACAGAAAGACAGCGCGCTGATAGGGCGACAGATCTGGCGGTTCGGCACGATCGACAAGAAAACGGACGTCCGACCGATTCGGATTGTCGGAGCCCGCCGTGAGATAGACAGGCTGATTTTCCGCAGGTCCGTCCGCAGAAGTTCCATGCGGCAAAAAGGCCTCGTCGCGATAGGTCCACAAATGCGCGTCGAGATGAGCGCAGCGCTCGGGCGAACCGGTCTGCACGGTGGCACGCCAACCGCGCTCAAGGCATTTCTCGAGCAACTCGGGCAGCACCGATTCGAGCGGACGTAATGTCAGGTGGTAGAACAGGACTTCGGCCATGAAGGAACTTTCAATCCACAGGCCGGTCGGCGCAAGTGCGGCTTTCCGGCAACACCATTCCAGCCTCATTTTTCCGCATACTACCTACCTGCTCTGCGTCGCGGCATCAATTCATACGCCTTCTCAATAGCTTACACATGATCTTCCGGCCAGGGCGGTGAAGTCCGTGCCCTGATCCGCGCCATTCCTTCGCCTTTACTTCGCCAATCCTTTTGTCATTAACGCTTTCCCAACGTGCCCGGGAGATTCTCGGTTCCGGGGATGGGGATGTTTCGTGCTCTGCGTCACAGCCTCTAAAGCGAATTCGGTCTACGCCGGAGCCTGGCACGGGTTAACTGGAGTGTTTTTTATGGCTGTGCGAATTGCCCTTTTCTTCGGACTGGTCATGGGCCTTGCCGGCGCGACGATTGCCATGGGCACGGTCGTCAGCGAAGCAAACAGCACTTGTCAGGCCTACAAGACCTGCTGAGGCAACCTCGATTTTTCCGAAAGAAAAAACCCGTCGTTTCCGGCGGGTTTTTATTTTTTAGCAAGCCTGCGTGCGGGTCCCCTATTTGCCTTCGTAGAAACCCGCTACCAATCGCTCCAGCAACCTGACACCGTAACCGGACGCCCAGCCCTGGCTCAGCTCTGTCTTGGGGCTGCCCATCGCCGTGCCGGCAACATCGATGTGAACCCAGGGCACGTCGTTGACGAAGCGCTGCAGAAACTGGGCCGCGGTGATCGAGCCTGCCGCGCGGCCGCCGGTATTCTTCATGTCCGCATTCGGTGTATCGATGATCTTGTCGTAGTCCTTCGACAAGGGCAGCCGCCAGACCTTTTCATCCGCATCGAGGCCGGCCTTGGTCAAACGCTCCGCCAGTTCGTCATTGTTGGAGAAGATGCCGGCATGGTGGTGACCGAGGGCGATGATAATCGCGCCGGTTAGCGTGGCGAGGTTGATCATGAAGGCCGGCTTGAACCGCTCCTGCGTATACCAGAGCGCATCGGCAAGAACGAGGCGGCCTTCCGCGTCGGTGTTGATCACCTCGATCGTCGCACCTGACATCGCGGTGACAATGTCGCCGGGGCGCTGTGCATTGCCGTCCGGCATGTTTTCCACGAGCCCGATGACGCCGATGGCGTTGACCTTCGCCTTTCGCGCTGCAAGCGCGTGGATCAGACCGGTCACGGCGGCGGCGCCGCCCATATCGCCCTTCATGTCCTCCATGCCGCCGGCCGGCTTGATCGAGATGCCGCCGGTATCGAAGACGACGCCCTTGCCGACAAAGGCCAGTGGCTTGGCATCCTTCGCTCCACCATTCCAGCGCATGATCACCATGCGGGGCGGACGCACGGACCCTTGAGCAACACCAAGAAGCGCATGCATCTTGAGCTTCTTCATGTCCTTCTCTTCGAGGATTTCGATCTCGACGCCGAGCTTTTCCAGCTCCTTCGCCCGTTTTGCGAACTCCTCCGGCCCCAGCACATTGGCCGGCTCATTGACGAGATCCCTGGCCAGGATCACGCCGTCCGCAACGCCTTCGGCATCGCTCCAGGCCTTTTTTGCCTCCTTGGTGTTCTCGATGCCAATCGCGATCTTGATCGGTTTTTTCGGCTCGCCGTTCTCGTCGTCGTTCTTCTTCGACTTGTATTTGTCGAAAACGTAGCTGCGCAGCTTGATGCCGGCGGCAAAGCCGGCGGCAGCACCGGCCGAAACTTCGCCCTCCGGTGTTTCCAGAAATATTGCCGCATGGTCGGCACGAGCAGACTTGAGGGTGCCCATGACCGTACCCCCGAGTTTGGACCAATCGTTTTCCCCGAGGTCGGAAACCTTGCCGAGCCCAACCAGGAAGACGCGGTCGCAGGAAAGCCCGGCAGGCGCCACGATATCGAGGATCTTGCTTTGCTTCCCGCTGAAGGAGGCGGCTTTCGCCGCCTTCTCGATCAACCCCGGTGAAGCGGCCAGGAACTCCGATGCCGCCGGTCCGGCAACCAGGTTTTCGTCGACGAACACCACAGCCGCGCCCTTCTTGGGTGCCGCCGGTTTTGCAAAGAAAATTTCAGGAAACAAGGTGCGGTCCTTTTTTGGTGATGCTTATCGTTGAATGCTTCGGTTCGATGAGTGCTACCGTATTGCAAACGAAGCGTCAGGAGGAACGTTCCCGCCCCATTTGCGATGCTTCGGCAGCCGCGCATGCGCAGACTTCGAATGCCAAACAATGGCGCGCCAACCGCAATCCGGCAAGCGGCGGAGCACTTTACAATTTGCTAACCCTTTTTCTTCCGCGATTCTTTACCTAAATTCGCGCTAAATCCCATCGCGCGCCCCCGCCCCGCGGAATGGCTTGCGCTTGTGCACGAAAACCCGTCCGTCAGGCCAGCTTATGAAAACCTTTGAGCGATATGTGCTGCGCCGCCTGACATTTACATTCATGGCGTCGCTGGCCGCCTTGGCGGGCGTGGTGTGGGCCACGCAGGCACTACGCGAACTGGACCTGGTCACCTCCAAAGGCCAGACGATTGTGCAGTTCATCGGCATTACCATGCTGGCGATGCCGTTTCTGCTGCTTATCGTCGCGCCCTTCGCCTTGCTCATCGCGCTGATTCTGGTGCTGAACGCGTTATCGCAGGACAGCGAGTTGATCGTCATAAGCGCTTCCGGCGCCTCCCGCTCCATCCTCCTGCGCCCCGTGATCGTGTTCTCGGCAGCCGTTTCGCTGCTTTGCGCAGTCCTTTCGACCTATATCTCCCCGGCCAGCCTGGCCTTGCTCCGCAATGAAGTCGCACGCGTTCGCGTCGATCTCGTCGCAAATATCGTGAAACCCGGCCGCTTCATCGGTGTTGAGGACGGCCTCACGTTCCATATCCGCAACCGCTCCGGCGACGGGCAGCTCGACGGCCTGATGCTGCATGACGAGCGGGCGGAAGATACGATCTTCACCTATGAGGCAGCGCGCGGTCACATCATCGAGGCGGCAGATCGAACCTTGCTCGTCATGCAGGATGGTACCATCCAGCGCCGATCGCGCGGCAGTGGCGCCATTTCCATCATCCGCTTCCAGTCTTATGCCTTCGACCTGTCGAACCTCATCCCCGAGGCAAGCGCACCGGTCTACAAGCCGAGCGAACGCTCGATGGCCGAATTGATGTGGCCATCGCCGGATGATCGATACGCCGCGGAGAAAAGAGAACGTTTCGTCGCCGAGCTGCACGATCGACTGAGTCAGCCACTTTATCCGCTGGCTTTCGGCATGATCGTCTTCGCCTTTCTCGGCAATGCCCGCACGACCCGTCAAAGCCGAAATCTCGCCCTGCTGGCGGCGATCATCGTGCCGATCTTGCTCAGGACGGCAGGCTTCGGAGCGCTCACCCTGATTTCGTCCGTTCCTTCAGCTCGTTTCGCGCTCTATGCCGTGCCGGTCGCAGGGTTTCTGATCGCCGTCTGGTTTAACCTCGCATCGTCGCATCCCGCATGGCTTGAACGCATCCACGACAGACTGGAGCAGGTGACTGAGCGGCTGGAATCGTTCCTTTCCCGCCGGAGCGCAGGCCCTACGGGCGGGGCGGTCTGACATGCAGGTCAAGGGACGCACGCTCGCCAGCTATTTCTCGCTTCGCTTCATCGCCGCAATCGCAGGCCTCTTCCTGCTGGCTGCTGTGCTGATCTTCGTGTTCGATCTGCTCGAGCTGGTAAGGCGCGGCGGCGATCGCGAAGGCTTCTCCCTGCTGCGCGTCGGCCTCATCTCGCTGTTGCGCGTTCCGCAACTGATGGAACAGGTGCTGCCGTTCGCCGTGCTCTTCGGCTCGATCGGCGCCTTTCTTTCGCTCAGCCGATCGCTGGAGCTGGTGGTCACGCGGGCTGCGGGCGTTTCGGTCTGGCAGTTCGTGGCGCCGGGCTTCTTCATCGGTCTCGTCATCGGCGCCCTGGCTATTACCGTCTACAATCCGCTGGCGGTCCATTTGCGGACCTGGTCCGACGATATGGCGGTCGGGCTGTTCAGCCACGAGCAGAATTTCCTGATCGATACCCAGGAGGACATCTGGCTGCGCCAGGACGGCGAGGATGGAGAATCGATCCTGCATGCACGCCAGCTGGCCGATCGCGGTCAGCGGCTCGTTGGCCTCACCATCCTCGCCTTCAATCGCGAAGGCCTGTTCATGGAGCGCATCGAAGCCGATGAAGCGAGGCTTTCGTCGGGTCGCTGGAACCTCATCAATGCCACCGTATACACGACCGAGGGCGATCCGCAGCAATTCCGGTCCTATTCGGTAAGCACCTACCTCACGCCGACCGAGATCCAGAACAGCATCGCCGCACCCGAATCGGTCCCCTTCTGGGATCTCCCGCGCGTGATCGAATTGTCACAACGCGCGGGATTACCGGCTTATCGATACTCGCTTCAATATCAGGTACTTCTCGCCCGTCCACTGCTTCTGGCCGCTATGGTGCTGATTGCAGCGTCGGTTTCACTTAGAGTTTCCAGGATGGGTGGTATCGGGAGGCTGATTCTGGGTGGAATCGTAGCCGGGTTCGTGCTTTACGTTCTGTCGGAACTGGCGAAGGATTTCGGCGGGGCCGGAATCGTGCCGCCCGTCATCGCAGCTTGGGCGCCTGGAATTTTGGGAATCTTGATGGGATCAACGATCCTTCTGCATCAGGAAGACGGTTGAGTTTATGAGTATGCGTTTCGTCTTCCCGCAACCGGCGAAAGACGCCCGTAGCCAGCAGGCTGCGGATGCGGAGGGCGTTTTGCGCCCCGCATCCTCGTGGCTTCTGCGCACGACCTGCCTCGCAGGGCTTGCAGGAATTCTCATCGGCATAAGTGCCATTCACGCCTCCCCGGCGCTTGCGCAGCAAGATCCGGCGAGTTCTCTTCTCGGCGCACTGCAGAAACCGGCCGACTCAAACACACCGCTTCTTCTGGAGGCGACCGAGCTTCGCTACGATTTCGATCGGGATGTGATTTCGGCCGTCGGCGACGTCCAGATCTACTACGACAACTATGCGGTCGAAGCGGATCGGGTGGACTACGACCGTCGCAACAGCACACTCAAGGCCAGCGGCAACGTTCGGCTGACCGAGCCGGATGGCAATGTGCTGACAACACAGTCGATCACGCTTTCGGACAATCTGAGGGACGGTTTCGCCGAAGCCCTGCAACTCGATACGCCACAGCGTACACGGTTCATCGCAGATACCGCGAAGCGGGAAGCCGGCAACAAGACGACATTCGAGAACGGGCTCTACACGGTCTACACCCGGCCGACGACACCTCCGAACAAGCCACCGCTGTGGCGTGTTCGTGCCGCCAAGATCGTGCACGACCAGCAGGAGCGCACGATCTATTACGAGGATGCGTCGCTGGAATTCTTCGGCAAGCCGATCATCTACCTGCCCTACCTGTCGATGCCGGATCCGACCGTACGAAACAAGTCCGGTTTCCTCATCCCCTCGGCAGTGGTCGGCAGTCGTGTCGGCGCCGGCCTCACCATTCCTTACGAAGTTGCCCTCGATCCGACCTACGATCTCCTGCTGCAGGCAACGCCGCTGACCAAGCAGGGCGTACTCGGTCAGGCGGAATGGCGCCAGCGACTGGATACCGGCAGCTATTCGATTTTTGGCGGTGCGATCCTTCAGGCCCAGCCGGGCGAATTTGCCGGATCGAGCGGCGACCGCCGTTTCCGGGGCGTCATCGGCTCCGAGGGCAAGTTCGACATCAACGAGCGCTGGAATTGGGGCTGGGATGTTTCCTACCGCTCCGATCGCGCCTTCCTGAAGGATTATTCGTTTACCGAGTTCGGCTCCGCGAATGACATTTCCCGCATCTTTCTTGAGGGAAATACCGAGCAGAACCGCTTCGAAGCCAACGCCTATGCATTTCGCATATCCCAGGAAGACTATGTTACCAGCCCACCCTCGCTGAACGCGGCCGGGTTTGCGCCTGTCGGATCCCAGCTACAGGACAAGCAGCCCTATGTTCATCCGGTGGTCGACTACAGCTATATCTACGGCGAACCGATTGCCGGAGGCGAACTCTCTTTCGTCGGCAACCTGACCAGCCTGACGCGTGACACGACGGATGCGATCAACGTGAATACGGTGGACCGCTTCCGCGGCGTGGAAGGCACGTTCACCCGTACGACCCTGGAGGCCAGTTGGCGGCGGTCGCTGATCGATCCGCTTGGTCAGGTCTTCACGCCGTTTGCCTATGTGAAGGGCGACCTGTTCTTCCTGGCATCAGCCGATCAGAACGTGACCGCACTGACCGGCGACGCCGTTGTGGCGAACGGCATGCCCGCGGTCGGCCTCGAATACCGGTATCCAATCATTGCCACCTTCGAAGGCGGCAACCACGTGTTCGAGCCGGTCGCGCAGATCATCGTGCGCCCCGACGAGCAGCGGATCGGGCAGTTGCCGAACGAGGATGCGCAGAGCATCGTGTTCGATTCCACGACGCTGTTCGAATGGGACAAATTCTCCGGTTTCGACCGTAGCGAAGGCGGCACCAGAGCCAATCTCGGCGTCAAGTACAAGGTGCAACTTGAGGAAGGCAGCTATGTGAGCGCGTTGTTCGGCCGCTCCTATCAGCTTGCGGGCCTCAATTCCTACATCAAACCCGACATTCTCGATGCTACAGGCGATTCGGGTCTCGACTCCACGCAGTCCGACTACGTCAGCAGCGTCTATTTCGATACGAGCCATGGCTTCCGTCTGGGTGCTCAGGCGCGATTCGATGGCAGCGACCTCGGTGTGCGGCGCGCGCAGGTGCAGGCATCGGGAATCTACGGTCCTGTCGTCGGCACACTCGCCTATGCGTTCTTGGATTCTCAACCCGATCTCGGCATCGAGGATTCGCGCGAGGAAATCCTCGGTTCCTCAAGTCTGCGGCTTGAAGAAAACTGGCGGCTTTTCGGAGCCCTTCGCTACGATCTCGTCAACGACAACGTTGTTCAGGACACTGTCGGCGTTGGTTACGACGACGAAGGCTTCTCCATCTCCTTCTCCTATTCGGAAGACCGCAGCCGCAACAACGGTGAGCCGGTGGACCGGCTGTTCTTCCTGAGGGTCGGATTCCGAACCCTGGGTGATACGCAGGTTTCCTCGGGAGTAGGTCAATAGGGGAGAGGCCGACATGGCAATGCAGGAATTACTTGCCACTGTTTAGGCTGAATTTCCCCGCAGAAAGCGCTGGCCGGCATCGCTCGAAAGGCGAAGTGCCCGGCTACTCGCAAATCCTTGCGGCAATTCTCGCAATATTCGAGGATACCGCCCGTGCAGGATTCAGGGCGGAATTGAACGGAGCGGAATTATGAAACTGTGTCATGGCCTCCGCGCGGCTCTCCTGCTGGCAGCGATAGCTCTGACAGGCGCCACTCCAGCCGTATCCGCCACGTCGATCGAAGTCATCGTCAACGACAAGGCTATTACCAGCTACGACGTCGATCAGCGGGCCAAACTGCTTCGCCTGACCACGCGACGGTCGGCAGCCGCCGCGCAGAAAGCGGCGCTGGAAGAACTTGTCGACGAAACACTCAAACTGCAGGAAGCGGAAAGACTGCGCATATCCGTCTCCAAGGGGCAGGTGGACGAAGCTTTCGGCAACATCGCGCAGAATGTGAAGCTGACGCCGAGCCGCCTGGAAGCCGCTCTCAAACAATCGGGCGTCAATCCCGGAACGTTGCGCGATCGGCTCAAGGCAGAGCTTGCGTGGAGCCAGGCCGTGCGAAACCGTTTCCGCGCCACGGTGAAGATCACGGATTCCGACGTTATCGCAGCCTTGCGCAAGGACGGCGGCACCGAGAACGCGAAGAGCGTGGAATATACGCTTCAATCCTATGTTTTCGTCGTTCCGTCCAAGGCATCGAACGACTTCAAGGCAAAGCGCAAGCGAGAAGTCGACCAGTTTCGCGCCCAGTTCACCTCATGCGAGGAAGGCGAGAAGACCGCGAAGGGGCTCAATGAGGTCGTCGCCCAGCCTGCGCGCCGCCGCCTCGAGGCGGAATTGCCCGGCAATTTGAAGGACGCGGTCCAGAAGGTTTCCGTCGGGCGAACCACTGAGCCGACACTTGGCGCCAAAGGCTTTGAGTTTTTTGCGGTTTGTGACAAGCGCGAAATCGACGGAGACGTCGACGCGCGCGTTGCAAAGGAAGCGGAGCTGCGCAACAAGGAAGGCGAAGCGTTGTCTCGCCAATATCTGCGCGAATTGAGGCAGAGAGCGCTGATCGATTATCGCTGACGCGAATCCGAAAGCTGCTCCATGCGCTCACTCTCTCTTCCGGTCGCCCTCACAATGGGCGAGCCGGGCGGTATCGGCCCGGATATCACTCTTGCCAGCTGGCTGCGCCGCTTCGATGAGACGCTGCCGGCATTCTACGTCATTGCCGATCCCGGATTGCTGGCTGCGCGCGCCGAACGCCTCAAGCTGCAAGTGCCGATCCGGGTCTGCACAGCCGACGAGGCGCTGAGCGTATTCAGTAATGCCCTCCCCGTCGTCCCGCTCGACCGCGAAATCAGCGATGAGCCGGGCGAACTTCGCAGTGCCAACGGCCCAGCCGTCATCGCGTCGATCGACCGCGCCGTGGACGATATCCGACAAGGCAAGGCAGCGGCTGTCGTCACCAACCCAATCCACAAGAAGGCGCTTTATGATGCCGGGTTCGACTATCCCGGCCACACGGAGTATCTGGGCGCACTGTCAGCGCGCTTCGGCATTGCCAGCGCACGCCCGGTCATGCTCCTCGCCGGTCCGGACCTTCACGTAGTTCCGGTAACCGTGCATATCCCGCTGAAGGATGTTCCAGGCACACTCAGTCGGGAACTGATTGCTGAAACCGGGCGTATCGTCGCTGCCGACCTGAAGAAAAGATTCGGTATAGAGGCACCGCGCCTGGCCTTGTGCGGTCTCAATCCACATGCCGGCGAAGGCGGCACCATCGGGCGCGAGGATATGGAGATCATCGCTCCGGCAGTGGCTGACCTGCGGGCGGAAGGGATAGACGCGAGCGGTCCCTATTCTGCCGATACGCTCTTTCACGCCCGGGCGCGGACAACGTATGACTGCGCGCTCGCGATGTATCACGATCAGGCGCTCATCCCGATCAAGACCATTGCCTTTGACAGCGCGGTCAACGTCACGCTCGGCCTGCCTTTCGTGCGCACGTCACCCGACCACGGCACCGCGCTTTCACTCGCCGGGACCGGCAAGGCGCGACCGGACAGTCTGGAAGCCGCGTTGCGCCTTGCAGCCGCACTTTCAGATCCGCATTCGGTGGATTGAGGCCGGAACCGCATGGCGCAAATCGATGACCTTCCCCCGCTGCGCGACGTGATCCGGGAACACGGCCTCGATGCGCGCAAGTCGCTTGGGCAGAATTTCCTGCTCGACCTGAATCTGACGCTGAAGATCGCCCGCGCCGCCGGCGATCTCACCGACGCGACTGTTCTCGAAGTCGGGCCTGGACCAGGCGGGCTTACGCGCGCGCTCCTCGTCGCCGGCGCAAAGAAGGTCGTCGCCGTCGAGAAAGACCGGCGCTGCCTGCCTGTTCTGGCCGAAATCGCGGCACGCTATCCCGGCCGGCTGGAAATCATTGAAGGCGACGCGCTGGAGGTCGACCTGACGGCAATCGCTGCCGGCGAACCGCTGAAGATCGTGGCAAACCTGCCTTACAACGTCGGAACGCAGCTTCTGCTGCAGTGGATCGCCAGCAGCGAGTGGCCGCCGGTATGGTCCTCCCTGACGCTGATGTTCCAGAAGGAGGTCGCCGAGCGAATTGTTGCCTCCCCCGGATCCAAGGCCTACGGCCGTCTCGGCGTTCTGGCGGGTTGGCGCACCAATGCGGAGTTGCTGTTCGACATCAGCCCGAAGGCCTTCACACCGCCGCCGAAGGTCACCTCCGCGATAGTCCATCTGACGCCAAGGGTCGAGCCCCTCGCCTGTCCGCTCAAGGCCTTGGAACAGGTCACTGCCGCTGCCTTCGGACAGCGGCGCAAAATGCTGCGGGCAAGCCTGAAAAGCCTGTGCCCGGATGCCGAGGACAGGATCGTGGCCGCCGGACTGGAACCGACACGCCGGGCTGAGGAAATATCGGTCGAAGGCTTCGTCGAACTTGCGAAAGCCTTTCGCGCGGAAGCGGGATGATACCTGCCTTCAGGCGGGAAGCATCGGTCTCAAGGTTTCGGCGATATCGAGGATTCGCCAGTCCGTTCCCGAAGACCCGGCGATCATCAAGGCGTGAGCCTGGCCACCGCCTCCCCCACCCACTGGCATTGTAATCGCGCAGCCATCCGCCAGATTGATCAGCGACGGATTACGCAGCATGGCGGCATTGAGCCGGTCGAAATCCGCTTCGGTATCCGCAATCGTCGGCGTGAGGATCTGCAGGGTCGGGGCCAGAAGCCCGTCGAAGCCGGTCAGGACTTCGCCAAATCGGCGCACGGTGTCGGCGCGCAGCCGGTAGGCGTCCTGTATCTCCGTTTTCGACAAAGTTTCGGCAAAACGTATGCGCTTCAGCACGCGAGGGTCGCCGACTTCCTCCAGCCTGTGGAGCGAGCCCGCATAGATCGCATGCGCTTCGACGGAAACGATGATCTTGTTGACGAAAAGCGCATCTTGCAGGAAGCCGAGTTCGATCTCCCGTATCTCGTGACCATGCTTGGCAATGTTCTCACAGGCATCGTCGAACGCATCGGCAATCGGTTCGTCCAGTTCGTTGGTGAGAGCCCCGCGGGGCTTTGCGAGTCGAAGCGGCTCGCGACGCGATTTGGCGCTCGGCCGCCGCCCCCCGCTCATCACCTCGAATGCGTCAATCGTCGTTGTCAGGTCGCCCGCCAGCGGCCCAACGCTGTCCAGCGTCTGCGACAGCGGATGCACGCCCTGTCTTGAAACGGCCGATTGGCTGGGCTTGAAACCGTAAATGCCGTTCGCTGCAGCGGGGATACGAACGGAACCGCCGGTGTCAGTGCCAAGCGCGATATCGCAGATGCCAAGCGCGACCGTCAGCGCGCCTCCCGACGTCGATCCACCAGGAATGCGGCTGGCGTCCAGTGCATTGCCGGGCGTTCCATGGTGTGGGTTTAAGCCAACGCCGGAATAAGCGAATTCGCTCATCGCGGTTCGGCCGAACATCACGGCACCGGCCGCTTTCATGCGGGCCACGACATCGCTGTCGGCCCCTGCCGGCGGTTGGTCGGCAAGAAGCCTTGAGCCCGCCGTGGTCCGATATCCCGCCTCGTCGAAGAGGTCCTTCACGGACACGAGCATGCCGGCGAGCGGAAGGGCCCTGCTACTGCCCTCCACCGCCGTTTCGGCTCTTGCTGCATCATCGAGGATTCGCTGCGGGTCGAATTCCGTGAAAATGCCGGTCGCCCGATCGCCCATGCTTTCAACGCGGGCAATTGCGCTTCTTGCCTTTTCGACGATCGTTCCCATCTGCCGCCTCTTGCCGCCGGAATCACCCTTCTTCCGGCCGGAGCATATTCCGTTCAGATCGAGCCAACCAGAACGACAAGACTATGCTCGAGGCACTGAGCCTGGGCTTCTCGACGGCGGCGCAAACCTATTCGGTCAGGCGCCCGCTCCTGTGGCTTAGCGCCATCGTTGCCCGGTAGGTTGAGGGAGAACGCTTGCCAGGCAGGTTCGCTTCAAGAACCACCTGTTCGATAAAGCCCTGATTCACCTCGATTTCGATACACTGGTCGAGCTTGTCGACCACCCAGACCTTGTAATCCGGCTTGTTGTGATATCCGCAATCGTCGGCTGGAATGTCGACACCCTGCGCCGGGATCAGCATCACTTTCGGCTTCGGCAGGTCATAGCAGTGCCCTTCATACGAATAGCCGAAAATCACACCCGCCTCGAGCTCATCGTCGGGAGAGGAGTTCAGGCAAAGAAGGGCAACAATCGATCCCAAAGATGTATTTGAGATATTTATCAGAGAAATTCCCGGTATCGAAGCCGGCGAACCACCCTTTTTCGCTCCTGACGCCCCTGCATTTACGGAGATATTAAACCTGTTGCCTCCGGAGCTGACTTCAAATGAGTTCGCGCCTTTCGCCAAAATACTCTGACTTCCCGATAGGCCGTACAGGCGCACTTCCGTAGGATTGTACGCCTTGGAACTTCCGTCCGGATTTTTCAAAGAATAGGTCGGCTTGTGAAAATCGCTCATATTCCAATCTCCCCTCGAAGGTTCTCCGCCGTCATACGATCTCCCGCCAGCGGAAATTGATCTCGAATTGCCGGGCAAGCCCCGGCCTCAGTTCGTCGGCGGCCTCGATCACCGCAAGCCCCGCGTCTTCGACATTCAGCCCGTCCGGCAGCAATCGATCCCAGGCACGTGCCAGCGAAATGCCGACAAAGTCCCGCGCCTCGGTCAGTGCGGCCTTGAAGAGGAAAGGCCGCGCGCGATAGGCATCTGCGGTGAAGGCGTTGATATGCTCGAGCAGAGCCTCGTCGAACTCCCGGATGTCCAGGTCGAGCAGGCGCTCGTCGACCAATCCGTCGGCTACGAGCAAGCCGTGGAACGTATCCGCGATCGTATCGAAAATGGCCCCGGTAAAGGGACGCGAGCGATCGTGGATCTCGCCGGTTACTTCCGACATGCGGCGGGAATTGCTGGCGAGGCGGATCTGCCGTTCGCCGGCAAGTTCGGCGATCCGGTTCAACTCGTTCAGCGTCAGCAGGTTGCCTTGCGAACCCCGCAGCAGGCGGTCAAGCCCACTGTCGAAATGCAGGAAGGAGATCAGAGATACGAGATCGGCGGACGCTTCATGGAACGCCCCGAAGTCCGGCGTATAGCGCCCGTCCTCCGGCACGCCCATCAGCGAAAACAGGATCGAATGCCCGACTTCATGGGCGATGGTGTCGAAATTCAGCGCGAAGGGAAAAGGTTCACCTGACGCATCGCGCTCGATGCCGAGTTCCAAAAAGCCGTAGCCCGACTGGGCGTTCTCCCAATCGAGCCACGGAATGATTTCAAGCCGCTCGTACGTTTCGGCGAAATGCCAGTCGATGGGCCTTCCAAGGTAACTTTCCCAGATATCAAGCACACGGCTCACGCAGGCAAAGGCATGTGCGGAAACAAACGCGCGTGACGATGTGGGAATGGTATCGAAGTGCCCGTCGGGCCCGGCCGTCGCCGGCTCGAACGTCTCGCCTGTGAACGGTGGCAGATAGGGAAACTCGTAAGGATCTTTCTGCAGCGCCGGATCGCGCACATAGATGCGGCGATCCGCAGGGCCAGGCTGCAGAGAGGCCGGGTCGGTCGAGATCCACACGGTTTCGGGCGTGCCGTATCCCGGCACATGCGGTGCCTGCGGATAGATCAGAAATCGAGTGCCCAAGCTCGCAGGATTGCTCGTCGGAGGGGCGGACAGCATATGCAGCTCCCTAACGATGCCGCAACGTTACTACCTTCTTCTTGCCCTTAAAAGGCCGCGATGAGCAACATATTACCTCATGTCAGCCTTATGCCGCTGTGAACGAGGTCTCTAATAAAGGTTGTCGTTGTTACGAACTCAATGGGATTCGGCTTGGGAAGGCCGCCCTTATCGATAAGTTTTGCAACCAATCGAAGCGCAGCCAGGGCATCGCCCTTCTTTTGCATGACGATACAGTGCGTCAGGCTCGCGACTATTTCCAACGCCCGCGAACTATCTCCCTTGAGCCCGACCGCTCTTTCCACCGCGCGCAGGATCGTCCTGTCGCGGAAATTCAGCATGGCGGCCACATCACACAGCCTTGCCGACTGCTGTGCATCGATGACCCCCTCTCGTTCCGCCCGGCGAAAGGTCCGCCTCAAATCGACCAGCGAGGTGGTGAGTGGCATGGAGCCAAGTTCGGCCGGGCCATGCAGCACCGCCACCGCATCGTCGGCCAGCAAAGGAAAGCGCCTGTACCAGCGATAGATCAAACCGATGCCCGTCATTCCAAAAGGCGCCAGTTCCGCCGCGCGGAGCGCGCCCATGCTGGAAGCTCCGAATACCGGGATACCCTGCGAAAGCGCCCAAAGGATTTCCTTGTGCCTGACCGCCGGCTCTCCCTGGAATGCGCCGTCGATCAGCACGATGGCCGGTGGACGATAGTCAAGGACTGCCCTCACCACCGAACCTTGTGAGGCAGGCGGAAGGTAATGAGCGGCAAGGGCCTGCTCCGCCTCGATGCGCGGCAATGAGGGACCGAGAAAGACAACGGGCAAATCGTTCGCCGAATTAGCCGCCATCGCTTCATGCCTCCCGCAGCGGCAAGAATTGGGGCACGAATATGCGGCTCGCCAAAATCTCTGGGCACGGTGTGTTGTCGAGCGCAACATGCAGGACCGAGGTAATTCCGTCGGCAGCAAGGCGTTCCACGACTGGGTCGAGCGCCGAGCCACCGCTGATTTCCCGGTTCGCGAGATCCTCATAGCAAAACGACTTTTTTCCCTCGCGCAGGAAGCGGCGATGGGTGTCGATCGCCTCCCAGTCGAAGCGGGCGGGGAATGCAAGCCGGCTGATATCGTCCCTTGCGCCGGATATCGCCGCAAGCCGAGACTGCGCGGCCTCCAGCAGGGCCCCACGCGACGCCCGTTTGAAGTCGAGCGCAGATGCAAATCCTTCGGCGGGCAACGGCATCAACGGCACCGCGCCTTCATCTTCCATGATCTGGCACCAGACGGTCGGCACATTCCCCGCCGCATCTGCTGCCCAGAATGCGGCAATCAGCCCCGCTGCCTGGAGCATTTCGATCAGCAAAGTCAGCGTCTCGTCTTCGAGCGTTTGGGGCTCGAACCGGAAGCGATGGAAGAAACCGTGCGTTTGCTGCGCCCGGGCGATGGCGTCGCGTTCGATACATTCCAGAAGCCCGTGCAGCTGTGCCTGCTGCCGACAGAAGCCGCAGGCAAGGCCCGTGGTCGAAGCCTCAAATACTCCGTCCGATGCCAGTGGCGGATCTATATAGGCGGTGTGCACCAGTTCCATCGGCAACCAGCCGCCAGGGCCGCCCAGCAGGTCTTCCGCCGGCAACCAGGCCAGCGATCGTCGATGCCAATCCTCAGCAACACCTTCCAGCAGGTGAAGCCCGAAGGATGCGGTATCGGCACCCAACTCCAGGGCTGTAGCCATCACTGGGTCCATGACGTCAACGCGTTCTGCAAAAAACTGCTCGGCAGCTTCCATGATCGCGGAAACGGCTGCCGCATCCAGGCTCGTCCCCTTTCCCTGGGTGACGGAATTTGCAAGACCGAGCGGTCTTACGGCCTGGACAACCGGAATACCGATCCGGTCTAGACCGGTAAGGTCTCCGATCCGGGTGATGCCGAGCCTCGGCGCCAGCGGCAGCAGGCGCTTCAGCGCGTCGCTGGTGGGGAGTCCCGTCATCCCGGGAAAGCCGCGCCAGCCTTCGCTGCAATCGAGGCCAGCAACGCTGCCATCTCGGTGGATTGTTCGACCGTTTTCGCCGCCGCCAGAGCCTGTTGATGGAACTCGGGCTCGATCTCGTCGGCAACCCCAAGCTCCAGTGCGGTATGATAGGCCATAAGGAAGAGCAGCTTCGCTCCCTGGTCCTGCGCCACCGCAAGCGCCCGGTTGAGGGCGTCCACCACTTCGGTCTTCCCCTCGCCGCGCTGATCAAGAACCAGCGCCCGGCGACGGTAAAGCTCTGCCAGCCAATAGCGATGGCCGGTCGCCTCGGCTTCCGCCAGCGCTTCGTTCAGCAGGCTTAGCGCGGCGGCCGTTTCCCCCTGCATGGCGAGGATTTCCGCCCGCATCTCGGAATAAACGGGGAAGTCCTCTCGCGTTCCAATCCCCGCAAGGATTGCCGCACCTTCTTCCGCAGCCGTCCCACCGGCGGCCGGGTCGCCAAGCTCCGCCATGCACCAGCCTTCAAAGATCATGCTTTTGGCGTCCAGGGACGGCAGATCGTGCTTGCGCGCCAACTCGCGCATATTGCCAATAACTTCCCGCAATGACCCGTAATCCCTGCGATATCGATGCAGCATCGCGGCGATGTCGCAGGCATGGCATTCACTGCCCATATGCCTGATCTCACGCGCCCATCGAAGAGACTCCTCGACAGAAGCGAGGGCCCGGGAGGGAAAACCCTTGAACCAGAGCGACAGGCCCTTTTGTCCGAGTCCGCAGACGCGGGGGTCGTGGCCGCCATAAAGCGTCAGGCTTTCGCGGCCGCGGCCGGCCTGATAGAGCTCAAGGCCTGCATCAACCGCCGCTACGCAAGTGTCGTGCCGCCCCATGTTGAAATCGATCGCCCAGACGCAATGCTGGACCTGCAATTGCACTTCCGGATCGGCGACCTGCCTGAGGTCAGACATGACCGTTTCCGCCCGTTCGCGCTGAATGCCGAAATCGGCCCCCGTATACCACCAGCCCCAATAGATCGGGAACCACTGGGCCTGCTCATGAATCGGACGGCGGCGGGCAATCTCGACCGCCCTTTCATAAAGCCGACAGGCTTCCGGAGAGCGCGTTCCCTGCGTGCTGGTGAGGATCGGCCCAAGCGCGGCCAACGCCGTCAGTTCAAGCTTTTCGCGTTCGTCGTCCGGATTGATAGCCTCCAGCAACCTGGATGCCCGCTCCAGAAAATGCCGTGCCTCGACGACCGCCGAACGAATGGAACTTTCCTTTGCCGCAGCAATGAAATTCCGCACCGCCTCTTTCGACAGGCCGGCCCGTTCCGCATGCTCGGCGAGCCGCGCCGGACCCAGTTTCGTGCGCGCCGTGCCCGCGCTTGCGGCAAGATAGATCTTCTCGTGCAGTGCGCTGCGGGACTTGCGCAGCAAGGTGCCGTAGAGCGTTTCCTCGATCATCGCATGGCGAAAATCGTAGGTTCCGCCGCTTCCGTCACGTCTTCGTACCAGCAGCTTGGCTTCCACCAGGTCGTCCAGCGCGTGGGTTATGTCATTCGCGGCGACGTCGGGAAGGATCGACCAGAGCGTCTCTTCGTCGAAGGCATGGCCGATCACGGAAGCCGCCTGCGCCACGCTCTTGGCTAGCCGGCTTGCGCCGAGCCTTGCCGAAAGCAGGTTCTCGAAGCTGAATATCCGGGCGTTGGAAAGCTTCGTCAGCGTATCCACATCCCCGTTTCCAGGTTCGTTCTTCAGCCATTGCAGAAGTTCTTCAAGGAAAAGCGGGATTCCGTTCGTCCGCTGATAGATCAGCGGCAAGGCCGCCTCCCGCCCGCCATCCTGATCGTCGCCAGGGATGAGCTTTGCAACGAAATCGCCGATCTCGTCTGCCTGCAGTCTGTTTAAGGCAATATGCGTGACATCCTTTCGGCTCTCCAGCCAGCCCTGCGCGTCACGCATCGTCAGCACCAGAAGGATAGGCTTGTCGGCTATCCAGTCAGTCAGATCCTTGAGAAGGTCGAGCGAAGTCGGGTCGATCCAATGCAGGTCTTCCACCGCGATGATGACAGGCCCGGCCTGTGCCCAGGCGGCCAGAACCTCATGTATCGCCCAGACGATGCGATCGCGCACCCGCTGGGGGTTCACCTCGGCAGCGAGCCCGTTGGGTGCAGGTGCGACACCGGCCGCAAATGCGATCGTCTCGATGACTTCGGGATCGCTGATCCCTTCGCCCTGCATCAGATCCGCCACGGCACCCAGGCCGTGGGCCCCGATATCTTCGCCAAGGCCCGAGGAAGCCCTGACGAGTTCGGCCAGCGGAAACATGGAAATGTTGGAGCTTCGCGGATCGCATTGTAGGACGGTCAAGCGGGATCGTCCCGCACGCGTCCGACGGAAGACTTCGTAGGCAAAGCGGGACTTGCCGATCCCTGCCTCGCCTGTCAGCACCAGCGTCTGTCCCTGCCCTGACGCCGCTTTCTTCCATAGACCCAATGCCGTCTCAAGCTCACGCTTTCGCCCGACCAGGTGCGTGCTCAGGCGACCCGATGCAAGAAAACGGCTCGCCCTGATGGCGCGCGGCTTGACACTCCAGAGATTGAGTTCCTCATCGAGGCCCTTCAGCTTGTGCGCGCCAAGATACGTGTAGGAAAAGTGTCGCCTCGCCAGCTCTCTCGTGCGTTCGCCAACCACGACGGTGTCCGGCTCGGCCAACCCCTGCAGGCGCGAGGCAAGCGTCGGCGCGAGACCCGTTACGCCCGCCCCGATCTTGGCCTCGCCAAGCTGAACGACGACCTCCGATGTGGCAATGCCGATGCGAACGTGAAGATCGTCGCGGCCCGCCTCGGCTGCAAGCCTGCGGCAGGCCTGCACGATATCGAGCCCGGCCTGGATCGCCGCCGTCGCCGTATCCTCCAGCGGTTCCGGATGCCCGAAGAACGCCATGCCGCCATCGCCGAAAGTCTCGCCGATGGATCCGCCCTGGGACTGGACGGCACGGCTCGTCTTCTCGTGGAAAGCCGCAATCACGTCCTGGAACTCCTCCAGGTCGGAATGCGTAAGCAGCTTTGTAGAATCTATGAGATCGTAGAATAACGCGGTGACTTCACGTCGCTCGCCAAACGACATTGCTACCGCCTTCCCGACTATTGGACCAAACACCCCGGCTCTGCATGTACGGCAAGGCGACACCTCCGTAACGCCTTGCGCCACCTTGCCATTCGCACCTGAAACTGCTCAGGCATACCGGCTCTCCCGATGGTGCGCGAAACGGCATTTCCCTGAAAGGAAGGTATGCATCGGAAAGCATCGCGCAAAATGCCGGAAGGCTTTTTTGTTGCCGTACGCTCCCGCAACAGGGAGATCTGCACGGGCAAATTGCGAATACTCACCTCACTCGCCGAACCGTGCAATCGTGCCTCTTAAGGCATTGGATGACAAGCGGGTAATCCCGGAAATATTTCGGAATTCTCGCGGAATTTCCGATAAGTAATTTCCCCTAGGGTCGGAGCCCTAGCCAACAAGCTTGATCGAGTCTTCGCCAAAGGTGGCGTCCGGCTTGGCGGCCAGTGCTTTGGCCAGATCGATGAAAAGCTTCGCCGGCAAGGGCGGCGCGAAGATATAGCCCTGCGCGGCGGAGACGCCGAGCGCGCGCAATCGCTCGATCTGTTCCATGGTTTCCACGCCCTCGGCGATGATGCCCATGCCAAGGTTGTCGGCGAGCTCGACAAGCGTATCGACGATGGTCGTCGAATTGTCGTCCGTGCCGAGATAGTCGATGAACATCTTGTCGATCTTGATGATATCGATGCCAAGCCGCTGCAGATAAGCAAGGCCGCCGTGGCCCGTGCCCACATCATCCAGCGCGACACGAACGCCGAGCGCCTGCAATTCCGCGATGATCTTGCGGGCCAGATCCATGTTTCCGAGCGGTTGGCGCTCGGTCACCTCCAGAACGATCTGCTGATAGGCGATGCGGGAATCGCCGTAGACCTGCACGATATCCTCGACGATCTGGCGATCCTCGAAATGCCCGGCAAACAAGTTGACCGAAAGCTTCAGCTCCGGATTCTCGTGATAGAGATCGGCCATTTCGGCGCGGGTCTTGCGCATGACCTGCCGGGTCATCTCGAAAATGTGGCCCGAGGTCTCGGCGAAGGTCATGAACTGGCCCGGCGAAATCACCGAACCGTCCGGCCGCTGCCAGCGCATCAGCACTTCGCAGCCGCGCAGCTTGCCGGTCTCGATATCCATCACCGGCTGGTAGTAGGGGATGAACTCTCCGTTGCGGATCGCCTGGACGAATTCATCTTCCGCTTCGTTGTCGGGCCGCCAGGATATCCAGACGCCGCCCATCACGAAGAGTAGCGCGAAACCGGCGCTTGCGATCGCCGTGATCACCTTCAGGTCCCGGACCAGCGTTCCGGACGCCGACCGCGGCGCCGTGACGATAGCCTGCAGCGGATACTGCTTCGACGACGAGATCTCCACCATCGGCATGTCGCTGCCGAGACGCTGCGTGGACTCTGCCTCGCCGGAAGTGAGCCACACGACGTCGCTGGAAAGCCTGAGTTCCACATGCCGATAGGCCCGCAGGTAGTCGGGACCCGGATCGATTGAAATCGCCGCCGGCGGCAGTTCGGCAAACAAGCGAACGCCATTTTCCAGACGCCAGCTGACCAGGGCGACCCGCGTCCCCTCGAAGCCCGCCTTCAGCATGCCGATGCCGACGAGCGGCGCATCCTCACGCAAGGGCGGCAGGATTGCCTCGCCGTCGATCGGCTGATCGGGCACGATGCACATACGAATGCCCGTGGCATCTACAAGGCCGATCTTCTGGATGAAAGGCGCCTCGCCGATGACCGCCCTGAACCTGGCCCGGTCCTGTGCAGCGCACGTGGTGACGCCGTTGCGGTGCAGCTTCTGGAGCGTCGTAACGGCATTCTCGATCGCTTTTTCGGCGCGGGCGACATAACGCGAACCGATCGCCTTCATTTCTGCGCGCGCCTGTGTCTCGGCGTAGTTGTCGAGTATGAAATTCGCGGCAACCAAAGGCGCAACCGCGAGCACGATCGCGATAGCAAGCGATTTCAAGAATGTGGAATAGCGTCGCGACACGGGCTGAACCTGGCAAGCAGCATCAGCCTCAGTTTATGAATGAGTTTGGTAAACGGTATCTGAATCACATCCAAAATGCGGAATATCAGCGAGCCGCAACCGCTGCTTGCCCCGTCCTTCTGGACGCGGTCGGACGAAGCGGCTAGAGCTACTTGCAGTATCCTATTCAACGGGATTGGCATGCGATGCAGGCGCTATTCATCGGCCAGGCCTACATAGACGTAACGTTCCTGACGGATGACCTGCCGACCGGTGACGAGAAGACGATTGCCCGCGACTACGCAGTGAGTTTCGGCGGCAATGCCGTGACTGCCGCGTTTGCCTGCGCCAAACTCGGCATCGTGCCGGACCTCATGTGCCAGCAGGCGGACGACTGGCTCGCGCGCATGTTCCTGGACATGGCTGCGCAATACGGCATTTCAGTTCATGGCCGGAAAGTCAGGGAATCCTCGATTTCCTTCATCATGCCGAATGACGGCAAGCGCGCGATCGTCCGCTGCCGGGACAACGCCTTCATTCATCCCTTCCAGCCGCTCAACCTGGGCAACTGCCGTGCTCTCCACGTCGACGGCCACATGCCGGACGCGGCGATCCACTATGCGCGGACCTGCCGGCAGGCCGGAATTCTCACCTCGCTCGACGGAGGCACGGTGCGCGAGGACACGATGGAGTTGCTGCCGTTCATCGACGTTGCCGTGGTTTCGGAGCTCTTCTGCGCTAAACTGTCGCTCTCGCCTGCGGAAACGCTCGAATTTCTGCGCACCAAAGGCTGCAAGGTCGGCGCGGTGACACTCGGCGAGCGTGGCGTCTACTGGTACCATGACGCCGCGCCGATTGCCCATCTTCCAGCACTTCCCGTGCCGGCGGACGAAGTCGTGGACACAAGTGGCGCCGGGGACATCTTTCACGGTGCCTATCTCTATTCCTACATGAGTGCGCCCGACAGGCCCTGGATCGAGCATCTCGATTTTGCCCGGACGGCCTCCGCCCACTCCATCCGTCATCTCGGCAACGAGGCGAGCCTGCCGACAATCGCTGACGTCGAGGCGGCCAGGCGGCGCTGGTCCGACTTGCTAAATGCGGCGGGCGCGTCGTGAAGCTCGCGGGCCTGCCGATGCCCGTACCCGGCTTGCCGCGACACCGATACGGGCGCATCGTAAGGTCGCCGGGAGGCACGCCCCGACGTCCCAATCCATCACAGGGAGCATCGACATGACATCGCGGGTCTCATTGACCTCCTTCTCCTTGGCGCTTGCCTGTGGGCTCGCGCTGGCAGCCCCGGCATCCGCCTTCGAGACCACCGGCAATGCGACAGCGGATCATTTCCTGACCACGATCGAGGCCGGCGGCGCGACCGTAACCTCCATCGGGACCGTTTCGGACGTTGGCGGCGTGATCTCCATCGACGCAATAACGGCGGATGTCGCCGCCGACGGCAAGGTCTCAAAGCTTGAGATCGGCGAAGCCCGGCTCGAGGGTGCCGAAGTGCTTGAAAGCAAGCGGCTCACGGTTGCCGATTTCAGGTTGAACGACATCAGCGTGACTGCCGAAGACGGCGGTGTGACCGTCGACAGCCTCCATACGGTCGGCACCGTGTTCCCCTCTCCCGAGGAAGTCGGCAAGGCCGGCAAGGACAATGCCGTCGCTCCCCTTTACAAGAGCGCGGAACTGCTCGGCATCATGCTGAAGGCAGAGGGCCGCGGCGCCGTGCCGATCGAGCGCGTGGCGGCGACCGTCGATGCACTTGACGGCGACACGCCGACCGCAGGCTCGTTCCAGATCGAAGGCATCAGGCTTTCCAAGGCGGACCTCGATGAGGAAGGCCAGAAGATGCTGACCGACCTCGGCTATGAGGACATGACCCTTTCCGTCGAGGGCACAGGCAAATGGCTGCCCGACGAAGGCATTCTCAACCTCGAGAAACTCGCCATCGCAGGCAAGGAGGTCGGCAATCTCGCCTTCGCGGCCCGCATCAATGGAGTAACCCGTGAAGTCGTTGCCCGCCTGGAGCAGGCCCAGGGCGACCCGGAAAAGGCGCTGGGGCTCCTTCAGGGCCTTGGCGTCGAACACCTAGCCATCGACCTTGAAAACAGCTCCATCGTGGAGCGCGTCCTCGACCGTCAGGCGCAGGAGGTCGGCACTGATCGAGCCACTTTCGTTGAGCAGATCACTGGAGCATTGCCGCTTATGCTTTCGGTAATCGGCAACCCGGAATTCCAGAACAAGGTTGCCGGTGCCCTGACGACGTTCCTCAAGGATCCGAAGTCGCTTCGAGCCGTGGCCACGCCAGCCAACCCGGTTCCGATTGCCCAGCTCATCGGCACCGCGATGATCGCGCCCCAGACGCTCCCGGACGTGCTGGCCGTCGAGATCAGGGCCAATAGCGAATAGGCGAATGCTGGCGGCGCAGCGGCTCTATGCGGCCGCGTCCGGCTCGCGGAACTGCAAGTCGCAGAGGCGACGATAAAGGCCGTCACGGGCGAAGAGTTCGTGGTGGCTTCCCTCCTCGACCAGCATCCCCTTGTCGAAGACGAGAATGCGGTTCGCGTCACGCACCGTTGAGAGCCGGTGCGCAATGACGAGTGTCGTGCGCCCCTGCATCAGACGCTCGAGAGCCGTCTGGATCTTGGCCTCCGATTCCGAGTCGAGTGCCGACGTCGCCTCGTCCAGCAGGAGGATGCGAGCGTCCTTCAGCATCGCCCGCGCAATGGCAATGCGCTGACGCTGGCCGCCTGACAACCTGTTGCCGCCCTCACCGACCGATGTCTCGTAGCCTTCCGGCATCGCCATGATGAAATCATGCGCGTTGGCTGCCCTGGCGGCTTCGACGATTTCCGCATCGCTGGCACCCGGCCGGCCGAGTGCGATGTTCTCCCTCACCGACAGGTCGAACAGGAACGTATCCTGCGATACGAGCGCCAGGTTGCCGCGCAGAGACGCGAGCGTCAGGTCGCGGATGTCGTTGCCGTCGATCTCGATCCGGCCCGAGGCGACATCGTAGAAGCGCTCAAGCAGCGAAAAGATCGTCGACTTGCCCGCCCCCGAGGGGCCGACCAGAGCCGTGACATTGCCGGCCCTGGCAGTGAAGCTCACACCGTTCAGCGCCGGCGCCTCGCCATACTGGAACCTTACATCCTTGAGGCTCACCTCGCCCGGGCCCTTGGGGAGGTCGTGCGCGCCCGCCTTGTCGCCCAGCACGATCGGGCGGTCGAGCAGATCGTACATCAGGCGCACGCCGACGAGCGAATTGCCAAGATTGACATTGAGCCGTGCAAGGCGTTTCGCGGGATCGTAGGCAAGCAACAGCGCGGTGATGAAGGCGAAGAAACCGCCAGGATCACGCCCCATCTCGATGACGCTGTAGCCGCCGTAGAGAATGATACCGGCAATCGCGAAGCCGCCGAGCGTCTCCATGATCGGCGAGGTCCTTGCCGTGAGCCGGGCGATCTTGTTGGCCTGCCGCTCCACGTCGTCGACCGCGGCGTTCATGCGTTGACGCAACCATTCTTCCGCGGAAAAAGCCTTGACGATCCGGATGCCGATGGCCGTTTCCTGCATGATCGACAGGATCTGCGACAGCGAGACGAACTGCGACTTGGCGATCCGCCGAACGCGACGCACGAGCGCCGACACTGCGATGATCGCCGGCGGCATGATGACGAAGGCGATCAGGCTCATCACCGGGTCCTGCACCACCATGACCGCGATGAGCCCGATCACCGTCAGCAGGTCGCGCCCGATGCTGGTGATGACCATTTCAAGTGCCGCGCGCGCGGCATTGGTGTTGTGCGAGATTCTGGTACCGAGATCGCCAAGCGGCATGCGATCGAAGAAGGCCAGGCTTTGATGCGTGATGCGGTCGAAAAGGCGGCGTTGGGCGGAGGCAACGATATTGTTGCCGATCCGGCTCATCACGATCATCTGGCCGTAGGTCGCGCCGCCCTTCACGGCGAAGATCACCAACACGGCAAGTGCGATCGCATAGACCTTGGTTTTGTCGCGATCGATGAAGACCTCGTTGATGACGTCCTTCATGATCCAGGCGCTGGCCGCGGTCGAGGTGGCTACCAGCCCCATGAAGAAAAAGGCCAGCATGTACTGGCGAAGATAGGCGCGCGCATTCTCCTGGACGAGCCGGCGGATTAGGGCGAGCGCGCTGTCGGCATCGCCAAAGAGCCAATTCTCCAGTCGTTTCAACACCGCATTACCCCGCACCGTCGCCTGGAGCAAATCCCGTCAAATCTGTATCGGACTTGGCTGCAAGGATATGCTCAAGAGATTGATCCTGGAGCGGTTTCCTGCCACGAAAGCGCTCTAGAAAAAGGGCGACTGCCATTCGCTGACAGTCGCCCTTATCGCGTTTTTCGCTTCCCGCGCAATTGCCGAGTGAGAATTCGCCTCAGCTTTCCGGCAGATTGAGACGGATATGCAACTCGCGGAGCTGCTTGGGCGTTGCTTCGGAAGGCGCACCCATCAGCAGGTCATTGGCCTGCTGGTTCATCGGGAAGAGCGTCACTTCGCGCAGGTTCTTGGCACCGACCACAAGCATCACGATGCGATCGATACCCGCCGCCATGCCGCCATGCGGAGGGGCGCCATATTGGAACGCGCGATACATGCCGCCAAACTTTTCTTCCAGCACCGCCTCGTCGTAGCCGGCAATCGCAAAGGCCTTCTTCATGATTTCCGGCTTGTGGTTACGGATAGCGCCCGAGGCGATCTCGAAACCATTGCAGACCATATCGTACTGATAGGCATTGAGTTTCAGAGGATCGACCGTCTCCAGCCCTTCCAGACCGCCCTGTGGCATAGAGAAGGGATTGTGCGAGAACTCGATCTTTTTCTCGTCCTCGTCCCACTCGTACATCGGAAAGTCGACGATCCAGGCCAGCTCGAAACGGTCGCGGTCGACCAGGTCGAGATCCTCGCCCGCCTTGGTGCGCGCCTTGCCTGCGAAATCGAAGAATTTCCTGGGGTCGCCGGCGATGAAAAACACGGCATCGCCATCATCGAGACCGAGCTGGCGGCGGATCGCGTCCGTTCGCTCCGGGCCAATATTCTTGGCGATCGGGCCGGCGCCTTCCAGCACATCGCCTTCCTTGCGCCAGAAAATATAACCGAGACCCGGCTGCCCTTCGCTCTGCGCCCAGGAATTCATCCGGTCGCAGAACGCGCGGCTGCCGCCTTTCGGCGCGGGCACGGCCCAAACCTCGTTGCCGCTGCCGTCTTCCAGCATGCGGGCGAAGATCTTGAAGCCCGATCCCGCGAAATGCTCGCTGACGTCCTGCATGACGATAGGATTACGCAAATCCGGTTTGTCGGTGCCGTATTTTCGCAACGCTTCTGCGTAGGGAATGCGCGGCAACTGCTCGGTCACCGGTTTACCCGCGGCGAATTCCACGAACAGGTTGCGCAAGACCGGTTCCATGGCCTGGAACACGTCCTCCTGTTCGACGAAGCTCATTTCCAGGTCGAGCTGGTAGAACTCGCCCGGCAGGCGATCGGCGCGCGGGTCTTCATCGCGGAAGCAGGGAGCGACCTGGAAGTAGCGGTCGAAGCCGGACATCATCAGCAGCTGCTTGAACTGCTGGGGCGCCTGCGGCAGCGCGTAGAACTTGCCAGGATGAATGCGCGAGGGCACCAGGAAGTCGCGCGCGCCCTCCGGCGAGGAGGCCGTCAGGATCGGCGTCTGGAACTCGTTGAAGCCGGCTTCCATCATGCGGCGGCGGATCGAGGCGATCACCTTGGTGCGCGTCATGATGTTGCGGTGCAAAGTCTCTCGCCGTAGATCGAGGAAACGATAGGTCAGGCGCACGTCCTCGGGATAATCCGGCTCGCCGAACACCGGCAGCGGGAGCTCCTTCGAAGCGCCCAGCACCTCGATATCGCGGATGAAAAGCTCGATCGCGCCGGTTGGCAGGTTCGGATTGATCGTCTCGTCCGAGCGCTTCTTCACCTCGCCGTCGATTCGCACGCACCATTCGGCACGCACTTTTTCGGCGGCCGCGAAGGCCGCAGAATCCGGATCGACCACGCATTGCGTCACGCCATAGTGATCGCGCAGGTCGATGAAGAGCAGACCGCCATGATCGCGCACGCGGTGCACCCAGCCCGACAGGCGGGCCGTTTCGCCAACGTGGCTTTCCCGCAATTCTCCGCAAGTGTGACTGCGATAGCGATGCATATTGACCTCGACACCGGATAACTGGACGGGACCGATGCCCGGCTGGTGCCGGCCCCGAAAACACATGAGTTCAGATCCACCCGAGACCGCCGGACCTCTTCTTTCGGGCCCGGCCGCCTCCGGCAGGAAATTCGTTGTTGCACCGTCGCGGCGCGCCGGGTGGACAAGCCATGCCGCGCCGGCAAAGTCAAGATTTGCGCGAAAAGAACGCCCCCGCCATTGATGCGGGTCACACTCGCGACGCCTCGCCTCGCAACGCGGAACCGCTTGGGCCCTGCCGGACGGAGGTATAGGCAATTGGGATGATCGTGCAATTGCTTTGGCGGTTTCGTGGCGACAAAGCGGCGAAGCTGCGCTATATCTCGCGATCACCATGAAAGTCATAACGAAAACCGCCGAACTCACCGCCGCCTGCACCCGTCTTGCCAAGCATGACTTTGTGACGGTCGACACCGAATTCCTTCGGGAAACGACCTTCTGGCCGAAGCTTTGCGTCATCCAGATGGCCTCGCCCGAGGAGGCCGTCATTGTGGATGCGCTGTCGGGCGAACTGGAACTCGCGCCCTTCTTCGCCCTGATGCGCGACGAGAGCGTGATCAAGGTCTTCCACGCGGCGCGGCAGGACATCGAGATCGTCTATCATCTCGGCGGCTTCATCCCGCATCCTGTCTTCGATACCCAGGTTGCGGCGATGGTGTGCGGCTTCGGCGATTCGATCTCCTACGACCAACTCGTTGGCAAGATAACCGGCGCGCGGATCGACAAGTCATCGCGCTTCACCGACTGGTCGCGCCGCCCGCTTTCCGACAAGCAGCTTGACTATGCACTGGCCGATGTCACCCATCTGCGCGACGTGTACGGCTTCCTCAAAGCCAACCTGGCCGAACAGGACCGCTCGCACTGGGTGGCCGACGAGATGGAAGTGCTGACCTCGGAAGCGACCTATCGCACCGATCCCGAACGCGCCTGGCAACGGCTGAAGCTGCGGGTGCGCAAACCCGCCGAACTCGCCGTGCTGCAGGAGGTCGCCGCATGGCGCGAGCGGGAGGCCCAGGGCCGCGACGTGCCGCGCAACAGGGTGCTGAAGGACGATGCGATCTACGAAATCGCAGCACAACAACCCCGAAATTCGGCCGCCCTCGGATCGCTGCGCACGATGCCGCGCGGCTTCGAGCGCTCACGTGCGGCCGATGAGATCCTGGCTGCGGTCAATCGCGCCCTGTCGCTGCCGAAGGACCAGTTGCCCAGCATCCCGAAGGGCCGGCCGGCGCCGGATGGTTCGGGCGCTGCAGTCGATCTGCTGAAGGTTCTGTTGAAACTCGTCAGCGAAGATCAGGGTGTTGCGGCAAAAGTGATCGCGACGGTCGAGGACCTTGAGCAGATCGCCGCCGATGACGAGGCCGACGTCGATGCGCTCAAGGGGTGGCGCCGCGAACTGTTCGGCGAGACCGCCCTCAAGCTCAAACGCGGCGAGATCTCGCTCGCCTTCGACGGACGCAAGGTCGCCGTCATCAATCAGGGCGAACCGCTCATCCGCCATGTGGAGCATCGAAAGTCCCGCAAGGGCGGCAAAAAGGCTCCAATGGCCGCCGAATAAGCGTCCCGCGCCCCTGTCACGGCAGGGGCAGCACGATCCCCTTCAGGCCGACGAGCTTGCCGAACTGGCCGACACGCTTGCGCAGGCGCTCGCCATCCAGCATGGCAAGTTCGCCCGGCAGGCGCAGCACCGCGCAATCCCCGTCAACGTCCCAGCTTGAATTCGGCAAGATACCCTCCACCGAGGCGCTGATCACCGAAGCGACGCGCAGCACCGCGCCGAGGATACGCGCCCTCTCCTTCAGCCTTGAATTCGCCAATTCGCGGATGCGCGGGCTCAGCGCGTCGTCGATCAGGCCCTGGTGACGGTAATAGACCGCTAGCGCCAGATAGGCCCGGCCCGCGTGGTCGACGCCGACGAAACCGGCATTGGAGATGATGTTGAGGCTCTGCTCGCCGCGATAGTCGGGATGGGCGCGCCAGCCAATATCCGACAGCAGGCAGCTGGCATGGCGCAGGCGCTTCTCGTCATCGGTCTCGTCGATGCCCACCTTCTCGAAAACCTGACCGGTCCAGTCGATCAGCTCTTCCGCATAATCGGGAGAGCGTGATCTGAGTTCGGACAGCTCGCGCGCCGCATCGACCAGCGGATCGAGGCGCTGCGTCTTCTTCGGCAACAGATCGAAGAGCAGGCCCTCGCGCACGCCAAGCGCCGACATGACGACGCGCTTCGGCTTCATTCGCCGCAGAACCTTCTCCATCACCGCCGCACCATAGGGCAGCAGCGGCCGGCGTGCCTTGGAAACGGTCTCGATGCTGTCGATCGATTCGATATCCCGCCGGGCCACCATCTGGCAGAACTCGATCGCCTCGTCCGTGGCGATGTCGTATTCGTGCATCACATGCAGCGGATAGCCTTCCTGGAAGAGATGCAGCCGGCCGAGCGAACGCCAGGTGCCGCCGACCGCATAGAAATCCCTGCCTGCCGATTCCGGCAGCCAACCGACATTGGCAAGCATGTCGTCGGCGATCTTCAGCGCCTTCGCCGGCTTGCCGTCGGCATCCTCCTGCAGGCGGATACCGCCGAGCGGCAGCGTCTGCCCGCGGCCTATATCCGTGCCTGTCACCTCGACCAGTTCCAGGCTGCCGCCGCCCAGGTCGCCGACCACGCCGTTCGGCTTCCAGATACCCGAAATAATGCCAAGGGCCGAAAGCCGTGCCTCGTCCTTGCCGGACAGGACGCGCACCGGCACCCGGCAGATGTCCTCCACATCCTCGATGAAATCTGCGCCGTTTGAGGCATCGCGCACGGCGGCGGTCGCCAGCACGTGCAGTTCCTTCACGTCGCACTGGTCGCAGATGCGGCGAAAGCGGGCGAGCGCGGAAAGCGCAACCGTGACCGTCTCGGATGCAAGCCGTCCCGTCGCACCGATCCCGCGGCCGAGCCCGGCCAGTACCTTTTCGTTGAAAAGCCCGGTCGGCGCGCGTGCGTAGCGCTCGTAGACGACCAGACGGATGGAATTCGAACCGATGTCTATGATGGCGATCGGCCCATCGCCGTTGAAGCGACCACGGACCAGGGGCTTTCGTTTCTTGGCGTCAGCCACGCTTTCTTCGCTCCACGAAGGATTTCGGCGAATGGCTCTTCAGCGACTTGCCGCGTCCCGACAGCGACGGGTTCGTCATGAAGTACTCATGCGCGTTGAACGGCTCTTCGCCTTTCCTCGGCTTGACGCGCTCATGGCCGCCGTCCGGCAGGAGCCGCCAGCTTTGCTGGTTGTCCCTCAGGTTGGCCACCATGATCTGCCCAAGCACCTGCTCATGCACCGTCGGTGTCAGCAGGGGTGCCAGCACCTCGACGCGCCGGTCGATGTTGCGCGGCATCAGATCGGCGGAGCCGATATAGACAATCGCTTTTGGCGAGGGAAGCCCATGGCCGTTGCCGAAGCAGAAGATGCGGCTGTGCTCGAGGAATCGACCCACGATCGACTTGGCGCGGATATTCTCGGAAAAGCCCGGAATCCCTGGCCGCAAACAGCAGATGCCGCGCACCACCAGATCGATTTCCACACCCTCCTGGCTCGCTTCGTAGAGCGCGTCGATGATGCCGGGATCGACCAGCGAGTTCATCTTCATCCAGATCTGCGCTGGGCGCCCCGCCCTGGCATGCTCGATCTCGTCCTTGATGAGCTTGAGGATGTCCGAGCGCAGCTTCACCGGCGAAATCGACAGCCGCTCAAGTTCGACGGGTTCAGCGTAGCCGGTGATGTAGTTGAAGATCTTCGCCACGTCGCGGCCGATCGCCGGGTCGGCGGTGAAATAGGACAGGTCGGTGTATATGCGCGCGGTGATCGGGTGATAGTTGCCCGTTCCGATATGGCAATAGGTGCGCAATTCGCCGTGCTCGCGCCGCACCACCATGGAAAGCTTCGAATGGGTCTTCAGCTCGATGAAGCCAAAGACTACCTGTACGCCGGCGCGTTCAAGGTCGCGCGCCCAGCGAATATTGGCTTCCTCGTCGAAACGCGCCTTAAGCTCCACCAGTGCCGTCACCGATTTTCCGGCTTCCGCGGCTTCCCCGAGCGCGCGCACGATCGGGGAATCGTTGGAGGTGCGGTAGAGCGTCTGCTTGATCGCCACCACATCGGGATCCTGCGCCGCCTGACGCAGGAACTGCACCACGACGTCGAAGGATTCATAGGGGTGATGGACGACGATGTCCTTCTGCTGGATCGCGGAGAAGCAATCGCCGCCATGTTCGCGGATGCGCTCGGGAAAGCGCGCCGTGAAGGGATGGAACTTCAGGTCCTCCCGATCGATCCCCACCAGCTGCGACAGATTGTTCAGCGCCAGCAGCCCGTCGACCAGGAAGCATTCCTCCTCTTCGACATGCAGCGCTTCGGCCACGAAGTCGCGCAGGCCGGCCGGCGTCGCCTCCTCGATTTCGAGACGGATAACCGAGCCGCGCCGCCGCCGCTTCAACGCTGTCTCGAACAGGCGCACCAGATCCTCCGCCTCCTCCTCGATTTCAAGGTCGGAATCGCGGATCACCCTGAAGGCACCCTTGCCTCGCACCTCGTAGCCCGGGAAGAGCTTGCCCGTGAACAGGCCGATAGCATTCTCGATCGTAATGAAGCGGAACACCTTCCTGTCGTCTCCGTCGCGTGCCGGCAATTGCACGAAACGGTCGATCTGGGAGGGAATGCGCAGCAGCGCGGTCATTCCCCGACCGCCCTTTGCGGCGGCGAGCTCCAGCACCAGCGAGAACCCGAGATTGGGAATGAACGGGAAGGGATGCGCCGGATCGATGGCAAGCGGCGTCAGCACAGGGAAGATGTGGGAGAGGAAATAATCCTCCAGCCATGATCGGTCTTCAGCCGACAAGTCCGGCCCGTCGACGATCATGATGCCGTCTTCGGCAAGCCGTCCACGCATGTCGCGCCAGCAGCGTTGCTGCTCGCTCTGCAGCTTCTGCACGGCCTGGGTGATCTTTTCCAGCTGGCCCGTCGGTGTCAGCCCGTCATCGGAGCGGGTGCCGACGCCAAGCCGCTGCTGGCCCAGCAGGCCCGCGACGCGAACCATGAAGAACTCGTCGAGATTGTTGGCCGATATCGACAGAAACCGCAGCCTTTCCAGCAGCGGATGGTGTTCGTTTTCGGATTCCTCCAGAACGCGCAGGTTGAACTGGAGCCAGGACAGCTCGCGGTTCATGAAGCGTTCGGGATGGCCGGCCAGCGCTTCGGCCGCATCCAGTCGCGGCGCTATTGCGTCGGTTGCCGCCTCTTCCGCCTGAACGATGCCCTCGGCCAGTTCACTCGTATCGTCCATTTCAATCCCCACAGGCTGGATCCGGTTTGCCGAACCCATGTACTTATCCGTTTAATGTGACGGATTTTTCATGCCTTAGCCATACGGGGCTTGGCCGTGCCGGGGCGCGGCGAAACCGTCATTCGGCTTGCGGGTCGGCGCTTTCGAGACAGCGGGCGGCCAGAGGGCGGGTGATCCGCCGACCTTCGGCCAAGGACTTGCGATCGAGCGAGTCCACTGCCCGTCCGGCGGCGAACAACGAGCGCTCCATACGCGTGACCAGGAAATCGACGACAGACGGTTCCACCATGATCTGGCGGTCGGAAAAAAGCTTCACCAGCACCCGCCGCAGCAGGTCGTCGTCCGGTTCGAGAATTTCCAGCGGCGTCGCCGCGCGAAGGCGCGAGGCAAGATCGGGCAGCGACAACTGCCAGGCCTGCGGCCAGGTGCGGCTGGTGATCAGCACGCTTGTCCCACTCTGGCGCGCGGCGTTGAGCAGATGGAACAGCGCGGTCTCGTCGAAGCCGAGATGGGCATCTTCCACGGCGACCGCGCCCTGCGCGGCAAGGGCCGCAACATCGACGCTGCCGAGATCGCCCGCATCGACAATTGCCGCACCGGAAATCGCGCGCCAGATCTCGACCAGATGCGTCTTGCCGGAGCCGATCGGCCCGGCCAGTACCACAACCGGCGACGGCCAGTCCGGCCAGCCGTCGACCAGGGCGAAGGCGTCGCGGTTGGAGCCGCCGATCAGGAAATCATCCCGTCCCAGCGCCGCTTCATGCGGCAGGACGAGCGGCAATTGCCGGGCGCCGACGGGATCAGGCATCGTTCGCACCATCTATTCTTGGCTCGGTACCAGTATAGAGCCGGCTTGCCAGATACCGCGCCAGGGAAAAACGGGCCAGCACGCCGACCATCGCCGCGGCAGGCACCGCAATGAGCAGGCCGACGAAGCCGAACAGGTAACCGAAGGCGAACAGCGCGAACATCAGCCAGACGGGGTGCAGGCCGACGCTGCGGCCGACGAGCCGCGGCTGCAGGACGTTGCCCTCAAGGAACTGGCCGATCCCGAAGACCACCAGTACCGCCAGGATCCAATGCCAGTCAGGCCAGAACTGAACGACGGCGACACCCAGCGACACCACCAGACCAACCGTCGCACCAACATAGGGAATGAAGCTGATCACGCCTGCGCCGAGGCCGATCAGCAGGCCGAAATTGAGGCCAACGAGTGCCAGTCCGACGGCATAGAAAGTACCAAGGATGAGGCAGACGCTCACCTGGCCGCGCACGAAACCCGCCACCGCCAGGTTCATCTCCCCCGCGAGCTTGCAGATCGTTTCCCGATGGTCCCTGGGCAGCCAGGCATCGATATTGGCGATCATCCGGTCCCAGTCGAGCAGCAGGTAAAAGGCCACGACCGGGGTGACGATGAACAGCGAGACGATCGACAGGATCGCCTGTCCGCCGCTCCACAGAGAGCGCAGCAGCCCGCCAAGCCAGCTCGCCCCCTGCCCCAGGATATTGCCGAGATTGGCCTGAAGGTCCTTGACGCTCACGCCTGTGACCGAAGGCAGCCGGTCTCCGATCAGCTCGGTGAGGATGTGCTGCAACTTGCCGATCAGGCCGGGCAGATTGGCAATGAAACCCGTGAGCTGTCCGCCGAGGATCGGCAGGATCAGGATCAGCGCCAGCACGAAGACGATCACGAAGAGGACAAGGATCGTCACGGTCGCCGCAAGTCGGCCAAACCCCAGCTTTTCCAGCCTGTCGGCCACGGGGTCGAGCAGATAGGCCAGCGCCATGCCGGCCACGAAGGGCAGCAGGATCGGACTGAAAATATAGAGAAAGGCTATAAAGGCCGCGAGCGCGACGAGCCAGAATGAGATCTGACGCTGCAAGGTCACGGTTCTTCGCCCCCGCTCCGCTTAGCGTTTCCGTCCGCCCGGGGGATCACGTTCGTTTGATCGCCGGACATGTGCCTGAGCCAGGTTATGAGATAGGCACCCGCGGAAGCGAGCGTCAAGGCACCTGTCGCCCACACCAGCAGTCCTTCCAAGATATCCACGCTGACACCGAAGGCGCGTTGCCCCAGAACCACGCAGACCAGCGTGATCTGCATCAGCGTATTGGCCTTGCTGACAAAGAGGGGGCGCATCGCCACCGGCTGATCCAGCATCCAGGAAAACACCACCGCGCCGATGATCAGCAGGTCGCGCGCGACCGCTGCAATCACCAGCCAGCTCGGAATGAGCCCCGCGACGCCGAGCGAGACGAAGGCCGCGACCAGCAATGCCTTGTCGGCGATCGGGTCGAGATAGGCGCCGATCTCGCTGCCGAGATCGTAGCGGCGGGCGATATAGCCGTCGGCAGCGTCCGACAGTCCGGCTGCCAGGAACACCCAGAAGGCTGTCGCCGGCCGTTCGTCGATCACCAGCCACACGAAGAACGGCACGGCGATGAGGCGCGCAAGGGTAATGAAATTGGGCAGCGTCACGGATTTCCCCGAAGCTGGATCGGCGGGAAGCTGTTTCCTGTCATAGCGCAACGGCGGCGCGATACAATTGTCGGCATTGCCCGGCGGCTCCGATAACGGCCGGTCGCAAACGATATATGGCACGTTCCCGCACGCTTCCGCTTGCCCTCGCGGCACGCACTATTGTAGACGCGGGCCATGGAAAACTGGAGACTTGCGATGAGCGATCGTAACCCTGGCCAGCAAAACGGCCTCACCTACGCTGCGGTCGGGGTGGATATCGACGCGGGCAACGAACTGGTGCGGCGGATCAAGCCATTCGTGAAGGCGACGGCGCGTCCGGGAGCCGACAGCGAGATCGGCGGCTTCGGCGGCCTTTTCGACCTCAAGGCGGCCGGTTATGACGATCCGATCCTGGTCGCCGCCAACGACGGTGTCGGCACCAAGCTGAAAGTCGCCATCGACACGGGCCGACACGACACGGTCGGCATCGATCTTGTCGCCATGTGCGTCAACGATCTGATCGTTCAAGGCGCCGAACCCCTGTTTTTCCTCGACTATTACGCCTGCGGCGCCCTTGATGTCGAAACGGCGGCGAGCGTCGTCAAGGGGATCGCGGAAGGCTGCCGCATCGCCGGCTGCGCCCTGATCGGCGGCGAGACGGCCGAGATGCCAGGCATGTACGATAAGGACGACTACGATCTCGCGGGCTTCGCCGTCGGCGCCGTCAATCGCGACCGGCTGCTGCCGCGCGGCGACGTGAAGCAGGGCGACGTGCTCCTCGGCCTTGCCTCCTCGGGCGTGCATTCCAACGGCTATTCGCTGGTGCGCCGCATCGTCGAGCGTTCCAGCGTTGCCTTCGAGGCGGAAGCGCCCTTCGCCTCCGGCCAGGCGCTGGCCGATGTGCTGATGACGCCGACCCGCATCTATGTCAAACCCCTGCTGAAGGCGCTGCGTGCCACGGGCGGCATCAAGGCGCTTGCCCATATCACCGGCGGCGGGTTGCCGGAAAACCTGCCTCGCGTGCTTCCCGAAGGCTCGGCGGCACGCATCGATCTCGGTGCGATTTCCCTGCCCCCCGTCTTCCGCTGGCTTGCCCGCGAAGGCGGCGTTGCCGAAACCGAAATGCTGCGCACCTTCAATTGCGGCATCGGCATGGTCATGGTGGTCGCCGAGGAGGAAGCGTCGGCCGTGCGGGCGGTGCTTGAGACGGAAGGCGAGACCGTCGCCGAACTTGGCCGTATCGAGGCACGCACCGGCGCAACGGTAGTCTTCGACGGCGCGCTGGAGATCTGAAGCAATGGGCCAGCGCAGCCGCGTCGCGGTGCTCATTTCCGGCCGTGGCAGCAACATGGCGAGCCTGCTGGAGGCCGCCGCCAGGCCGGACTACCCGGCGGAAATCGCGCTTGTCGTTTCCAATCGCCCCGATGCCGGCGGCCTTAAACGTGCCGCGCAAGCCGGTGTGCCGACCGCCGTCGTCGATCACAAGGGCAAGGGCTCACGGCAGGTCTTCGAGGAAGAACTCGACGCCAGACTGCGGGAGGCGGGCATCGAGATTGTCTGTCTGGCCGGCTTCATGCGCCTGCTGACGCCCTGGTTCGTGAACCGCTGGAACGACCGGCTGATCAACATCCATCCGGCCCTGCTTCCCTCCTTCAAGGGCCTCGACACCCACGCTCGCGCCCTCGCGGAAGGCTGCCGCATCCACGGCGCCACGGTCCATTTCGTGCGGGCGGAAATGGATGCCGGCCCGATCATCGTGCAGGGCGCGATTCCGGTTCTGGACGGTGACGACGAAGCCGCCCTTGCAGCGCGAGTGCTCGCCGTCGAACACCGCATCTATCCGCAGGCGCTCGCCCTCGTTGCCTCCGGCAGGGTTCGCGTCGATGGCATGCGCGTGTTTCTCGACGGCGAGGTGTCGGAAGCGACAGCCGAAGCCCTGATTTCTCCTCAGGCCTGACCGCCCACGATCGCCTGCTCCGCCTCGCATCTTTCCATTTCGGCCTGTTGATGCCGACGCCATTCGGCGAAAAGCTGGCGCCGCGGCTTCGGGATCATCCGCTCCGTGACGGTCATATCCAGGATGCGGTCGGTGCGAAAATTGCGGAAATCCTGTCTCAACTCGCACCATGCACCCAGCACCCGCGACTGCTGGAAGAAGCCGAGCACGCAGGGCCAGATGGAACGCCGCTCGGCCGGACGCCCCGGTACCTGATATGTGATCTCCACCACCTGCCCCGCTCGCAGAGCGGCGCGCAGTTCGGGCAGTTCGATATGCTCGCGCGGAAACGGCTCGTAGACCGGCGCAAACAGCGGCACCTCGATGAACTCGTCCTTCAGCGAACCCGGCAGCACGGCAGCGATCTTGGCGACCGTATCCCGTGCCGCGCGCGACAAGACGGCGTCGCCCCGGCCTTCCACCATGCGCAGGCCCAGCATCACCGCTTCCAGCTCGTCGGTGCTGAACATCAACGGCGGCAGGTCGAATCCCGCCTCCAGCACATAGCCCACGCCGGCTTCGCCCCGTATCGGCACGCCGCTCGCCTCCAGCGCCACCATGTCGCGATAGACAGTGCGGAGGGACACTTCCAGCTCGCCGGCAATCGCCCCGCCGCTCACGGGCGCGCGCTCGCGCCGCAGGATCTGGATGATCTGCAACAGCCTGTCTGCTCTCCGCATCATCCCTCCTGACGCTGCGCGCTCAACTGTCTGATGGCCGATATCATGCTGACACTATGCTGTCAGCAGGCGGGGCGTATCAAGGCTTCATCTGGACAAACGGAGATACGACGATGCTGACCCTGATCGCCTTCCCCACCATCCCGGGTACGCGCAACCTGAGCTCCTTCTCCTACAAGGCGGAAGCCCTGCTGGCCATGACCGGCAAGCCCTATGCCTCGGAATACATAGTCGATCTGTCGCTGACGCCGCGCGGAAAGGTACCGGTGCTGCGCGACGGCGACCTTGTCATTCCCGACAGCAGCCTGATCCAGGCGCATCTGGAACGTCATCACGGTCTCGACGCCGACCGCCACCTCAACGCGCATGAATACGCGGTAGCGGAAGCCTTCCGCCGCATGGGCGAGGAACATCTTTACTTCACTGTCGTCTATAGCCGCTGGGTCGATCCGGTGAACGAAGGCACCATGATCAACGGCGTGCTCGGGGCCCTGCCCGAGGCGCAGCGCGAACCGGCGTTCCTCGACATCCGCCGGTCGGTGGTGGAGAAGCTCGCCGCCCAGGGCATCGGCCTGCACGATCCGGAAGCGATCTACGAATTCGGCCGCCGCGATATCGAGGCCATCGCCGCCTATCTCGACGACAAGACCTTCTTCCTCGGTGACGAGCCGACGACAATCGATGCCTCGCTGGTCGGGCTGATCGCCAACATCCTGCAACCGGCCTTCACGTCGCCGCTCCGCACTTTCGCAGACGCCATTCCGCCGCTTGCCGATTATGTCGCCCGCTTCGAGGAGGCCGTCTTCAAGGACAAGGCGATCCTGCCCGCAGCGGCATAATTTCAGCCCTTGCGAATCCAGATGGCGGTGTCGTGGAACGCGGCGCCGCCATAAGGCGCCACGGGCTCGGCGCCCGTCAGCGTGTTGATGCCGTTGCCGTCCGGATAGGCCTCGTTCGGCCAGATGCCTTCCGCGATGACCACGCCGGGCTTCAACCCGTCCGTGAAGCGGGCATGCAGCGTCACCGTGCCGCGCCTGTTGCCAAGCACCACCAGGTCGCCGTCGGCGATGCCGAAACGCGCGGCATCCTTCGGCGAGATCATCACCTCGGGCCTGCCCTCCTTCTTGCGTGAACTGCGCGTCTCGTTGAACGTCGTGTTCAGGAAGGAGCGCGCCGGCGACGTCGCCAGCCGGAAGGGATGCGTCTCGTCCGCTTCCTCGATCACCGGCCAGTAGTCGGGCAGAGCCGGCAGGTCGGCCCACGGCCCCATCGGGCCGTTATTGTCGGCCGGGATGTGCGCCCAGTCCGGCTTGAAGCGGAATTTGCCGTCCGGATAGGCGAAACCGTTGAGATAGTGGGCGTCCTCGAATTCGGGCTGCAGGTCGAGCCAGCGCTTTTGCTCGAATTCCTCAAGCGTGCCATAGCCCGATTTCCGCAGCATCCAGTCGATGTGCTCGCGTGCCGTCATGTGGAAGCCGGGATGGTCCGGCGCGCCGGTACGCCGGGCGATCTCGTTCTGCACATAGAGGTTCTCGCGCGCCTCGCCCGGAGCTTCGGTCAGCTTCGGCCCGAACATCAGATACTGGTGCCCGCCGCCCTTGTAGATGTCGTCATGCTCCAGGAACTGGGTTGCCGGCAGCACGATATCGGCCATCAACGCCGTCTCGGTCATGAACTGCTCGTGCACGCAGACGAAGAGGTCTTCGCGCGCGAAACCCTGCTTCACCAGCGCCTGTTCGGGCGCGACGGAGACCGGATTGGTGTTCTGGATCAGCATGGCCGTCACAGGCGGCCCGTCCTGCAAGGCCTCGCGGTCGCCGGTCAGGATGCGGCCGATCAGACACTGGTCGAGACGGCGGGTCGCGGGATCGCGCAGGTCGTGACCTTCCACCATCGACTTGTCGAGCTTGTAGATCCAGCCATTGTTGTGGAACGCGCCGCCGCCTTCCAGTTGCCAGGCGCCGGTCACTGCCGCAATGCAGGAGGCCGCATGCATGGAAACGGTGCCGTTGCGCGAGCGGGTGAAGCCGTAGCCGAGGCGGAAGAAGGTGCGCTTCGTTTCACCCACCATGCGGGCGAAGGTCTCGATCTCCTCGACAGTCAGGCCGGTGATCGCTGCCGCCCATTCCGGCGTGCGGGTCGCCACATGCGCTTCCAGTTCGCCCGGACAATCGGTGTATTTCTCCAGATAGAGCCGGTCGGCATAGCCGTCGCGGAACAGCACATGCATCACCGCACAGGCAAGTGCCGCGTCGGTGCCCGGCTTGAGCACCAGGCCCAGATCCGCCTGCTTCAGCGTGTCGGTCGGATAGACATCGACGACGATGATCTTCGCGCCCCGCGTCTTGCGGGCGGTGATCGCATGCGTCATCACGTTGACCTGCGTGTTGACCGGGTTCGTGCCCCAGATCACCACCTGGTCGGAAACCGCAATCTCACGAGGATCGGGACCCGCCAGCCGACCGGTGCCGGCGATGAAGCCCGTCCAGGCCATGTTGGTGCAGATCGTCTCGAATTCGCGCGAATAGCCCTTGGCATGGCGCAACCGCTGCAGGGAGTCGCGCTGCACCAGCCCCATGGTTCCGGCGAAATGATAGGGCCAGACCGACTGGGCGCCGTGGCGCTCTTCCGCTTCCAGAAATTTCTTCGCGACGATATCCAGCGCCTCGTCCCAGGACACCCGCTCGAAACGCCCCTCACCCTTCCTGCCCACCCGCTTCAGCGGATGGAGCACCCGGTCGGGATGGTAGAGCCGCTCGGCATAGCGGGCGACCTTCGCGCAGATGACGCCGGCCGTATAGAGATTGTCGCTCGAACCGCGCACTCGCCCGATCCGGCCGTCCTCCAGCACCTCCACGTCCAGCGCGCAGGTCGACGGGCAATCGTGTGGGCAGGCGGAATGGCGGATCACTGGTGCGTTCATGGCGTGCTCGCAAGTGGAGGATGCTCGTTTCTCGGCCTCGCCCCTGCCGCTGTCAAGGGTAGCCGAAAACACGAAAGCCGGCACAAGGCCGGCTTTCGGAAGGCTCGCCTCTGAAATTCCGCAGATCAGCCGACGATCTCGGTCTCCGAGAACCAGTAGGCGATTTCCTGAGCGGCGGTTTCCGCAGCGTCGGAGCCATGAACCGAGTTTTCGCCGATGGACAGGGCGAATTCCTTGCGGATCGTGCCTTCCTCGGCCTGGGCCGGATTGGTCGCGCCCATCACTTCGCGGTTCCTGGCGATGGCGTTCTCGCCTTCCAGCACCTGTACGACCGTCGGGCCGGAGGACATGAAGTCGACCAGCTCGCCGAAGAAGGGACGTTCCTTGTGCACCGCGTAGAAACCTTCGGCTTCGCGGCGCGACATCCACACGCGCTTGGATGCGACAACGCGCAGGCCGGCGGCCTCCAGCTTCGCCGTGATGGCGCCGGTGAGGTTGCGCTTGGTGGCATCCGGCTTGATCATCGAAAAGGTGCGTTCAATCGCCATGGTTTCGTTCCGTCTTCCTGCTGCTCGGCCGCGCGGCGACAGCCGGCGCAGGCCTTGAGATTGGGTGGCCGATAAAGACAGGCCGGCTGCGATTGCGTTCGTCCGCGGCAGCCGGCTGTCCTGAATCTATCGATCCCGGATGACATCCCTGCGTGGACCCGTCGGGCCGGTCGTCGGGGGCGTGTCCGGTTGCGCGCAGGGTATAGCCTCGCACCCTCCCGTCCGCAAGAGCCGCTTCGCCTCAGGCCGCCCGCGCCGCTAGGCCCGCCTCGATGAAGGCGATCGACCGGGAGATCTCCCTGCGCGGATCGGCGAGATCGTGCACGGACGGAGCGAACGGTTCGAAAGACAGCGGGACATCGAGGCCAGAGGCCAGCAAGGCACCGATCTGGCCGATACTGTCGAGCCGGTCATCCTCATCGACCAGCACCCGGTGCTCGTCCCGCATGCCGTCGACGGCAAGCCCGCCATCCACTACGCCCGAAATATGAACCAGTCCGGTTTCCTGCGGAAAGAGTGCGGCCTCTCCCGCCAGATGATGGTGAAACGTGTCGTGCACGAGCTGGAAACGCGCACCCATCCCCAGTTCGCGGATTGCCTCCACCGCTTCGGTTTTCGAGCGCAGCGAGCAGCTTGCAAAGCCGAGCGGCTCCACCAGTCCGATAATGCCGGCATCTTCAAGGATGGGGTCGAGCCGTTCCAGCGCGAGACGCAGAGCCTTGCGGCGCTCTTCCATGCCGAGGCCTGTCCCGTCATTGGTCGGCACCAGAACCAGCGCCTCGGCGCCGCATTCGGCGGCGTAACCTGCAAGCGCCTTCGCCTCGTCGGCCCGCACAGCGTCCCATCGATTGAAGCGCTGCAACGCATTGATCGAGGCGATCCGCAGGCCCCTGACAGCTGCGGCGGACCGCAGCGTCGCGGGCAGGATGCCGTCGATATGCGCCCCACCTTCCAGGTCGTTGCGGATTTCGACGGCGACCACGCCGAGCAGGACAGCGAGGTCCATGAATTCCGGGAACCCGAATCCCGGCACGCACATATGATTGAGCGAGAACCTTCCCGCCGCGGCAATATTGCCAGTCACCACGTCACTCTCCGGATCGCAAGCCGACTTCAGTTGCACCAAGACAGGCAGGCTTCCGAGGCGGCGTCAATTAACTTATCCGGCAAAGCTATGGCCGGGCGTTTTTCAGCATCCCCAGCGAAGGGCCGCCGTATGCACGGGCGCGTCCCAGAGCCGCAGCATTTCCTCATCGAGGAAAGTGACCGTCAGCGAGCAGCCCGCCATATCGAGGGAAGTCACGTAGGAGCCGACGAGTGAACGCGCGATACGAATGCCGTGCTTCTGCAATTCGCGCGCCGCGGAATCGTACATCAGATAAAGTTCCATCGCAGGAGTGGCGCCGAATCCATTGACGAACAACAGGACATCGCCTTTCGGGCGCTCGCCGAAATCATTGACGATCGCGGCGATCATTTCCTCGGCGATCTTGTCGGCCGACGCCAGCTTCACCCTGCGCCGCCCCGGTTCGCCGTGGATGCCGACCCCCATTTCCATCTCGTCGTCACCGATCTCGAACATCGGCTTGCCGGCCGCCGGCACCGTGCAGCTCGTCAGCGCCACGCCCATCGACCGCGTCGCGCCGTTCACCCGCTCTCCAAGCGCCTTCAGGGATGCCAGGTCGCCGCCCTCTTCTGCAGCGGCACCGACGATCTTCTCCACCACGAGCGTCCCGGCCACGCCGCGCCGGCCGGTCGTGTAAAGGGAATCTTCCACCGCGACATCGTCGTTGGTGATGACGCTGGCAACCGAACCGGAACTCATTTCCGACGCCATGTCGAAATTCATGACGTCGCCTTCGTAGTTCTTCACGATCAGCAGCACGCCGGCGCCGGTGTCGACGGCTTCGGCCGCCGCCAGCATCTGGTCCGGCGTCGGCGAGGTGAAGATCTGACCCGGACAGGCGGCATCCAGCATGCCGCGCCCCACCAGGCCGGCATGCAGCGGCTCGTGGCCGGACCCGCCGCCGGAAATCAGCGCCACCTTGCCGGGCTTGAGCTCCCGTCGCCGGACAAATTTGAAATCCCCGCCCGGGGTCAGGATGTCGGCATGCGCGGCGCAAAATCCGGCAAGACTGTCGCTCAGCACCGTGTCCACGGAATTGATCAGCTTCTTCATCCTGCTCCCCTCGTTGTAGATGCGTCAGTCCTGTCCCGCTTCGTCGTCGAGGATATCGCCGAGCCGCTGGAGGAAATCGCCCACCAGCGCGTCGAGCTTCCGGTTCTTCGCCTCGTCGCCCAGGTCGGGCAGGTAGACCGTGTGAACCCGCAGCCGCGTCTTCTTCTCGTGCAGCGGCAACCGGCCCGGATGGGCTGCGTCATAAGCCGTGAGGAATTGCTGCCGCTCGACAGCGGAAAAGTGACAGATCTCCATGATCTGCTCGAGATGAGCCGCAGGGATTGGCGTCGGATAGCCCGGATTGCAGATCTGGGTGACGAAACTGCGGTTCTTGCCGAGCGTCGAGGCAATGCGCTGGCGCGTGCCGGAAGGGCGGCGGTCCAGCACCCTTTGCAGAACCGTCTTGTAGTCCGCCACCAGTTGCGCCGGATCGGCCGGCGCTTGTTCATGTCGCTTGCCCATTTGCCTCTCAAGGCCTGATTTGACTGATCGCACTCTTCACGCGACCAAGGGCCGTCGGCGCAACGGAAAGGGTGCGAAGGCCGGCGGAAAGCAGCGCCGGCAGCAAGACCGGATCACTGCCCGCATCGCCGCAAAGGCTCAAGGGTATGCCGAGCCGCTTTGCCTCGCCGGCCACATGGGCGATCAGATGCAGCACCGCGGGATCTCCCGCAGTGTTCAGCCGCGCAACGGCGCTGGAATCGCGCGCAGCCGCGGTCACATACTGGCTCAGGTCGTTGGAGCCAATGGAGAAGAACGCCGCCCTGGCGAAGCGCTCGGGCAGGATCGCGACAGCCGGAACCTCGATCATGATGCCAAGCTGCGGCCGCTTCGCAGGCACACCCTCGCCGATGAGCTCTGCCAGGCACCCGTCGAGCAGGCGCGCGGCCTCGTCAATCTCTTCCGGTACAGTGACCATCGGCAGCATGACCTTGAGATCGCCGTACACGGCGGCCCGCGCCAGGGCGCGAAGCTGGCTTTTGAAAACGTCAGGGCGCGTGAGCGACAGACGGATGCCGCGCAGGCCCAGAAACGGATTGGCCTCTTCCACCGTCAACCCCTGCACCGGCTTGTCACCGCCGGCATCAAGCGTGCGGATCGTCACCGGCTTGCCGGACGCCCACTCAAGAACCTTGCGGTAGGCAAGGTACTGCGCCTTTTCATCCGGCAGAGCGGTTTCGCCGTGAAACAGGAATTCGCTGCGCATCAGGCCGACGCCGTCGCAACTGGCGATGTCGATCGCATCCACGTCCTCGGGCGCAGCAATGTTGACCATCACCTGCACGCGCTCGCCGTCGGCAAGGACGGCAGGCTTCAGGAGATGCGCCTCGGCGAGATGGCGCTGAGCAGCATCGATCCGGCAGCGCTCGCGATAGCGGGCCTCCGCCTCGCCGTCCGGGCTCAACACCACATTTCCCGTGCCACCGTCGACGAGCGCGCGCCGGTGACTTGCGAAATCCGCCTTGCCGATCCCCGTCACCATCGGCACGCCCCGCGCCCGCGCCAGGATCGCCACATGGCTCGACGGGCTCCCGTCTCCCAGCACGATCGCCCCGCCTCGCGACCAGTCCGTCTGCAGGAAACGGCTCGGCGTGATGTCCTCCCCCGCCACAACGCTGCCCGGCGGCACGGTTTGCGCGGCACTGCCTGTCAGGATTGCCGTAACCCGGTCGCGGATATCGGCAAGATCGGCCGCCCGCGCCCGGAAATAGTCGTCATCGGCTGTCTCGAAACCCGTGATCTGGGCATCCATGGCGGCGCGCCAACCAGCGAGCGCCGAAGCGCCGGCTGCGATCATCTCGTAGGCCGGCTCGGCGAGGGCATCGTCCTCCAGCATGGCAAGCTGGAACTCCAGGATCGCCGCGCCCTCTTCCCCCGACTGCCCCATCAGGTCGGCGATCCCGGTGGAGGCCTCCGCGATCGCCCCTTTCAGTGCCGCACGCTCATCCTCCGGCGTACCGGCCGCTCTTTCATCCGCGAACATTTCCGCGAGCACGAAAATCGGCCCGTCGGCCAGCCCAGGCGACGCCGGCATTCCGCGAAGATGTTCCGGGGCAATCATCTATGCGCCGCCTTCGACCGTTTCGTCCTCGAAATCCTGTTCCACCAGGGCGCTCAACGCGGCGATCGCCTCACCGGCGTCCTCCCCTGTCGCCCGGATATGCAGCATCGTTCCCTTCGGGATCCGGGTCGCCATCACCTTGACGATGCTCTTGGCATCGATCCACGGGCCTTCCTCCTGCGCCGAGATCTCGATTGCCGCGCCGAAGCGCTTGGCCAGCTTGGTGAATTTCACCGAAGGGCGCGCATGCAGGCCCGCTTCGTGAATCATCAGCACCTTGGTGGACTGGGCGGGTACGGACATTCCTCAACCTCACTGTGCCGACAGCTCTTCGGCCGTCCTGCGCACCTCGTCGAGCGACGCGCCGCCGGCCGCTTCCGTCGCCGCGATCACGGCGCCCTCCACGATCGGCGCATTACAGACAACCACTTTCGTCTTGCGTTCGACGGGTAGCATTTCGACCGCCATTTCGCTGTTCGTTTCGGCTCCGCCGAGATCGACCAGGATTGCCACCCCGGCATCCGACCAGGCCGTATCGACAGCCTTCAGAATGCTTTCGACGCTGGTGCCGAGACCGCCGTCCGGATCGCCGCCGCAATAGCCGACCGGCACCTCTTCACCGACCATCTGCCGCACCATGTCCGCGGTTCCCTCGGCAACCTTCGCCGAATGGGACACGATGACGATCCCTACATTGCTCATGCTCCCTCCCCAAGAACGTCAATCACGGCAGCAATCATCAGCTGGCTCGACCGCGCGCCGGGATCGATATGTCCGATCGACCGCTCGCGCAGGAAAGACGCCCGCCCCTTTTGCGCCTGCATGTCCCTAGTCGCATCCCGCGCCTTCTCCGCCGCCTCGTCGATCTCCCGCGCGCTGCCGCCGTTGCGCAGCGCCTCGCAGACCGGCACGAGCACGTCGAGCATCGTTTTCTGGCCGGCATCCGATTTGCCGCGCACTTTCACCGCCTCGATCGCGGCAGCGAAGGCATGCGTCAGGTCATCGCGCGTCGGGTCCGGCGCAATCTCCTTGCCGAGCGCCATGAACAGCGTGCCGTAGAGCGGACCGGATGCGCCGCCGACCTTCATGACAAGCTGCGTTCCGGCCGCCTTCAGCGCCTCCGGCAGCGGCTTGGCTGCGATAGCATCAAGATCGTCCAAGATCGCCGTCATGCCGCGTTTCATGTTCTGCCCGTGATCGCCGTCGCCGATCGCCGAGTCGAGTTCGGTCAGCTCTCCCGTATGCTCGATGATCGTTGCCGCTACGGCCTCGATCAGCCTGCGCGTTCTCGTATTGCCGGCTTCCGTCATCTGATCCGCCTGCCGTCCTCGTCGAAGAAGAGAGGGTTCGCTGCCTCGATCCTGAGTGCCTCACCGGCCGACAGATCCGTGCCCGGCTGGGCTAGGATCGTCAGGCGGTGATCGCCCAACCGGATATGGAGGTGGTTCTGGTCGCCGAGATGTTCCACCCAGTCAAGCCGCGCATTGGCCCCCGGACCTCCGTCCCGAGAAATGTCGAGATGCTCCGTGCGCACCCCGACCGAATAGGCGGTCCTGGGCGCGCTCCTGACCGGCAAGGCGCCGAGCGGCAGGACGTTGATCGACGGCTGGCCGAGGCGCGCCGCCACGTAGACGTTGTCCGGGTCGGCGTAGATCTCGCGCGGGCTGCCGACCTGCACCAGCCGTCCTTCCGACAGGATGCCGATCCTGTCTGCCATGGTCATGGCCTCGATCTGGTCATGGGTGACATAGAGGATCGTCGCACCGAGATCGCGCTGGATCCGCTTCAGCTCCAGCCTCAGATCGGCGCGCAGCTTGGCATCGAGGGAGGATAGCGGCTCGTCCATCAGATAGATCGCGGGGCGACGCACCAGCGCCCGCCCGATCGCCACCCTCTGCATCTCGCCGCCGGACAGCTTTGTCGAGCGGTTCTGCAGCTTGCCGCCGATCCTGAGCATCCCGGCGACCGCCTCGATGCGTGAGCGGATTTCGTCCTCCGGCATCCGCCTTGCCGGAGAGCGCAGCGGGAATGCCAGGTTGTCGTAGACCGAAAGATGTGGGTAGAGCGAATACTGCTGGAAGACGAAAGCCACATCCCGGCTGGCGGGCGCTGCCGAGGTAACATCGGCCCCATCGATCAGCACCGATCCGGCATCCGGCTTCTCCAACCCGGCAACAAGACGAAGGGTGGTCGTCTTTCCCGCACCCGTCGGCCCCAACAGGACGAGAAACTCACCCTTTGCGACCTCGAAAGTCACATTCCTGACCGCTTTGGTCTCGCCGAATGACTTGTCGATATTGCGGAGGGAAACGTTCGCCATCTCACCCTCCCGTCTCGGCATGTGTGTCGTGGAGCGCACTGTGCAACGCCCGCCCCGATCCCCGGTCGAACACCGAAAGCCGCTCGCCTGCAAACGACAGCCCCACCGTTTCGCCTTCCCGCACCGGGATGTCAGCGGCGAAGCGCGCCTTGAGCTGCCCGTGATCGGTCGAGATCGTCACGATCTGCGTCGTGCCCAGATATTCGGTGCCGATGACCTTTCCCCTGAAAGCCGACGTGTCATCGAGGCGGATATGCTCCGGCCGCACGCCAAGCATCAGGTCGCTTTCCTCGACCTCTTCGCGAAGCTCGGGAATTTCGATCGAGGCATTGCCGATATCGATATTGCTGCCGCCCTTCGGCAGGCTGGCCCGAAAGGCCAGGAAATTCATCGGCGGCGATCCGATGAAGTCGGCCACATACATCGTGGCCGGCCGGTCGTAGATTTCCTGCGGCGGGCCGAACTGCTCGATGACCCCATGGTTCATGACCGCGATCTTGTCGGCCATCGCCATGGCCTCGATCTGGTCATGCGTCACGTAAACAGTCGTTGCGCCAATGTTGTTGTGCAGCTCGCGCAGTTCCCGGACCATCAGGTCGCGGAATTCCGTATCGAGCGTGCCCAGCGGCTCGTCCATCAGGAAGGCCTTGGGTCGGCGAACGATGGCGCGCCCGAGGGCCACCCGCTGGCGGTCGCCGCCAGCCAGCCCCGAGACCGGCTTGTCGAGAATATGGTCGATCCTCAGCAGCCTTGCGGTTTCTTCCACCCGCCGACGTATCTCCGTTCGCCCAATTCCTTGGCAAATCAGCGGAAAGCCGATGTTCCTGCGCACGTTCATATGCGGATAGAGCGCGAAGAGCTGGAACACGAAGGCAATGTCGCGATGCGATGCCCGGTTGAAGGTCACGTCGTCGCCATCGAGCAGGATCTTGCCGGAGGACGGCATTTCGAGGCCCGCGATCATTCGAAGCGTCGTTGTCTTGCCGCAGCCGGACGGCCCCAGCATGACGAAGAACTCGCCATTCTCCACCGTGAAGTTGGAGTCCTTCACGGCGGTGAAATCTCCGAACGATTTCTTCAGACTGTCGACCCTGATCTCGGCCATGCCTGCCCCGCTAGTCCGGAAAATGGCTGACGATGATGAACATCACCGTCCCGGCCAGGATGGTGACGAACGAGTAGGTGAAGAGCGACAACGCGAAGGGTTGCATCAGCATCACCACCCCAAGGCCGATGATGATCGTTGCCGCCATTTCCCACGGTCCACGTCGAAGGATGCGTCTGTTTCGCTCGACGATATCGCCCTGCCCGCTGTCATTGGACTTTGGCGGATGCGCCCGCTGCGCTTCGATACGCCGTTCCGCCTCCCCCGCCAGTGCCGGCTTCAGATGGGTGTCCGGTATCATTTGCGCACCGCTCCGAAGGTTATTCCGCGCAGGAGATGCTTCCTGAGCAGGATGGTGAAGACGAGCACAGGCAAGAGGAACAGCGTTACGCCCGCGCCGATGGCCGGCCAGTCCAGGCCGCCCTCGCCAATGATCGTCGGGATGAAGGGAGGTGCCGTCTGCGCGGTGCCTGAGGTCAGAAGCAGAGCGAAGGCATATTCGTTCCAGGCGAAGATCAGGCAGAAGATCGCGGTCGCCGCGATACCGGTCGCCATTTGCGGCAGGACCACCTTCACGAAGGCCTGGAAGCGGGTATAGCCGTCGATAAGCGCGGCTTCCTCGTATTCGCGCGGGATCTCATCGACAAAACCCTTGAGGAGCCACACGGCAAGCGACACGTTCACCGTCGTGTAGAGGATGATCATGCCGAGATGCGTGTCGGACAGCCCAACCGTCCGGTACATCAGGAAGATCGGGATCGCGACCGCAATGGGCGGCATCATCCTCGTCGACAGGATGAAGAACAGCAGGTCGTCGGCCAGGGGTATGCGGAAGCGGGAAAAGGCATAAGCCGCCAGCGTGCCGAGAAAGACCGAGAGGAAGGTCGACCCGAACCCGATGATGATCGAGTTCATGAAGCGCTCGCCGAATTTCGACGGCCCGGCGATCACCATCTGCCGGGAGCGCACCAGTTCGTCATACCAGGTCTCCGGCGGCGGCAAGGTCGCCATATAATCCGGCGTCTGCCGCGTCCGCGTGGTGAACAGGTTCACGTAGCCCTCAAGCGAAGGCTCGAAGATCACCTTCGGCGGATAGGAAATGGAATCCTGCGGCGTCTTGAAGCCGGTGATGAAGATCCACACCAGCGGGATCATGGTGACGAGCGCATAAACGACCACGACCGCGCCGGCGAAGAAGCGCAGATAACGGCCGGGTTCGACGACGGAATGGGCGGTGGTCGAGCTCATCTCTGCTTCACCCGGTTGAGCGCCTTCACGTAGATGTTGGCGGCGCCGAAGACGGTGACGAAAAGAATGATCGCGAAGGCCGATGACAGGCCCGTGCGCCATTTCTCGAAGGCTTCGCGCTTGAGATTGATGGACGCGAGTTCCGTGACCGAGCCCGGACCCCCGGATGTGAGTTCGACCACAAGATCGAACATCTTGAAGTTCTCTATCGCCCGGAAAAGCACCGCCAGCATCAGGAATGGCAACACCATGGGCAGCGTGATCGACCAGAAGGTGCGCAGCGGTCCGGCGCCGTCGACTTCCGCCGCCTCGTAGATGTAGTCGGGAATGGATCTCAGCCCCGCGAGGCAGATCAGCATCACGTAGGGCGTCCACATCCAGGTATCGACGATGACGATTGCCCAGGGCGCCAGATTGACGCTGCCGATCATTTCGAAGGACGACGGATCGACGCCGGTGAAGAAGCCGACGATGTAGTTGAAGAGGCCGATTTGCGGCTGGTAGAGGAACGTCCAGAAGTTGCCGACCACGGCGGGCGACAGCATCATCGGCAGCAGGATGACCGTCGTCCAGACGCCATGGCCCTTGAAATTCTTGTTGATCAACCACGCAAGTCCAAACCCGATCAGCACCTGAAAAGTCATGGTCCAGAGCAGGAAATGCCCGGTGACCAGCATGTTGTGCCAGATATCGCTGTCGGTCAGGACACGGCGGTAGTTATCAAGGCCGACCCATTCAACGCCCCGCGCCGCACGGTTGGCCTTGTAGTTGGTGAAGGACAGGTAGACCGTCCAGATCAATGGAAAGACGTTGATCGCCAGCAGCAGGACGATGGTCGGCGCGATGAACAACCATGCGATTGCCCGATCGGAAAGGCCGCGAACCCGGCGTGCGATCACCTCGGGCGTCCTCTTCGCCGCTCCGATGGCGACGGCTTCGCTGGCCGATGAGTTCGTCATCTCAGGGTCCATGGGTGCTTGGGCCGGGATGGAATTGGCGAAAAGCACGGGCTTCGCCGACACTTTTCCCATCGCCCCGCCTGAGTTCGGCGGGGCGAGGTTCTGTTTTTCAGTCGTGCGGCGTCAAAGCTTGCCTTCGTCCTGGAACACTTCGGTCCAGTCCTCGATCAGCTTGTCGAGAGCTTCCTTCGCCGTGCCCTGGTCGGCCACCACGTAGTCATGCAGGCGTTTTTGCATGGAAAGCAGCAGTTCGGCATAGGCCGGTTCCTGCCAGAAGTCCTGCACGCCATCCATCGCAAGCAGGAAATCCGCGGCGAAGGGCTGGCTATCCTTGAAGCCCGGATCGTTCAACACCGCCACGTGACAGGAATAGCCACCCAACGACCACCACTTCTTCTGCACTTCCGGCTGGGCGAACCACTTGATGTATTGCAGGGCGAGATCCTTCTTGTCCGAATAGGCAATAACGGAGATGCCCTGCCCGCCAAGCGTCGAGGCTTCGACCTTCTGGCCCGGGTTGACGAAGAAGCCGATCTTGTCGCCGCCAACCTGCTCGTCCTTGTAGAGGCCGGGGAAGAAGGCGAACCAGTTCATCGCCATGGCGACCTGGCCGGACTTGAAGGCGTCCAGGCTTTCCTGCATGTAGCTGTCAGTATAGCCCGGAGGCGTGCAGCACTTGTAGAGTTCCTTGTAGAACTCGAGCGCCTCCACGGCTTCCGGCGAGTTCACGGCACCTTCCATGTCGTATTTGCCGGGGGTGTTCTCGTATTTGAAGCCCCAGGCGTAGAGCGCTCCCGTCGCTCCCATGGTGATGCCTTCCGAGCCGCGCTCGGTGAAGATCGCCACACCGTAGCGCTTCTGCCCGTCGATCTCGCGACCCTGGAAGAATTCGGCAATGTCCTTCAGTTCAAGCTGCGTCTTCGGCGGCGCGAGATCGCGGCCGTATTTTTCCTTGAACGCGGCCTGCAGGTCCGGCCTCGCAAACCAGTCCTTGCGGTAGAACCAGCCGTTTGCATCTCCCATGGCAGGAAGCGCGTAGTAATTCGGCTCACCCTTCGGCCAGGTCGAATAGGCATAGACGGTCGCCGGCGCGAAATCGTCCATGCTGATATTCTCCTTGTCGAAGAATTCATTCAGTTTGACGTAGTGTCCGTTTTCAGCACCACCGCCGATCCACTGGCTGTCACCGATCATCAGATCGCAGAGCTTGCCGCCCGAATTCAGCTCATTCAGCATGCGGTCGGCGAAATTGGGCCAGGGCACGAACTCGAACTTCATGCCAACGCCGGTTTCCGCCGTGAAGTCTTTTGAAAGCTCCACTAGCGCATTGGCCGGATCCCAGGCCGCCCAGCAAAGTGTGATGTCTTCCGCTTTTGCCGCTTTGCCGGCAACACCGCTTGCCACCGTGGCCAGAACCAACGGCACAGCCGTCTTGAAGAATCTGTTCACGTGCTCCTCCCAGGTTAAAGCGGCATGCCACCCCAAGCGGGCTTGCGTTTATTCCTCCGCAAGTTCACGCGCCTGCCGACACTAAGGCAGACCTAAGAAAACACCCCCACGACACCGCTGGTGTTTACCGCTTTGTTTAGTAAAGTTCATTTTGCTAAACACGACAACTTAATTTGTTGACGCAGAGCAATATTGCTTTATTGCAGTGCAAAATCGCAATCCGTAGTTATCATAGTTATTATTTCTGGCACATATAAATAAAATCAAATGGATAAAGGATGTATTCGAGGGTTTGCGACTTGTCGAATTTTACTAAACACAGTCGAAGCAGGACCATTTGGACAAACGAGCACCGCAGGCGATCCGGTTGCCCGAAAGAACGCCTCCGACCTCTCATGCATCGCCCGATCCGGGCGGCCAGGGTCTGCAGAAACGGAAATGGCGCCTGTCGGCGCCATTGTTGGATACGCGAAGGGAGAGAATTCAGCGCCGGCTTCAGTTGCTTCCAGCAATCGTTATCGGGTTCTTGTCCAGCCACGACCTGGCAAGGCGTTCGGCCCGGCGGCGTGTTGCCTCATCTGCAAGGCCAAAGCAGCGTTCCTGCGTCTCGACGATCCAGCCTTCGCGGTCCGGACGAGCCCGTTCGCGCGCGATCGTCAGCCACATCAGGCCGCGAGCCTTGCTGTCGCCGAAAGCATCCGAAGTGAAGAGCAGTTCTCCGAGGCGTCCCTGCGCTTCGACGTGGCCCTTCCCGGCCGCCAATTTTAGCCAGCGCGCCGCCATGCGCGTGTTCTGCGTCTTGTCTTCAAGATACAGCCTGCCGAGCTGATATTGAGCATCCGCGTCGCCAAAATAGGATGCGGCATAGGTGAAGATTTCCTTCGCCTTGGCCGTATTCGGCTCGATAGCGGAGTCCTGAATGCCCGTCAGATAATAGCCACCGAGTGCGACAAAGGCGTTGGCGACGAAGGGAGCGCGCGGCGATGTGGGACTGTCATCGCCATATTGCGTTGCGATCTGACGGAAATATTCGAAGGCCTTGATATCGTCTTCCTCGACGCCGTCTCCTGCGGCATACATACGCCCCAATTTCCAGGCGGCAAGCGGGTGTCCGTTGTCGGCGGCAAAACGCAGCGAATCGACGGCACGCGCCTTTTCGCCGGCATAGTAGAATTTCGTCCCGACCCGCAGCGCTTCGCCCGGCGACATATCCGACGGGCTGATCACGCCGCCTTCCGTCACCTTCTGGCCGTCGAGTGCAAGCGAAGGCGCGGTCAATAACAGCACCAGCGAACCGGCAAGCACAAAGCCTGATCTAAGAATACGCATCGCTCTGTTTTCGTCTGCCGGCCAGGGCCGTCGACGCCTCTCCAACGATCGACCGGCTTTTCCGGCACTGATTTTCGCCCGCATCGGCGGGCTGCCATCCCTTAGCCCGTGATCTTGTTGTCCAATCAACACATCATGGGCCCATTTTTCGGCAAGACTACGGCATTACCGCAAAAGAAGCGGGATGCACGGCGCCTACCGGTTTCGCCCCCCGGCATTCATCGCCAACAGACCCGCATCATCTCTTCGAAGAGCCTGAAAGCGTCCCGTGGCTGTTGTTTCGATTTTATTCCAAAGCGTGCATGTCAGCTGTTGCAGATCCACAACAAGTGCGGCAAAGCCATTTCAATCCGCCTGCCTGCCCGTCCACGTAAAGCCCCGCAACATTGCGCAAATCTCGGATTTTCCAGCTCTTCCACCAAACCGATGCAACGCTGCCACACCGTTCAAATCTTTGCGCGCCCGCCTCGCCGCATTTTTGGTGCCCGCCCCCTGCCGACAACGCTCGGGTGAGAACCGCCAGGAAGCAAGAACCTTAAAATTCAAGCATCAAACAATTGACGCATCGTTGTTTCGACTATCGAAATAAGCTGCAATTTTAGTGAATGCGGCTCAGCCCACCCTTCTCCGGCATCCTCTCGACACCAATGAAAGGCCCACTTTTCCCACAATGCCAGACCAGATTGCGATTGCCTTTTGCGGCAATGCGCGGCACTTGCGACAATTGACTCGTGATTCGGCGGGCGCAGGCCCGATGTGGGGACAAGCGGCATGAGCGCCAAAAACGATCTTTTTGCCAGCTTCCAGCCTGAGGAGCCAACTCTGTCTGGGGCCGTAAAGCCCAAAGGCGCGGGCGCCGGCCGCAAGGAACGGCAGCCCCCCCCGAAGCCGGCGAGCGGCCGCAGCGATGGCGAATACACCGCCCACGATATCGAGGTCCTGGAAGGGCTGGAACCGGTGCGTCGGCGCCCGGGCATGTATATCGGCGGGACAGACGAAAAGGCACTGCATCATCTCTTTGCCGAGGTGATCGACAATTCAATGGACGAGGCCGTCGCCGGCCACGCCACCTGGATCGAGGTGCTGCTCGATACCGAGGGCTATCTCACCGTTACCGACAACGGACGCGGCATTCCTGTCGATCCGCATCCGAAGTTTCGGGACAAATCGGCCCTCGAAGTGATCATGACGACCCTGCATGCAGGCGGCAAGTTCGACAGCAAGGTCTACGAGACTTCCGGCGGCCTGCACGGTGTCGGCGTATCCGTGGTCAATGCCCTTTCCGAGGAATTGATCGTGGAGGTGGCACGGGCCCGAAAACTCTATCGTCAAGTATTCCGTCGCGGCCTGCCGCAATCGCCGCTCGGCTGTGTTGGCGAGGTACACAATCGGCGCGGCACCATGGTGAAATTCCGCCCGGACCAGGAGATATTCGGCAAGGGCGCCCGTTTCGAGCCTGCGCGCCTGTTCAAGATGGCGCGCTCGAAGGCTTACCTCTTCTCCGGTGTCGAGATCCGCTGGCGCTGCGCGCCGGAACTGATCGGCGAAAAAGATGCGACGCCTTCCGAGGCCGTGTTCCACTTCCCCGGCGGATTGCGCGACTATCTCGTCGACGCGCTTGGCAAGGAGCGGCGCGTCATCGACGACGTCTTTGCCGGTCGCACGCAGAATACGGGCAAGCACGGCGCTGTTGAGTGGGCGGTGTGCTGGTTCGCCGGCGACGGTTTCGTGAATTCCTACTGCAATACGGTGCCGACCCCCGAAGGTGGAACGCACGAGGCGGGCCTGCGCTACGCGCTCCTGCGCGGATTGAAGAACTACGGCGAGTTGGTCGGCAACAAGAAGGCCTCACTTATTACTGGCGACGACGTGCTAACCTCGGCCGGCGCCATGCTGTCGGTCTTCATCCGCGAGCCGGAATTCGTCGGTCAGACCAAGGACAAACTGGCCACCGGCGAAGCAACACGCGTCGTCGAGAACGCATTGCGCGACGAGTTCGACCATTGGCTCACCGCCTCCCCCAATCAGGCGAACAAGCTGCTGGAATGGGTGATCGACCGCGCCGAGGAACGGCTCCGTCGTCGCCAGGAAAAGGATGTCGCCCGCAAAACGGCTGTGCGCAAATTGCGTCTGCCGGGAAAGCTTGCCGATTGCTCGACCAGCCAGGCTGGCGGCACGGAACTCTTCATCGTCGAGGGCGATTCGGCCGGCGGCTCGGCAAAACAAGCGCGCAACCGGCAAAACCAGGCCGTGCTGCCGCTGCGTGGGAAGATCCTCAATGTCGCAAGCGCCGGTCGCGACAAACTGGCCGCAAACCAGCAGCTTGCCGACCTCGTTCAGGCGCTCGGCTGCGGCACGCGCTCATCTTATTGCGACAGCGAGCTGCGCTACGAGCGGGTCATCATCATGACGGACGCCGACGTGGATGGCGCCCATATCGCTTCGCTTCTGATCACGTTTTTCTACCGCGAGATGCCGCAACTCATTGCGAACGGGCATCTGTTCCTGGCTGTGCCGCCGCTCTATCGGCTCAGCCAGGGCGGGAAGACTCTTTACGCCCGTGACGATAGGCACAAGGACGAGCTGATTGCCAGCGAGTTCAAGAGCAGGGGCAAGATCGAAATCGGCCGGTTCAAGGGCCTCGGCGAGATGCTGCCGGGCCAGTTGAAGGAAACGACCATGTCGCCGGCACACCGGACCCTTCTCAACGTTACCATCGCCGAGGCCGACGCGATCGCCACCCGTGATGCAGTCGAAAGGCTGATGGGCAACAAGCCGGAAGCCCGCTTCACATTCATTCAGGAGAACGCGGAGTTCGCCGAAGATTTGGATATCTAACGCAGCGTAACTACTTAGAGTTTGTATTTTCTCGCATTTCGTGCAGAATTCCGCCACCAAAGCGCTTTTCATGCAAGCGGAATTGCGTTCGTGGAAAGCGCTACAGGATCAATATCTTGAGCATATCCATGGCGCAAAATCCGATTCAGATTTAGCGGGATATGCTGTGGCGGCGGATAAGCGCAATAGTACCCCTTAGGATTGTAGCGTCAGGCAATGTTTGAAACAGTTTATAAAGCGTATGACCGTATAAGGCGGCCGCTTCGCGACCACCATTTTTTCTATGCTCCGGCCATCAGGATTGCCTGCGCGCGATTGCCTCATACGGGCGACGATCTCACGCGGAACACATTGATCCATATCCTGCGCGAAAAGGCCGGTAAATCAAGCGAAGCATCGAATGACTTCCTCTGGATGGATGACCTGCAATTGGTCACGGCCCGCAAGCTGCAAAGGCTCAGCCCCGATATATTCACGATCGCTTTGGTGAGAGATCCCGGCACTCGGCTGGCGGCTGCTTTTCGCAGGCAGATACTGGAGCGCGACACGATCTCTGAAACCTGGCACGTCTATGGGTTCCGGAAAGGAATATCCTTTGACGCCTTCGCGCAGCGCGCATGCGCCCTCTCCGATCTGCGCGCGGACAGTCATATAAGAAGCCAAAGTTCAATGATCTCGCTGGATGGTCGCATCGTCCCTCAATCCATCTTGCGACTTGAATCACTGGAAAGCGACTGGGAGATCATGCGTGAAATGGCGGCGACGCGCGATCTGGCGGACCCCGGGCCGCTCCCCGATATCGACACCGATACAATCGAGCAGGATGAAAGCCTGTTTCACAGCCTGCCTTCTTCCACCAAGACAAGAGTGCGCCTGCGCTACAAGCGCGATTATGACGCTTTCTATTCGAAGGCGGAGATGTCGGCCCTTCCCAGGGGCGTGGGTCATTCAGACCATTCCAATCAGGCGGAACGCAGGATAGCCTAGTTATAGCCCAGTTGCAGTGCGTATGATTCCGGCCAACCAGCGAAGGAAACTGATTGCACTTTGCCCTTAGCATGAACCGGCGCAAACATTTGCGCAAAATCAGGTTTCTGTGGCGCCAGCATCTGCTTGTCGTCGCGCTTTCGCTCGTAAGCACCGTGAGGGTCGGACTCGCCGACGAAATCGATGATTTTGTTGCGCACCTGCCAAGCGGCATCCAACAAATGTCCGTTGTTGCGGGACCGGGCGAGAGCGGGGCTCGCTTCGTCGTCTTGCGGTTGGAGGAACGGGACAGGCTTTTTGTTCAATGGCGGGGAGAAGACACTCCTGCGCGAACAATGGAGATCGTGGAACTCCGTGAAAGCGGCGAGCGCGTTTTGGATCTTCGCAGCGAAATTGAAAATGGCGAAATATCGGCATTCGTAGACACTGCCACTCCAGCCGGTGACGAAGTAACGTATGAACTATTTATCGAATCGGGCGAAAAGCCTGCGTATATCTTTCGGGAAACGACCAACTAATCCATACGAGATGACATGGCCATTTCCCGCGTTAACGTGACATTCAGGCGGTGTTCGTGCATTCGCGATTCTCAACGTTGAATCAATCGATCTTTTCGACGGATATTGATCTCGATGCTGCAGAAGGTCGGGTTCCCGCCAATGGCACTCCGTAATCATTGACTTTTCCAAATCGAACTGTAGTGTGCGCGCCAAATTGTCCGGTTCATGGCTCTGCGATCAATGCTGGTCCTTGGGGAATAACGGACATACCCTCCTGATGATACATAGGTAACATGTCCTTTTCTGCACTCGGGCTGAGCGAAAAAGTTATCGCAGCCGTTGAAGCTGCCGGTTACAAGGAACCCACTCCGATCCAGGCTGGCGCTATCCCGCATGTGCTGGAGCGCAGGGACGTGCTTGGCCTTGCGCAGACGGGTACCGGCAAGACGGCCTCTTTCACGCTTCCGATGCTTACCCTTCTCGAAAAGGGCCGTGCCCGGGCGCGAATGCCGCGAACCCTCATTCTTGAGCCGACACGCGAACTAGCCGCCCAGGTGGAAGAAAACTTCCTCAAATACGGAACAAACCACAAGCTGAACGTGGCTTTGCTGATCGGCGGCACATCCTTCGGCGACCAGGACAAGAAGCTCGATCGCGGCGTCGATGTGCTGATCGCCACACCCGGCCGCCTGCTCGATCACAGCGAGCGCGGCAAGCTTCTTCTTCAGGGTGTCGAGATCCTCGTCATCGACGAAGCCGATCGGATGCTCGACATGGGCTTCATTCCCGACATCGAGCGCATCTGCAAGCTGATCCCCTTCACACGCCAGACGCTATTCTTCTCGGCAACCATGCCGCCGGAAATCCAGCGCCTTGTCGACACTTTCCTGCACAATCCCGTGCGCGTGGAAGTGGCGAAGACGTCGTCCACTGCCGAAACCGTAACGCAGAAGGTCGCGGCCTCCCCTTCAAAGGATTTCGAGAAACGCGCAGTGCTGCGCTCGCTCATTGATGACGCCGAAGACTTGAAGAACGCCATCATCTTCTGCAATCGCAAGCGCGACGTTCAGACGCTTTTTCGTTCGCTCGAGAGGCACGGCTATTCGGTCGGCGCGCTGCATGGCGACATGGATCAACGCTCGCGCATGAGCACGCTCGATAGTTTCAGGAAGGGCGAGGTTTCTCTTCTTGTGGCAAGCGATGTCGCAGCCCGTGGTCTCGATATTCCCGACGTCAGCCACGTCTTCAACTATGACGTCCCAATTCATAGTGAAGACTACGTCCACCGCATCGGACGCACGGGACGTGCCGGCAGGTCCGGCACCGCCTATACGGTCGTGACGCCTGGCGACGAGAAATACCTCTCCGCGATTGAGAAACTCATCGACAGGAAGATCGAGTGGCAAGGCGAAGCAATCGATTTCAGTGCCGAGGCCGAAGCACGTAGCGATCGCCGCCGCAGGAAGACCTCGGCGGAAAAGTCATCCGACACGTCCAGGACGACGGACAGCAAGTCCAAGCGAGCCCCCAGGAAGCGTGAGCGATCTGCCGAAGAAGCGGGCGGCGAAGCACGGACCGCAAGCCGAAGCAGCACGATCACCAACGACAATTCGAACCCGAAGCCCGCGGACACACGCAAGCGCCCGAAGCGGGAGCATTCCGGGCGCGATCGGGGTTCGCGGGCCGAGGAAGCGGTCGTTGGCCTCGGTGATCACGTCCCGGCATTCCTGCTTCGTGACCCCAGGCCGAAACGCACGGGTTGAGAATTCCGAATATTTCAATCGGAGTTCTTGGCTTTCCTTATCTGACGGAGCGTCAATAATCGTTTCTGCGAGTTTTTTAACTGCAATTTAAGCGTTTCCAGTGATTATTCTTAATTAAATATTCGGGCCGACGAGCGGTTTGAAAGTCAAATGCTCGCAGGAACGCATGGAAGGCTTCATGGCTCAGGAAGACGATTTCAAGCGTACGATTGTATACGGTGACGCTGCGTTAAATTATATACGGAAGAATACGCTTCCCGCCTACCCGCGCTATTATGAGCTCTGGTACACGTATTCAGCCGGCTTCAATCATTCATTAAATCGCGCCGTCAATGAAGTGGTTGGATCTCAGGGGCGCATTACTACCGAAGAGCTGCAGCAGATATATAATAGATTTCTTTCGCCTCACCGGTTGGGGGAACGAATCGACCAGGTGGGAGAAAAGCTCTCCGATGAGATCCGGGATATGGTCGACAGGCTTGGCCAGAATACGGATATCATATCCGAATATGGGACCGCCCTTTCCGGAGCAATCGATCAACTTCAAACATTACTCGATCCGGCTCAATTGAAATCCCTGATTGCAGGGATCCTGAAAGCGACGCAGGATACGGCAGACGCCAACCGTTCGCTTGAAAACCAGCTCGTTACATCCAGGAAGCAGATAGAGTCGCTTCAGGAAAGCCTTGAAGCGATCCGCTACGAGTCCATGACCGACGAGTTGACCACCCTCAACAATCGAAAGCACTTCGACCAAATCATCGAGCGGCTGGTACAGGAAACGGAAAAGTCCGGCGAGCCCCTCTCCCTGCTGATCACGGATATCGATCACTTCAAGCAGTTCAACGATAATTTCGGCCATCAAACCGGAGATCAGGTACTGCGCCTTGTCGCGCTTGCGGTGAAGCAAAACGTCAAGGGCCACGATATTGCCTGCCGTTATGGCGGTGAGGAATTCGCGATCATTCTGCCGCAAACCTCGCTGAGCCAGGCCGCGACTGTTGCCGAACACATCCGCCGAGCCGTCTATTCGAAGGAATTGGTGAAGCGCTCGACCGGCGAAAATCTGGGACGCATAACGATTACCATTGGCGCGGCCGCCTATAGGCCGGGCGATACGGCGCAATCCCTCATAGCGCGTGCCGATTCCGCGCTATATGCCGGCAAGCGCGCCGGCCGCAATCAGGTCCAGACGGACGGCGACCTCGACGCCGAGGTTGCCTGACCGGGGTCCGAACCCTAGGAGATTTTACCTTCGTTTTTGGGGATGATCGCCGTCCCCTCGATCTCCACCATGGCTTCCGGCTCGACCAGCGAGACGACCTGAACAACTGCCATGGCCGGGAAATGCCGCCCCATGACGGAGCGATAGGCGGGGCCAAGATCCTTCAGCGACGCGCGATAGCGGTCGATATCGGTAACATACCAGGTCAGCCGGCCGATATGCTCCGCCCTCCCGCCGGCCGCTTCCACCACTTTGACGATATTTTCCAGCGTCTGGCGCACCTGTTCTATGAAGTCGGGCGAAAAGACGCCTTCGGGCGTCCAGCCGACCTGCCCGCCCGTCAACACCACGCGGCCCTCACCGGCCATGCCGTTGGCATAGCCTTTCGGCACCGGCCAGCCATCAGGCAACAACGGTTGAAGGGGCGGCGAACCTGCGTCAATGGCTGCGGCCTTGCCTGGCTGAGTGCCTTTTTCGCTGAGGCTCACGGCGTCACTCCCTGAATTTCTTTTCCAGAAGCCCGATTGTCGGCTTCACGACGAGGCACTGGCGGCCGCGATTTCGCGAAGGGCGAAGCGTTGCAGCTTGCCGGTCTCGGTCCTTGGCAGCTTGTCGACGAATTCGACGGCGCGCGGATATTTGTATGGCGCAAGCTCCGCCTTTACGTGCTCCTGCAAGGCTTTGACAAGTGCGGCATCGCCCGACACACCGGGCTTCAACACGACATACGCCTTGACGATCTGCCCTCGTTCGCGATCCGGCTGAGCGACAACCCCGCATTCCGCGACGGCCTGATGGGCAAGAAGCGTCGCTTCAACCTCCGGCCCGGCGATGTTGTAACCGGCGGAGATGATCATGTCGTCGGAGCGGGCCTGATACCAGAAATAGCCATCGGCGTCGCGGATATAGGTGTCGCCGGTAATATTCCAGCCGTCCTTCACGTAGTCGGCCTGCCTTGGATCGGCGAGATAGCGGCAGCCTGTGGGCCCGCGTACCGCAAGCTTTCCGGGTGTTCCGTCGGGAACCTCCTCGCCGTCCTCATCGACCACCCTGGCTTCGTAGCCTGGAACCGGCTTGCCCGTCGCGCCGGGGCGGATTTCCTCTTCGCGGGCGGCGATGAAAATATGCAGCATCTCGGTGGCGCCGATGCCGTCCATGATCGAAATGCCGGTCGCCTGCTGCCAATCGTCGAAGGTCGCCTTCGGCAGGGGCTCGCCAGCCGAGACGCATTTGCGAAGCGACGAAAAATCGACGCCGGTCAGCTTGGCGAGCATGGCGCGATAGGCGGTAGGCGCGGTGAACAACACAGAAGGCTTATAATAGGGGATGGCGGCGAGCAGATCGTCGGGTCCGGCTCTTTCCAGCAGCACCGCCGTCGCGCCGGCGCGGAACGGGAAGAGCACGAGCCCGCCAAGACCGAAGGTGAAGGCAAGCGGCGGCGAGCCGATGAAGACATCGCTCGATTGAGGCCGCAAGACCTCGCGCGAATAGCAGTCGCAAATTGCCAGCATATCGCGGTGGAAGTGCATGGTCGCCTTCGGCTCGCCGGTCGTGCCGGAAGTGAAGCCGAGCAGACAAACGTCGTCCGCCGCCGTATCGCACGGCGTGAATTCCGGCGCCTTTTCCGCCATCCGCGCCTCAAGGGAGCTTCCTTCGCCGCTTCCCGAATAGAGGATCGAAACCAGTTCAGGCACCTGTGCGGCCGTCTTCTCCATTTCCTCCCGCAGGCGGTGGTCGCAGAGAGCAAGCGAGATCTGCGCTTTTCCGGCGATCGCGGAGAGCTCCTTCGCGCGCAGCAACGGCATGGTGGCGACAACGGCGCCGCCGGCCCGAAGCACGGCAAAATAGGCGGCGACCATCATCGGAGAATTGGGGAAGCGCAAGAGCACCCGGTTGCCTGGCTTCAGGCCGAAATCCTGCACCAGTACATGGGCTATGCGGGCAACGGTGCGCGACAGTTCGCTATAGGTCCAGCGCAGCTCGGGCGAGATCACCGCATATTTGCCACCCAGTCCAGCCTCAATGTTCCGGTCTATCAGCTCGACGGCGCAGTTCATGCGCTCGCCATAGCCCAGGCTGTCGAGATTGATGAATTCCGGCCACTGTTCCCTCGGCGGCAGATTGTCGGCCGTGAACGTATCGACATGGGCTGACTTCACCATGACGGTCCTCTCCTGCCCTCACCCAACCTTGGCAACGTGATCGGCGATCGCCTGACGGGCGATCACAAGCTTCTGGATCTCAGATGCACCTTCGTAGATGCGCAGCGCCCGGATCTCGCGATAGAGCGCTTCGACTTTCGAGCCGACGGTAACGCCCATACCGCCGTGAAGCTGCACGGCGCGGTCGATGACGGTTTGCGCGTTCTCGGTGGCGACGAGCTTGGCAAGGGCTGCCTCGCGCGTGACGCGAGCCGCCCCCCGATCCTTGGTCCAGGCAGCGCGGTAGACGAGAAGGGCCGCTGCATCGACCTCAGCCACCATGTCGGCGAGCGATGCCTGCGTCATCTGCAGATCGGCAAGCGGCGCGCCGAAGAGCTGCCGGCTCGTCGTATGCGAGAGCGTGGCGTCGAGCGCGGCGCGCGCGAAACCCAGGGCTGCCGCCCCAACAGTGGAACGGAAGATGTCGAGCGTGGCCATCGCCACCTTGAAGCCCTCGCCCGGATTACCGAGGCGATGGCTGATGGGAACCCTGCAATTTTCGAAGGATAGCGTCGCCAGCGGATGCGGCGCGATGGTCTCAATGCGCTCCGCGATCGTCAATCCCTGCGTGTCGGCATCGACCACGAAGGCGGAAAGGCCGCGCGCGCCGGTCGCCTCGCCCGTCCTGGCGAAAACCACATAGTGGTCGGCGATGCCGCCATTGGAAATCCAGGTCTTGGTTCCGTTCAACACCACATGGTTCGGACCGTCCGGATCAGCCTGCGTTGCCAGCGCCGCGACATCGGAGCCCGCCTCCGGCTCGGAGAGAGCGAATGCGGCGAGCTTCTCTCCGCGCCCTACCGGCGGCAGATAGCGCGCCTTGAGCTCTGCAGAACCAGCCAGCGAGATTGACCCCGTGCCGAGCCCCTGCATGGCGAAGGCGAAGTCGGCAAGGCCATCGAACCGGGCCAGCGTCTCGCGGATGATGCAGAGCGAACGTACGTCGAGCGCTTCCGAGGCACCGCCGTAGGCTTGCGGGATCGCATGGCGCAGGAAGCCGGCTTTCCCAAGCGCGGCTACCAGTCGACGGCAGCTGGCGTCTACATCACCATGGTCGCTCAGGCCTGCGACATTTTCCGCGGCCCAGTGTTCGAGCGAAGCGGCCAGGTCGCGGTGGCGATCCTCGAAGAAGGGCCAGGACAGGAAGCTCTTGTCAGCCATCTCGCTTAGTCGTTCCCTGGTTCAATCGCCCTTGAAGACCGGCGTCTGCTTACTGGCGAAGGCCTCGAAGGCGCGGCGATAGTCCTCCGTCTTCATGCAGACGGCCTGAGCCATGGCTTCCGCCTCGATCGCCTGATCGACCGACATGTCCCACTCCATGTGCAGCATGCGCTTTGTCATGGCGTTGGCGAATGTCGGACCGGCGGAAAGTTCGTTTGCAAGGACTGTCGCCTCGACGAGGACCGCTTCCGGCTCGACGAGCCGATTGAAGAAGCCCCAGCGCTCGGCTTCGTCGCCCTTCATCACGCGGCCGGTATAGAGAAGCTCTGACGCCCGCCCCTGGCCGATGATCCTTGGCAGGATGGCGCAGGCGCCCATGTCGCAGCCAGCGAGGCCGACCTTGTTGAACAGGAAGGCGACCTTGGCGCGCGCCGTGCCCACGCGAAGGTCCGACGCCATGGCGATAATGGCGCCGGCACCGACACAGATCCCGTCGATGGCCGCGACGATCGGCTGCGGACAGGCGCGCATCGCCTTGACCAGTTCGCCCGTCATCCTGGTGAACTGGAGAAGGCCCGGCATGTCGCGCGACAGGAGCGGCTCGATAATTTCGAACACATCGCCGCCGGAACAGAAATTGCCGCCCGCGCCGGTAACGACGACTGTCTTCACATCGTCGTCGAATTGCAGGGCGCGAAAGAGATCGCGCAGTTCCGCGTAGGACTGGAAAGTCAGCGGATTCTTGCGCTCCGGGCGGTTGAGCGTGATCGTCGCCGTCTTGCCGGCAACCTCCAGCAGAAAGTGCCGGGGGCGGTAATCGCGGACAGGCGGCGTGATGGCATAGGTTTCCTGGCCGCGTGGCGCGTCATCAGACATTGTCCGTCTCCCCCTCGCCGGCTATGCCGGCCTGGCCTTCGATCGCTCCGCGCACGGATGCCTTGGTGCGGCCGAGCAACGCCATCAACGCGTCGACGTCGTCGTCGCCGAGGCCGGCGAAGAAATCGCCGATCCAGTCGCCATGGGCTTCCGCCATCGCCCTGAAGCTGTCATGGCCCGCAGCCGTCAGGCGCACGAGCGAAGATCGCCGGTCGCCCGGCGCCCGGCGCCTCTCCAGCAGGCCGTCCTGCAGAAGCCGGTCGACGAGGCCGGTGACATTGCCGGCGGAGACCATCATCCGCTTCGACAATTCGCCGAGCGTCATGCCGTCCGGCGCGCGCTCAAGCTGCGCCATCAGGTCGAAGCGCGGCAGCGTGACATCGAAACGGGAGCGCAGGCGCGAGCGGATCTCTGCCTCGATCAGGTTGGTGCAGGTAAGTAGCCGCAGCCAAAGCCGAAGCTCGTCCTTGTGGCCGGCGGCACCGTTGGCGCGGGTCTCCGCGTCCACCTCGCCTTCACCGAATATCGGAATATCCGCCATATCCCCCCTCACATGACCTCGCCGCCGGCAATGGCGATCGACTGACCCGTCACGCTCCTGGCAGAGGGGCTTGCGAGCCAGATGACGGCATCGGCGATTTCCTCCGGCGCAATCAGCCGCTTCTGCGGATTGTCCTTCACCATCTCCGAAATGACCTCGGCCTCGTCGCGGCCGGTCTTTTCGACGATGCGCTCGACGCTGCCGCGAAGCAGGTCCGTATCGGTGAAGCCCGGGCAGATAGCATTGACCGTTACGCCGCGCTCCGCCGTCTCCAGCGCCAGCGCTCGTGTGAGACCGATCACCGCGTGTTTCGCCGCGACATAGGCGGAAACGTAGCGATAGCCCTTCAGCCCGGCCGTCGAGGCAATGTTGACCACGCGCCCGTAGCCTTCCGCGATCATGCCCGGCAGCACCGCATGGCAGGCCGTCACCACGCTTTCCAGGTTGACCGACAGCATGCGCGAGAAGAGTTCGGGCGACGATTTCAGGAAAGGGGCGCTTTCGGCCGCGCCAGCATTGTTGACGAGGATCGCGACGCCGCCATGTGTGGCCTCGGCTTCGGCAATCGCTGCAGTCAAGGCATCGCGGTCAGTGACGTCGGCAGTCACGAAGCCATCCGCTCCGATTTCCTTCGCCACCTGCTCCAGGCGGACCGCTTCGCGCCCGAGGATCGTGACGGTTGCGCCCCTTTCGGCGAGGCGGCGGGCTATCGCCGTACCGATCCCGCGCGAGCCTCCCGTTACCAGCGCATGCCGTCCATGAAGCGGTTCGTCGCGCACGTTTTCGTCCCCACCATTGCGTCGCGAATTATTTTAAGCTTAAAATATCTCGTCGGACGACGCAAGCCGCTCCAACGTCAGCGAGCGGCGGCGATAGAGCGGGATGGCGAAAAGTGTGAGCGGTTTTCGCCGATAATCCCGCTCTAGATATTTAGAAGCGATCACGTTTTATGAGATTTGATCGGGCCGATCCAAGCTCATCGTGATCTGGTGGCAAAAGGGAGAGCTCCCATGCGGATCGAGATCATCGGCGGAGGACCGGCGGGCCTTTATTTCGCGATCCTGATGAAGAAACATAAGCCGGGCGCGGCAATCCGGGTCTACGAGCGCAACCGCGCCGACGACACATTCGGCTTCGGCGTCGTCTTCTCCGACCAGACGCTCGACACGTTCGAGGCATACGACAAGCCGAGCTACCGCGCGATCACCGAGAATTTCGCCTATTGGGACGACATAGAAATCCACTTCAAGGACAGCGTACATCGTATTGGCGGCAATGGCTTTTGCGGCTGCTCACGCCGGACCCTCCTGCTTCTTTTGCAGGAGCGGGCGCACGAACTCGGCGTTGAGATGGATTTCGAGACCGAGATCACAAGCCTGGGCCAGCTTGAAGGCGCGGATCTCATCGTCGCCGCAGACGGCATCAATTCCGCGGTCCGCGAAAGCCACCGCGAGCATTTCCGGCCGCGCGTCGACCTGCGGCCGAACAAGTTCACCTGGATGGGCTCAACCAAACCGCTCGATGCCTTCACCTTCTATTTCAAGGAAACGGAACACGGCATCTTCATCGCCCATACCTATCAGTATGAGCCGGGCCGCTCGACCTGGGTGCTGGAGACGGATCCCGAGACCTTCGACAAGGCCGGGCTCGGCTCAATGAGCGAGGAGGAATCCGCACGATTTCTGGAAGGCGTTTTCGCCGAGGAGCTCGACGGCCATCCGCTGATGATCAACCGCTCGCTCTGGCGCCAGTTTCCGATGATCCGCAACGAACGCTGGACCATGGATAACGTGGTGCTGCTCGGCGACGCGAAGTCGACGGCGCATTTTTCCATTGGCTCCGGCACCAAGCTCGCCATGGAAGACGCGATCGGCCTCTACGAGAGTTTCCGTCGCCAGAACACGGTGGAGGGTGCGCTTGCCGATTTCGAGGCAACGCGCCGCGAGGAAGTGGAAAAGACCCAGCACGCCGCCGACGTCTCGCTGGTCTGGTTCGAGCATGTGAAACGCTACTGGCCGATGGATCCGGTGACCTTCTCCTTCGGCGTGATGACCCGCTCCAAGGCGATCACCTACGACAACCTCGCACTGCGCGCGCCCGAATTCGTCAGGGAGGCGAGCCGGGCCTTCGCCAGGACCGTGAAGGCGCAAGGCTTCGACATCGATACGCAGAACCCGATACCGCCCGCCTTCCAGCCGTTTCGCCTGCGTGGAATGACCGTCGAGAACCGTTTCGTCGTCTCGCCGATGTGCATGTATTCGGCCGTCTACGGCATGCCGCAGGATTTCCATTTCGTCCACTACGGAGCACGTGCGTTGGGTGGGGCCGGACTGGTCTTCACCGAGATGACCTGCCCGTCGCCGGATGCCCGCATCACCCACGGCTGCACCGGTCTTTGGAATGACGAGCAGCAAGCCGCATGGACGCGCATCGTCGATTTCGTCCACGCCAATTCGAAGGCGAAGATCTGCCTCCAGCTCGGCCATGCCGGCCGCAAGGGCGCCACGAAGCTGATGTGGGAGGGCATGGATCGGCCCCTGCCGGACGATGAGGGCTGGCCGGTAATCGCACCCTCCGCCCTGCCCTATTACCCCGACAGCCCGACGCCGCGCGAAATGGCCCGCGCGGACATGGACCGGGTGACCGCGGATTTCGTGGCGGCGGCGAAGCGGGGCATCGCCTGCGGGTTCGACATGCTGGAGCTGCATTGTGCGCACGGCTATCTGCTTGCGAGCTTCCTCTCGCCCGTTACCAACCGGCGGCGGGACGAATATGGCGGCTTGCTGGAAAACCGCCTTCGCTTTCCGCTCGAGGTCTTCCGGGCGCTCAGGGCCATCTGGCCGAACGAGAAGCCGATGTCGGTGCGCATTTCCGCGACCGACTGGATCGAGGGAGGCATTACCGGTGACGACGCGGTCAGGATCGCCAAAGCCTTCCATAAAGCCGGCGTCGATCTGGTCGACTGCTCGAGCGGACAGACAGCACCGGAAAGCGCCCCGATCTATGGCCGCATGTTCCAGACGCCGTTTGCCGACCAGATCCGCAACGAAGGCGGGCTGGCCACCATGGCGGTGGGCGCCATCACCTCGGCCGACCAGGCGAACACGATCCTTGCCGCAGGACGCGCCGACCTGATTGCGCTAGGGCGCCCACATCTGGCGGATCCGTCCTTCACGTTGAGGGCAGCCGGCGAATGCGGCGTTCCGACAATCTTCGCGCCTGTCCAGTATGCGCCGGGCAAGTCGCAACTCTTGCGCAACGCTGAGCGAGAACGCGCCGACCTGATCGAACTGAAGCTGAAGGCCAAGCCGAAGACGCACAATCCCGCCTTCCGGGAAGCGGCGGAGTAATCCCGCCGCTCCAGTCGCGATACGATGCCTATTTCACCGATGCGTTGCCGCCGTCAGCAAAGAGTGCGGAACCGGCGACGAAACTCGCCATGGGTCCGGCCAGGAAGAGAGCCGCCCTTGCGATTTCTTCCGGCTGGGCGATCCGCTTCATGGCATGCAGTCCGGCTGCCCATTCCTTTTGCGCTTCGTCGCCCGCCATCGGCGTGTCGACGCCACCCGGCAGCAAGGCGTTCGCCCTGATCCCGCTGGCCGCATAATCGGCGGTTATGCCCTTAACCAGCCCCATGAGGGCGGCCTTCGACGCTGCATAGACGGACATTCCCGGCAGCCCGACACTGGTGCCGACGAAACTGGAAGTGTAGATGATCGACCCGCCGCCGCGCGCGAGCATGGCGGGTATCTGACTGCGAGCGCCGAGGAAAGCAGCGTCAAGATTGGTGCCGAGCGTTTCCCGCCATTCCTGTTCCGATACCTCGGCAAGAGGCTTTATCGGGCCGGTGGTTCCGGCGTTGTCGACGGCAATATCCAGGCCACCGAATTCCCTTTCCGCAATCGACACCAGACCCTCGTGTGTGCCGGGCGAAACGATGTCGCCAACGACCGCAACGGCGCGACCGCCCTGCCTGCGGATCGCTACCGCGGTTTCCTCTAACGCCGCTTCGTTTCTGCCGCTCAATACGACGGCGGCGCCTTCGCCAGCAAACGTCACCGCGATCGAACGGCCGATACCCGACGACGCGCCCGTCACGATCGCGACTTTCTCCGGCAACATACCCATTGGCTTCCCTCCTCTGCATGGAGGCTTACCAACTAGCGGGCATCCCTTTCCGTCACGACCCGTTTTGAGATCCGCATCTGCAAGCGAGAAAGGCCGCTCTCCTCCCGAAGAGCGGCCTTTCTCACGATCTGCATGCCTGAAGATCTTACAGGCGGTAGAGGATCTGGTCGGTCCAGAAACGCTCCAGACGACGCAGCGACTTGTTGAGCTGCTTGAAATCGTCCACGCCGATCTCGCCAACCTGCTCCACGGAAAGCATGTGACGGTTATAGAGATCGCCGACGATCTCCGCCACCGCGATGCCCTTGTCGGTCAGGCTGACGCGCACCGAACGGCGATCCATGCGTGAGCGCTGGTGATGGATATAACCCATCTCGACGAGCTTCTTCAGGTTGTAGGAGACGTTCGAGCCCAGGTAGTAGCCGCGGCTGCGAAGTTCGCCCGCCGTCAGCTCCGCATCGCCGATGTTGAAGAGAAGCAACGCCTGAACCGCATTGACGTCCGAGCGGCCCATCCGGTCGAACTCGTCCTTGATGACGTCCAGAAGACGACGATGCAGTCTTTCGACAAGCGTCAACGCTTCAAGATAAAGCGGCTTGATTTCTGCATCGTCCTCAACATTGACGACCTGGTCAACTGCCCTTTTTGCCGTGATCATCTGTCTTCGCCTCTATGTTTGCCTTGTAGGTGCATTATTTTTGTCACCTTGAAGCTGACCTTAGAGGAGGAAATATAAAATGCTCTTAAAAAGCAGACTGAATCAATTCTTAAATCCAGTCATGAATTCAATAGGTTATTTTGACAGTTGATTTACCAACCGCTCGCACCGGACTCAATGAAAACGGGCGGATAACCGCCCGTTCCAATTGCGGCGATCGCGGCAGGTGCATCAGGCGGAAGCCTTGCCGCGCAGGAATTTGACGATACCGGAGAAATCCGTACCCGCCTCGCCCGAGTTGCAAAAAAGGTTGTAGAGGGCGGCGGCCTCGGCTCCCAGCGGCGTGGATGCGCCGGACGTGCTGGCTGCTTCCTGGGCGAGCTTCAGATCCTTCAGCATCATGGCGGCCGCAAAGCCCGGCTGATAGTCGCGATTGGCCGGTGAAGTCGGCACCGGTCCCGGGACGGGACAATAGGTGGTCAACGACCAGCATTGTCCGGATGCCGTGGAAGAGATGTCGAAGAGCTTCTGATGATCGAGGCCAAGGCGCTCCGCCAGCACGAAGGCTTCGCTGACCGCGATCATCGAAATGCCGAGGATCATGTTGTTGCAGATCTTCGCCGCCTGGCCGTTGCCCGCGCCGCCCGCGTGGACGATGGTCTTGCCCATGACCTCCAGGTAGGGACGCGCGGCGGCAAAGCCCGCATCCGTACCGCCGACCATGAATGTCAGCGTGCCGGCTGTGGCCCCGCCGACGCCGCCCGATACCGGGGCATCGACCATGACCATGTCGGCTGCCTCCGCCGCGCTGGCGACGGCGCGCGCGCTTTCCACATCGATGGTGGAGGAATCGATCAGCAGCGTGCCGGGGCGCGCGTTCTCCAGAATTCCGTCCTCGCCCGTATAGACCTTGCGCACGTGAGCGCCCGCCGGCAGCATCGAGATCACCACGTCGGACTGGGAGACGGCTTCGGCAATGCCTTCGACCGGATTGCCGCCGGCGTCGGCGAATGCGGCCCTTGCGGCATCCGAAAGATCGAGGCCGTAGACCGTGTGCCCGGCCTTCACGAGATTGGCCGCCATCGGCCCACCCATGTTGCCAAGCCCGATAAAGCCGATCGTCGCCATGAATTCCTCCCTGATTTGCCGATCCCACCCGTTCTCGGATGGGGGCCTGTCTGAACTGCTTGCGTTCCCGAATGCCCGAAGCGCCCGGCTATTGCGCCCGGTTCTCCCGTTCCATCAGGTACAGGAGAACGAGGTAGATGAGGATCGTCGCCAGATAGAACGAGATCTCGTAAGGCCGCCGGCCATAGATGTCGGCAAAGGCGGTGTGCATCGTCACCTGGCACAAGGCGCGAAAGAGCCACATCACCGTGCCCCAGGAAACGGCGAGCCACAGGCCTATCGCCGCCACGAGGTCGAGAACGCCGAAGAAGATCGTGGCCGCCTGCCACTCCACGGGCATGTCCCAGAACCACTGCCCTCGCCAGGGAACAAAGCCGACGATGCGTGCCCAATGGATGACGCCACCGCCGAGCAACAGCAGCGCCATCGCCCGTAGATACCACAGCATCAGGGTTGACCAGGCTGGCCGGTGGCGGATGAAATCCTGAAACGAGACGATCATGGCGGCAGGGCTTTCCTGGAGGTCGCTCCCGGTCAATCAGGCGGAGAGGTCGAGGTCGCCCGATGTAGGGGCCTCAAAATGCGCGGCGACATCGCGGCTGTCCAGCGTGTCGAGGCTCGAAGGGTTCCAGTGCGGCCGATTGTCCTTGTCGACGAGCACGGAACGTACGCCTTCGTAGAAATCGTGCCCCTTCATGATCCGGCTGACAATCCTGAAATCCAGGCGCATGGCATCAGCGAAACCGAGGCCTGCGCCCTCGCGAAGCTGGCGATACGTGATCGCAAGGCTGGAAGGCGACTTGGACCGGATCGTTGCAGCCGTCTTCTGCGCGAATTCCCGGTCCGCGCCTTCGGCCTCGTCCAAGGCGGCAAGGATTTCCGCCACGCTATCCCGGCCGAAGACCTTTTCGATGAAACCGGCCCTTTCGGCAAGTGGCGCCGGCCCGGCGTCGGCGGAGGATTCGCGCAACACGCCGTCGACATCCGTTTCCCTCGTCAGCGCGTCGAGGATCTCGCTGAGGCTTTCCGATGGCGCGGCATGAGTGGCAATGCCCGTCCACAGGCAATCGGCCTGTTTCAGCCTGGCCGCCGTCAACGCTGCATACATCCCGGTCTCGTGCGGCATGCGCGGCAGGAAATAGGTGCCGCCGACATCGGGAAAGAAGCCGATGCCGACCTCCGGCATGGCGAAGGTCACACGCTCTCCCGCAATGCGGTGACTGCCGTGGACGGAAATGCCAACGCCGCCCCCCATCACGATGCCGTCGACCAGTGCGACATACGGCTTCGGATAGGTCTTGATGGCATAGTTCAGCCGATATTCATCGGCAAAGAATGCAAGCTGCTCGGGGGTGCCTGCCTTGCCGGCTTTGCCCATATGATAGAGCTGGAGTATGTCGCCGCCGGCGCAAAAGGCCTTCTCCCCCGCAGCCGTGACGAGCACGTGGCGAACGTCCGCGTCCGCCTTCCACTCGTCGAGCTTCTGCGCCAGGGCTCGCACCATGCCATGGCTGAGCGCGTTGAGCGCCTTGGGCCGGTTCAGCGTAACCACTCCAGCCTTGCCACGCTTCTCGAATAGGATCTCGTCAGTCATTCAATGCCCGTACCGCTATGTCATCGTGCCGGCGAATGCCTTACTTCGCGAACAGCTCGCGCGAAATGATCAGCCGCATGATCTCGTTGGTGCCTTCGAGGATCTGGTGCACGCGCACGTCGCGCAGGTAGCGCTCGATCGGATAATCGCGCAGGTATCCGTAGCCGCCATGCAGCTGCAGCGCCTCGTTCACCACCTTGAAGCCTGTGTCCGTCGCAAGGCGCTTGGCCATCGCCGCCATGCGGGTTGCGTCGGGCGTCTTGGCATCGACCAGCGTCGCCGCCTTGTGCAAGAGCAGACGCGCTGCCTCGAGTTCCGTCGCCATGTCGGCGACGCGAAACTGCAAGGCCTGGAATTCGGCGATGGCGCGGCCGAACTGCTTGCGGTCCTTCATGTAGTCGATGGTCCGGTCGAGACAGGTCTGCGCCGCGCCGAGCGAGCAGGCACCGATATTGAGCCGCCCGCCGTCGAGGCCCGCCATGGCGATGGCGAAGCCCATGCCCTCGTCGCCGATGCGGTTCGCGACAGGCACGCGGCAATCGGAAAAATTGACCTGCGCGGTCGGCTGGCTCTTCCAGCCAAGCTTCTGCTCCTGAGCGCCGAAGGAAAGGCCCGGTGTGTCCTTTTCCACGACGATGCAGGAAATTCCCTTCGGGCCGGCATCGCCGGTGCGCACCATCACGACATAGATATCGGCCCTGCCGCCGCCGGAGATGAAGGCCTTGGAGCCGTTGAGAACGTAATGGTCGCCCTCCAGCACCGCGCGGGTGCGCAGCGACGCGGCATCCGAACCCGAGCCGGGTTCCGTCAGGCAGTAGGCGGCGAAATGTTCCATCGAGCAAAGCTTCGGCAGCAGGCGCTGGCGCTGCTCGTCATTGCCGAATGTGTCGATCATCCACGACGCCATATTGTGGATGGAGATATAGGCGGCGGTGGAGGTGCAGCCCTTCGCCAGTTCCTCGAAAATCACCGCTGCATCGAGGCGCGACAGGCCCGAGCCGCCGACATCGTCGCGCACATAGATGCCGCCGAAACCGAGTTCGGCCGCCTTGCGCAACGTTTCCACCGGGAAGATCGACTTCTCGTCCCACTCGCGGGCGTTGGGTTCCATCTCGTCGCGCGCGAATTGCGCCGCGACATCGCGAAAGGCCCGCTGTTCCTCGCCCAGTGTGAAATCCATGGCCTGACCGTTCGCCTCCCGAATGTCCGGTACTGTGTCTCCCGACTTTTGTCGAATTGGCTTATCGGGCTCGCCGCAGGGCGTCAATCTCGCCGCATGGCCGATGCTTGCCCTTGGGTCGCGCGCGGCATGGTGATAGGTTCGCGCAAATTTTCAATCGGAGATCCGTCGATGACCGCGCATTCCCACACCCCGATCGCCCTCGGCACCACGTCGGTTGACGAAGTCGTCGGCGGCCGCAGGATGCGCCGCAACCGCCGCGCGGACTGGTCGCGCCGGCTTGTGCGCGAAAACACGGTGACGGTCGACGATCTGATCTGGCCGATCTTCCTGACCGAGGGCAACGGCGTCCGCGAGGCCGTTTCCTCCATGCCCGGCGTCGACAGACTTTCGATCGACAACGCGGTGCGCGCCGCCGAGGAAGCCGCCAAGCTCGGCATTCCGGCAATAGCGCTCTTCCCCAATACCGATCCGTCGCTGCGCGACGAAACCGGCTCGGAAGCCCTCAATCCGGAAAACCTGGTCTGCCGGGCCTGCCGGGCCGTGCGCGAAGAGGGCTTCGATATCGGCATCATCACGGACGTGGCGCTCGACCCCTATACCAGCCACGGCCATGACGGACTGATGCATGGCGAGGAGATCCTGAACGACGAAACGGTGGAGCAACTCGTCAGCCAGGCGCTGATCCAGGCGGAAGCCGGCTGCGACGTCATCGCGCCCTCGGACATGATGGACGGGCGCATCGGCGCGATCCGTCAGGCGCTCGACCTCAAGGGCCACCGCAACACGCAGATCATGGCCTATTCGGCCAAATACGCCTCCGCCTTCTACGGTCCGTTCCGCGACGCCATCGGTACCAATGCGACGCTGGTGGGCGACAAGCGCACCTACCAGATCGATCCGGCCAATACGAACGAGGCCCTGCGCGAAGTGGAACTCGATCTCGCCGAGGGTGCCGACATGGTGATGGTGAAGCCGGGCCTGCCCTATCTCGACATCATCCGCCGGGTGAAGGACACGTTCCTCGTGCCCACCTATGCCTATCAGGTGTCGGGCGAATACGCGATGATCGCGGCCGCCGCGCAAAACGGCTGGCTCGACCGCGACCGCGCGATGATGGAGAGCCTGATGGCCTTCAAGCGGGCGGGCGCCGACGGCATCCTCACCTATTTCGCGGCGGAAGTCGCCCGCAAGCTGAAAGCCGGTGCCTGAAACGGCCGACGAGAGGGTGCCTGGGGCCATGATCCCGACGCTTGAGGATATCCGCGACGCCGCCCGGGCAATCGAGGGGGCAGTGATGCGCACGCCCTTCCTGCCTGCACCGAAGCTGTCGCAACTGACCGGCGCCGAAGTCTCCGTCAAATACGAGAACCTGCAGGTCACCAACGCCTTCAAGGAGCGCGGCGCGCTCGTCAAGCTGCTGTCGCTGACGGAAGATGAGCGGCGACGCGGCGTGATTGCCATGTCCGCCGGCAACCATGCCCAGGCGGTCGCCTATCACGCGGCAAGGCTCGGCATACCGGCGACGATCGTCATGCCGCGCCCCACCCCCTTCGTGAAGGTCAAGGCGACGCGCGGCTATGGCGCGCGCGTTGTGCTCGCCGGCGAAATGCTGACCGAGGCGCAGGCGGAAGCCGAACGGCTCGCCAGCGAGGAAGGCCTCGTCTGGGTGCACCCCTATGACGATCCGCATGTGATCCGTGGCCAGGGCACCATCGCGCTGGAAATGCTGGCCGACGATCCGACGCTGGAGGTGCTGGTGATCCCGGTGGGCGGCGGCGGGCTGATCGCCGGCATGGCGATCGCAGCCAAGGCGTTGAAACCCGGCATCGAGATCATCGGCGTGGAGACGGCCCTTTACCCCGGCCTGTGGGGCGCGCTGAAGGGCAAGCCTGTCACCTTCGGCGGCCCGACGCTGGCCGAAGGCATCGCGGTGAAGAATATCGGCAAGCTGACGGAGACGATCGCCCGCCAGGTCGTCGACGATATCCTGCTTGTCGAGGAACCGGCCATCGAGCGCGCCGTCAACGCCTTCCTGACACAGCAGAAGACGATGGCCGAAGGCGCGGGTGCGGCGGGACTTGCCGCCCTGCTCTCCGAACCCGAGCGCTTCAGGGGCCGCAAGGTGGGGCTCGTGCTGTGCGGCGGCAATATCGACCCGCGTTTGCTCTCTTCCATCATGGTGCGCGAGCTGGCGCGCGACGGACGCATCATCGCCATCCGCATCGCAGCGCCCGACCGGCCCGGCGTGCTCGGCGATATCTCCAGCATCATCGGCGAGCTCGACGGCAACATTCTCGGCGTCTCGCACCATCGTCTCTTCCTCGATGTGCCCGCCAAGGGTACGACCCTCGACGTGACGCTGGAAACCCACGATGCCGAGCATGGCGAGCGCATCACGAAGGCCCTGGAAGCACACGGCTACCGCATCCGGCACCTGGATGTGGCCGAGGCCATGGTGTGAGGCTTGGCTCCGAACGGCCCAATTTGACAGTATGGCCTGCAGTTCCCATCTGAAAACAAGACCGACCTCTTTCGGAAGGCAGGCGAATGTCCACGGAATCCGCTGAAACCCGCGTCGATATCTATGATCCGCTGACCCGGCCGGAGCTGTTCGACGGCGTGCGCTCCAGACGCGTCTTCGCCTTCTTCATCGACGTGATCGCCATCGCCATCCTGACGGTCGGCGCAGGTATCCTGGTCTTCGTGCTCGGCATCTTCACGCTCGGCCTTGGCTGGCTGCTCTATGCCATTCTCTGGCAGACGGTCGCGCTTGCCTATTGCGCCTTCACACTGGGTGGTCCGAACGCCGCAACACCCGGCATGCGGGCGATGGGCCTGGAAATGCGCCTGTGGTACGGCGCCAAACCCTACCCTCTGCTTGCCGCCATGCATTCGATCCTGTTTTGGTTCTCGGTTGCCATCATCACGCCGCTGGTCCTGCTCGTGACCTTCTTCAGCGACCGTAAGCGCTTGTTGCACGACATGATTCTGGGGACGCTGGTGATGAACGCACCCGCGCCGACACGTCCCGATTGAGGATCGGTTTTTCGCCTGAAGCCCCTAAAAGGAAAAAACATCCACACAAGCTCTGCCTGGACGGCCATCTAATCCGTCGACCGCAAACGCATTAAGCCTTAGCTTACGCTTTCGAACCGGCCGCTGGAGTGCCGGAAGAAAGCAAGGGGCCCGGGCCGACGCATGAGTTTCGCCGACCTACCCATGATTTTGACGCTGGTGGTTATCGGCGTCACGGTTGTCCTTTATGCCATGGAACGCATTGCCATCGAGCTTGTCGCTCTTGGCTCCGTGGTGGCACTGATCCTGGTCTTCACGCTGCTTCCCGTCGGCCCGGCCGCCGGGAAAATCGATCCGGGCGATCTCCTCGTCGGCTTCGCCAACCCCGCCCTCATCACGGTCATCTGCCTCCTGATCGTCGGCCAGGGCCTCTTTCAGACGGACGCCCTGGAAAAGCCCGCACAACTGATCGTCTACATGAGCCGGCGTCGGCCCTGGCTCGCCGCCGGGCCGATCCTGCTGGCGGTCGGCGCGACAAGCGCGTTCCTGAACAACACGCCGGTCGTGGTGATGTTCCTGCCGATTCTCTCCGCCGTGGCGGTCGCCCAGGCGACACCTGCCTCACGCTTCCTGATGCCGCTATCCTTCATCGCCATTCTCGGCGGCATGACGACGCTGATCGGCTCCTCCACCAACCTGCTGGTGGCGACGGTCGCGGCGCAATCGAGCGATGTGAAGTTGAGCTTCTTCTCCTTCACCCCGCTTGGCGTCCTGCTGGCCGGCGTGGGCGCGGTCTATGTGCTCTTTCTCATGCCCTATCTGCTGCGGCCCCGGCAGACCATGGCCGAGGAGATCCAGGTCGTCTCCGGCAAGCAGTTCATCGCCCAGATCAATATCACCTACGGGCATCCCCTGGTCGGCGTCGCGTCCGTCTCGGGCCTTTTCCCGGAACTGAAGGACATGACGGTGCGTCTCGTCCAGCGAGGCGAACGGCCGATCCTCCCCCCGTTCGAAAACGTCACGCTGTCGCCGGGAGATACCGTGATCGTTGCCGCCACCCGCGCCGCCCTGATGCAGGCGCTATCGCGGCGCAACCCGCTGATGGGCGGCGAACGCTCGGAGGGCGGCGACGCGGAGGCTTCCTCTATCGCATCCGCCGATTCCCTGACGCTTGCCGAGGCCGTCGTCGCCCCGGCCTCGCGCCTGATCTCGCGCACGATCGCGCAATCCGGCTTCCATGCCGACACCAACTGCGTCGCTATGGGAATCCAGCGGCGGTCTCGCATGCCACGCATGGCGATGAACGATATCCGCCTCGAAGCAGGCGACGTGCTGCTGTTGGCCGGCGGCAGCAACGACATTCAGCGGCTGCGCGGCAATCGCGACGTGTTGCTGCTCGACTGGTCGGCCGCCGAGGTTCCGCGCAAGCGGCACGCCCCGACGGCGCTTGCCATATTCATCGCCGTGGTGCTCGCTGCAGCCTCCGGCCTCGTCCCCATCGTGACGACGGCTCTGGCAGGTACCTTTGCGATGATCGTCACCGGCTGCCTGAACGTTCGCCAGGCGATGCGCGCCATCGACAGCCGCATCTTCATGCTGATCGGTGCTTCGATTGCCGCTGCGACCGCTCTGGAGGCGACGAACGGCGCCGCGGCGATCGCGCGCCTGCTGATCGATCTGATGGAAGGTCTGTCACCGGCAGTTATGATGTCCGGGCTTTTCCTTCTCGTGATGATCCTGACGAACATCCTGTCGAACAACGCGACCGCGCTGCTCTTCACTCCGATTGCAATCAACATGGCCAACGATCTGGGTGTGCCGGCCGAAGGCTTCATCACCTGCGTGATCTTTGCCGCCAACTGCTCCTTCGCCACGCCGATCGGCTATCAGACCAATCTGATCGTCATGGGCCCGGGCCACTATCGCTTTTCGGATTTCGTCATCGCGGGCGTGCCTCTGGCCATCCTCCTCTGGATTACATTCACATTCACGGCGCCAATGTATTATGGTTTCCACTATGCGCAGTGATACGCTTCGAAAGAAGCGGCAGCGCCGGATGGAAATGCGTCGGAGTGGCGAGCGTGACGCGGCATACGAGCGAGACACCGCAGTTCTACCTGACGGCCCCCTCGCCCTGCCCCTATCTCAAAGGACGGCAGGAACGTAAGGTCTTTACGCATCTGGTCGGCCCGCAGGCCTCGGCGCTGAACGACATCCTGACGCAAGGCGGCTTCCGTCGCAGCCAGAACATCGCCTATCGGCCCGCCTGCGAGAACTGCCGCGCCTGCGTCTCGGTCAGGATCGTGGTCGACGGCTTTCGCTGGACGAAATCTTTCCGGCGTGAGATGCGCAAGGCGGCCTACCTCGTCGGTCACGCCACGCCGCCCGCGCCGTCTTCCGAACAGTACGACCTTTTCCGCCGATATCTCGATACACGCCATGCCAATGGCGGCATGTCCGACATGACGGTGCTCGACTACGCCATGATGGTCGAGGATACGCATGTGGAGACGATGGTGATCGAGTATCGAAGGCGCAGCCCCGACACTTTCATCACCAGGCGCGGAGACGGGCCGCTGGCTGCCGTTGCGCTGACCGACCGGCTGAGCGACGGCCTGTCGATGGTTTACTCGTTCTACGATCCGGACATCGAGGCACCCAGCATGGGCACCTACATGATCCTCGATCATGTCGAGCGGGCGAAGGCGATGGGCCTGCCCTATGTCTATCTCGGTTACTGGGTCGATGGCTCGAAGAAGATGGCCTACAAGGCCCGCTTTCAGCCGCAACAGCACCTGGGCGCGCAAGGGTGGCGGGAAGTCGATGCCGACAACGGCGAATGATCGTTTTTTGACTTATCGGTGATTTTTCCGTCTCGAAGCGTCCATTCAGGCTGCGTCGAGATGGCCGCGGATATCCCGGAAGACCGCCTGGAACATCTCCGTCGTCAGGCGCCCGGTGTTGGTGTTGTAGCGGGAGCAGTGATAACTGTCGAAAAGCCTGACGCCTTCTGCCAGGGCGTGGTTCGCCTGATGGGCGAAGGGAAAGGCCGAACGCTTGAGTTCGAGCGCGCTCAGCACCGTGTCGTGGGCAATGCGCCCGAGTGCAAGGACGGCTTTGACCGAAGATGCCGCCTGCAGGGTTTCCAGAAGAAATGGGCGGCAGTTCCTGATTTCAGCGCCCGTCGGCTTGTTTTCGGGAGGAACGCAACGAACGGCATTGGTGATTGCCGCATCGATGAGCGTCAGCCCGTCATCGGGCCGGGCCTCGTAATTGCCCTTCGCGAAACCGAATTCCTTGAGCGTCGCGTAGAGAAGATCGCCGGCGTAATCCCCGGTAAACGGCCTGCCGGTGCGATTTGCCCCGCGCAGTCCCGGCGCCAGCCCGACCACCAGAAGGCGCGGGTGCTCGGCGGCAAAGGTCGGGACCGGCGCGTTGAACCAGTCCCTTTCCAATTGCCGATGGTGATTGCGAAACGCGACCAGACGCGGGCACGCCGGGCAGTCACGACCGGGATCTGCGAGAGACATCAGCGGATTGCGATCAATATTCGTCGTCTTCAAACCGTTCCGCCGCACGGGCCGGACGCTCGGACGGGTCACGGCCGATCTTGTTCGACAGACTTGCCAGATCGATGAAGTGATCCGCCTGGCGACGCAGGTCGTCGGCGATCATCGGCGGCTGGGTCTGCAAGGTCGAAACGACGCTGACCTTGCGGCCGCGGCGCTGCAGCGCCTCAACGAGCGAGCGGAAATCGCCGTCGCCGGAAAACAGCACGACGTGGTCGACGTGATCGACAATTTCCATGGCATCGACGGCAAGTTCGATATCCATGTTGCCCTTTACCTTGCGGCGGCCGCTGGAGTCGACGAATTCCTTCACAGGCTTGGTGACAACCTTGTAGCCATTGTAGTCGAGCCAGTCGATCAGCGGGCGGATCGAAGAATATTCCTGATCCTCAATCAAGGCTGTGTAGTAGTAAGCGCGCAGCAAATATCCCGTCGACTGAAACTCCTTCAGAAGACGCTTGTAATCGATGTCGAAGCCGATGGCTTTTGCGGTCGAGTAAAGATTTGCCCCGTCGATAAACAGCGCAATCTTCTCACGAGGGTCGAACATCCCAGGAATGCCTTTCCTTCAAATACAGGACGGGCACCGACGTAGAGCGCAACATGGAGATGTATTGCATGAAAGACCAACCATGCGGCTGGCGATCAAAAAACATCCGCGCCGAAAACATTCGCGGTGTGAGATATCCGTCCCGCAATTCATCCGCAATGCGGATTTGTGCCTGTGCCCAGAGAGGTGCCCCTGAAGGTGCACCTCGTTCTTGTTTGTTTTTGAGCGCTCGCATGATCGTTAGCAGCGCCTGTTTCCGTCCCTACACCATTTAATATAGGGCCCGCAACTAAACTCGACACCGTTGCGTCACGCGGCAAGTTCGCCAATTTACGCATCTCCCCGTCTGGATTGGCGGACACGAAAGATTCGCCTCGTAATTTCAAGCGCCGCAACGCTTGCTTTCGCTGCCGACTGGCATTATGTCTCCACCTTCGTTTTCCCCCGAATAATGGAGATGATGCATGGCGCGCGTAACCGTCGAAGACTGCATCGACAAGGTCGAGAATCGCTTCGAACTGGTTCTTCTGGCGAGCCATCGTGCACGGATGATTTCCAGCGGTTCGCCGCTGACCATCGACCGCGACAATGACAAGAACCCCGTCGTTTCGCTGCGCGAGATCGCCGACCAGACCGTCAGCCCGGAAGATCTCAAGGAAGATCTGATCCACTCGCTGCAGAAATACGTTGAAGTGGACGAGCCGGAGCCGGAATCCGTGCCGCTGGTGCCGAGCCAGTCTTCGCAGTCCGGCGGAACGCAGGTCAACGCGGTGGACGATTCCAACATCGAATTCGACCGCATGTCCGAGGAAGACCTGTTGCGCGGCCTGGAAGGACTTGTCCCGCCCGAGCGCTCCGACGATATTTGATCGATACGACAAGGATGAATCGCGCGGGCCCGCCGAGCCATGGCAGGGCCCGTCGGTTTGTCCGCGTTTTCCAGACCTCCGGGACCGATCAGCGCCATGATGCGCCAATACGAACTCGTGGAGCGGGTTCAACGATACAATCCGAACTGCGACGAGCCGCTTCTCAACAAGGCCTACGTCTATGCCATGCGCAAGCACGGCACACAGACGCGCGCTTCGGGCGATCCCTATTTTTCCCACCCCCTGGAAGTCGCCGCGATCCTGACCGACCTGCGGCTGGACGACGCGACCATCGCTGTCGCCCTTCTTCACGACACGATTGAAGATACCGACGCAACCCGCGCAGAAATCGACAAGACCTTCGGCGAGGAAATCGGCAAGCTGGTCGACGGCCTGACGAAGATCAAGCGTCTCGACCTTGTCTCCAAGCGCGCGAAACAGGCGGAGAATTTCCGTAAGCTCCTGCTGGCAATCGCCGACGACGTGCGCGTTCTCCTGGTGAAGCTCGCCGACCGGCTGCACAACATGCGCACGCTGCAGCACATGCCGGAGTCCAAGCGGGGGCGTATCGCCGAAGAGACGATGGAGATCTATGCGCCGCTCGCCGGCCGCATGGGCATGCATGACATGCGCGAGGAGCTAGAAGACCTTGCCTTCCAGACCCTCAACCCTGACGCCTATGCGACGATCAGCGAGCGGTTGGCACAGCTTCGCGCCAAGAACGAAGGCCTCATATCGGACATCGAAACGAACTTGACGGAGCGACTGGCCGAGCGCGGCATCGCCGCGGTGGTCAAGGGGCGGGAGAAGCGGCCCTATTCGATCTTCCGCAAGATGCAGTCGAAGTCGATCGCTTTCGAGCAGCTGTCCGACATCTACGGTTTCCGCATCATCGTGGGCACCGTTGAAGCCTGCTACCGGGTGATCGGCGTCATTCACACGACATGGCCGACCGTACCGGGCCGCTTCAAGGACTACCTCTCGACACCGAAGCAGAACGACTACCGCTCGATCCACACCACTGTGGTCGGCCCGAGCCGCCAGCGCGTAGAGCTGCAGATCCGCACCTTCGCCATGGACAGGGTCGCCGAATACGGGATCGCCGCGCATGCTCTTTACAAGGATGGCGAGTTCGGCGGCCGCAACATAGCCAAGCCGCAGGAGGAAAGCCGCGCCTACGACTGGCTCAGGCGCACGATCGAGCTTCTGTCGCAGGGCGACACGCCGGAAGAATTCCTGGAAAATACCAAGCTGGAACTCTTCCACGACCAGGTCTTCTGCTTCACGCCCAAGGGGCGGCTGATCGCGCTGCCGCGCGGTGCAACGCCGATCGACTTCGCCTATGCGGTCCACACGGACATCGGCAACACCTGTGTCGGCTGCAAGATCAACGGCCATATCATGCCGCTGGTGACGGAACTGCGGAACGGCGACGAGGTGGACATCATCCGCAGCCAGGCGCAGACGCCACCCCCCGCTTGGGAGTCGATCGCCGTTACCGGCAAGGCGCGCGCCGCCATCCGCCGCGCGACGCGCGAATCCGTCCGCCAGCAATATGGCGCCCTCGGCCGGCATATCCTGGAGCGCGCCTTCCTGCGCGGCGGCCATCCATTTTCCGACGAAGCTCTGGCAGCTGCCGTCGTGCCGCTCGGCCAGGCGAATGTCGCAGACCTGCTGGCGGCGGTCGGTCGTGGCGAAATTCGTGCCGCCGAGATAACCGGCGTGCTCTATCCCGACCAGCCGGCCGAGACGCATGGCGAGAGAATTGCCGGACCGCAGGCCGGTAACGAAGAAGGCTGGTTCGACCTGCAGTCGGGAGCCGGCATGAAGTTCCGGGTACCCGACGGCAGCAATCCCGGCGAGAGCAAGAATGCGATTCCCATCAGGGGATTGCGCGGCGATCTTCCAGTGATCTTTGCACCGGACGGGGGAGCCGTGCCCGGCGACCGGATCGTCGGCATCCTGACACCCGGCGTCGGCGTGACGATCTATCCGATCCAGTCGCCTGCGCTGAAGGAATTCGAGGAACAGCCCGAGCACTGGCTCGACGTCCGCTGGGATCTTGACGCCGACAAGCAGGATCGTTTCCCCGCCCGCATCTCGGTCGCGGCTCTCAACGAACCCGGTTCGCTGGCGGCGATCGCCGGCACCATTGCCGATCTCGACGGCAATATCGACAATCTGAAAATGATCAACCGGGCGCCCGATTTTCACGAGATGATCATCGATCTGGAAGTATGGGATCTGAAACACCTGAACCGGATCATCAACCAGTTGCGTGCCAAGCCCAATGTTTCCAGCGCAAGCCGCGTGAACGGCTGACGGCGAGCCGCGACGATAACCGACTGAAAGAGCAGGACCGGCCATGACACGAGACGAGGTATTGCAGGTGTTCCGCGACGCGGGCGCCATGCTTGAAGGCCACTTCATCCTATCGTCCGGCCTGCACAGCCCCGTCTTCCTGCAGAAGGCCCGGGTCTTCATGTACCCGGAAAAGACCGAAATCCTATGCCGCGCTTTGGCGGCGAAGATCCGGGAATCGGTGCCCGGCCCGATCGACTACGTCGTCTCCCCGGCCCTCGGCGGCCTGATCCCCGGTTACGAAACCGCGCGCCACCTGGCCATTCCCGCCATGTGGGTGGAGCGGGAGGGCGGCGAGTTTCGCCTGCGCCGCTTCGAGATGCCGAAGGGGGCCCGGGTCGTGATCGTGGAGGATATCGTCACGACCGGCCTTTCGAGCCGAGAGACCGTGGACGCGCTGCGCGCCCTCGGCGCCGACGTGCTTGCGGTGACCTGCCTGATCGACCGTTCCGGCGGCGAGGCCGATCCCGGCGCGCCTCTTGTGGCGCTGGCCGAATACAAGGTCCCCGCCTATCCTGAGGATGCCCTGCCACCGGAACTTGCCGCGTTGCCGGCGATGAAGCCGGGCAGCAGGGGACTCACCTGACCTTCCCGAAGCGGGCATAAGAACAAGACGGAGAAACCGGCCGCCCATGCTCTTTAGACGCAGACAGAAACCGACCCATCTGGAACGTCTGCGCGTGGCGGTGTGGCCCCGGCACAGTTTCGCCCGCTCCGCCCGCTATTTCTCCAAGCGCGTATTGCGGCTGACAGCGTCTCCGAACGCGATCGCGCTCGGTTTCGCGGCCGGAGCCTTTGCCTCCATCACGCCGTTCATCGGCCTGCATTTCGTCCTCAGCTTCGTCGTCGCCTTCTTCATTGGCGGCAACATGCTGGCAGCCGCTCTCGGCACGGTGGTCGGCAATCCCCTCACCTTCCCCTTTATCTGGGCCTCGACCTACAAACTCGGCTCGCTGATCCTGGAGGGTAAGGCGCGGCATCTGGAGTCCAACAGCCTGCGGCATCAGCTGGGCGAGAACCTGCTGGAGAAATCCCTGGACACGATCTGGCCGTTGCTCAAGCCCATGCTGGTGGGCGCAGTGCCGATCGGGCTTGTGGTTGGGGCGCTTTTCTATTTTATCGTCTATTTCAGCGTCAGCGCCTATCAGAACGGGCGCCGCGAACGACTGGCAAGGCGCCGCAAGGATGCGGGAACCACAGAATAGCCTTCGCAAGGACAAGGGCGTGGCCTGACATGATCATCGGCATCGGTTCGGACCTGATCGATATCCGCCGCATCGAAAAAACGCTCGCCCGTTTCGGCGAGCGTTTCACGAATCGCGTCTTCACCGAGATCGAACGGGCCAAGTCCGATCGCCGTCAGGAGCGGGCCGCATCCTATGCCAAGCGCTTCGCGGCCAAGGAAGCCTGCTCCAAGGCGCTCGGCACGGGCATCCGCATGGGCGTGGCATGGCGGGAAATGGGCGTCGTGAACCTTCCGTCCGGCAAGCCGACGATGCGGCTGACGGGAAGCGCGGAACAGCGGCTGCAATTGCTTGTTCCGGAGGGCTTTATTGCCCGCATCGACCTGACGATCACCGACGATTTTCCCCTGGCGCAGGCCTTCGTGGTCATCACCGCCTGGCCGCCCGACTGGCCGCAGCCGGGAATGAGCCGAGGCGACGACACCTGAGCGGACGTGGATTTGCCGCGCGACATTCGTTGCGTTGCGACAGGCGAGCCGATACAAGCCTTTTGATGGGAATCCGCTAAGCTGCTTCGCCTGAAGTCGAACCCGAAATCGGGATGGAGTGCTGAGAACGATGTCCGAGGGCGAGACGAAGGACGATATGAGCGTGTCTGACGAAAAGAAGGCGAAGGAAGGCGGTTACTATGAAACCGTCAAGGTGATCGCGCAGGCGCTGATCCTGGCGCTCATCGTCCGCACCCTGCTTTTCCAGCCTTTCAACATCCCCTCCGGCTCGATGATGGATACGTTGCTGATCGGCGACTATCTCTTCGTGTCGAAATACAGCTACGGCTACTCGCGCTACTCCTTCCCTTACGGACTCGCGCCGATCGACGGGCGCGTCTGGTCGGCGGAGCCTGAGCGCGGCGACATCGCCGTCTTCAAGCTGCCGAAGGACAATTCGACCGACTACATCAAGCGCGTGATCGGCCTGCCGGGCGACGAGATCCAGATGATCGACGGCGTGCTGCACATCAACGGCGAGGCGGTCAAGCGCGAGCGCATCGACGATTTCATCGACAAGGATACCTTCGGCAGCGTGCGCCGCGTGCCGCGCTACCGCGAGACCCTGCCGAACGGGGTGAGCTACGAGACGCTGGACCTGACGACCCGCGGCACCTGGGACAATACCGGCATCTACAAGGTGCCGCCCGGACACTTCTTCATGATGGGCGACAACCGCGACAACTCGACCGACAGCCGGGTGCTGAACTCCGTCGGATACGTGCCCTTCGAGAATTTCGTGGGCCGCGCGGAAGTGATCTTCTTCTCCATAGACGAGGACGCGTCCGCCTGGATGTTCTGGCAATGGCCGTGGACGGTGCGCTGGAGCCGGCTGTTCCGTACGCTTTGACACACGCTCGGGCCGGCCTGGACGGCCTTTTGCAAAGCAGATGACCGCGCGCCGGCACGCCGCCGATGCGCGGTTTTCCAATAGGTCGATACTTTGGAGACTGACATGATCCACCGCCGCATGGAGCGCGCGCTGGAAGAACGTATCGGGCATCGCTTCGTGAACCCCGCCCTTCTGGCACGCGCGCTGACGCATGCCTCGGCGGCCGAAGCGGACGGCACGCCGGCCAAGAACTACCAGCGGCTCGAATTCCTCGGCGACCGCGTGCTGGGGCTCGCGATCGCCGCAATGCTGCACGAAGCCTTTCCGGATGCGGACGAGGGCGAACTGGCGCGCAGGCTCAACCAGCTCGTCAAGCGCGAGACCTGCGCGGCGGTCGCCGCCGAACTGGACGTGGGGCCGGCGCTGCGTGTCGGCGAGGGAGAGGCGCAGACCGGCGGTCGCAAGAAAGCGGCAATCCTTGCGGATGTCTGCGAGGCGCTGATCGCTGCTGTCTACCTGGATGCCGGTTTCGAGGCGGCATCCACGTTCGTCGATCGCTTCTGGCGCCAGCGCATGCTGTCCTTCAAGGGCAATCTGCGCGATGCCAAGACGAGCCTGCAGGAATGGGCGCAGGGCAAGGGCCTGGAACCGCCGGTCTATCAGGTCACGGAGCGCGGCGGCCCCGACCATGCGCCGACCTTCACGGTCGCGGTGAATGTGCATGGCTATGCGCCGGCTATCGGCATCGGCGGCTCGAAGCGGATCGCCGAGCAGAATGCAGCCGAGGCGGCACTGGTCCGCGAAGGCGTCTGGACGGAGAAATCAGGCAGTGAGTGAACAACAGGACGCGGAGACACGCGCCGGCTTCGTGGCGCTGATCGGTGCGCCGAATGCCGGCAAGTCGACGCTGCTCAACGCACTGGTCGGCACCAAGGTGTCGATCGTGACGCACAAGGTGCAGACGACCCGCGCGATCGTGCGCGGCATAGCCATGCGCGGACCGTCACAGATCGTCTTCGTCGACACGCCCGGCATCTTCAGGCCCAAGCGCCGGCTCGACCGCGCCATGGTCGACACCGCCTGGGGCGGGGCGAAGGACGCTGACCTCGTGGCGCTGCTGATCGATGCACGCAAGGGGATCGACGAGCAGAACGAGAAGATCCTCGAGAAGCTCGCCGATATCCGCCTGCGCAAGGTGCTGATCCTTAACAAGGTGGATGTCACGAAACGCGAGAACCTGCTGGCGCTGGCGCAGGAGCTGAACCAGCGCTGCGACTTCGTCCGCACCTTCATGGTTTCCGCGCTGACGGGCGACCGCGTCGAGGACCTGCTCGATTTCTTCGCCGCCGAGGTGCCGGCCGGGCCGTGGCTTTACCCGGAGGATCAGGCCTCGGACCTGCCGATGCGGATGCTGGCGGCCGAAATCACGCGTGAAAAGCTGTTCCTGCGCCTGCACGAGGAACTGCCCTATATCTCGACGGTGGAGACGGAAAGCTGGCAGGAGCGCAAGGATGGCTCCGTCAGGATCGAACAGACGATCTACGTGGAGCGCGACAGCCAGAAGAGCATCGTGCTCGGCCGCAACGGACAGACGATCAAGGCGATCTCGCAGGCCGCGCGCACCGAGATCGCCGAGGTGCTGGAGCAGCCCGTTCACCTGTTCCTCTTCGTCAAGGTGAGGGAAAACTGGGCGGACGACCCCGAGCGCTACCGCGAGATGGGGCTCGATTTTCCGCACTGAGCATTATTAGCCACATGCGCGGATAACGGGACAAGGCGATGGAATGGGCGGGCGAAGGGGTGATCCTCGGCTGCCGGCGGCACGGGGAAAACGACGTCATCGTCGAAGCGATGACGCGCGAGCGCGGCCGTCACCTCGGCCTCGTGCGTGGCGGCAGGAGCCGACGCCATCAGGCAAGCCTGCAGCCCGGCAACAAGGTGGGTCTCGTCTGGCGGGCGAGGCTTGACGGGCATCTGGGCAACTATGCCGTGGAGCCTGTGCGCTTGAGGGCCGCCGAGTTGATGGAAAGCGCGATCGGCATCTACGCCATTCAGGCGCTGGCGGCACTGTTGCGACTGCTGCCCGAGCGCGATCCGCACCCTGCCCTCTACGACGCTCTGGAAGTGGTACTCGACCATCTCGAAAACGCGGAAATCGCGGGCGCTCTCGCCGTGCGCTTCGAATTGCAGGTGTTGAACGAACTGGGTTTCGGCCTAGACCTCAGTCAGTGCGCGGCGACGGGGCGCCGTGAGGACCTGGTCTTCGTATCGCCGAAATCCGGCCGCGCTGTCAGCCGGGATGCCGGCGCGCCCTACGCGGACCGGATGCTGCCGCTACCCGCCTTCCTACTGGCCACCGGAGCCGAACCGCGCCAAGCTGACGGGCAGGCGATCGGGGAAGCCTTCCGGATGACCGGCTTTTTCCTGCACCGATACGTCTGGGAGCCGAGGGGCATTCAGCCGTCGGACGCACGCGAAGGTCTGATCCAGGCCGTGCTGCGCGCGTCGGGCTGATACCCGAAAACCCCGGATCGCGAGAAATCGGCGGAATTCTGCGCTTTTCTGTGCAAATTCAACCGCAATCCCGTTGTCTTGACAAAGGAAAGGCGGTAACCGGAACATATGGGAAACGAACTGATTCCGCCCGGTGGCATAGAACCGATCAATCTGCGCGAAGCGCTTGAGGAACGCTACCTCGCCTACGCGCTGTCGACGATCATGCATCGCGCGCTGCCGGATGTGCGCGACGGGTTGAAGCCGGTTCACCGCCGCCTGCTATATGCCATGCGGCTGTTGAAGCTCGATCCCGGTGCCGGTTTCAAGAAATGCGCCCGCGTGGTTGGCGACGTCATCGGTAAATATCATCCGCATGGCGACCAGGCCGTCTATGACGCGCTTGTACGTCTGGCGCAGGATTTCGCGCAGCGCTATCCGCTGGTCGACGGACAGGGCAATTTCGGCAATATCGACGGCGATAACGCCGCTGCCATGCGCTATACCGAGGCCCGCCTGACGGAGGTTGCCCGCCGCCTGCTCGACGGGCTGGACGAGAATGCTGTCGACTTCCGCGAAACCTATGACGGTGAGGAAAGGGAGCCGGTCGTCCTGCCGGCAGGCTTCCCGAACCTGCTGGCCAACGGTTCCTCCGGTATCGCCGTGGGCATGGCGACTTCCATTCCGCCGCACAATGCGGCGGAGCTTTGCGATGCGGCACTTCATCTCATCAAGAATCCGCGCGCGGAAACGAGCGACCTGCTGCAGTTCGTCAAGGGGCCGGACTTCCCGACCGGCGGCCTGCTGGTGGACGATCAGGCTGGCCTGCTCGAAGCGTATGAGACGGGCCGCGGCGGCTTCCGCGTCCGCGCACGCTGGGAGGTGGAAGACCTCGGACGCGGTACCTGGCAGGTGATCGTCACCGAGATTCCCTACCAGGTGCAGAAGTCGCGCCTGATCGAGAAGATCGCCGAACTGCTGCAGGCCCGCAAACTGCCACTGCTGGACGATATCCGCGACGAAAGCGCGGAGGACGTGCGCGTCGTGCTGGTGCCGAGGTCGAAGAATGTCGATCCGGCGCTGCTGATGGAATCGCTGTTCAAGCTCACCGACCTGGAAAGCCGCTTCTCCCTCAACATGAACGTGCTGTCGCGCGGCCGCGTTCCGATGGTGATGGGCCTGAAGCAGGCGTTGCAGGAGTGGCTGGAGCACCGCAAGGAAGTGCTGGTCCGCCGCTCCGAATACCGGCTCGGCCAGATCGAGCACCGGCTGGAGGTGCTGGAAGGCTACCTTGTCGCTTACCTGAACCTCGACGAGGTGATCCGCATCATCCGCGAGGAGGACGATGCCAAGGCGGAGCTGATCCGAACCTTCAAGCTGACGGACGTGCAGGCGGAAGCTATCCTCAACATGCGGCTGAGGAGCTTGCGCAAGCTCGAGGAAATGGAGATCCGCAAGGAACACCAGAAGCTGACCGAGGAAAAGGCGGAGCTCAATGCCCTGCTCGGCTCCGAGCAGCGCCAGTGGACGAGGATCGGCAAAGAGGTCACGGAGATCGGCAAGGCCTTCGGCCCGGATACGGAGCTTGGCAAGCGCCGCACCGGATTTGCCGAAGCGCCGAACCACGACGTCGGCGACCTGCACCACGCGATGATCGAAAAGGAACCGGTTACCATCATCGTGTCGGAAAAGGGCTGGATCCGCGCGCTCAAGGGACATCAGCAGGATCTCTCCACCCTCGCCTTCAAGCAGGGCGACAAGCTGAAGATCTCCTTCTTCGCCGAAACGACGGACAAGCTGCTCGTCTTCACCACCGGCGGCAAGATCTATACGATCGGCGCCGACAAGCTGCCGGGCGGGCGCGGCCACGGCGAGCCGATCCGGCTGATGGTCGACATGGAGGAAGGACAGGACGTCATCGACGTCTTTGTACACAAGCCCGGGCGCCGGCTGCTCGTCATTTCTTCAGAGGCTCGCGGCTTCCTGGTGAAGGAAGCCGACGTCGTCGCCAACACCCGCAAGGGCAAGCAGGTGCTCAACGTGACGTTGCCCGAGGAAGCGCGGCTTTGCGTGGCGGCCGACGGAGATTTCGTCGCCGTGATCGGCGAGAACCGCAAGCTGCTCGTCTTCCCGCTGGCGCAGATCCCGGAGATGACGCGCGGGCGCGGTGTCCGACTGCAGCGCTTCCGTGATGGCGGCATTTCCGATGCGCTGGTGTTCAACGGCAGCGAAGGCCTGACCTGGCAGGACAGTTCCGGGCGCAGCTTCACCCGCACGCTTGAGGATCTGGCCGACTGGCGCGGCGACCGTGCCCAGGCAGGCCGCCTGCCGCCCAACGGCTTCCCGCGCTCCAACAGCTTCGGCAAGCGCTCGCTCTGACATCGCCATCCGGAGTGACCGATGCCGGCAATACGCCCCTATCGGCCGGACGACGCGCCGGCCCTGAACGATCTTTATCGGAGGTCCGTGCTCGAACTCGGGCCGCGCGGCTACGCTCCCGATCAGGTCGAAGAGTGGGCCAACCTTGCTCCCTCACCGGAACACTTTCGGGCCTTAATGGTCGACGGACGGTATCGCCTTGTCGCCGCGGATGACGATGACTTGCCGCTTGCCTTTGCCGATCTTGAAACGGACGGGCACATCCACTTCTTCTATTGTGCGCCGGAAGCTGCCGGCCGGGGCGTCGCCTCGCGGCTCTACGAAGCGCTGGAAGAAGCCGCGCGGAATCTGGAGATCGGTCGTCTCTATGCCGAGGCGAGCGAAGTCGCCCTGCCCTTTTTCCTCAAGCACGGCTTCCGGCATCTGGGCCGGCGCGACTTCGAAGTCGCCGGTACGCCGATCCACAATCATGCGGTGGAGAAGATACTCTAGCCGGCGTCTCCCGACGGTCGTTGCATCCGCAGCAGCGCGGAGAACGGAAAGAAGCGACGGAGGAAACCGATGCCGACCCGTCGCGTCACCGTGAACCCATAGCCCTCATAGAGGCTGATGGCCCGCTCGTTATTCTCGGCCACTTCCAGTTCGATGACGGGTGCGCCTTCGCGGCGAGCCCGTTCGACAAGCGCCGCGAGCAGCATCTTGCCGACGCCCTTGCGGCGATGTTTCGGCTTCACGAAGATGCCGTAGACGTAGAATTGTCCCGCCGCCCTCTCACGCCACTCGACGGCATGAAAGATCATCATCCTGACGAGCCCGGGGACGGCGCCATATTCGCGGCGGAAATCGGCGAATACCGGATTGAGGGGGCCGCGATTGCCAAGCTTGAAGGATGCGTATCCGAGGATATTGGTGCCGCTGACCACCGCGACGATACGGGATCGATCCAGTCCCGGCAGGAAGAGGCGTCGCCGCCGTTCCTCGTCGCCAAGGAAGTACCGCATGACGCGGCGATCCGAGGCTACCCAACTGGCGATGGCGTCTCCAGGCGGAGTCGGCGGTATCGAAGCCAGGATTTCAAAAGGGCGCTGCCGGCCCGGATTCGGCTTCGTCACCGATAATCTCCGAAAAAATGTTATCAAGTACCGGCCGCGATATACCGGCACGCCTTAACGAACCTTCCTATAGACCGCTGCCACGCATCCTAAAAATCGGTAATCGCGTTTCGCGTGAATTGAGGCAGCCGGCAGAGGGCTGCTTCAGCATCATGAACCGCGCAATTGCTGACTGGATACCAGCCTGCATGGGCATGACGGAGCGTGCAGCTCCCTCTTCGTTCCAGCCTCTCGGTTCGTCATACACGGGCTCGACCCGCGTATCCATTTGGCGCCAGCACATTTCGCCATCGTCCGATGGATTGCTGGGTCAAGCCCGGCAATGACGAAGGGAGAGGCAGCGCATCTTGAATTGGATTAGGTACGGGCTGCGCCCGCGCTGATTTCCGGATCCGGGTCATCGTTCGGCTGCGCCTCACTCGCCCGGGATGACGGCGGAGTGTGGGGTTACCCCTCTTCCGTACCCTCTCGGCTCGTCATACGCGGGCTTGACCCGCGTATCCACGCGATATCACCCCTTGCCGCACAGCCTTCCGATGGATCGCCGGGTCCCGGTTTCCCGGTACAGGGCCCGGCGAAGACGGGCGGAAAGGCTACGCATCCAGTCGCCCGCCGAAAGTTGGCCGGACACTCAACCTTCTCCGAAGGTCATCCGCCTCCTGAGGGAAACCTTGTTCGGCTTCTCGTCCTCCCGTGGCTCGTCCGGGAACGCTTTGGGATCGTCGGCCGCCGCGGGCCCGGGAGCCGCCGCATGACTGTCCGCACCGTCATCGGCGTCCGGTTCCGCATCGGGCCCGGAGGGCCGTGTCTCGTCCGCCGGCTGAGACGGCGCATCCGTGGGAGCAGCTCCGGCAACCGGCTCCGTGCCGGAAGCCTCCGCCGCCTTCTTCCTCATTTCCTCGAATTTGCGGGCATAGCCGCGCCCGGCCTCCCAAGCCGATCTGAACTCTCGCCCGAGCTGATTGCCGAGGCGAAAATCCTCATCGTAGTCGTTGAGGCCGTCGACATTGGCAAGTACGGGGTTCGAGGCCCACAGCTTGCGCAGCGCCGCATTCTTCAGCGCTGCGGGCACGCCCTTCTTCAGAAAGACGGAGAAATCGGAATCATAGCTGAGGCCTTCCAGATCGACCGCCTCGGCAGCTGCCCGGTTGGCGGCCTCGATATCCTCGGCCTCTTCGACGATCACGTCGAGTTCGTCCTGAGTTTCCTCTTCCGCCGTCGGCGCTTCAGGCTCGGTCTGGGCCTCCTGCTTGAGGCGGGACCAGCGCTTCAGGAATCCTTCTTCCTCGCCCATATCTCAATCCTGCTCGCTGCGGCGATGCTCCGGCGAAAAGATCGGCGTCTTGCCGAACTGCGGCTCCTCGACCTTCGCGGAATCCCGCCGCCTCTTGCGGAAGGCAGGCGCTTCAGGCACCTCCTGAAGGAACCGCGCCATCCACGCCACCGCATCGGGAGCCAGAGCAATACGTTCCACCAGCCCCTCGCCCGCCTCTTGCCAGCTTTGCGCCTGATAGGGGTCGACCGTCACGCCGATTACCCGCCAGGGCGGGTCGCCGGCATCGTTTTCGGCAAGAGCCACCCATATTGCCGGCTGGCCCGTCTCGATATTGGAATCGTAAGCCTCCACCATCTTCTCATAAAGCGTCGCGGTGAAAGGCGCGTTCATGTAGCGGACGACATCGCCCTCGCGGGCGATTTCGCGCCAGCCGTCAGTAGCCGGGGCATCGGGAACAATATCCGCCACCGACCAAACCCAGTCCGCCCATTTCGACACTGCGGGCCGGCGCTGAAGCACGACGCCGAACTGCCTGGACACTTCCTTCGCCAAGGGCGACCTCCCAATCGATCTTTCAGGACAATTCTGGAGTGACGGCAGGGATTTGACAATGGCAAGCGCAGAAAGTCCGAGTTTACTTGGCAACCATGGTTGCGCCCCCTACAAATAGGGTAACGACAAGAAATTGCCGCTCAATCAGCGGCATGGCGTCCCGGCTGTCGGGGCGCACGGGAGGACATGAATGGGTATGAAGCGCCGGCGCGTGCTCTTGTGCAACTGCGAGAGGACGATGGCCCTCGACCCCGGACGTCTCGGTGCCTTCGGCGAAGAACCGCTGCACAGCCATCTCTGCCGTACGCAGCTCGACGCCTTCGAGAAGGCCATCCGCACGGGCGAACCGCTCCTGGTCGCCTGCACGCAGGAAGCGCCGCTGTTTTCCGAGGTGGCCGGCGAGCAGGCGCCGGAAGCGGACATTGCGTTTGCCAATATCCGCGAACGGGCCGGCTGGTGCGCGTCCGATACCGATCCGCACCCCAAGATCGCGGCCTTGCTGGCCGAGGCGATGCTGGAGCCCGCGCCCGCGCCGCTGCGCACGGTCGAAAGCGACGGGCTCTGCCTTGTCTATGGTGCAGGTCAGGCGGCAATCGATGCGGCGCGGGAGCTGGAAGGCCGCCTTTCGGTGACGCTCGTCCTCAGCGAGGCGGAGGATGCGCTGCTCCCGGCCGTGGCGGATTTCCCGGTCTTTTCCGGCAGGCTCAGGTCCGCGGCCGGATCCTTCGGCGGCTTCGACGTGGTGGTGGACGGCTATGCGCAACTGCTCCCCTCCTCCCGCCGGACGCCGCAGTTCGGCCTGCCGCGCGATGGCGCGCGCGCCAGGTGCAGCCTGATCCTCGATCTTTCGGAGGGAACCGCTCCGATTGCCGCGCCGCGAAAGCGGGACGGCTATTTCCGCGCCGACCCGCGTGACCCGGCCGCCGTGGCGCGGGCGATCTTTGCTCTTTCCGACATGGTAGGCACGTTCGAAAAGCCGTTCTATGTCGGTTACGATGCCGATATCTGCGCCCATGGCCGATCCGGCAAGGTGGGCTGCAGCAACTGCCTGGATGCCTGCCCGGCCGGCGCCATAACGGAAGACGGCGACAGGATCGCGGTCGATGCCGGCATTTGCGGCGGCTGCGGCTCCTGCGCGGCCCATTGCCCGACGGGGGCCGTCTTCTACCAGTATCCGGGGCGCGGCGATCAGATCCGCCGGATGCAGACGCTGCTTGCCTCATATCGCGAGGCTGGCGGAAAGAACCCCGTCCTGCTGCTGCATGAAGATCCCCACGGCACGGAGATGATCTCGGCGCTCGCCCGCTTCGGAGACGGTCTGCCGGGTAACGTTCTACCGCTCGCAATGCATGCGGTGACTGCGACAGGCCACGAGCAGATGCTTGCGGCGATCCTCGCCGGCGCCAGCCGCCTGATCTTCCTGTCGCCGCCGCAAAAGGCCGACGAACTGGTGCCACTTCAGGCAGAGATCGGCATCGCCAGCGCCCTGCTTGCCGGCATGGGCCACGACACCGACGGCCTGTTCGAGATCCTGAGCGAGAGCGACCCGGACCGGCTCGACACGGCATGCCGGGCGAAGGCAAGGACCGCTCCCGTGGTTCAGCCCTCTGGCTTCGACCCCGTCGGCGGCAAGCGCGACGTGGCGCGGGCGGCGATCACAGCACTGCTGGAGCGGGCTAAGGATGCGCCGGACGTCATTGCCCTTCCCGATGACGCTCCCTATGGCCGCATCAAGATCGACGGCGACGGCTGCACGCTCTGCCTCGCCTGCGTCGGCGCCTGCCCGGTCAATGCGCTTTCCGACAATCCCGACCGGCCTCAGGTTTCGCTGACGGAGACTGCCTGCGTGCAATGCGGGCTTTGCGCCGCGACCTGCCCGGAAAAGGTGATCACGCTGGAAGCACGCTACAATGCCGACGACAGTGCCTTGCGGCCGGCGGTGCTGCATGAGGAGGAGCCTGCGCTCTGCACGCGCTGCGGCAAGCCCTTCGGCACGCAGTCGAGCATCAGGCGGATTTCCGAACGCCTGTCGGGAAAGCACTGGATGTTCCAACGGCCCGAGCAGGTGGCGCTGATCGGCATGTGCGACGACTGCCGCGTGGCGGCGCAATGGGAAGTCGGCGACAATCCGATGAAGGTCGCCGGCCGGCCGCGCATCACCACCACCGACGACTATCTCTCCGCCGAGAAGAGCGGGTTATCCATCGACGACTTCCTGAAGGACAATTAAGGGATGAACCGGAAAGAGCGGCGGGCCGCCCGCGCCGGGGGCGAGATCGACACCAAGGTATTCCTGGAGCTGGCCGGCCGCTTCATCGACCTCGCGAACCGGGAGAACCGCAAGGTGCCCGCCACCGACCTGCACATGGCCTTCCTGTGGGCCGCGGCACGCTACAATGCGCATGTCGCCAAGGCTGTGCTGGAGGTCGACAATCACGAGGAATTCGTGGAGGCGATGGTCAACGACTATCGCGACATGCTTCGCCAGCACCTTGCCGATCCCGAACTTGGCTGAAGCCCGGGTTCCGCAAGGCGTGTGGCCGTCCGGCCTCGTCAGGCAACCTCGAACCACGCGCCCATGCCGGCCGCCTGATGCTCCAGCATGTGGCAATGGATCATCCATTTGCCCGGATTGTCGGCGACGAACGCGATCTCGACGCGTTCTCCCGGTTCGGTAAGAACCGTATCCCGCCAGACCGGCGCCGCTTCGGGCTTGCCGTCGCGCGACAGCACCCTGAAATGATGGCCGTGAATATGGATCGCATGCTGCCAGTTGGTGTCATTGACGATCGGCATATGCACCGTCCGTCCGCGCGGCGCGGAAAACAGCGCCGGATCGTGATGGCTGCCGGCGGTGCCGTTGAAGGTCCAGGCCATGCCGTTTTGCACCAGCTCGCGAATATCCATCATCCTGCCGTGGAACTTGCCCTCGCGCAGCGAGCCCATGGCCCCGCCCTGCATCAGCAGTTCGACCGGCAGCGCGTCGTTCATGGCAAGGTGAGCCGGCAGGGGGTTGGCCGGTAGCCCTATGTCTTCCGGCAGAGGCGCAATGCGAACGATGGCCTCGCCCGCCGCCACGATTTCCGCTGCCGCATAGGGCTGTAGGCTGACTTCCTCGATGGGAAAGCGGCCGCCGCCGAGGGGAATGTCGACGATCAGGTCCGCCCGCTGGGCCGGCGCGATGACGAGCGTGTCCGCATTCAGCGCATGGGGCTCGACCGGCTGGCCGTCGAGGGCGATCACCCGAGGCGACAAACCGGCGAAACGCAGGGAGAGAACGCGGGCGTTCGCCGTGTTCAGGATACGCAGGCGAAGCCGCTCGCCCGGCCTTCCCGGTGCCGTGAAATAGGGCGCGGCGTTGACAGTCAGCACGTTGCCGAGCCTGCCGTGATGGCTCCAGTCGTGCATGTTGCCGAATGTCGCCTCGTCGATCCGTCCGTCCTCGCCAAGGCGCCAGTCGTCGAAGACCAGCACCTGCTCGCGGTCATAGGCCTTCGCGCCCGGCTCCTCGACGACGAGGACGCCATAGAGGCCGCGGGCCAGCTGTTCCCAGGAGCGATTGTGCGGGTGATACCAGTAGGTGCCGGCGTCGGGTGCGGTGATGCGATATTCGAACGTCTCGCCCGGTGGCACGGCCTCCTGCGTCAGCCCGGCAACGCCGTCATAGGCATTGTCGATACGGATGCCGTGCCAGTGGATCGTGGATGGCTGCGGCAGGTCATTGCGGAAGAGGACAGACAGCGTCTCGCCCTGCCGCATGCGCAGCGCGGGACCGGGCACGCCGCCGTCATAGCCCCAGATATCGGCAAGCGGTCCGCCATCCTCCAGCAGCGACGCCTGCCCCGGCCGCGCCGTAATCGTCACCGGCGTGCCTCCGGCAACGCCGGCGCGCGGGAGCAACGAGGTAGCGAGCATGGCGCCGCAACCGCCAAGAAACGCCCTGCGGTCCACCGGCAGCGACCGGAACGGTTTCATTCAAACACTCCTAAATTCGATGTCAGGCATCAGGATCGACCAGCCGTGCCGCCATGCCGCTGATCAGCGTCAGCACGGCCATGATCGCCATCATCATGATGACGGGCCAGACGGTCCCCGGCCACAATACCCCGGAAAGCAGCCAGCCGACGAGCGCCGATGTGATGGCGCCGAAGCCGATTTGCAGGCTGCCGGCAAGACCCGATGCCGCTCCCGCGAGTTCCGGCCGGATGCTGACGGCGCCGGCAATCGAACTCGGCAGGCAGATGCCATTGGCAAGGCCGACGAAGAAGACCGGACCGAACAGCGACAGGGGATGCAGGAAGCCGGCGGAGAACAGCAGGCCGATGAGCCCGATCGCCATGAGCAGCACCAGATTTCCGGCAAGGATCATCATCGCGACGCCGGCCATCGCCGAATAGCGGCCCGAAATCCAGTTGCCGACGATGTAGCCTATGGCGACGAACATGAAATAGAGGCCGTATTCGGAGGGCGTCATCCTGAGGATTTCCGCAGCGACAAACGGCCCGCCGCCGAGAAAGGCGAAGAATACGGCGGAGGTGAAGGCAGCCGTCAGCGCATAGGCCCAGAAGGCCGGGATCGCCATCAGCGTGCGATAGCTCCGCCACAGCGCGCCGATGCCGGCGGGGATCCGCGTCCTGTTGGTCTCGTGCAGGTCGGCGATCGCCGCGACCAGCACGACCAGTCCGACCGCGACCATGGCCAGCGAAATCGCCGTCAGGCCGAACGCCTGATCGATCGCTCCGCCGACCGCAGGCCCGACCATCGGCGCGACCGCCATGCCCATGGTGACGTAGCCGATCATGCTGGCCGATTGCTGGCGGTCGTACATGTCGCGCACGATAGCGCGTCCGAGCACGATGCCCGTACAGCCGCCGGCGGCCTGCAACAGCCTGCCGACCAGAAATGCAGCGAGCGACCCCGCATAGGCGCAGATCAGGCTGCCCACCACGAAGATTGCCAGTCCCCACAACAGCACGGGCCGGCGGCCGAAGCGATCCGACAGCGGCCCGATACCGATCTGGGCGACCGCGACCGCCGCGAGATAAAGCGAAAGCGTCAGCTGCGCCTGCGCGAGCGTGGTGTCGAAGGTGCCGACCAGCGTCGGCATCGACGGCAGGTAGATGTTCATAGCCAGGGGATTGACGGCGGAGACAATCACGAGGATGGCAAGGGATGGCCGCCGGTCGAATGCCGGCGCTAAGGCATTGTTTGTCATGGCGCCTATATTGGACCCGCAGGCCGGTGCGGCAAGCCCAATTGCGGCGGCAAGCACGCGCCCGCATCCGCCGGTTACCCGAAGGGCCTGGCCGGGTGCTCCCTGCGAACCGCGCCTGGCAATCGTTGCCTGAATATCCGGACGGCGGGATCGTTCATCCGGATAGAGAACAGCTCACGCACCTATCGTTTCGATGCAGAAAAGCGAGAAATTTTCGCCAAAACCTTCCTGAATACAAATATGGGAACTCGCAAAATTTTAGTAAGATAACGTCTTACGAGATAAGTACTTTTGTACTACATTTACATTATCGGCCATGCAGACCTTCAACTTCATGAGGAAGGACTCCGCAATGACGCCATGGGAAATCCGCACCACCGAGTTCGCGAACTGCAACTGCGCCTATGGCTGCCCCTGCCAGTTCAACGCGCTGCCTACCCACGGTCACTGTCAGGCTGTCGTCTGCCAGGAGATCACGGAAGGGCATTACGGCGATGTAGACCTGAAGGGCGTGAGATTCGGCGGCGTATTCGCCTGGCCCGGCCCGATCCATATGGGGCACGGGCGCTGCCAGCCCTTCGTCGACGAGGCGGCGAGCCCGCAGCAGCGGGAAGCTGTGCTGAAGATCATGTCCGGCGAGGACACCGATCCGATGGCGACTGTCTTTTCGGTGTTCGCGTCGACGATGGAGACGGTCTACGATCCGGTCTTCGCGCCGATCGCCTTCGAGGTCGACGTCGAGGGCCGTCGTGGCCGCTACAAGGTTGCAAATGTCGTCGACAGTACCGGCCAACCTATTCGCAATCCGGTGACAGGAGCCGAGCATCGCGTACGCATCGACCTGCCGCATGGCTTCGAATATGAGATCGCCGAGGTCGGATCCGGCAGCAGCACGGCGAAGGGGCCTGTCGCCTTCACATTGGAGAACAGCTACGCGCAATTCGCCCACCTGCATCTCAACAATCACGGGGTCGTCCGCCACCGCAGCGTCTGAGGCGACAGGATGGCAGAGCAACCCGAACCCGGCGGCAGGACGCTGACGGAGCGGATACTGCTTCGAGATCAGATGGTTACGGTGACCGGCCTGGTGCTGATCACGGGCTTGTCGTGGTGGTGGCTGCTGATGGGCGCCGGCACCGGCATGAGCGTCACCGCCATGACCACATGGTCGTTCCCACCGCCGGAACGTCCGTCGATGGTGACCGACTGGACGCTCGCCTACGCCGTGACCATGGTCGTCATGTGGTGGGTGATGATGATCGCCATGATGACGCCGAGTGCTGCGCCCATGGTGCTGCTCTACGGCACGGCGCATCGCCACGAGGCTGGTCGTGGCAAGCTGGAAACCGCGGCCGCGCCGACCTTCGCTTTTTTCTGCGGATATCTGGCAGCCTGGCTCGTCTTCAGCGTGGTCGCGACGGGCCTGCAATGGGCGCTGGAACTTGCCGGGCTCGTGCATGCCATGCTGATGTGGAGCATCGACCGGCAGTTTTCCGGCGCCTTTCTGATCATGGCCGGCGCCTACCAGTTTTCCCCCTTCAAGCAGGCATGCCTGCGGCATTGCCGCGCGCCGGCCGTGTTTCTCGCCCGTCACTATCGCCGTGGTACCGCCGGCGCGTTTCGCATGGGCCTGACGCACGGGCTTTACTGTCTCGGCTGCTGCCTCTTGCTGATGGCCTTGCTTTTCGTCGGCGGTATCATGAACCTGGTCTGGATCGCCGGGCTTGCGATCCTTGTGCTGCTCGAAAAGCTGCTGCCCCGGGGTGAGGCGATCTCGCGCCTCGCAGGCGTGGTTTTCCTCGTATCAGGCCTCTGGCTGATGTTGGCCTGAGGCGGGCAGTATCCGGGTCGGGCCGGAGGCCAGATCGGGCCTGCGTGCGAGTTTGCGCTCGCGCAGGAAGCTGTAGATGCCCGTCGCCACGATGACGGCAGCGCCCAGCAGCGTGAAGGCGTCCGGCACCTCCCCCCAGACGACGAAGCCGAGGCCAATCGCCCAGACGATGATCGAATAGCGGAACGGCGCGACAACGGCGATCTCGCCCGTGCGCATGGCAAAGATCATCAGCAGGAACGCCCCGTTGAAAAAGACGGCGGCGGCAAGAAGAAGGACGAGTTCCCGCCGTGTCGGCATCACCCAGTCCTCGACGGAGGTGAGGCCGAGCCCGGCGGCACATATGCCAACAAGGGTGAGCACCGTGATCCCGAACGACGATATTCCGGCAGGCAGCGACCGCGTGACCAGATCCCGCAGCGCCGCGCAGGCAACGCCGGCAAGCGCCACGAGCGCCCAGATATTGAACCCCTCCAGTCCGGGCCGTGCGATGATCAGCACGCCGGTAAAGCCGAGCGCGATGGCGAGCCAGCGGCGCCAGCCGACCGGCGCCCCCAGAAACAGGGCCGCCCCCGCCGTCACCATCAGCGGCAACGACTGGAGGATCGCCGTCGCATTGGCGAGCGGCAGGCGAAACAACGCCGGCAGATAGAGCAGTGCGGCCCCCACTTCCGCCGCGACACGCACGATCACCAATCGATGCCGGAGGCCGGAGAAATGGCGAAACGCGCCGGTGGCCATGCAATAGGCGAACACGAGCGCCAGGGCCAGAATGCCACGGAGAAACATGATCTCGCCAAGCGGCAGGCGGCTCGCGACAAGCTTCACGCAGGTATCGTTGACGATCCCCACCAGCATGGAAAGCATGACCGCAACCGCCGCACGGCCATTGTCCTGCAGCAACACCGCTACCCCTCGATGAGCAGGTTCATACCGCGATGGGGCCAAGCGCCAGGGCGGGAATGAAACGCCTGAGAAAAAGAGCCTCAGCTTCCCGCCGACGGTGGCATGAGGCGAAACACGACCTCATAGGCCAGGGTTTGGGAAAGCTGAGGAAATTGGACAGGCAAGGCTGCAATCGCCGATGGATTGCAAAGCCATTGCTATCATATTTGTATGATTTTTAGCAAGCGGCCGACGAAAGCGGCGTCAGGTCGTCTCGTCTCCTTCCACAACCACGGCGCTCGGCTCCATTGGCCTGCCCGTGCCGTGACTGGGGACGGGCCGGGTGCCGGCCAGCGCCAGGCTGCGCTCCCGGAAGAAACTGTAGATGCCACTGGCAACGACGACGAAGGTGCCCGCCAGCGTCAAAGCATCCGGCACGTCGCCCCACACGGCATAGCCGAGCAGGATCGCCCAGACGATCATCGAATAACGGAACGGCGCGACGAAGGTCACGTCGCCGGTGCGCATGGAAAAGATCAGGCAGACGAAGCCGATATTGATCGAGACTGCCGCGAAGGCAAGCAGCGCCAGATCGCTCGCCGGCGGCATGATCCAGGTTTCTGTGGCGGACAGCGCGAGACCCGTGAGCGCCACGCCGACAAGCGTGGCCAGGGTCACGCCGAGCGTCGGGACCACCTTCGGCATGCCGCGGGTGACGAGGTCGCGCATCGCCATGAAAACAACGCCGAACAGCGCGACCAGCGAATAGAGGTTGAAGCCTGCGACACCCGGGCGGACGATCAGCAGCACACCGGCAAAGCCGATGGCGATCGCCGTCCAGCGGCGCCAGCCGACCGGCATGCCGAGAAAGATCGCGGCACCGGCCGTCACCATCAGCGGCAGGGCCTGCAGGATCGCCGTCGCGTTGGCGATCGGCATGTTGAACAGCGCCGTGAGATAGAGCACCGTCGCCGCCACTTCGCCGAAGGCGCGCGTCGGCACCGTCCAGTGAACGATGTGGCGGAATTCGCGCAGCTGGTCGGTGAAATGGGCGATCGCCAGCACGATGACGATCGCCATGCAGCCACGCACGAACATGATCTCGCCGAGCGGCAGACGATCGGCGATCAGCTTGACGATGGAATCGTTGGCGATGAAGGCCAGCATTGCAGCCATCATCGCCACGACGGCGCGCGTATTCTCGCGAAGGTCCATGACAGGTTCCGGAAGGGGCGGCGCTCGGCCGGCAATGCGGGGCGCAGCGATCAGGGTCCTTCGCTTTAGGCCGCGCCCGCCGTGGCCGCAAGCGCTAACTGCGGGAAGCTGCCATGCGTTGCGATCAGTTGCGCCGCTTTACCGGCAGATTGGTGAGCAGGTTCTGCGGCTTCATCCGTACGACCTGATCCGGCCCCATGGCGAGCGCCATCCAGACGGCCTTACCGCGCAGTTCGTCGCGCATGTCGCCGGGATTTTCGAAGTCGAGGCGGAACAGGGCCACGACGCGGAACAGGTCTTCCTCGCCAACCGGCTTGCCCTCGTAGAGCGCGTTCAGGATACGCGTCGATTCCGCATCGAGGCCGACATGCCAGGACCAGCGCTCGTCGCGAATGGAGCGCTGCGGCTGCACCCGCACCTCCACCCCAAGGAAATGCCGGATCCAGGCTTCGAGCACGCGGGCGAAGGCATCTTGCGCCGGCTGGGTGAAGCGGAAATCGATCGCCGTGTCGAACCGGTCCGAACGCTCCCAGTAGATATCCGCGTTGTCCTCCCCGATCACGTCGAGCGTAACCTCGCGCATCGGCGTACCGGCCTCGGCGAGCAGCGCGCCAAGCCCGCCGAAGCCGCCATTCTCGGCATACATTTCGACGATCTCGGCATCCGCAAGCATGAGTTGGCCCTCGTCGACAGTGACGGCCTGTTCGCGAAACAAGATCTCCCCCGCCCTCACCCGCAGCGGATCATGGACGTTGCGCAGGATGTTGCGGACAATCAGATGCACCATCTGGTCGATGAATATCGGCGGAATGACGATGCTCGCAGCCGGCTCGAACAACGCGGCATAAGCGCCCTCGATTGTGCCGTGACGCACCAGGTGATCGCGGAAGGCGAGAATGATGCGGTAGTTTTCGGCGGTATCCGGATCGACGATGGCTTCGATCTCGTTCGCGGAGACAACGGCAAGCGGATCGGTCATCAATCTTTCGAAAAGCGCATGCTCCGCCGGGCAGGAGTCCTCGACAGGATGGATCTCCGGACGGGTGTAGTAAGCGCGCAGGAAATCCGGCGTGACCGTCAGCCAGCCGTTCTTGTCCCTGCCGACGAGATGCATGCCCGCCGATCTCCAGAAATCCCGCATTCCACTCCCTTCTCGAACCGAGTTCGGATCCTAATCTTCCTCGACATCCCAGACGCATGCATGCGGCTTTTCGCCTGATGGCGTCACCAGATGAAAAGCTTCGCGCATGGCGCCCGTCTCGTCCCGCTCGCGCTTGACCGCCAGAAGCGCGTTGATTGCAAGGCCGCTGGCAAGCTCCACCGTATCCTGAATTTCCTGCCGCGCCACGGGAAGCGCCGCCTCCATGCTCGGAGCGCCGTAGTGCGACATGAAATGCTCAGCAAGGCGCAGCGTCAGGGCTTCGATCTCGCCATCGCTGAGGTCCACCGGCGTTGCAAGCGTCGTCCAGCCGAATGTCTCAAGCGACAGGAAACCGGAGACGAAGGCCTGCCGCAGCTTGCCGGCGAGGTCTTCCGGTCGGACATCGTGAAAGACGAATGCGCCGGGGAGGACCGGTTCGCCGGGCTCCGCCGCCTGCGGAAACACATGGACGTCGGAGATATCGAGGCGGATGGCCTTCAGAAAACGCGGCATCTCAGGCCTCTGGCCGCTGGATTGCAAGGTGCTCCGCAAGCGAAAGCAGCCTGACGCCGCCCTCCGCCTTCAGCAAAAGATTGCCGGCCTCGTCCAGTCCGAGAAAGATGCCCTTCGCCTCTCCGTGCAGCGACGGCAGCGCCACCTCCTTGCCATAGCCGTCGGCACGAAACAGCCAGGCCTCGTGCACCGGGCGAATGCCGTCGGTTTCCCAGCGATGGATCCAGGTAAGCCAGTGACGGGCAAGCGAAGAGATCATCTCGCCGGCCTCAAGGTCTCCTGCCCCTTCCTCGGCAAGCGTTGTTCTGTCGGGCCGCTCGCCAGGTTCCCCTTCGGGCGCGGTCACATCGAACAACCGGATCTCGATACCCACGGCGAGCCAGTCCGGAGTGGCGTCGTCGCTTGCGGCCGGGGCTTCCTGGTAGCGCATTTGCCCTACAGCGGCACCGTTCGCCCGAAGCGTTGCCGGCCATAGCCAGGTAAAGGCGAATTCCGGCGGCGTATTGGCGCCGATCGCATCGGCCAGCGCCACCATGGCGACGAACAGCATTTCGCGGGCGCGCCGCCGGTCGACATCCGGCTCCAGCACCAGAGCGACCGAAATGCGGTCGATGGCGCGCGACCAGACAAAATCCCCGGCGCCCAGTTCGCCCCGTCGCGCGCCCTCGCAGGCAGCCGCAAAGGCATCGGTCCCGGCATCGACCGCAATACCGGTCAGCAGGGGCGGAAAACTTGGCTCCACAGGTGTCACGGCGCGCTCCGGCATGGTCCGGTCAGTCGAGATCGATCACCCCTTCGACGACGTGTTCAAAGTCCTGGCCGTCGATCGTCAGCTTCATGCGAACGTTGAGCTTGCCGCTTTCCATGCCGGTCTCGCGCACCTGACGCTCGATCGCCTGCTGCGAGGTCACGCCGACCTGCTTCAGGAACTTGCGCATCGACATGTTGAAGTTTTCCTCGTTCATTCCTTCCCTTCCTCCGCAATTTGCAGCCCGCACGCCAATGAGCGTGTTTCTATCAGATTTTCAAGGTTTTATCCCTGCAAGACGATAGTCCTCTTGCCGATCAATTGTCTCCTATTGCGTACCTCACCGAAATATCGGCCACCTCACCCGCGCGGCGGATTTTCAGCGAGGAACCGCCAGTTTCCCTCGCCAGCCTGCCCCTCAGGCCGGCCACGGACGAAACGGGAGCGCCGTCAACGGCAACGACGACATCCCCGGCACGCAAACCGGCCTGTTCCGCCAGCCCGCCGGCCTCCACGGCGCGGACCTCCAATCCGGCCGCCTCGGGGCCGGGACGCGTTTCGACAAGCGACACGCCGAGGCGCAAATGCGCGAGGCGGCCGTCTGCCTGGATCTTTTCCAACAATACTGCGGTCAACGGCGCGGAGACCGCGAAATTGACGCCGAGGTCACCGTCATTGGCCTTGGTGTAGATTGCCGACAGGATACCGATCAGCCGGCCGTATTCATCGACGAGAGCCCCGCCCGAAGCGCCCGGATTGACGGCGGCATCCGTTTGCACGAAATCCTCGATATCGTTGAAGCCGACACCCCCTCGGCCCGTGGCGGACACGACGCCGCACGTAACCGCGACCCCGAGACCGAAGCTGTTGCCGATGGCGCAGGCCGTTGTCGCAACCTCCGGATCGCCGGCAAACTCAATCGGCGGCAAGGCTTCGGCAATTCGCAGGAAAGCAAGATCGCTTTCCCGGTCGCGAGCGGCAATTTCGGTATCGATCAGGCGGCCGTCCGCAAGACGGATGCGAGCGCCCTTCGCAGGCCCGAGGACGTGATCCGCGGTGACGAGCCAGTGCCCGTCCGCAACCACCACCGCCGAGCCCTCGGGTTCTTCGGCGCGAACCCGGCCCTTCGGCCAGTCCGGCAGCAGAACAACCACGGAGTGGCGCGCGTCGGCTATAGCCTTCGGATCGGCGCGCGCGGCAGCGCCAGGCAGCAGCAGGCAGGACATACACGCAAGCGCCAATGCGCCCGAATGAAACCGCATCAGCCGCCCTTTTGCGCCTCGTCGGAGGGCGACAGGCGTACGGCGCCCGGATTGGCCGACGTATAGACGCTGGCCGAAGAGTAATCGTAGGCCTTGGTCAGGACGGCCCAGGCAGCGACGCCGATGACAGCCATGGCCGCAAGACCTGCCAGAAACGCCTTCATTTCACCACCTCGTTTCTTTCCTGGGAGCTCCGCCGATCCGGACCCGGCGCCGTCGCCCGCTTCAGGAAGGCGATCAGGGCATCCCTGTCGGCCTCCGTCCTGAGCCTTTGCAGCGGCATCTTGGAACCGGGCGTCACCACGTCCGGACCGTAGTCGAAGAGATCGGAAATGGTCTTTTCGCTCCAGACGAAGTCGGCCGTCCTCAGGGCATTCGAATAGGGATAACCCGGCAGCGAACCGACCTTGCGTCCGAACACACCATAGAGCGTCGGCCCTGCCCGATTGGCGCCATCCGGCGTCAGAGTATGGCAGACGGAGCACTTCCTGGCGAATTGAAGCTCCCCGGGATCAGCCGTTTCCGAGACCTGGAAGCGTCGCGGGAAGTCATTTTCCACCGGCTCGAACGGCGCGCGCGGCGTCACCTGCCAGGACTTCACGCTATCGTCGAGCCCGGCATAGAACACCGTCTTGTTGTCGGGAGAGATCGCAAGACCCCATACCGGGCCATAGGGGTTCTGAAATTCCTCTTCCAGGGCGAAGCCGTCCACCGAGTAGAAACGGATGACGCCTGCGCCATCTCCGATTGCCAGTGCGCTGAGGTCGCTCGAGAGGGCCACGGAAAGCACGGGACGCTCGTGCTTCGGTAGGATCTTGACGATCTCTCCCCTGGCAAGCGAAATCACACCGGCCTCGCCATCGGCGGCACCGAAGACGACCCGGTCACCATCCGGCAATACGGCCAGCACATTGACGCCCCAGCCGTGGGAATAGGCCTCACGCTGCAATTCACCGCTGTCCGCGTCGAAGAGGCGTATCACACCATCATAGGAGGCCGTTATCAGCCGCTTGCCGTCAGGAAGGAACGCAACCGCGTTGACCGGCCCGCGATGGCCGGACAGAACGGCGTGGCGGCCAAGCCGGTTGCCGGCAAGGCCGTAGACATAGGCATTGCGATCCCAGGACGCGGAAGCAACGAACCGGCCATCGGCGCTGGCGGCGACCCGGATCATCTTTTCCTCGCCCTCGTCCACACGGTCGAGCATCTCGCCGGTCGCAAGATTCCAAAGCGCGACAGAGCCGTCGTCGGACACGGTGGCGGCCATGTCCTTCCCGACCAGCACGCCGTCGTTAAGCGGGCCCTCATGGCCGATCAGACGCTGGCCGACGGCAGCGCTATCCTTGCCGACCTGCCAGACGATCGCCGAATAGTCGAATGACGAGGAAAGCGCCGAACTGCCATCCGCCGACAGGGCGATGGATTTGACCGGCCCGCCGTGGCCCTCGAAGCGCTCGGGCCAGGCATGAACCGTCCCGGCGAGGCACATGGTCACGCCGAAAGCCAATACGGTCTTCAGGCCGCAGGCGGTCATTGTTGCCACGCCCGGCTTGCGGCTATTCGGCCGCCTGCGGAGCGCCGGCAGGGCCGCGCTCCCCGGCAGTGACCTCCTCGACCCAGATCGAGTGGTGTTCCTTGGCCCAGTTGAGGTCCACCTCTCCCGAGCCCATCGCGTCGAAGGCGCCCTCCATGCCGACCGAGCCGATATAGATATGGGCGAGAATGACGCAGGTCAGCGCCACGGCGACGACCGAATGCCACAGGCTGTTGAGCTGCTGTTCCTGGATGGGAGCCAGCGCGGTCGGCAGGTCGGTGCCGAAGACGGCATTCACCGCCGCGAACGTGCCGGAGAAGAAATCCGTCGTGAATGGGAAGAGAAGTGCCCAGCCGGAGACGGACAGCGAGAGGCCAAGCAGGATGACGAGCCAGAAGATCGCCTTCTGCCCGGCGTTGAACTTCTTCGCCGGTGGATGGCTGCCCTTGACGAAAATGCCGCCGCCCTTTGCCAGCCACACGAGATCGGTGCGGTCCGGCAGATTGTGGCGCACCCACATCAGGAAGATCATCACCAGCCCGGCCATGAAGGCGAAGGCGAGGTAATTGTGCAGGTACTTGCCCATCAGCGTGATGAAACCGAACGCCTCGCCCCCGATGATCGGCAGCAGCACATATCGGCCATACATGATGTTCAGGCCGGTAACCGCCAGGGTGAGGAAGGAAAGCGCCAGCAGCCAGTGGCCGAAGCGCTCATAACCGGCAAAGCGGGTGATGGTTGCGCCGGAGCGCCCATGATCGATCCGGATTCGGCCGCGAAGGGCGAAAAACAGCGCCAGCAGCACGATCATGCCGATCAGCGCCCAGCTGGAATAAAGAGCAACAGGACCATTGCGCAGCGAACGCCAGAGTTCGCCTTCCGACTGGACGAGCGTTCCCGCCTTCTTGTCGGGAATGGACACATTGCCAGCCACGCCCTGGCGCACGGCGCGCCACAGATCCGCATCCGAAGCCGTACCCAATGTGTTGCCGGGTACATGGCCATCGGCCGGACTTTCCGAGGCAACGGGGTTCGACGTCGGCTGCGCCTGAGCCGGCGCCAGAGCCGGAACCGCGAGAAGGAACGCGAATAACAGGAACACCGCCAATTTCAGGAACGCGGCGCCGCGATGCGACTGCGCCCCATGTCCGCGGGTATTGCGATCCGGAACTTGCTCACGACAGGTTTCCACCGCTTTCCGCATCGTCTCCCTCCCGAGATTGCCAATCAACACCGCCCACCGCCCGCTGTTGCGTCACGCGACGCCTTTCAGAATTTTTGCTTGTAACCGCGCGCCTGCAACTCGCGTTGCTGCTCCGGCGTCAGTTCCTTGTCGGCCTTGCCGGCATAGGTTCCCTTTTCAAGGTGTAGCGCCCGGTTCTGCTCATCCTCACGGCATGAGGAAAGACCAATGGCCAGCAATCCCGCCATGGCCGCCAGCACAACCCTTCCACGCCTCGTCTTGATCGAATTCGACCCGGTCGCCACTCTTTGCCGCGCTCCTGTCTAACGGGTCCAAATACCCGGAATTAGGGGACCCCGCTCCTGCAAAACGGGGCGGGGAATGACCCCGCCCCTTATCCTAGCGCCTTTCAGGCAAATCCGGCATTTCGATCACTGAAGATCAGAAGCTGCCGGCCTTCTGCTCGTAGGCCGTGCCCCAGCCCCAGGCACCGGAACCGAAACCGCGTGCCACGACGCGCTCGCGATAGATCGCCGAGACCACATCGCCGTCGCCGGCCAGGAGCGCCTTGGTCGAGCACATTTCCGCGCAAAGCGGCAACTTGCCTTCCGCCAGACGGTTGCGGCCGTATTTGGTGAATTCAGCCTGCGAATTGTCAGCCTCCGGACCGCCCGAACAGAAGGTGCACTTGTCCATCTTGCCGCGCGAGCCGAAATTGCCGGCCTGCGGATATTGCGGCGCCCCGAAGGGGCACGCGTAGAAGCAATAGCCGCAGCCGATGCACAGGTCCTTGGAATGCAACACCACTCCCTCTTCGGACTGGTAGAAGCAATCCACCGGGCAGACCGCCATGCAGGGCGCATCCGAGCAATGCATGCAGGCGACCGAGATGGAGCGTTCCCCCGGCTTGCCGTCCTGGATCGTCACCACGCGCCGACGATTGATGCCCCAGGGGACCTCATGCTCGTTCTTGCATGCCGTCACGCAGGCATTGCATTCGATGCAGCGCTCCGCGTCACACAGGAATTTCATCCGTGCCATGAGTTATCCCTCCCTCACGCGCGCTCGATGCGGCACAGCGTGGCTTTTGTTTCCTGCATCTGGGTGACCGAGTCGTACCCGTAGGTCTGGGCCGTGTTCGACGCTTCGCCAAGCACGTAAGGATCGGCTCCGGCCGGATATTTCGACCGACGATCCTCGCCCTGGAACCAGCCGCCGAAGTGGAATGGCATGAAGGCAACGCCCCGGCCGACGCGCTCGGTGATCATCGCCATGACCTTGACCTTGCCGTCTTCCGGACCGGTGACCCAGACCATTTCGCCGTCGCGGATGCCGAGGTTGTTCGCGTCGACCGGGTTGATCTCGACGAACATGTCCTGCTGCAGTTCCGCCAGCCACGGGTTGGACCGGCTCTCGTCGCCGCCGCCTTCGTATTCCACCAGGCGTCCCGAAGTCAGGATCATCGGGAAATCCTTGGAGAAGTCCTTCTCCTGGATCGACTTGTAGGCCGTCGGCACGCGCCAGAAGACCTTGTCGTCATAGGTGGCGTACTTGTCGAGCAGATCGCGGCGGTTGGTATAGAGCGGTTCGCGATGCAGCGGCACCGGATCCGGGAAGGTCCACACCACCGCGCGGGCCTTGGCGTTGCCGTAGGGCGCGCAGCCATGCTTGATCGCCACCCGCTGGATGCCGCCGGACAGGTCGGTCTTCCAGTTCACCTTGCCGACCGCTTCCGGATCGGACGAGCCCGCGACCTTCTCGATCGAGGCCCGCTCTTCGGCAGTCAGGTCGCCGTCCCAGCCAAGCTTCGCGAGCATGGCCATGGTGAACTCGGGGTAGCCATCCTCGATCTCCGAGCCGACCGGCCACGATCCCTCGGCCAGTAGGTTGTCGCCATCCCGCTCCACGCCGAAGCGGGCGCGGAAGCCCATGCCGCCTTCGGCGACCGGAATCGACGTATCGTAGAGCACCGCCGAGCCGGGGTGACCCATTTCCGCCGTACCCCAGCACGGCCACGGCAGGCCGTAGAAGTCGCCATCGGCCGGACCGCCCCTCGCCCGCAGCGTCGTGCGGTCGAAGGTGTGCTGGTTGGCCATGTGCATCTTCAGCCGCTCCGGCGACTGGCCGGTATAGCCGACGGTCCACATGCCGCGGTTGAATTCGCGGGTGATGTCCTCCACCAGCGGCTCGTCGTTCTCCACCGCAATGTTCTTGAACATCTCGTCGGCAAAGCCGAACTTCACCGCGAACTTGTACATGATCGTGTGATCGGGCAGCGCCTCGAACAGCGGCTCGACCACCTTTTCGCGCCATTGCAGCGAGCGGTTGGACGCCGTCACCGAGCCGGAGGTCTCGAACTGCGTCGCCGCCGGCAGCAGATAGACGCCATCGGTGCGATCGTGCAGGATCGCCGAGACGGTCGGATACGGATCGACCACGACAAGCATGTCGAGCTTCTCCATCGCCGTCTTCATTTCCGGCTGCCGGGTCTGCGAGTTCGGCGCATGGCCCCAAAGCACCATCACCCGGGTGTTGTCGGGCTGGACGAGGTTTTCCTTGTCCTCCAGCACGCCATCGATCCAGCGCGAGACGGGAATACCCTTCTCGTTCATCATCGCGACGTCAGCGCCGTCCTTGCCCTTCATCGTGGCGAAGCGGCCCTGCAGATAACCGTAGTCGACGTCCCACACACGAGCCCAATGTTTCCAGGCTCCTTCTTCCAGACCGTAATAACCGGGAAGCGTATCGGCCAGCACGCCGAGATCCGTCGCACCCTGCACGTTGTCATGGCCGCGGAAGATGTTGGTGCCGCCGCCCGCCCTGCCCATGTTGCCGAGCGCAAGCTGCAAGGCGCAATAGGCGCGGGTGTTGTTGTTGCCGTTGGTGTGCTGGGTGCCGCCCATGCACCAGATCACCGTGCCCGGACGGTTGTTCGCCAGCGTGCGGGCAACGCGCTTCAATTGCGAGCCGGGCACGCCGGTGACGCGCTCGGTCTCTTCCGGAGTCCAGTTGGCGACTTCGGCCTTGATCTGGTCCATACCCCAGACGCGCTGGCGGATGAACTCCTTGTCCTCCCAGCCATTGTCGAAGATGTGCCAGAGAATGCCCCAGACGAGCGCCACGTCCGTGCCCGGACGGAAGCGCACATACTCGCTCGCATGCGCGGCTGTACGGGTGAAGCGCGGATCGCAGACGATCAGCGGCGCGTTGTTCTCTTCCTTGGCCTTCAGCAGATGCAGCAGGGAAACCGGATGGGCTTCCGCCGGGTTGCCGCCAATCAGGAAGATCGCCCGCGAGTTATGGATATCGTTGTAGGAATTCGTCATCGCGCCATAGCCCCAGGTGTTGGCAACACCCGCGACCGTGGTCGAGTGACAGATACGCGCCTGGTGATCGACGTTGTTCGACCCCCAGAAGGCGGCGAACTTGCGGATCAGATAGGCCTGCTCGTTCGAGTGCTTGGCCGAACCCAGCCAGTAGACGCTGTCAGGCCCGGAGCTCTCCCGCACTTCCAGCATCTTGTTGCCGATCTCTTCGATCGCCTGATCCCAGGAAATGCGCTCCCACTTGCCGTTGACCAGCTTGGTCGGGTATTTCAGCCGCCGCTCGCCATGCGCATGCTCGCGCACGGAGGCACCCTTGGCGCAATGGGCGCCAAGATTGAACGGGCTGTCGAACCCCGGTTCCTGGCCAATCCACACACCGTCCTGCACCTCCGCCAGCACGGTACAGCCGACCGAGCAGTGCGTGCAGACCGATTTCTTGATGTCGACCTTCGCCGCGGTTGCGGCCTGGGCTTCCGCCCGGCGCACCATCGATCCGGAGAAGGCCGCCGCAGCAGCAACGCCGCCCGCCGTCACACCGGACCGGCGCAGGAAGCTTCTGCGGTCCATGGCACTGGCGCCGATTGCCTCGATTGCAGCGGACAACCGGGCCGGACGGGCTGCAGCGCTCGCCTTTTTCCTCAGCATGTCGTCTCTCCCTTCGCCGGTCTCACGGCCGGTCTTGCATCAGGCGGGCGCGCTTGCAATCCGCGCCGCGAACTGCCCCGCGCGTCAGAAACGCGCCGTCTTGTAAAACGTCTTTACGTGTTCCGTTTCCCGGTATCCGGAGGCTTTCTGCGAAGAAGCCTCCACAGCAGCGGCCTCGCCGGCGACAATGGTCGCGCCGCTTGCCACCGCGCCGAGACCGGCAAGCTTCAGAAAGCTCCTGCGGTCCGCCTCGACCTTTCCGTCATCCCTGACCCGGTCATCCTTAGCCATGACGTCCATCCTCCAATGCGACGAATTCTCAGTTCACCATCTCGAATGCCCGTCCCTCAATCTCGAGGAACAGTCGGCCGATACGGCCGATTTCTTTGTAAATCTGCCCCGATTGCGCATTTTCCAGATCCCGGAAGAAATAGGGCATCCAGCTGCCGACATGGGCAACATAGAAGCGCTTCTGCTCATCGAGCGGGAGGGACGGGCCAAACGCGCCGGCAATGAAGCCGGCCATCATCTGGCAAAGCGCGGCAGCGTGATCCTCCGGCTCCTTGCTCGCCGGATCGCGCTCGACGCCGAGCTTCGCCATGTCGGCACGCAACAGCGCCAGGGGCTTTTCGTGAAGGAATCCGGTCAGATAATAAGACCCGAAGGGAACCAGCTCGCCGCGACCGATTCCGATGAACAGGTCCTGGTATTCGCGCGCGGCTGATTGCGCCGACATGCGCGAAGCGGCAAGCGCCAATGCATCGATCGCCTCGCCAAGCGGCCCGTCGCCACCGACAAGCCGCGACGCTGCGGTGAGCCATTCCCCACCGACAGGACGCTCCAAGGCACTGCCAAGGAGATTGTAGAGAGCGGCGCGGTCCTGATCTTCGTCGGCAATCCGCGCATGCGCGATCCCGCCTTGACCGATTTCGCCTTTTGGAGCCTTGGTCGAGCGGGATTGTTGACTTGGCGTATCTGCTACCGTCATCCAGATGCCTCCCATCTGGAAGAATAACGAGCAAGCTATTCATATTGCAAATGAATTTGGTATTGCGCCGCACCTGTGCGTTTCTGCCGAAAATCAAGATCAATACGCGCAATACAGCAAAGAACGACACGAAAAGACAGGCGCGAAAATTCTTTCAGGTGGTTATATTTTGCATTGCAGCATCACACTTTCGCGCATCTCTGCGTTACAGGAGACGAGCGACCGCGGCATTTTCGGTCACATACGGAACCGCACGCCGGATCTTATCCGCCGAGTCGCAGTCGCCCGGGAAGAGACCGGCCGAGCGATCGGACAAGCCCGCCCAAGCAACGATCCGCGCTATTCGATGACGATTTTCGGCGGGGCGCGGTGCGCGTCCGCGTTGTTGCGCTCAATCTCGGCCACCACCTTCCGCGCGATCTCCTTGTAGATCGTCGCATGCGGCCCGTCCGGATCGGTGACCACCACGGGCGTGCCGGCGTCGGACTTCTCGCGGATCGCCATGTCGAGCGGGACTTCGCCGAGGAAGGGAACGCCGAGCTTCTCCGCCTCCTTGCGCGCGCCGCCGTGACCGAAGATATCGTGGCGGCCGCCGCAATCCGGGCACAAGAAATAGCTCATGTTCTCGACGATACCGAGAACGGGCACATCGACGCGACGGAACATGTTGAGCCCCTTGCGCGCATCGATCAGCGCAAGGTCCTGCGGCGTGGAAACGATCACCGCGCCGGCCAGCGGCACGTTCTGCGCCATGGTCAGCTGCGCGTCCCCCGTACCCGGCGGCATGTCGACGACGAGGACATCGAGCTCGCCCCAGGCGACCTCGCGCAGCATCTGGGTGATCGCGGAAATCACCATCGGCCCGCGCCAGATCATCGGCGTTTCCTCTTCCACGAGGAACCCCATGGACATCACCTTCACGCCGTAGCCTTCAAGCGGCTTGAGGATGCGTCCGGACACCGGCTCCGGCCGGCCGGTGACATGAAACAGGCGGGGAACCGACGGACCGTAGATATCGGCATCCAGAACGCCGACCTTCAGGCCGTTCGCCTGCAGGGCAAGCGCCAGGTTGCAGGTGGTGGTGGACTTGCCGACGCCGCCCTTGCCCGACGCAACCGCGATGATCGCCTTCACCCCCGGCACGCCCGGCTTCTGGGTAGAGGGCTGAGGACCCGCCGCGCGCGCCCGCGCCTGCATGGGCGGCGGCACGCGGTCTGCATCGGACCTGGCCGGGGCCGGGCGCACGGGCGATTGCGTGCCCGCCTTGCGCTCCGCCGTCAGGGCCACCATTGCCTTTTCGACGCCAGGCATCCCGGAAACGATCTTTTCGGCCGCCTGGCGCAGCGGCTCGAGCTCCGTCGCGCGTTCCGCGGGCACGGTTACGGAAAAGGCGACACGGCCCTCGGAGATGAAGATGTCGGAAACCAGGCCGAGCGAGACGATATCCCCTTGCAGATCCGGCCCCTTGACCTTGGAAAGCTCCTTGAGAACCGCCTCTTTAGACAGCATGCCCGATCCCTTTTTCCAAAACATTCCAACCACTCGCATCCGATTGCAGTCCGCAGTCTTAGTTCATGCGGCCCGAAGGGGAAAGCACCCGGGCGTTCTTTGAGGGAGAAACGGCCCGGCCACTACAATTTTCGTCAATCTTTACCCTTTCGGAAGCATTGCCGCGGAAGAATGGAGCCAGGGTCGAATCCTTCAAGGGAGTATCCGCCTATGGACCTCCACCCGGACCTGCATGGGCTCGCCTTTCGCGCCACGATCGACTGGACGGCCGTTCATCGTCCCGTCGAGGATGAAATAGAGCGAACCCTGATGCGGGCGAGGCGGCTGAACCGGCTGAACGGCGTTACCGGAGCCATCCTGCTCTTCCCGAATCACGTCTTTCAGTGGATCGAAGGCGAGATATCCGGTCTCGACGATACGCTGGACTGCGCCCGCCGGGATCCGCGCCTGGCGTCGCTGCAGGTTGTATCCTCCGCCCGCATCCCGAACCGGCTGTTCCGGGCGAGCTGGATGTATTTCGCGGACCTTAGAGCGACACCCTCGACCAGGACCAATCAAGCGATCCACCGATTTGCGCGCGGCGAGGCCAGTGCCGGCTTCCGCGAAACGCTGTCGATCATGGAAGGCATCGCGAAGAGGCTCGATCCCGCACGCATCACCCGCGCCGCGCTGATGGTCTGAAAAACTTCCGCTTGTCGTTTGCCCCTGCGTCCGGCTAGGCAGGATCGGCCGACTTATGCTTGGCAGATCGACAACGGGTGAGCGCAAGATGCCGGACAGTTCCACGATTTCAGCGCACGGGATCGCCGCGCGACCGTCCTTCGCGACCGTCTCGGCCGGGCTGCTGGCGGCGGTCGTCGGCTTTGCCAGTTCCTTCGCCGTCGTTCTGCAAGGCCTGATCGCCGTTGGAGCCTCGCCTGCAGAAGCCGCCTCCGGGCTGATGGCGCTCAGCATCAGCATGGGACTGTCCGGCATCGTGCTCAGCATCTGGCACCGAATGCCGATATCCGTCGCCTGGTCGACGCCGGGCGCCGCCCTGCTGGCAAGCACGCAGATGCCGGAAGGCGGCTTCCCTGCCGCCGTCGGCGCTTTTTTGGTCTGCGGCGCGCTGATCGTCGCCGCCGGCTTCATCAGACCGTTCGGCCGGGCTGTCGCCGCAATACCGGCACCGCTCGCCAATGCCATGCTCGCGGGCGTATTGCTCGGCCTTTGCCTGGCGCCGGTGGAAGCGGTGGCCGAAGTTCCCGCCCTCGCGCTGCCGGTCGTTGCCGTCTGGCTGGTCGTGGGCCGCATCAAACGGCTTCTGGCGATACCGGCAGCGGTGGTCGTCGCAGCGGTACTCGTCGCCTATAGTACGGATGGCGGCGCCCTCGGGACGGCAGGGCTGTCGCCGGATGCCGTTTTCGTCGCCCCGGCCTTCTCCTTCGGCGCCATGGTGGGAATTGCGCTTCCCCTATTCATCGTGACGATGGCATCGCAGAACATTCCCGGCATGGCGGTGCTGAACGTCAACGGTTACCGCCCCGAACCGGGCCGCCTGTTCTGGTCCACCGGACTATTCTCGCTGCTTTCCGCTCCCTTCGGCGGGCACGCTGTCAACCTGGCGGCGATCACCGCGGCGATTTGCGCCGGCCCCGATGCGGACCCCGATCCCGCGCGCCGCTACTGGGCCGTCGTCTTCGCCGGCATCTTTTATTGCGCGTTCGGCCTGATGGCCGGGCTCGCCACTGCGCTGGCGATCTCGGCGCCGCCCATTCTGATCGAAGCTGTCGCGGGCCTTGCCCTGCTTGGTGCGCTCGCCGCGTCGATTTCCGCCGCCCTCGCCGACGAAAGCCGGCGGGAAGCGGCTCTGGTCACGTTTCTGGTCACCGCGTCCGGCACGAGTTTCTTCGGCATATCGGGGGCATTCTGGGGCCTTGTCGCCGGGCTTTGCATGATTGCGGTTGCACGTTTTGCACAACGTTGAATTGGCAGATCCTCCCCCTTGCTTCCGGCTGGGACGACACCATACCCTGAGTAAACATGCATAATCTGGGGAGGATATGCCGTTGAGCGGTCGAGCGGGCGACCCGAAATCGTTCCAGCCAGTCGAGGGGGAATTCCTCGTGCGTCCCGACCCGGACGACGAGCGCCTGTCGAAAGCCGTCGCCGGCATCGACCAGAGCGGCCAGCCCATCGATACGCGGGTCGTGACCGAGCGGCCGCTGACGCTGTATCTCAATGCGCAGGAGATCGTCACCATGATGACGATCGGCGATCATCCCGACCTGCTCGCGGTCGGTTACCTTATCAACCAGAACATGCTGAAGCCGGACGACGTTGTGACCGGCATCGACTATGACGAGGACCTGGAGGTCGTGGTGGTGCGCACCGAGCGCGCGACCAACTACGAGGACAAGCTGAAGAAGAAGGTGCGCACCTCCGGCTGCGCGCAGGGGACCGTCTTCGGCGACGTGATGGACCGTTTCGACGAGATCGAGCTCGACGCGGATGCGCGCCTCCGCACGTCCTGGCTCGCGGCCCTGACGAAGAAGATCAACACCGCCCCTTCCCTCTACCTCGCCGCCGGCGCCATTCACGGCTGCGTGCTTTGCCAGGAGGATCGTCCGCTCGTCTATATGGAGGATGTCGGTCGCCACAATGCGGTGGACAAGATTGCCGGCTGGATGTGGAGCGAGAAGGTCGGTCCCGCCGACAAGATCTTCTACACGACCGGCAGGCTGACGTCGGAAATGGTGATCAAGACTGCGATGATGGGAATACCGATCCTGGTATCGCGATCCGGCTTCACCGCATGGGGGGTGGAGCTGGCGCGGCAGGTCGGCATGACGCTGATCGGACGCGCCCGCGGCCGCCGTTTCGTCGCCCTGTCGGGCGCAGAGCGGATCGTCTTCGACCTCGACCCGGCGCAGGGCGAGGATGAGGCGCCAGAGCACCGCCGCAAGGGCGCGCGGAAGGATCTCGACGCATGACATGGCAAGGAACTGATACAGGAAGAATGAGGAAGGACGTCATCGGCTGCATTCTCGCAGGCGGCCTCGCGCGGCGCATGGGCGGCGGTGACAAGCCACTGCGCGATCTCGCCGGCAAGCCGGTGCTGGCCCATGTCATAAAGCGGCTTTCACCGCAGGTTGGCGCCATCGTCCTCAACGCCAATGGCGATCCGGCCCGCTTCGACGATTTCTCGCTGCCCGTCATTGCCGATCCGATCGGAGGCTTTGCCGGTCCGCTGGCCGGCGTGCTGGCCGGCCTGCTCTGGGCGCGCGACAATCATCCGGAAGCCCATTTCGTGGCAACGGTCGCAGGCGACACGCCCTTCTTCCCGCAAGGTCTTGTCGCGCGCCTGCGCGAGGCGGCCAAGTCGGGCGGCGAAATCGTTCTGGCGCGCTCGAACGAGGGGCTGCATCCCGTTTTCGGTCTCTGGCCGGTGACGACGGCCGGCGACCTCGAGCGGTTTCTGCAGGACGGGGAAACGCGCAAGGTCCTTGCCTTCGTCGACCGGCATCCTCACCGCAGCGTGCTCTTCGACACCTATCCCGGCCGACGCGGCGCGGAAGGCATCGACCCATTCTTCAATATCAACACGGCGGAGCAGCTTGCCGAGGCGACAACGCTCGCCAGGGAACTGGACGCATGACGCAGCCACCTGTTTTCGGTGTCACCGGCTGGAAGAATTCGGGCAAGACAACGCTTGTCGAGCGGCTGGTGCGGGAGTTGACGGGCCGCGGCTTTCGCGTCTCGACGGTCAAGCACGCGCACCACGCCTTCGATATCGATCACGAAGGCACGGACAGCTTCCGCCACCGGGAGGCCGGCGCCACCGAGGTGGCGCTGGTTTCCGGCCGACGCTGGGCCTTGATGCATGAACTGCGCGACGAGGAGGAGCCGTCTTTCGAGGACGTGCTTTCACGGCTGGCGCCCTGCGACATCGTGATCATCGAGGGCTACAAGCGGGAAGCCCATCCGAAAATCGAGGTCCGGCGCAAGGAGGGCCGCAAGGGTCAGGCCCTTGCCCCGGACGATCCCGCAATCCGCGCGATTGCAGCCGATCACGAAACCGACAGCGGCGGACTTCCCTTGTTCGACCTGAATGACATTGCCGCAATTGCCGATTTCATTCTCGACCAGTGTGGATTAGACCGCCGTCATGCAGCCGAATAAACGCCTTCTCGACGACTGCTTCCTGCATGACCGCGACCGTTTGCGTCACTCGGAAGCGCTGGCAATCCTGAAAGCCCGGGTCTCACGGGTCGTCGACGCGGAGACCGTGCCGCTCGCCGATGCCTGTCGCCGCATCATGGCGGAGGAAATCCATGCGCCGCGCGACGTGCCCGCAAGCGATAATTCCGCCGTCGACGGCTATGCCTTCCGCCATGCCGATTACATTAATTCCGGCGGCAGGATGCCGGTCGTGGCCCGCGTCGCGGCCGGCCACCCGATGGACGGAGCCGCGCCTGAAGGGGCAGCAGTGCGCATCTTCACCGGCGCCGTCATGCCGGAAGGCCTCGACACTGTCGCCATGCAGGAAGATTGCGAAGCGGAAGAAGCAGGCGGCACCGGCGTTGTCACCATCCCGCCGGGCCTCAAGCCGGGCGCCAACCGTCGCAAGGCCGGCGAAGACCTGAAGCAAGGCGCGCCGATGCTGGCGCCCGGCATCCTGCTGCGGCCCCAGGATGTTGCGGCCATCGCCTCGACCGGCAAGGCAAGCGTCAGCGTGATGAAGCGCCTGCGGGTCGCGCTGGTTTCCACTGGCGACGAGATCCGTCGCCCGGGCGAGCCGCTGTCCCCTGGACAGGTCTATGACAGCAACCATTTCCTGCTGCGGGCGCTGCTGGAAGGTGCGGGCGCCGAGATCACCGACTGCGGCATCCTGCCCGACAAGGCCGATGTCGTGGAAGACGCTCTGGTGACGGCCGCCGCATCGCATGACGCGATCGTCACCACGGGCGGGGCATCGCGCGGCGAGGAGGATCACCTCGTCCATGCGCTCGACAAGCTGGGCACCCGCCACGTCTGGCAGCTTGCGATCAAGCCGGGCCGGCCGATGAGTTTCGGGCAAATCGGCGATTGCGTGATGCTGGGCCTGCCCGGCAACCCGGTCGCGGCGATGGTCTGCTTCCTTCTCTATGCACGGCCCGTATTGTCAGTGCTGGGCGGTGGCGCCTTCCTGCAACCGAGGCGCTATCAGCTGCCGGCCGATTTCGCGATGGAACGGACAAAGACCGGCCGCCGCGAATTCTTCCGCGGCATTCTTGCCGTGGACGGAGACGGGCAGACCTGCATCCGCAAGTTCGAGCACGACGGTTCCGGGCTCATCACCTCGTTGCGGGAGGCGGACGGGCTTGTCGAAATTCCGGAGAGGGTGACCGGCGTTTCGCGCGGCGACCTCGTCGACTTCATCCCATTCACGGAATTGGGATTGCCGCCGCACGGGTGAGCGGCCCGGCGCATCCGCCGCCGCCGATTCTCGAAAAGCCGGCTAACCGGCCTGCGTTTCGCCCCCGGCGGCAGGCTTCACCGCGCGCGAGAGCGCAGGAAATCGCTGCGACACGGGGGATATTTTGCGCAAACTTGTTGAATCCGCCGGAAATTTGGTGGGAGTATGCGCGGTAGTTTGAAGGGCGTCACAGGGTGTTCCTTCCATAACAAGCAGAAGACAGGGGAAAGATACGATGCGTTTGATGCGATTGGCGGCAGCGGCCGCTTTGCTTCTCGCGGCTGCCGGCGGTGTTGAGGCCAAGGACTGGACCAAGGTGCGCATCGGCACCGAGGGCGCCTATCCTCCGTTCAACAACCTGACCTCCGACGGACAGCTCGTCGGCTTCGACATCGACATCGCCAAGGCGCTGTGCGACGAGATGAAGGTCGAGTGCGAATTCATCACCCAGGATTGGGACGGCATCATTCCGGCGTTGCAGGCCGGCAAGTTCGACGCGATCATTGCCTCGATGTCGATCACCGACGAGCGCAAGGAAAAGGTCGACTTCACCAAGAAGTACTACAACACCGGCCCGGCAATCGCCGTCCCGAAGGACAGCAAATTGGCCGGCGTCACCCCGGAAGACCTGAAGGGCATCACGCTCGGCGCACAGTCGTCGACCACGCACTCCAACTACGCCGAAGCCAAGTTCCCGGATGCGGAGCTGAAGCTCTACCCGACCCCGGACGAATACAAGCTCGATCTGGAATCCGGCCGCCTCGACGCCGCCATCGATGACGTGGTCGTGCTGTCCGACTGGGTGAACGCCACCGAAGGCGCCTGCTGCAAGATCCTCGGCGCATTGCAGCCCGATCCGGTGATCAACGGCGAAGGCGCCGGCATCGCCGTCCGCAAGGGCGAAGACGACCTGCGCGAAATGCTGAACGAGGCGATCGCCGCGATCCGCGCCAACGGCAAGTACAAGGAAATCAACGACAAGTACTTCGCCTTCGACGTCTACGGCGGCTGACGTCCTGCCACCGTTGCATCCCGGCGCAGACCATCCGCGCCGGGATGCGGAGTTCCTGCTGGAAGACGCAAGCCCCTGAGGGCTGCCAGCGTCTCGAGGAAGCTATCCTGGCATGGACGAAATCCTGATACTCATTTCCTTCGGACCGGATGGCTGGGGCGACGAGATCGCGCAAGGCGTGCTGATCACCGTCCTGCTCGCCGTAGCCACCCTTCCCTTCGGGCTGCTGCTCGGCTTCGTCCTGGCCCTTGCCAAGAAATCCGAGGAACCGAGCCTGCGGGCCGCCGCCAACATCTACACGACGATCTTTCGCGGCCTGCCTGAGCTTCTTACCCTCTTCCTCGTTTATTACGGCGGGCAGATCCTTCTGCAGCAAGCCCTCGGCGCCCTGTTCGGCGACGTGCGGATCGAGGTGAATTCCTTTGTCGCGGGCATGATCGCCCTTGCCTTTGTGTTTTCCTCCTATGCTTCGGAAGCGTTTCTTTCCGCTTTCCGCGGTATCGCGCAGGGCCAATATGAAGGCGCGTACGCGCTCGGGATCTCCCGCTTCAAGACGATGCGCCTCGTCATCCTGCCGCAACTGATCCGCCTGTCGCTCCCGGCTCTCGGCAATCTGTGGCTCATCCTGCTCAAGGAAACCTCGCTCGTTTCCGTCATCGGGCTTTCCGACATCGTGCGACAATCCGGCATCGCCGCCCGCGTCACCAAGGAACCGTTTCTCTTCTTCGGCGTTGCCTGCCTGATCTATCTCGTCCTCGCCATGTTCTCCTCGGTAGGCCTCAACAGGATCGAGGCCTGGACGAAGCGCGGGGAGGTTCGCCGATGAGCGACCGCGCCGAACAGAAGGTCGAGGCGTCCGCAGCGCCCACGGTTCCGCCGTCAAGAGCCTGGAGCAAGGCCCGCCTGACCGGCTATGCCCTGATGGGCGTCTGGGCCGCCGCCGTCGTCGGCCTTGTGCTCTTCATGGCGGAGAGCTTCAATCCCGACTTCATTGAGCGCTACGGCGAGAAGTTTGTCTCCGGCTTCGTCGTCACCGTCGAACTGGTAACCATCTCGCTTGTCGTCGGCTGCCTGCTGTCGCTGCCGGTCGCGGCGATGCGCATGTCCCGTTCCGCCATCCTCAACGGCATTTCCTATGCCTATGTCTATTTCTTCCGCGGTACGCCGCTGCTCGCGCAGACATTCCTGGTCTATTACGGTGCAGGCACCTTCCAGCCGTTCCTGAAGGACGCCGGCGTGTGGTGGTTCTTCCGCGACGCCTGGTACTGCGCCATCTTCGCCTTCTCACTGAACACTGCCGCCTATCAGGCGGAGATCCTGCGCGGCTCGATCCAGAATGTGTCCCGCGGTCAATGGGAAGCGGCGGCGGCGCTGGGCCTCCACAAGGCGGTGATCTTCTGGAAGGTGATCCTGCCGCAGGCGATGATCGTGGCGCTTCGGCCCTATGGCAACGAGATCATCCTGATGATCAAGGGATCCGCCATTGCCTCAATCATCACCATCTACGACCTGATGGGCGAGACGCGCCGCGCCTATTCCCGCTCCTATGACTTCCAGGCCTATATCTGGGCCGCGGTCATGTATCTGGTGCTGGTGGAAGCCCTCAGGCAGACCTGGGACGTAATCGAGGCGCGGCTCACACGCCACCTGAAGCGTTCCTGATAAATTTCTGATATAATACAACTCTCTCTTTCCGGAGCTGCCTGCATGGCCGAGAAATCCCTGCATCCCGACACCCTGCTTGCGCATGCCGGCGGCGGTGTCGACCCGTCGACGGGCGCCGTGGTTCCGGCGATCCTGCCGTCGACCACATTCGTGCGCGACCGCAACTACAAGCTTACCAGCCCCGCCCACCTCTACAGCCGCGACGACAACGACCTGTTCCGGCAGATCGAAGCGCTGGTGGCGGACCTGGAGGGTGCCGCAGACAGCCGGCTTTTCGCGTCCGGCATGGCGGCGGTCGCAGCGGTGGTGCGCAGCGCCAAACCGGGCGGTTCGATCCTTGTGCAGTCGGGGATCTATTGGGGCACGACAGCCTGGCTGCGTAAACACTGCGCCCGCAACGGCATAGCCCTTGTCGAGGCGGACGCGACCGAAATCGAGCAATTCTGCGAAACGATCCGCGAGACCGGCCCTGCCCTGGTGCTCATCGAGGTTCCTTCCAATCCGGGCCTTGCGATCGCCGACATCGCCAAGGCCGCCGAAGCCACGCACAAGGCGGACGGCGTTCTGGCGGTCGATGCGACGGCGGCGACACCGCTTTTGATGAAGCCCCTCGCCCTCGGCGCCGACCTGGTGCTTCATTCCACCACCAAGGCGCTGAATGGCCATTCGGACGCTCTTGGCGGCATCGTATCGACCAGCGATGCCAATTCCGACGCCTGGACCTTCATCCGCGAGGAGCGCCACGATGCCGGCGCCGTGATGGGACCGTTCGAGGCTTATCTCCTGCTTCGCGGCTTGCGGACCCTCGGCATCCGCATGGAGCGCATGTGCACCAATGCGCAGGCAATCGCCGAGCGCTTCTCGACCCATCACCGCGTCGAACGCGTGCTCTATCCGGGGCTTGAAACCCATCCGGGCCATGAGCTGGCAAAGGCGCAGATGTCGGGCGGCTACGGCTATCTCGTCTCCATTCTCGTCGAAGGCGGCGCGGAGGCCGCGCTCGAAGTTGCCGGCAGGCTCAACCTGATCAAGCGGGCAACGTCGCTCGGCGGCGTGGAGAGCCTGGTGGAGCACCGCTACACGATCGAGGGAGACGCCACGGGCGTGGCGAAGAACCTGCTGCGCTTCTCCATCGGCATCGAGCGCGTGGAGGATCTGGTTGCGGATCTCGAACAGGCGCTCGGCCGTAAATAGGCCGTCCTGCGGCTGTTGGCGTGACAGCCGCGCCCGCCTCTTCTAAAAACCCTGTCGAACCCTATTGGACCGTTTCCCGGGAACGGGCGGGCGCAGCAAACATTCGGGAGAGAGTACGCTATGGCAAAAGTTGCCTTCATCGGCCTGGGCGTCATGGGCTATCCCATGGCGGGGCATCTGAGGACCAAGGGCGGGCATGACGTCACTGTCTACAACCGCACGGCCGCCAAGGCGGAGAAATGGGCTGCCGAATTCGGCGGCAAACATGCCGCGACACCCCGCGAGGCCGCAGAGGGCTGCGATTTCGTCTTCTGCTGCGTCGGCAATGACGATGACCTGCGCGCAGTTACCGTCGGACCGGATGGCGCTTTCCACGGCCTGAAGGCCGGTGCGATCTTTATCGACAACACGACGGCAAGCGCGGACGTCGCCCGCGAGCTCCATCAGGCAGCCAAGGCCAAGGGATGCGGCTTCCTGGACGCGCCGGTTTCCGGCGGCCAGGCGGGTGCCGAAAACGGCGCGCTGACCGTCATGGTCGGCGGCGACGAGGCGGACTACGACAAGGCGAAGCCGGTGATCGACAGCTTCTCCCGCATGGTCGGCCTGATGGGACCGGCAGGCGCCGGCCAGCTGACGAAGATGGTCAACCAGATCTGCATCGCCGGCCTTGTTCAGGGCCTTTCCGAAGCGGTCCATTTCGCCAAGAAGGCGGACCTCGATGTGGAGAAGGTCATCAACGTCATTTCGAAGGGCGCGGCGCAATCCTGGCAGATGGAAAACCGCTGGCAGACGATGCGCGACAGCAAGTTCGACTTCGGTTTCGCCGTCGACTGGATGCGCAAGGACCTCGGCATCTGCCTGAAGACGGCGAACGAGACCGGCGCGCGCCTGCCGATCACCGCGCTCGTCGACCAGTTCTATGCGGAAGTGCAGGCGATGGGCGGACGCCGCTGGGATACGTCCAGCCTGATCGCCCGCCTGGAAAACGCCGACAGGAAATGAGGATCGGCCGCGGCAGGCCGGATCAGGAAACCGGCTCCCGCGGCTTTTCGGCGCCGACATAGTTCAACGGCAATTCGTTGGTGCATTTGATCTGCTCCATCGCGAAGGTCGTCGACACGTCAGAGATGTCGATTTTCGCGATGAGCTTCTTGTAGAAGGCGTCATAGGCCTCGATATCTGGCACGACGACCCGCAGCAAATAGTCCACCTGCCCCGCCATGCGATAGAATTCAACAACTTCCGGAAACTCGCTGATCACGTCGGCGAATTTCTTCAGCCAGTCGGCATTGTGCTGGCTCGTGGTGATTGCGATGAAGGCCGTCACCTTGCAGTTGACCTTCTTCGGATCGAGCACGGCGACGCGGCGCTGGATGACGCCTTCCTCTTCCAGCTTCTGGATCCGTCGCCAGCAGGGAGTGGTTGAAAGCCCTACCCTGCGGCCGATTTCGGCAACGGGCACGGTGCAGTCCTCCTGAAGGATAGCAAGGATACGGCGGTCGATCCGGTCGATCATGATGGGTTATCCGCATTGAGTGGTGACGGCGCTCCGGCGCCATGCGCTGCGGCAACCCTATTGGATTCATCTTCTAAACAGCAAGCCGAAACTGCGTTTCAATTTCAATATCACGCCATGAATATTCAGATTCCGGAAATTATTTCCTCATTCTTTGCTGCCTTCGCTCGATCAGACGATCATCCGGGCCACCTCGGCCTTCAGGAATGGCAGCACGCTCTCCTCGAACCACGGATTGGCCTTGAGCCAGGCATTGTTGCGCCAGGACGGGTGCGGCATCGGCAATGTGGCGACGCCATCGCGTGCGAGGCTCTCGGCGACAACTTCTCTCCAGTCCGCCACCGTTTCGCGCACCGAAGCCCGCCGCAGATCGCGCAGATGATAGTCGATCGCATACTGGCCGATGGCGAGCTTCAGTTCGAGCTGCGGCATGACGGCAAAGAGGCGGTCGTGCCAGAGCGCCCGGCATTCGCGCCGGGGCGGCTTGTCCCCGCCCTTGGCATCGAGCCCGGGGAAACAGAAGCCCATCGGCACGATGGCAACCTTTGCCGGATCGTAGAAAACGTCCTTTCCGATCCCCATCCAGTCGCGCAGGCGATCTCCGGAAGGATCGGTATAGGGACGGCCGCTCTCGTGCACGCGGGTGCCGGGGGCCTGGCCGCAAATGGCGATTCTGGCGGTTTGCGAGAGGACGCAAACCGGTCGCGGTTCGTGCGGTAATCGCTGCGCCACTGCTACAGAGTCGGCACAGTGGCGGCAGCCGGACAGCTCCACCGCAATCGCCTCGACCGAACGACCGGCAAAAAGGACTCCGTTGCCGCGCGACGCGCTCATGCCTTCGCACTCTCCCGTGCCGCCATGCGCTCGTACCAGTCCTTCAGGTGATGAAGCTCTTCCGGCATCTCGATCTTCGGCAGCCGGCAGAAATCGATCGCGCAATAGAGCGTGATATCGGCAATCGAGTAGCTGTCGCCGGCGACGAAATCGCGGCCGGCCAGTTCCTCGTCGAGGAAGCGCATCATCTCGATTGCCTTTTCCCGGTTGGCCTGCGCCCATTCGCCGATCTGCGGCACTTCGAGGTCGCGCATCGCCGGATGGGCATGGCGGAAGGAGGCGGCGACCGCGCTGAAGATGCCGAGTTCGACCCGGCGGTTCCACATCTCAATGGTCGCCTTTTCCAGCGGCGACGATCCCATCAGCGCGGGTTCGGGAAAAAGCTCCTCGAAATAGCGGCAGATCGCCACGCTTTCGGAAATCACCGCTCCGTTGTCGAGTTCCAGCACCGGGATGCGCTGCATCGGATTCATGCGGGTGAAGGCATCGGTCTTGTGGTCCTTCGCCATGATATCGACCGGCACCAGCGGCACGGAGACGCCCTTTTCGGCAAGGAATATCCGCACCCGGCGCGGGTTGGGCGCGCGCCCGCCGTCATAAAGCTTCATCTGGTCCTCCCGCATTTTCGCTGCGGCCGTTGTCGCGCGCCGCACTCCGCCTGGCAAGTATTGCGCGGCAAAACCGCTGCGCAATCAATCGTTAACCATGTCTTTGAGCCGCTTATTAAGGGTTTATGATCATGATGGCTTCAATACTTCCATTGATCGGAACCTTCCGATAACCAGCGGATCGTGATTGACCATGTCCCTCGACAAGCCGAGGAGCAGCCAGGAAAAAACGGCGATGAACCGCGAGCGCGCACTCAAGCGCCGCGAAGTCGCCCGCACCGTGCGCGACGCGCGCGAAAGGCTGAGCTCGGTCGACGGGACACCGCCTGCCTTCGATCACGAATTGATGCTGATCTATGTGAAGAACCGGCTGAGTGCGGCCTTCGCCCTGCCGATCTTCGCCGTCATCGTCGGCGCGATCACCCTGCTCTGGGTCGATGCCATCGTCATAAGCGCGTGGCTTTTCTTCGTCCTGCTGGCCCACGGCCTGATCATTTCCACCTGCCGCCGCTTCGAACGAGCCGGCGGCCAGGAACAGGACCTGAAGGTCTGGCGGCGGCAGATGGTGATCGGCGACCTGCTCTACGGACTGAGCTGGGCGGCCTTTTTCCTGTTGCCGCCGAACAAGGACCTGCAGGGCGGTTTCGAGATCCTGCAATTCGCGACCATGCTGATCGTGATCGCCATGAGCACGATGCTGTCGTCTTCGGTGTCGCGGGCCCTGACCGCGGCCACCCTGCCGATCACGCTCGCCATCGCCCTCACCTTCCTGCATCAGCAGACGCCGATCCACTATGCGATGCTGGCGATGGCGCTTGGCGCGCAGGGCTTCTTCCTGATGCTTGGCAACCAGCTGCACACCTCCACGGTGACCATGCTGGAATATCGCGCCCAGAAGGACCACCTGATCGCGGAGCTGGAGCAGGCCAAGGCGATTTCCGACGAATCGCGCCGCCGCGCGGAAGAGGCAAACCTCGCCAAGTCCCGCTTCCTGGCGACGATGAGCCATGAGCTGCGCACGCCGCTCAATGCCATCCTGGGCTTCTCGGAAGTGATGAAGAACGAATTGCTGGGCGCGATCGGCAACAAGACCTATCGCGAATATGCCGCCGACATCCACAATTCCGGCGGCCACCTGCTCAACCTCATCAACGAGATCCTCGACCTGTCGCGCATCGAGGCCGGAAAGTACGAACTGAGCGAGGAGGCTGTCACGCTGACGGCCATCATCGAGGATTGCCGGCACATGATGGCGATCCGCGCGCGCAACAAGAACATCACCATCACCGAATCCTTCGAGGATGGACTGCCGCGCCTGTGGGCCGACGAACGGGCCATACGCCAGGTGATCCTGAACCTCATTTCCAACGCGGTGAAGTTCACGCCGGCAAACGGCGAGGTTCAGCTGAAGTGCGGCTGGACGGCCGGCGGCGGCCAATACGTGTCGATCCTCGACAACGGGCCCGGCATTCCCGAGGACGAGATCCCGCTCGTCATGCAGGCCTTCGGCCAGGGATCGATTGCAATCAAGAGCGCCGAGGCCGGCACGGGCCTGGGCCTGTCCATCGTTCAGGCGCTTGTCGCCATGCATGGCGGCAAGTTCGAGCTGAAGTCGAAGCTGCGCGAAGGCACCGAAGCGATCGTCACCTTCCCGGCCGTCCGCGTGCTGGAAGCGATGCCTCCCGTCGAGGATACGCCCCCGCCGGCGCCCGCCCGCTCGCCTCAGCGCCGGGCAATCCGCCGGGTTTCGTGAAGCAGGCTACGGCCCGCCTCAGCGTTCCTTGCCCGAGACCCCGGCCTGTTCGAATGTCGCCATGCCGGAGTGAAGCTGGGCGGCCGCCTTGACGATGCCGGCGGCAAGGGCAGCCCCCGTTCCCTCGCCAAGCCTCATGCCGAAATCGAGCAGCGGCTTCTTTTCCATGATGGCCAGCGCGCGCGCGTGAGCGGGCTCCGCCGACAGATGACCGAACAGGCAGTGATCCAGCGCGCGGCTGTCCATGGCATGCAAAACGGCGGCTGCGGCGGTCGCCACATAGCCGTCGACAATCACCGGCACCTTCTGGTGGCGCGCGCCGAGGATGACGCCGGCCATGGCGGCGATCTCCCGGCCGCCGACCCTGCGGAGAACTTCCAGCGGATCGCGCTCGCCCGACAGCCTCTCCACGGCCGCCGCAACCGCACTGCGCTTCCGCTCCAGGCCCGCGTCGTCGACACCGGTGCCCGGGCCGACCCAGTCCGCCGCCTCGCCGCCAAACAGGCCGTTCAGCACCGCCGCCGCAATCGTGGTGTTGCCGATCCCCATCTCGCCGATACAGATCAGGTCGATACCGCCGGCCAGAGCTTCCATCCCGAAAGCCATGGTCGCCGCGCAATTGGCCTCTTCCAGCGCATCGGCCTCGGTGATGTCCGGCGTCGGCAAATCGAGAGCAAGGTCGAAGATCTTGAGCCCAAGGTCATAGGCGATGCAGATCTGGTTGATCGCCGCACCGCCGGCGGCGAAATTCTCCACCATCTGACGCGTCACGGAAGACGGGTAGGCGGACACGCCCTTTACCGTCACGCCGTGATTGGCCGCGAAGACCGCGACGAGCGGCCGCGTCACCTTCGGCCAGACGGGTCCGTGCCAGGCGGCCAGCCATTCGGCGATCTCCTCCATCCGCCCGAGCGAGCCGGCCGGCTTCGTCAACTGCGCGTTTCGCTCGCGAAATGCCGCCACTGCCGCCTCGTCGGCGCCTGGCATGTTGCGCACGAGGTTGCGGATATCGTCAAAAGGCAAGGCGGACGGCGAAAGCGACATTCTGGATCTCCGAAGACTTCTGCCTCGATTGTGAGCCGAGGGGCGCCGATCTATAACCGGGTGAGTACGGTTCGCAAAGGCGAATGGAGAAGAATCAGCCGGGAAGGTTCATGTTCGACGATGACGATGACAGCGTGAAAGGTGGTCTTTGGGGTCCGGGCGCGGCAGGATTTCTGGCAGAGACCGCATCCGTCATTCGCTTTTTCTCGCGCCTCCCCGTGCCGCGGATCGGCCCCGGGGACGACCCGCTTGCCGTGCCGGACTTCTCGCGCTCGGCGCGGGTCGTGCCGGTTGCAGGGGCAATCCTGGCCCTCCCGTCCGCCCTGTGCCTGCTATTCCTGTCACTGACTTTCGTGCCGCCGCTCGCACAGGCGGTCGTCGCCGTCATCGTTTTGATCTGCATTACCGGCGCCTTGCACGAAGACGGCCTCGCGGATGTCGCAGACGGCTTTTTCGGCGCTTCGACACCCGAGCGTCGGCTCGAAATCATGAAGGACAGCCGTACAGGGGCATTCGGCGCAATAGCCCTGACGATGGGGCTGCTTTTGAAGGTCGTCCTGCTCGGCGCACTGATCGAGCGCTATGGCGCGACCGGTGGCGTGCTGGGCCTGATTGCCTCCGAAGCGACGTCGCGGACGGCCATGGCCTGGCTATGGCAGGCGCTGCCGGCGGCAAGGCCCGGAGGCCTCGGCGCACTGTGCGGCACGCCGGAGGCCGGCGCCGTTCGCGTCGCCGCCCTCCTTGCCGCGATCATCTGCCTGCCTCTCCTGCTGCTGATGCCCTTCGCCGCAATCGTCGTCGCCCTGATGCTCCTTGTCCTTACGACCGTTTTTGCCATCCGCCTTGCTGCGGCAAAAATCGGCGGCCAGACCGGAGACGTATTGGGCGCTACACAGCAATTGACCGCCGTCGCTTTTCTCCTGGGCTTGACTTCCGTTGCGTAATAGCAACAGCGCCCGCGAATCGGCTGTCAGAACCCGTCTACAGCAGCGAGCAGCCCCCCTGTCCGGCTGCACCCGTGCTAGTCTTGACCGGTAAGCCTGCGGAACAAGCTGGCCGACACGACAGGAAGAAGAAGCGTCAACTCCTCTGGAACTGCCCTTGCCAAAGGTCACGCGTTCATCGGTCCACAGTTCGACACCCGGCCGTTTTCGGCCGGGCTTTGTCGTTTTATGTGTGGCTTTGCTATTCCTAGCAGGATGTGGAGGACGACCGGGCCCGGGAGCGCTGGCGATCGCCACCAGCAACGCGCCGGGTACGACGGAGCACCGCATTCTCATCGCCACCACCCGGGAAAAGGATGCAACGCCGGATACTTACTTCAACGGCGAGCGCTCCCCCACGCTGAATTACGCTTCCGCCGTCGTTTCCGTGCCGCCGAACCATGTCACCGGCCAGATCGAATGGCCGGAAACGCTGCCTGGCGACCCGGAGAAGAGCTATACCACCCGCGCGTTCACCTATCTGGACGGAGCGGCCGGCTTCCGTGCCGCGTTGAAGGAAGAGATGGCCAAGCGGACCCCAGACCACCGGGAGGTCATCCTTTTCATTCACGGCTACAACACGCGCTTCCCGGAAGCGCTTTATCGCTTCGCGCAAATTACCCACGATGCGGACGCACCGCGCATACCGGTGCTGTTTACCTGGGCCTCGCGCGGCACGGTGACCGATTACGTCTACGACAATAACAGCGCGACCGCCGCGCGTGACGGGCTTGAGCGCACCTTGCGCGAAATCCTGGACAGCGGGGTTTCCCGGGTCCACATCATCGCCCACTCCATGGGCAACTGGGTGCTGACCGAGACAATCCGCCAGGTCAAACTGTCCAACAACCCCATCCCGGAAGACAGGATCGGAGCGGTTATCCTGGCTGCGCCCGACCTCGACATCGATGTTTTCAAGTCGCAGCTCAGGCGGATCGGTCAACGCAAGACCCCCTTCATCGTTCTTGTCTCCAGGGACGACAAGGCGCTGAAGGCCTCAAGCCTCATCGCCGGCGGCAAACAGCGGGTCGGTCGCTACGAAGACGAGCAGGAACTGGCCAATCTCGGCGTGATTGTCATTGATCTGACGGAACTTGAGGGCACAGACGCCATCGACCATGGCAAATTCACGCAGGTCGCCGCAGTCGCGCCGAGGCTGCGCGTGGCGCTGCAGGAAGCCGGCCTCAACACCAAGCCGGGCGATCTCAACACCCATGCAGATACGATCGGTACCGCGGTCGGCAACACCGCGAAGATCGCCATAACGTTACCCGTCCGCATTCTCACCGCACCTGTACAGGTCTTGTCCGGCGGGCAATAAACGCCCAACTATACTAGCAAGGCGAATTCAAGCAGGCGCGCATGGGAGGCGGTCGGAAATGCAGCCGGGAGCCTTCAGGAACTTCATCGCCGCCATGGTGCTTGTCGTCCTGGCGATAGCCGCGCTTGCCTATTTTTTCGCAGGCGCAAGCGACCCCAGCTCACTCAGCTTCGACCGCAGCGGACCACGCATGGCGGCTCTCGGCGCAATCCTCGCGGTCCTGCTGATCTCCCTCTTCTTCAGCCGCCCGAGGCTGCGCGAGGTCATGCATTCGGCGCTGGTCTGGGGCGGGCTGGGGCTCGTTCTCGTCCTTGGCTACAGCTACAAGGGAGACTTTGCCGGACTGGGCGACCGGCTCGTCGCGGTGCTCGTACCGGGAACCGCGGTCGACCAGACGGACGGCTCGGTCGTGGTGATCCGCGACGGCACGCAGCATTACCGGGTGAAAGCCGCGATCAACGGCGCTCCGGCAACATTCCTTGTCGATACCGGCGCGTCGGCGGTGACGCTGACGGCCGACGACGCACGCGCCGCAGGCTACGATCTCGATAGCCTTTCCTTCACGATCCCCGTCTCGACCGCGAATGGCAGGACCTTCGTCGCGCCCGTCAGGATCGAAACGCTCGACATCGGCAGTATCCGGCTATCGGACATCCGCGCCTATGTCAGCCGCAATGGCGCGCTGGAGACAAGCCTTCTGGGTCTCACCGCGCTCGACAAACTGTCGAGCTGGCGTGTCGAGGGATCGAAGCTGATCCTCAACCCCTGACGCGCCGTTCCATCAGTCCATCAGGCTGACCGCGAAGCGCGCCGAGACGGTAATCAGGAACAGCCCGAAGGCGACTTCCATGACCCTGCGCGACAGGGCGTGCGCGATCCGCACGCCGAGCGGCGCGGCCAAGGTCGTGATCGGAATGATCAGCAGGACGCCAAGCACGTTCACATATCCAAGCGAGAAGGCGGGCAAGCCCGGCGCGCCCCAGCCTGCCCAGGCCAGGCCGATGACGCCAGGCACGGAAATCAGCACGCCCGTTCCGGCGGAGGTCGCGACCGCCTGATGGATCGGCCGGCCGTAGAGCGTCATGAAAGTGTTGTTCATGACGCCGCCGCCAATCCCCATCAGCGTGGAGAAGAAGCCGATCAGAATACCGCAGACGGCACGGATCGGATTGCCGGGAATATCGGTTCCAAGCCGCCAGCTTTCGCGGTTGAAGATCATCTTCAGTCCCACGACGAGGGCGATCACGGCGAAAATCCCCTTCAGGCCGTCGCCGGAGACGTAAGCCGCGACAAGGCTTGCCAGCACCACGCCGGCAGGCACGGGAACGATCCAGCTTCGCCACAGTTCCATATCCACGGAGCCGCGTTTCTTGTGAGCGAGGAACGACCGGATCGACGTCGGCACGATGATGCCAAGCGACGTGGCAACGGCGATATGCACCCGCACCGCCTGGTCGATCTGCAGCAGGGTGAGGAACTGGTAAAGCACCGGCACCAGCACGGCCCCGCCGCCGATGCCGAACATGCCGGCCAGAAGCCCAGCGATCGCGCCGGAGGCGACAAGCGCCAGGCCGAGCCAGATCACATCGCCGTTCAGCGACGAAAGGTCCATGAATTCCCCCGTGTGAATGAAAGACGGCGATCTAGTGGAGCGAATTTGACATTTGAGTCCAGATTGCCGCGAGCTCACGCTCAAATGTCGAATTCAAAAGCTCCACTAGGATCATAAGGTTGCTAGTGGTCCTTTTTGATTCCGACATTTGCTCATGTGGGAGCTGCGAAGGGAGGCAAATGTCGGAATCGGACCACTAGATCAGGCCGCCGCAACTTCCTCCTGCCGCGCCCTTGCCGGACGCGTGCCGTCCAGAAGATCGCCGGAAACTTCGCCGAGAGCGGCAAAGACGATATCGAGCCCGGCCCCTTCCCGCACCGCCTCGACCGTGAGGCGGCGGCGCCACGCACGCGCGCCCGGCATGCCGTGGAACAGCCCAAGGATATGCTTCGTCATGTTGGTCAGCCGCGTGCCCCGCTGAAGCTCGGCCGCCATATAGGGGATGTAGGCTTCGAGCGCCTCGCGACGGGTGGCGGAAGGCTGCGTCGTTTCGAACAGGCGAGGATCCACTTCCGCCATACTCCACGGATCGTGATAGGCAGCGCGGCCGAGCATCACGCCGTCCACGTTCGAAAGATGGGCTTCCGCGTCGTCGAGGCCGGCAATGCCGCCATTGATGCCGATGAAAGCGCCCGGGTAGCGCTCCTTCAGGCGATAGACGCGCTCATATTCCAGCGGCGGGACGTCGCGGTTTTCCTTGGGCGACAGGCCCTTCAGCCAGGCCTTGCGGGCATGAACCCAGAGGGCATCGCTGCCGGCCGCCAGCACCGCGTCGGCAAGCGCGTTGAGCGCCACTTCCGGGTCCTGATCGTCCACGCCGATCCGGCATTTGACGGTAACGGGGATCGAAACCGCCGCCTTCATCGCCGAAACGCATTCGGCAACCAGGTTCGGCTCGCGCATCAGGCAGGCGCCGAAGCGGCCGGACTGCACGCGATCGGAGGGACAACCGACGTTGATATTGACCTCGTCATAGCCGAAATCGGCAACGATGCGGGCGGCTTGCGCCAATTCCGCCGGATCGGAACCGCCGAGCTGGCAGGCAATCGGATGCTCGCCCTCGCTGTAGCCGAGGAGCCGTTGCCGGTCGCCATGCACGACCGCCGCTGCCGCCACCATCTCCGTGTAGAGCAGCGCATGGCGGCTCAGCTGCCGGTGAAAGACACGGCAGTGACGATCCGTCCACTCCATCATGGGCGCGACGGCGAAACGGGGCGAGAAATCGCGATAGAGCTGGCCTTGCTTCATGGCGCGCTTGAATACCGGTAATTGCCGGCGTCTGTCAAAGCCGGCCTCATGTGCCGGACGAGCCCGGCGCGGCCAGATATCCGCCGCAGCGCTGCATGAACCGTTCGCGCTGCTTTTCCGGCACGCGCACGGTCAGCATCGACGTGGCCTCGCCGTCCCGCCGTTCCAGCACCTCGGCGGCGCGATAAAGCCAGGCCAGCGTCTCTCCTTCGGCAAGCGGCAGCGAAAGACTGTAGACCACCCGGTCTTCCGCGACGCGATCCTCGATCCGTGCCAGCAAAGCCGCGATGCCGTCTCCGGAAACGGCCGAAACGGCAATCGGTCCCTCTGCCCGCGCATTATCGGACAACAGCGCCTCGCGCCGGACAGGGTCGACGAGGTCGATCTTGTTCCAGACCTCGATGATCCGCTCGTCGCCGCCTTCCTCGATGCCGAGCAGGCGCAGCGTTTCCGCCACGTCGACGGCCTGGGCTTCGGTGTCCTCGTGCGAAATGTCGCGCACATGCAAGATGAGATCCGCCTCCAGCACCTCTTCCAGCGTTGCCCTGAAGGCTGCCACCAGATGCGTCGGCAGGTCGGAAATGAAGCCCACCGTATCGGAGAGGATCACCTCGCCGCCATGCGGCAGCGGGATGCGCCGCAACGTCGGATCGAGCGTCGCAAAGAGCAGGTTCTTGGCGAATACGTCGGAACGCGTCAGCCGGTTGAACAGCGTCGACTTGCCGGCATTGGTATAGCCGACGAGCGCGACGATCGGCTGCGGCACCTTGCGGCGCTGCTTGCGATGCAGGTCGCGGGTGCGCCGCACCTGTTCCAGATCCTTCTCCAGCCGCGTGATGCGTTCCTGGATCAGGCGCCTGTCCGCCTCGATCTGGGTTTCGCCGGGACCGCCGATGAACCCCAGACCGCCTCGCTGACGTTCCAGATGGGTCCAGGAACGCACGAGCCGGCTCTTCTGCCACTTGAGGTGAGCCAGTTCCACCTGCAGGCGACCTTCCGCCGTCCTCGCCCGGGCGCCAAAGATCTCAAGGATCAGGCCGGTACGGTCCAGAACCTTGGCATTGAGCGCCTTTTCCAGATTGCGTTGCTGGATCGGCGTCAGCGGATGATCGACGACGACCAGTTCCACCTCTTCCGTCTTGACGATCACGGAAAGCTCTTCAACCTTGCCCTGCCCCAGCAGGGTCGCCGGGCGGATCTGGGAAAGCGTCACGACATAGGAGGATACGATTTCCAGGTCGATGGCGAGTGCGAGGCCCACCGCCTCCTCAAGCCGCGCCTGATCGGTACGCTGCGGCCGCGCGGCATCCATCGTGCGCCGTAGCCTGGGTCCGAAAACCGGAACCACCACAACGGCGCGCGCACCCACGGCATCCTTGCGTTCGGCGAAGGGCTCAGCGTCGGCCGCGCCCCTAGCCTTGTCCGCTTCCTTGCGAGATTTTGGCCTCAATCAGCCTGCCGCCTTTTCGCCTTCGGTTTCATTGGGCTCGAAGAGCTGCACGGGGGCGTTCGGCATTATGGTCGAGATCGCATGCTTATAGACGAGCTGGGAGTGCCCGTCGCGGCGAAGCAATACGCAAAAATTGTCGAACCAGGTGACGACACCCTGCAATTTCACGCCATTGATAAGAAAGATCGTAAGAGGAGTCTTCTGTTTACGTACGTGATTCAGGAACGTGTCCTGAAGATTCTGTGCGCGGTCAGCCATGTTTTTATATTTCCTAAGTTTCTCCGGATACGGCCGCGGCATCCGCCAAGTTCACTGCCCATGCCCGTGGCGCCCTAATCGTGACGTCCGGATTTTTCGTTTACGGAAGGTTGGCGGGGCCCAGATCACCGCGCCCCTTCCGCTTTATTCTAGAAGTCAGTCAGCGGGCTTAAGGCCCTGAACTCACCAAAATCAGTTTAACGTAACCCGGTTCAATTTTCCTGCCCATTCTTCCAGGGCGTTTCCACCTTGTTCAAATTTCCTCCAACTCGCTGATTTCATGAAATTTCTCCCTCAAATTCCGTGCAATTGAGCCTGGATGCCCGTTGCCCACAGCGCGCCCGTCAATCCGGACGACCGGCATGACGAGCGATGAAGCGGCCGTAATGAAAGCTTCCTTCGCCTCCAGCGCCTCCGCGACGGAGAAGGCTCTTTCCTCAACGCTTAAACCTTCGCGCGCAGCGAGGTCCAGCACGACTTGCCGGGTTATGCCCCGCAGAATTCCGTGATCGGCGGGCCGCGTCACCAGCTTCCCGTCCTTCGTGACGATCCAGGCATTGGTCGAGCCGCCTTCCGTAACCATGCCATCGCCGTCGACGAACCATGCCTCGCGAGCGCCCCGCTCCCTGGCCTTCTGCTTGGCAAGCACATTCGGCAACAGGCCCACGGTCTTGATGTCGACACGGTCCCACCGGTTTTCCGGCACCGTGATGACGCCGACACCGGCATCGGCGACCTTCTCCGCGGCACGCGGATCCGCCGCCCGCGCCGTAACGACCAGAGCCGGCGGTGTACCATCGGCGGGAAAATAATGATCGCGTTTCGCAACGCCGCGGGTCACCTGCAGGTAAACGAGACCGTCCCGCACCCTGTTGCGCCGGATGACCTCGCGCAGAACGAAACCAAGCGCTGCCCGGCTCATCGGCGAGGCAATCGACAATTCCCCGAGCGAACGATCGAGCCTGTCCAGATGGCGCCGCTCGTCGACGATCTTGCCGGACCAGACCTCACAGACTTCGTAGACGCCGTCGGCGAACTGATAACCGCGATCCTCGATATGAACGCAGGCTTGCGCGTGCGGAACGTAACGACCATTGACGTAGGCGATACGGCTCATGCGAACTCCCGGCTTGGCTCCCGACGATCGCTCCGGCAGGCAGACCTTCTACCCCGTCCGGAACGTATCCCTTGCATTCGTTGACAGGATACAGCCCAAAAGCAGCCCGTACCAATCCGCCGAATATGCGATGTTTTGACCATTTGGTCAAAAATCATACATGTTCCGAGTATGACGGCTGGCGGCGAACCGACAAGGGCTCACGGATCATAAAGTTATGTTTGTGATGCAGGTCTGCATTGCAAACAACGCAGATCAGAAGAATTCCAGGCTCACGCGGAACATCTGCTCTACCTGCCTTACGCGCTCGGCAACCGCGAAGATCACGGCGCGATCGTGCGCCATGATCTGGGTGTCGCCATTCGGCGTGATGACCTTGCCATTGCGAAAAATGGCGCCGACACGGATGCCGTCCGGCAGATCGACGTCCCTGAGCGGCCGCCCGACCAGCGGCGAGGTCTCCAGCGCTTCCGCCTCGATCACTTCGGCGGCCCCGTTCTGCAGCGCATGCACGCCGCGGATCCGGCCTCGGCGCACGTGCCGCAGGATCTTCGAAATCGTCACCTGGCGCGGGTTCACATAGGCATCGATGCCCAGCGCATGGGCAAAGGTCGGATAGCTGGAATTGTTCAGAAGCGACAGATTGCGCCGGCAGCCGAGCTTCTTTGCCATGACGCAGGAGAGGATATTGACCTCGTCCTCGTTGGTCAGCGCCACCATGGTATCTGCCTGCTCGATATCGGCTTCCAGCAGGATGTTCTGGTCGAGCGCGCTGCCGTGCAGGATCACCGTGCGCTTCAGTTCGTCGGCGATCGAGATCGCCCGATCCCGCGAATGCTCGATCAGCTTCACCTTGGCCTTGCTCTGGCGCTGCTCGAGCGCATGGGCAACGTAAAGCCCGATATTGCCGCCGCCGGCGATAACCACCCGGTTCGCCTCCGGCTCCTCGTGACCGAAGATATTGAGCGTGCGCCGCACCTGATCGCGCCGCGCAACAGCGTAGACGAGGTCGCCGGTGATCATGGAATCGGAGCTCTTCGGCACGAAAAGGCGGCCATTGCGGAAGATGCCGACGACGACGGCACCAAGATCGGGGAAAAGCTCAGTCAACTGCCGAAGCGGCGTGTTCACCACCGGGCAATCCTCGTCGCACATGATGCCGACGACGACCACATTGTCATCGGCGAACCGCACCGTCTCGACCGCGCCGGGCAGGGCGAGGCGCCGCAGGACCATGTCGCCGACTTCCAGCTCCGGCGAGATGATCACGTCGATGGGCAGGTTTTCGCGCGAAAACAGATCGCTCCAGCGCGATTCCAGATAGCTCTGCGCGCGCACGCGAGCGATCTTGGTTGGCACATTGAAGAGGGAATGCGCCACCTGGCAGGCGACCATGTTGACTTCGTCATAGAGCGTGACGGCGATCAGCATGTCGGCCTGGTCGGCGCCGGCCTGCGCCAGGACATCGGGATGCGCCCCGTGTCCGACGAATCCGCGCACATCGAGCGTGTCGCGGATCGCATTTACGAGACGCGGCGAGGAATCGATGACGGAAACGTCGTTCTGCTCCTGCGCCAGCTTTTCGGCGATGCCGTAGCCGACCTGACCGGCACCACAGATCACAACCCTCATGAAACGCGCCCCTTTGACCCGATCCGTGCTCTATAGAACGCCTCAGCGCGAAAGTCTCAATGTTTACGCCAAGCCTTATGAAAGGCCGAGCGTCTTGAGCTTGCGGTGGAGGGCGGAGCGCTCCATGCCGACGAATTCGGCCGTGCGGGAAATATTGCCGCCGAAGCGCTTGATCTGGGCCTGCAGATAATCGCGTTCGAACAGCTCGCGGGCGTCGCGAAGCGGCAATGACATCAGGTGCTCGCCATTGCCGGTGGATGACAGGTTCGGCAGCATGTCGCCCACTTCCGCCGGCAGCAGGTCGGCGGTGACCACCGCTTCGGGATCGCCCCGTGTCAGGATCATCAGCCGTTCCACGTTGTTGCGCAGCTGACGGATATTGCCGGGCCAGTCATGCGCCTGCAGCACCGCCATGGCGTCGTCGCCGATGCGGCGGATCGGCAGGCCGGCGGCTCCCGAAATCTGGTCCATGAAGAAGGTGATCAGTTCCGGGATATCCTCGCGACGCTCGGCGAGCGAGGGAATGGCAAGCGGCACCACGCTCAGCCGGTGAAAGAGATCCTCCCGCAGGTTCCCGGCGGCGATCTCCTGCTCCAGGTTGCGGGCGCTGGAAGACAGGATGCGCACGTCCACCTTGACTTTCCCCGCCCCGCCCACGCGCGCGAATGTCTGTTCCACGAGCACGCGCAGGATCTTGCCCTGCGTCTCGCGCGGCATGTCGGCAACCTCGTCGATATAGAGCGTGCCGCCATGAGCTTCCTCAAGGGCGCCGATCTTGCGGATCTTGCCGCCCTCGTCCTCGATACCGAAAAGTTCCTCCTCCATCCTCTCCGGCGTGATCGTCGCGGCGTTGATGACGACGAACGGTCCGCGCGAGCGCAGCGAAGAGGTATGGATCGTGCGTGCGGCCAACTCCTTGCCGGAGCCCGAAGGCCCGGTGATCAGGATTCGGCTGTTGGTGGCGGCGACGCGCTCGATCGTCTGGCGCAGATGGTTCATCGCCGTGGATTTGCCGATCATCGAAAGGGCGTCGGTGCTGCGTTGTTTCAGGTCGCGGATTTCGCGGCGCAGCGAGGACGCTTCCAGCGCGCGCTCCGTGATCAACACCAGCCGGTCGGCCTTGAACGGCTTCTCGATATAGTCGTAGGCGCCGCGCTTGATGGCGGAGACGGCCGTTTCGATATTGCCGTGACCGGAAATGATGACGACGGGAAGATCCGGGTCCTGCTCGCGGATGACATCGAGCAGGGCGAGGCCGTCGAGGCGGCTTCCCATCAGCCAGATATCGAGGACCACCAGCGACGGCCGGCGCTCCCGAATGGCGGCAAGCGCGGAATCGCTGTCACCGGCGGTGCGGGTTCCATAGCCCTCGTCGTCCAGGATGCCAGCGATCAGCTCGCGGATATCGGCTTCGTCGTCAACGATGAGAATGTCATAAGGCATTGGTGGCAACCGTCACTTCTTCGTCCTGCTTGCCTTGGCCGTTTTCCTCGACTTCTTCCGGCGTTGCAGGTTTGGCACTGATCGTGAGACGGATCATCGCTCCCCGTCCGCCCTCGGCCACAGCCGGAGCGTCGAGAAGTTCGATGCCGCCTCCATGCTCTTCCATGATCTTGCGAACGATCGCGAGGCCGAGGCCGGTGCCTTTTTCCCGCGTCGTCATGTAGGGCTCCAGCAGACGCTGCCTGTTTTCCTGCGGCAGGCCGATACCGTTGTCGATGATTTCGATCACGCGGGTGTCGTCTTCCACGCGCAGATGCACTGAAATCTTTCCCTTGCCCAAGTCCTCGGGCGGCACGGCGAGCACGGCTTCGGTCGCGTTCTTTATGACGTTCGTAAGCCCCTGCCCGACTAGACGCGCGTCGAAGACGGTGACCACCGGCTCCTTCGGCAAATGCGTCGTGATCTCGATCTCCGGATGGGCGACCGACTGCAGGAACGCCGCCTCGCGCACCGTATTGCGCAGGTCCGCTTCGCTCATCGTCGGTTTCGGCATGCGCGCGAAGGAGGAGAACTCGTCCACCATCCTTCCAATGTCCCCGACCTGGCGGATGATCGTATCGACGCACTGGTCGAAGACGCCACGGTCGTCCTCGATCTTCTTGCCGTAGCGGCGGCGGATACGCTCGGCCGAAAGCTGGATCGGCGTCAGCGGATTCTTGATCTCATGCGCTATGCGGCGCGCCACATCCGCCCAGGCGGATGTGCGCTGCGCCGATACGAGATCCGAAATGTCGTCGAGCGTCACCACATAGCCATGCTCGCGCCGGGTCGACTGCTCGCTGGTGATGCGGACGTTGACCGTGCGTTCCTTGCCGTGCCGGATGATCGCGACCTGCGTTTCCTTGAAGCGGCCGTCTTCACGCGAAATGACCTGCGTCACCACATCGGAAAGCTCCGGCACGACATCGGCCAGCGGCTGATCGAGCAGGTCTTCCTCGGGCATGTCGAAAAGCGCCAGCGCCGACCGGTTCACCAGGGTGATCCTGCCCGTCTCGTCGATGCCCACGACACTTGCCGTGACGCCGGAGAGCACAGCTTCCGTGAACCGGCGACGGCGGTCGATCTGGTCGTTTGCCGCCAGCAGCGCATCCCGCTGCCCCCGCAACTGCGAGGTCATCGTGTTGAAGGTGGTGCCGAGATTTGCAAGATCGCCGGACGCCTTGTCCGTCTGAACCTCGACGAAGAGGTTGCCCTTGGAAATCTCCGAGGCGGCGGCAATGAGGCGGCGGATCGGCGCCACAAGCCGGTTGGCGAAGCCGAACCCGATCCAGATCGAGGCGAGGATGAGGACCAGCGTCACGCCCGTAAAGACGAGCGCGAAGGCCACCTGCACGCCGAAGCGCGTCTGGTCCATCGCGGTATATTGCTGTGCGCCTTCTTCCGCCAGACGCATGTAGTCGACCACGCGCTTGTCGAGTGACCGCGTGACATAGAGGTACATCCCGTCATAGGCGGAAAGCCGCATCACGCCGCCGACGAGGTTCGAAGGGCCCGGCGCGATCAGGACGGGTTCGCCGCCGTCCGCCTCCTTGAAGGCGTTGGGCGGGGGCAGCAGCACGTTGGCATCGGGATTGGTCAGCACCCGCGTGATCACCGTGCCGTCGCCCTGCATGATGAACGCACCGAGGAGTGCCCGCAGCTGGGTCTGCGCCCGGAAGAAACTGTCGAAGCGGGTCGGCTCGTAGTCATAGACCTGCTTGGCGCGGTCCACGTCGTTGGCCATGGCGATCAGGTCGCCGCGCAGGACCCGCGCATGCTCCTGAAGATAAGCCTGCGCCACGACAAGCGCATTGTCGATGATGGTGCGGGTACGGTCCTGGAACCACCGGTCGAGACCCCGGTCGAGCGTTACGGTCGCGACGACGGCGATCATGATCGCGGGCACGGCCGCGATGACCGTGAACAGCGCCACGATGCGCACATGCAGCCGCGCGGCGGCCCGCCCGCGCCTGCGGGACTGGATGAGCGAGATCACCTCGACGCAGATCAATCCGGCCAGTGCCAGCACGAAGACGCCATTGATCGCCATGGCGATCGTGACGACCTCGCTCGTCGGCTCGAGGGGAGTCAGCCCGGTCAGGATCAGAAAGGTGACGCCGATCGAAATCAGCGCGAGCGCAACAAAGACGAGCCCGGTCTTGCGCGCGGATCCGACCTTGGCCCGCGGATCGGCGTCCACCGTTGAGATATCGTGTCGCTCGGCTAGCACGGTTCGACAGCCACCCCTGTGGAAGCAAGTCCGGGAAGGCTGTCGCCCTCCCCTGCAAGATCATGCTTCGATACCGTCATTTCAGGCAACGCGGCCAGGATTGCTCCAGGCGGACCGCCCGATTGAATCGTTTTTATCGGCTAAGCCATCATGCGACGGCCGCGGCACGTTTACCACAGAATGTTGCGAAAATACGACACGATGACGGCGCGGCAGCGCAAAATCACGAACTTGGGGAAAACTTCGCGGCGGCGCGCCTGGAGCCGCCGCCGAGTCATTCAGTTCAGGGGCAAGGTCACCGGCTGGATCGGATCACCTGGATATCGAGGTCCTTGACCTTCTTGCGCAGCGTGTTGCGGTTTACGCCCAGCAGTTCCGCCGCCTTGATCTGGTTGCCGCGCGTCGCCGCCAGAGCCGCGCTGATGAGAGGATACTCAACCTCTCTCAGGATGCGGTGATAGAGGCCGGGAGGCGGCAGCGCCTCGCCGAAATTGTCGAAATAGGAATTCAGGTAGCGCTCGACGGAATCGCCCAGATTGGGGTCCGATCCCTCCGCTTCGTAGGAATTGGCGGTGGGCTGCGCGAGTTCCTGGTCGATCAGGGGCGCCGTGATGACGTCCTGCGGATAAAGTGCCGCCAGACGGCGGATCAGGTTCTCCAGTTCGCGCACGTTGCCGGGCCAGCGGTGACGGCGCAGGCGGTCGAGGCCGGCCTGATCGATCTGCTTCGGCGGCAGCCCCTCCTGCTCGGCCAGCTTGAAGAAGTGCCGCACCAGGTCGGCGATATCCTCGGAACGTTCGCGCAGCGGCGGCAGGCGGATCGGCACCACGTTCAGACGGTAGTAGAGGTCTTCGCGGAACAGGCCCTGATGGATCAGCTGGCTCAGGTCCTTGTTGGTCGCAGCGATGATGCGCACGTCCGTCTTGATCGGGGTGCGTCCGCCAACCGTCGTATATTCGCCCTGCTGCAGCACGCGCAAAAGCCGCGTCTGCGCCTCAAGCGGCATGTCGCCGATCTCGTCGAGGAACAGCGTGCCGCCATCCGCCTGCTCGAAGCGGCCCGACGAGCGGTTCTGCGCGCCGGTGAAAGCGCCCTTCTCGTGCCCGAAAAGCTCCGCCTCGATCAGGTCGCGCGGGATCGCGGCCATGTTGATCGCCACGAACGGCCCGTTCCGCCGCTTGCCGTAGTCATGCAGCGCGCGGGCGACCAGTTCCTTGCCGGTGCCGGATTCGCCGTTGATCATCACCGTCAGGTCGGTCTGCATCAGCCGGGCGAGCACCCGGTAGATCTCCTGCATGGCGGGCGACCGGCCGACCAGCGGGATGTTCTCCGCCCCCTCCTCGTGCTGCAGCGCCGGCCGGGCCTTTGGCTCCGACAGGGCGCGCCCGACGATCGTGATGAGTTCCTTCAGGTCGAAGGGCTTGGGCAGGTATTCGTACGCGCCCTTCTCCGAGGCGCGAATGGCCGTCATGAAGGTGTTCTGCGCGCTCATGACGATCACGGGAAGTTCCGGCCGGAGCTTCTTGATGCGCGGCAGCACATCGAAGACGTTCTCGTCCGGCATCACCACGTCGGAGATCACCAGATCGCCGTCGCCCGAACTCACCCAACGCCACAGCGTCGTCGCGTTGGAGGTCAGCCGAACCGTGTAGCCGGCACGCGACAGGGCCTGGTTCAAAACCGTGCGGATCGCGGCATCGTCATCAGCAACGAGAATGGTCCCGGTCGGCATGATCAATCGGTCCTGACGTTGATAGAATGGTCGTGCGGCATGTAGGCCGGCATGAGGATGCGGAAGGTCGTGCGCCCACTCTGGCTGTCGCACTCGATGACGCCGCCGTGGTCGCCGATGATCTTGGCGACCAATGCAAGGCCGAGCCCCGAGCCGTTGGTCTTGGTGGTGATGAACGGTTCGAAGAGATGCGGCAGCAGGTCCGCCGGCACGCCGGCGCCATTGTCGCGCACGCAGAATTCAAGCGGCAGGCTGACCCGCTCCGACGTCCCCGGCACGGACAGGCGGATGCCCGGGCGGAACGCCGTCGACAGCGTCACCTCGCCGTCGGCGCGGCCGCCGATCGCCTCGCAGGCGTTCTTGATCAGGTTGAGGAACACCTGCACCAGCTGGTCGCGATTGGCGAAGACCGGCGGCAGCGAAGGATCGTATTCCTCGATGATGCGCACGTCGCGCGCGAAGCCCGATTCCGCCAGCCGCTTCACATGGTCCAGCACGACATGGATATTGACCGGCTCGCGCTCGATCGGCCGTTCGTCGGAAAAGACCTCCATCCGGTCGACCAGCTTCACGATGCGGTCGGTCTCGTCCATGATGAGGCGGGTCAGTGCCCGGTCGTCCTCGGCGGCCGAACTCTCAAGCAGTTGCGCCGCACCGCGAATGCCCGACAACGGGTTCTTGATCTCGTGCGCCAGCATCGCCGCAAGCCCGGTCACCGTGCGTGCCGCCCCGCGCGAGGTAAGCTGGCGGTCGATCTTCTCCGCCATGCCGCGCTCCTGGAACATCAGCACGACGGCGCCCGGCCGCTCGGAGACCGGCGCCGCGTTGATGTCGACCACGCGCTCGGGCCCGATCCTCGGCGAGCCGACATCGACCTTGTATTCGTTGACCGGCGCGCCGCGCTCACGCACCTGCTCGACCAGCGACAGCAGCGGGCTGCCGAAAGGCACGAAATAGGAGATGGGATGGCGCTTCAACACCGCCGCGCTGGCGCCGAAGAAGTTTTCCGCCGCCATGTTCGCCGCCTCGATCGCCCCTTCCGGGCCCACCATGATGACGGGATGGGGAAGCGCGTCGAGGATCTGCGGTCCGTTGACCGTCACGCCGGCAGCGCCGGACTGAGGCCTGACCTGGGTCATCACGCTGCCCTCCTCATTGCCTGTCCGGAAAACCAGTCACGCGCCATGCCGATGACCTCGCGCGGGTCGGTGGAGGTGAGCATCCGCTGGCGCGTCGCTGCCGGCATCGGTTCCGCCACGCCGTCGAGATACCAGGAAAGGTGCTTGCGAGCCGTTCGCACGCCCAGTCCCTCGCCATAGTGGGACAGCATCATCTCGTAATGCTCGATAACCAGCGCCGCCAGATCCTCGCCCGTCGGAACGGCCTCATAGCGTCGTCCGGCAAGCTCTGCGCCGATCAGACCCGCCTGCCATGGCCTGCCGTAAGCGCCGCGGCCGATCATCACGGCATCCGCGCCGGAAAGCTCGATCATCCGCCGCGCGTCATCCGTCGTCTCACAGTCGCCGTTGGCGACGAGCGGGATGGAGATAGCCTCGCGCACGGCGCCGATCGCCCGCCAGTCCGCCCTGCCCTTGTAGAACTGGTTGCGCGTGCGGCCATGCACCGTCACGAGCGCGATGCCGGCATCCTCGGCCCGTCTGGCGAGCTCCGGCGCATTGACCGATCTTTCGTCCCAGCCAAGGCGCATCTTCAGCGTCACGGGAATGGAGACCGCGGCGATGGTGGCCTCCACCAGGGTCATTGCGTGATCGAGGTCACGCATCAGGGCCGAGCCGGAATAGCCGGTCGTGACGCGTTTCGCCGGGCAGCCCATGTTGATGTCGATAATATCGGCGCCGGCGTCCTCCGCCTGTTTGGCGCCTTCGCGCATCCAATGCGCCTCGCGGCCGGCAAGCTGCACCACATGAGGCGACAGCCCGTCCCCCTCTGCCCGCAGGGAGGCTTCCGCGCCACCGCCGACCAGTTCCTCGCTGGCAACCATTTCCGAAACCACGAGCCCGGCGCCGAACCTCGCGGCGAGCCTGCGGAACGGCAGGTCGGTGACGCCCGACATCGGTGCGAGGAAGCAGCGTGCCGGCACCTCGACGGGGCCGATTTGCAGCGGAGCTGAAAGGGAAGCGAATGCCACGGAATTATTGCTCATATGATGTGCACGCCTATTGCCTGCCCATATAATAGACATTCGAAGCGCCTCGCAAGCGGGGAAATGCCGCAGTGCACACATGACCGTCAAGCGCTTCGGAATCCAAGACCGCTTGAGCTTCGCACGTCGATGACGCAAAAGGCGGAATGCAATCAACGCAGTCAGGCAGATGCATGAGCAGCCAAGCCTGACCGCCCGGGTCCAGCCATGTCAGATATAACGCCGCCTAGCCCGAGAAATCTCGAAACCTTCGCGATCGTCGTCGCCGCCGGCCGTGGAACCCGGCTGGCACGGGATGCCGAGCAAGCCCTGCCGAAGCAATATCTTCCGCTCGGCGGCGTCGCGATCCTCAGGCGCACGCTCGACGCCCTCCTGAAATCGGACCTGATCGACGGCGTCCTGCCGGTCATCCATCCGGACGACCGGATGCTGTACCAGTCAGTGGTTATCGGTCTCGAAGACGAAGCGCGTCTGTTGCATCCCGTCGAGGGCGGCGCCACGCGTCAGGCGTCCGTGCTTGCCGGCCTCGAAGCACTGCAGCCCCTCGCTCCAGGGAAGGTCCTGATCCACGACGGCGCCCGTCCCTTCGTCACGAACGCGATAATCGAGGACGCGGTCCGGATGCTGGATGACGGTGCGAAAGCGCTCGTTGCCGCCGTTCCGGTGACCGACACTCTGAAGCGAGAAGACGAGGCCGGCAATGTCGGCGAGACGGTCGCCCGCGAGGGGCTTTGGGCGGCCCAGACGCCGCAAAGTTTCGACTTCCCCATGATCCTTGCCGCCCATCGGCATGCGGCTAAACAGGGGCGCGTCGATTTCACCGACGACGCAGCCATTGCCGAGTGGGCGGGATACGACGTCGCCATTTCGCCGGGCGACACCGCCAATTTCAAGATCACCACCAAAGCGGATCTGGCGGCCGCCGAAGGGAGGATACGCATGGAAGAGATCGCCGCCCTGGCCGATATCCGGGTCGGGAACGGATACGATGTGCATGCCTTCGAACCGGGCGACACCGTGATTCTCGGTGGGATCGGCATTCCCCACGATCGCAAGCTCAAGGGACACTCGGATGCCGACGTCGTCCTGCACGCACTGGCCGACGCCATTTTCGGCGCACTCGGCGACGGTGATATCGGCAGCCATTTCCCGCCAAGCGATCCGCAATGGCGCGGGGCGGCATCGGATATCTTCCTCAGCTTCGCTGCCGACCGCGTCAGGGCCCGCGGCGGGCTCATTTCCCACCTCGACGCCACAATCGTCTGCGAGGCGCCTAAAATCGGCCCGTATCGCGAGGCAATGCGGATAAGGATCGCTGAAATCTGCCGAATCGCCGTGGATCGAGTGGCGGTAAAGGCGACCACATCGGAAAAGCTCGGCTTCACCGGCCGCAAGGAAGGAATTGCAACGCTCGCCACCGCGACCATTCGCCTGCCGCTTTGATGTCGTGCGATGGCCGCGCCGGAGAAAGGACCGATCATGAGAGATCCCTCCAGCCTTGAACCGCTGGCCCGCGACGTTCTGGCACGCTGCATCGACAGGGGACTCATGATCGCCACCGCCGAATCCTGCACCGGCGGGCTGGTCTCCACGCTCCTGACCGAGATTCCCGGCTCGTCCGCGGTGGTGGAGCGTGGTTTCGTCACCTATTCCAACGAAGCCAAGACGGAAATGCTCGGCGTTCCCGCCGAACTTATCGCCGAGCACGGCGCCGTCAGCCGGGAGGTGGCACTCGCCATGGCGGAAGGCGCGCTCCGTCATTCCCGCGCCGATATCGCGGCCGCCGTCACCGGCATCGCCGGGCCGGGCGGCGGTTCCCCGCAAAAGCCGGTCGGCCTGGTCCATTTCGCCTTCGCCATGAAGGACAGGGAAACGGTGCATGTCGAAAAACGCTTCCCCGACGTTGGCCGATCCACCATCCGCCTTGCAGCCCTGCGTCAATCGCTAGAAGGCATTTTAAATCTTATCGATTGACGTAACCGTTCACTTTCAATGACTTGACGACATATTCGGAATTTGGTGGATTAACGCATCGGTAGCCTGCATAGATTGCCACATCCCAGAGATGGAATCGCCATGCGCTTGCCTGTCTTCCTCATGTGTCTCCTTGGATGCGGCATCACTTCCGCTGATGCCGGCGAGTATTACATGATCTCCCGCTACAGCGACGGCGCCTTCCATTCCAGCCACCAGCTTTTCACGAAAGCGGGCGACGGCCTCTACAACGTCAGTTTCTGCGGAACCAACTACTGGACGCGCCCGCGCACCGTCGCCTGGATGCAGTGGGAGACGGAAAATGGCCGGAACGTCAATGTGGAGTTCAACGGCGGCAAGGGGTGGCTGCGCGTGTGCCTGGATCCGCAGGAGCAGGTGAAGCTGGCCGATCTGGGAATTGGCAGCGACTATACCGTTGTGCTTGCCCTGGACGAGGACGAACTCGCCCACTCCGAACGATTCAGCAAGGTGCGCAAAGGCCTGGAAGATTACAGCAATTCCGGCCGCATAGGAGACAGCTACCACAAGCGCTGAGCCGCTTCGGCAGGTCGGGCGATTCTTCAGGCCGGCCGGTAGATCTCGTCCGCCCGCGCCTCGAAGGCGTCCGAGAACTTGCGGAACGCCCTGTCGAACATCGCCCCCATCAGGGCGCCGAGCGTCCGGCTCTTGAATTCATAGGTGATGTGGAAAGCGATCTCGCAGGCGTTTTCGCCCACGGGATGGAAATCCCAGGTATTTTCCAGGTGCTTGAACGGCCCGTCGAGATATTCGACGAGAATATGCCGCTCCGCTTCCGCCAACGTCACGCGGCTGGTAAAGGATTCCCGAAAGAGCTTGTAGGCGACCGTCATGTCCGCGATCAGGATCTCCCGCCCGTCGCCGAGTTCCTTGCGGCCGCGCACGATCAGCGCCTCGCAGAGAGGCACGAAGCGTGGATAGGCTTCGACATCCGCAACGAGGTCGAACATGTTGGCCGCGGAATGTCCGACCCGGTGCCTGGTCTGAAAAGCGGGCATGGATAGTCGTTATCGCGTCATCTTGGCGGCGCGGGCGCGCTTCAGGTCTTCAAAATCCTCGCCCGCGTGATGGGACGAGCGCGTCAGCGGGCTCGCCGATACCTTCAGGAAGCCCTTGGCATAGGCGATCTTCTCATAGGCCTTGAATTCTTCCGGCGTCACGAAACCCATCACCGGGTGATGCTTCTTCGTCGGCTGCAGGTACTGGCCGACGGTGAGGAAATCGACATCGGCCGAACGCAGGTCGTCCATCAACTGCAATACTTCGTTCCGCTCCTCGCCGAGCCCGACCATGATGCCGGATTTGGTGAACATCGTCGGATCGATTTCCTTCACCCGCTGCAACAGGCGGATGGAATGGAAATAACGGGCACCGGGCCGCACCGTCAGGTATTTCGACGGCACGGTTTCCAGATTGTGGTTGAAGACGTCGGGCCGTGCCTCGACCACGATTTCCAGAGCGCCATCCTTGCGCAGGAAATCCGGCGTCAGCACTTCCACCGTCGTCGAGGGCGAGCGCTCGCGGATCGCCCTGATCACGGCCGCGAAATGCCCTGCCCCGCCATCGTCGAGATCGTCACGGTCGACCGAAGTGATGACCACATGGTTGAGACCCATCGTGGCGACCGCCTCCGCGACGCGGATCGGCTCTTCTCCGTCGACCGGGCCAGGCATGCCCGTGCGCACGTTGCAGAAGGCGCAGGCGCGCGTGCAGGTGTCGCCGAGGATCATGAAGCTTGCATGCTTCTTCGACCAGCAGCCGCCGATATTCGGGCAGCCGGCTTCCTCGCACACCGTCACCAGCTTGTTCGACCGCACCACGTCCATCGTTTCACGATAGACCGGCGAGGTCGGCGCCTTGACCCGGATCCAGGCCGGCTTGCGCTGCACCGGATTGTCGGGGCGGTGGGCCTTTTCCGGATGCCGCGGACGCGCTTCAGCGCCGTTTGCGGGGGCTTCCTGGAGAGCAGTCGTGTCGATTATCGTGACCATGGGTCTCACATGTCGTTATTGAAAGCCGCCGTCAAGCCCGCAATGGGGAGGCATATACGGAAGCTCATGGAAGCTTGATCCCGGCGATAGCGGAGAGCCTTTCGACCGCGCCCGCCGAAAGCGGCCTCGACCTGCGCGTCGTCTCGTCCATCTGGACGATCACGGTGCGCGCGGTCGCCACGCAGGCGCCGCTCTGGAATATGCCCTGCTCGAGCGTCAGCGAACTGGTGCCGATCCTCGCGATGCGGCTGCCGATCTCCACCGTGCCCGGCCAGTTGATTTCCGACAGGAAGCCGAGTTCGAGGTTCGCGATGACGAAGGCGCAGCCTTCTTCCGCCAGCGGACCTTCGGCGTCGTAGAGGATCTCGACGCGCCCGGTTTCAAGGAATGTCGCGAAAACAGCGTTGTTGACGTGGCCTTGCCGGTCCGTATCGGCATAGCGCAGCTTGTCGCTCGCCCGCAGCGGATAGTCCTCCAGCCTCGGCTCTTCCACCCGCATGCCTCAGGCGCCCCCGCACGGGCGGGAGGCCGGCGTCTTCACCGCCGGATCTTCCGCCACAGAAAGAGAAAGAGGATCGCGCCGACGGTAGCCACCACCAGCTGGTCGATGAAGTTGCCGGTGACGCGCAGCCTCAGCAGGCTGGCGAGTTCCCCGCCGATCAGCGCGCCCAGCAAGCCGACGACGAGGCTGCCGAAGAAGCCGCCCCGGCTGTCGAGCACCCGATAGGCCACCGCCCCGGCGATCAATCCGATCGCCACCCAGAACAAGAAATGCATCTATCCGCCCGCTCAGGAAAGGAAACGCGCGATCAGCACCACGACGATGGCACCGATCGCCGCAACGACGACCTGATTCACGTATGGATTGCCCAGATTGACGTTCAGGCCGCTCCAGTTCAGCAGCAGTCCGCCCACGAAGGCACCTATCAGGCCCGTCGCCAGGTAGCGGAACAGCCCGCCGCCGCCCACCACGAAGCTGGCAATCCAGCCGGCCAATATGCCGATCACGCACCAGATCAGGATCGCTTTGACGTCCATGTCGTGTCCCCTCTCCGCGATATCCGTTTGTGACGTAACGGATATTACCTTGAATCAGGGAAAAGGCGTAGACCCTCATATTTAACCGACTACCGCTCCCAAGTTTATCTGGATCGCCAGAGCGCAAGATGCGCCACTTCTGGTTACCGCCTAAATATTCAGCACCTTGCCATAGGCGTCGAGAACGCTCTCCTTCATCATTTCCGAAAGAGTAGGATGCGGGAAAACCGTGTGCATCAGGTCTTCTTCGGTGGTCTCAAGGTTCATCGCCACCACGTAACCCTGGATAAGCTCAGTGACTTCCGCACCGACCATATGCGCGCCCAGCAGCTGGCCGGTCTTGGCGTCGAAGATCGTCTTGACGAGACCTTCCGGCTCACCGAGGGCGATCGCCTTGCCGTTGCCGACGAAGGGGAAGCGGCCGACCTTGATCTCGTAGCCGGCTTCCTTGGCCTTCGGCTCGGTCAGGCCGACGGAGGCGACCTGCGGGTGGCAATAGGTGCAACCCGGGATCTTCAGCTTGTCCATCGCATGGACGTCGAGCCCGGCGATCTTTTCCACGCAGACGACGCCCTCGTGCTCGGCCTTGTGGGCAAGCATCGGCGGCCCGGCAACGTCGCCGATCGCATAGACGCCCGGCACATTGGTGCGGCCATAGCCATCGATGACGATGCAGCCGCGATCGGTCTTCACGCCCAGGGCCTCGAGGCCGAGCCCCTCGATGTTGCCGACCACGCCGACAGCCGAAATCAGCTTCTCGGCCTCGATGTCCTGCTTCTTGCCATCCTTGGTCTCCACGGTCGCGGTGACCGATCCGGCGGCCTTCTTCACGGACGTGACCTTGGCATCGGTCAGGATCTTGATGCCCTGCTTCTCGAAGGACTTCTTGGCGATCCCCGCGATTTCCGGGTCCTCGACCGGCATGATCTGCGGCAGCAGTTCGACCACGGTCACCTCGGCACCCATAGTGCGGTAGAAGGAGGCGAACTCGATGCCGATCGCGCCCGACCCCATCACGATCAGCGACTTTGGCATGGACGGCGGCACCATCGCCTCGAAATAGGTCCAGATCGTTTCCTTGTCCGGCTCGATGCCCGGCAGCGTGCGCGGGCGCGCGCCGGTCGCGATGATCACGTGCTTGGCGGTGTAGGTGCCTGGCCCCTTGGCGCCTTTCGGCTCCGGGTTCTGCGGCTGCATGGCCGGTTTGGCGCTCTTGGAGACGACCACCTCGCCCGGCTTGGTCAGCTTCGCCTCGCCCCAGATGATGTCGATCTTGTTCTTCTTCATCAGGAAGCCGACGCCGCCGTTGAGCTGGCCGGAGACCCCGCGCGAGCGCTTGACGATCGCCGCCGCGTCGAAACCGACCTTCTCCGCCGACAGGCCGTAGTCCTTGGCGTGCGTCATGTAGTGATAGATTTCCGCTGAACGCAGCAGTGCCTTCGTCGGGATGCAACCCCAGTTGAGGCAGATGCCGCCCATGTGCTCGCGTTCCACGATCGCCGTCTTCAGGCCGAGCTGAGAGGCGCGGATGGCGGTGACATAGCCGCCGGGCCCGGCGCCGATCACGATTACGTCGTAGCTATCAGCCATCTTGCAGTCCCTCTTCCTTGGATTTCCTAAACCTGCGGGGTTCGAAGGCCGCCTGCTCCAGACGTCCGGTTCTTCCGCTTTCGCCTAACTGCTTGCGCTCGCCGCGCAAATCACGTTCCAATCCGCCGACTCGCCGCGCACCGGCCCGAGCCCGCGTTCCATTCCCACCGACACGCCGATCCCGGACATGAAATCCAAAGCCGCCAGCATCAGCCTTCTCGCCCTGTCCTGCGTCGCCGTGCTCTCGCTCTGGTTCGCGGCGTCCGTCATCACCCCGGCGCTGATCGTCGAATACGGCATCGGCTCGGCCCGCGCCGCCATGCTGACGACCGCCGTCCAGGTCGGTTTCGTCGCCGGCAGCCTGACGAGCGCCGCCTTCGGCCTGCCCGACCGCGTCGATCCCCGACTGCTTTACAGCCTCAGCGCGCTTGCAGGTGCCGCGGCCAATGCCTGCTTCCTGCTTGTGGAGCCGGGCTCCGCAATTTCGATCTTCCTGCGCTTCGTCACCGGCGCCATCATGGCCGGCGTCTATCCCGTTGCCATGAAACTGGCCGTGAGCTGGGCCAAACGCGACGCCGGCCTGCTGGTCGGCACGCTGGTCGGTGCGCTGACCATCGGCTCGGCGCTGCCTCATCTTTTCGCCTTTGCCGGCGATCTCGACTGGCGGCTGGTAATGAAGACGGCTTCCGCCGCCGCGACGCTCGGCGCGCTGCTGGTGCTTGCCGTCGGCATCGGTCCCGGCTACCGCAATTCCGGCCGCTTCGACCCGCACATCGCCCTCAGCGCCTTGAAGCACCGCCCGCTGCGCCTCGCCAATTTCGGCTATTTCGGCCATATGTGGGAGCTCTATGCTGTCTGGGCGTGGCTTGGCAGCTACATCGCCGCAAGCTTTGCCGAAACCGGCGTCTCCGACGCGGCCGCGAAGGCCCGCCTCGTCGCCTTCGCGGCGATCGGCTTCGGTGCGAGCGGCGCCTTCGCCGGCGGCTATATCGCCGACCGGATCGGCCGCACGGCGCTGACCATCGGCGCGCTGGCCATCAGCGGCATCTGCTGCATCGCCGCCGGCCCGCTGTTCGGCGCCGCACCCGCGCTGATCGTCGTCCTCGCCCTGGTGTGGGGCGTGTCGGTGATCGCCGATTCCGCCCAGTTCTCCACCAGCGTCGCCGAGCTCAGCGATGCTGGCACGCAGGGAACCATGCTGACAATGCAGACGGCGATCGGCTTTGCCATCACCGTCATCACCGTCCAGGGCCTGCCGGCCTGGGTTGCCCTGGTCGGCTGGCAATGGGCCTTCCTGCCGCTCGTGGCCGGCCCACTTTTCGGCATCGTTGCCATGGCAAAGCTGCGGGCCCTGCCGGAAGCCGCGAGGCTGGCGAACGGCAAGCGCTGACGCTCCGGCCGGGGTACCCACCCCGGCCGGACGCAGTGCGAGGCCGCCTCTGTCCAAACCCGCCGCAACCGCCATCGATGCGCGGCCTAGACCAGCATCGACATCGGGTTTTCGATGAAGCCCTTGAAAGCCTGCAGAAGCTCGGCCCCAAGCGCGCCATCGACCGCGCGATGATCGGTCGACAGCGTCACCGACATCACCGTCGCCACCGCCAGCGCGCCGTTCTTGACGACCGGCCGCTGCTCGCCCGCACCCACCGCAAGAATGGTCGCGTGCGGCGGATTGATGACGGCGCAGAAGTCCTTCACCCCGAACATGCCGAGGTTGGAGACCGCCGTGGTGCCGCCCTGGTATTCCTCGGGCTTCAGCTTGCGCTCGCGCGCCCGCTTCGCGAGGTCCTTCATCTCGTTGGAGATGGCGGACAGCGTCTTCTGCTCGGCCTTGCGGATGATCGGCGTGATCAGGCCGCCGTCGATGGCGACCGCCACGCCCACATCCGCATGCTTGTGCAGCAGCATGCCGCCGTCGGTCCAGGACGAGTTGGACGCCGGCACCGCATTCAGCGCCAGCGCATGCGCCTTGATGATCATGTCGTTGACGGAGAGCTTGTAGGCGGGCTTGCCGTCCTTGTCCGTCGGCGCGGCGGAGTTCAGCTGGGTCCTGAGCGCCAGCAGCGCATCGAGCTCGCAATCCACCGTCAGGTAGAAATGCGGTACCGACTGCTTCGATTCCGTCAGCCTGCGAGCGATCGTCTTGCGCATGTTGTCATGCGGCACGAGCTCGTAGGAGCCTTCCTCGAAGAGCTTCAGCAGCTGGGCGTCCGACGGTCCCGCAGGTGCGGCAGGCGCCGGGGCAGCCGCGGCGGCGGGCTGCGCGGCCGCGGCAGGAGCCGCCTTGCCGGTGCCGCCGGCAATCGCCGCGTCGACGTCGCGCTTCACCACCCGGCCATGCGGGCCGCTGCCGGAGATTGCGGCGATATCGATGCCGTTTTGCGCGGCGAGCCTGCGGGCGAGCGGCGAGGAAAACACCCTGCCGCCGGAAGCCGCCACCGAAGCGGCGGGGGCGGCTGCAGGAGCCGGAGTTGCGGCAGCAGCCGGCGCGGGAGCCGCCGGAGCGGGCGCGGCCGCACCGTTTCCGCTCGAGGCAGGTGCGGCCTTGGTCGCCGAGATCGCCGAGGCGTCCTCGCCCTCTTCCAGCAGCACGGCGATGATCTCGTTCACCTTCACGCCGGACGTGCCTTCCGCGATCACGATCTTCCCGACCGTGCCCTCGTCGACCGCCTCCACTTCCATCGTCGCCTTGTCGGTCTCGATTTCCGCGATCACGTCGCCGGAGGAGATCTTGTCGCCTTCCTTGACGAGCCACTTGGCCAGGTTGCCCTCTTCCATAGTGGGAGAGAGGGCCGGCATCAGAATATTGATCGGCATGTTCGTCTCCCCCGCCTCAGGCCCTGTAGGTCACTGCCTTAACGGCATCGATCACTTCGCCGACATTCGGCAGCGCCAGCTTTTCGAGATTGGCCGCATAGGGCATCGGCACGTCCTTGCCCGTGACCCTGAGCACCGGCGCGTCGAGCCAGTCGAAGGCCTTTTCCTGCACCTGGAAGCCGATCTCGGAGGAAACCGAGCACATCGGGAAGGCTTCCTCGACCGTGACCAGCCGGCCCGTCTTCTGGACCGAGGCAATCACCGTGTCGATGTCGAGCGGGCGGATCGTGCGCAGGTTGACGATTTCCGCCGAAATCCCCATGCCGGCCAGTTCGTCGGCCGCCTTGGTGGCATAGGTCATGCCGATGCCCCAGGAGACGATGGTGACGTCCGTTCCCGCGCGTTCCACCTTCGCCTTGCCGATCGGCAGCACGAAGTCGTCCACCTTCGGCACCTGGAAGGTCTGGCCGTAGAGGATCTCGTTCTCAAGGAAGATGACCGGGTTCGGATCGCGGATCGCCGCCTTCAGCAGGCCCTTGGCATCGGCAGCCGACCAGGGCTGGACCACCTTCAGGCCCGGCACATGCGCGTACCAGGCCGCATAGTCCTGGCTGTGCTGGGCGGCAACGCGCGCGGCGGCGCCGTTCGGGCCGCGGAACACCATCGGCGCACCCATCTGGCCACCGGACATGTAGAGCGTCTTGGCGGCGGAGTTGATGATGTGGTCGATCGCCTGCATGGCGAAGTTGAAGGTCATGAACTCGACGATCGGCTTCAGGCCGGTCATCGCGGCACCGACGCCGAGACCGGCAAAGCCGTGCTCGGTGATCGGCGTGTCGATCACGCGCTTCGGGCCGAATTCCTCGAGCAGGCCCTGGCTGATCTTGTAGGCGCCCTGGTATTCGGCGACTTCCTCGCCCATCAGGAACACGTCCGGATCGCGGCGCATCTCTTCGGCCATCGCATCGCGCAGCGCTTCGCGGACCGTCATCGGCACCATTTCGGTGCCGGCCGGCACGTCCGGCTCGGCGGCCACGGGGGCAGCGGGAACCTGCGCGGCAACGGCCGCCGGAGCGGGAGTTGGCGCGGGAGCAGGAGCCTCGGTGGCCGGCGCGGCAGCGGCCTTAGGCGCGGCACTCAGCGCCGACGCGTCCTCGCCATCCGCCAGCAACATGGCGATCGGCGTGTTGACCTTCACATTGTCCGTGCCCTCGGCGATCAGGATCTTGCCAAGCTTGCCCTCGTCCACGGCTTCCACTTCCATCGTCGCCTTGTCGGTCTCGATTTCCGCGATCACGTCGCCGGCGGTGACGGTGTCGCCTTCCGCCTTGAGCCACTTTGCAAGCTTGCCCTCTTCCATTGTCGGCGAAAGCGCCGGCATCAAAATCTCAATCGGCATATCCGTTCCCTCGCCTCAAAGCAGGATGTCGGTGTAGAGCTCGGACACGTCCGGCTCACGATCGTGCTGCGCGAATTCCGCCGCCTCGTTGACGACGTCGCGCACCTGCTTGTCGATCTTCTTGAGGTCGTCCTCGCTCGCCCATCCCTTTTCCAGCAGGCGGGCGCGGACCTGTTCGATCGGGTCCCGCTCCGTGCGCATCTTCTGCACCTCTTCCTTGGAGCGGTACTTGGCGGGATCGGACATGGAATGGCCGCGATAGCGGTAGGTGATCATTTCAAGGATGTAGGGGCCCTTGCCGGAACGGCAGTGCTCCAGGGCCTTCTCCGAGGCTTCCCTCACAGCCCGGACGTCCATGCCGTCGACCTGCTCTCCCGGAATGCCGAAGGACGCGCCGCGCTGCGACAGGTCGGTCGTGGCGGAGGCGCGCTCGATGCTGGTGCCCATGCCGTATTTGTTGTTCTCGATCACGTAGATGACCGGCAGCTTCCACAGCTGGGCCATGTTGAAGCTTTCGTAGACTTGGCCCTGATTGGCGGCGCCGTCGCCGAAGAAGGTCATCGCGACATTGCCGTTCTCGCGATACTTGTTGGCGAAGCCCAGACCCGTACCGAGGGAAACCTGCGCGCCGACGATGCCGTGGCCGCCGTAGAAATGCTTCTCCTTGGAGAACATGTGCATGGAGCCGCCCTTGCCCTTGGAAAGGCCGCCGCGGCGCCCGGTCAGCTCCGCCATCACCCCCTTCGGGTCGAGGTCCATGGCCAGCATGTGGCCGTGGTCGCGGTAGCCGGTGATCATCTGGTCACCGTCCTTCTTGGCCATCTGCATGCCGACGACGACAGCTTCCTGGCCGATGTAAAGGTGGCAGAAACCGCCGATCAGGCCCATGCCGTAAAGCTGGCCGGCCTTCTCCTCGAAGCGGCGGATGAGCAGCATCTCGCGATAGGCGTGAAGCTCTTCGTCCTTGCTGAATTCGGCGGTTGCCGGAGCGGCCTTCGCCGCGCGTGCGCCTGAGCGCCCCTGGCTCGCGCCGCGTGCGCGCGTGCCCGTGTTCCGTTTCGCTGTCGCAGCCATTTCCCTCAACTCGCTATGGGCCCGTTGAGACATGTCAGGGGACGGAACAGCGTTCACCGACGACTGGAGATGCCCCAGCCTCAAGCAGCCGGACAGACCTTCGTCGGCGAGTGTGATGATCCAGCCTGAATGCGCTCTGGGGCGACGTTTCCTCCAATACCGATCTAGCGGACGGTACTTCAGGTCATCTGTCAACAAAAGACCGTTTGCCGAACGGTATTTTTTCGTTCAACTCATTAATTCAACACATAATTCTTCGCCTTAACCGAAATTCGGCTAACAGGCTCTCATTAACTGAAAACAAGTTTATTGTTGAATGTCAGTTCGATGGCCGCAGGATCGCCACTTCCTGCGGATGGACGAGGTTCAGCGCCTGGCGCGCGCGCTCGTCGATCATGTCCGGATCGAGGCTTTCCGGCCGCAGAAGCACTACGCGCATTTCCAGTTCCCGGCGCTCCGCGCGGAGCGTTTCGAGCTCCAGCTTCAGGCTCTCGACCCGATGCTCGATCCGCGCCCTGCCGACAAGACCGAACTCGCCGTTCAGCGCATGGAAGCCGAAATAACCGACGGTGGCAATGGCAAGGGCCGGAATGACGAGGCGGCGGCGGATGGTATTCTTGCGGTGGCGGGTGGCTTTGAAGGGCACGGGCGGGACCTGAACGCTTTACTGGTGGCTCTGAGCTACTTTCTGCCGACGATCAGTCTGCCCTATCAGGCTTAATGGATGGTTTCGAAGAGATGCCCCTTTTGATTGCGCCGACTATTGCAATGCCTTTACCGATTGAACTTCCGATCCCGGCATTTTATCGGCAAGGCCATATCCCGCGTGAAATGGAGCATGAATGCGCAGACCCTGCGTTGCACTTTATACGTTTGGCATATTCGCTCGCCCTTCCTCGGATCCCGTGAATGATGGGTTCCGCGAACTGGATCCCGTCAATCTCCGGGCGGTCGAAGTCAGTGACGGCTTCCTCGGGCGTTCCGGCTATGACGGCGAGCCCGGTCCCGAATGCTGGGGAGCGCAGATCTACCCCCGATTTTATGTCGAACGCGGCGACGGTTGGTCGCCGTCGACCTTATCCAAATGGCGCGACCTGGAATCGATCTACGCCTTCACCTATTCCGGCATTCACCTGGAAGCGCTGAAGCGCGGCGGCGAATGGTTCGTCAGGCCCTCCTGGCCGCCCTACGTCCTGTGGTGGATCGACAGCGACCACCGGCCTGATTGGCGCGAAGGGGTGGAGCGCATGGAGCACCTGCACGACCACGGACCGTCGGCGCGAGCCTTCAATTTCAAGAAGCCATTCGACGAAGGCGGAAATCCCACGACCCTTGACCGGGACCTCGTGAAAGCGAAGTCACGCTTGAACGCCGAACGACTTGAAGGTCTGGGACTCGTCTGAAGATCAACACCACCATCGTGAAATGACGCGCTTCGCGCGGATGATGTCTGGATCCTGCACCGGCGTTCGGACTTTGTCCTCACTGGTGCCGGATGACGGGTGTGCGGCAGGCGTTTGCCTCACCCCCGACCGTCGGAGGACGCTCTGCCTCCCCTCTCGTCTTCGCCGGGCCCGGTACTGGAAAACGCCCCGGCGATCCATCGGACGACGGCGAAATATGCTGGCGCCGCATGGATACGCGGGTCGAGCCCGCGTATGACGAGCCGAGGAGTTTCGGCAGAGTGGCCACTTACCCTGTCGTGCTTGCGCTAACGCGCCCACACACTCTGTCATGCCCGGCTTGGCCGGGCATCCAGTAACCGCCAACGCCGGAGGTCTGGCCTTAGGCGCATGTGTTTACTGGATCCCCGTTTTCACGGGGATGACATCCGAGTTTGGCGCAGGCGCGCACCCCACACTCCGTCGTCATCCCGGGCGAGTGAGGCGCAGCGGACCGCTGATCCGGTATCCAGAAATCATCCGCGGGCGAAGGCCCGCTCGATAGACCCCGATAGACAAGGTCGTCATCGCCGGGCCATTGACCGGCGACCCGCCCGCCGCACCTGGTTGAGGTGCGGGTGGCGCAAGGGGCGAGCGGGTGTCCAACTGGGCCCGGACATGACGATTGCGGAGCCGGATCAGGCCTCGTCCCTGGCTGGTCGCGAGACGAGGCGGATGCCCGGCGCATGCGAAATCCGCGGTTCGGAAAAATCGGCGGGCGGGAGAAAGCTCAACAGCTCGCTCTCGCGGGCGAGATGCGCCTTCGCGAGGCGGTATTTCAAGGTGAGGGCCAGCGACGCAACGGCTGTGCCGGCGAATGCCACCAGACCTACAGCCTTCACCCAGTCCGCCGTCGAGCGCCAGGTGGTGAGTAAATCCGCAGCGAAATTATAGCCGTCCGCCATTCATGCCTCCCCTTCGGATGCTTGAACCGCCAGAGGAAGACCTCTGGCGGCCGGGGAGTTCACAAGCCGACCAAAGAACGGCCGCGATGGCCTTTAGGGCAAGCCCTTGGACATGCGCCATCGCCTCCCCGGCCATGAGGGTTTGGACCCCTGAGGTCGAGGAGGCATCATTTGCAGCTGATGCCAGCTGCTTTCGTAGAGGTTGCTAAACCCCTGAGCCAGTATTTTTCAAAGGCTCGATGCGTATTCTAGCCTGAGGACGTTCGCGAGAAAAGTGCAATTCCCGGTTGATAGCCACATTCATTCTGTCGCATGTGTTGGGAAATCGGGCGACGCGCTTCGCGCGGCTGATGTCTAGATCCCGGCTCTCGCGATGCGCTTTAGCGCACGCGGTCCGGGGAGACGACGGAGTGTGGGGCAGGCGCTCATCACACGCTCTGTCATGCCCGGCCCGACCGGGCATCCAGTAACCACGGTGGCCGGAGATTCAGCCACCAACGCATGCGTTTACTGGATCCCCGTCTTCACGGGGATGACACCTGAGTATGTGACAAGCGACCTGCCACACCCTCGATCGTCGGAGGACGTACTGCCTCTCCGTTCGTCATCGCCGGGCTTTACCCGGCGATCCATGAAGCTCTGCGGCAAGCGGTGATGCCGCGTGGATACGCAGGTCGAGCCCGCGTATGACGAACCGAGGAGTTACGGCAGAGTGGCAGCCACACACTCTGTCATGCCCGGCTCGACCGGGCATCCAGTAACCGCCAGCATCGGAGATTTAGCCACTGAGGCGGGTGTCTACTGGATCCCCGTTTTCACGGGGATGACATCCGAGTGTGGGGCGGGCGCACACAACACTCTCGGGCGCCATCCCGGGCGAGTGAGGCGCAGCCGAGCGGCGACCCGGCGATCCAGAAATCTTCGCGGGCAACGCCCGCTCCCGATCAAGCGAAAGGCCTCGGCCCGGTTACGCCGCCTTTATTTCCACCTCTGCCAGCCGCGACAGCTTGACGAGGATCGCCGCCGATCCCTTCAGCCGGCTTTCCGGCGTCTCCCAGTCGCGGCTGAACACCACTTTCTGGTCAGGCCGGATCTTGGCCAGCACACCCTGTTCGGTGATGTAACCGACAAGGCCGGCCGGGTTCGGGAATTCGTTGTTGCGGAAAGCGATCACCGCGCCCTTCGGTCCGGCGTCGATCTTCTCCACATTCGCCTTGCGGCACAGGCCCTTGATGTAGACGATCTTCAGGAGGTGCTGCACTTCCTCCGGCAGCGGGCCGAAACGGTCGATCAGCTCGGCGCCGAAGCCGTCGATCTCCTGCGGCTCGGTGAGATCGGCAAGGCGACGGTAGAGCTGCAGGCGCAGTTGCAGGTCGCCGACATAGCTTTCGGGGATCATCACCGGCGTGCCGACCGAAATCTGCGGCGACCATTGCTCGTCGGCGAAGTCCTCTCCGCCCGACTTCAGCTGCGCTACCGCTTCCTCCAGCATCTGCTGGTAAAGCTCGAAGCCGACTTCCCTGATGTGTCCCGACTGCTCGTCGCCAAGCAGGTTGCCGGCGCCGCGAATGTCGAGATCGTGGCTGGCGAGCTGGAAACCCGCGCCAAGCCCCTCCAGCGATTGCAGCACCTTCAGCCGGCGCTCCGCCGTCGCCGTCAGCATCTTGTTGGCCGGCACGGTGAACAGCGCATAGGCGCGCGTCTTGGAGCGGCCTACGCGGCCGCGCAGCTGGTAGAGTTGGGCAAGGCCGAACATATCCGCCCGGTGCACGATCAACGTGTTGGCCGTCGGCACGTCGAGGCCCGATTCCACGATCGTCGTGGACAGAAGCACGTCGAACTTGCCCTCGTAGAAGGCGTTCATGACGTCGTCGAGTTCGCCCGGCGGCATCTGGCCATGGGCGACCGCCACCTTCACCTCCGGCACGGTCTGTTCCAGGAAGGCTCTGGTATCGGCAAGGTCGGAAACGCGCGGGCACACATAGAAGCTTTGCCCGCCGCGATAGCGCTCGCGCAGCAACGCTTCGCGCACCACCAGCGGATCGAAGGGCGAAACGAATGTCCTCACGGCGAGACGATCGACCGGGGGTGTGGCGATCAGCGACAGCTCCCGCACGCCCGTCAGCGCCATTTGCAGGGTACGCGGGATCGGCGTTGCCGAAAGCGTCAGCACGTGGACGTCCGACTTCAGTTCCTTCAGCCGCTCCTTGTGCTTGACGCCGAAGTGCTGCTCCTCGTCGATGATCAGAAGGCCGAGGTCCCGGAAAGTCACCCCCTTGCCAAGCAGCGCGTGGGTGCCGACGACGATGTCGACAGAGCCGTCCGCCAGTCCCTTCTTGGTCTGGTTCAGTTCCCTGGATGCGACAAGGCGAGACGCATGCGCGACATGGATCGGCAGGCTCTGGAACCGCTCGGAGAAGGTCCGGAAATGCTGGCGGGCGAGCAGCGTGGTCGGCACGACGACCGCCACCTGTCGTCCCGTCATCGCCGTCATGAAGGCCGCACGCAGGGCGACCTCGGTCTTGCCGAAGCCGACATCGCCGCAGACCAGACGGTCCATCGGCCGCCCGGCGGCCAGATCCTCGAAAATTGCATCGATGGCGGTAAGCTGGTCTTCCGTTTCCTCGTAAGGAAAGCGGGCGGCGAATTCGTCGTAGACCCCGTCCGGCGCGCTGACCACAGGCGCGGTCTTGAGCGCCCGCTCCGCCGCCGTCTTGATGAGGCCGTCGGCGATTTCCAGGATGCGCTTCTTCATGCGCGCCTTGCGCGCCTGCCACGCTCCGCCGCCGAGCCTGTCGAGCTGGACGTCGGTATCCTCGGAACCGAAGCGGGTCAGAAGCTCGATGTTTTCGACGGGCAGATAGAGCTTGGCCGAAAGCGCGTATTGCAGCTCCAGGCAGTCATGCGGCGCGCCTGCCGCCTCGATGGTCTTCAGCCCGAGGAAGCGGCCGATACCGTGCTCGACATGGACCACGAGGTCGCCTTCCGAAAGGCTCGTCGCCTCGGTCAGGACGTTGGCGCCCTTGCCCTTCTTCCGCCGCTGGCGGACAAGGCGGTCGCCAAGGATGTCCTGCTCGCCGATGAAGGCCAGGTCGTCCATCTCGAAGCCATGCTCGATACCGAGCACCGCAAGCCCCGTCATGCCCTTCGGCAGGTCCCGGATCGACGCTTCGTTCTCGACTGGCGCAAGTTTCTTCAGCCCGTGATCGTCGAGAACCTGAGCGAGCCGCTCCCGCGAGCCCTCGCTCCAGCAGGCGATGACGACCTTCTTGCCGTCCTTCGCCGTCCTGCCGACATGCTGGGCAACGGCGTCGAAGATGTTGATATCGCCGGCGGCGCGCTCCGCCGCGAATGTCCTGCCCTGGCGGCCATCGAGCTCCACAAGACGCTGACCCTGCCCCTGCGGCACGGAAAACGGGTTCAGGCGCGCCGTGGCGCCATCGGCCAGCAGCGCCGTCCACTCCTCCGTGCCGAGATAGAGTTCCTGCGGCTCAAGGGGGCGATAAGGAACGGACCCGGCGGTCCGGCCGCCTTCCATCGCCTCGGCGCGGGCTGCATGGTGGTCGCGGATCTGATCGAGCCTTTCGCGCACCACATCGTCGATGGACGCATCGAGCACCACCGGAACGTCGGCCGTGTAGTCGAAAATCGTCTCCAGATGCTCATGGAAGAGCGGCAGCCAATGCTCCATGCCGGGATAGCGCCGGCCCTCGCTGATCGACTGATAGAGGATATCGTCGCGATCGGCCGCACCGAAACGGCGCACATAGCCGTTGCGGAACCGCGAGATCGCTTCTTCGGAAAGCACGACCTCGCTCATCGCCACCAGGTCGATGCGCTTCAATTGCTTCGTGGTGCGCTGGGTTTCGGGATCGAACGAGCGGATCGACTCCAGCGTATCGCCGAAGAAATCCAGCCGCACCGGCGCCTCGCTGCCGGGCGCGAAGAGATCGACGATGCCGCCGCGCACCGCATATTCGCCGGTGTCGCGTACGGTCGAGGAGCGAATGAAACCGTTGAGTTCCAGCCAGTCGACCAGCTTCGACAGGTTGACCCTGTTGCCGGGCGCGGCGCGGAAGCTCTGGCTTTCGGCGAACGCGCGCGACGGCAACCTCTGGATCGCCGCATTGGCGGTCGTCAGCAGCACGAAGGGCTGGTCGCCTTCAAGGCCCGAGGCCAGACGCCCAAGCGTGGAAAGCCGCTGCGCCACGATCGAGGGGTTCGGCGACACCCGATCGTAAGGCAGGCAGTCCCAGGCCGGCAGTTGCAGGATCGAGGCGTCCGGCGCGAAGAAGGCAAAGGCTTCCGCCGCCATCTGCATCCGCGTCGCATCGCGCGCCACGAAGACGAGTTTCAGGCCACGCCTGTCCGTTTCGCGCAGCATGCGCGCCAGTACATGGACCTCGGCACCGTCCGGAACACCCGACACGACAATGTTGCCGCGGTCGCGCAGAAAGCCTTCAAACACTTTCGGTAATCCTCAATCTTGAAAACGCGGCCGTGCTTCAGCTTCTCGCCTGCGCGCCGCGAAAGGCAATGATCGCCCGGTAGAGTGGCGTATTGACGCGCGCCGGAACCTCGCGGCTGCCGGTCATCCACGACAGCAGGTCCTGATCGGGTATCTCCATCAGCGCCTCGATTTCGTTGAGGTCGGCCTCCGGCATCGTGGCGATATGCGCGTTCACATAGCCGCCGATCAGGATGTCCATTTCCTTGATGCCGCGATGCTGGGCGCGAAACAGAATGCGCTTGCGGCGCGCATCGAGGCCATCCACCGCAGCGCTCCCCGTCTTTTCAGCGTCCATCGAAAATCTCCGGAATCGAATTCTTCGCGACAGGCGGTTTCGCCCGTCACGCGCACAGGATCTGGCGCCTATATAGCCCGCGCATCGCCGCCTGTCAGCGCCGAAACCCGCGATCGGCGATTGCCTATCGCAAATGGTGATGGCAGTTAGGAACGCATGCGCCCGGCCCTTCTCGATCCCCTGTTTCGACCGATCTCCAGCCTTTCGGGCATCGGACCGAAAACCGCAAAGACCATGCAGACCCTTCTGGAAGGCTCCGGCGACCGGGAGCCGGCGCTCGTCGATCTGCTGTTCCACATGCCGAGCGGCGTGATCGATCGACGCCTGAGGCCGGGCATCGCCCGCGCTCCGGAAGGCGCGATCGTCACGCTGGAGGTGAGGATCGACCGGCACCAGCCGCCGCCGCGCCACAGCAAGATTCCCTACCGCGTCTTTGCCCATGACGACAGTGGCGAAATCGCCCTGGTCTTCTTCCACGCCCGGCGCGACTGGCTGGAAAAGACGCTTCCCGAAGGCGAAACCCTGCTTGTTTCGGGCAAGGTCGAGTGGTTCAACGGCCGCGCGCAGATGGTCCACCCGGACCACATGGTGCCGATTGGCGATGCCGCCGACTTGCCTCTGGTCGAACCCGTCTATCCGCTCACGGCGGGCCTTTCGTCGAAAATGTTGCAGAAGGCGCTCGGGCTCGCCCTGAAATCCGTGCCGGACCTGCCCGAATGGCTCGATGCGGCCTTTCTGGACAGGCGCCGCTTCCCGCCGTTCCGCGAGGCGCTGGAGGAGATCCATCATCCGGCGGACGGCGGTGTCGGCTCCGACGAGAACCCCGCCCTGAGCCGCCTCGCCTATGACGAATACCTCGCCAACCAGCTCGCGCTCGCCCTTGTGCGCCGCTCTCTGAAGACCGTGGGCGGGATATCGCGGCGGCCGGACGGCCACCTGAAACGCAAGGTGCTTGCCGCCCTGCCCTATTCGCTGACCGACGGTCAGCGGCAGGCGGTCGCCGAGATCGAGAGCGATCTGGCCGAGCCGACGCGCATGTTGCGTCTGTTGCAGGGGGATGTCGGCGCCGGCAAGACCATCGTCGCGCTTCTTGCCATCTGCACCGTGGTCGAAAGCGGCGCTCAGGCCGCGATGATGGCCCCGACCGAAATCCTCGCCCGCCAGCACTTCGCCTCGATCGCCCCGCTCTGCGAGGCGGCGGGCATCCGTGCGGCAGTCCTTACCGGGCGCGATGGCGCGAAACATCGGCGCGAGGTGCGCGAGGGTCTGGAGAGCGGCGAGATCGACCTTCTCGTCGGAACCCATGCCCTCTTTCAGGGCGACGTCGCCTTCAAGGATCTCGGCCTTGCGGTGATCGACGAGCAGCACCGGTTCGGCGTGCACCAGCGGCTGGCGCTTTCGGCGAAAGGGCGCGGCGTCGACGTGCTCGTCATGACGGCGACGCCCATCCCGCGCACCCTCGTGCTGACCTATTTCGGCGACATGGAGGTCTCCAAGCTCACCGAGAAACCCGCCGGCCGGCAACCGATCAAGACGGTCACGGTCGCATTGGATCGTATCGGCGAGGTGGTCGAGCGGATGCGCGCGGCAATCGCCGAAGGCCAGAAGATCTACTGGGTCTGCCCGTTGGTGGAGGAATCGGAAAAATCCGATCTCGCGGCCGCCGAGCAACGCTACGAAGATCTGGCGCGCGCGCTCGGTCCTGTCGTCGCGCTGGTGCATGGCCGGCAGGACGCGGCGGAAAAGGAAGCGGCGATGTCAGCCTTCAAGGACGGCCAGGCGCGTGTCCTCGTGGCCACCACGGTGATCGAGGTCGGCGTCGACGTGCCGGACGCGACGATCATCGTCATCGAACACGCGGAGCGCTTCGGGTTGTCGCAGCTTCACCAGCTGCGCGGTCGCGTCGGGCGCGGCTCGAAGGCGTCGACCTGCGTTCTGCTGTTCAAGGGGCCGCTCGGCGAAACGGCAACGGCGCGTCTGCAGATCATGCGCGAGACGAACGACGGTTTCCGCATTGCCGAGGAAGACCTGCGGCTGCGCGGCGAAGGCGAGATCCTCGGCACGCGCCAGTCGGGCATGCCCGGCTTTCGCATCGCCCGCGCCGAAACACACGCCGACCTCATGGAAGTCGCCCGCGATGACGCCAAGCTGATCCTGGAGAAAGATCCCGAGCTCAAGGGCGAGCGCGGCCAGGCCCTGCGTGTTCTGCTCTATCTGTTCTCGCGCGACGAAGCCGTGAGACTTCTGCGCGCGGGCTGATCAATCGGCAGGTTCAAGTGAAGCGGGCTTTGCCGACTTCTTGCCGGGCGCCTTCACGGGCAGCTTTTTCGGAAATTCGGGACTGACGAGACCGGCGGAAATGACCAGCTTGGCCGCCTCTTCGACCGACATCTCAAGCTCGATCACTTCGTCGCGCGGCACGAACAGCAGAAAGCCGGAGGTTGGATTGGGCGTCGTCGGCAGGAAGACGGAAATATACTCCCGCCCACCCGAAAGCCGATGGGACACCTCGCCCTTGGTATCGGTGGCGACGAAGACGATCGCCCAGAGACCTTGCCGCGGATATTCGATCAGCCCCGCCTTCTTGAAGGTGTTGGAACGCTCCGAAAGCACGGTCTCGAAAATCTGCTTCAGGCCGCTGTAGAGATTGCGCACCAGCGGCATGCGGCCAAGCACGGATTCGCCATAGGCGAGCAACGTCCTGCCGGCGATATTGGCTGTGAAGAAGCCGACGAGCGTCAGCGCGAAGAATGCGACGATCAGCCCGAATCCGGGGACCGGAAACGGCAAATAGGTGTCTGGATTGTAGACGGCAGGAATGAACGGCTTCACCCAGCCGTCGACCCATTGGATCAGCGACCAGGTAAGATAAAGCGTGATGCCTATGGGACCGGCAATGACGAGACCCGTAAGGAAATAGTTCCTAAGTCGCGTCATCCCGCTTGGACGCGATGCCTTCATATGCAGCGGCTCGTCCTGCTGTTCCAGATCCTGCTTTTGCGTCACCGGCTTCCGCGTCCCATCACAACTGAGGCGCCGGCAGCCGGCACCGGGGCCTTTTTCCTTACGGCCCTCTCTCTACATAGTGTAGAAATTGCCAGCGCGGTATCCTCCACGCCGCCAAAGTTTTTCAATCCCGTACCCGCAAGGGCTGAGTGAGGCTGCGACGTTGCAGCGACCGCTATTCAAGACGCTAGGCGCACTATTCGTCGTGATCGGCCTGATCGGGGTCGTCGTCCCCCTGTTGCCGACGACGATCTTCCTCATCCTGGCCGCAACATGCTTCGCACGGTCGTCGCCGGAACTGGAGCGCCGCATCATGGAGCATCGGCGGTTCGGTCCCCCCGTGCGCGCCTGGCGGGAACACGGCGTTATCTCGCGGCGCTCCAAGGCCTTTGCGCTTGCGGGTATGGGCATCGGCTTCAGCATTTTCCTTCTCTCCGCCCATCCAGGAAGAATGTCCGCGTTCCTCGTCGCACTCTTCTTCCTCGGCTGCGCGGCCTTTGTCGTCAGCCGGCCTTCCGAGATTTCCTGAAGAGCACGCCTGCTTCGCAGCAGGCTAACTCCTTCGCGCGGCACGATAAAAAGCAGCATCCGAGAAACACTGTTCACCCGAACGTGATTGACCTGTGCTAGAGTTCTTTCCTGCAGGGCTACCGATAGACTCGTCGTCGCGTTCCTTTCATCGAACCGACGGAGGATCGGCAGTCCCGTTTCCGGACCAAGCACCGCCTGAGCAAGGGGGCTGAAAGTGTCACGTAGACGCCTGTCGACCAATACGGTCCTCCCTAAAGCCCCTGCCTCGCTTCCCGGCATCCTCCTTGCCCTTCTGATCGGCCTTCTTGGCGCATTCGCCGCAGGGACGGCGCCAACGTCGGCGAAGGAGGTTCTGCAAATCCAGTTCGGGCAGCAAAAGCCCGAACCGCCCAAGACCGCAGAAGGATTCCAGCCCCGCCGGCAGCAGTGCCCCGAAGGACAGGTCTTCCGTAACGGCCGTTGCATTGAGCAGCCGCCGAGGTGCCCCCGCGGACAGGTCTTGCGCGACGGACAGTGCGTGGACCGCGTCGTGGAGTGCCAGCCACCGCAAGTGCTTCGCAACGGGCGCTGCGTAAATCCTCAGCCTGTCAACTGCCCGGCCGGTCAGGTTCTCCGCAACGGCCAGTGCGTGGACCGGGTCGTCGAATGCCGCCGCGGCCAGGTGCTGCGCAACGGTCGCTGCGTCGACGCAACGCCCACCTGCCGGGAGGGTCAGGTTCTGCGCAATGGACGCTGTGTCGATCGCGTCGTTGAATGCCGCGCCGGCCAGGTGCTGCGCAATGGCCGTTGCGTCGATGTCGCCCCCACATGCCGGCAAGGTCAGGTGTTGCGTGACGGACGCTGCGTGGACCGGGTTGCGGAGTGCCGCCCGCCTCAGGTTTTACGTAACGGGCGTTGCGTGGATCCGGACCGCCAATGCCGGCCCGGCCAGGTCTACCGCAATGGCCGCTGCGTGGACCGTGTGGTCGAGTGCCGCCCACCGCGCGTGCTGCGCAACGGTCGCTGCATTCTGCCGGATGCAAACTTCTGCCGGCCGCCGCGCGTCTGGCGCAACGGCCGTTGCATTCTTCCCGACCGGCCGCGCCGCTGCGTTCTTCCCTATATCTATTCGTCGGCCCTGAACCGCTGCATCCTGCCGGTGCCGATCCCGCCGCTGCTGCCGGCGCCGCGCTGCGAGGCGCCGTGGCTTTATTCGGCAAGTGCTGGTGGCTGCATCTGCCCGAGCGGATATGTGGTGCTCGATGGTGCCTGCGTGCGGCGCGACACGCGCATATGCAGTGCTCCCTTCGTCTATTCGATCTCCGAAAACCGCTGCGTCTGTCAGGAAGGCTATCGCCCTTACGGCGCCGGCTGCGCGCCGATCCGCCCGCGCCCGACGCGTCAGGAAAATGTGGCCTGGATACAGGGCTGCCTCAACGAATCGGGCTATGACGCGGGCACCGTCGACGGTTTGCCGGGACCGCAAACCCAGCGTGCCTGGCGGGAATTCCGGGAAGACGAAGGGTTGGGCGACGAAACGGTGCCCTACACGGACCCTGAAACGCTGGCGATGCTTTTCGAGGCATGCCAGCCCGTGTCGGCCGAGCCCGGCTCGCCGCCGCCCGCCGGGACGGCGCCGCCCATAGCACCGCCGGTGGACACCGCTCCAGAAGATGAAGCAGGGCTGCCCGGCCTCTTCGAACCGAGCGAAATCCTGTGTGCGACCGGCAGGATCTTCACCTTGCTCGCAGGCGCGCCCGATGCGCCCCAGGGCCTGGAAGCTTGCGGCCAAAGCTGCATTCCCGCTCCGGAAGGCATGTCGGAAGAAGAGCTCGAAAGGCAGGAGGCCGAGCGCGGCATCACCTGGTGCCGGTCCTGCATCAGCGTCGGCGATCTGGGCCTTGTCTGCCCGCGCCTGCCGGAAGACCAGCCGGAAGGCGAAGGAGAGCCCGCCGCCCAATAAGCGCGACGGGCCTGTATCGTCATTCCACCGTGACGGACTTTGCCAGATTGCGCGGCTGATCCACATCCGTGCCCATGAAGACGGCGGTGTGATAGGCCAGAAGCTGCACGGGGATAGCGTGCACGATCGGCGCGATGAAGGCCGGCACATCCGGCAGCACGATCGTCTTCCAGGCCTGCAAGCCGGATTCCTCGGCGCCGCGCTGGTCGGTGATCAGGATGATGCGGCCGCCTCGCGCCGCCACTTCCTGCATGTTCGACACCGTCTTCTCGAAAACCCCGTCATAGGGCGCGACAATGACGACCGGCATGGTCTCGTCGATCAGCGCGATCGGGCCGTGCTTGAGTTCGCCGGCGGCATATCCCTCGGCATGGATATAGGAAATCTCCTTCAGCTTCAGCGCGCCTTCCATGGCGAGCGGGAAGCTGGTGCCGCGGCCGAGATAGAGCACGTGCTGCGACTTGGAAAGCGGCTGGGCAAGCTGCTCCACTTCCACCTCGTGCCGCAGCGCCTTGACCGCATAGGCAGGGATTTCGGCGAGCATGCGCACGAGTTCTGCCTCGCGCTCATCGCTGATCGTGCCCCTGACGCGCCCGGCATGGACGGCAAGCGAGGCAAGCACCGCAAGCTGGCATACGAATGCCTTGGTGGAAGCGACCCCGATCTCCCGGCCCGCGATGGTCGGAAAGACGAAATCCGCTTCACGGGCGATGGTCGATTCAGGCACGTTCACCACCGCGCCGATCTTCATTCCCTGCGCCTTGCAATAGCGCAGCGAGGCGAGCGTGTCGGCGGTCTCGCCCGATTGCGAGACGAACAGCGCCAGGTCGCCCGCCTTGACCGGCACTTCGCGATAGCGGAACTCCGAAGCGATATCGATGTCGACCGGCAGCCGGGCAATCGTCTCGAACCAGTATTTGCCGATGAGACCGGCATAATAGGCTGTGCCGCAGGCTGAAATCACCAATCGCTCGCAGGAGGCGAAATCGAATTCCGCCCCTTTCGGCAGCACCGTCTTCGACTGCGTGAGATCGAGATAACGCGAAAGGGTATGCCCGAGCACTTCCGGCTGCTCGTGGATCTCCTTGGCCATGAAGTGGCGGAAATTGCCCTTGTCGACCAGCGTTGCCGCGGCCGAGGTTGCCGTTTCGCGCCTTTCCACGGGCCTGTCGTTCTCGTCGAAGATTTCGACGCCCCGGCGCGTCAGCACCGCCCAGTCGCCTTCCTCCAGATAGGTGATGCGGTCGGTAAAGGGCGCCAATGCAATAGCGTCCGAGCCGAGATACATCTCGCCGTCGCCGTGACCGACCGCCAGCGGCGAGCCGCGCCGGGCACCGATCATCAGGTCGTCTTCGCCGGCAAAGAGGATCGCGAAGGAGAACGCACCCTTGAGGCGGTGCAGTGTGGCTGCCACTGCCTCGCGCGGTGTCTTTCCCGCTTGAAGATCCAGTGTGATGAGGTGGGCGACCACTTCCGTGTCCGTATCGCTTTCCAGGCGGCAGCCCCTGGCCTCGACCTCGGCGCGCAGTTCCAGGAAATTCTCGATGATGCCGTTGTGGACCACGGCCACCCGCGTCGTCGCGTGCGGATGGGCGTTTCTGACGCTCGGCGCTCCGTGCGTGGCCCAGCGCGTATGCCCGATGCCGCTGGTTCCCGCCAGCGGGCTTTGTTCCAGTTTGGCTTCCAGGTTCCTGAGCTTGCCTTCCGCGCGCCGGCTGACAAGGCCGCCGTCGATCAGCGTGGCAACGCCGGCGGAATCATAGCCCCGGTATTCCAGGCGCTTCAGCGCGTCGACCAATTGCCCCGCGACATCCGCCTTTCCAAGGATCCCGACAATTCCGCACATTAATCCGCGCCCTTTCTGCCTGACCAAAAATCATGAAACGAATCCGATGCTTCCCTTTAGCCGACTGATGCGAGGGAACAACAATCAAACCCTGTTTCGTTTCATGACAAGGCTCGAAAACGGCCGATATGCGACGATGCCGCAGCGCTCAGGACAAAACTTTGCCTCGCTTGTCCGCAGGTCGAGAAAGATTTAACGGTTGTTAACCATATCCGAGGTTTCCTGTCTGGACGATTGGGTGAATCGATCCTGGATACGTGTGCGTGAAACCGCCTCCCGGCAAACTTGGCAGTGGAAAGTCGATCAGAAGCCGTGGCGCGGCTTCGCTCGATGTTGCCTGGGCCATGGTCTGGGGAGCGGGCGCATTGCTGTTTTCGGTCTCCGCAATCGCCGCCTTCGTCATAGCCGGCAAGGACGACGGGCCGGGAACCAGAGTGGCGGGCCTGCCGCTCCCTCCCGCGGTCGGAGAAATCGGCGCCACGGGCGCAATCGTCCAGGATGGCGAGACCGTCGATTTTGCCGTTTATCCCTCGCAGGGAGGCCTCGCGGCGGCTCAGGCGAAGAGCCGGCTCGAAGTGGAACTTGGCGTATTGCGCCGGGAGGTTGCAGGGCTGCGACGCACCCTCGATATCCTTCAGGAACGTGACCGGCAACTTTCAGAGCGCTTGCGGATGGTCGAACAGGGCAAGACGCCCGCTCCGGAGGTGCCGTTGTCGGATGCGGGCGGAACGGGCGGCGACCAAGCCCATCCCGCGACAAAAGATGTCATGCAGCAGCGCATCGAGAAGAAGCTCGGCAAGCCCAACGCGGTTGAAACGGCTCCCGCTCCGGAGGCCGTCTCGCTGAATGTGCCGCTCACCGAACGTGGCAATCCCGAGGCGGTGGCGACGCCCTCCCGCCAGCCCGTTCGCATCGTCGCCCTGCCCTCGCACGACGAACCCGCCACGGTAGGCTCGATTCCCGCGCCCGGGCACAAGGCGGCGACACCGGCCGACGGATCGCAGAGCGCCAGGCCGACTTTGGCTGTATCCAGGGCCGCGGGCACGATCGCGGGCGACGGGGACGGCCGACTGGCACGGACGGACTTCGCCATCGACCTTGGCGTCTTTTCCTCCCCCGAGGACGCGGGATTGGCCTATCGGCGGATAAAGGCGGAACTCGGCGCGTTGAAAGCGAACCTTGCTCCTCACCTTGCCCCGGGTGGCAGTGAAAAAAGCGGCCAGATGCGCCTTCTTGTCGGGCCTTTTCCGAATGCCGCGGATGCGGCAGCCGCTTGCGTGCTGCTCGCAGCGCACAAGATCGGTTGCCAGCCCAATGTCCTCGCCGGCAAGCCGCTTGCCCTGAACTGATCGGGCCCGCGCCCGTTCCCGAATTCTTCCAGCCCGTATACAAGGCTCCGGCAGTTAAGCTATGAGGAGCCGACGTGTTGAACGGCCACCTCCCCGGCCGCGCTCCCCATCCGGACCCGAGACATATGTTTTCCATGAGCGACGAACGTACGCGCGCCTACGCGCTGCTGCTTGCCATGCCGCTGTTCTTTTCCTCCAACCTGATCATCGGCCGTGCAGCCGTCGAATCGGTCGAGCCATGGATGCTGGCTTTCCTGCGCTGGATCGTGGCCTTTGCCATCCTGCTGCCCTTCGCCGCGCAAGGGCTGGTTCGCTACCGCAGGACGCTCCTCGGCAATTGGGAACTGATCGGCATCATGGGCGTGCTCGGCATGTGGATCTGCGGCGCGGGCGTCTACTTCGCGCTGCGCTTCACCACCGCCACCAACGGAACGCTCATCTACACCTCGTCGCCAGTCCTCATCCTGCTTCTCGAATGGCTGTTTCGCGGGCGGCGGATCGCCTTGCGGGAATGGATCGGCATCGTACTGGCGATCACCGGCGTGGTCGCGATCGTCGTGAAGGGCTCCTTCGCGGCGCTTCTGGCACTGGACCTCAACGCGGGCGACGTTGTCTTTGCCCTCGCCGCCATCAGCTGGGCGATCTATTCGGTGCTGTTGAAGCGTCAGGAACTGGCCGAGGTGCCGACCGTCTCCCTGTTTGCCGCGCTCGCGCTTGCAGGAGCGATCAGCCTGCTTCCCTTCTCGATCTGGGAATATGCCGAGACGGGCCTCTTTCCCGACACGCTCGGCGCATGGGGCTCGATTGCCGGCGTCGCCCTGATCGCTTCGGTGCTCGCCTTTACCTGCTTCCAGTACGGCATCAAGGTGGTCGGCCCTGCTACGACGGGCCTCTTCATGTATCTGCTACCGCCCTACGGCGTGATGATGGCGGTGCTGTTCCTGGGCGAGGAATTGCATCTCTTCCACATTGGCGGCTTTGTGCTGATCATGACCGGCCTGGTACTTGCCACCGCGCCGAAGTCCATATTCGCGCGCGTTGCGGAACGTTTACGCGCGCTCGCCAGCAAAGAAGGCCGCACCACGCGGTGAAGCCAGGCCGCGCTCACCTATCCGATCTTGGCGAGATCCGGGAACGTCTCCAGCAACCAGTAGGAAAAGGTTGCCATCTGGCCCGTCAGGAACGCGATGCCGACGACGATAAGGAAGACGCCCATGGCCCGCTCGACCGTCATCATATGCCGCTTGAAGCGCGACATGAACCGCATGAAGGGACCCGCGAAGGTCGCCGCCAGCAGGAACGGCACGCCAAGGCCCAGCGCATAGGCTGCAAGCAGGAAAGCCCCCTGATAGACGGTATCTTCCGAACCCGCGACAAACAGGATGGCGCCGAGGATCGGGCCGATGCAGGGCGTCCATCCGAAGGCGAAGGCAAGGCCGATCAGATAGGCGCCCAGATAGCCCGCCGGCTTGCGATCCACATGCACCCGCGCTTCGCGATACAGCAGCGCGATGCGGAATACGCCCAGGAAATGCAAGCCCATGATGATGACGATGATACCGGCCAGATAGGCGAAGTAATCGAGATACTCGCGCAGGGTCTGGCCGATCACGCTCGCGGTTGCCCCCAGCGAGATGAACACGGTCGAAAATCCGAGCACGAAGAAGAGCGCGGCCAGGAACACCCGGCGCGCATCGCTCTTCTCGCCGCCGGAGCCGGTCAACTGATCCATCGAAACCCCGGCCAGAAAGCCGAGATAAGGCGGCACCAGGGGCAGGACGCAGGGAGACACGAAGGACAATATCCCCGCCAGAAATGCACCGAAGACCGTAACGTTATCGAACATCGAGAAAAATTCCCGTTCATTTCAGAGAGTTGCCGACCGCCTGCATCACGTCCGGCATGCGGCTGCCTTGCCGCCCCTATATAGGCGAGGGCGAACCTCCGGTCCTTTCAAGCTTGCGCGAGGATTTGTAAGACGTAAGCGGCTGCCTGGGAACGCCCGCGCGGCTTTGCGCGTCAGAATGTCCCAACGGCGTTGCGACGATATGCTGCCGTCCACTCAGTTGGCTTCGCCGCTTCCAGGGCCCGGATTTTTGTCGGCCAGCACGGAAAGATAGGCCGCACCGAATCCGCCATCCTCTGCCAGGGCCTGCCGCCACTGTTCGATGATCATCCGCAAGGCCAGCGTCTGCCGATTGCCGGGAAGTCTGGCAAGGAAGGACGAGAAGAATTCGTCAAGCGCCCGAGCATCGACGGCGCCCTGAGCGATCAGGCCTTCGGTCAGTGTCATCGTCGCGGCAATATGGGCTTTGAGAAATTCGAACTCGACGCTGTTGAGAGCATTGTCTTTGTCCCCGTCCGCCATAGCACGCTTCCGCCCTATATTGCTGGTCCGGAGCCTGCGGGTTTCACACCGCGTTGGATTTGACCGCTCTCAAATCCTGCCCCATTCGATTGCCGCTATACGCGCGGCCTTCACTGATGCCTTCGCATGCCCGCCAGTTCGTCGCTTTCTCTCATCCACGAGGGATAAAGTTCCGATGCCCCCCTCTGGGTCTTGCCCTGCCTGCTGCAACTCGCTATGTGTTCGCCCGACGAATGGAACCGTTCGTCTCTCGGTGAGAGCCTGTAGCTCAGTCGGTAGAGCAACTGACTTTTAATCAGTAGGTCCAGGGTTCGAATCCCTGCGGGCTCACCACATTTTCCTGATCAAAATAGAATTTGTAATGCCTGCATCGCAAGGATGCAGACAAAAAGAATTTCATGACCGGGGATTCCCGTTCGACAGATACTTTGGCTCCGGCAACTCCCGAACTGTTCCTTCGTGCCTCGACGCTTCAGCTACTGCCGGCGCCCTCGTCTCGGCGGGAGCGGTAGAAAAAATACGTTGCAGCGTTAGAATCCGCGTCAGCACGCAATGACAATTATTGATTTTGGGCGATCCGAACCGATGAAAAATCCGCACGAGTCGACCGGCATGAAGATCAGATCGGCAGTCGTAATGCCGCGGGGCGCCGCATTTCCGGCAATCGCCCTAATCCTGCTGTCGATCCTGTCCGCGACACTCGTCGCCGCCATCCCGGCATCCGCTCAAACGCTCCGCCCGCAAGCCCTGGAGAACGGCGGGCAATCCGTGCCGGATGGTGAGGTCTTGAACCGCTTCATCGACGTTCTGCGCGACGAGAAGAAACGCGAAGCGCTGATCCAGAGCCTGAAAACCGCTTCGGGAGAGGAAAGCGCGGGCGCGACCGCACCCGAAAGCGTTCCTGAAGTGGCTTCCTTCGGCCGGCAGGTTGCCACCTATACGCAGGAAATGGCGGAGTCCGCCGTCAGGAGCGTTCAGGATTTCTGGCAAAGGCTGAAATCTGCTCCGGCCGCCTTCGCCGCGCTGGACGGCGATCAGGTCGGCGTCCTGCTCGACGCGCTGAAGGATCTTGCCCTTGTCATCGTCACGACCTACGCGATCTTTCTGCTTCTCAGACAATTCGCCAAGCGGCTCTATCTGTCGATCGGCAATCTGGCGGCGACCCAAAACAGATTGAGGCTGGTCGGCTTTGCCGTCATTTCCATGCTCATTGATGCCGGCGCGGTCATATTGGCCTGGACCGGCGGCTATATTATCGCTCTCACCTTTTTCGGCGCATTCGGTTCGATCGGCTTGCGCCAGACGCTATACCTCAACGCCTTCCTGATCGTCGAACTGATCAAGGTCGTGCTGCGCTTCGCGCTCTCTCCCACCACCGGAGAGTTGCGTCTGGTGCCGCTGAGCGATGCCGCCGCCAACAAGCTGACCCGCGGCTTTACCGCCATCATCACGCTGCTCGGCTACGGCCAGCTCCTGATCGTCCCGATCTTCAACCAGAACGTCTCCTTCGCTGCGGGCCGTTCGGTATCGCTGCTGATCGCGTTGATCGCGGTCGGCATAGCTGCGGCCATGACCATGCGCAACCGCAAGCCGGTCTCCGACTGGCTGTTGCAGACACCGGGCGGACCGGAACGCAATGGCATGGCCGGCGCGATCGCCCGCCGCTGGCATGTGCTGGCACTTTGCTATCTCGCCTTCCTGGCGGCCGTGGTGCTTACCCGTCCGGGCGGCATGCTCTTCCCGGTCCTCAATGCGAGCTTCCAGGTCTTCGCCGGCTTCGTTGTCGGCTTCGCCGTTTCGGGCTGGATCGCCGGCACCGTCAGCCGCGGCATCATGCTGCCGGAGGAAGTCAACCGTCGCCTGCCGCTTCTGGAGCGGCGCCTCAACACCTTCATTCCGCAAACCTTGACGCTGCTTCGCGGCGTGATCTTCGTTGCCGTCGTCGCCTTCGCCCTGCACACAGTCGGTCTGGTCGACGTCAAGGGCTGGCTTCAGTCGCAGATCGGCGTGCGCGCCACGTCGGCGGTCATCACCGTTACGCTGATCCTTACCTTCGCCTTCGTCTCTTGGCTGGCGCTAACCTCCTGGGTCGACTACCGGACCAACCCGGAATACGGCAAGATCCCCTCGCCACGCGAGCAGACGCTGCTGACGCTCCTCAAGAACGCGGCAACCATCGCCATCATCGTGCTCACGCTGATGGTCTCTCTCTCCGAAATCGGCATCGACATCGCGCCGCTCATCGCTTCGGCAGGCGTGCTCGGCCTGGCGATCGGTTTCGGCGCACAGAAGCTGGTGCAGGACATCATAACCGGCATCTTCATCCAGCTGGAAAATGCCATCAACGTGGGTGACGTGATCACCGTCAGCGGCACCACCGGCACGGCCGAACGCCTGACCATCCGCTCCGTCGGCATCCGCGACCTGCACGGCTCCTACCACATCATCCCGTTTTCCTCCGTCGACATGGTGACGAACTTCATGCGCGATTTCGCCTACCACGTCTGCGACATGGGCATTGCATATCGCGAGGACCAAGATGAAGCGAAAGCGGCGATGTTCGAGGCCTTCGAGATCCTGCGCAGGGACGAAGAATTCAGATACGACATTCTCGGCGACATGGAATGGCATGGCCTTCAGCAACTGGGCGACAGCGCGGTCATCCTGCGGGCGCGCATCAAGACCATGCCCGGCAAGCAGTGGGCGGTGGGGCGCGCCTTCAACGGCATCCTGAAAAAGGTCTTCGACGAGAAGGGGATCGAAATCCCCTTCCCGCACCAGACGATCTATTTTGGAGAGGACAAGCACGGCCGTGCTCCGGCCGCCTATATCCGGCTTTCCCAGGAACGATCCGGCAATGGCGCCGATGCCCGGCCGGAGCCCGACGGCCAAGGCAGGCCGCCTGCGGAAGCAAGCCTGCCGGCCAATTGACCTCCTCAGGCCTTGCTGCCCGTCGGCTCGCCTTCAGCCGGCGCAGGCGGCTCGACCGCAGGACTGCTCGATGACGTATCGCCGACATCGGCGCCCTTGTATTGGCCCTTGATCCACTCGCGCAGGATCTGCATGACGACATAAAGCACCGGCACCAGAACGATGCCGAATGTGGTCGCCATGAACATTCCGCCGAATACGGCGTAGCCGATCGCCTGCTGGCTCGCCGCACCGGCGCCCGATGCCAGCACCAGCGGCATCACGCCGAGCAGGAAGGAAAGCGCGGTCATCATCACCGCCCGGAAGCGCAAATGAGCCGCCTCGCGCGCCGCGGCGAGGATCGACTTGCCCTTGGCCCGCTCCTCCATGGCGAATTCCACGATCAGGATCGCGTTCTTCGCGCCAAGCCCCACCAGCATGATCATGCCGATCTGCGTGTAGAGGTTCACATCCTTTCCGGACACCAGCACGGACAGGAAGGCGCCCAGCAGCGCGACCGTCACCGACATCAGGATCGCCACCGGCATCGACCAGCTTTCATACTGGGCGACGAGGAACAGATAGGCGAAGAGGATGGACAGCATCAGCACGATGACAACGATCGGCCCGGCGCCGCGTTGCTGCAGCGCCGTGCCCGTCCATTCAAAGGCATAGCCCGGCGGCAGGGCGCTTGCCGCTGAGCGCTCTAGTCCGTCCATCACCACGCCGGTGGATGCGCCGGACGCCGGTTCGGCATTGACGGAGGCCGCGCGGAACATGTTGTAACGGTTGATGTTTTGCGGCCCGAGCTGGTTCTCGATCCGCACCAGCGTGCTGAGCGGCACCATGTCGCCATCGACATTGCGCACGTAAAGCCGGCGTATGTCGTCGACCTTGTCGCGGAACGACCCTTCGGCCTGGATCAGCACCTTGTAGACGCGACCGAAGATGTTGAAGTCGTTGACGTAATAGGACCCGAGATAGGCCTGCAGCGTCAGGAAGATGTCCGAGACGTTGATGCCGAGCGACTTTGCCTTGGTGCGGTCGAGATCGACAAAGATCTGCGGCACATTTGCGCGGAACGTGGTGTAGGCCTGCCCGATACCCGGTTGCTGGTTGGCTGAATAGACGAGCGAGCCGGCGGCGGATGCAAGATCCTGCGGCGTACCTCCGCCGGTCTGCTGCACCTTCATCTCGACGCCGCCCGTCGTGCCGAGCCCCGGTATAGGCGGCGCATTGAAGGCAATGATATTCGCCCCCGCGATCGTTCCGAACTCCTGCCACAGACGGGCAAGGATGGCATTGACGCCAAGCGATGGGTCGGTGCGTTCGTCCCAGGGCGTCAGGGTTACGATCACCAGCGCGCCATTCGGCATCAGGCCGGAATTGAGGATGCTGTAGCCGTTGACGATGACGACGTTGGCGACGCCTTCCATCTCCTCCAGGCGCGCTTCGATGTCCTCGGTGATGACCTGCGTGCGGCCGAGCGCGGCGCCGTCCGGCAACTGCACGTCGACCATCAGGTAGCCCTGGTCCTCCAGCGGCAGGAAGCCGCCCGGCAGCCGCCCGTTGAGAACGACGATGGCCGCTATGGCCAGACCAACCGCGATGACGCCGACGAAGGATTTTCGGATCAGGGCGCCGACGAGGCCGGTATAGCGGTCGCGCACATTGCCGATGCCCCGTTCGAACAGGGCCAGTACCCCCTTCAGTTCGCCGCGATGCTTGAGCACCAGCCCGCAGAGCGCCGGCGAAAGCGTGAGGGCGTTGATGGAGGAAATCACCACCGCCACGGAGATGGTGACGGCGAATTGCGAGAAAAGCCTGCCGCTGATGCCCGGCATGAAGATGGTCGGCACGAAGACGGCGAGCAGCACCAGCGTGGTGGCGACGACCGGCCCAGTAATCTGCTCCATCGCCTTGGCAGTGGCTTCCTTGGCCGGCAATCCTTCCTCGGCCATGATGCGCTCGACATTCTCCACCACGATGATCGCGTCGTCGACCACGATACCGATCGCCAATACCAGGCCGAACAGGGAGATCGTGTTGAGCGACATGCCCGCCGCCAGCAGGACGGCAAAGGTCCCGATCAGCGACACGGGAATGGCAACGGTGGGAATGATCGTCGCCCGCCAACTGCCCAGGAAGATGAAGACGACGCTCACCACGAGGATGAAGGCCTCGATCAGCGTCTGCACCACGTCGTCCAGGGATTTTTCCACGAATTCCGTCGTATCGAAGGGAATCGCATAGGCAACGTCGTTCGGGAAGGATCGCGCAAGCGATTCCAGCCGGGCTTTCACCCCGTCCGCGACCGCTATCGCATTGGCGCCTGGCGCCTGGTAGACGGCCAGAACCGTCGAAGGTTGGCCGTTGAACTTGCCACTGGCATTGTAGATCTGCGATCCCAGTTCGACCCTGGCGACATCGCCGATCCGCACAACCGCGCCGTCCGCGCCGGTACGCAGCACGATGTCGCGGAACTCATCCGCCGTCGTGAGCCGGCCCTTCGCCGTGATCGTGTACTGGAACTGCTGTCCTTCTGGAACCGGCGGCGCGCCGATCTGGCCCGCGGAAACCTGGATATTCTGATCCTCGATCGCATTGATGAAATCGATCGGCGTCATGCCGAGGCTCGCAAGCCTGTCCGGGTTGAGCCAGACGCGCATGCCGTAGGAAAAGTCGGTCATCACCGTCGCGTTGCCGACGCCCGGCACGCGCGCCAGCGCATCCTTCAGGTTGATCGAGGCGTAGTTGGAGAGAAACAGTTCGTCATAGGTGCTGTTCGGCGAATAGAGCGTGATGACGAGCAGCATGTTGGTGCTCGCCTTTTCCACGGTGACGCCGTTCTTGGTGACTTCCGAGGGAAGCTGGCTCATCGCCTGCGAAACGCGGTTTTGCACGTTCACCGTTGCGATATCCGGATCGGTTCCGACCCGGAAGGTCACATAGAGGCTGTAGTCGCCGCTGTCGGCGCTTTGCGACGACATGTAGATCATGTTGTCGACGCCATTGACCTGCGCCTCGATCGGCGCGGCCACGGTTTCCTCCAGCACCTGCGCATTGGCGCCGCTATAGCTGGCGCTCACCTGAACCACCGGCGGGGTGATTTCGGGGAATTGCTGCACAGGCAGCGCGATGTAGCCGAGAATGCCCGCGATGGTGATGACCAGCGAGATCACCAGCGCGAATTTAGGCCGATAGATAAAGAATTTGGAGAACATGGCCGGTCACTCCACCGGCTTGCCGGCAACGACCGCGTTGACGGGCACACCCGGCCGGACCTTCTGCAGGCCCTGCACGATCACTCTTTCGCCCGGTTGCAGGCCCTCCTGCACCACGTAGTCCGTCTGATACTGGTCGCCGAGCTCGACATATCGCTGCTCGACCATTTCCTGGTCGTTCACCGCCAGCACGAAGGCTCCGCGCTGGTCGCGCTGCACGGCCGCCTGCGGAATCACCAGCTCCTGCTGAGCCTCAGTGGCTTCCAGCACCACGGTCACGAAAGTCCCCGGCACCAGCACGCTCCTTTCGTTCTCGAATCGGGCGCGAAGCGAAATCGTGCCGGTCTTCGGATCGACCGCATTGTCGATGAAGACGATCTCTCCGGTTTCTTCCAGCTTCACGCCGTTGGGCAGAACGAGGCCGACATTCGGGCGTTGTTTCGTGCTCCGGATTTCCTCCGGCGACAATGCGCCACCTTTCACCGCCGTGAGGTAGTCCTGTTCGCTCAGCGAAAACGACACATAGATCGGCGACAGGCGCACGAGACGGGCAAGCGAACCGCTGGACGGGCCCACCACGTCGCCGACGCTGAAATTGGTCTTGCCTATCTGGCCGGGAAACGGTGCCTTGATATCCGTGTAGCTGAGGTTGAGCTCCGCCTGCGTAACGGCCGCCTTCGACGCCTCGACGACGGCATCGGCCTGCTCCTTGGACGCCAGGGTCGCCTCGTATTTGGCCTTGGAGACATGCCCTTTTTCGTAGAGGTCCTTGTCTCGTTCGAGATCGGCGATCTTCAGTGCGTCGTCGGCCTCGGCCTTGGCCTGGTCCGCCTTGGCGGAAAGGAGTTCGGCCTGGTAGGGCGCCTTCTCGATGGTGAAAAGCAGCGTATCCTTGTCCACCTTGGCGCCGTCCTCGACATTCTTCGATTCAAGGAAGCCGGAGACCCGGGCAACAAGCTGAATGTCGTCGACTGCCTGCACCTGGCCGACGAAATCCGCCGAGCGGCGCACATCTTCGGTCCGCGCCGCGGAAACCATCACCGAAGGTGCCGGCGCCTGTGCCGCCGTATTCTCCTGGCTATCGCATGCCGCGAGCGCCAGCGCGGTGAGGCAAACGAAGCTTCCGGCCCGCTTCGCCCCAAACAGAACTTTTATGGAAAACATGCCTGCCTCCGCCAGAGCCGCGGCTTGCCGCTCGCATCTTTTGAAACTGCTACGTGCAGACTGATGAGGCGTCCGGTCGCGCTGGCATTTCTTCCGCGAGTGCTGGACCGCTCGCGCTTGAAGACCTCCCAACCCGCCGGCGACCTCTCCGCCTGACGGCAATTCGAAATTACTTTAGGTAAGATTACGCAAGAAAAACAGGAGGCAAATCAAAAATTGCCGCAAATGGATGGTCCTGCGACATTTGCGGCACCGGAGGCGTACGACGGCTATTTAGAGAACATTTGCAAGCGCTTCAGTGGCAAGCGGCATTTTCCGTGGCACACCACTAACGTGCAGCAGGGTTCAATCGCGCCCCTGCGAGAAGGCCAGCGAAAAACCGAAGCAATCCTTGGCCGGAACGACAATCCCTTCCAGCGCCTCGTGGAAGGAGATGCCGGCCCGGGTCAGAAAATCCGTCGTCTTGCCGAGATCCTTGACGCGAAGGCGCGCGGCGGCAAGCAGCGGCACCTCGTCTGCTCCCACCGCAGCATCGTGGCCATAAAGGGAGCGATATCCGGCGGGCGTCAGGATCTCTATGGCGCCGCGCGGCGTCCTGATCGACAGACCGAATGTCGTCGCCCGCATCTCGCGAATGCCCGAAAAGGCCGAAAAGAAAATGTGATGATCCGCCGGTTCGTTCATCACGAACACGGCGGCATCGATCCCGATGGCACCGTTCTCGTGCTGCTGGAATTCGGGCTTCCAGAAATTCTCCGGGAACCGATGGAAGCAGGTGAAATAGCCGATCGACGGCGCCGCGGCGTCGCGCGTGAAGGTCAGGTCGAAGGCAACCTTCCGCTCGCTGCCATCCGGACCGGTTGCGATTCGCTCGAAGGAAAACGGCTCGTAGGTGGCCAGCCTTGCCTTTTCGAAGGCCTCCCCGTCCAGTTGCGGGTCGCGGCTTTCCAGCACCAGCATCGACGCGCCCTCGCGCTTCGCGAGGAAGTCGCGGTTGAAGGCGCCGAAGGAAAACACGCCCGGCTTCGGCTCGACGATGCCGCCGATATCGCCGATCGACAGTACCTCGAGAAACGCGCCGTCGAACTGGACGAGGCGATTGACGGTCCCCCAGGGATGGCGCGCGAGCGGCGTCAGCGTGAAGCCCGCCCGCTCCAGGAAATCTCCCGTAGCGGCAATGTCCCGCACAGCCCAGACGATATGATCGATACCGCGCGCCATTGCCGTTCCCCAAGCCGGCTCAGACGAGCCGGCTCTGGTCGATCGCCGCCCCGATGAACGAGGCGAACAACGGATGCGGCTCGAAGGGCCGCGACTTCAGCTCGGGATGATACTGAACGCCGATGAACCAGGGATGTCCCTCGATTTCAACCGTCTCCGGCAGCAGGCCGTCGGGCGACGTGCCGGCAAAGCGAAGTCCCGCCGCTTCAAGCCTCTCGCGGTAGCTGACATTCACCTCGTAGCGATGGCGATGGCGTTCGGAAATCTCGCGCGAGCCATAGATTTCCGCGATTTTCGAATCGGCGGCGAAACAGGCCGGATAGGCGCCGAGACGCATCGTGCCGCCGAGGTCGCTGTCGCTGGCGCGCCTTTCGAGTTCATTGCCTTTCAGCCACTCCGTCATCAGGCCGACAACCGGCTCTTCGGCCGGGCCGAATTCGGTCGAATTGGCACTGGCGATGCCGGCGAGATTGCGCGCCGCCTCGATGACCGCCATCTGCATGCCGAAGCAGATGCCGAAATAGGGAATGTTGTGCGTACGGGCAAAGCCAGCCGCCGCGATCTTGCCTTCCGAGCCGCGTTCGCCGAAGCCGCCGGGCACCAGGATGCCATGGACGTTTTCCAGCCATGGCGAGGGATCTTCCTTCTCGAAGATCTCCGACTCGATCCACTCGATATTGACCTTGACGTTGTTGGCGATGCCACCGTGCACCAATGCCTCGATCAGCGACTTGTAGGCATCCTTCAGCACTGTGTACTTGCCGACGACCGCGATGGTCACCTCGCCTTCGGGGTTCTTCACCTTGTGGGAGATCTCCTCCCAGCGGGCGAGATTGGGCGCCGGCGCCCCGGTAATGCCGAAGGCGGCCAGGACTTCGTCGTCGAGCCCCTCGCGATGATAGGCGATCGGCACCTCATAGATGGAGGCGACATCATAGGCCGGGATGACGGCCGTCTCGCGCACGTTGCAGAACAGCGACAGCTTGCGGCGCTCGTTTTCCGGGATCTTGCGGTCGCAGCGCACCAGCAGGATATCCGGCTGGATGCCGATGGAGCGCAGTTCCTTGACCGAGTGCTGGGTCGGCTTGGTCTTCAGCTCGCCCGCCGTGGCGATGAAGGGCATCAGCGTCAGATGGATATAGACTGCATCGCCGCGCGGCAGTTCGTTGCCGAGTTGGCGGATTGCCTCGAAGAAGGGAAGCCCTTCGATGTCGCCCACCGTGCCGCCGATCTCCACCAGCACGAAATCGTAATCCTCGTTGCCGTCGAGGACGAAATTCTTGATCTCGTCCGTGACGTGCGGAATCACCTGCACCGTGCCGCCCAGATAATCGCCCCGCCGCTCCTTGGCGAGGATCGTCTGGTAGATCTTGCCGGTGGTGATGTTGTCCATCTTGTTGGCCGGGCGCCCGGTGAAGCGCTCGTAGTGGCCAAGGTCCAGATCGGTCTCCGCGCCGTCGTCGGTGACGAAGCACTCGCCGTGCTGGTAGGGGCTCATGGTGCCCGGATCGACGTTGAGGTAGGGATCGAGCTTCCTCAGGCGGACCCTGTAGCCCCGCGCCTGGAGAAGAGCGCCGAGTGCTGCGGATGCCAGACCCTTGCCGAGGGAAGAAACCACGCCGCCGGTGATGAAGATGTATCGCGCCATGGACCAATACCATATCGCTTCGAGCAGCGATTCGGCTGCCCGAAAAATGAATAACACACAGGAGATCGCCCTGCGGCTTTAACCGCAGGACGCCTGTGGAGCGAAGGAGTGCCCGAAAACCGGGCGCGGGAAGCCGGTCTTACTGCGCGGCCGGAACCTGCGGGCCGCCCTGGACGGGAGCCTGAGGCTCGCTTTGACCCTTGAGGGTATCGAGGATGCCCTGACCGCCTTCTGCACCGTTGGCAGGCAGCGTCTGCGACGGCGTTCCGCCATCGAGGATCGAACCGGGACGCTCGTCCGTACGCGCCAGAATCGCCAGAACCAGCGACGTTGCGAAGAAAGCGAGGGCAAGGACTGCGGTTGCCCGGGTCAGGACGTTCGCGCTGCCGCGGCTGGACATGAAGCCGCCCGAGCCCCCGCCGATTCCCAGAGCGCCGCCTTCGGAACGCTGCAGGAGTACGACGAGCACGAGCGCCAGCACGACCATCAAGTGAATTACGATGATGACGGTTTCCATCGGTCGCCAGTCTTGTGCTTGAGATTGCGGGCCTTCTACACGAATGCGCCCGGCCTTTCCACCCCGAAAGGATAAATGTGGGGCGGTCCGTGAAGCTTCAACGGTAAGCGGCCAGAATACCGAGGAAATCGGCGGCCTTCAGGCTGGCCCCGCCCACAAGGGCGCCGTTCACTTCTTCAACAGCGATCAGTTCCGCCGCGTTGGACGGCTTCACCGACCCGCCATAGAGAAGACGCATCGCCGCACCTTCGCCGGCAAATCGCTCGGCCAGGCGCGCGCGCATGAACGCGTGGACCTCCGCCACATCGCCGGCCGTCGGCGTGAGCCCCGTGCCGATCGCCCAGACCGGCTCGTAAGCGATCACGGTATTCCCGGCGCGCGCTCCCTCCGGCACCGAGCCGGCAAGCTGCCGGCCGACGACGTCGAGGGTGGAGCCGGCCTTGCGCTCTGCTTCCGTCTCGCCGACGCAGATGATGGCGACAAGCCCCGCCCGCCATGCGGCTTCCGCCTTCCGCCGCACGACGTCGTCGCTCTCGCCATGGTCGGCGCGCCGCTCGGAATGGCCGACGATCACCGCCGTCGCTCCCGCGTCGGCCAGCATTTCGGCGGAAATGTCGCCTGTATGGGCGCCCTTCTCGGCCGTGTGGCAATCCTGGCCGCCGATCGCGACCCTGTAGCCGGACGCCTTTGCCGCGGCGGCCGCCACCAGCGTCGCCGGCGGGCAGATCATCACGTCCGCCGCGTCGCGCATTCCGTCATCCAGGCCCGCCCCCAGCGCATCGATCTCGGCGAGGCTCGCCGCCAGCCCGTTCATCTTCCAGTTTCCCGCCACAAGCGGCTTGATCGCGGTCGGCATCGGCAGGGGCTCCTCGCATGTCGTTTTATTTCAGCCCACCAGCTAGCAGAATTGACCGGCGGATCAAATAGGCTTGGCGCTCATGGGGAATTGCGCCCGCCCATGCCTTGCCCCGGCTACCCGCCCTCTCTATTATCCGCCCGCTCCACGCCCTTGCCGACCGCATGTCAGGGGCCAAGAAACAGACACAGACCGACGGCATACTGAGACCAGGAAAGCGGAAATGCTCGACAAACTGCGCAGCGGCGCGAAATCTTGGCTTGCCAAGCTTCTGATGATCCTTCTTGTCCTCAGCTTTGCCGTGTGGGGTATCTCCGGCTCTGTGTTGAACGGAAGTTCCAGCAACGTCGCCGAAGTCGGCGGCCAGAACATCTCCCTGATCGACTTCGACAACGCCTATCGCCGCCGCCTCGACGCGCTTGGCCGCCAGCTCGGCCGGCCGCTGTCCACCACCGAAGGCGCGGCCCTCGGCATTCCGGGCCAGGTGCTCGGCCAGCTCATCGCGGAAGCCGCGCTCAACGAGGCGGCCGACAACATGAACATCGGCCTTTCGGACGAGGAACTGCGCAACGTCATCCAGCGCGATCCGTCGTTCCAGGGCCCGGGCGGGGGGTTCGATCGCAGCCGCCTTGCCCAGCTTCTTGCCGCCAATCAGGTTAGCGAGGACGAGTTCGTCGACCAGCGCCGCGAGCTTGCCAAGCGCCAGCAGCTTGCCGAGGCGCTTGCAGGCGCCATGCCCGCGCCCGTCGCCATGGTCGAGGCGCTGAACCTGCACGGACAGGAAGCGCGCACCGTTCGCTATCTCGACCTCGCCGGCGAGCTTGCCGGCGAAATCGCCGACCCGGACGATGCCGCCCTCGCCGCCTGGTTCGACGAGCACAGGTCGGAATTCAAGGCGCCGGAATATCGCTCCATCAAGGTGCTTGAAGTCACGCCCGAGGCGATCTCCAGGCCCGAGGCCGTCAGCGCGGAAGCCGTGCGGGATGCCTATGACCGGGCGGGCAACCGTTTCGGCGAGCCCGAGCGCCGGCGCATCCTCCAGATATCCTTCCCGAGCGCCGAGGAGGCGAATGCCGCCGCCGCCGCGATGGCCGGCGGCAAGAGCTTCGAGGACGTTCTGGCCGAGCGCTCGCTCGCCGAAAAGGATGTCGATCTCGGCACGCTGACAAGGGCCGACCTGCTCGACCCGACGATTGCCGAATCCGCATTCTCGCTGGCGGAGGGAGAAACCTCCGGCGTCGTGGACGGCCGTTTTTCGCCGGTGATCCTCAAGGTGACCGCCGTTTCGCCGGCCCATACCAGGGCATTCGAGGAGGTCGAGGGCGAACTTCGCGCCGAACTCGCCCTGCGCGACGCCGAACGCGAGGTGCTCGACCTGCATGACGAGGTGGAAGACGCGCGCGCCGGCGGCGCGACGCTTGAGGAAGTTGCTTCCCGCTTCGACCTCTCGGTCAAGCCGATCGGCCCCTTCGACCGCAACGGCGCGGGCACAGACGGCAAGCCCGTCACACTCCCCGAGACCCGGGATCTTCTGAGCGAGGTCTTCGAAAGCGATATCGGCGTCGAGAACGATCCGCTTCAGCTCGGCCGCCGCGGCTTCATCTGGTTCGACGTTTCGGAAGTCACGCCGGAGCGCGACCGCGAGCTGTCGGAAGTCCGCGATCAGGTGCTCGCCAGATGGCGCGAGGAAGAGCGCGCCATGAAGCTTGCCGAGATCTCGGCCAAGGCGAAACAGGACCTCGACGGCGGCAAGACACTGGACGCGATCGCCTCCGAGCTTGGTCTTGAGGTGAAGACCTCCGAAGCCTTCACGCGCGGCCAGGCTCCCGGCGATCTCACCACGGAGGCGGTTTCGGCTGCCTTCAGCGGCCCCGCAGGCACGAGTGCCGATGTTGCCGGCAAGGACGGCCACCGCCTGCTGGTCGTCGTCGATACGATTTCGACCCCCGCCTTCTTCGCCGAAGCGGCGGAGACGACCCAGTTGCGCGATCGCCTGTCGCAGGGCCTGCAGGATTCGATCATCGGCCAGTATGTCGGCGACATCGAAGACAAGGCCGGCGTCAGCGTCAATCAGGCAGCCGTCTCCCAGGTCATCGGCCTTGGCAGCGGCGGCTGATCGTTCGGGCATAAATAAAGGCAAGTCACCACGGAGGAGTTTGCCGGTGAGCAACCTCAAGGCGCTGATCGGGCATGTCGCGGGCGGTGCAGCCCTGACACGCGAGGAGGCACGGGAAGCCTTCGAGATCATCATGTCGGGCGAGGCCACGCCGGCGCAGATCGGCGGTTTCCTGATGGCCCTTCGCGTTCGCGGCGAAACCGTCGAGGAAATTTCCGCCGCCGCCGCCACGATGCGCGCCAAGGCGCTGCCGGTGTCAGCGCCCGCCGATGCCGTGGATGTCGTGGGAACGGGTGGCGACAGCTCCGGCTCCTACAATATCTCCACCTGCTCGGCTTTCGTCGTCGCCGGCTGCGGCGTGCCGGTCGCCAAGCACGGCAATCGCTCGCTCTCCTCGCGTTCAGGCGCCGCCGACGTGCTGACGGCCCTTGGCGTCAACATCAATCTCGCGCCGGAAAAGATCTCCGAATGCATTCGCGGTGCCGGCCTCGGCTTCATGTTCGCGCCCAATCATCATTCGGCAATGAAGCATGTCGGTCCAGCCCGCACGGAACTTGGAACGCGTACGGTGTTCAATCTGCTCGGGCCGCTGACCAACCCCGCCGGCGTCAGGATGCAGATGGTCGGCGTTTTCGCGCCGCAATGGGTGCGCCCGGTGGCGGAAGTGCTGCGCGATCTCGGCGCGACGGCCGCCTGGGTGGTGCATGGCGCCGGCGGCCTTGACGAGATCAGCCCTATCGGCCCGACGATGGTTGCGGCGCTGAAGGATGGCGAAATCACCGAATTCGAGGTGTCGCCGGAAGATCACGGGCTGCCCCGCTCCACGGCGGAAGCGCTGCGCGGCGGCGAAGGTCCGGAAAATGCCGTTGCCCTGCTCGGCGTCCTCGAAGGCAAGCCTTCCGCCTATCGCGATGCGGTGCTGATGAATGCGGGCGCCACCCTTGTCGTTGCCGGCAAGGCGAAAGACCTCGGCGAAGGTATCGAGCTTGCGCGCCAGTCCATCGATAGCGGTGCGGCCAGGGCGCGACTGGAAAAGCTCGTCGCGATATCGAACGGATAGGATCGATGGCCGATATCCTGAAGAAGATCGAAGCCTACAAGCGCGAAGAGATCGCCGCGGCCCGGCGTGCCATCCCGGAGGAAACCTTGCGCGGGCGCGCGGAAGACGCAGCGCCGACGCGCGGCTTCCTCAAGGCGCTTGAGGCGCGGCATGTGGCCGGGGACTATGCCCTGATCGCGGAAATCAAGAAAGCGAGCCCCTCCAAGGGCCTGATCCGCGCCGATTTCGATCCGCCCGCGCTTGCCCGCGCCTATGAGGCCGGTGGCGCCGCCTGCCTGTCGGTGCTCACCGATACACCCTCGTTTCAGGGCAGCCCGGATTTCCTGACGCAGGCGCGCGACGCGGTTCGCCTCCCTGCCCTGCGCAAGGATTTCCTGTTCGAGCCCTATCAGGTCTACGAGGCACGCGCCTGGGGCGCGGATTGCATTCTCATCATCATGGCCGCCGTCGACGATACGACCGCGGCGCTGCTGGAGGATGTCGCCTTCGGCCTCGACATGGACGTGCTGGTCGAGGTGCATGACGAGGCCGAACTGGAGCGGGCGCTGAAGCTCAAATCCCGGCTGATCGGCATCAACAACCGCAACCTCAAGACCTTCGAGACGACGCTGGCGACCAGCGAGCGCCTTGCGCCGATGATTCCGGCCGAGCGGATCGTCGTCGGCGAATCCGGTCTCTTCACGCCCGAAGATCTTGCCCGCATGGCGGCGGTCGGCATTCGTACCTTCCTGATCGGCGAGAGCCTGATGCGCCAGCAGGATGTCGAGACCGCGACCCGCAACTTGCTGGCCGATCCGGCAAGGCCGGCGGCATAGCGGGGTCGCCACCATGTCGAACGACGAAAAGAAGCTCACCCATATCGACGAAACCGGCGCCGCCAACATGGTGGATGTCGGCGACAAGGCCGTGACCGAGCGGATTGCGGTGGCACGCGGCAGCGTGCGCATGCTGCCGTCGACACTGCAAATGATCCTTTCCGGCAACGCCAGGAAGGGGGATGTGCTCGCCACCGCGCGCATTGCCGGCATCATGGCTGCGAAGCGGACGCACGAACTGATCCCGCTTTGCCATCCGCTCGCGCTTACCAAGGTCGCGGTGGACATCACCGCCGATCAGGAGCTGCCCGGCCTTGTCGTCGAGGCGCTCGCCAAGGTCACCGGCCAGACCGGCGTGGAGATGGAAGCGCTGACGGCCTGTTCCGTCGCCTGCCTGACGATCTACGACATGGCAAAAGCAGTCGACCGTGGCATGGTGGTCGGCGATATCCGCCTTGTCGAGAAGCGCGGCGGCAAGTCTGGCCACTGGTCGGCACACTAGCATCGGGGCCTGAATGTCGCTGATCTCCGTCGATGAAGCCCTGAGCCGACTGCTGGACGGCGTTTCGCCGCTTCAGGCCGAAACCGTTCCGCTTGCCGAAGGCAATCGCCGCGTCCTGGCCCTGCCTCTTGCCGCCCGGCGCACCCAGCCTCCCTTCCCGGCCTCGGCCATGGACGGCTATGCGGTTCGCGCGGCGGATATCGCCGGCACGCCCGCGGACCTGAAGGTCATCGGCGAGGCCCCTGCCGGCCATGGCTTCGGCGGAACGGTCGGTCCCGGCCAGGCGGTCCGGATCTTCACCGGCGCGCCGGTTCCCGAAGGCGCCGACACGATCCTGATCCAGGAAAACGCGCGCCGAAACGGCGACACGGTAACCGCGCTCCAGTCCGAGCCGTTGGGCCGCTTCGTGCGCCCCGCCGGCCTCGACTTTCGGCAGGGCGACGAGTTGATTCCTGCCGGCCGGTTGCTTGGCTATCGCGAGGTGGCGCTGGCGGCCGCCATGAACCATGCGAGCCTTTCCGTGATCCGCAGGCCGCGCGTGGCGATCCTTGCGACCGGCGACGAGCTGGTTCTGCCCGGCGAAGAGCCCGGCCCGGACCAGATCATCGCCTCGAACAGCTTCGGTGTCGCCGCGCTCGTCCGCGATTGCGGCGGTGAGCCGATCGACCTTGGCATCGCCCGCGATACCCATGCTTCGCTTGCCGAAAAGATCGCCCTTGCCCGCGAATCCGATGCCGACATTCTCGTCACGCTCGGCGGCGCGTCGGTAGGCGACCACGATCTCGTGCAGGACGCCCTTGGCGGCGAAGGCATGTCTCTTGCCTTCTGGCGTATTGCGATGCGCCCCGGCAAGCCGTTGATGGCCGGCAGCATAGGCCGCATGAAAGTGCTCGGCCTTCCCGGCAATCCGGTTTCGAGCCTCGTTTGTTCGCTTCTGTTCCTGAGGCCGCTCATCGGCGCCCTTCTCGGGCAGCAGGCGCCCCGTCGCGATACCGAAACCGCCCGGCTGGGCGGCCCGGTCGGCCAGAACGACCAGCGCGAGGATTACCTGCGGGCAAGGCTCACCCGTGACGAAAGGGGCGAACTCGTCGTCGTCCCTTACAGCCGCCAGGATTCGTCGATGCTGGCGACCTTTGCCGATGCCGACGTCCTGATCGTGCGTCCACCGCATGCACCGGCTCTAAATCCCGGCGAGAACGTTCCGATTCTGCGGCTTTCCTTGTCGTAACCAGACCTTAACCCTTGCAGAACACATTAGGAACAGGTAGGGTACGTTCATGGTTTGTACCATGACGTTGCCGCGAACCTGTGCCTGCAGTATTGGCCAGGTAAGGCGCCCGTTGTACCGCGCAAATGGTTGCGGTGGCTAAACGGGGCTCTGCTTGTCGCCATGCCGGCGCAGGCCTTTCGGGCGACGTCGGGTATTGGGGAATGTCGGTCTGAGGCGCATGGAACCCGATCGGGGGCAGGCCTGGCCGCAGTTGGGGACGGCGCCGATGCTTACGCGCAAGCAATACGAGCTTCTGATGTTCATCCACGAGCGTCTGAAGGAAGCTGGCGTTCCACCCTCTTTCGATGAAATGAAGGAGGCGCTCGACCTGCGCTCGAAATCCGGCATTCACCGGCTCATCACCGCGCTGGAAGAGCGCGGGTTCATCCGCCGCCTGCCGAATCGCGCGCGGGCGCTGGAGGTTCTTAAGCTCCCCGATTCGGTGGTGCCCGGCCTCGGGGCCGCTCGCGCCCAGGGCTTTTCTCCCTCCGTGATCGAGGGGTCGCGCGGCAAGGTTCCCGCGCCTGCCCCGATCGCGGACGAACACGAGAGCCGCGGCACGGTTTCCATTCCCGTCATGGGCCGCATTGCCGCCGGCGTACCGATTGAGGCGATCCAGACGCACAGTCATTCGGTGGCGATTCCCGCCGATCTCATCGGCGGCGGCGAGCATTTCGCCCTTGAGGTGCGCGGCGATTCGATGATCGAGGCCGGTATCCTCGACGGCGACACGGTAATCATCCGCCGGTCCGACAGCGCCGACAGCGGCGACATCGTCGTCGCCCTTGTCGATGACGAAGAGGCGACCTTGAAGCGGCTGCGCAAGAAAGGGGCGTCCATCGCCCTGGAGGCGGCCAATCCTGCCTATGAAACCCGCATCTTCGGCCCCGGCCGCGTGCGCATTCAGGGGCGGCTGGTGTCGCTCTTCCGCCGTTATTGAGGCTGAATCCGGCCCCATGGCCGGTCGGGACTTCGGGCTACCGCTCTTGCGGCGATGGCCAGCGTTCCGTCGGGCGTCTGCCTGAGCTTTAATGACACGGCGCCCGTCTCATTCAGGACGCTCCTGTCGAAGACCGCGAGCCGTCCGCAGGGGCGCGGAGCGTCGAAGTGCGTGACGACCATGTCGGCGCGCCGGCAATCTTCCTCCAGTGCGGCGGGCCTTCGCACCAGGGCGACGGTGATCGGCATGGCCGCTGCCGCGCCAACTTCGCCATGGGCCCTCCCGACACAGCCCAACCGGTCGCAGTTCCAGTCTTCCCTGCCCAGCCGCCTGTCGATCTGCTGCCTTTCCGGCACCGCATCCGCCCGCAGCCAGGTCGAGGCCTCGAAATTGAGCCTGCTTGCCGCCACCTTCAACTCCCCTGCACCGTCGCGGAACGCCAGGCTTGATCCGTCGGCGGCTATGTAGAGGTCGGGCGAACGGAAGGCCGCCATCAGCACGGCAGCGGCGAGGAAGGGAATGACCGACAGCCGCCGATAGCCGACCGGGAACAGGCAAAGGGCAAGGCCCGCGACGACGGCGGCCAGCACACCGGCAGCGGATTGCGCTCCGACCAGGCCATCGCCAGGCGTGAAGTCGCCCGCCTTCTGGGAGATGGCGACCATCAGGTCCAGCCCCTCGCCCATCACCGCCAGCGCCGGCCCTTCGAGCCCAAGGGGCATCAGCGCGATGGAGAGCACGCCGAAGGGCATCACCACCAGCGTGACAAGCGGCATGGCGAGCACATTGACCAGAAAGCCGAGCGGCGCCACCCGCTGGAAGTGATAGGCGCCGATCAGCCCGGTCGCCGTGCCCGCAACGATCGACGTCAGGGCCAGTGCGGCAAACCCGCCGAAAATGGCCTTCAGGAAACGAAGCGCAAGGCCCGGCGGCATCCCCACCGGCTCCTCGCGTCCGGCGCGCCGCCGCGTCACCTCCTCATAGGCGGCGATCAGCACGATGACGGCGGCAAACGACATCTGAAAGCCGGGCTCCACCAGCGCTTCGGGCGTCAGGATCAGGATGGCGAGGGCCGCCAGCGCCACGCTTCGAAAGGTCAGCGCCCGGCGTCCGAGCAACCTGCCGACGAGTACCAGCGCGATCATCACATAGGCCCGCTGCGTGGCAATCGAGGCGCCGGATATCACGAGATAGAAGGTTGCGGCGGCCAGTGCGGCACCCGCTGCCCATTTGTCGATCGGATATTTCAGTGCCAGGGGCGGAAACAGCGCCAGTGCTGCGCGCAATCCGGCAAAGACCGCGCCGGCGAACAGCGCCATATGCAAGCCGGAGATCGCCAGGACATGCGCCAGACCTGCTTCGCGCAGCGCATCCACCGTCTGCTCGTCGAGGCCGGAGCGGTCGCCGATCAGCAAGGCAACGGCAAGCGCGCCTGCCGGTCCATCGCCCAGGCGCGCGCGGATCCTCTCGGCAATCCCGTGCCTGAAGCGCTCCAGCGCTCCCATCAGCCGCAATCGCAGGGGAGCAACGCCGATGGAAGCCGGCTGCGGCCGGCCGAAGGCATAACCCGTCGCCCCCACACCCTCGAAATACATCCGAAACGCATAGTCGTAGCCGCCCGGGATCACCGGGCCCGGTGGCGGGGCGACCCGCGCACGCAGGCTCACGGCCTCCGCCACCTTCGGAACGCTCTCCGTGCCGCGTATGCTTATCCGTACGCGATCGGGAAGATTTTCCTGCCGAAGCCCTTCGATCCGAGAGACGAGGATCTGAAGGCGTTGTCCCGACTTCGTCGGCTGAACGCTTTCCACGAACCCCGTCACCGTCACCGAACGCGGCCGCTCAATCATGGGAGCCGCGACATGCTCCGTTCGCAGCGTCGCGGCGAAGAGACCGGAGGCAAGGGAGAGCGCCAGCAGCGACATCGTCGCACTCCGCCCCCCGCGATGCGTCATGTAGCTGACCGGAGCGAGAGCGAGAACCGCCACCGAAATCGCCGGCAGCGAGGGCTCGAAATCGAGCCGGAAATAGAGCGCTATCCCGCAGCAATAAGCGAGCGAGGCCCAGACGATCAGGCGACCGCGATCGATATCCGCCTGAAATGCCCTGGGAAGCGCGTGGAAATAGGCGGCCAGCCTGTCTAGGCGGGATTGGCGCGTACCATGTGCGGGCGGTTCCGAGCCTTTCGGCTCAGGCAGCCACCAGCGGCCCGGAAAGCGTCGCTCGCCGAGCCCTTCCTTCTCCGAAAGCCCTTCCGCCTGCCCCGTCGCGGCTCTCACTCCCCTTTCCCAAGGCGTCGATATCTGCGGCCTTGGGCTGCCCCGGCGCTTATGCTACATGAGCCGCCAATCGAGAGATATCCCATCTGTTTCCGCGAATAAGAAAGACCGGCATCCGATGTCCGAGACCGTGATTACCCGCTTCGCTCCGTCGCCGACCGGCTATCTGCACATCGGCGGCGCCCGCACCGCGCTGTTCAACTGGCTCTATGCCAGGGGGCGCGGCGGCAAGATGCTGTTGAGGATCGAGGATACGGACCGCGAGCGCTCCACCCAGGCGGCCGTGGACGCCCTGCTGGACGGGCTCGCCTGGCTCGGGCTCGACTGGGACGGCGAGCCGATCTCGCAATTCGCCCGCGCTCCCCGTCACCGCGAGGTCGCTGAAAGCATGGTGGCGAACGGCCGCGCCTATTACTGCTATGCCACTCCGGAAGAGCTTGACGAAATGCGGGAAAAGGCGCGTGCCGAAGGCCGCCCGCCGCGCTATGACGGCCGCTGGCGCGACCGCGACCCGTCCGAGGCGCCCGCCGGCGTCAAGCCGGTGATCCGCCTCAAGGCGCCGCTCGAGGGCGAGACCATCGTCGACGACAAGGTGCAGGGCCGCATCGCGTTCCCGAACAAGGATCTCGACGATCTGGTGCTGCTGCGCTCCGACGGCACACCCACCTACATGCTCGCGGTCGTCGTCGACGATCACGACATGGGCGTCACCCATATCATTCGCGGCGACGACCACCTGACCAATGCCGCGCGCCAGACGCTGATCTACCAGGCGATGGACTGGGATGTACCGGTCATGGCGCATATACCGCTCATTCATGGACCGGATGGAGCCAAGCTGTCCAAGCGCCACGGCGCGCTCGGCGCGGAGGCCTATCGCGCGCTAGGCTATCTCCCGGCCGCAATGCGCAACTATCTCGCCCGGCTCGGCTGGAGCCACGGCGACGAGGAAATCTTCTCCACCGAGCAGCTGATCGAGTGGTTCGACATCTCCGCCATCGGCAAGTCGCCCTCGCGGATGGACTTCCAGAAGCTGGAAAACATCAACGGCCATTACATGCGCTCCACCCCGGACGATGAGCTGCTGGCCGCTTTCCGCATCTTCCTGCCGCATGTCGACGGCGGGCCGAAGGTCCTGGAATGGCTTGGTCGGGATGGCAATGAGGCGAAGTTCCTCTTCGCCCTCCCCGGCCTCAAGGAGCGCGCGAAGACGCTGGTTGAACTCCTTGACAGCGCTCAATATCTTTGGGTCGAACGCCCGCTGCCTGTCGATGAAAAGGCGGCCAAGATCCTCGACGCGGACGCACGCGGCGTGCTTGGCCGGCTTCACGCCGCTTTCGCCGCCCTGCCGGACTGGAGCGTGACCTCGACCGAGGAGGCGGTGCGCGCCTTTGCCGAGGCCGAAGGTCTCAAGCTCGGCAAGGTGGCCCAGCCGCTTCGCGCCGCCCTGACCGGTCGCGCGACCTCGCCCGGCATCTTCGACGTGCTGGCCGTACTGGGACGGGAAGAATCGCTGGCCCGCATCGCCGATCAGGCGGCCTGAGGGCCTGTGATTTCCGCTGACTTTAGGGCATGATCTCTCCCGGTTGATCAAATATCGGGCAGTGGCATTCCGCACTGCACTATGTGACCAAAGCGCTAGGGTCGTGCGCTTGCGGGCGGCCTGTAAATGGGATACCCAAATCGCGATCGTTCCTCCCGCCGCCGCCAGAGGCTGGGCAGGAAGCCGCGCCGTAACCAGGGCGCGGCTCGAGCGCCGCTGGCGGCAGGCCACATTCTCCAAAGGGGGTATCTGAATGAGCAACAATTCCGCGAAGCTGACGATCGGCGACGAGTCCTGGGACCTTGAGGTCAGCCCCGGCTCCGTCGGCCCGAGCGTCATCGACATCGCTGCTCTCTACAAGAATACCGGTCATTTCACCTATGATCCGGGTTTCACGTCCACCGCGTCCTGCGAATCCAAGATCACCTATATCGACGGCGACGAAGGCACCCTGCTTTATCGCGGCTATCCGATCGAGCAGCTCGCAAACCAGGGCGACTTCCTGGAAGCCTGCTACCTGCTGCTTTACGGCGAACTGCCGACCAAGGCGCAGAAGGACGATTTCGTGCAGCGTGTGACCTATCACACGATGATCCACGAGCAGATGTCGCGCTTCTTCACCGGCTTCCGCCGCGACGCCCATCCGATGGCGATCATGGTCGGCACCGTCGGCGCGCTGTCGGCCTTCTACCACGACTCGACCGACATCTCCGACCCGCACCAGCGCATGGTCGCCAGCCTGCGCATGATCGCCAAGATGCCGACGATCGCGGCCATGGCCTACAAGTACCATGTCGGCCAGCCGTTCATTTACCCGCGCAACGACCTCGACTACGCGTCGAACTTCCTGCACATGTGCTTTGCCGTGCCGTGTGAGGAATACAAGGTCAATCCGGTTTTGGCCCGTGCCATGGACCGCATCTTCATCCTGCACGCGGATCACGAGCAGAACGCTTCGACCTCCACCGTCCGCCTTGCCGGCTCGTCGGGCGCCAACCCGTTCGCCTGCATCGCCGCCGGTATCGCCTGCCTCTGGGGCCCTGCCCATGGCGGCGCCAACGAGGCTGCGCTCAACATGCTGGCGGAAATCGGCAGCGTCGACCGCATCCCGGAATTCATCAAGCGCGCCAAGGACAAGAACGATCCGTTCCGCCTGATGGGCTTCGGTCACCGGGTCTACAAGAACTACGACCCGCGCGCCCGCATCATGCAGAAGACCACGCACGAAGTGCTGGCCGAGCTTGGCATCCGGGACGATCCGCTTCTCGACGTGGCCATCGAGCTCGAAAAGATCGCGCTCAACGACGAGTACTTCATCGAGAAGAAGCTCTATCCCAACATCGACTTCTATTCGGGCATCACGCTTCGTGCGCTCGGCTTCCCGACCACGATGTTCACGGTGCTCTTCGCGCTGGCCCGCACCGTGGGCTGGATTGCGCAGTGGAAGGAGATGGTGGAAGATCCCTCGCAGAAGATTGGCCGCCCGCGCCAGCTCTACACGGGCTATGCGCCGCGCGACTACGTGCCGATCAGCCAGCGCCGCTGATCGCTTCCAAGCCATCGAAACGCGAAGGGGCGCCCAACCGGCGCCCCTTTTCCTTGACTGATTGCGTCCTGTTTCAGCGTATCTTGCGAGCCAACTCGGTGACGATCCGCGCTGCCTTGCCGGACTGGCTGTCACCGTCGTCCAGCCGCATGATGTCCTCAAGCTTCGAAAAGGCTTCCACCTGTCGGCGGCGGGTGTCGGTATCGGCGAGGAGTTCAAGCACTTTGTCAGCCAGCGCCCGAGGTGACGCATCGTCGTCAAGGAACTCAGGCACCACCTTCTCATCAAGAATGATGTTTGGCAGCACCATGCTGTCCACTCCGGCAAAATTCAGGAAGCGGTTGGCGTCCTTCACCCGTCGGTAGAACCAGTCGAGCTTGTAGGCGACCGCCATCGGCACGCCCGCGATCGCAAGCTCCAGCGACACCGTGCCCGATGCAGCAAGCGCCGCATGTGCCTTTCTGAACAGCGCGAATTTCTCCGCCTCGCCCAGCACGATCTCCGGCCTGACCGGCCAGGAGGCGACCCGTCGCCGGATCTCGTCGGCCAGATGAGGCACGGCGGGCAGCGCCACGCGCAGCCCCGCTTTCTTCTCCGCAATCAACGCCAGCGCCTCGCCGAAAGGCGCCAGCAGCCTGCCGACTTCGCTGCCACGGCTGCCGGGCAGGATCAGGAGCAGCGGTTCCCCGGCCCCGGAGATGTCGGGGCGTTCGCCCGCCGTCGGTCGCAACTCGTCGATCCGCTCGAAAAGCGGATGCCCGACATAGGTCGTCGGCGGGCCGCCAAGCCTTTTGTGCACCTCCGGTTCAAAAGGCAGGATTGCCAGCAGATGGTCGACATAGGCCGCCATCTTGCGCGCCCGCCCGGGCCGCCAGGCCCAGACCGATGGCGACACGTAGTCGACGATCGGAATATGGGGCGCCCGTTTTCTCACCCGCTTGGCGACGTTATGCGTGAAATCCGGGCTGTCGATGATGACCAGCACATCCGGATCGGCTGCGATCACCGCATCGACGCTTTGATGCACGCGGCGGATGATCGCCGGGAGCCGCTGTAGCACGGCGGTCAGCCCCATGACGGCGATGTCGGCGAGCGGAAAGATCGTATCGAGACCTTCCCGCGCCATGCGCTCGCCGCCAACGCCCGAGAAGATCACGGCCCCACTGTGCTGGCGCTTGAGGCTCTGCATCAGCCGCGCACCGAGTTGGTCGCCAGACTCCTCGCCGACGACCAGGAAAACCCGCAAAGCCTTGCTCCTGCCGGCCTCAGGCTCCATCCAGTTCTCCCTTGAAGCCATGGAGGAAAAGGCCCTTGTCCCGGGCAGCCGCAAGCGTCGCGTCGCGCTCGGCGATGAAGACACGGCCGGCTTCAAGGGCAATGCCGGCCAAGCCGGCCTGCGCGGCCGCTTCAATCGTCTTCGGCCCTATGGTCGGCAGGTCGGCGCGCAGGTCCTGCCCCGGCTTGGCGCGCTTGACGAGCACACCGATCCGTCCCTTGGCGTTGACGCGGCCAATCCGGCGCAGCTCCGCACACCGCTCCAGCATTGCGTCCGTGCCTTCCGCGCCCTCGACCGCGATCACCCGGCCGCCGAGCGCCACCGCCGCCTGGCCGATATCGAGACGCCCGAGGGCTTCCACCGCCTGACGGGCAAGCTGCATGTCGGCAACCGCCTCGCCGGCCGGTTCCGGCCCGACAATCGCGCCCGGCCCGGCAAGCAGGCTGGGTGCGATCTCATGCGCGCCGATGACGCGAAAACCCTCGTCCTCGAATATACCGATTACCTTGACAAGCAGGCTGTCGTCACCACCCGTCAGCGCCGCGATGATGCGCGGCAGGCGGCGCAGCGTGCCAAGATCGCCCGCAACCGAGCGGAAATCCGGCCGCCTGGTGACGCCACCGATCAGCACCACGTCGTGGCAGCCCGCCTTCTTCATCGTGTCGAAGAGCTTGCCGATCTGGCCCCAGCCAAGCGAGATCGGCTCAAAGCGCTCCAGCGCAGCCGCCGCTTCGCCCTTGATCGCGATGGCCAGCACCTCGCGCCCGGTCGCGCGCGCCGCCTCTACCACTTCGGCGGGCAGCGTGCCGCCGCCGCAGATTACTGCGACAGGCGCGTCATTGCTCGATGCAAGCGCGGTCATCGCCGGCAGGCCTTCACTGGTCGAGGCCGTATTTCGGCGTGCAGAAGCGCCGGTCCTCTTCCACCAGGATGAAATCGGTCAGCTGCTGGACCAGAGGCTCCTGCGGATAGGCCTTGCGCGCGTCCTCTGCCCGCTGGCGCAGTGTGCCCTCCTCGCTCTCGAAGAGTGCGCGATAGGCGCCGCGCAGCGCGTGGATCTGTTCTCGCGGGAAACCGCGCCGCTTCAGCCCGACGAGGTTCAGTCCGCCAAGGCGCGCGCGGTTGCCGGTCACCATGCCGAAGGGAATGAGGTCGTTTTCAAGTCCCGCCAGCCCGCCGACAAAGGCATGCGCGCCGACGCGGGTGAACTGGATCACCGCCGAACCGCCGCCGAAGATGACGTGATCCTGCACCGTCACATGGCCGGCGATCATCACGTTGTTGGACAGGATGATGTCGTTGCCGAGAATGGAATCGTGCCCGACATGGGAATTGGCGAGAAAGGCGCAGCGGTCGCCGATCACCGTCTTGCCGCCGCCGCCTTGCGTGCCCGCATTGATCGTTACGCCCTCGCGGATGATGCAGGACGAGCCGATCGACACCGTCGCTTGCTCGCCCCGGTATTTCAGGTCCTGCGCCTGATGGCCGACGGAGGCGAAGGGAAAGATCACCGTGCCGGCGCCGATCGTCGTCGCGCCGGCAACCACCGCATGGGATTTCAGCTCCACGCCGTCACCGAGCACCGCTTGCGCGCCGACATGGCAGAACGGGCCGATTGCCACGTCCGCGCCCAGCACCGCGCCGTCCTCGACAATGGCAGATGGATGAATGCTCGCCATTTCGTCCTGTCTCAATCGTCCACCAGCATGGCGCTGATTTCGGCCTCGCAGACCTTGGTGCCGTCCACCAGGGCCACCGCGTCATACTTCCAGATATTTCCACGGTTGCGGATCTTGGTGACGTGATACTCCACCCGGTCGCCCGGCATCACCGGCTTGCGGAACTTCGCCCGGTCGATGGTCATGAAATAAACGAGCTTGGGCGGATTGTCCTTGCCGCGCGCAGCGACGCACAGCGCACCTGCCGTCTGGGCCATGCCCTCGATCATCAGCACGCCAGGCATCACCGGCTGGTTGGGAAAGTGCCCCATGAATTGCGGCTCGTTGGCCGTCACGTTCTTGATGCCGATCCCGAACTCGTCGCCACGCATGTCGATGATCCGGTCCACCATCAGGAACGGATAGCGATGCGGCAGTAGCTCCAGCACCCGCATGATATCGGCGCTTTCCAGCACCTTCGTCTCTTCTTCCTGCATGTCCTTCCCTCAAGCTTCCGCACCCAAGGGCCCCGCCCCTTATGCCGTCAATCGGTGGATGACGACCGCTTTTCCGCCAGTTTGCGCAGTACGGCCAATTCGCGGAACCATTGCTTCACGGGCTTGGCCGGCACGCCGCCATAGCGCGCGCCTGGCGGAACGTCGCTTTCCACAACGCTGACGGCCGCGATCTGCGCGCCCATGCCGACGGTCACATGGCCCCGAACACCCGACTGGCCGCCGATGGCGACATAGTCCTGCAGCGTTGCGCTGCCGGAAATACCCACCTGGGCGACGATCACGCAATGACGGCCGATCACCACGTTGTGCCCGACCTGCACCTGGTTGTCGATCTTGGTTCCCTCGCCGATGATCGTGTCGCGATTGGCGCCGCGGTCAACCGTCGTGCTGGCGCCGATCTCCACGTCGTCCTGGATGATCACCCGCCCGATCTGCGGCACTTTCAGGTGGCCGCCCGCGCCCATGGCAAAACCGAAACCGTCCTGCCCCACGCAGACGCCGGGATGCAGGATCACCCGGTTACCGATCATCGCATACTGGATCGAGACATTGGCGCCGATATCGCAGTCGCGGCCAATCCGCACGCCCGCAGCAATCACTGCATTGGCCGCGATCCGCGTGCCCGAGCCGATCTCCGCGCCCTCGCCGACGACAGCGCCGGCCTCGACACTCACACCGTCTTCCAACCTCGCGGTGGCCGCGATACGCGCCTGCGGAGAAATCCCGGCCTCCCGCGTCGCGCCAACGGGCCGGACCGCATCCGGATAAAGCTTCGAAAGGATCTGCCCCCAGGCGCGATAGGGTTCGCGCACGACGATCGGCACCACATGTTCGGGCACCTTCGCCGCGAATTTCTCAGCCACGAGACAAGCCGTCGCCTCCGTCTCCGCAAGGCTTGCCACATATTGCGGATTGTCGAGGAAGACCAACTGGCCGGGCCTTGCCTCGTCCAGAGGTCCCACGCCGGAAACCATCGCATCGCCACCGCCGCGCGGCAGAGAACCGCCGACATGGGCAGCAATGTCATCGACTGTCAGGGGGCGGAAAGGCGGGAAGAAAACCGGGTCGCTCATGAGGATACTTCACTAGTTCATGCGGTCGGCAGAAGAAAGGCCTTAACGAAGAATTCTGCCGGTATTCCGCTTATCCCAGGCGATTGAACAACGGATTGCCCGATTTCCCCCGCCTGAAATGGAACCGGCCGCCCGAGGGGCGGCCGGTCATCAGGATTGCCTGTCCCGCTTCGATCAGAACCGGGTACCGCCGCTCAGACGGAAGACCTCGGTCTTGTCGACGTTTTCCTTGAGGTAGGCCCAGGCAAAGTCGGCGCGGATCGGGCCGAAGGGCGACACCCACTGGATACCCACGCCCACGGAGCCGCGCGGATCGAAGCCATTGGAAGCTACCGTATCGCCCGCCAGCCCCGGCACGCCGCAGGTCGCTGGGGTAACGACGCAATCCTCGATTGCCGGCTCGACGTCCCACAGCGATCCGATATCGGTGAAGACGGCGCCCGTCAGGCCCAGTTCCTTCGGGATATAGGGGAAGGGGAAGCGGGCTTCGGCCGAGGCGTAGGTGTAGAGGCGTCCACCGAGCGCATCGTCGGTCAGCCGGTCGCGCGGACCGATACCCTGGGGCTGGAATCCGCGCAGCCAGTCGCTGCGAAGCTGGAACTGGTCCTGTACCCGCAGGTCATTGCCGATGCTGAAGATGTGACCACCGCCCACGCGGACGATACCGGTCAGGTCCCAATCCGGATAAAGCTCCCGATAGGCGCGCGCATCGAAGGTCGTGCGGATATACTGGCTGTCGCCGCCGAGACCGGCAAACTGCTGGTCGAACTTGGCGTAGAAGCCCTCGCGCGGATTGAAGTTGTTGTCGAGCGTATTGTAGACGAGCGAGTAGCCCGGCGCCGAAGTCAGCGTCTCGCCGAGACCGGCGCGGATAGCCGCCGAAATGCTCGTGTCGGTCAGCGTCGCATTGTCGAGCGAAACATCACGGTTCGAGATGTTGTAGAAGAGGTTCAGACGCAGGTCGTCCTCGATCAGCGGCAGGCCGAAGGAGAAGCCGCCACCCGTCTGCTCTTCATCGTAGTTGCGGAAGTCGTTCGCATCGTAGCTGCGCTGGTACGCATCGAGCGACAGCGAGATCCGCCGGCCGAGGAAATAAGGCTCGGTGAAGGAGAACTCATAGGTGTTGGTGTCTTCACCGGCACCGACCTTGATGCGGACGAACTGGCCGCGACCGAGGAAGTTCTTCTCCTGGATCGTAATGTCGCCGATGACGCCATCCGCCGTCGAGTAGCCGACACCGAAGGACACCTCACCTGTCGGCTGTTCGGTCACGTCCACATTGATGATCACCCGGTCCGGCGCGCTGCCGCGCTCGGTCGTGATCCGCACATCCTTGAAGAACTGCAGGTTCCGCAGGCGACGCTCAGCGCGATCCAGCAGGACACGATTGAAGGCGTCGCCCTCGGCGAGGTCGAACTCGCGGCGGATGACATACTCACGCGTCCGGTCGTTGCCGCGGATATTGATCCGCTCGACGTAGGCGCGCGGGCCTTCCTCGATGAAATAGGTAATCGAGATCGTGCGGTTCTCATAATCGCGATTGGCGCGCGGGCGCACCTCGGCGAAGGCGTAGCCTTGACGGGACACTTCGAGCGTCATCGCCTCGAGCGTCTTTTCGACGTCGAGCGAATCGTAGGTGTCGCCGGTATCGGTCAGGATCTTGCGGCGCAGTTCCTCGGGATCGACGGCGGAAAGCGACGTCTCGACGCCGATTTCACCGAAGGTGTACTGCTCGCCCTCTTCCACCGTGAAGGTTACGTAGAAGACGTTCTCCTCGCGATCGAGATCGGCAACGGCCGAAACGATACGGAAATCCGCGTAGCCGTGCCGGTAGTAGAACTGGCGCAGCAGCTCCTGGTCGGCGTTCAGCCTGTCCGGATCGTAGCTGTCGGTCGTGCGCAGCCATCCCAGCAGGCCCGTCTCGCGGGTGCGGATCACGTCCTGCAGACGGCCGTCGCTGAAATTCTTGTTGCCGATGAACGTAATGCGCTCGACGCCGGTCTTGTCGCCTTCATTGATCTCGAAGACCAAGTCCACGCGGTTGTTATCGCGCGAAATGATCTTCGGCTCGACGGACGCGCGATAGCGGCCGGAGCGGCGGTAGGCTTCGAGAATATTCTGGACGTCCGACTGCACCTTGGCGCGCGTCAGCACCGAGCGCTCGGTCGTGCGAACCGCGCCCTGCAGCGCCTCGTCGGAGATGCGCTTGTTGCCTTCGAACGAAATGCGATTGACGATCGGATTTTCGACCACACGCACGACCAGGGTGCTGCCCTGCTGCGAGATCGAGACGTCCTCGAACAGGCCGGTGGCGAACAACGCCTTCAGCGATTCGTCGATGTCCGCCGGACCGTATTGCCGGCCGGGCCTGATCGTCAGGTAGCTTTCAACCGTCGAATTCTCGATGCGGGTCGTACCCTGCACCTCGATTCGGCTGGCAACCGCGGCTTCAGCCCGCTCTACGCCGATCACCGGAAGGCCTGCGGGAGCGACGGCTCCCGCGCCGAAAAAGGCTGCGGCCACAATGATCGCACGGGTCAAAGTCTGCAAACGCTGCATAGAGACGCTATGCCTTTTGTTTTTCGCGTCAGGGGTCGGCCTCGGCCTCCCGTCGGGACGCAGTTTCGGAAGATTCTTCAATACCGTCAGCCGTTTTACAGGCTTTTGGCAACAACGCAACCGGTCAGATGGGAGCCCTGCCATTTCCTGACAGGGCGTTGCCCTCCGATCACGCCGAGGTGTCCAATGTCACAGTGAAGTCAGGTGCATCACGTCGTTCCAGGTAGCGAAAATCATCAACATCAGCACGATCGCGATACCGATCCGGAAGCCGAAATCCTGCACCCTTTCGCTCAGGGGCCGGCCTCGGATCGCTTCCGCCGCGTAGAACAGCAGATGGCCGCCGTCGAGCATGGGAATCGGCAACAGGTTAAGCAAGCCGATGCTGACGGAAAGGATTGCTGTAAGGTTCAGCAGGGCTGCGAAACCGAGCGTCGCCACCTGTCCCGACACCTGCGCAACCCGGATCGGTCCGCCAAGCTGATCGGTCGATTCCCGCCCAGAGATCATCCCCGCCACATAACTTCCGGTCCTCTCGACCACGAACCAGGTTTCCTTCGTGCCTTCCGAGAGGGCTTCGAGCGGACCATAGCTGCGATAAACGACATCCTCCGGCTTCGGGCTGCTCTGTACGCCAAGAAGGCCGATCCTCTGAGCGTTGCCGAACGGATCCTTCACCTCGCGAAGCTGCGGCGTTGCCGTCACCGTGACGACCTCGCCGTCCCGGTCGAGGGTGACCTCGAGCGGCAGGTCGGCACTTGCCGTCACGATCCGCTGAAGGTCGGAAAACGTGTCGATCGAGCGGCCGTCGATCTGCAGGATGAGGTCGCCCGGTTGCAGGCCCGCAAACTCCGCGGCGCTGCCGGGCTGCACCGCATCGACGCGCGGCGCGATTTCCGAGCGGCCCAGAAAGCCGAAGAGCGCGGCGAAAATGACGATGGAAAGCAGGAAGTTCGCGATCGGGCCAGCCGCAACCACGGCGGCACGCTGCCAGACGTTCTTGCCCAGGAAGGCGCCCTTGCGCTCGTCCTCGCTCATCGCCTCCAGCGCGCCGCGATCCGGTACGCTCGCGGCATTTTCGTCGCCGGAGAACTTCACGTAGCCGCCCAGCGGAATCGCACAAAGCTTCCAGCGCGTCCCCTTGCGGTCGGTCTTGCCGAAGAGCTCCGGCCCGAACCCCACCGAAAAGGCCAGCACCTTTACACCGCACCAGCGCGCGACGAGAAAGTGGCCGAGTTCGTGGAAGAACACCACGACCGTCAGCACGAAGAGAAACGGCAGGATATACCCGAATGCCGAGCCGAAGATCGTCTGAAGCATTTCCATGGTCCTACCCCGTCCGGTCAGGCGTGATTGTCATCATCACCAATAAATAAGTACTTGCCGGGTCAAAGTCCCGTGCGTTCACGGGCAATTTGACGCGCACGCCCGTCGATCGCCATGACCTCGGCGACGGAGGCGGGTTCCGCCAGCATCCCCTCGCCGTCCAGCGTCTCCAGGACTTTCTCGCAAGTTGCTGCAATATCAAGGAAACCGATACGACAATCCAGGAAAGCATCCACCGCAATCTCGTCCGCCGCATTGAGCGCCGCCGTCGCGCCGGTCCCCATCTCCATCGCCCGGTAGGCGAGCGGCAGGGCCGGGAATCGCACCGGGTCGGGCGCCTCGAAGGTGAGCGTCGCCAATGCGGCGAGATCAAGGCGCGCGGCCGGAAGTTCCATCCGCTTCGGCCAGGCCAGACAATGGGAGATCGGCGTGCGCATGTCGGGAGTGCCGAGCTGGGCGAGCAGCGAGCCATCGCGATACTGCACCAGCCCGTGCACCACCGATTGCGGATGCACCAGCACGTCCAGCCGTGCGGCCTCCATGGCATAGAGGTGATGGGCCTCGATCACCTCGAAACCCTTGTTCATCATAGTGGCGCTGTCGATGGAGATACGCCGACCCATGTCCCAGTTCGGGTGTTTCAGCGCCTGCTGCGGCGTCGCGGTCCGCATTTCCTCCAGGCTTGCGGTGCGAAACGGGCCGCCCGAGGCGGTCAGCACGATCTTCTCCACCTCGTCCACATTGCCCGGTTCCAGAACCTGGAAGATCGCATTGTGCTCGGAATCCATCGGCAGGATCGTGGCATTCGCATTCGCAGCCGCCTGCATGAACAGCCTGCCGGCACAGACGAGGCATTCCTTGTTGGCAAGCGCGATCGCCTTCCCGCGCCTGACGGCGGCTAGCGTCGGCCTGAGACCAGCGGCTCCTACGATGGCAGCGACTACCATGCCGGCGTCAAGTACCGCCGCCTCTTCCACCGCCTCGTCGCCGGCGGCGACCGCGATTCCCGTCCCCGAAAGCAGTTCCTTCAGCTCGCCATAGGCCTCGGGATCGGCAACCACCGCCATTCGCGCGCCCGTCCGCTTCGCGGCTTCGGCAAGACCCCTGGCGTTGCGGTTTGCCGTTAGCGCCACCACCGAGAAGCGCTCCGGCGCACGCAGCACGATGTCGAGCGTGTTCTGGCCGACCGAGCCCGTCGCTCCGAGGATGCTGAGATTGAGCTGGCCGTCATTGCCCATGAAAGTAACCCTGAAATTCTGGAGACGCTTTTCTAGCGGGCATAAGCCTCGACGAGGCCCGCGACCGGATCGGAAATCGAACCCGTCACGAGGCTTGCCAGCGCATAGCCGAGGACGGCCGCACCGACAATCCCGTCGACGCGGTCCATGACGCCACCGTGACCGGGGATGATGCGCCCGGAATCCTTGACTCCGAAATGCCGTTTCACCGCCGACTCGAACAGATCGCCGACCTGCGAGAAAATGGAGAGGATCACCGACGCGGCAAGCCACGCCGCCAGCCCGAAGCTGCCCGCGGACAGCCCGCCTGCCAGGCCGATCAGCATTGCAGCCGCTGCTCCGCCGGTCGCGCCGCTCCAAGTCTTCTTCGGCGACACGCGGGGCCACAATTTCGGACCGCCAAGCGACCGCCCGACAAAATAGGCAGCAATGTCCGTCGCCCAGACCAGCAGGAAGAGATACGCCACCGAGACGAGCCCGTATTCGCCGTCCCTCAGCGCAATCAAAGTCACGCCCGTCAGTCCGGCGTAGAGCACCCCCTCGGCCACCCAGCGTCCGCCATCGGACCTAAGCCCGAAGAGGAAGGTGGCCGCCCCTCCAGCCAGCACCAGCGCGAAGGCGATCCCGACTTCGCCGAATGCCACCGCCAGCAGCGCGGCAAATGCCGCCGCATAGGCGATCGCCGTGTCCGCCTTCAGCCGGTTGGCGCCGACGATCGTCAACCATTCATGCAGCAGCAGGATCGTGGTGACGCCGACAAAGGCGGCAAAAGCGACCCCTCCGAACCAGATCGCCGCCAGTGCCAGCGGCCCCAGCACCAGCGCCGAAAGCACCCTGAGACGCAGGTTCGACATGCCGCCGGCCGGCGAGCCATCCGGCAATCCGGCCCCTGCCTCCCCGCTCATGCGTCAGCCTTTTGCGAAAGCCCGCCATAGCGCCGGTCGCGCGCGGCAAAGACGGAAAGCGCTTCGTCGAAGGCCTTCTCGTCAAAATCAGGCCAGTTGAACCGGGGGAAGAAGAATTCGGCGTAAGCCGCCTGCCACAAAAGGAAATTCGAGAGCCGCTGCTCGCCGCTGGTGCGGATGATAAGATCCGGATCCGGCAGGTCGGCCGTGTCGAGGCGACTTGCAATGACGCTCTCGTCAATCTTCGCCGGATCGAGCCGGCCGGCCGCCACGTCCGCCGCAATCTTCCGCATCGCACGGGTCAGTTCGTCGCGCGCGCCATAATTGAAGGCAACAACCAGCTCCATGCCGCTGTTACCGCGCGTGGCCGCTTCCGCTTCGTCCAGCAGGCTTGCGATCGACGGCGACAGGCCCTCGCGTGACCCGATCACCCTGACCTTGATGTTGGCCTTTACCAGCTCTGCCAGATCCCGACGCACGAAACGCTGCAGCAGGCCCATGAGGAAGCTGACTTCCGCTTCCGGCCGGGTCCAGTTTTCGGAGGAGAAACTGTAAAGCGTCAGGCAGGAGATGCCGAGCTTCGCGGCGTGGCGGACGATCCTGCGCAGCGTTTCCACGCCCTGGCGATGGCCTTCGGTGCGCGGCAGCCCGCGCTCCTTTGCCCAGCGGCCATTGCCGTCCATGATAATGGCGACGTGCCGCGGAAAAGCTGCCCGTTCGTGCGGATGTACTCCGGAGAGGGCTTCTCGCTGCACGCTCGCCGTCATTGCCTTCTCCCGCTACGGCCCCGCTTGCGGGCCCGATGAGGCCCGAACGGTCGCGAGCCGCAAGGCCAGGATTCGAATCGCATCCCTATCATCATGACGAAACGGCGAAATTGCGAGCGGCAAGACGAGGCAAAGCCTCTGTCCGCCGTCGATTTCGCCGCGTTTAGCCGTCAGACTTGGGAGATTTCCTGCTCCTTGCGCGCCAGCATCGCATCGACTTCCGCGATCATCTCGTCGGTCATCTTCTGGATCTTGTCGGAAGCGACCCGGCTCTCGTCCTGGCTGAGCGCACCATCCTTTTCCAGCTTCTTGGAGAGATCCATGCCGTCCCGGCGCACATGACGCACGGCCACGCGGGCCTGCTCGGCATATTTATGCGCGACCTTGATCAGTTCCTGGCGGCGCTCCTGGTTCAATTCCGGCACCGGCAGGCGCAGGTTCTGGCCATCGACCACGGGATTGAGGCCGAGATTGGAATCGCGGATCGCGCGCTCCACCTTGCCGACCATGCTGCGATCCCAGACCTGCACAGATATCATGCGCGGTTCTGGCACACTTACGGTCGCTACCTGGTTCAGCGGCATCATCGAACCATAGGCATCGACCTGGATCGGATCGAGCATGCTCGACGAGGCACGGCCCGTCCGCAGACCCGCAAGTTCGGTCTTCAATACGCCGAGCGCTCCGTTCATCCGGCGCTGAAGATCGTCGTAGTCGACATCCTGTTCGGCCATTTTCTTCTCCTGCGTTCTTATTGCCGCCGCGTTGTCTCAGCAGCGGATTCGATCGCCAGTTCTAGCGAATTCTTCGTGTAGTCATATAGCCGGAATATCGAGGCGCGTCAGGCATTCCGGCAAAAGAATTGAACGGGGCATGCAGCTGGCGAGCAGCCCTTCAGCCGTGAATGACCGTATAACGGCCCTCGCCGTTCATCACGTCCACCAGCGCACCCGGCGTGCGGATCGAAAACACGATGACGGGGATCGAGTTGTCGCGGGCAAGCGCTATCGCCGTCGCATCCATCACCTTCAGCCCGCGCTCCAGCACCTGCTGCGGCGTCAGCGTTTCATAGCGTTCCGCGTCCGGGTTGATCTTCGGATCCTCGGAATAGACGCCGTCGACGCTTGTCCCTTTCAGGAACGCGTCGCAGCGCATTTCCGCCGCGCGCAGTGCAGCGCCGCTGTCGGTGGTGAAGAACGGGTTTCCCGTGCCGCCGGCGAAAACGATAACGTCGCCGTCTTCCATATAGCGGTCCGCGCCGCGCTGGGTGAATGTCTCGCAGATGGAAGGCACCGGAACGGCCGAAAGCACACGGGCCGGGACGCCGAGGCGCCGCAGGGCGTCGGCTAGCGTCAGGCTGTTCATCACCGTCGCCAGCATGCCCATGTGGTCGCCGGTTACGCGGTTGCCGCCCTTGGCCGCCACCGCCACGCCGCGGAAGATATTGCCGCCGCCGACCACGACGCCGACCTGGGCTCCCAGCCGGACGGCCTCCGCGATCTCATTCGCCACACGGTCGACCGTTGCCGGGTCGATGCCGAAATCCTGCCCTCCCATGAGGGCCTCCCCCGACAGCTTCACGAGAACCCGTCGCCAGCGAAGCTTACTGGTCATGTCACTCACCCACCCATCGACGCTCGGTTTGATTATCAGCTTATAGGCCATTCGGGCGCGTTTGCGGCAGCCCGATATTTGTCGGCCCCTGCCCTATTCGTGAAAAAGCGCGGGTACAAGAACCTTGCCCGCGCCTGTCCCCACAAAATGTCAGACAAAGAAAAAAGGCGCCGGATGATCCGACGCCTTTTCGCTTCAGTGACCCGCTGCCGCCGCCACTTCGGCGGCGAAATCGGTTTCCTCTTTCTGGATGCCCTCGCCGAGAGCGAAGCGGGCAAAGCCCTTGATCGTGACCGGCGTGCCGAGTTCCTTCGCCAGGTTCTCGGCCGCCTTCTCGACCGTGTTGTCCGGGTCGATCACGAAAGCCTGCTTCAGCAGCGTGACTTCCTCGTAGAACTTGCGCAGGCGGCCTTCCACCATCTTCTCGATGATATTCTCCGGCTTGCCGGACTCCCGGGCCTGCTCGATGAAGATCGAACGCTCGCGCTCGACGACGGCCGGATCCAGCTCGTCGGTCTGCAGGGCCAGCGGGCTCGTCGCGGCGACGTGCATCGCGACCTTGCGGCCGAAGTCGTTGAGCTTGTCCTTGTCGCCCGAGGATTCGACGGCAACCAGGACCCCGATCTTGCCGAGGTTTTCAGCAATCGAAGAGTGGATGTAGGTGGCAACCACGCCCTCGGAGACTTCAAGCACCGCACAACGGCGCAGCGTCATGTTCTCGCCTATGGTCGCGATGGATTCCTTGATCTCGTCTTCGACGGTGCGCGAACCGCCCGGGAAGGTGGTGGCGTTCAGCTTGGCGATGTCGCCGTCCGACGCAAGGGCCGCTTCCGCAACGCCACGAACGAGCTTCTGGAAGCCCTCGTTGCGCGCCACGAAGTCGGTTTCGGAATTCAGCTCGATCACGGCCGCCTTGTTGCCGGCGCCGACGACGCCGACCAGGCCCTCTGCCGCCACGCGGCTCGCCTTCTTGGCGGCCTTGGAAAGGCCCTTGGCGCGCAGCCAGTCGATGGCCGCTTCCATATTGCCGCCGGTCTCGTTCAGGGCTGCCTTGCAGTCCATCATGCCCGCGCCGGTCGTCTCGCGAAGCTCTTTTACCATCGCTGCGGTAATGCTCATCGATCGCCTCGTTGATGGGTTATCTGTTGGAATGAAACGGGCGGACTCGGTCCGCCCCCGACCATCGGCCACCGTTACCGGAGGCTGTTCGCGATGGTCATGCTCTTGAAACAGGACCGCGCCGCGCGAAACGCCGTTGGCGCGAATCCCGGAAACTCCACCAGCCATCCTCGCATGACAAAAGGCCATGACGACCGGATGACTTCGGCAAGGCTTCCGGCCGGGCGACTGTCCGCCGCCTCGGCCGGCTGTCCTGCTTTATTCGGCAGCGGCCTCACCTTCGTCGGCCAGGGCCGGCTCGACCGGAGCTTCCTCGGAAGCTCCGACGTCGACGCCCATGCTGCCCTGGGCACGCGCAATGCCGTCGATGGCGGCGCGGGCGATGAGGTCGCAATAGAGCGTGATGGCGCGACCGGCGTCGTCATTGCCGGGAACCGGATAGTTGATGCCGTCCGGATCGCAGTTGGAATCGACGACCGCGGCAACCGGGATCCCAAGGCGGCGAGCCTCCTGGATGGCGATCGCCTCGCGGTTGGTGTCGATGATGAAGATCAGGTCGGGCAGACCGCCCATGTCCTTGATGCCGCCAAGGTTGCGCTCGAGCTTTTCGCGCTCGCGGCTCAGGAACAGGCGTTCCTTCTTGGTCAGGCCGCTGTTCTCGTTGCCGAGCAGCTCTTCCAGCTTGCGCAGCCGCTGGATCGACTGGGAAATCGTCTTCCAGTTGGTCAGCATGCCGCCGAGCCAGCGGGCGTTGACATAGTACTGGGCCGAGCGGCGGGCCGCTTCGGCGACCGCTTCCTGGGCCTGGCGTTTCGTGCCGACGAGCAGAACGCGGCCACCGGCGGCAACCGTATCCGACACCGCTTTCAGCGCCTGGTGCAGCATCGGCACCGACTGAGCGAGATCGATGATGTGGATATTGTTGCGCACGCCGAAGATGTACTGACCCATCTTCGGGTTCCAGCGGTGCTTCTGGTGACCGAAATGCACGCCTGCTTCAAGCAGTTGGCGCATAGTGAAATCGGGCAGGGCCATAGCCTTGCAACTCCTGTTTTTCCGGTTGAACCTCCGCAGGGCGCAACGGCATCTGCCGTGCTTTCACCGGATGGATCTCGCGTTTCCGCGATACCGGCCCTGCGTGTGGAATGCGCGCCTTATAAGCGCCGCCGCGCGCCAATTCAAGTCCATGCCGGCGTTCTCCGACGCCAATGCCATGAAATACCGCCCTGAAGCCGCTGCCATGCCACCCGGAGGTCAGAACCAGGAGCTGAAAAAGCGCGTCCAGGCCGTATCCCGCGTGGCGCCGAAACCAAGACCTCCACCGCCGACCTGCCTGAACGACTGGCTCAGCCCCAGCGCCGTGCAAAACAGGAAGCAGGCATTGATGACCGTCATCAGGATGAGCCAGGCGACGTTCAGTTGCGGATCGGCGTTTAGGCCCGCAAGCACCAGCGACAGGAGACCGGCAGTCCAGCGTTGCCCCACGCCGAATTGGGCCAGCGTGTTCGCGACAAGCTGGATGACGAAGGACGCGCCTCCCGCCGTCAGTACCGAATTGGGTTCGAAGAAAGCCAGATCATTCATGTCGCGCCTCCATTTCGCGGGAGAGGTAGGTGAAGATTTGCGGATCGAAGGCAATAGGACCCCAACGGGCACGAACTTCCGCCGTTTCGGCAATCCGGCTCCATCGGTCGGCGTATGTCGGATGGGTATCGCTCTCGAATGGATGGAGGCCTTCCGCGCAGCGCAGAAGGTCGAAGAGCGTGGGTATCGCCACTTCGCTTGGAACATTGTTCTCAAGCACGCCCTCCGCCGCTTCACAGTCCAGCAGCCATAGCAGGGCTTGCCGGTCGGCTTCGTATTCCTGGCGGTGCGAACCCATGCCGCTCATGCGCCGGTGCCCGAGATGCCAATGGGCGACCTCGTGGAGCACGATCCAGACCTTCTGGGTCTTCGCGATCATATGGCCCATGCGGGCATATCGGTCAAAGCCCGGAGTTTCTTCCATGACGACCGCCCGAAAGGCTGCCTCCCCGCCCTCGCCATGGATGTCAGCCGTCAGGCCCAGCATGAAGGGAAGCGCATGGAAGGTCGCGTCGAGATAGGCCTGCTCGAGCGCAGCCACATGCGTCATGGCACCGAAATGAATATCGGAGGCGCCGAGTACCCATTCGTTCAGGACATCGAGCGATTGCAGCAGGCCGATGCTCAGGCTGATGAAGGAACCGAGGCCGAAAACGGGTCCCCGAAAAAAGCCGGCGTCGAATGTTGTATGGAAACTGAGACCGCTTGCCGGAAGCGGCTGACTGACCCCGCAATGGGCGAGTATCCCCTGAACGATCTGAAGAATGTCGCCATAGTCCGGGTTGGTGGCCGGAGACAGGCCTATCCAGCCTTGAGCGATCCTCGCGTGGACCGGATCGTCAGCATCAAGGCCGACCAGAAGTTCCCGCAGATGGTCCGGGAGGTCATCGGCGGCGAACGCGAATGTCGGCCGCGCCCAAAGACCTTCCGGCGAGACTTCCGCCCGCCACATCCGCCGGATCACCTCACGGCGAAAGCCGCTGAGTTGATGCCTGCCGAGACGCCGCTGTGCAATGCGCGCATCCATGCCGCCCCCGCTCTGGCTGGACCGTCCTTCTCTTATCTGGCAGGTTTCGCAGGCTGGCCGGTTTTTCTCAAGCTGACGCCATCGAACCGGAAGTCGTCATTTCGTTCAATCTCAAGAAAAACAAAGTAGTCACTTCTTTCAATTAATCTCACCGCCCACACGACCCACCACATTCCGGCAACATCGGAAGATTTCTCTGTCGAATCCCCCAATGCCAAAGCAAATCAAGTTGACTTCAACCTGAATACCCTATCGTAAATTTCCTAAAAACGAAAATGGCAATTTGCAGTCGCGCGCCTCAATGGAGCTTGGCGCGGCTACACTTTGCGACGCGTCGCGTCGGAGGCCACAATTTGTGAGGCGCTTCACTCGTTTACGCTGCTGTTCACCAGGTACTTCTGCCCAATTGCGGATATGGCACCTGAATCGGAGCGGACGGCTGCCGGTCCTCGCTCCGTTACGCCATCTGCACTTCGACCACGCCCGGAATGGCCTTCACCGCGCCGGCTATCTGCGGCGAGAGCCGGTAGCGGCCGGGAAGCCTGACCTCCACCTCGCGCTGGCCGCCGTCGAGAAGCACGACGACGCTGACGTCGCCATCGCCCCTGTCCTTCAGATGGCGCGACAGACTGCCGGCCGCATTGCCGTCGCGAACGAAAACCGTGAGGTTCTTCTGCACGCGCTCCGCCGCCTTCTCCAGCGGATCCACCGCCTGGATGCGGAGGCTCGGCTCGTCGTCGCGCATATCCGCGCCCACCAACAGCACGACGGAACGTCCGGGCTCCAGCTGGTCGCGAAACTGGTGCAGAGCCTCGGAGAAGAGCAGCGCCTCGTATTGCCCGGTCGGGTCCGAAAGGCGGACGATACCCATGCGGCTGCCGGAGCGGGTCTTGCGCTCCTGGCGGGCGACCACCGTACCGGCAAGCCGCCCCGCCGCGGCGCCGTTCTTGACCGCCACCTGGAAATCCGCCCACATCTGCACCCGCATCCGCTTCAGCAGCGCGGCATATTCGTCGAGCGGATGAGCCGATAGATAGAAGCCGACTGCCGCGTGTTCGCGCTGTAACTGGTCTTCCGGCAGCCAGGGCTGGCAGTCCGGCAGGTTGAAGGGCTCGATATCCTCCGCCCCCCCGAACATGTTGCCCTGACCGGAAAAGGCATCCTCCTCGGTCCGCTGCGCTACCGCCACGATCCGATCGAGGCCTTCAATCAGGCGGGCGCGGTTGCGCTCCAGATCGTCAAAGGCGCCAGCGGCGGCAAGATTTTCCAGCGTCCGCTTGTTGACCTGCCTGGCGCTAATGCGGCGCGCGAAATCCCCGACATTGGCGAAGCGGTTCGCCGCCCGCGCCTCGACGATATGCTCCACCGCCTGTTCCCCGACGCCCTTGATCGCACCGAGCGCATAGCGGATCTTGCCGTCCTCCACCTCGAAATGCACGCCGGAGCGGTTGACGGAAGGCGGCAGCACGGAGATCCCCATACGCCGCGCCTCCTGGCAGAAGTCGTTCAGCTTGTCCGTGTTGCCAAGGTCGAGCGTCATGGACGCGGCCATGAACTCCACCGGATGGTTCGCCTTCAGCCACGCCGTCTGATAGGAGACGAGCGCATAGGCGGCGGCATGCGATTTGTTGAAGCCGTAATTCGCGAATTTCGCCACCAGGTCGAAGATCGTTCCGGCCTGTTCCTTGTCGACGCCGCGCTCGACCGCGCCATCGACGAAGCGGGCGCGCTGCACCTCCATTTCCGAGGCGATCTTCTTGCCCATGGCGCGGCGCAGCAGGTCGGCTTCGCCGAGCGAATAGCCCGACAGAACCTGCGCGATCTGCATCACCTGCTCCTGGTAGACGATGATGCCGTTCGTCTCCTTCAGGATCGGCTCGAGCAGCGGATGCAGGTAGTCCGGCTCCTGCTCGCCATGCTTCACCGCGTTATAGACCGGGATATTGTCCATCGGGCCCGGACGGTAGAGCGCCACCAGCGCCACGATATCCTCGAAACGATCCGGCTTCATGCCGGCGATCGCCCGGCGCATGCCCTGACTTTCAAGCTGGAACACGCCGACCGTCTCGCCGGCCGCCAGCATCTTGTATGTCTTCACGTCGTCGATCGGCAACGAGGCGATGTCGACCTCGATCCCCTTGCGGCGGATCAGCTTCACCGCCGTATCGATCACCGTCAGCGTCTTCAAGCCCAGGAAGTCGAATTTCACCAGGCCGGCCTGCTCCACCCATTTCATGTTGAACTGGGCGACGGGCATGTCGGAGCGCGGATCGCGATAGAGCGGCACCAATTGCTCAAGCGGGCGGTCGCCGATCACAACGCCCGCCGCATGGGTGGAGGCGTGCCGGTAGAGGCCTTCCAGCTTCTGCGCCATGGTCAGCAGCCGGTCGACGCCCTCTTCGTCGCGCTGCGCTTCCTGCAGGCGCGGCTCGTCGCGGATCGCCTGTTCCAGCGTGATCGGCTTGCCCGGCACTGCCGGAACCAGCTTGGACAGCCGGTCGACCTGGCCGTAAGGCATCTGCAGCACGCGGCCGACGTCGCGCAATACCGCTCGCGCCTGCAACGTTCCGAAGGTAATGATCTGCGCCACCTGCGCCCGGCCGTATTTCTCCTGGACGTAGCGAATTACCTCCTCGCGCCGGTTCTGGCAGAAGTCGATGTCGAAGTCTGGCATCGACACGCGTTCCGGGTTGAGGAAGCGCTCGAACAGCAGCGCAAAGCGCATCGGATCGAGGTCGGTGATGGTCAGCGACCAGGCCACCAGCGAGCCTGCGCCCGAACCGCGCCCCGGTCCGACCGGAATATCCTGCGCCTTCGCCCACTTGATGAAGTCGGCAACGATCAGGAAGTAGCCGGGAAACTTCATCCGCTCGATGACGCTCAGCTCGTAGTCGAGCCGGTCCCAGTAGTCCTTCTCCGTCGTGCCCGGCGCCGTGCCGTGGTCGGCGAGCCGCTTGGCCAGGCCGTCCTCCGCCTGGAGGCGCAGTTCCGCCGCTTCCGCCTTCTCCGCTTCTTCCGCGTCGGCATCGGCCCCGGCGAAGCGCGGCAGGATCGGCTTGCGCTTCAGCGGACGATAGTGGCAACGGCGCGCGATCTCGACGGTATTTTCCGTCGCCTCTGGCAGGTCGGCGAAGAGCGCCTGCATTTCCGCCCGCGTCTTGAAATAGTGCTCCGGCGAGAGCCTGCGCCGATCGTCCTCGATCAGCACCCTGCCCTCCGAAATGCAGATCAGCGCGTCATGCGCCTCATAATCCTCGCGCTCCGGAAAGAAAGGTTCGTTGGTCGCTGCCAGCGGCACGCCACGCCGGTAGGCCAGATCGAGAAGGCCAGGCTCGATCTCACCCTCCTCGTTCAGGCCGTGACGCTGGATCTCCACGTAAAGCCGGTCGCCGAAGGCATCGAGCAGCGTCGAGAGCCGCGCCTCGGCAAGCTTCTGCTCGCCCGCCAGCACCGCCTGCCCTACCGTGCCGTGAAAGCCGCCGGTCAGCGCGATCAGCCCGCGCGCCTTTTCCGCCACCCTGCCCATCGGCACATGGGCACGCATGCTCGGATCCGTATCGAGGAACGACCGGCTGACGAGGTCCATGAGGTTGGAATAGCCCTCCTCGCTCTGGGCGAGCAGGACGATTTCACTCAGCCTTTCCTGCGTGCGGCGCAGGCGGACGCCATCGTCGCCGAAATCGACGAGCAGTTGCACGCCGACGATCGGCTGAATGCCGTAGCCCCAGGCCTTCTCGGAGAATTCCAGCGCGCCGAACAGATTGCCGCTGTCGGCGACCGCCAGGGCCGGCTGATCGTCGACCTTGGCGAGATCGATCAGCTTGCCTAGCGGCAAGGCTCCTTCAAGAAGCGAATAGGCGGAATGCGTGCGGAGGTGGACAAACCCGACATTCGACATCACGCATCCCCGAAGGCTTTCCCGCCCGCATCGATCGCACGCGGACGGGACAGAAGGCAAAATACCTGATCGATCTTGCCCGATTCAGGTGCCCGCTTCGACCGCGGCCGTCAACTCGCCCACCGTTTTAAGGCGCATGTGGAAAAGACGGGAGAGAGGGGGGCAGCTCAAAACACCGCCATCAAGGCATCGCTCCACACGGCAAGCGTGGTTGCGAACATAACGAGCGATCCGAAAGCCGCGACGTCCTGGAAGAAATCTCTCGCAAAACCGAACATGATCATCCCCCACCTGATTGCTCAATCGATGCAAATGATCTTGTTCCCGTATTGTTCTTTTTACAACCCCCTTATGTTCTTCTTGTTCAAAGTGGTAAATAGTTCCTAAATAGATGGGTTTGAGGCTTCGTCTTGCCCGATTCTGTCCCACCGTCCGCCGGTCAGATTTCCAGCACCAACCCGTCTTCCAGCGTGATACGGCGATCCATCCGCTCGGCCAGCTCCAGGTTATGAGTGGCCAGCACCGCCGCCAGTCCCGACGCCCGTACGAGCGCTACCAATGCATCGAACACATAGGCGGCCGTCTTCGGATCGAGATTGCCGGTCGGCTCATCGGCAAGCAACAGCCGGGGAGCGTTTGCCACGGCCCTTGCGATCGCCACCCGCTGCCGCTCCCCACCCGAAAGCTCGGCCGGACGGTGCGTCACACGCTCCGAAAGCCGCATATAGCCCAGAAGTTGCCGGCTGCGTTCCTCCGCCTCCTTCCGGTCGAGTCCCCGGATCAGCTGCGGCAGGGCGACATTTTCCAGCGCCGTAAACTCCGGCAGCAGGTGGTGGAACTGATAAACGAAGCCGATATCGTTGCGCCGGATCGCCGTACGCTGGCTGTCGGAGGCCCGCCCGCAGGCGACGCCGCCGATATAGACCTCGCCCTCGTCGGGTCGCTCAAGCAGTCCGGCAATCTGCAGCAGGGTCGACTTGCCCGCGCCCGACGGCGCGACGAGTGCTACGATCTGTCCCGGGTAGAGCGTCAGGTTCGCGCCCTTCAGCACGTTGAGACGCCCTTTCCCCTCGCTGAAGCTTTTGCGGATATCGACGAGCTCCAGGGGCGGCGCGTCATGCGCCTCCTGCATCGGCTCCTGCCAGCGGTTTTCCTCCTGCTGAATGGTCATTCGTATCTAAGCGCCTCCACAGGATCGAGGCGCGCCGCACGCCATGCCGGATAAAGCGTCGCAAGCAGCGACAGCACGAGCGCCATCAGCACCACAGTGATCGTCTCACCCGTGTCCATGTCCGCCGGCAGGCGGCTGAGGAAATAAAGTTCCGGCGAAAACAGCTCGGTGCGGGTCAGCCAGGAGATGAACTGACGGATCGTCTCCACGTTCTGGCAGACGACGAAGCCGAGAACGAAGCCCGCGATCGTACCGACCACGCCGATGCTGGCCCCGGTGATGACGAATACGCGCATGATCGCGCCGCGCGTCGCGCCCATCGTGCGCAGGATGGCGATGTCGTGCCCCTTGTCCTTCACCAGCATCGTCATGCCGGAGATGATGTTGAGCGCCGCCACCAGCACGATCAGCGTCAGGATCAGGAACATCACGTTGCGCTCCACCTCGAGCGCGGAGAAGAAGGTGACGTTGCGCTGCCGCCAGTCGGAGACGAAAGCCGGCCGGCCGGCGCCGCCTTCCACCGCAATACGCATTTCGCCGACGGCATCGGGATCGGTCGCGAAGATCTCGATGCCGGTCGCCGCGCCGTCCTGGTTGAAGTAGCGCTGGCCTTCCTCAAGCGGCATGAAGACGAAGGTGCTGTCGTATTCCGACATGCCGATCTCGAAGATCGCTGTCACCGGATAGCCCTTCACGCGCGGCGTCACGCCCAGCGGCGTGACATTTCCCTTGGGGCTGACGAGTGTCACGGTGTCGCCGACGGTGACGCCAAGCTGCTGCGCCATGCGCGTGCCGATGGCAATCGACGTGCTCTCGTCGAAACCGTCGAGCGTTCCGGCGCGCACGTTCTCCGCCACCAGCGGCAACTGCCTCAGGTCGGAGGCGCGCACGCCGCGCACCAGCCCGCCGAATGCGCCCGAAGGGCCGGAAACCAGCGCCTGTCCTTCCACGAAGGGCATGGCGAAGCGAACGCCGTCTACATTGTCGAGCCGGGCGGCCACCGCGTCGAAATCGTCGAGCGGCGAATCGATGGGCTGCAGCAGCATGTGGCCGTTGATGCCGAGGATCTTCGACAGCAGCTCGCCGCGAAAGCCGTTCATCACCGCCATGACGATGATAAGCGTCGCCACGCCCAGCATGATGCCGACGAAGGAGAAACCTGCAATGACCGAGATGAAGGTTTCCCGCCGCCTTGCGCGGAGGTAGCGACCGGCGATCATCCATTCGAAGGCAGCGAAGGGTCTCGTTCCGTTCGGCTGGCTTGCGGCGTCGGCGCTGGCACTCATCGGGCGACGGTTTCCTCGGCTAGGGTCAGATGAGAATCAGCCCTTCAGTTCGGCGATCAGACGGTTGATCGCTTCCTGCGGCGAAAGCGAGACGCGCTCGCCGCTGCGGCGGTTCTTCAACTCCACGACGCCGTCCTTCAACCCACGCGGACCGACGATCAACTGCCAGGGCAAGCCGATGAGGTCCATCGTGGCGAATTTCGCGCCGGCCCGAGTATCCTCGTCATCATAGAGAACTTCAATGCCGGCATTTTCCAGCTGCCGGTAGAAGTCCGCGCAGGCCTCGTCCGTCGCGGCGTCGCCCGGCTTCAGGTTGATCAGGCCGACATGGAATGGCGCGACCGAAGCCGGCCAGACGATGCCCTCGTCGTCGTGATGCGCCTCGATGATGGCTCCAAGCAGCCGCGACACGCCGATGCCGTAGGATCCCATGTGAACGACGGCTTCCGAGCCATCCGACAGGGTGACTTTCGCGTTCATCGGCTCGGAATACTTCGTGCCGAAATAGAAGATATGCCCCACCTCGATGCCGCGCGCCGAAACCTTGCGGTCCTCGGCCACCTGATTGAAGGCGGCTTCGTCGTGCATCTCGTCGGTCGCCGCGTAGGGGGTCGTCCAGGCCTCGACGATCGGCGTCAGGTCGGAGGCAAAATCCGTGTCCGCGCCGGGAATCGGCAGGTCAAGGATATCCTTGCTGCAGAACACCTCGCTCTCACCGGTCGAGGCGAGGATGATGAACTCGTGACTCATGTCGCCGCCGATCGGTCCGGTATCGGCGCGCATCGGGATCGCCTTCAGTCCCATCCGGTCGAAGGTCCTGAGATAGGCGACAAACATGCGGTTATAGGCGTGGCGCGCCGCTTCCTTGTCGGTGTCGAAAGAATAGGCATCCTTCATCAGGAACTCGCGGCCGCGCATGATGCCGAAGCGGGGGCGCACCTCGTCACGGAACTTCCACTGGATGTGGTAGAGATTCAGCGGCAGATCCTTGTACGACCGTATGTAGGCCCGGAAGATCTCGGTGATCATCTCCTCGTTGGTCGGACCGTACAGCATCTCGCGCTCATGGCGGTCGGTGATGCGCAGCATCTCCTTGCCATAAGCGTCGTAGCGCCCGCTCTCGCGCCACAGGTCCGCCGCCTGGATCGTCGGCATCAACAGTTGCACCGCACCGGAGCGGTTCTGCTCTTCCTCGACGATCCGCTCGATCTTGCGCAGCACGCGCAAGCCCAAGGGCAACCACGCGTAGATGCCCGCCGATTCCTGGCGGATCATCCCGGCCCGCAGCATCAGGCGGTGGGAGACGATCTCCGCTTCCTTCGGCGTTTCCTTGAGGATGGGCAGGAAGTATCGGGACAGACGCATGCGCGGCACTCATCGGCTGGTTCGTCTTGCCGAAAGCCGGCGATGTCGCTTCGGGCTCGCGGAAAGAGCGATAATTTCTCTCTGTCAGGAATCCCTCAGCCTCACGGGAAACCACCTGATTCCTGCGCTTGAACACAAAGCGCATCGCCCCCCAAAACACAAGCCCCACGGTCAGGGGAATCGCGGATGCGAGATTTAGCCGCGACAGCGTGCAATCCTGGCCGCGAACACGCTCAATCCAGGATTGCAGCCCTGCCCGCGAAATCACCGCCGCCGGGCCGCCCGGTTACGGAATCCAGCACACCACGCACAAGCGCTTCATTAGAAAAGGATTTTAGCATTTTGATCGAATGGTCAAAAAATATCTCCCTCCGTCAAAAGGCCAAGAGCAAATTTTTTAGGCGGAAGTTGCACAAAATGATGACAAGCGGAATTCGATGGAGTAACTTCCCTCCCCATAACAAAGGCCGGCAGTGAAAACGCTTACCGAGCCAATAACAGACATCGCGGTCTGAGTCTTGGGAGGAAAGACCTTTTGGCGCGCCGTTATCGGCTGCTGCCCGCTTGCGAAGATTAACGTCCCAACAGGCGTGAAAAGGTTAAGGACGCGCAACTTTTTAAAAGCAAGGCCTCGCGGCCTTGCTTTTTTGTTTATTCTTCCTGTTTCACCCGCAAATCAATTGGCCGCGAAGCAATAGAGCAGCCCGTCGCCACCCGTGCCACGAAGCGCATCCTGGCTGCAACCGCGGCTCGGATGCGAGGAATTCCAGGACTTGGACGGCGCATCGTCGCGCAGGCCTATGCGGTCGTGGTGGCCGACCATTGCACTGCCGTCGCCGTTCAGCGTCCAGTCCCCGCAAGTGTTTTCATTAGCCGTGCCGTCCGCGTTGCTGCCCGTCAGGATGTCATGCCGGTTCGGGTTGTCGCCGCGGCCGTTGATGACCTCGCCCGTTTCCGAAAGGCCGGTTTCCTTGGTGATGCCGTTGGCGTCCGAATGCAATTCCTCGACGCTTGCCGCAATCACGATACCCTTGGCATTCGCCCACGGGCCGCTGCCGATCCTGTCGCGGGCGTTTTCGGAAGAGGTGCTGAGATAGGCGCGCCAAGTCTTGCCGGTGACGCCGGCCGCCTCTGCAAGCGACTGGCAATGGGTATCGGCTCCGGCCAGCCCGCCCAGATTGGCTCCGTCGCCCGGCCCTTGGCTGGTGATGAAGAATGACATGTCCGGCGACTGCGCCTGAGCGGCAAAACACACGCTCGTCAATAGCGCAGCGGCGCCCATAAATACCTTCACGCGATGCATGGCAACGGTCCTCCCTTATGAGCCATAGGGAAGAAGCGTAGGGCGGTGCCTGCCGTTTGGTATGTCAATTCGCCGTTTGGGCTGCCCTCACCCTGTAAATTCAATCAAGGTTTCGTGAGGGTAGACCGCTCAGATCGGAAAGTCGTCCAGCGTCAGGCCGGAATATTCCTTTAGCCAATAGAAGATTGCAAAGACCACGCCGGCGACGATCGTGGTGATGATCGCCTTCTGCAGCAGACGGGGGTGTGCCGGAGCGCTCGGAACCGATCCCGGCACGACCTCGCCATGTTCTTCCTGCGTGCGCACGCCGATCGGCAGCACCGCGAAGAGCACGACCCACCAGATGATGAAATAGATGGCGAGTGCCGAGGTCAGAGACAAAACCGGTTCCTTTGTTCGCTTTCTGTCGCCGTCAGGCCTGCTCCAGCTCCACGAGCGTACCGTTGAAGTCCTTCGGGTGAAGGAAGAGCACCGGCTTGCCATGCGCGCCAATCTTCGGTTCGCCGGAACCGAGCACCCGGGCGCCCTGTTCTTTGAGCCGATCGCGGGCTGCGAGAATGTCGTCCACCTCATAGCAGACATGATGGATACCGCCAGAGGGGCTGCGGTCCAGGAAGGCCTGGATCGGAGAATTCTCGCCGAGCGGCTCCAGCAATTCGATCTTGGTATTCGGCAGCTCGATGAAGACCACCGTGACACCATGATCCGGCTCGGCCTGCGGCGCGGAAATGGTCGCGCCGAGAACGTCGCGATAGGTCGCCGACGCCTTTTCGAGATCCGGTACGGCAATGGCTACGTGATTGAGGCGCCCGATCATCGATAAGCACTCCCTGGCGGCGGTTGAGTTCGATCCGCCCATATCTGCCGCGCCGGCGCGGCTGCGTCCAGTGGCCATAAGGCCACCTCGCCCTCGCGGCGCGCCTCGATCAGACGCGCCAGACGATCGCGCGTGTCACGGGCTTCTTGCCCCAGCGCTCCTGCACGGCAGCCCGCGCCGCGCGCCTTGCCGCCTCCGCCACAAGGTCCTTGTCCCTGCGGCGGCCCTTGGGAATACTCCCCACCGCGCCGGTCACCGCATCGATGACGATCTCCTCGAACGTATCGCCACGCCCGTCGGCATCCGGCAGGCCGAAAAGCGCCACTTCCGGCTCGCCGAGCAGCATCCCCTTGCCGTCGACCGCCAGCGTCACGACCACAGCACCCGCAAAGGAAAGCTTGCGCCTTTCGCGCACGCCGGTTTCTTCCGGATCGCCAAGAATATTACCGTCGCGCACGGAGAGGCCCACCGGCACCTCGTCGACGATCTCCACCGGGCCCGGCACCAGGCGCACCATGTCGCCGTTGCGCGCCACCAGGCTTTCGCCGATGCCATGCTCTTGCGCTAGTTGGCGCTGCGCTTCTAGATGCAGCGCCTCGCCATGGGCCGGGATCAGCGCTTCCGGCTTCAGCAGGTCATAGAGCTGCACCAGCTCGCCGCGGCGCGGATGGCCGGAGACATGGACCAGGCCATCACGGTCGGTGATGACTTCGATGCCTTGCTCCACAAGCTGGTTGATGATGGCGTTGACCGCCTTCTCGTTGCCCGGAATGGTGCGCGAGGAGAAGATCACCTGATCGCGGCGCGACAGCACCACGTTGCGGTGATCGCCCGCCGCCACCCTGGCCATCGCCGCCCGCGCCTCGCCCTGGCTGCCGGTCAGAAGCGCCACCACCTTGTCGCGCGGCAGGTAGCCGAAGGCTTCCTCGTCGAGGAACGGCGGCAGCCCGTCCATGTAGCCAAGCTCGGTCGCCACATCGATGACGCGGCGCATGGAGCGACCCATCACCACAACCTCGCGCTCGGCCGCCCGGGCCGCCAGTGCCACGCTGCGGATGCGGGAGATGTTGGAAGCGAAGGTCGTCACGGCGACGCGGTACTTCGCCTTGCGGATGATCCGGCCGAGTTCCTGCGCCACATCCGCCTCGCTCGGGCTTTCGCCCTCACGGATTGCGTTGGTGCTGTCGCAGATGAGCGCCCGCACGCCTTCCCGGCCGATCTCGCTCAGCCGCTTGGTGTCGATAGGCAAGCCGACCCCGGGCGTCGGGTCGATCTTCCAGTCGCCCGAATGGACAACCGTGCCGATATCCGTGCGAATTGCCAGCGCGCAAGGCTCGGGAATGGAATGCGACTGCGACACGAACTCGACATCAAAGGGGCCGATCCTGTGACGCGATCCCTGCTCGACCACGGTGACCGGCAGATGCTCGGCACCGAACTCGCTCTCCTTTTTCGCCTCCAGAAGACCGGCGGCGAAGGGCGTCATGTAGAGCGGCGCCTTCAGCTTCGGCCAGAGATGGATCAGCGCGCCGTAATGATCCTCGTGTGCATGGGTGATGACGATGCCGTCGAGCCGGTCACGCTCTTCCTCGATGAAGCGGATATCGGGCATCAGCACGTCGACGCCCGGCAGATCGGGGCCGGCGAAGGAGACGCCGCAATCCACCATCAGCCAGCGGCGGTCGTGCTCGGGCCCGTAACCGTACAGGCCCATGTTCATGCCGATTTCGCCAAGGCCGCCGAGGGCGACGAAAACGAGCTCACTGCCGCCCGCCATACGATACTCCTGTCTGCAGGAGTCGGCGCCCTGCCGCTCCTATCCGGTCATTCAGCCGAAGAACACATCCCCCGCCGAGACATGCTCGACGAGCCCGTTGTCGAGGCGAAGCCGCAAGCGGCCATCCTGTTCGATCCCGAGGAAGACGCCGGCAATTTCCCTGTCAGGGTAACGAACGGTAATCCTTTCGCCAATTCCGGACGCCCGGGCAAGCCAATCCTTGCGAATTCCGGCAAAACCATCGTTCTCCCGCCATTGGTCGAGACGGCCCGCAACAGATTTCGCCAAATGCGCGAAGAGATGTTCCGGCGCAATGCGGTAGCCGAACATGGCAAGATCGCCGGCGGGATAGAGACCGAGATCTGGATGGTGGGCACAATTGACGCCGAAGCCGCAGACGATGGCTCCCTGCTCGCCCGACAGCGGTAGTGCCTCCAGCAGGATACCGGAAATCTTGCGTCCATCGACCAGCAAGTCGTTCGGCCACTTGAGCTTCACCAGCCCAAGCACGCCGCAGGCCGCCTCCACCGCGTCTGCCAGTGCGATGGCCGCCACCATCGGCAGGTTGCCAAGCCGCTCCTCCGGCATCGGCTCCATCAGGAGCAGCGAAGCGTAGAGATTGCCCCGCGCGGAGGACCAGCCCCTGCCGCGGCGTGCGCGCCCGGCCGTCTGCTCCTGGCTGATTACCCAGAGCTTCCCGGCGTCCCCGCTACGTGCCGCGTCCATCGCCACCGCGTTGGTCGAGCCCACGGACGGGAAGGCCTGATAGCGAAAGCCCGGCGCACTGGGCACCGGGCGCACGCTTCCGTCGAAGATCATTGCGCTCAGAACAGCGTCTTCGCGGCTTCGCTGGCCAGGGCAACCACCGGGCCGGCAAAGACGGAGAAGAACAGCACGAAGGCACCCGAAAGGCCGAGCACCACCTTGAGCTCTCCCGGCATGGGCAGGAACTTCTGCGCCGGATCGTCGAAGAACATCACCTTGACGATGCGCAGGTAATAATAGGCACCCACCACCGAAGTCAGTACGCCGATCACCGCCAGCGGATAGAGCCCGGCCTCTACCGCCGCCCGGAACACATAGAACTTGGCGAAGAAGCCGACGAAGGGAGGAATGCCGGCCAGCGAGAACAGGATGATCGCCAGCAGCACCGCCATCGGCAGGTTGTTGCGAGACAGGCCGGCCAGTTCGTCGATCTCCTCGACCATGCCTTCCTTCCGCCGCATCGCGAGGATGCAGGCGAAGGCGCCGAGCGTCATCGCCATATAGGCCGTCAAGTAGACCACCACGCCCTCGACGCCGGTTTCCGAACCGGCCGCAAGGCCGACAAGCGCGTAGCCCATGTGGCTGATCGAGGAATAGGCCATCAGCCGCTTGATGTTGCGCTGTCCGATCGCGGCAAACGCACCAAGCGCCATGGACGCGATCGCGACGAAGACGACGATCTGCTGCCAGTCGGACCCGACCGGCTGGAAGGCGTCGATCACGATGCGGGTCAGCATGCCCATGGCCGCAATCTTCGGTGCCGCGGCGAAGAAGGCCGTGACCGGTGTCGGCGCTCCCTCATAGACATCAGGCGTCCACATGTGGAAGGGAACGGCCGAGATCTTGAACGCGATACCGGCAAGGATGAACACCAGGCCGAAGGTCAGGCCGAGAGACGTGCCTTCCGCACTCAGTGCCGCGGCGATCGGACCGAAGCCCGTCTGGCCGGTAAAGCCATAAACCAGCGACATGCCATAGAGCAGCATGCCGGAGGACAGGGCGCCGAGCACGAAATACTTCAGGCCAGCTTCCGTCGAACGCACACTGTCGCGGTTGATCGAGGCGACCACGTAGAGCGCCAGCGACTGCAGCTCCAGGCCGAGATAAAGCGCGATCATGTCGTTGGCCGACAGCATCAGGAGCATGCCGAGCGTCGCGAGGACGATCAGCACCGGATATTCGAAGCGCTCGAAATGCTCGTTGCGGGCATAGGCCACCGACATGGCGATCGCCAGGCCCGATCCGATCAACGTCAGGATCTTGAGGTAACGTGAGAAGCCGTCCTGCAGGAAGGCGCCGCCGAAGGTGACGCCCTCCCCCGGGCTCGCGATCAGCATGACCGCCGCGACCGTCAGCACCGCGACCGACATGCCGGTGACGACCGGCGTCGAGCGCTCGCCGCCGAACACGCCGACCATCAGGAGGAAGAGAGCGCCCACCGCCAGCAGCAACTCCGGCAGCACGGGCATCAAATCGGGAAGTTCAGTCACCATCGTTCGTCTCTCGCCCCCGGCTCTTAATGCGCCAGCAATGCTGTCTTGCCGGCAGCGGTCAGGGCTGCCTGGTAGTTCTGTATCAACGCGTCCACCGAAGCCTGCGTCACATCAAGCACCGGCGCCGGATAGAAGCCGAAGAACACCGTCAGCACGATCAGCGGTACCAGGATCACCTTCTCGCGCAGCGACAGGTCGAGGATCGACTTCAGGCTCTCCTTGTCGAGCGTACCGAAGATTACCCGCTTGTAGAGGTAAAGCGCGTAGGCCGCAGACAGGATCACGCCAGTAGTCGCGATCAACGCCACCCAGGTATTCACCTCGAAGGCACCGAGCAGCGTCAGGAACTCGCCGACGAAACCGCTCGTCCCCGGCAGGCCGACATTGGCCAACGTGAAGATGAGGAAGGCCACCGCGTAAAACGGCATGCGGTTCACGAGGCCGCTATAGGCCGCGATCTCTCGGGTATGCATGCGGTCGTAGATAACGCCGACGCACAAGAACAGCGCGCCCGACACGATGCCGTGCGACAGCATCTGGAACAGGCCGCCCTGGATACCCTGCTCGGTCATCGTGAAGATGCCCATCGTCACGTAGCCCATATGGGCGACCGACGAATAGGCAATCAGCTTCTTGATGTCTTCCTGCGCCAGCGCCACCAGAGACGTGTAGACGATCGCCACCACCGAAAGGGTGAAGACGAAGGGCGCGAACAGGTCGCTGGCAACCGGGAACATCGGCAGCGAGAAGCGCAGGAAGCCGTAACCGCCCATCTTCAGCAGGATTGCCGCCAGAATCACAGATCCGGCCGTCGGCGCTTCCACGTGCGCGTCCGGAAGCCAGGTATGCACCGGCCACATCGGCATCTTCACCGCGAAGCTGGCGAAGAAGGCAAGCCACAGCCATGTCTGCATGCTGGCCGGGAAGGAATGCGCCATCAGCGTGGGAATGTCGGTCGTACCGGCGTCCCAGTACATCGCCATGATGGCGATCAGCATCAGCACGGAGCCAAGCAGCGTGTAGAGGAAGAACTTGTAGCTCGCATAGACGCGGCGCTTGCCGCCCCAGATGCCGATGATCAGGAACATCGGGATGAGGCCGGCTTCGAAGAACACGTAGAACACCACCAGATCGAGGGCGCAGAACACGCCGATCATCAGCGTTTCCAGCACCAGGAAGGCGATCATGTATTCCTTGACGCGCCGCTCGATGCTCACCCAGCTCGCCAGGATGCAGAAGGGCATCAGGAAGGTCGTCAGGATGACGAACAGCATGGAGATGCCGTCGACGCCCATGCGGTAGGAGATATTGCCGCCGAGCCAGTCCCACCGTTCCTCGAACTGGAAGCCGGCCGTCTGGTAGTCGAAATTCGCCCAGATGAACAGCGACGCGAGGAAGGTGAAGCCGGTCGTAATAAGGGACACCCAGCGGATGTTCTGCCTCGCGCTTTCGTCATCGCCGCGAACCAGCAGGATGAAGAATACGCCGACAAGCGGAATGAAGGTGATGGTGCTGAGAATAGGCCAGCTCATTAATGAGCACCCCCGCCGGAGAACATGGACCAGGTGACAAGTGCGGCAACGCCGATGAGCATGGCGAAGGCATAGTGATAGACGTAGCCCGTCTGCAGACGCACGACCCAAGTCGTTACGTTCTGCACGCGGGCGGACACGCCGTCCGGACCGAAGCCGTCGATGATCGCGCCGTCGCCCTTCTTCCAGAGCTGGCGGCCGACCCACATTGCAGAGCGGACGAAGATCGCGTCATAGAGCTCGTCGAAGTACCACTTGTTGAGAAGGAAGCGGTACAGTCCGTCATGACGCGCAGCCAGTGCGCGCGGCGTCTCCGGCGAGCGGATGTAGAAGTACCAGGCAACCGCAAGGCCACCGGCCATCATCACCGTGGCCGTGAGCTTCACCCACAGCGGCACTTCGTGCATGTCGTGCAGGATGTGGTTTTCCGCCGAGACGAACAGCGAGCCTTTCCAGAACTCCTCATAGGCATGGCCGATGAATTGACCCGAGAAGGTGAAGCCGGCAGCGATCGCCCCGACCGCAAGCAGCATGAGCGGCACCGTCATGACGAGTGGTGATTCATGCACGTGCTTCATCACATCGACGGAAGCGCGAGGCTTGCCGTGGAAGGTCATGAAGGTCAGGCGCCAGGAGTAGAACGAGGTCAGCGCCGCGGCGGCAACTGTCAGCCAGAAGCCGTAGAGCGCGAAGTCGTTGTGGCCGGCATAAGCCGCCTCGATGATGGCGTCCTTTGAGAAGAAGCCTGCCGTCAGCGGGAAGCCGGTCAGCGCAAGCGTACCGATCATCATCGTCCAGTAGGTGATCGGGATATGCTTGCGCAGCCCGCCCATCTTGCGCATGTCCTGCTCGTTGGAGACGGCGTGGATCACCGATCCCGCGCCGAGGAACAGCAGCGCCTTGAAAAAGGCATGCGTGAACAGGTGAAAGATACCGACCGAATAGGCGCCCACGCCGAGCGCCACGAACATGTAGCCGAGCTGCGAACAGGTCGAATAGGCGATAACGCGCTTGATGTCGTTCTGCACCAGACCGACGGTGGCCGCGAAGAAGGCCGTGGTCGCGCCAAAGAACGTAACGACCGTCAGCGCCGTGTGCGATAGCTCGAAGAGCGGCGACAGGCGCGCGACCATGAACACGCCGGCGGTCACCATCGTCGCCGCATGGATGAGCGCGGAGACCGGCGTCGGGCCCTCCATGGCGTCGGGAAGCCAGGTGTGCAACAGGAACTGCGCCGACTTGCCCATGGCACCCATGAAGAGCAGCAGGCAGACGGCGGTCAGCGCGGATTCCGCTTCAAGATGGTAGCCGAGGAACACCATCTCCTGCGCGCCCTGCCCTTCGGCCAGTGCCTGCGCGTTGGCGAAGATCGTCTCGAAATTGATGGAATCGAAGAGATAGAAGACGCCGAAAATGCCGAGGGCGAAACCGAAATCGCCGACGCGGTTGACGACGAATGCCTTGATGGCCGCCGCATTGGCCGAAGGCTTGTGATACCAGAAGCCGATCAGCAGGTAGGACGCGAGGCCCACGCCTTCCCAGCCGAAGAACATCTGTAGCAGGTTATCGGCCGTCACCAGCGTCAGCATGGCGAAGGTGAACAGCGACAGATAGGCGAAGAAGCGCGGCCGATGCGGATCGTGGTGCATGTAGCCGATGGAATAGACATGCACCAGCGCCGATACCGTGTTGACCACGACCAGCATCACCACCGTCAGCGTGTCGACGCGGATCGACCAGTCGACATCCAGCGCGCCGGAGGTGATCCAGCGCAGCACGGTTATGCGAATCAGCTCGGTCTCGCCGAAACCCACACTGAAGAAGGCGATCCACGACAGGAGCGCGGCGATGATCAGCAAGCCCGAAGTAATGTATTCGGACGCCTTGGCCCCGATATAGCGGCCGAAAAGGCCGGCGATCAGGAAGCCGATAAGGGGGAGAAAGACGATCGCGGAGTACATGCGCGCCCTCAGCCTTTCATCATGTTGACGTCTTCCACGGCAATGGAGCCGCGGTTGCGATAGAAAGCGACGAGAATTGCAAGCCCGATCGCCGCCTCGGCAGCGGCCACGGTCAGCACCAGCAATGCGAAGACCTGCCCGACGAGGTCGCCGAGGTAGGAGGAGAACGCGACGAGGTTGATATTGACGGCCAGCAGCAGCAGCTCGATCGACATCAGAATGACGATCACGTTCTTCCGGTTCAGGAAGATGCCGAAAATCCCGATCGTGAACAGGATCGCCGCCACCGTCAGGTAATGAGATAGACCGATTGTCATGGGCGCGCTCCGCGTGCTCCCCGTTCCCTGTGAAGACGGGACACCGTCAGACCGGTGCCCCGCTCGATTTCAATTCCGCCGACGCGAAGCCTCGCGTCAGATACCCTTGCCAGTTTCCACCTTGCGCACCTCGATCGCCGTCGCCTTGTTGCGGGCAACCTGGGCCGAGACATCCTGTCGGCGCACGCCTTCCTTATGGCGCAGCGTCAGCACGATGGCGCCGACCATGGCGACCAGAAGCACGAGACCGGCTACCTGGAAGAAGTAGACGTAGCGGGTGTAGATCACCTCGCCCAACGCCTGGATGTTGGAGGCCTCGGAGAGCGCGGGCGTCGGCGTGGCGACCTGCGCGGTCACTTCCGGGCCGATCACCCATGCGCCCAGCCCGAGCAGCAGTTCCACCAGCAGAATGATGCCGACCAGCGCACCGACCGGCAGATACTGCAGGAAGCCCTGCCTGAGTTCGACGAAGTCCACGTCCAGCATCATCACGACAAAGAGGAAGAGCACCATCACCGCGCCGACATAGACGACGACGAGCAGCATGGCGAGGAACTCGGCCCCAAGCAGGATGAACAGACCCGCTGCGTTGAAGAACGCGAGGATCAGGAACAGAACCGAATGCACGGGATTGCGCGAGGCAATGACCATGACGGCCGATGCCACGCAGATGCCGGCAAAAATGTAAAAGAAGACGGCTTGCAGAACCATGTCTCCGTTTGCTCCCGTCGCTTTCCTTCAAGGCACCACCCGGACCGGGCGGCAGGGCCGTTTCAAATATTGCGCGCACAGTTCTCCGCCACGCTGGCCAACCCCTTAAGGTCCGCCGGCCGGCCGCCGCTTGTCAGCGATAGGGAGCGTCCATGGCGATGTTGCGTGCGATTTCCCGTTCCCAGCGATCGCCGTTCTCGAGAAGCTTTTCCTTGCTGTAGTAGAGTTCTTCACGGGTCTCCGTCGCGAACTCGAAATTCGGTCCCTCGACCACCGCATCGACGGGGCAGGCCTCCTGGCAGAAGCCGCAATAGATGCACTTCACCATGTCGATATCGTAGCGGGTCGTGCGCCGGGTGCCGTCGTTACGGCGCGGACCGGCCTCGATGGTGATTGCCTGAGCCGGGCAGATCGCCTCGCACAGTTTGCAGGCGATGCAGCGCTCCTCGCCGTTCGGATAACGGCGCAGAGCGTGTTCGCCGCGGAACCGCGGGCTCACCGGCCCCTTCTCGAAGGGGTAGTTGATCGTCGGCTTCGGCTTGAAGAAATACCGCATGGCGAGGAAGAACGCCGACACGAACTCCTTCAGAAAGAGCGAATTGACGGCCTGTTGCAGTCCCATGGCCCTGAAGCCTCTCTCTCGCGTTTCTCTCAGCCCGCCAACTGGCGGGCCGCGATATAGCCGATCACCGGAAACCCGATGACCGTCAAACCCATGACCAGCACCCGGACCGGCTCCTCGAAGCGTTCGAGAAAGCCGCCGTTGCCCGTCTTCTGCTTCCGTTTCTCGACCTGCGCCCTGAGGACGCCAGTGAGGATCTTGTAGTCGAGCCAGCCGATATAGAGCCCGATTGCCGCCCCGATCAGGCCGGCGAGCGATATCGGCATGGTCCGGCGCTCCCTTATCCCGTCAGGCCCAGCCCATCGCCATCAGGACCGCTGCGACGATGAACACCATGGCGAGCGACAGCGGCAGGAACACCTTCCAGCCCAGACGCATCAGCTGGTCGTAGCGGTAGCGAGGTACCATCGCCTTGACCATGGCGAACATGAAGAAGACGAGCAGAACCTTCAGCGTGAACCAGATGACGCCCGGAACCCAGTTGAAGGGCGCAATATCCAGCGGCGGCAGCCAGCCGCCAAGGAAGAGGATCGTCGTCAGCGCGCACATCAGCGCGATCGCGACATACTCTCCCAACATGAACATCATGTAAGGCGTGGAGCCGTATTCGACCATGAATCCGGCAACGAGTTCCGATTCGGCCTCGGCCAGATCGAAGGGCGGACGGTTCGTTTCGGCCAGAGCCGAGACGAAGAACACCACGAACATCGGGAAGAGCGGCAGCCAGTACCAGTTCAGGATCGAAAGCCACGGCAGGCCGATAGCGCTGGCAAGGCCGTTTTTCTGCGCAAGCACGATCTCCGACAGGTTCAGCGAACCGGCGCACAACAGCACAGTCACGATGACGAAGCCGATCGACACCTCGTAGGAGACCATCTGCGCCGCCGAACGCAAGGCTGACAGGAACGGGTATTTCGAGTTCGACGCCCAGCCGCCGATGATGATGCCGTAAACGCCAAGCGACGAGATCGCGAAGATGTAGAGGATGCCGACATTGATATCGCCTATCACCCAGCCCTCGGCAACCGGCACCACTGCCCAGGCCGCCAACGACAGCATCACGGTGACGAGCGGTGCAAGGAGGAACAGGCCCTTGTTGGCGCTCGCCGGAATCACCGGCTCCTTCAGCACGAATTTCAGCAGGTCGGCGAAGGATTGCAGCAACCCCCAGGGTCCGACGACGTTCGGGCCACGACGGATCTGCACCGCCGCCCAGATCTTGCGGTCGGCATAGAGGATATAGGCAATCCCGACCAGCAGCACGACGAGCAGCAGCACGCTCTGCGCCACCATGATGATCAGCGGAAGAAGATAGTCCGCCCACAGTTCAGCCATGATCGCCCTGCCCCTTACTCGGCTGCTTCGGCCGCGCGAGCCTTGGCGAGGGCCGAACATTCGGCCATCACCGCGGACGCGCGGGCAATCGGGTTGGTGAGATAGAAGTCGCTGAATGCGTTGGCGAAAGCCGCTTTGTCGAGGCTTCCGCCAAGCCTGGCGGCGTTTTCCACGCCTTCCTTGCCGAATTCGGCGATTACATCGATTTCGGCCATGTGCGGATGCGCTTCGTAGAGCGCTGCCCGCAATTCGCCAAGAGAATCAAAGGCAAGCGGCTTGCCGAGCGCCGCTGAGAGGGCGCGCAGGATCGCCCAGTCCTCGCGGGCGTCGCCCGGAGGAAAGCCGGCGCGGTCGCCCATCTGCACCCGGCCTTCGGTGTTGACCCAAGTGCCGGATTTCTCCGTGTAGGCAGCGCCCGGCAAGATCACGTCCGCGCGGTGCGCGCCACGGTCGCCATGCGTACCGACATAAACCACGAAGGCGCTGCCGAAGGCGGCCATGTCGAGTTCGTCGGCGCCCAGCAGGAACACCACCTCGATTTCGCCCTTCTGCGCCGCATCCTGGATTCCGGCCGTATCGAGACCGCCCTCGCCCGGCAGGAAGCCGACATCGAGCGCGCCAACCCGGGCGGCTGCCGTGTGCAGCACCGAAAAACCGTTCCAGCCCTCGCTCACCGCGCCAACCTCGAGCGCCAGCTTTGCGGCCGTCGAAAGAACCGCCCTACCGTCCTCACGCATCAAGGCGCCCTGACCGACGATGATGAGCGGACGCTCTGCCTTCTTCAGCACCTCGGCGAACGGATGCTTCCCGGAGGCGATTTCCATCAGCGTCTCCGTCCCGGCGCCCAGATACGTAGCGGGATAGGTCAGTTCCGCCGCCTCGCCGATCAGGCCGACCGGCAGAGGTCCCATGCGCATGCGCTTGCGGATGCGCGAGTTCAGCACCGGCGCTTCGATGCGCGGGTTGGAGCCGATGATCAGAACCGCGTCGGCGTCTTCGATGCCCTGCACCGTGGCGTTGAAGATATAGGACGCGCGGCCGAGATCGGGGTCAAGCGCGGCGCCGTCCTGGCGGCAGTCGATATGTGCGGAACCGAGCGACGCCATCAGGCTTTTTAGCGCGAAGACTTCTTCGACGCTGGCGAGGTCGCCGGCAAGAGCCGCCACCTTGCTGCCGCCGGCCGCGCTCACCTTGCCGGCAATCGCGGCAAAGGCTTCGTTCCAGGACGCGGGCTGCAGCCTGCCTTCGCGCCGGATATACGGCCGGTCGAGACGCTGCGCCTTCAGTCCGTCCCAGATGTAGCGGGTCTTGTCGGAGATCCACTCCTCGTTCACCGCCTCGTTCAGGCGCGGCAGGATGCGCATCACCTCGCGGCCGCGCGTGTCGACGCGGACCGCGGAGCCGAGCGCGTCCATCACGTCGATGGCTTCGGTCTTCTTCAGTTCCCACGGACGGGCGTGGAAGGCATAGGGCCTGGCGGTCAGCGCGCCGACCGGGCACAGGTCGACCACATTGCCCTGCATCTCCGAGGTCAGCGCCTTTTCCAGATAGGAGGTGATCTCGGCATCCTCGCCGCGGCCGATCAGGCCGAGATCGGACACGCCGCAGACCTCGGTGGTGAAACGGACGCAGCGCGTGCAGTGGATGCAGCGCGTCATGATCGTCTTCACCAGCGGGCCGATATACTTGTCCTCGACCGCGCGCTTGTTCTCCTGGTAGCGCGACGCGTCGACGCCGTAGGCCATGGCCTGGTCCTGCAGGTCGCATTCGCCGCCCTGATCGCAGATCGGGCAATCCAGCGGATGGTTGATCAGCAGGAATTCCATCACGCCCTCGCGGGCCTTCTTCACCATCGGTGTCTTAGTGAAGACTTCCGGCGGCTCGCCGTTCGGACCGGGGCGAAGGTCGCGCACGTTCATGGCGCAGGAGGCAACGGGCTTGGGAGGTCCACCCTTCACTTCCACCAGGCACATGCGGCAATTGCCGGCGATCGACAGCCGGTCATGGAAGCAGAACCGCGGGATCTCCGCACCGGCTTCCTCGCACGCCTGAAGCAGCGTGAATTCGGCCGGAACTTCGACCTCCTTACCGTCGACGAGAATCTTGCGCATCGGCAATCTCCGAACTCCCGAAACGTCCCGGCCTGCGGCTTGTCGCCCGTCAGGCCTGTCGGCGTTCCAAAACATTTCCCCGGGCGCTTCCTATCGGGCTCACCTTCGGCCCAATGGCTGGATGCGGCCCGGAACCGCTTCCTATTCCGCTGCAGCGAGCGCTGCGGCCGGCTTCCGCGACTTGGCGGTGTACTGGTCGATCCGCTCTTCGATCACCGGGCGGAAATGGCGGATGAGGCCCTGGATCGGCCACGCGGCGGCATCGCCGAGGGCGCAGATCGTGTGGCCTTCCACCTGCTTGGTGACCTGGAAGAGCATGTCGATCTCTTCGCGCGACGCATTGCCTTTGACCATGCGTTCCATCACCCGCCACATCCAGCCCGTGCCCTCGCGGCAAGGCGTGCACTGGCCGCAGCTTTCGTGCTTGTAGAAGTAGCTGAGCCGGGCGATCGCCTTGATGATGTCGGTGGACTTGTCCATCACGATCACCGCGGCCGTGCCGAGACCCGAGCCGAGCGCGCGCAGGCTGTCGAAATCCATGTCGCAGTCGGCGATATCTTCCGCCTTCACGCAGGGCACCGAAGAACCGCCGGGAATGACGGCCATCAGGTTGTCCCAACCGCCGCGAATGCCGCCGCAATGCCGGTCGATCAGCTCGCGGAAGGAGATGCCCATCTCCTCTTCCACCGTGCAGGGCTTGTTCACGTGGCCGGAAACGCAGAAGAGCTTGGTGCCGGTGTTGTTCGGCTTGCCGAGACCGGAGAACCACGCGGCGCCACGACGCAGGATCGTCGGCGCCACGGCGATGGACTCCACGTTGTTTACCGTGGTCGGGCAGCCATAGAGGCCAACATTGGCCGGGAACGGAGGCTTCAGGCGCGGCTGACCCTTCTTGCCTTCCAGGCTCTCCAGCAGCGCCGTTTCCTCGCCGCAGATATAGGCGCCGGCACCGTGGTGCACGTAGATGTCGAAGTCGTAGCCGTGAATGTTGTTCTTGCCGATCAGGCGCGCTTCATAGGCCTGGTCGATGGCCGCCTGCAACCGCTCGCGTTCGCGGATGAACTCGCCTCGCACGTAAATATAGGCTGCGATTGCGCCCATCGCGAAACCGGCGACCAGGCAGCCTTCCACCAGCGTATGCGGATCGTGGCGCAGGATCTCGCGGTCTTTGCAGGTGCCGGGCTCGGACTCGTCGGCATTGACGACGAGATAGGCCGGGCGCCCGTCGCTTTCCTTGGGCATGAAGGACCACTTCAGGCCGGTGGGGAAACCGGCGCCGCCGCGACCGCGCAGCCCGGATGCCTTCATCTGCTCGACGATCCAGTCGCGGCCGTTGTCGAGAAGGGCCTTGGTGCCGTCCCACTGGCCACGCTGCCGAGCGCCCTCAAGCCCCCAGTCGTGCAAACCGTAAATATTGGTGAAGATGCGATCCTGATCCTTCAGCATGTCGCCAAGCCCACCTTACGCCTTGCTCGTCGGCACGTCGCCATTGTCGACGCGCTTGGAAAATTCGGTGTCGCCGCCATCTGCCAGCACTTTCGCCTGACCGATCCAGTCCTCGCGGTCGATGCGCCCCTTGAACTGCAGGCGCTCGTCCATCCAGGACTTGTTTTCCTCGGTCCATGACGCGATCTGGCGGAAATGGAAGATGCCGGCTTCGTTCAGTAGCCCCTCGATCTTCGGGCCAACGCCCTTGATCCGCTTCAGATCGTCAGCCTTGCCGTTGTCCGGTTCGGCCAGCAGTTCGGGCTTAGCCTCGTCGGCAACCCCGCCTTCCGAACGCATGGCCTCCACCTCGGGCCGGTCTTCCGGCTCCGGCTTGGCGACGTTCTCTGCCTTGGCCTCGCGGGTCGCCGGAGATTTCGGTTCGGCGGCCTTCTTCGCCGAAGGCTTCTTCGCCACCTTGAAGGCGCCTGCCTCCGGGATACCGGCGAAATCGCTGCCGCCGCCATTGATCGAAGGGCCGGCGAAGGCATGCGAGGCAGCCTCCGCGCCAGCGACCACATGGGCCAGCGGATCCGCGCCCACAGTGGTGTCGGCAATCTCGGTCAGCGTCGTCGCTCCGCCTTCCGGCGCACCGAACCGGCGGCCGTTCTGCGGACCGGGCACGACCTCGCGACCGGCCGCGATATCGTCGATGAGCTTCTCGAAGCTTTCCGGCGTCAGGTCCTCGTAAGTGTCCTTGAAAATCTGCACCATTGGCGCATTCACGCATGCACCCAGGCACTCCACCTCTTCCCAGGAGAAGTTGCCATCCTCAGACAACTCGTGCGAATGAGCCGCGATGCGGCTCTTGCAGATGCGGATCAGATCTTCCGCACCGCGCAGCTGGCACGGCGTCGTGCCGCAGACCTGGATATGCGCTTTCTTGCCCACGGGTTGCAGCTGGAACATCGTGTAGAAGGTCGCCACTTCCAGCACGCGGATATGCGGCATGCCCAGCATGTCCGCCACGTAGCGGATTGCCGGCTCCGGCAGCCAGCCGTCATGCTGTTCCTGCGCCCGCCACAGCAGCGGGATCACGGCCGACGCCTGGCGGCCCTCCGGATAGCGCCCGATCACGTTCCGCGCCCAGGCGAGGTTTTCCTCGCTGAAGGCGAAGCTCTCAGGCTGCTCATGGTGAAGGCGACGAACGGCCATTACCGGTCAACCTCTCCGAACACGATGTCAAGGGAACCCAGCACCGCCGAAACGTCGGCGAGCATGTGTCCACGGCTCATGAAATCCATCGCCGCCAGATGCGCGAAACCGGGCGCCTTGATCTTGCAGCGATAGGGTTTGTTGGACCCGTCAGAGACGAGATAGACGCCGAATTCGCCCTTCGGCGCTTCGACGGCGGCATAGACCTCGCCCTCGGGGACGCGGTAACCCTCGGTATAGAGCTTGAAGTGGTGGATCAGCGCCTCCATCGAGCGCTTCATCTCGCCGCGCTTCGGCGGCACCACCTTGCCGTCGGCCGATGACACGGGCCCGGTCTCCACCGTCAGCTTTTCAAGGCACTGCTTCATGATGCGGACCGACTGGCGCATCTCCTCCATGCGGATCAGATAACGGTCGTAGCAGTCACCGTTCTTGCCGATCGGGATATCGAACTCGAGCTCCGAATAGCACTCGTAGGGTTGCGCCTTGCGCAGGTCCCACGGCGCGCCGGAACCGCGCACCATCACGCCCGAAAAGCCGCGCGCCCACGCCTCGTCCAGCGACACCACGCCGATGTCGACGTTGCGCTGCTTGAAGATACGGTTGTCCGTCAGCAGCCCCTCGATATCGTCCACGGTCTTCAGGAACGGGTCGCAGAAGTCCCAGATATCGTCCAGAAGCGCCTTCGGCAGATCCTGATGGACGCCGCCCGGCCGAACATAGGCCGCATGCATGCGCGAGCCGGAGGCGCGCTCATAGAAGACCATCAGCTCTTCGCGAGCCTCGAAGCCCCACAGCGGCGGCGTCAGCGCGCCGACGTCGAGTGCCTGCGTCGTCACATTGAGGAGATGCGACAGCAAGCGACCGATCTCGGAATAGAGCACGCGGATCAGCTGGCCGCGCTTCGGCACCTCGATGCCGACGAGCTTCTCGACGGCCAGCGCGAAGGCGTGCTCCTGATTCATCGGCGCCACGTAGTCGAGGCGGTCGAAATAGGGCACGCCCTGCAGATAGGTCTTGTGCTCCAGCAGCTTTTCGGTGCCGCGGTGCAGCAGGCCGATATGCGGATCGACGCGGGTCACGACCTCGCCGTCCAGCTCCAACACCAGGCGCAGCACGCCGTGCGCCGCCGGGTGTTGCGGACCGAAATTGATATTGAAGTTGCGGACCTGAGCCTCTGCCATCGGCTGCCTCAATTGGACTTTGCTTTTTCGTCACCGGGCAGCACGTAGTCCGTGCCTTCCCAGGGCGAAAGGAAATCGAAGTCGCGGAATTCCTGGTTGAGGCGCACCGGTTCGTAGACCACGCGCTTCTTCTCGTCGTCGTAACGGACCTCGACATAACCCGTCAGCGGGAAATCCTTGCGCAGCGGAAAGCCGTCGAAGCCATAGTCGGTCAGGATGCGGCGCAGGTCCGGATGGTCGGAAAACAGCATGCCGTACATGTCGTAGGCTTCGCGCTCGTACCATTCGGCCGCCGGAAAGATCGACACCAGTGAGGGCACCGGCACTTCCTCGTCCGCCATCACCTTGACGCGGATACGCAGGTTCTGCTTCGGCGACAGCAGGTGATAGACCACATCGAAACGGCGATCGCGCTCAGGCCAATCGACGCCGCAGAGATCCGTCAGGTTGATGAACTGGCAGCGCGCATCGTCGCGCAGGAACCGGATGACGGAAATGATTTCCGCTGCCCTCGCCTCCACGGTCAGTTCGCCATAGGCAACCGACCAGCCATCGATGGCATCGCCGAGCGATGCCTGAATGTGTTCGCCGAGTTCGGTGAGCGTCTCGTCCATGACACCTTCGCCCGTCAGATTCGACCCGCTTGTGGCCATTGCCGTGCCATCCTCGCCTAACGCTCGATCGTGCCGGTGCGGCGGATCTTCTTCTGCAGCAGAAGAACACCGTAAAGCAGCGCCTCGGCGGTCGGCGGGCAGCCCGGGACGTAGATGTCCACCGGCACCACGCGATCGCAGCCGCGAACCACGGAATAAGAATAGTGGTAGTAGCCACCGCCGTTGGCGCAGGACCCCATCGAAATCACATAGCGCGGTTCCGGCATCTGGTCGTAGACCTTGCGCAGAGCCGGCGCCATCTTGTTGGTCAGCGTGCCGGCGACGATCATCACGTCGGACTGGCGCGGGCTTGCCCGCGGCGCAAAGCCGAAGCGCTCCACGTCATAGCGCGGCATCGACATCTGCATCATCTCGACGGCGCAACAGGCCAGGCCGAATGTCATCCACATCAGCGAACCCGTACGGGCCCACTGAATCAGGTTGTCCGTCGCAGTAACGACGAAACCCTTGTCAGCCAGTTCGTCATTTATGCCCTGGAAGAATGCGTCGTCTGAGCCGACGGGCTTGCCCGTATTGGGATCGATGATGCCCTTTGGAGCCGGCGCAATCAGCGGCTCGGAAGTCGTCAATCCCATTCCAGAGCTCCCTTCTTCCATTCGTAGATGAAGCCAATCGTCAAGACCCCAAGGAAGATCATCATAGACCAGAAGCCGTACCAGCCGAGATCGCCGAACGCGACCGACCACGGAAACAGGAAGGCCACCTCGAGGTCGAAGATGATGAACAGGATCGACACCAGATAGAAGCGGACGTCGAACTTCATTCGCGCATCATCGAAGGCGTTGAAGCCGCACTCATAGGCCGAGAGCTTTTCCGAATCGGGATTCTGATAGGCAACCAGGAACGGCGCCACCAGCAGCGCCAGACCGATCACCAGAGAAACGCCGATGAACACGATGACGGGCACATAGTCCCTAAGGAGCTCTTCCATGTTCGAACATGTCCCTGCGCATGGATCATGTGGCGGGATTGTGGCGATCGCTCCGCCCGGGCTTGCCGAGGAACACGATCAGCCGATCCGCACCGGCGGCGACATCAGGTTGGGACCGATGCAATCGCCGCGTGGGCACGCTTATCCCACGCTCACATGCAACGCAAGTCCCACAACAGTCATATAAAGTGCGCAATCGGGTGGCCATCCACCGGCATTCCCTCCGATGGCAAAATTTCGGCGACTTCAACAAGTCGCGATAGCCGTCAAAACGAAAGGTCATGCGGCGGATCATGGCCATGGATATCAGGGAGGGAGAAGAAAATGCGCAGTCCGACCGGCAGGCGAATCCAACATTCGCCCAAAGCCCTGGGATTTCGCCCTTCAACGACAGCAACCCGCCACCAACCGGCGCGGGCCCTGAACATCCTGCGATTTTCGGAAAGTCCAATCAAGCGAATGGCGCGAGTGACGGGGCTCGAACCCGCGACCTCCGGCGTGACAGGCCGGCACTCTAACCAACTGAGCTACACCCGCTCGCCAATTTCGCTTTTGCGCCCTTCCCGGAAGTCCGACCGGCTCGAGGAACACGATCTTTCAGGGAAGTGGCGCGAGTGACGGGGCTCGAACCCGCGACCTCCGGCGTGACAGGCCGGCACTCTAACCAACTGAGCTACACCCGCTTCGTCCGGGCGATTTCGGAACCGCCCGAGGTGGCGCTGATGTACGGCGACACGAGGCAGGTGTCAAGCGCCGCAAGGCCGGCCAGGCGACCTTTTGAACAATGCAGCGAAAATCCGCGAAATTCCCAGCCGCCACTTCCTCCGCTTGTGGAAAAGCATACGCGAGGCAGAATGCGATCGGACAGCCGAAGTCACGCCTTCGGCAATCGTCAAACAGCTCAAATTGCAGGAAACAGACGCCGGCCGCAGATGCACCCAAAACAGGGAAATGGTGGGCGGTGAGAGACTCGAACTCCCGACATCCTCGGTGTAAACGAGGCGCTCTACCAACTGAGCTAACCGCCCGCGGGCCAGACAACTCTGGCCTTGTCACCGGACTGCGGTTGTCTATGCCGTCCGGCCGCATATTGCAAGAGCGTCCGCGGCTTCAGTCGCCAGCAGCGATTATATCCACGAGTTTGCCTGTGACAAAAAAGGTGGAGCGCCGGCGCTGATCCGCCTGAAACGGCGGCAGCGCGCGGCGCTCCGAAAAACCGTCGCTCGTTCAGGCTTAGCCGTTGACCGCGTCCTTGAGGCCCTTGCCGGCCTTGAACTTCGGGGTCTTGGAAGCCGGGATCTGAATCGTCTCGCCAGTGCGCGGGTTACGGCCTTCGGAAGCCGCACGCTCGGAAACGCTGAAGTTGCCGAAGCCGATAATGCGGACCTCGTCGCCACCCTTCAGCGAGCCGGTGATGGCATCGAAGGTTGCATCGACAGCTTCGCCCGCCTGCGCCTTGGTCAGGCCGGTCTTTTCGGCCACGGCTGCGATCAGATCGTTTTTGTTCATAGCAGTCACCTTTCTTGGAAACAGCGGTTTACCTGTCGATTCGCAACAGGCTCCGGCGCGACAGTCTTTCGAATCACCGGCCAAAGCAAGCCGAAAATGGCGGAAATCCGCGATTTTTCGCGATTCAGGTCAGGTTTTTCAAAAGAAAAGGCCCCGGCTTGCGCCGGGGCCTCGGTTTTTCGCGTTTCACGCTTGCGTCAGTGCGCAACCATGCCAGGGGAATCTTCTTCGGAAACAGAGGCTTCCTTAGGGGTCTTAGCCTCGTCTTCCTCAGTCCATTCGATGGCTTCCGGCATGCGGGTGAGCGCCTTGCGCAGCACCTCCTCCATGCGCGAGACCGGAACGATCTCAAGGCCGTTCTTCACATTGTCCGGGATATCCGCCAGGTCCTTGGCGTTGTCCTCCGGAATAAGCACGGTCTTGATACCGCCGCGAAGGGCCGCAAGGAGCTTCTCCTTCAGTCCGCCGATCGGCAGGATGCGGCCACGCAGCGTGATCTCGCCGGTCATGGCGACATCGCGGCGGGCCGGAATGCCGGTCATCACCGAAATGACCGCCGTCGCCATTGCGATACCCGCGGACGGTCCGTCCTTGGGCGTTGCCCCTTCAGGCACGTGGACGTGGATGTCCCGCTTGTCGAAGAGCGGTGGCTCGATGCCGAAGTCGATCGCACGCGAGCGCACATAGGACGCGGCCGCAGAGATGGACTCCTTCATCACGTCGCGAAGGTTGCCGGTGACCGTCATCTTGCCCTTGCCGGGCATCATGACGCCTTCGATCGTCAGCAATTCGCCGCCGACCTCCGTCCAGGCAAGGCCGGTGACGACACCGACCTGGTCCTCCAGCTCCGCCTCGCCATACCGGAAGCGCGGCACGCCGAGATACTCCTCGACCACCTGTTCCGTCACGACGATCTTCGTGAGGTCGGACATCAGGATGTTCTTCACCGCCTTGCGGGCAAGCGAAGCCAGCTCGCGCTCGAGATTGCGGACGCCCGCTTCCCGCGTGTAGCGGCGAATGACCATCCGAAGCGCCTCGTCGGTCACCTCGAACTCGCCTTCCCTCAGGCCATGGTCCTTGACCGCCTTCGTAAGCAGGTGCCGGCGGGAGATCTCGACCTTCTCATCTTCCGTGTAACCGGCGATGCGAATGATCTCCATACGATCCATCAAGGGGGGCGGGATGTTGAGCGTGTTCGCCGTCGTCACGAACATCACCTCCGAAAGGTCGTACTCGACCTCCAGATAGTGATCCATGAACGAGGAGTTCTGCTCCGGATCCAGCACCTCCAGCAGAGCCGACGACGGATCGCCCCGGAAATCCATGCCCATCTTGTCGATCTCGTCGAGCAGGAAGAGCGGATTGGACTTCTTGGCCTTCTTCATCGACTGGATGACCTTGCCGGGCATCGAGCCGATATACGTCCGCCGGTGACCCCGGATTTCCGCTTCGTCGCGCACGCCGCCCAGCGACATGCGGACGAATTCGCGTCCCGTTGCCTTGGCAATCGACTTGCCGAGCGAGGTCTTGCCAACGCCCGGAGGGCCAACGAGGCAGAGAATCGGCCCCTTGAGCTTGGTGGAGCGCTTCTGCACCGCCAGATACTCGACGATGCGCTCCTTGACCTTCTCAAGGCCGTAGTGGTCCGCGTTCAGCACTTCCTCCGCGAATGCCAGGTCGTGCTTTACCTTGCTGCGCTTGCCCCACGGGATGCCGAGCATCCAGTCTAGGTAATTCCGCACCACGGTAGCTTCCGCCGACATCGGGCTCATCTGCTTGAGCTTCTTCAGCTCCGCATTGGCCTTTTCGCGGGCTTCCTTCGAAAGCTTGGTCTTGGAGATGCGCTCTTCCAGTTCGGCAACCTCGTCGCGGCCTTCCTCGCCGTCGCCGAGTTCCTTCTGGATCGCCTTCATCTGCTCGTTGAGGTAGTACTCGCGCTGCGTCTTCTCCATCTGGCGCTTGACGCGCGAACGGATACGCTTTTCCACCTGGAGAACGGAGATCTCGCTCTCCATCAGCCCGAGCACACGCTCGAGCCGGCCGGCGACCGAGACAATACCTAGGATTTCCTGCTTCTCCGGGATCTTCACCGCGAGATGCGAGGCAATCGTATCGGCGAGCTTGGAATAGTCGTCGATCTGGCTTACAGCGCCGAGAACCTCCGGTGAAACCTTCTTGTTGAGCTTCACGTAATTCTCGAACTCGGAAACCACCGAGCGGGCCAGCGCTTCGATCTCCACCGGGTCGCCCTCGGCTTCCGGCAGGACTCGGGCATGCGCCTCGAAGAGATCCTCCCGCGAGGTGTAGTCGCCGATTTCCGCGCGCGCGGCACCTTCGACCAACACCTTTACGGTATTGTCGGGCAATTTCAGGAGTTGAAGCACGGTCGCAAGCGTGCCGATCTGGTAGATGTCCTTTGGAGAAGGATCGTCGTCGGAGGCGTTCACTTGCGTGGCCAGCAGGATCTGCTTGTCCGAATTCATAACCTCCTCAAGCGCGCGAATGGACTTTTCGCGGCCGACGAACAGCGGCACGATCATGTGAGGGAACACAACAATGTCCCGCAGGGGAAGAACCGGATAGACCGCCTCTTCACCCCCACCTGCCAGCTGCGTCTGGGATTCAGTCATCTGATGTCCTTTCCTTGCAGCCCGTCATTCCCCAAGTGGCAGAAACAAACAGGCGCAGTGAACTCGACGGTCTTACCATGACCCGATGATGCAGCGCACCACAAGTCCCGGCTCGAAAAAGGCCGGCCTCACGCACCCATTCACTCGGCTTGCGCAGACTCGCCCCGTCGCTCGTTAGCCTATTAGGTGGCTACCCGCACTGGGAGTGTCAAGCTAACCCGCGGTTTCGCGTATTCACGCGTACCCCAACCGTGGCCGAATTGCCGACTTTCCGCGGTTATCTATGAGGTTTTACACAGATGCGCCCACGAAAAAGGCGCCGGATATGCTGCCCGGCGCCTTGATCGATGCACACCCGACTGTCTTCAGGCGCTCGTCGCTGAATCCTCGACCCGATCCTCGTATATGTAGAGCGGGCGGGCCTTGCCCTCGACGACTTCCGGCGAGATGACCACTTCCTTTACACCCTTCAGGCCCGGAAGCTCGTACATCGTATCCAGCAGGATCGCTTCCATGATGGAGCGAAGGCCGCGAGCGCCGGTCTTGCGCTCGATGGCACGCCGGGCAATCGCCTTCAGCGCATCCTCATGGAAAGTGAGATCCACCGTCTCCATCTCGAAGAGCCGCTGATACTGCTTCACGAGCGCGTTTTTCGGCTCGGTCAGGATCGTGACCAGGGCTTCCTCGTCCAGGTCCTCCAGCGTCGCGATGACCGGCAAGCGGCCAACGAATTCCGGAATGAGACCGAACTTCAGCAGGTCTTCCGGCTCTAGTTCCGAGAAGAACTCGCCAACCTTGCGATCTTCGGGGGCCTCGACGATCGCCTTGAAGCCGATCGATGTCTTGCGGCCACGGTCGGCAATGATCTTTTCAAGACCTGCAAACGCGCCGCCACAAATGAACAGGATATTGGTCGTGTCCACCTGCAGGAACTCCTGCTGGGGATGCTTGCGGCCGCCCTGGGGCGGCACGCTCGCGACCGTGCCTTCCATGATCTTCAGCAGCGCCTGCTGCACGCCCTCGCCCGACACGTCACGCGTAATCGACGGGTTGTCGGCCTTGCGGCTGATCTTGTCGACCTCGTCGATATAGACGATGCCGCGCTGCGCGCGCTCGACATTGTAGTCCGCCGACTGCAGGAGCTTCAGGATGATGTTTTCCACATCCTCGCCCACATAGCCGGCTTCAGTCAGCGTGGTGGCATCGGCCATCGTGAAGGGCACGTCGAGAATCCGCGCCAGCGTCTGGGCCAGCAGCGTCTTGCCGCAGCCGGTCGGGCCGACAAGCAGGATATTCGACTTGGCCAGTTCCACGTCGTTGTTCTTCGATGCGTGGTTCAGGCGCTTGTAGTGGTTGTGGACTGCGACCGACAGCACCTTCTTGGCGCCGTTCTGCCCGATGACATAGTCATCGAGAACCTTACGGATCTCCTGCGGGGTGGGGATCCCGTCGCGCGACTTCACCAGCGAGGATTTGTTCTCCTCGCGAATGATATCCATGCAAAGCTCGACGCACTCATCGCAGATGAAAACGGTCGGGCCTGCGATCAGCTTGCGCACTTCATGCTGGCTCTTGCCGCAAAAGGAGCAGTAGAGCGTATTCTTCGTGTCGCCGCCGCTGGCCTTGCTCATCAGTTAAACCCCGCGTGCTTGGAGAAGGTCATATCCTTCCCCGTTTGCCTGCCCGCAAAAGGTAAGGCCGCCGCCCTGCCCCTTGTCGCTCGGGAGCCGGCTCAATCGCTGCTCGAGAACTCGAACTGATCGAACACCGCACTGCCCCGGCAGTCTATTGAGAATGTCACCATGCTTCGACCTTAAAAATCAATATTGGTTTAAGGCGAATGCAAGGCGGTGGTCATCCCCGGCCCCACATCCCCACCTTCCGGAAGGCGGGAATCAAAGTCCCTGAAATCATTCCGCTTTCGCGGCAAGGCTCGTGCGGTCGGTGATGACCTCGTCGATGATGCCGAAGGTCTTTGCTGTGTCGGCTGTCATGAAATTGTCACGCTCGAGCGCCTCTTCGACGGAATCGAGGGACTGCCCGGTGTGCTTCACGTAGATATCATTCAGCCTGCGCTTCAGCTTCAGGATCTCCTGGGCGTGCAGCATGATATCGGATGCCTGTCCGCGGAAACCGCCCGACGGCTGGTGTACCATCACCCTGGAGTTCGGCAGCGCGAAGCGCATTCCCTTTGCGCCCGCTGCAAGCAGGAGGGACCCCATCGAGGCCGCCTGACCGATGCAGAGCGTGGAAACTTCCGGCCGGATGAACTGCATCGTGTCGTAGATCGCAAGACCCGACGTCACCAGGCCGCCCGGCGAATTGATGTACAGCGCAATTTCCTTGGTCGGATTCTCCGCTTCCAGAAACAGAAGCTGGGCGCAGATCAGGGTCGCCATATGATCCTCGACCGGCCCGGTCAGGAAAATAATGCGCTCCTTGAGAAGCCGCGAATAGATATCATAGGCCCGTTCGCCGCGGTTCGTCTGCTCGACGACCATCGGCACAAGCGTGTTCACGGCGAAATCGACAGGATCCTGCATGCCTCTTCCATGTTTTAACGGAGAGACGCCCTCCACGCCGGAACCTCGAATGCAACCGGCATTCCAGCGGAGAAACGACGCCCTCTTTCATGAGTCGAAAAAAGCGACACCCGGAACATAGGAGATGTCGCTTCATTTCGAAAGGTCGTCTGGAGCGCCGGCTGCGAACTTCCTTTATTCATTCACGCCGGCGAGGAAAGCGGGCCACCCGACATGCCCACCCCGGGCGAACCTCCCTGTCGGCCTTGACCTTGCAGGGTTCCGTCGCCCGGAGCCAGGCATCGCATGACTGAAGGTCAGACTTCCGCCTGATCGTCCTCGTCGTCGGCCATCAGCTCTTCCTTGGTCACAGTCTTGTCAGTGACCTTGGCGATGCTGAAGATATAGTCGACCACCTTCTCTTCGTAGATCGGCGCACGCAGGCCGGCCAGGGCCTGCGGGTTGCTGCGGAAGAAGTCGAAGACCTGCTTCTCGTTGCCCGGGTACTGGCGGACGCGATCGTAGAGTGCACGCTGCACTTCGTCGTCCGTGACCTGGACGTCGTTTTTCTCGCCCACTTCGGAGAGAACAAGACCGAGACGAACCCGGCGCTCCGCAATCTTGCGGTATTCGGCCTTGGATTCTTCCTCGTTCGCCCCCTCGTCCTCGAAGGTCTTGCCGGCACGCTGCATGTCGGCCAAAACCTGACGCCAGACGCCTTCAAATTCCGTTTCGACGAGCTTCTGCGGCAGGTCGAAGGAATAGGCCTCGTCCAGCTTGTCGAGAAGCTGACGCTTCATCTTCTGGCGCGTCATGGCGCCGTACTGGCTCTCCGCCTGGCCCCGGATTACACCCTTCAGCGCCTCAAGCGTCTCCAGGCCGAGGCCCTTGGCGAATTCGTCATCGAGAACCAGTTCGCCCGGAGAGGCGATTTCCTTGACCGCGATGTCGAAAGTCACTTCCTTGCCCGCCAGATGGGTGGCCGGATAGTCTTCCGGGAAGGTCACGGCGATGGTCTTTTCATCACCGGCCTTGAGACCGACGAGCTGCTCCTCGAAGCCGGGAATGAACATCTTGGAGCCGATCACCAGCTGGCCATTCTCGTCGCTGCCGCCTTCGAAGGCCTCGCCGTCGAGCTTGCCGACATAGCTCATCGAAACGCGGTCGCCCTCTTCCGCCGCACCTTCCTTGGTGGTGAAGGGGCGGTTGCTTTCGGCAATGCGCCTGATCTGCTCGTCGATTTCCTCTTCCGGAATCTCGACCACGGGCCGCTCAAGCTCGACCGACGAAAAATCGATCAGCTCGAATTCCGGCAGCAGGTCATAGGACATCTTGAAGGCGAGATCAGCCTTGCCGTCGAGGATCGCTTCCGCGTCATCGTCAGGCAGATCGATATCCGGCTGCAGGGCCGGCTTCTCGTTGCGATCATCGATCGCCTTCTGGGTCGTTTCCTGAATCAGGTTGTTGACCAGTTCCGCCATGGCCTGCCGGCCATACATCCGCTTCAGGTGAGCGGTCGGCACCTTGCCCGGGCGGAAGCCCTTGATCTGCACCTTGCCCTTCAGGTCTTCGATATAGGAATCGAGGCGGCTTGCCAGATCTGACGCCGGAATGACGACTTTGAGCTCGCGCTTCAGCCCCTCGGCCAGGGTTTCGGTCACCTGCATGGTAATTTGCTTCGTCCTCGGTCTTGAATCCCCAGATCGGGATGAACCTGTTTCAGTCGTTCATCCCGTTCTAACTGATTGTTTTCCTGAGCATGATCATATCCGGAAGGTCAGAGAACCCTCGGGATCAAGCTCACCTCGACGCCCGCCGGATCAGGCCGCCCCTCCTGCCGGCAGGTACCGGCGATCGCTCGGCGATCCTCCAGCCGCCCCGCATTCACGGGATCCGGCGACGGAACTAACCGGAAGCCCTCGCGGCCAGCCGCGCACGCGCGCAACCGCCAGGGATTTCCAACTTCATCATACCCCCGATCGTTCCACCTCTCGCAGGACGACAGCCAAACGCTGCTTCGATGCCCGACGATCGCAAGAACAGCCTTGCGCTTCCGCTGGTTCGGATGACGGCTTTCAGACGTGGTGCGGGCGGAGGGACTTGAACCCCCACGGCTTGCGCCACCAGAACCTAAATCTGGCGTGTCTACCAGTTCCACCACGCCCGCGACGGTCGAAAGGCCCGAAGCCAAGGCGCGGCCTCTATAGCATCCGCTTTGGCACGTTCAAAGAAAAAACGCAGCCCCTATCCAAGCCGGACTTCAGGCATCGCGCACGAGTTCGGCGACCGCCGTTTTGAGTGCCGGCAAAAGATCCTCCGCGATGAGTCCTGGCCCGGCGATACGTCCCGCCTCACCGTGGAGCCAGACACCCATCGCCGCCGCTTCGAAGGCCGGCAGCCGCTGGGCGAGCAGCCCGCCGACAATGCCTGCAAGCACATCGCCCGATCCCGCGGTCGCAAGCCACGGCGTCGCACCTGGCGATATGGACACGCGCCCGTCCGGCGCCGCAATCACTGTATCGCCCCCTTTCAAAAGGATGACCGCACCGCTCCTTTGCGCCGCTTGCCTCGCCCGCTCGGCCTTGGACGGAACCATGTCCGCGGAAAGATCGGGAAAGAGCCGGGCAAACTCTCCTTCATGCGGCGTCATCACCGCCTCACCCGGCCGGGTAGCGGCGATCGCCTCGAAAAGCTCCTGCGGTCCATCCGCAAAGCTCATCAACGCGTCCGCGTCCAAGACCACGGACCGGCAGCCACCCAGAACGATGGCAACCTTTTCCCTCGTTCTTGCGCCGACGCCCGCGGCTGGTCCGATAACGGCGGCATTGATCCGCCGGTCGCCGAGAAATTCGGCGAAGTCTCCCTCGTCCCGGCAGGAACGGATCATCACCGCGGTCAGATGCGCGGCCTGAACGAGTGCCGCCGAAGACGGACAGGCCACCGTCACCAGCCCTGCCCCCGCCCGCAATGCAGCCATCGCGGCAAGCCTCGCCGCGCCCGTCGCCGTGGCCGGCCCCGATACGACCACCGCGTGGCCGCGGGAATATTTATGTCCCTCGGGGGCAGGCGGATGCCAGGAGCCTGACCAGACGGACGGCTCATTGACCACCATGCCGGGATCGATCCGCCCCAGTATCGCTTGCGGAATTCCGATATCCTCGACATCGACGGGCCCGCACAGGAGGCGTCCGGGTAGCAGGTAATGCCCCGGCTTCCGCCGAAAGAAGGTGACGGTACGCGTTGCCCTGACTGCGGCGCCCATTACCGCACCGCTGTCGCCCGAAACGCCCGACGGAAGATCGACAGCGACAACCCTGGCTCCGCTTGCATTGACGAGGCCAACCACCTCGGCAGCCTCACCTGACAGCGGCCGATCGAGCCCCGCCCCGAACAACGCGTCCACGATGAGGCCGCAGACCTCCAGCTTTTCGGGTAAAGACTTCAGGTCGATCGGAGCGATATCGACGCCCTTCGCCAGGGCTGAGTCAAAGGCAAGCTTTGCGTCGCCTCTCAGTTTTTCCGCTGATCCGAGCAGCAGGCAGGAAACGATGAAGCCGCGTTTTTTCAGAACCTCGGCCGCCACGAACCCGTCGCCGCCGTTATTTCCCGGCCCCGCCAAAACTAGGATGCGGCCGTCAGGCCCAACCATCCGCGTGCAGCAATTGGCGACCGCACGCCCGGCCGCGTTCAGGAGTTCAATGCCAGGCACGCCGGACTCGATCGTCAACCGGTCGGCGCGCGCCATATCTTCCGTCGTCAGGAGAACTTCCATGGACCGCTCCAGAGCAACCGCGGGCTCAGGCGAGAACGACGTTCTGCGGCTCGGCGAGCTCGATCAGGTTGCCGTCGGGATCGCGTATATATATCGAGCGTATCGGACTGGTGGCTCCTGTACGGGATACCGGTCCCTCCTCGATCACCACTTTAGCCCCCTTCAAACGCGCTATCGCCGCGTCGAGGCTTTCCACCAGAAGACAGAGATCGCCGGAGCCGGGCGTCGGCTCGAACGCCTTCGGCAGGAACTCTCGCTGGTGCTGGTGCAGATTGATCTTCTGCTGGCCGAAGCGAAGCGCCCGCCGCCCGCCCGAAAAGACAACTTCCTCCATACCGAGCACGCCGACATAAAAATCCACCGTCGCGTCGACATCGCGAACCGTAAGTACCAGGTGATCGATCGAGATGATCTTCATCGACATTCGCTCCCCCTTGCAAATATCACCACTTTTCTGGTCGCCGCGCTTATTTGATAACTCCATGATGATATTGCGCCACGAGCCCCCCTTGAAGACCCGACAACGGCGACGAAGGCCGCGGAACAGCGGATAGCAACGTCCTCAGCCCTGATATGCGGCAGAAAGCCACCCGTCCCTGCCGCGATGCTGTGCAAACGAGCTCGCTCCTCCCCGCCTCCCCCGTAACTCTCTTCGGCCTGGCCGCCGCATTCCAACCCGATTCCTCGATTATTTTTTGTGCATATTGACCAATAATTAGTCAGCATACAGCAGGTTGCGCTGCCGCAAGCCCCGCTTGTCGAGCGAATTTGCCGCATTTGGAGGCGTTTTTTTAAGCATGCGGGATTGGCACGCGTCGTGCTAGCACATTTCGGGACCGGGCACGGCCACCCGGACCCGATGGACTGGATGCGGAGAGACGGAGGCGATGAAAAAAATCGAAGCGATCATAAAGCCCTTCAAGCTTGACGAGGTGAAGGAAGCGCTTCAGGAGGTCGGCCTCCAGGGCATCACCGTCACGGAAGCAAAGGGGTTCGGGCGCCAGAAAGGCCACACGGAGCTTTATCGCGGCGCCGAATACGTCGTCGATTTCCTTCCGAAAGTGAAGGTCGAGATTGTCTTGACCGATGAACTGGTGGACAAGGCTGTCGAGGCAATTCGCAACGCCGCGCAAACCGGCAGGATCGGCGACGGCAAGATCTTCGTTTCCAATATCGAGGAAGCCGTACGCATCCGCACCGGCGAGACCGGCGTCGACGCCATCTGAGCATGCACGCGAACGATCGCCCCGCAGTGCGGCGCTGCCGCCCTCTCGCGCGGGAATTCGCGGAAAATCTGAAACTTAAATCCAAGAATGAACTGGGAAGGATGAAATGACGACCGCTAGCGACATCCTCAAGGAAATGAGCGAGAAGGACATCAAGTTTGTCGACCTGCGCTTCACTGATCCGCGCGGCAAGCTGCAGCATGTCACCATGGACGCCTCGGAAGTGAACGAGGACATGTTCGCCGAAGGCGTCGCCTTCGACGGCTCCTCGATCGCCGGCTGGAAAGCCATCAACGAATCCGACATGACGCTCGTCCTCGATCCCGAGAGCGCGCATATCGATCCGTTCTTCGCCCAGTCGACGCTCGCCATCATGTGCGACATCATCGACCCGGTTTCCGGCGAGGCCTACAACCGCGATCCGCGCACGACCGCCAAGAAGGCGGAAGCCTACATGAAGTCGCTCGGCATCGGCGACACCGTGTACTTCGGCCCGGAAGCCGAATTTTTCATCTTCGACGACGTTCGTTTCTCGGCAGATCCGTACAACACCTCCTTCAAGGTGGACTCCATGGAACTGCCGATCAACATGGGCTCGGAGTACGAGTCCGGCAACCTCGGCCACCGTCCGCGCACCAAGGGCGGCTACTTCCCGGTTCCGCCGATCGACAGCTGCCAGGACATCCGCTCCGAGATGCTCACCGTCCTCAAGGAGATGGGCGTTACAGTCGAGAAGCACCACCACGAGGTGGCCGCGGCCCAGCACGAACTTGGCATCAAGTTCGACACCATGGTCCGCAACGCCGATAAGATGCAGATCTACAAGTACGCCGTGCACCAGGTCGCTCACGCCTACGGCAAGACCGCGACCTTCATGCCGAAGCCGGTATTCGGCGACAACGGCACCGGCATGCACTGCCATCAGTCGATCTGGAAGGAAGGCAAGCCCGTCTTCGCCGGCAACCAGTATGCCGACCTCTCGGAAGCCTGCCTCTACTACATCGGCGGTATCCTGAAGCACGCCAAGGCGATCAACGCCTTCACCAACCCGTCGACCAACTCCTACAAGCGCCTGGTCCCGGGCTATGAGGCTCCGGTTCTGCTCGCCTATTCGTCGCGCAACCGCTCCGCCTCCTGCCGCATCCCGTTCACGTCCTCGCCGAAGGCGAAGCGCGTGGAAGTCCGCTTCCCGGACCCGTCCGCCAATCCGTATCTCGGTTTCGCCGCGATGCTGATGGCCGGCCTCGACGGCATCAAGAACAAGATCCATCCGGGCGACCCGATGGACAAGAACCTCTACGACCTGCCGGCGGAGGAGCTGAAGGAAATCCCAACCGTCGCCGGTTCGCTGCGCGAAGCGCTTGAAGCGCTCGATGCCGACCGCGAATTCCTCAAGGCCGGCGGCGTCATGGACGACGATCAGATCGATGCCTACATCGAGCTGAAGATGGAAGAGAACATGCGCTACGAGATGTCTCCGCATCCGATCGAGTACGACATGTACTACTCCTGCTGATTGGGCGGGCGATACATCATTGCAGCGGGGTGGGTGAGCGATCTCCCACCCCGTTTTCATTTGCAGGCTGCAAGGCCAAAATCGGACCGGCATCCATCATGTCACAAGGGCTTCACCGCCGCGCGTTAGAGCGGACATGACCATGTCCGGCTGCTCTGTCAGCCGGCCGACAAGGGAGGTCATGCAATGTCCGAAAGCAGCAACGAACCGCTTTTCCGCGCCGGCCAGTTCGAAGTCTCCGACGATATCGGTCGCAACAGCAGTGCAAACCCCACCATGGGCGACATCATTGCAGCTCGCTATTCCCGTCGCGGCATCCTGAAAGGCGCGCTCGGCGTTACTGCGATTGCGGCTACCGTTAGCCCGCTGGCCTTGATGGCTTCGTCGGAAGCCCGTGCCTCAGGCTCTTTCAGCTTCAATTTCAAGGAGGTAGAGGCCGGTGTAGATGAAATGCACCATGTCGCCGAAGGCTATGACGCAGATATACTGCTGCGTTGGGGAGATGCCATCTTTGCCGATTCTCCTGCATTCGATCCATTGAACCAGTCGGCCGACGCTCAAAGGAAGCAGTTCGGCTACAACAACGATTTCATAGGCTTCATTCCCCTTGGCGGCTCCGACGAGCATGGCCTTCTGGTCGTCAACCACGAGTACACGAATGAAGAGCTGATGTTCCCGGGCATCGTCACCATTGTCGAGGTGGAGAAAGACGGCAAGAAGGTGAAGAAGGCCGAAGTCGCCGAAGCGGACCGGGCCCGCATCGATATCGAAATGGCCGCTCATGGCGGCTCCATCGTCGAGATTCGCAAGGAAGGCGGCAAGTGGCAGATCCGGCGCGACGGCAGGATGAATCGCCGGATTACCGCCGATACACCCATGATGTTGAGCGGGCCGGTCGCCGGCCATGATCGCGTCAAGACATCCGCTGACCGGTCTGGCGTCGAAGTGCTTGGCACACTCAACAACTGCGCCGGAGGCGTGACACCATGGGGCACCTATCTCATGGCGGAGGAAAATTTCCACGGCTACTTCACCGGTGAACTGCCCGCCGGCCATAGGGAAGAGGCGAACTTCAAACGTGTCGGTGTTCCCGGCAACTCCTATGCTTGGGGTAATTTCCACGACCGCTTCCACGTCGGCAAGGAACCGAACGAACCCAACCGCTTCGGCTGGATCGTCGAGGTCGATGTCCTTGACCCTAACTCCACGCCGAAGAAGCGCACGGCACTCGGACGCTTCAAACACGAAGGTTGCGAGACCATCGTCAACAAGGATGGACGCGTCGTCATCTACACCGGCGATGACGAGCGCTTCGACTACGTCTACAAATTCGTGACCGCCGGAATCTACAATCCGAGCGATCGCACCGCGAACATGGACCTCCTCGATGAGGGCACTCTCTACGTCGCGCGCTTCGAGGAGGACGGCACCCTCAACTGGCTGCCGATGGTCCACGGCGAAGGTCCTCTGACTGCCGAGAACGGCTTCGAAAGCCAGGCAGACGTGCTGATCGAGTCTCGCCGCGCCGGCGACGTACTCGGGGCGACGAAGATGGACCGCCCGGAAGACGTGCAGCCCGGCAAGAACGGCAACGCCTTCGTCATGCTCACCAACAATACCAAGCGCAAGGACGACCAGATCAACGCGGCCAACCCGCGCGCAAAGAACGCGTTCGGCCACATCATCGAGATCGTCAACCCGGACCAGGACCACGCCGCGACCCGGGCAAAGTGGGAGATCCTCGTCAAGTGCGGCGACCCCTCGATTGCCGAGGTCGGCGCAACTTTTTCCTCCGACACCACGCAGAACGGCTGGTTTGGCATGCCGGACAATTGCGCGGTGGATGCCGAAGGACGGCTTTGGGTGGCAACCGATGGCAATTCGCCCGCCGATACCGGCCGTACAGACGGCGTATGGGCGGTGGAGACGACAGGCGAAGGCCGCGGTACGTCGCGCCTGTTCTTCCGTGTTCCCGTCGGCGCGGAGCTTTGCGGCCCCTGCATGACGGAAGACATGCAGAACTTTTTCGTCGCCATCCAGCACCCTGCCGACGAAGGTCTGGACTGGGAACCCTTCGGCCGCCCGTCCTATTTCGAAGATCCGTCGACGCGCTGGCCGGATTTCTCCGACGGCATGCCGCCGCGCCCCTCCGTCGTCGTCATCACGAAGCGAGGGGGCGGCAAGATCGCCATCTGAACCTCGACGGCAAGGTGTCGACAGAAGCAGCTGTCACGGCCCCGTCATCTCGGCTGGCTATGACATTGCCGCAAGGCTGATGTCATCCGACATCGCCCTTACCCGCAAACTTCGGCGGCTCCCGCGAGCCGCCTTTCTTTTTGCCGAATCAGCGAGGGCGTGCCCAATTCCTCCGTGAATTCGCAGGCTACATCGGCTATAGAGCGGACCGGCTCTCTCCGGCCGAAATCAGGGAACAATTCAAAACATACGGAAATTGAGCGAGATGACCGCTTTCAAATCGGATTTTCTGAAGGTCCTCCAGGAGCGAGGCTTCATCCATCAGGTGTCGAACCCGGAAGGACTCGACAAGCTGTATGCATCCGAAACGGTCACCGCCTATATCGGCTTCGACTGCACGGCCAGGAGCCTGCATGTCGGCTCCCTCGTGCAGATCATGATCCTCCACTGGATGCAGCAGACCGGCCACCGGCCGATCGCGCTGATGGGCGGTGGCACCACCCGCGTCGGCGATCCGTCCTTCCGTGACGAGGCGCGCCCGCTGCTTACCGAAGAGCAGATCGAGGACAACAAGGCCGGTATCCGTCAAGTCTTCGATCGTTTCCTCACCTTCGGTTCGGGGCCGAAGGACGCGCTCATGCTCGACAATGCCGAATGGCTGCTGCAGCTGCAGTACCTGCCATTCCTGCGTGACGTCGGCCGTCATTTCTCCGTCAACCAGATGATCCAGCGCGATTCAGTGCGCCTGCGCCTGGAGCGTGAGCAGCATCTCTCCTTCCTGGAGTTTAATTACATGCTGCTGCAGGCCTACGATTTCGTGGAGCTTTACCGGCGCACCGGTTGCCGGGTGCAGCTTGGCGGCTCCGACCAGTGGGGCAACATTGTTTCCGGCGTCGATCTCGGCCGCCGCATGGAGGATGTCGAGCTTTTTGCCATCACCACACCGCTGCTCACCACCGCATCGGGCGCCAAGATGGGCAAGACGGCGGCCGGCGCAGTCTGGCTCAATGCCGAAATGCTGTCGCCCTACGACTACTGGCAGTATTGGCGCAACACCGAGGACGCCGACGTCGAGCGCTTCCTGAAGCTCTTCACCACGCTGCCACTGGACGAGATCGCCCGGCTCGGCAGCCTTGGCGGCGCGGAGATCAACGAGGCCAAGAAGATCCTGGCAACCGAGGCCACCGCCATGGCCCATGGTCGCGAAACCGCGGAACAGGCGGCGGAGACCGCCCGTAAAGCCTTCGAGGAAGGACAGCTTGCAACCGGCCTTCCCACGGTGGAGATCAGCCGGGGCGAACTGGAGGCGGGCTACGGCCTTCTGAGCGCCGTCGTGGCTGCGGGGCTGTGCGCCTCCAACGGCGAAGTTCGACGCAATATCAAGGGCGGCGCTATTCGCATCAATGATCAGGCGGAAGGGGATGAAAAGCGCGTCCTCACCGCCTCGGACCTTGTGGCGGATGGCGTGATCAAGCTCTCGCTTGGCCGCAAGCGCCACGTGCTGCTGAAGCCAGTTTGAGCGTGCGTTCGTTCGAACGAAGCCCGCCCGGAAATAAAATTCGGGCGGGCTTTTTTAGTTGTATTCGAAGAGCTTGCGGAAAATTCCCGGCGCTATGGCGGAAACCGGGTTGACCGAAAGGTCCGGCTCGGAAAGCGTGCCCGTCACCCTGTAGGTGACGCCGATCAGCCCCTCGTCGCTGCCGCCACCCAGGGCGAAGCCGAGGACGGGGATCTTCGCGAAAAGATTGTTCAGCACGAAGATCGGCACGAAGGTCCCGGTCAGATCCAGCGACTGCGCGGCGAGATTGATGCCACCGGTAAAGGTGCCGCCGATCGTCGCCCCGTTCAGCGTGCCTTCCGTCACCGTGATCTCGTCGCCCTTGCGGCGGAAATCGATCCGCAGCTTCTGGAAGGAAGCTTCCCCGCGCAGCACGGCGCCGGCGTTGCGCACCAGCGCGCCGTCGTCCTGCGAATACTGGCTGATGGAGGCCAGTTGCTGGATTGCGGGATCTTCCGTCACCGACAGGTCGCTCACGGTAAAATTGCCGTTCCAGTCCTTCTTGTCCGGCATACCGATCGTTAGCCGCCCGCGCCCGCCCCGCATGCGCTTGTAGAGGTTCAGCAGGCGCAAGGTCTCGCCCGTATTGGCAAAGCTGGCGTCGAAGGAGCGGCCGTTGCCGGCCGCCTTGAGCGCGGCGGTCACGGGATTCTTGCCGCCGGTGACGCCCTCCAGTGTCAGGGACTGGAGCCCGGCTTCGTTCTTGACTGCCTCAAGCCTGATATTGTTCGCCGAAACCCCGTTGAATCCGATCAACAGGTCCACATCCGCCTTCACGCGGAGGGTTTCCTTGCTTCCCTCCCCGGTTCCACCTGCGGACTGCTTGAACGATGAAATCAGCCCCCGGCCGTCCAGTTGCTCCGCCTTCAGCTCCGCCGTCAGGCCATGCCTGCCCTGGCGCGTGATAGTGAGCGAGGCGGAATCGCTTGGCCGCAGCTTGAAACTCCCAAACCGCGCCTCCTGCAGGGCACCCGAAGTCGTCAGGTGGACTTCGCCTTTGATATCGACCCCTTCCGACGTCAGGGTGAAATTCCTGAGCACTTGACCGTCATCGGTTTTCACGAGCTCGAAATGCGCATCCGCCGCCACCCCGGAGCTCTTTTCCCAACCAAGTGCGTCCAAAGCGACCTTCGTCTTCGTGAGGTCGATGTCGTAGCGCTGCGTATCACCGTCCTGGGAGAGGGTTACCGTCATCGGCCCGCTGAAAAGCGAACCGGCGTCGAGCCCGAGCCTCTCGAAATCCTTGTCGGTGAGCTGCAATACGATCCCCTGCTTCGCCACCACGGCATTCCCGGAAATGGGAGTGTCCCCGAAAGGCTCGACGATATCGATATTCGCCAGGATACCGTTCAGCCGGCCCTTGCCTTGCACCTCGATCTTCGAAGGATCTGCGACAAAGGAAAGCGTGGCATCGCTGATCTCGCGTCCCTTCACCGGTTTGGCCAGCGAAAAGCCTTTCAACTCGCCTTCAAGCTGCCAGGACACTTCAGACATTGTGGTATTGCGCGCCAGCGGAAAGGAGGCTTTGACGTCAAGCTTCCCTGTACCGCTCAGATCTGAAGCCGACAACTCGCGCATCGACAGCACCGAAAACGGCTTGCTGTCGAGCACGGAACCTAGGCTCTCTGCCTTCCCTTCGGCGGAGAGACTCAAATGGCCTGTCTTGATCGAATGGAAATTAAGCTCGCCGATGGTAAAAGTGCCACCGGTGACGGTCACCTTATCCCCGACCAGGGGCGTAATCGCGCCCTCGGCCGCGTGAACGGTCAGCGTCGCGTTGTCGATAAGGATATCTCCGGAGATATTTTCGACCGGCGGTAGGGTGCCGATGGTCTTCACCGACATGTCCGAAACGCTCATGGTCATCTGGACGTCGTGCCCAGCCCAACCGGGTGTATCGTCCCTTGGATCGAAGGTAGAGGGGCGAAGGGAAATATTCGCGCTTCCGCCATTGATGCGCCCTTCCGTCAGATGCCCGATAACCCAGGCGCGCGCTGCCGGCGCCAGTGTTATCGGCCACAGCCGCTTGACCGACGCGATAGGCATGCTGCCGGTCTCGATCGCCAACGCCACGTAGGAACCATCTTCCCTGATCTCCACGGTGCCAACCATGTCGACCTTTGCCGTGCCGGCGCGCAGGTCGAAACGATTGATGCCAATCGTGCGGGTCTTCGGATCGATGTCACCCTCGACGACAATCGAATGCACATTCATCGGAGGTCCGGGTACGTCCGACGGCGATAGCCGAGAACCGTTCGAGATGATGCGATAGGACCAGGAGGATTGCCATTCGCGCGGAGCCTCCACCAGGCCCTCGAAGGGAATGACCGTGCGGCCGCGCACGTAGCGGGACGGTTCGATCTTGAAGCCATCCTTGTCCGGGTGCCAGGCGAGATGCATATCGATCTCGTCAAACGCAATAGCCGTCTTGCCGGTGTTTATCCAGCCGCCGGCAACCCTTGTATGGAGCCGGGCTCCGAGAAAGCTGCCCTCCCGATCGAGAAGGGCCTCGAATCTCGGGTAGATCGGCACGCCAAGCCCCCTGCCCGGCGTGATCGGCGCCTCTTCGGGCAGGAACTCCGCCGCCGTGATCCCCGAAGTCGCAAAGATGATCTGCCGCTCGCCGGTCTGCGGGTCGATCTTCCGGCTAACGTCCGCCCGCCAGCGCCCCAGCCGTCCGGCAATATCCGCCTTGGCGGAAAGACCGGTCAAGCCGTCGCGCGTGAGGATCGCGTCGATACCGGAAAAGGAACGCGTTTTCCCGGTCTCCAGCTTAACGCTGCCATCGATCACCTCGATCCGCTCGAGATCGCGGCGCTCGAATTCGGAAAGCACCATTTCGGCAAGACGATCCGCAGCCTCCATGATCACGCTCATGTCGGGCGTGGCTTCGTCGGGCTCACCCGCTTTCAAGGCAAGGCTCGGCCGGTCGAATATGAGCGAGTGAAAAGTGATGCGCCCGCCGATCGCTTCTGAAATATCGACCGGGGCGGATATCCTGGGCACCGCAACAAGGGCTTCGCTCTTGCCCTTCGTGTCGATCACGACATCGTCGAGTACGACCTCCAGCGCCTTTCCGCTCGACAGGTCGATCATCACGTCGCCGACCGCCAGATGGTAGCCGCGACTCGCGGCTCGCTCTTCCAGGAAGCTTGCCAGGCGCGGCAGGCTGATAGGCCCGTGTGCGATCCGGACGACCAAAAGACCCGTAAGGACTGCGAGCAAGGCGGCAAGGACGAGCACGATTCGCCGCCGCCGGCTCGTCTGGCGCCGCTCTCCTCCCTTTTCTTCCTTCCTCAGCAATCTCTTAATCAGCCCTGCTGTCCTTTTTAGTTGAGCGATTACCCGATCCGCGCCTATTGCGCGACATCATAACGCCTTCGGCTGCGCGATATCGCAAGGAAAGAAAACCGGCTATGCACGCGCCGCGTATGCCGTCGAGGATCGGTCGACCGCATCCGGAGTCAGTCCTCATTCAGGGTTCGCCCAATCGCGGCAAGCGTCGACAACGCATGGCGCAAGGCTCTGTTACAACCGATCATGTGTCGGCAAGCTGTGTCGAAAGGAAGGCAGGATGAGCAATTTGCAGGAAGGAATGGCAGCCCCGGGCTTCACGGTGGCGACCGATGGCGGCGGAATGCTGAGCCTTGAAGATCTGAAGGGCCGTCCGGCGGTCATCTACTTCTATCCCAAGGACGACACGCCCGGCTGCACCAAAGAGGCAATTTCCTTCAGCAGTCTCAAGGGGGAATTCGACAGGCTCAATGTCGCGGTAATCGGTATATCGCCGGATTCGACAACAAGGCACGACAAGTTCAAGACCAAGCATGACCTGTCGGTGACGCTCGGAGCCGATACCGACAACCAGGTCGCGACGGCCTATGGAGTGTGGGGAGAAAAGTCCATGTATGGGCGGAAGTACATGGGCATCGAGCGCTCCACCTTCCTCATCGATTCGCAAGGCCGGCTGGCCCGTATCTGGCGGAAGGTAAAAGTACCCGGCCATGCCGAGGAGGTGCTGGAAGCGGCCCGCGCGCTCGGCTGACGGATGTCGGCCGAACGAGTTCCGCGGCCGCGTGAGCGCGTCTGCGGAACTTGCCCATACCGCCAGGTGCGGCTTCTCGCGTAACGCAGCGTCCTTAGGGTTTGTTAACCTTACTGATTTCTAATCGTGACCGGAAAGAGATCCACGATCGTCGATCAAAGAACGAAGCATGGGATCCATGGAACGGTCACAGGCAAGCAACCGCGAATTCGGCAAGAGGCGCGAACCCCATCGGGTAACGATCGCCCGTAACGGCTATGTCCGTTCCTTCACGATATCGCCCTGGGCGGCCGGGCTCGTCAGCGGTGTCGGCGCCCTTTTCGCCATCGGTTATATCGGCGCCACGGCCTATCTGGTTCTGCGCGACGATCTGATCCGCACCTCGACCGAGAAGCAGGCGGCTCTCCAACTTACCTACGAGGACCGCATCGCAAATCTCCGGGCGCAAATAGATCGGCTCACCAGCCGGCGCGTCCTGGACAAGAAATCCATAGAGGAAAAGGTCGATGACCTGATCGTGCGCCAGCGCGACCTCGACGAAAGGCAGGCGCGCGTATCCGCACTGCTCGAAATGGCCGCGAAAAGCGGCATCAAGCTCTCGCTGAGCGGCCAGGTTCCCGGCCGCAAGCCCGAAGCTCCCGTTCTGGCCGCCGGCGACCCGTCCGGACAGGACGACACCGGCATCGGCGGCACCAACGAGCCGATCGAGATCGCCCCGGCGCTTGGCTTGCGCGGTACCACATCCGCGCCAATCGTCGTCCCAGCCGACAAGCGAGCGTCCGCCGCAGCGGAAGACCGGGAGAACCTGTTCGTACAGGTGAACGAGACACTCAACCGGATGGACGACGAGGCACATCTTGCCCTCGACGTGATTGCCGTATCGGCAGAGCAGGATATCGAAACGATCGAGCAAACGGCCGGCTCCCTCGGGCTGCGCCTGGCCGGAAAGCCCGCGTCGGCGGAAAGCGGCACCGGCGGACCGTTCGAGGCTTTCGACGACGATGCCTTCGACAGCCGGCTCGAGCGCGCAGAGCGGGCCCTTGCGGATCTGGAACGCGTCAAGGAAGCAGCTCGCGGCATCCCCCTCTCCCGTCCGATCGAGGGTGCCAAGATTTCCTCGTCATTCGGCCCTCGCCTCGACCCGTTTCTTCGCCGCCTTGCCATGCATACGGGTATCGATCTGCGCGCCCCTGGCGGCACGAAGGTGCATGCCAGCGCACCAGGCAAGGTCGTCTCGGCCGGCCGCAATGGCGGCTATGGCCTGATGGTGGAAATCGAACATCCAAGCGGCTTGACGAGCCGCTACGCGCATATGCGAAAGCTTCTGGTTTCGGAAGGCGAAGAGGTAGACACTGGCGATGTCCTCGGTCTTGTCGGCTCCACAGGCCGCTCCACCGGCCCGCACCTTCACTACGAGATCCGGGTGAACGGTGAGGCGACCGACCCGCGCCGTTTCGTCCAGGCCGGCAAGGAACTTGCCTCGATCCTGGACTACTGAATACCCACCATCCTCACCGAACGAAAAAGCCGCCGGGTCATCATGATCCGGCGGCTTTTTTATTCGCCGCGCGAACTTGAGAAGGCGATCAGGCCTCGACGTCCGCGACTTCCGCCGGCTCGCCGCCGAACACGCGCTGTGCCAGCGCCGCCTCCATGAAGGCGTCCAGTTCACCGTCGAGCACGTCTTGCGGGCTGGTGGTTTCGACGCCCGTACGCAGGTCCTTCACAAGCTGATAGGGCTGCAGCACGTAGGAGCGGATTTGATGCCCCCAGCCAATCGAGGTTTTCGACGCGGCCTCGGCGTTGGCCTGCTCTTCGCGCTTCTGCAGTTCAGCCTCGTAGAGACGCGCCTTCAGCATCGACCAGGCCTGCGCCCGGTTCTTGTGCTGTGACCGCTCGCTCTGGCACTGCACGACGATACCGGTGGGCTGGTGCGTGATACGCACGGCCGAGTCGGTCGTGTTGATGTGCTGGCCGCCGGCGCCGGACGCGCGATAGGTGTCGATCCGGCAGTCGCTCTCGTTGATCTCGATCTCGATGGAGTCGTCGATCACCGGGTAGACCCAGACCGAGGCGAAGCTCGTGTGTCGCCGCGCCTGGCTGTCATAGGGCGAAATACGGACGAGACGGTGCACGCCCGATTCCGTTTTCAGCCAGCCATAGGCCCACTCACCCTTGATCAGGAGCGTCGCCGACTTGATGCCCGCCTCTTCGCCATCATGGACTTCAAGCAGTTCCACCTTGAAACCGCGCTGTTCCGCCCAGCGGGTATACATGCGCAACAGCATGCTGGCCCAGTCCTGGCTTTCCGTGCCGCCGGCGCCTGCGTTGATTTCAAGATAGGTGTCGTTGCCGTCGGCTTCGCCGGAAAGTAGCGAGGCCATCTGACGCTTGCCGACTTCCTCCTTGAGGCCCTTGAGGGCTCCCTCGGCTTCGGCGATCACGTCCTTGTCGCCCTCTGCCTCTCCAAGTTCGATCAGCTCGAGATTGTCGGCGAGATCGCGTTCGAGTTTGCGGACGCCGCCGATATTGTCATCGAGGTGCTGGCGTTCGCGCATCAGTTTCTGGGCGCGCGACGAATCGTTCCACAGCGAGGGGTCTTCGGAAAGGGCGTTCAGTTCATCGAGACGGGAGATTGCGACATCCCAGTCAAAGATGCCTCCTCAGCAGGCTTATGGCCTGCTTGATTTCGTCGACGACGGCCTGGGTCTCGGCGCGCATCGTTACCTCTCAGCTATGGGTGAAGGTGGGAGCCGCTGGCGATCGTGCGATCGCGACCCCGATTTCAGGGCCGCGACCATACGCGCGAGGCTTCGGCGTGTAAACCGTGCCCGCAACCGATGGAAAGCGCTTGAAAGTTCAGTACAGACCACCGGTTCCCGAAAGGACAGCGCGCCCGGCATCCGGCGAAACGCTGCGTGGAATGCCGATCTCATCCTGGAAGCCGATGATCGAATATTCGTCCGGCGGCGCGGTGCCCGGCTTGAAGGATTCCAGGATTGTCCCCGGCGTGCCCGCAGCGGCGCGAAGACCCGTGCGGCGATTGATCGGGATGAGCTGCAGGCCCTGCGGCACGCGGAATTCCACCGGCGGCTGATCGGCCAGCGCAGTCTTGACGAATTCCGTGAAGATCGGCGCGGCGATCTGGCCGCCCGTCGCACCGCGGCCCATCGGCTTGGGCGTGTCGTAACCGACAAAGACGCCAACCGTCAGATCGGGCGTGAAGCCCATGAACCAGGCATCCTTCTCATCGTTGGTGGTGCCGGTCTTGCCGGCAACCGGGCGGCCGACTTCCTGCACCTTCGTTGCCGTGCCGCGCTGGACAACGCCTTCCATCATCGAAGTGATCTGGTAGGCCGTCATCGGATCGAGCACCTGTTCGCGATTGTCGACCAGTTCCGGCTCGTCCTGGCCCTGCCAGGCATCGACGGCGCAGGCGTCGCAAATCCGCTCCTCATGCTTGTAGATCGTCTTGCCGTAACGGTCCTGGACCCGGTCGATCAGCGTCGGCTTCACCTGGCGTCCGCCGTTGGCAATCATCGCATAGGCGGTGGTGAGCCTCAGGACGGTCGTCTCGCCTGCGCCAAGCGACATGGAAAGCACCGGCGGCATCGCGTCGTAGATGCCGAACCGCTTCGAGTATTCGGCGACCAGCGGCATGCCCATGTCCTGCGCCAGGCGCACTGTCATCACGTTGCGCGACAGCTCGATGCCGGTTCGCAGCGTCGACGGGCCATAGAACTTTCCGCCATAATTCTGCGGCTGCCATGTCGGCAGGCCCGGCCCCTGGCTGATCTCCAGCGGCGCGTCCAGCACCACGCTTGATGGCGTGTAGCCATTGTCGAGGGCGGCCGAATAGATGAACGGCTTGAACGACGAACCCGGTTGGCGATAGGCCTGCGTGGCGCGGTTGAACTCGCTCTGGGCAAAGCTGAAACCGCCCGACATCGCAAGCACGCGGCCCGTATAGGGATCCATGGCGACGATCGCGCCGGAGACCTTCGGCACCTGCATCAGCTCGTAGTAATCGGCGACCGGGCCTTCCTGCTTACGCACGTAGACCACATCGCCTGCTGCCAACACGTCGGCGGGCGTCTTTGGCGAACGCCCCTTGGAACGTGCCCAGTTCATGGCGGAAAACGGAATGGTGCCGCGCACGCGTTCGGTCGACAGCGCGCCGCTGACGATCCGATCCGGCTTCAGGCCGATCGTCGCTTCGTCGCCTGTCAGGGAAAGCACGACGGCAAGCTGCCATTCGGGCACATCGGACAGGCCGTCGATCTTGCCGAGTTCCTCGCCCCAGTCGCCGGCGCCGAGCGAGATCGTCGTTACCGGGCCGCGCCAGCCTCCTCGCTTGCGATCGAAATCGATGAGGCCGTCCATCAGCGCCTTGCGCGCCAGTACCTGCAGCTTGGGATCAAGCGTCGAACGGACCGAGAGGCCGCCTTCGTAGAGCCGGTCCTCGCCGTAGATCTCGGCAACCTTGCGGCGCACTTCCTCGGCGAAATACTCGGAGGCGAACAGATGGGAGCCGCGCGTGCGGGGCGTTACTTCCAGCGGCGACGCCTTGGCCTTTTCCGCGTCGGCCGGGTCGACATAGCCGTTCTCCACCATCCTGTCGATCACCCAGTTGCGGCGGGCGATCGCGGCATCACGGTACTTGAAGGGGTGATAGTTGTTCGGCGCCTTGGGAAGGGCTGCGAGATAGGCTGCCTCCGCGATCGTCAGTTCATGTACCGACTTGTCGAAATAGACCAGCGAGGCGGCAGCCACGCCATAGGCGCCAAGACCGAGATAGATCTCGTTGAGATAGAGTTCGAGGATCTCGTCCTTCGTAAAGGTCTGCTCGATGCGCAAGGACAGGATCGCTTCCTTGATCTTGCGCTCGATGGAAAGCTCGTTCGTCAGAAGGAAGTTCTTTGCGACCTGCTGGGTGATGGTGGAGGCGCCCTGCGGGCGGCGACCGGAGCCGAAATTCTGTACATAGCTGACCAGCGCGCGCGCCACGCCCTCTGGGTCGACGCCGATATGCGTATAGAAATTCTTGTCTTCGGCCGAGATATAGGCCTGCTTCAGCACGTCCGGTACCGCCTGGATGGGCAGGAAAAGGCGGCGCTCATGCGCGAACTCCGCCATTAGCTGGCCGTCGGCGGCATGCACGCGCGTCATCACAGGTGGCTCGTAGTTCTTCAGGGCCGTGTAGTCAGGCAGATCCTTGCCCATCTCGTTGAGATAGATCCATACGCCGGCTGCGATCAGCAGGAAAAAGACGGTGCCGATTCCGAAAAGATAGCCGAAGAGCTTGACCAGAAATTTCATAGATCGGCTCGTTTTCCCATCAAGTCATGTCTGAACCGCCGTCCCGGCCACTGCTTGTTTCGCAGCAATCCGTCGGCGGTTAAATACATCCGGGCCGTGCGCTTGCGCCCGGCTGTCGTCGTTGCATCATCCATCTGCAAGCAATATGGCGATGCTGAGGCGATTCTTGCAGCCGCTTCCTCAAAATATGCGCGTCATTGCGCCGTCCTGAAGCCCTGCCGCTGCACCAGGCGCGGACCGAAGAACCGATCGACCGCCGCTGCAATCGCCGACGACATACGCTCGCGCCACTCGTCGCTGGTCAGCAGCTTCTCGTCGAGCTTGTTCGACAGGTAACCCAGTTCCACCAGCGCCGACGGCATATCATGTGCTTCCAGTACGCGGAAGCCGGCGGAACGATGCGGGTTCTTGATCACTTTCGCCGCGCTTTGCAATTCCTCGACCAGGTTCCTGGCGAAGAAGATCGAAAAATTCTTCGTTTCCCGCCGCGCGAGGTCGATCAGGATGTCCGTCACGGCAGTCGGTTCGTGGCTGAGATCGATACCGGCGATCACGTCGGAGCGGTTTTCGCGTTCCGCCAGTTCTGCGGCTACGGCATCGGACGCCTTTTCCGAAAGTGTGTAGACCGAGGCGCCGCGCACTTCGTTCTTACCGATGCGCACCGAATCCGCATGCACCGAGACGAAAAGATCCGCGCCGAGCGACCGGGCGATCTTAACGCGCTCTCGAAGCGGTATGAACATGTCCGTTTCGCGCGTCAGATGGACGTCGTAGCGGCCACCCTCCTCCAGTTTCCGTTTAAGCAGGATTGCAAAATCGAGCGCCACGGCCTTTTCCAGCGTGCCGTTCGCTCCCGTTGCCCCCGTGTCGATGCCGCCATGGCCGGGGTCTATCACGACAACCGGCCTCCCCGCCCGCCGCTTGTCGTCCAGCCGGTCCCCCTTGGTGGAGGCCACGGCAGGGGCTGGCTTGAGCGCGTTTGCAAGAAATGCCTCGCGCGAAGTCTTGACCAGGTCGATCACCAGCCGCGCCGGCTGGTTGTCCACCGGCGGCAGGATGAAGGACTTGTCCACGGCAACCGGTTCGCCCGCGTCGAGCACGATGCGCGATTTGCCGGCTGCGAAAAGCCCATAGCGCCACGCACTGACAAGACCGCGCCCGCTCGCGCCGGTCCCTTCGGGCAAATCGAAACGAACCTCCGGCAAGTCGATGATCAATCGGTATGGATCGGCAAGCGTCGCATGCGTGAAAGCTACCGGTTCGCTCAAATCGAGGATGAAGCGGGTGCGCGCGCCGTCGCCGGCCAGACGCGCATCGCTGACAACCGGCTTGCCAATGCTCGCATTTTCGGCCTTCGCCTCATCGCTCGCCACATTCCCGTCGACGGCGTATGACGGACCGGCGAGCGAAAACGCCGCCGCAATGGCCAGCATGGCAAGCGCGAATCGGAAGGGTCGGGCTGGCAATGTCACACCTTCTGCGAGAATCGAAATCAGCGACAGTGTAGCGGAATCAGCCGCGCGGAACCGGCTACATATTGCATAACGCGAGGCAAGTTAACCTTTGATTGACGATCTCAATGCCGTCGCGTAACTCAAAAAATCCCTCTTTTGCCGACACTGTTTAACATAGCTTGCCTTCCTTCGTAACGGACCGTAAAAGGGGGACGAACGGGTTTCGGATTCAGACTGCTCTGAATCGGCTTTTTCGAAGTTTTGGATCCCGCGCCGGGACCAGCCGCACGCCGCATATGCCGTCGATCCTGAGGATCCGGTGCCGGTGGGCGGAACGGCGCCGCTGAATGCCGGTTATGGCGGTTTCGCCAAACCCGCAAGTGCGGCTGCCGGGAAAGGTGTTGACGGCCCGCCTTGCAGGCGGGTCAGGACGTCCATCTCTTCAGGGCATTGCGAGTCCGCCGCTCGTTCGTCGGCAGGTCTGACCTGCGCGAAACAATCGACGTTCGCCCCATCGGGCGGACCCACAAGGCATCCAGTCGAACAGGCGTTGCTATGGGCAACAGCGCGAGGACGTCATTTAAAGGAGCGGTACGAGGCGACTTCCCGGCCGCCGCGCTCCTTGGTTCCGCCGCGCGCAACGCCTTGCTTCCCTCTCTTTCAAAGAACAACCAGGCGACCGTTCCCTTGCGCCTGCCCCAGGGCCTCGATGCGGGTCAGGGCGGGCTGGAGGTCGTGGAGATCCCAGTCAATGGCAAACAAAATGCTCATCGACGCCGCCCACCCGGAAGAAACCCGGGTGGTTGTGGTGCGCGGCAATCGTGTTGAAGAATTCGATTTCGAAGCGGCAAACAGGAAGCAGTTACGCGGCAATATCTACCTGGCACGGGTAACCCGTGTCGAACCGTCCCTTCAGGCGGCTTTCGTCGAATACGGCGGCAACCGCCACGGCTTCCTCGCTTTCAGCGAAATCCATCCCGACTACTACCAGATTCCCGTCGCCGATCGTCAGGCGCTGCTTGAGGAAGAAGACGCCGAGGAGCATCACGCCGAGGAGGCGGCCGACGACGCGGCCGAGAAGCGCAAGGCCGCCAGGCGGGAAGAGGCCAGGGCCGAGGGCGAGGATGAGATCGACGAGGTTGAGTCCGTCGGCGCCGAGGATGCGCTGGAGGAACTGCCGCAGCGTGTGCGCAAAACGCGCCGCCAGTACAAGATCCAGGAAGTGATCAAGCGCCGCCAGGTGCTGCTCGTCCAGGTCGTGAAGGAGGAGCGCGGCAGCAAGGGCGCTGCGCTGACCACCTATCTTTCGCTTGCGGGACGCTATTCGGTGCTGATGCCCAATACCGGGCGCGGCGGCGGTATTTCGCGCAAGATCACCAACCCGGCGGACCGCAAGCGGCTGAAGAAGATCGCTTCCGAGCTGGAAGTCCCGCACGGAATGGGCGTTATCCTGCGCACGGCCGGTGCCAGCCGCACCAAGGCCGAGATCAAGCGCGATTTCGAATACCTGATGCGCCTTTGGGAGAATGTGCGGGACCTGACGCTGAAGTCGACCGCCCCCTGCCTCGTCTATGAGGAAGGTTCGCTGATCAAGCGCTCGATCCGCGATCTCTACAACAAGGACATCGACGAGGTTCTGGTCTCCGGCGAGGAAGGCTACCGCGAGGCGAAGGACTTCATGCGCATGCTCATGCCGAGCCATGCCAAGAACGTCCAGCCCTATCGCGAGGCGACGCCCGTCTTCACGCGCTTCGGCGTGGAAGCGCAGCTCGACGCGATGTTCTCGCCCAAGGTGACACTGAAATCCGGCGGCTACATCGTCATCAACCAGACCGAGGCGCTGGTTTCCATCGACGTCAACTCGGGCAAGTCGACGCGCGAGCACAATATCGAGGACACCGCCCTCCAGACCAATCTGGAGGCGGCGGAAGAAGTCACCCGCCAGTTGCGCCTGCGCGACCTGGCCGGCCTGATCGTCATCGACTTCATCGACATGGAGGAGAACAAGAACAACCGGTCGGTCGAAAGGCGGATGAAAGACTGCCTGAAGAACGACCGCGCCCGCATCCAGGTTGGCCGGATTTCCCATTTCGGCCTGCTGGAGATGTCGCGTCAGCGCATCCGCACGGGCGTTCTTGAAAGCTCGACGACGGTCTGCCCGCATTGCCACGGCTCCGGCATCATCCGCTCCGTGGAGTCGGTTGCGCTGCACGTCCTGCGCTCGCTGGAGGACCAGCTTCTGAAGGGCGTCACGCACGATCTCATCGTCCGCACTCCGGCGGAGGTGGCGCTATACATCCTGAACCAGAAGCGCGGTCACCTGGTCGACCTGGAAGCCCGCTTCCAGCTTCAGATCGCCGTCGTCGCCGATGCGATGGTCAACGGCCAGCACTATGTTCTGGAACGCGGCGAACCGATCCTGCGCGACCCGGCGGCGCCCGTCATTGCGCCGATCGTGCAGCCGGATACCGTTCAGCCGATCGTCGAAGAAGAGCCCGAAGAACCTTTCGTGGCCGAAGCGGAGGCGGAAGACGAGGGTGGCCGCAAGCGCCGCAGGCGCCGCAGGCGCCGCAAGCCCGGCCAGAATGGCGAGTCCGAGGCCGCCCAGGCGCAGGATGCCGCCGATGGCGAGGCTGATGAAGGTGAGGACGGCGACGAAGCCCAGGCAGCCTCCATCGACGCCGAGGAATCTTCCGAGGATGACGACCGCAAGCGCAAGCGCCGTCGCGGCCGCCGTGGCGGTCGTCGTGGCCGCCGTGGAGGCGAACGCGAGGGCGAAGGCGACGAGGGCGCCACTGACGAGCAATCCGCTTCGACCGACGACGATCAGGAAGTGGTTGAAGTAGCGGCGGCCGAAGCTGGCACCGAACCCGCTCCTGTCGCGGAAGAAGCCGTCGTCGCCGAGCGCGTCGAGATCGAAGCGGCCATTGCGGTTGCCAATGATGCGGAAACTGACGCCGAAGCTCCTGCCGAGGCGGCGCAAGCGGAAGAATCGCAGCCGGAACCTGTCGAAGAATCCGAGACCGAGGAAGAGGTTGAGCCCGCCGCCCCTGCCGAACCGGTTCTCGTCAGCGAACGCGTCGTCGAAGGCAATGCCGTCGTGAGCGAAAGCGAAGACGACGGCAAGCCCAAGCGTTCAGGCTGGTGGCAGCGTCGCGGCTTCTTCTGATGGAAACGGCTGACTGAATTGGAAAGGCCGGGCCTCTCGCCCGGCCTTTTTTATTTCAGCCAGTTTTCCATCCGGTCCATCGCCTCGCCCATCTCGTCGTTCCGCCCGGCGAAAGAGAAGCGGATGTAGCGATGGCCGCGCCCGTGGTCGAAATCGGCACCCGGCGTCGCCGCGATCCCCGCCTCCTGCAGCATCCGCGTGGCGAAATCGTGCGAGTCGTTCGAAAAGCGCCGGACGCTGGCATAGACGTAGAAGGCGCCGTCCACCGGCAGCAATTCGTCGAATCCGATAGCCGGCAGCCGCTTCAAAAGCAGGTTCCGATTTGCGGCATAACCGGCCTTCACCGCCTCAAGTTCTTCCCTCGCCTCGAAAGCCGCCGTTGCTGCCACCTGCGACAGGTAGGGCGGGGAGATATAGAGGTTCTGCGCCAGGCGTTCGATTGGTCGCACGAGAACCTCGGGCACCACCATCCAGCCGATCCGCCAGCCGGTCATGCAATAGTATTTGGAGAAGCTGTTGATGACGATGGCGTTTTGCGTGTGGCGCAGCGCCGTCTCTTGCCGTCCGGCATAGACGAGACCGTGATAGATCTCGTCGGAGACGAACCACAGGCCCAGATCCTCGCAGGCGGCAATCAACGCCTGCAGCGTTTCCGGTGTCATCATCGTGCCGGTCGGATTGGCGGGACTGGCCACCAGCACGCCCTTCAGCGGCTTTTCGCGATGCGCGCGCTCGATATGCTCCGCCGTGAGTGCCCAGCGGGTTTCCGGTCCCACTTCGATTTCCACCGGCTCAAGCCCGAGCGCCTTGAGGATGTTGCGGTAAGCCGGATAACCGGGCGCTGTCAGTGCGATCCGGTCGCCGGGATCGAAGGCGGCGAGGAAGGCGAGATTGAACCCGGCGGAGGACCCGGTCGTCGCCACGACGCGCGACACCGGAACGTCCTGGCCGTAAGTCAGCCGATAGTGGTTGGCGATCGCCGATCTCAGTCCGGGTATGCCGCAGGCTTCCGTATAGCCGAAGCGGCCATGGACAAGAGCTTCCCTCGCCGCGTCGAGCGCCCGTTTGGGCGCCGGGGCGCCCGGCTGGCCGACTTCCATGTGGATCACGCGGCCGCCATCCGCTTCCCGCCTGTTTGCGGCCGCCATGACGTCCATGGCAATGAAGGCATCCACCGCGCTGCGCCGCGAAGGCTGAAGAAGTGCCGTCTGCTGTCTCTGTTCCTTGTCCAAGATCGTGTCGCCCATTCCTGCTGCAAATGTTCCGATCGCGCCCGCCGCCACCATGCCGCCGCATTCACACTGTGTGAGTTGACCGTCCCTTGCGGCATGCCTACCTTCGCCGGCACGAGACGTTCACAGGCAGGCACATGGCTCAAAGTCCCCTATCGCAGACTTCCTCTCCGATAAAGCGCTCATTCGGCAAGGCCGTGTCGCGATTTGTCTCCGTTGCCGCCGCCGCGGCGCTGCTGTCGACCTCCGTCATCGCCCCCGCGACAGCCCAGCGAGGGAAGCTGCCGCTGGTGCGCGACGCGGAAACCGAGGATTTGCTGCGCGACTATGCCAAGCCGATCTTCGCCGCCGCTGGCGTTCCGAGCGCCCAGGTCGACATCATTCTGGTGAACGACAAGGGCTTCAATGCCTTCGTTCCCGACGCGCGACGCATGTTCATCAATCTCGGGGTCATCCTCGATGCGGAAACGCCGGGCGAAGTGATCGGCGTCATCGCCCATGAGACCGGCCACATTGCCGGCAACCATCTCGCCCGCCTCCGCCAGGCCGCCTCGCAGGCGCAGATCATCGCCGTCATCGGCGCGATCCTTGGTGCCGGTGCAATTGCGGCGGGCGCCTCGTCCGGCTCGGTCGACGTATCGCGGGGCGGCGCCGGTCTGGCGACCGCAGGCGCGGGCTTCGGCAAGCGCAGCCTGCTGTCTTACCAGCGCAGCGAGGAGGCGTCCGCCGACCGCGCCGCCCTCACCTATCTCGAGAAGACCGGCCAGTCGGCCAAGGGCATGCTGAAGACCTTCAGCCGCTTTGCCGACCAGGCGCTTTTTTCCAGCCGCTATGCGGACCCCTACGCACTAAGCCACCCGCTACCGCGCGAGCGCTACAACGCGCTGGAGGAAGTAGCGAAGAAGAGCCGCTATTTCGACAAGTCAGATCCACCCTCCTTGCAGCTGCGTCACGACCTGGTCCGTGCCAAGCTCCTGGCCTATACCAGCCATCCGAGCACGGTGGAGCGGGCCTATCCGCGTTCCGACAAGAGCCTGCCCGCGCAATATGCCCGTGCGGTCGTGGCGTCGCAGACGAAAAGCGGCGACAGGGCCGCCAAGGCGGTCGACGATCTGATCCGCCAGATGCCGAACAACCCCTATTTCTACGAACTGAAGGGGCAGTCGCTGCTTGAATCAGGCAAGCCCCGCGCCGCGATCGACCCGTTCCGCAAGGCGGTCGCATTGCGGCCGAACGAAGGCCAGTTCCTGGTCTGGCTCGGCTTCGCGATGGTCGCCTCCAATGACGCATCGCTCCTGCCGGAAGCTGAACGCATACTCAAGGCGGGCCTGCAGATCGACGCCAACTCGCAGATCGGTTTCTCCCAGCTCGCCATCGCGCTTGCCCGCCAGGGCAAGACGCCGGAGGCCGATCTTGCCACGGCGCAAGGCCTGATGGCCCGTGGAGACTTCCAGGGCGCCAAGCGCTACGCGTCGCGTGCGCAAAAAAATTTGAAGTCGGGAACGAGGCCTTGGCTACAGGCCGATGATATCCTGTCCTATAAACCTCCGAAGCTTTCTCGCTGAAGCAAATCGTTTTCGCCGGCCGGGCATCTTTCGCTCAACCGGCATCGGGAGATCAGGATGACGACATTTTTCCGCCTGGTGGCGCGCGCTCTCACTGCAACCGTGATTGCCGCCATGACGTTCGCGGCTGCTTCGGCCGCCGATTTTTCCGCCACCGACAAGGAAGAGATCGGCAAGGTGGTGCGCGAATATATCCTCCAGCACCCGGAGGTCATTCGCGAAGCGCTGATCGAGCTCGACCGCCGCGACGAGGAAGCGCAGAACAAGGCGCGTTCTGAGGCCGTCAGCAGCGCCGCAGAATATCTCTTCAATTCCAGCCGTCAGGTCGAACTCGGCAATCCGGAAGGCGACGTCACGCTGGTCGAGTTCTTCGATTACAACTGCGGCTACTGCAAGCGCGCCATGGCGGACATCATCCAGCTTCTGGATGAGGACAAGAACCTGCGCGTCGTGCTGAAGGAATTCCCGGTTCTCGGCCAAGGCTCGGTCGAGGCAGCTCGCGTCGCGGTGGCCGTGAAGGAAGTCGCTCCGGAAAAATACATGGATTTCCACAAGGAGCTTCTGGGCGGTCGCGGCCAGGCCAACGAAGCCCGGGCGCTCGACGCTGTCGCCAGGATCGGGCTCGATCAGGAAGAGATCGCAGCCGTGATGAACTCGTCCGGCGAAGTCGCTGCAACCATTGAGGAAGTCTATTCCCTGGCCAATCGCCTGGGCCTCACCGGCACGCCGTCCTTCGTCGTCGGCAACGAGGTGGTGATGGGTGCCGTCGGCTACGACGCGCTGAAGACCAAGATCGCCGCCGTGCGCGATTGCGGCACCACCACCTGTTGAGTGGCGGAAGACCATGTCGACAAACGCCGGATGGGCCTTTTCCTGTCCGGCGTGAATGCCTATAAGGGGCGGATGTGTGAGCGTGGACGCAACGTCCGCGCCGCATCGACGGGGGCCGCCGTTTTGGCGATCGCCTGTATGGGGATCAAATGTCCGCCTCAATCTATATCCTGAACGGACCCAACCTGAACCGGCTCGGCACGCGCGAACCGGCGACATACGGCAAGACGACGCTCGCGGACATCGAGAGCATGTGCCGGGACGTCGGTGAGGATCTGGATCTCGACATAGAATTCCGCCAGTCGAACGTCGAGGGCATCCTCGTCGACTGGATCCAGGAAGCTGGCGACGTGGCGCAGGGCCTGATCATCAACCCGGCCGCCTATACCCATACCTCGGTCGCCATCCACGACGCGATCCGCACGGCCGAGATCCCCACCATCGAAGTCCACCTGTCGAATGTCTTCGCCAGGGAGGCCTTTCGTCACCATTCCTATGTTTCACCCGTCGCACTCGGGGTGATCTGCGGCTTTGGCGCCACCGGCTACCGCCTGGCGCTCGAGGCGCTTTCAACCGTTATCAGACCCTGAGCGGCACCGAGCACCGGACCACAACGACCATGGCAGAAAACAAGAACCAGTTCGATCACGAGCTGATCCGGCAACTCGCAATGCTTCTTGACGAGACCAATCTTTCCGAGATCGAGCTGGAGCGGGACGATTTCCGCATCCGCGTCGCCCGCCAGATCACCATCGAGGCTCCGGTTGCCGCCGCCCCCGTCCGGCCCGCTCAGGCAACCGCGGCTCCCGCAGCGGCTCCTGGTTCCGCGGCCGAAGCTGCCGGCAATCCGGGCGCCGTCTCCTCGCCGATGGTCGGCACCGCCTACCGCTCGCCCGAGCCCGGCGCCCGCGCCTTCGTCGAGGTCGGCGACAACGTCGCCCTGGGCCAGACGATCATGATCATCGAAGCGATGAAGACCATGAACCAGATCCCGGCTCCGCGCGCCGGCAAGATCACGGCGGTACTCGTCGAGGACGGCCAGCCGGTCGAGTATGGCGAACCTCTCGTCGTCATCGAATGACGGGGGGACCGGCAATGTTCTCCAAGATCCTGATCGCCAACCGCGGTGAAATTGCGCTGCGAGTGCTACGTGCCTGCAAGGAACTTGGCATCCAAACGGTCGCTGTTCATTCCACCGCCGATGCGGACGCGATGCATGTGCGGCTGGCGGACGAAAGCGTGTGCGTCGGCCCGCCGCAGGCGCGCGACAGCTACCTCAACATTCCCCAGCTTCTGGCAGCCTGCGAGATCACCGGCGCCGATGCCGTTCATCCCGGCTACGGCTTCCTGTCGGAGAACGCGCGCTTCGCGGAGATCCTGGAAGCGCATGGCGTCACCTTCATCGGCCCGACGGCGGAGCATATCCGCATCATGGGTGACAAGATCGAGGCGAAGCTGACGGCCGAGAAGCTCGGCATTCCGGTCGTGCCCGGCTCCAATGGCGCCGTGAAGCCGACCGACGACGCCCATGCGATCGCGCGCGAGATCGGCTATCCGGTCCTCGTCAAGGCAGCGGCCGGCGGCGGCGGACGCGGCATGAAGGTCGCCCGCAGCGAAGCGGAACTCGATACCGCGCTTTCGACCGCCCGTGCAGAGGCGAAGGCCGCCTTCGGCGACGATGCGCTCTACATGGAGAAATATCTCTCCAAGCCGCGCCATATCGAGATCCAGGTGCTTGGCGACGGCCAGGGCAACGCGATCCATCTCGGCGAGCGAGACTGCTCGCTGCAGCGCCGCCACCAGAAGGTCTGGGAAGAGGCTCCCTCGCCCGCCCTCAACGTGGCACAGCGATCAAAGATCGGCGAAGTCGTCGCCGAGGCCATGCGCAAGCTGAAATATCGCGGCGCCGGCACGGTCGAGTTCCTCTACGAGGACGGCAAGTTCTATTTCATCGAGATGAACACCCGCCTGCAGGTGGAACACCCGGTCACCGAAATGGTCACCGGCATCGATCTGGTGAACGAGCAGATCCGCATCGCGGCCGGCGCCACGCTGTCGATCAAGCAGTCGGACGTCGTCTTCGAGGGGCATGCGATCGAATGCCGCATCAACGCGGAAAACCCGCGAAACTTCACGCCCTCGCCCGGCACGATCACCTATTACCACCCGCCGGGCGGTCTCGGCGTGCGTGTCGATTCAGGCGTTTATCAGGGCTATCGCATCCCGCCCTATTACGACAGCCTCATCGGCAAGCTGATCGTGCATGGCCGCAACCGGGTGGAATGCATGATGCGCTTGCGCCGCTGCCTCGACGAATTCGTCGTCGACGGCATCCAGTCGACTATCCCGCTTTTCCGCGACCTGCTTGCCAGTCAGGACATCGCCAATGGAATGTATGATATTCATTGGCTGGAGAAGTATCTCGATTCGAAGGAGGACTGAGGCCTCCTTTGCCCGATGGCCGGATTATGCATCCGGCCATCGGGACCTGCTCCAGGTTCGAACCAGGGGAGCCTTTGAATGGCTGGCAAGAGCGGCGACGGCGTCCTGGAGATCACACCGCAGGTCCTGCTGAAAGCCTATGCCTGCGGCATCTTCCCGATGGCCGAATCCGCCGAGGATCCCGGCCTTTTCTGGATCGAGCCAGAGCGGCGCGGCATCCTGCCGCTGAACGCGTTCCATATCCCCTCCAGCCTGCGCAAGACCGTTCGCAAAGACGTCTTCGAGATCCGCGTCGACCACGATTTCACCGGCGTGATCGATGGCTGCGCGCGGCCCGCGCCCGGTCGGCGCAAGACCTGGATCAACACGGAGATCCGCCGCCTCTACGGCGCGCTGTTCGACATGGGCTACTGCCATACGGTCGAGGCCTGGAAGGATGGCGAGCTTGTCGGCGGCCTTTACGGCGTCAGCCTCGGCGGCGCGTTCTTCGGCGAGAGCATGTTCGCCGCCGAGCGCGACGCCTCCAAGGTCGCCCTTGTCCATCTCGTCGCGCGGATGATCGCCGGCGGCTTCACCCTGCTCGACACCCAGTTCGTTACCGAGCATCTCGCCCGTTTCGGCGCCGTGGAAGTGCCGAAGCTGCTCTATGGCCTGGACCTGCAGGAAGCCCTGCAGGAGGACGGCGACTTCCTGGCGTTGCCCGATACCGTGTCCGGCGAACACGCACTGTCCATCATCGACGCCTGAAGGCCCTGATCGTCAGCTTCCCGGCCGCCGGAAGGCCTCGCGTTGCCTTGCTGCCTCCGCCCGGACAACACAGTCCTCGACATGGTCGTTGATGAGGCCCATCGCCTGCATGAATGCGTAGACCGTCGTCGGTCCCACGAACTTCCATCCGAGCTTCTTCAGGTCCTTCGACAGTGCCACCGATGCCTGCGACGTGGAGGCGCTTTGCGGCGCGCCGAGGTCTTCCGCGCTGGGTTCGTAGCGCCAGACGAAGGCCGCCAGCGATCCCTCGCGCCTCACCATCTCCTGCGCCCGCTTCGCGTTGTTGATCACCGCTTCGATCTTGCCGCGATGGCGCACGATTCCCTCGTCCTTCAACAGGCGCTCGACGTCCGCCTCCGTGAAGCCGGCGACGCGCTTGAAGTCAAAGCCGTGGAACGCTGCGCGAAAGCCCTCGCGCTTGGCAAGGATCGTCCGCCAGCTCAGCCCGGACTGGAAGCTTTCCAGACAAAGCTTCTCGAACAGGCGGCAGTCGTCGGCGACCGGAAAGCCCCATTCTGTGTCATGATAGGCCAGGAATTCCGGCGCGGCGCCGCACCAGCGGCAACGCGGCTTTCCGTCCAGCCCCTCGATCGTCCTGCTCATGCCTTCTGCTTCTCCGATCCTTGAGCCGGCAGGCCGCCTCCCCATTCGCGCGCCACGCCATCCAGCTCCGCCTTTGCCCGCGCCAATGCGGCCTCGTGCGCGGCCCGATCGGCGAATTGCAGAGGCTGCGCGTCAACGAACTCCGGCGCCGATACGCCGATAAAGCCGAAGGCCGCACGCAGCGCGGGCGTCAGCGCATCCATGTGCGCCATGGGTCCTCCCGCGCGCAAATCCGCGCCCCGGCTGGTGATGAACAGCACCCTGTGCCGGCCAAAACGCCCCACAGGCCGCCCATCCTCGTTGAACGTATAGGTAACTCCCACGCGTACAAGATTGTCGACGAAGGCCTTGAACGCCGCCGGCATGGAGAAATTGTGCATGGGCATGGCCATCACCAGCGCATTGGCATCCAGTGCCCGTTCGCAAAGCCGGTCGGAAGCGGCCAGTTCGACGTTCATCTCGTCGGTACGTTCCGGCGGCGGCGTGTAGATGGCGCGGGTGAACAAGCCCGAAGGCGGGGACAGCGGCTCCGCTGCGACATCCAGATAATCGATCTCAAGATCCGGAACGCGCTCGCCGAGCCGATCCACGAAATAGCGGGACAACGCGCGCGAATTCGAATGCTCGCCCTTGGGGCTGGAATCGACATGCAACAATTTCATGAAATCGCTCCTGCAAAAACAGAACTGGGAAATCCGGCGGAGCAGGACGCCCCGCCGGGTTCGTTACCGCCGTCAGCTTCCGCGCTTGACCGGAATGGCGACGGGGCGGATCGGCGAGCCGCTCGCGCCGCGCAGCTTCAGCGGCGAGGTGATGAAGGCGAATTCATAGACCTCGTTCCTGGCGAGCTCCTCCAGCCACAGAAGCTCGATGAAGGAGACGCCCTTTTCCGCCAGCAGGTAGGAATGCACCGGCGCGAAGTTCTCGCGGTTGGTGGAGGGGAAGCTCTCAAGGCCCAGATTGTCGGCGCCGAGCACCATCGACTTCTGCTCCTCGGCCAGCCACTCCGCCGCTTCGAGGCTCAGGCCCGACTGGGTGAAGAGCGTGAGCTTCGACTTGTCCGGCCACGCGCTCATCTGCCCGGTGCGCACCAGCACCACGTCGCCCTCGGAAAGCGTCGTAGCCTGCCTGGCCAGCGCTTCCTTAAGGTCGTCGACCGTGATCGCATAGGAGGCCGGCAGGATGTCGACGCCCTTGGCCTTCGCCACGTCGATCAGCACGCCTCGCGCCACGATCGGCGGATATTTCTCCGCGCCGGACTTCGACCAGCCGCGCACGCCGAGCGCCTCATTGGCGCTGACGCCGTTGAACAGCTTGCCGTGCAGGCCGAAATGGCTGAGCGTGTCGATATGCGTGCCCGTGTGGGTGTTCATCGAGATCGCCTCGCTGGAATGCGACAGCAATTCGCCGCTGCCGTCGCCGCGCGCCGGAGCGTGGATCATCCACATCTGATAGGTCGGATCGCCGAAGGCAGCGCTGCAGCAATCCGGCATGCCGACGAACAGGTCTACGCCGAGATCGTAGACCTTGCCCGTCTCGATCCGCTGCAGGATCTCCTGCCGCGAGGCATCGGTCATCATGTTGAGCGTGCCGATTTCATCCTGCGGACCCCACGGGCTCTTGCCCGCCTTGTCGCCGCCGGCAAGAGCCGGGGAACTGGCCAGCATCGCGGCAAGCGCCGCGGCCGCGCCAAGCTTAGCCGTCTGCGTCATCAAGCGTTTCATCAGTGACTTTCCTTTTCCGGTTGGAAGCACATCCCGGCGCCGACACGCGGCAAAGCGAAACCGTTCGCGGAAGGCGTGGCCTTCAGCGTTGCGGCAACCGGTAATGTTCGGGGTGGTTTGCGGTTAGCCGATCAGGAAACTCAGCCGCTCATCGGCCCGCGACGCGGTGATCTCCAGGATTTCCGGCGTCACGATCCCCTCCGCGACGAAGGGGTCTTCGGCGACGAAAGCCTCCAGATCCGCGCGCGTGGCACCGTGCGCGACGAGGGCCCCGCCGAGATTGGGCTGCAGGCTGCCCATCAGCACGAAGGTGCCGGCTTCGAATCCGCGCTGGATCCAGGCCTTGTGGCCGTCCATGAATTTGCCGGCGCGGGCCTTGTTTTCGGTGAATTTCAGCAGCACGACAAACATCTCTGTGGTCCCTTTCTGATCATTTCCATGGGGTTGGTGCAGGCAAAAGGCTGCCCTTCGCGCCGCCCAGGGGCGGCACGCTGCATGCGGCCGAATGCCGAAACGATAAGTCTGGCTGTGTCGGAGCCGGGCCTTACATGGCCGCCGTCTCCCGCTTGCTCGCGCCTGCCGCGCAGTCCTTCAGCCAGGCGTACATGCTCTCAAGCTCGCGGGCGATGAAGGCGTCGTCCTGATAGGCGTTGGCGAGCGTCGCCGCTCCTTGGCTGCGGGCCAGCAGATGCATCGCCAGTTCGTCGGCATCGTCTTCCCGGCCAAGGGCCGCGAACTGCCGGCGCAGCCAGGTGCGGAACAGGGTGAAGAGCCTGTTCGCCTCGCCCTGCGCGGCGTGGTTCAGCTTGGCAAGCTCGCTCGTCAGCGTGCCGATCGGGCAGCCGTAGCGTTTGATCTTCTCGCCGTTGACGATCAGGATGTCGATGAAGCGGCGGATACGCTCCTCCGGGCTTGCGCCCTCGATCTCCCAGCGCTCCATCATCGACTGCCGGTCGACGATCCGCTTCTCGATCACCGCGTCCAGGATCTCGTCCTTGGACTTGAAATGGTGATAGAAATTGCCGCGCGAGATCCCCACCACAGTGGCGATATCGGCGAAGGACGTGTGCTCGAATCCCTGCCGGTAGAACAGGTCGTCCGCCGCCTCGACGATCTCCGCGCGCGTCGTCTTCGTGCTCATCTATCCTCTTCCCGATTGGGCCCATGCTGCAAGGTCTGGGACACATGTCCTAGTTCCAGGAAAATAGGACAAGCGTCCCAGAGTGTCAAGCGCGCGGAAAATTTGAGAAAGCCGCCGTTATCGCATCAATCGATACCGACCCAGATGTAGCCGTCTTCCTCGCGGCAGGGCAGAAGGTTGAGCGGCGACCGGTTCTTGGAGATATCGCCGAGCTTCTCCATGCCTTCGGAAACCCCTTCCGCGCTGAGGCTTTCGCACCAATGCACGATCTCGCCGGTCGCAAGATCGAAGCCGCTGTGGTGCCAGCGGCACAACAGGACGCCCTTGTCGTCGACGTGGCTTTCCGGCGGCGCCAGCCCGCTGGTGCTGGGGTTTTGTTCGAAGAACGGCAGCTTCAGGTGCGGACAGGCGTTGTTGAAGGCATAGAGGTGCTCGCTGTCGCGCAGGATCGCGACGTAGAATTCCGGAAACTCCACCACCTTGTGTTCACCGACGGCCAACTCGTTCGTGCGCATCGCCTTGCGCCATGTCTTGCCGTCAAGGCGCATGGCCTCGCGCTCGACCGTTTCGTTCAGCCGCCGTTCGGCCTCGTCCTTCAGCTTCCTGACTTCGTAGAGCGTGATGCGGTCCAAGGTGCCGCGCAGGCGCACGCGGATGAAGTCGGCGATCTCGACATCCTCCTTCACCGCTTCGTAGAGAGGCTCGGAGATCAGAAGCCGCGTGCCGGCCTCCTTGTTAGCGTTTTCGATGCGGCTTGCGATGTTCACCGCGTCGCCGATCGCCGTCAGACGCTCGCTGCCGGGCGAGCCGACCGAGCCGATCACCGCGTCGCCAAGATGCAGGCCGATACGGATATCGAACTCGATGCCGTACATGGTGGCGTAGAAAGGCTTCAGCCGGTCGACGGCGGCAAGCGTCTGCAGCGAGGCGTTGACCGAGCGCAGCGCCGCGTCTTCCTGGCCCTTGACGCCGAAGATCGCCATCATGCCGTCGCCGACGAACTTGTCGATATAGCCGTCGTTGCGTTCCACGATCTCGCCAGCCTGCGCGAAATAGCGGTTGAGCAGGTACATGAGGTCATAGGGCGTCAGCGCTTCGGAAAAGCTGGTGAAGCCCGAAACGTCGCTGAAGAACAGGACGACCGAGCGCATTTCCCCCGCCCCCATGGCGCCATGCCGCAGAAGCTGGTTCGCCATGCGCAGGTCCGTCTCGTCCAGCACGAGGCGGCGGAAGGTAAGATCGGCGGTCGGGCGGAGCTGGCAGGCAAGGCGCACATTGGCGCTCAGCCGAAGCCGCTCGGCCATGGCTCTTTCCAGCGCGTTGCGCTCCGGACAGTCCGCTGCCCCCTCCAGCACCCATATGCGGCAGGTGGAACATTTCGCCTTGCCGCCGCAGGCGCAGGCAATGTGGATGCCATGGCTGCGCAAGACATCGAGCACGGTTTCGCCGGGCTCGAAATCGACCCTCATTTCGTCGGGCAGCGAAAGCAGCGTCGGCATCGTCCCTGCTCTCTTTCTTGCGTCGGGCACTCCCGGTCTATCGCACGCGCGGCGTTTAAGGGCATGGACCATGCCGACGCTTCCGGCAGCGGTTCGCCGCTTGCTTCGCCGAACCGCCAGATTGAGCCTCGCACAGCGCCCGGATCTTTTCGTTTCGCGCCCATCAGATTAGCGGAGAGAACTATGAAGCGCTATCGGGCAGAGAGATATGGCGGTGTGAGAGGACCGCGAGCGACGCGCCTCGAAACGCAGACGGCACGCCTAAGGACCTATGTCCTAGGTCGGGAATTAGTACGCGCACCCGAGAGCGCCGAGATTGGATGGAGCGCGGAATGAAGCTTCACGGGGACCACGGAATTGGTCGCCAGTCTGCCAGAATGGGCATCGACACTCGCATGCTTCTCCACCCGCCGCATTGACAATCATGGCTGGATTGCAGAAGCGCCCCTCCCAAGGATTCGGTTCCGGCAATCGAGAACGCGGCTCGAATGGCTACATCCATTCAAATAAAGTTAGTTTGTATTGACATTGTAGATACAAACCCACATATTGTTACGTATGTCAAAGGTACGCACATCATCGGCAAGTACTAGCCCTGCAAACGTGACGATGGCAGAGCGGGTTCCGGCTGCCGATACGAAGGGCAGCATCAATCTGCGCATCGAAACCAGCACCCGCGAACTTATCGACAATGCGGCAGCGGTGCTAGGCAAGACACGCACCGAATTCATGATCGAGAGTGCCAGGCGGCAAGCCATCGACGTGTTGCTTGACCAGCGACTGTTCATGCTCGATGCCGACCGCTTCAACACTTTCATGAATGCGCTCGACAATCCGCCCGCCCCTGGGCCGAAGCTGCGGTCGCTGTTGCGCCGGGCGCCGGCATGGCAGAAATAGGGGATGCTTCGGAGCGCCCAGAACCCCACCTTTCGGCTCCCGTTCCACTGACCTCCGAACATGACCATTCAGGATTTGATTGTGGCGAGCCTGCGCTGAACGAATGGCTGCGCCATCGTGCCTTGAAGAACGAAAGCCGTTTTTCGCGCACCTATGTCGTTTGCGAGGAAAACCGTGTCGCCGCCTACTTCTGTATCTCTGCCGGGGCGGTGGAACGTGCATCCGCTCCCGGCAAGATTCGGCGCAATGCGCCTGATGCAATCCCCGTCTCCGTGATTGGCCGTCTCGCAGTTGATCGCAGCCATTCGGGGAAAGGCCTCGGCGCCGACATTCTCTCGGATGCATTGCGGCGGATCGCCATTGCTTCCCAGAGCATCGGTATCGGAGCTCTTCTGGTCCACGCGAAGGATGATGCGGCAAAGCGCTTTTATCTGCAGTGCGCCGAGTTCATGGAATACCCGGAAGACAGCCGCACGCTGTTTCTGCCCATCGAGACTGTAGTCGCAGCCTTCAGCTAGATAAGAGAAGATATCTGCGGGTGAAGCATCTGGAAGGAAGCAGCGGCTAATCTTGCAGGCATTCCGGCTAGACCCCTCAAAACAGCGGCTTGGGCTGCGGCTTGACCTGCGAGGCGTCGGAGAGCGGTACGCTGCCGGCCAGCGGGTCGGTGTCGTCGCCGGTCGTCACCTCGACCGGGGGACCGGAATAGCCTTCCGGCGGCGGCACGTTGGAGGTGCGGCGGCAATCGGTGAGCCAGACGTCATAGACGGCGTGTTCCACCGCGTGCAGGCCGGGGCTGGCGGCGAACATCCAGCCGGTGAAGATGCGCTTCACCTCGTTGTTCAGCGTGATTTCGTCCACTTCCAGGAAGGCGGTGGTCTGCGGCGCTTCCGTCGGCGGGCGCGTGTAGCAGACATGCGGCGTCACCTGCAGGGCGCCGAACTGCACCGTCTCGCCGATATAGACGTCGAAGGAGATGATGCGGCCGGTGATCTTGTCGAGGCCGGAGAAGACGGCGACCGGATTGGCGATCTTTTCCGCGCTCGCCGGTCCGGCGGCGAGCCCAAGAGCGGTCGCGACAGTCGCAACGCCGAGCATCGCCCTTTTCACGCGCCGCGCGCCAAACGCCAGATCCGCCATTCTCGCCAAAACCTCGCCGCGCATGTATCGCCGGAAGCCCTCTGCATGTTCGCCCGGAGTGGAGCCGATTGAAGCGGATTCGCTTCGCCCGCTCCAGACGATTATTTTCCCGTAGCTGCCCCGCCGCTTAACGGCAGATTGCGGCTGCGAAATGGCCTGAATTCACGCCAGCCCGGCGAGACGCGCCAGCGCTTCGTCCACCTTGGCCCGGCGCGCCGCATAGTCGGCCCGCTTCTCCCGCTCGCCTTCCACCACCTCTTCCGGGGCGTTGTCGACGAACTTCTGGTTGGAGAGCTTCTTGTTGATGCGCGAGATTTCCTCGTCGATCTTGCCGAGTTCCTTGGACAGCCGCGCCCGCTCCGCCGAAAGGTCGATAATGCCGGCCAGCGGCAGGCAGTAGGTGGCCTCGCCGATGACGATCTGGGCCGAGCCCTGCGGCGGCGCATCGGCCAGCGTGATCGTCTCGCAGCGCGCCAGACGCGAGATCAGCGCGCCATGCGTCTCAAGCCGCGTGGCGGTGACGGGCCCGGCACCCGTGATGACGAGCGGCACCTGCGCGCCCGCCGGCACGTTCATCTCCGCCCGAACCGAGCGCACCTGCGTGATCACGTCGACCAGCCAGTTGATTTCCGCCGCCGCGTCCTCGTCGCCGACGATGGCGCCCGGCCAGCGCGTCAGCGCCAGCAGGTTGGCGCGGGGGGCCGCGCCTTCCACGGTACGCGCCCACAATTCCTCCGTCAGGAACGGCATGAAGGGGTGCAGCACCTTCAGGATCTCGTCCAGCACCCAGGCGGCGGTCGCCCGCGTCTCGGCCTTGGCTTCCTCGTCCGCGCCGTTGAAGATCGGCTTGGCGAATTCGAGATACCAGTCGCAATAGGTATTCCAGACGAAGCGGTAGGCCGCGCCCGCCGCCTCGTTGAAGCGGTAGCCTTCCAGCGCCTCGGTGACGGCGGCGCCGCAGCGGCCCGTCTCGGTAACGATCCAGCGGTTCACCGTCTGGCGCACGGTCGCCGGGTTGAAGCGCTCGGGCCGCGTGCCGCCGTTCATCTCCACGAAGCGGGCGGCATTCCACAGCTTGGTCGCGAAGTTGCGGTAACCGGCGACGCGGTTGGTCGCCAGCTTGATGTCGCGGCCCTGCGCCGCCATCGCCGCCAGCGTGAAGCGCAGCGCGTCGGCGCCGAACTCGTCGATCAGCTCCAGGGGGTTGATCACGTTCCCCTTGGACTTCGACATCTTCTGGCCCTTCTCGTCGCGGACCAGCGCGTGGATATAGACCGTCTTGAAGGGCTCGGTCTTCATGTAGTGCAGGCCGAACATCATCATCCGGGCAACCCAGAAGAAGATGATGTCGAAGCCGGTGACGAGCACGCTCGTCGGGTAGTAGTTGGCCAGTTCTTCGGTCTTGTCGGGCCAGCCGAGCGTCGAGAACGGCCACAGCGCGGAGGAGAACCACGTGTCGAGCACGTCCTCGTCGCGGTGGAGCGCGATCCTGTCTCCCTCGCCCGTTTCCCAGCGCCGCAGCGCCTCGCCCATCTCGACCACCTCGACGGGCCTGCCGTATTTCTCTTGCGCCGCCGCGATGGCTTCCGCTTCGCTCTTTTCCACGAACAGGCCGCCATCCGGGCCGTACCAGGCCGGGATCTGGTGCCCCCACCACAACTGGCGGGAAATGCACCAGGGCTGGATGTTTTCCATCCACTCGAAATAGGTCTTTTCCCAAGCCTTCGGCACGAAGGCGGTGCGGCCCTCGCGCACGCTGGCGATCGCCGGCTTTGCGAGCGTCGCCGCGTCGACGTACCACTGGTCGGTGAGATAGGGCTCGATCGGCACGCCGCCCCGGTCACCATGCGGCACCATGTGGACGTGATCCTCGATGCGGTCGAGGCAGCCCGCCTCCTCCATCATCGCCACGACCAGCTTGCGCGCCGCGAAGCGCTCCTTGCCGTCCAGTTCGGCAAGGGTACGCGCGAGTTGCTCGCTCTGCGGCACGCCGGCCAGGAAGTCCTCGTTTTCGGCAAGCGTGACCGTCGCCTCGCGGTCGAGCACGGAGATCATCGCAAGGTTGTGGCGCTTGCCGACCTCAAAGTCGTTGAAGTCATGCGCCGGGGTGATCTTCACCGCGCCCGAGCCCGCTTCCGGGTCGGCATAGTCGTCGCCGACGATCGGGATGCGGCGGCCGACCAGCGGCAGGATGACGTATTTGCCGATCAGGTCCTTGTAGCGCTCGTCCTCCGGGTTCACGGCCACCGCCGTGTCGCCCAGCATCGTCTCGGGCCGCGTCGTGGCGACGACGATATAGTCGCGCGTCTCGAACTCGGTCGGCTTGCCGTCGTCGTCGAAGGCCACCGGCGCCTGGTAGGTCTCGCCCTTCTCCAGCGGATAGCGGAAGTGCCAGAGGTTGCCCTTCACCTCGATCTGCTGCACCTCCAGGTCGGAGATCGCGGTGTGCAGCTTCGGGTCCCAGTTGACGAGGCGCTTGTCCTTGTAGATCAGCCCCTCCTTGAAGAGGGAGACGAAGACGTCCAGCACCGCGCGCGACAGGCCTTCGTCCATGGTGAAGCGCTCGCGCGACCAGTCGCAGGACGCACCCAGCCGCTTGAGCTGGTTGAAGATCATGCCGCCGGATTCGGCCTTCCAGTCCCAGACGCGCTGGACGAAGGCCTCGCGGCCCATGTCGCGGCGACCGGGCTCCTGGCGCTCGGCCAGCTGGCGCTCGACGACCATCTGCGTGGCGATGCCGGCGTGATCCATGCCCGGCTGCCACAGCACGTCGCGCCCGCGCATGCGCTCAAAGCGCACCAGGATGTCCTGCAGCGTGTTGTTGAGCGCGTGGCCCATGTGCAGCGAGCCGGTGACATTGGGCGGCGGAATGACGATCGAATAGGAAGCGGCACCCGGCTCCGCGCCGGCGCCCGCCCTGAAGGCGCCCGCCTGTTCCCAAGCCTCGTAGATCCGCGGCTCGACAGCCGCCGCCTCATATGTCTTGTCGAGCATGAAAGTGGTCTCAAGCCTGCATTCGTGATTGCTTGGGTGTAAATCGGATGCAGGGAGTGAAGTCAACCGCGCCAAACGAAAAAGGGCCGCCCCGCGGGCAGCCCCTTGAGCGAAGGACGATGGCGCCTCAGCGTCCGCGCGAGATGCGCTCGATTTCCTGCCGCACCAGCCGCTCCACCATGGTCGGCAGGTTCTGGTCGAGCCAGGCCTTCAGCATCGGCCGCAGCATTTCCTTCACCAGATCCTCCAGCGTGCGGGCGTTCTTGGTCAGGATCGTGCTGGCCAGGTCGCTGAAGGCGGAATGGACGGCGTTGTCCGTGGTCGGCGAAAGCAGCCGCTCGGCCTCCTCGCTCACCTCGTCGGACACCTGGTCGGCAACCATCGCTGCCAGGTCCATATCCTCGGTCTCGTCCTCCTCTTCGTCCATGGCCACATCGAAGCCGGCCATGTCCGGCTCCTCGTCGGGCTCCACGAAGGCGAGTTCGCTCTCCTGCTTGTCGAAGCCGTTGACCATGTCGAAATCGCCGGCGTCGGCATCGTCGTCCTCGACGGCCAGTTCTTCCGTCAATTCAAGAACGTCGTCGTCCTCTTCGGGCGCCTCGATCTCGATATCGCTGCCGCCGTCGCTGTCGAAGAGCTTGTCGAGGTCGTCCTGCGACATGGAGGCGCCGGCATCCATGTCGGTCTCCTCTTCCACCGCCGGTTCGGCAGGCGGCGCGTCGTCGTCGGAGATGATCCGGCGGATTGACGCCAGGATTTCCTCCATCGAGGGTTCTTGAGCCGATTTCGGATTGGCCATTCTGTCCCCCAGGGCCGGCAACTTCCAACAACAGCGCCCGCGGCCGCATCGGCGCGCGAACGAATCACATGAGCAAAATATACCGTGCGCCGGAAAGCACGGCAAAGCGCGGAAGGAAAAGAATCATGGGGGCCGGTTCAGTCAAGGTGGAATATCTTGCCAGATGGCGGATATTTCGCGCGCTCGCACGCCAGTCCAGCAGGTTTTCCGAACCGTATTCCCCCTTATCTCTGACCGGGTCATGCGGCTGCACGTAGAACGAAGGAAAGGCGCTGCACGAATTCTTGCCCGGACGGGCTGTATTCGTTTACGTCATTTCACCGCTCAAATAGAAAGGGGCGGATGCCTTCCGGCACCCGCCCCGCATTCTTGCTCTCGCTCGACTTGATCCTCAGCGACCGTCCGGCGTGCGGATGCCGTACCAGCTGTTGCGGACCTTGTCGTAATGCTCGCTCGGCTTATAGACCGCCACGCGCAGGCCAATGCTGTCGGCTGTCAGGCGGCCAATGGAGGAGATCAGCAGATAGGCGGCAACCGCGCGGTCGCGCTGCGCGCTGACCAGCAGCACGCGGCTGTTGACCAGCTCGAACTGGGCGTCAAGCACGTCCAGCGTGGTGCGCTGGCCGACCCGCTGTTCCTCGATCACGCCTTCAAGGGCCAACTGGTTGGCCGAAACCGAGGCCTCCGCGGCCGAAATGGAGGCCACCGCCGCCTCATATTGACCCCAGGCCGAAACCACCAGCGCGCGGATGCGGTCGCGGGCGACATCCACCTGCACTTGCGCCTGACCGAGATCCTCCTTTGCCTCGCGTACCCGCGAGGAGACGGAGCCGCCCTGGTAGATCGGGATCGACACGCGGCCAAAGACGCTCGCCGAATCCTGCGAGGTCAGGTTGGAGACGCCCGGAGGGCTCCACTGGCGCTCGATATTTCCCTCAAGCGTCACGGTCGGCAGCAGTTCGCCTTCCGTCGCCTTGACGTTGAAGATCGCGGCATCGACGAGATGCAGCGACGAAAGGATCGCCGGATGCTCATCCGCGCCGATGCGGATCGCCTGATCGACATTCTTCGGCAGGTGGCGATAGATGTCGGTCCTGGCCGAAAGCGCCTTCGGATCAGCACCGATCACCTGCCGGTAGACGGCGCGGCTGGTGTTGACGTTGGCCAGCGCCAGGTTGAGTTCGGCCTGCGCGTCGGCAAGGCGGGCTTCCGCCTGCGAAACATCCGTGCGCGTGCCCTCGCCGACCTCGAAGCGGTCACGCGCCGCGCGCACCTGCTCGTTCAGGAACTGAATGTTGCTGCGCCGCAGCGACACAATCGCCGTGTCGCGAATCACGTCCATATAGGCGCTGGCGGCATCGAACAGCACGTTCTGCTCGGTCGAGCGCAGGCTTTCGCGCTGCGCCAGCACGATCGCCTCCGCCTGCCGGGTGGAGTTTACCGTCCGGAAGCCGCGAAACAGCGCCTGCTGGACGGAAAGGCCGATTGCCGCCGTATTGCGGTAGCGCGACGAGCCCGGATTCGGATTGCTCGAAACGGAGCCGACATCGACATTGCCGAAGATCTGCGGCCGCCAGCCGGACAGTGCCTGCGGAACCGATTCATCGACGGACCTGAGTTCCGCGCGGGCGGCATTTATCGACGGATTGTTGGCATAGGCCGCGCCAAGAGCTTCATTGATCGACTGGGCCTGCGCCGATGGCGCGCCGACACCCGATCCAAGCAGGGGCAGCGCCAGCCCGGCGAGAGCTATAAGCAGTTTTCGGGACACCAAGTTGCACCGCCTCATAAAAGAATTCCACCCATCTAAAGCCGTCTTGGCGCCAGCCTAGCGGATGGTCGTCCGCCTCCTCGGCAATATTACCGAGGCCGCCTCACGCGCCGATTTGATCACTCCTCACACGTTGTCCCCTACTGTTAGCGGGACTTGTCAAACAAACAACCTGAACTGGCGGCGCCTAACATGTTTTTTAGTGCCTGCGGCTTGAATGCAACAATATTGCCCTTACGACACATATCCGTACGTAAAAAAGGCCGCCCGACAGCATCGGACGGCCGCAAAATCGGCTGATTCGTTAACGTTTTTCTAAAAGACGAAGGCTTTCGGACGGGCGAAGCCCGGCAGCAGGCGCGCCGCCGCATTGAACGCGAATCGCCCTGAGACGGTATCACCGGAACGTGTATGGATATATGCGGCGCCCGCGCCGCCGGTGCCCTGCACGGCGACCAGTCGGCCGCCGTCCTTAAGCTGGCGTGTGAGTGCCGTGGGAAGTTCTTCCACCGCGCCATCGATCAGGATCACGTCATAGGGACCTTCGCTGGCACAACCCTCAGATAGCGTGCCCTGAATGACCGCCCCATTCTCGATGCCCAGTTCGACCAGCGTCGAGGAAGCCTCTTCCACGAGTTCACCATCCTCTTCCAGTCCTACCACCGATTGGGCAAGACGGGCGGCAACGGCGACGCTGTAGCCGGTGGAGCAGCCGACCACCAGCACGACATCTTCCGGCGCGATCTCGGCAAGCTGGATCAGGCGCCCCAGGATATGAGGCTTCAGCAGGTAACGGCCGCCGGCGCCCTCACGTACGGCCAGGTCCTGGTCGATATAGGCCACCGCACGCTTTGCCGCGGGGACGAAGCGCTCGCGCGGTACCGAACCCATCGCGTCGAGAATTCTCAGGTCCGTGACGTCGTTGGTCCTGAGTTGGTTGTCCACCATGCGGGTGCGGGACTGTTCGAAGTCGCCCATCCTGTGCCTCGTCTCGTTGCGGGTCGGCAGCCTGGAAACTGCAACAGGTCTCTTATCGATGAGTTCGGTCCGTGACAAGCACCCGTGCCCGCCTTCGCCCGGAACAAGAGGCGTACCCGGCATCGGGCCCGGGCGCGCGGGCAATTGGCAATTGTACGGATGGATTTCACATGCTAGAGTTTTCTTCATCACCTCCGCATGTTGATTTAAACAGGCCGGCAGGCCCCATACGTTAGACTGATGTTGCATTCCTGTGGCGATTGCCGGTGACGAATGAATAGAAGTACGCGCATATTGCCTGACCCGGATCGCGAGTTGCCTGGCCTGGATCATGAGGCACGGGCGGCATGTTCCCAGGGCGCGGCCGCCGTATAGCCGAGTCTGCGCAGGCTTGGCGCACAAGCCTTCCGCTTGGAGCTGCCGCGAAGTTCGCCTGACGAAGCGGGACCATCAGAGTCCGGACCGATAAGACTGACGGCAATGGTATGAGCCGACCTGGTGGGATACGAAGAGCGATGGCACGGGCAATCAGCGCGGTCTTCAAAGACCCGCGACGCGGATACGGTCTATTTCGTCCCTTGCCCAAGGAACGGCCATGAAATCCTCCTGATTGAGTTTGAACCCCCGGTAAGTGCTGGAGCAAGCCTTTGAACGATGGATAAGTTGCACCGGCGCCTGAGATGGGCGCGGCTACAGGCTGGCTGCGATAGCGCGAAGGAGGGAGCGGTCAGGGCGCGGGTGGCCGAGGGACTCTACGCGGCACATGAAGACGGCACGGCGCCTTTCGGAATTCCCGATGCGCAGCGGTATGCCGCCGCTTTCGGCGTGAGCATCCGCTGGCTGCTGATCGGAGCGGGTCCCGTCGATCCCACCCCGGAAAACCGCATTCCCGGGCTCGATGCGGCTTATGGTTTTCCGGTCCACGAGGATGCGGGCCTGCACGCACAGGGCGGCATGGCCGAGCAGGCGGGATATTTCCTGCCTCTTCACGGCGAACCCCTGCCCGCCCCCCTTTCATCCGATCCGGAGCCCGGGCATCCGGATTGGACGGAAAGTCTTTCCGGTGGCCTGAGCCTCCTTGAGGAAGCGCACTTTCGCGCATTGGAACTCGAACGCCAGCTCATGGGGGGACACGGGTCGCTGGAGGATTTCTTCCGGATCGTCCTCAAGGTGTATAACGATCTCATAACGCGCAACGATGGAAGTTCGCGCCGCTAACAACTTGAACTAGGGGTCTGTTCCCACCCCGGCTCCCGCGGCCGGGACTGTTCGCCGGCGGCAGGTAATATGTTAAACACAGGTTTTTTAAGAGTTATTCGTCCCGGCACGGTCCGACGACAATCGCACCCACACAATCGCTGACCGACCTCGGCCATCAGGTTCCACCTGTATATCGCTCCAGGCAAAATCGCAGCGAGGCGGCGCAAGCCCTTTTTACGCGCGGCCTTGATCTTTCTTGACGCATCGACCAGCGATCCGGACCGGCATGTTTGAAAGTATCCTTACAAACCCGCGATTCATGAGCCTGAGGCGGCCTCTATCCTTCCGTTATTCGGAGTTTCTCGACGCCGTCGAACGCTATGATCTTTCGATCATCGTCAAGGCCGTATGCTGGCAGATGTTTGGGCATCCGCATCTGGAAGGGCTGGAGGAGGGCGATCAGGAAGCGCTCCTCGCCCGCTGCCGTATGGTTCTCGTCAGTGTCATGATGCCGTCGCGCCAGCGGCCTTCGGGCGGCCGGGACTATAGTTTGGCCGGCGGCCTGCGCGAAGCGGGGACCGAGCCCTGGGCCTTTCAGTCCGTTCATCCGGTTGCAAGGCGTCTCTGGCAGATCTGGTCGGAAGCCGAGGGACAGATGGTTCCCGATTTCCTTGCCATAATCGAATATCTCCTCATCCTCGACGACAAGGCTATGCCGGACGAAAGTCCCGCCATTTTCTATTGCGGCGAAAAGAGCCTGCTGGCGGCACTCTATGGCAGAGACTGGGTATTGGAGCCGAATGCCCGCCGCCCGGCGATCGAACCAGCCTTCCGCAGGCGCATCCACGCCGCGTATCGTACGGTGATCGAGCGGGACGAACCATCCTTCGACACGCTGAGCGGCAATCTGATCGCGGGTGACGGCATGCCTTGTCGTCTGGAATGCGACCGGTTGATATTGCCGGTGCGAACCGGGAGCGGCGCGCGGCTGCTCTTCTGCCACATCACGCCCAACTCCGCGCGGCGGCAGACATCGGTCGCCCTGCAGGCACCGGCGGCGGTGTAACCGCGCGGTTGGATACGCAGTCTGCGGATTCCGGTTGCTTCGCTTTCTTCCGGCGTCCTTTGCCGCACTTCACGGAAATTTCGGAGCGGATTCCTTCCTGGGGTCACAGCTCTATCTTCGCCGGTTCCCGCGTGCTTAACCGATCGTGACTTACTCCCATTCCAGTAATACCCTGGAAGTTGTTGCTCCCGTCCCGTGAATTCAGCCGGACGGAACGATTTGCTTTGCGTTCTCAACACCATCGAGAACGCCGGATGGATGGCTTTTGCACACGCGCACGAACAATTTTGCACACACCGATTGACAGCCACAGCTAACTAATTGATATAGCGCGCGGTGGCCTCGTGGCGGAGTGGTGACGCAGCGGACTGCAAATCCGTGTACGCCGGTTCGATTCCGGCCGAGGCCTCCAATTTCCCATCACTTTCCGATAGTGCGCTCGCCCGGCAATGTGGCGTGCCCGCCCGCATGGAAGTAGTCGCGCCGGCCCGTCAGCACCAGAGCCAGTTCGTCGAGATCCTCGATCACTGCATCGACGCAATGCATCAGCCCCGAGCGCTTCTGCATTCCCCGCCTTGCCTGCACCAGTTCGTCGCGCGCGCTCTTCATCGTTCCAAGCAGGGTGTCGCGGTCGAAATCGAGCGGCGACGACGATCGGCGTGGGGCCATGACCTTCGTTTCCTTACGTTGCGTCTATAGTGAGTTGAGATATTATGTTCTTCTTTTGTTCTGATTTTTGCCGCTCCTTTTCGCCGCTGTCAAGCACGGCGCGATGATTGCGCGCCACCTCTCGGAAGCGATACAAGCTTGATCCGACGGACATTCGCGCAAGTGGCTGAAAGAACGGAGCGGACATGGAGCATGGCGGCGACCTCGACAGGGCAATGGCGCGGTACGGTGGCCTCGGAGCCGACTGGCTGGACCTGTCGACGGGCATCAATCCTCATGCCTACCCGCTGCCGTCGATCCAGCATTCCTGCTGGCAACGACTTCCTTCCGCCGGTGCACTGGACGGCTTGCTGACTGCCGCACGCCGATGCTACGCCGTACCGGCTTCGCTTGGCGTTACGGCGGCGCCCGGCACCCAGGCGATCATCAGCCGCCTTCCCACGCTGCTGCCTTCTGCGCTGCAGGACTGCGGCGTCGCCGTAGTGTCGCCGACCTATGGCAGCCATGCCGCGACCTGGCGGCGCGCCGGAAAGCGGGTCGAGGAGATTTCCAATCCTTTCGCCCTGCCCGAAGACTGCCGCGTGCTGATCCTCGTCAATCCGAACAATCCGGATGGCCGGCTGATCGGTGTCAAGTCGCTGCTGGAGATTGCCGACCGGCTGGCGGAGCGTGACGGACTGCTGATCGTCGACGAGGCCTTTGCCGATTGCATGCCCGGTGCCAGCGTCCTGGCGCTGGCGGAGGGGCGACCTGTTGCCGTGCTGCGTTCCTTCGGCAAATTCTACGGACTGGCCGGGCTGCGCCTCGGCTTTCTCGCAGGCCCCGCCTGGCTCACCCAGGCGTTGCAGCGTTCGCAGGAAAGCTGGGCCGTCTCCGGACCCGCGCTGGCTGTCGGAACCGCGGCATTGAGCGACACCGCATGGCAGTCGAAGATGCTTTCGCGCCTCGCCGACGAGATGGCCGATCTGAATATCCTGCTGCACGAACGCGGGCTGACGGTCTTCGGCGGCACGCCGCTCTACGCCCTCGTCGCCCATCCGCGCGCCGCCGCCCTGCACGAGGCGCTGGCGAAGCGCCGCGTATGGACCCGCATATTCGACTACGCACCCACCTGGATGCGCCTCGGCCTGCCGGGCGGAGCGGAAAATCTCGCCCGCTTCGACACCGCCCTTCGCGAAGCGCTCGAGGAAGCCTAGGGCCGATGCTCTTCTTTGCCGACGCCGCGTTCCTTCTTCTTTTCGCCCTTCTGGTCGATGCGGCTTTCGGCGACCCGGATTTCCTGTGGCGGCGGCTGCCCCACCCCGTCACGCTGTTCGGCAAGATCATCGAGATCGCCGACCAGGACTTCAACACGCCCGACCTGCCGGCGGGCACGCGCAAGCTCTACGGCGCGATCTTCCTTGCCGCCCTTGTCTTCGGCGCCTTCCTGCTCGGCCTGCTGATCGAGGCAATCGCCCGCGTCCTGCCTTTCGGCGAGATCCTCACCGTGCTCGTCGCCGCCGTGTTCCTTGCCCAGCGCAGCCTCTACGACCATGTGGCGAGGGTTCGCGACGGGTTGCTGCGCGAGGGGCTTGCCGGCGGGCGCAAGGCGGTCGCCATGATCGTCGGCCGCGATCCTGCCCGCCTTGACGAGGCCGGCGTATCGCGCGCGGCGATCGAATCCTGTGCCGAGAATTTCTCCGACGGCGTCGTCGCGCCCGCCTTCTGGTTCCTCGTCTTCGGCCTGCCGGGCCTGCTGGCCTACAAGGCAGTGAACACGGCCGACTCGATGATCGGCCACCGGACGGAGCGTCACGAGGCCTTCGGCTGGGCCTCGGCCCGTTTCGACGATCTCGTCAACCTGCCCGCCTCCCGCCTCGCCGGCGCTTTTCTGGCTATCGCCGCCCCGCTCGCCGGCGGTTCGGTTGCCACCGCCTTCCGCACCATTGGGGCTGATGCCGGCCGGCACCGCTCGCCCAATGCCGGCTGGCCTGAAGCGGCGATGGCCGGTGGTCTCGGCCTCGCCCTTGCGGGTCCGCGCGCTTATCCTGGCTACGTGGTGGAAGATCCCTTCCTCAACGAGGCGGGCCGGCGCGACGCCAATGCGGGCGACATCACCCGCAGCCTGCGCCTGCTTGGCGGCGCCTGCACCTTGCAGGCGGTGCTCGTCGCAATATTCGCACTTCTGTTCTAATCGTCGTTGGAGGCGTTGAGGTCTTCCGGCCGGATGCCCGCATCGCGCGGCCTACCGAGGCTGTGGGAAAGCATCGCCGCCGCTCGTCTCGCCTCGTTGAGGCCGGCCGGCTTGTCCGTCAGCGCCGCGCCCTCTCCCTCGCCGATGGCCCAGGGCTGCCAGTTGACGCCATCTTCCCGCGCGCTGATCTGGCGAACCACCAGCGTCACGCCGCCGGACGTGGCCACCGAGACCCTGTCATCCACCCAGTGCCACTCGATCCCGTCGAGCCTGTCGCTCCTGATGCGTGCTTCGCCCATCGGCCTGACCTCTTGGCGACTTGCAACAACTGCCGAATGACCAGAGTAACGCCCTGCCGTGAAAAACGCGACTTAACTTTGGGTTAGGATCCGGACCTGCCGCTCCAACGCGATCCGCAGGATCGCCTCGATATCGAGCGCGGCTTCCAGATGCCGTGCCAGTTGGTCCAGCACCGCCTCCACCGTCGCGCCATAGGCCAGCGCCGACGCCGTGTCGTCGAGGCCGAGAAGTGCCCGGCGAAACCCGTCCGCGCCGAACAGCCCGTGCAGATAGGTCCCCATGATCCGACCGTCTGCCGAAACCGCCCCGTCGGGATGCCCCTCGCCAGCCTCGCCGATATGGGCGAAAGGACGCGAACAATCCGCGCCCCGCGTTCGGCCGATATGGATCTCGTAGCCCGACAGCGCCGCGCCGCTCGCCGCGTGCGTGCCGTTAACCGAGACGAGCCGCTTTTCCGGCGTCAGCACGGTCTCCACGTCGAGCAAACCCAGCCCAGCCACCTTGCCGGCCGGCCCTTCGATGCCTTCGGGATCGTCGATGCTTGCGCCCAGCATCTGGTAGCCGCCGCAAATGCCGATCACCCTCCCGCCGCGCCTCACATGCGCGGCCAGATCGATGTCCCAGCCCTGCTGGCGCAGGAAGGCGAGATCGCCGATCGTCGACTTCGAGCCAGGCAGCAGCACGATATCGGCGTCGCCCGGCAGCGCCTCGCCGGCGCGCACCAGCACCAGGCTGACGCCCTCCTCCATGCGGAGCGGATCGAGGTCGTCGAAATTGGCGATCCGCGAGGTCACGGGCACCGCGATCTTCACCGCGCCCGCGCTTTGCCCCGCCTCCAGCCCCAACGCATCCTCCGCCGGCAGGCGGTTCGCCGCGTCGAACCACGGCACGACGCCGAGCGGGACCCAGCCGGTCCGCCGCTCGATCTCCGTCATGCCATCGGCAAAGAGCGACGGATCGCCGCGAAAGCGGTTGATCAGGAACGCCTTGATGCGCGCCCGCTCGGCATCGGCCAGCACCGCGTGGGTGCCGACAAGGCTGGCGATCACACCGCCCCGGTCGATGTCGCCGCACAGCGCCACGGGAAGGTCCGCCGCCTCGGCGAAACCCATATTGGCGATGTCGCCGGCACGCAGGTTCACCTCCGCCGGGCTCCCCGCGCCTTCCACCAGCACCAGGTCGGCGCCCTCGCAGGTAATGGCGAAGCTCTCCAGCACCTTCGGCAGCAACTCGTTCTTGCGGCTGCCGTATTCGCGCGCCCGCATCGTGCCCGCGCGCTGGCCCTGCACGATCACCTGCGCGCCGGTATCGGTTTCCGGCTTCAGCAGAACCGGGTTCATGTGCACGCTCGGAACCACGCGCGCCGCCATCGCCTGCAGCGCCTGCGCCCGGCCGATCTCGCCGCCATCGGCCGTCACCGCGGCATTGTTCGACATGTTCTGCGGCTTGAAGGGTCGCACCTTCAGCCCCCGGTCGGCAAACAGGCGGCAGAGCCCGGCCACGATCAGGCTCTTGCCGACATTGGAGCCGGTTCCCTGGATCATGAGGGCGGGCGGGCGGATGGTCATCCGGTTTTCCTGAGCCTGGTCAATACGTTCCGGTCTCTGTTTTCGTCATCCCCTCAAAACTCGATTCCCTCCTGCGGCTTCACGCCGGAGCGGAACGGATGCTTCACCTGTTCCATCTCGGTCACAAGGTCGGCGATCTCGATCAGCTCGTCCTTGGCGTTGCGTCCGGTGACGATCACATGCACGTCCTCGGGCTTCTCGGTCTTGAAGAACTCCACCACTTCCTCGATGGGCAGGTAATCGTAGCGCAGCACGATGTTCAGTTCGTCCAGCAGCACCAGCCGGTACTCGCGGGAGCGGATCAGGTCCTTCGCGGCCTCCCAGGCCTGGCGGGCGGCGGCGATGTCGCGCTGGCGGTCCTGCGTTTCCCAGGTGAAGCCCTCGCCCATGCGCTTGATCGTCACCAGGTCTGAGAAACGATCCAGCGCCATGCGTTCGCCGGTCTCGATCCGGCCCTTGACGAACTGCACCACCGCCACCTTGTGGCCATGGCCGAGCGAGCGGAACACCATGCCGAAGCCGGCCGTCGACTTGCCCTTGCCCTTGCCCGTATGGACGATCAGGAGGCCCTTCTCGATCGTCTTGGTCGCCATGATCTTGTCGCGGGCGGCCTTCTTCTTGCGCATCTTCTCGGCATGGCGGGCGTCGAGCTCCTCCTCGCTCATCTCCTTCTTCTTGTCGCTCACGATGCTTTCTCCCTCGGTCCCAGCCGTTTCAGGCTGTCATGCGTGCTGTTCCTGCGCGGCGTCCACAAGCCCCGGTCGATGGCTTCGTGAAAGCGCGCGACGATTTCTGCAAGCGCGACCGGATTGGCCTCTTCGATGAAGTCCCGCACCGCCTTGTCTTCCAGATAGGCGGCGAAGAGCTGGTCGAAATGGTGGTCCTTCACCGCCCGCGTCGTCGCCGCGAAGGCGAAGAGGTAATCCACGGTCGCGGCGATCTCGAAGGCGCCCTTGTAGCCGTGCCGCATGACGCCGGCGATCCATTTCGGGTTGGCCGCCCGCCCTCGCACCACCCGGCCGATCTCCTCGGCGAGCGTGCGGATGACCGGACGCTCCGGCCGCGAATGATCGTTGTGGTAGACGTTGGGCGCTTCGCCCTTCAGCGTCTCGACAGTGGCCGCCAGCCCGCCCTCGAACTGATAGTAGTCGTCCGAATCGAGCAGGTCGTGCTCGCGGTTGTCTTGATTGTGCACCACCGCGTCGACCAGCTTCAGCCGCTGCTCCAGCGCGCCCTTCGCCACTACGCCTTCGGCCCCGCCGCCATACGCGTAACCGCCCCAGGCGAGGAAGACTTCAGCAAAATCGGAACGCTCCTGCCAGAGCCCCTCGTCGATCAGCGCCTGCAGTCCCGCGCCATAGGCGCCGGGCTTGGAGCCGAAGACGCGATAGGCGGCTCGCTGCCGCGCTTCCTCTGGTGAAATCCCCGACGACGCGGCCAGTTGAGCCGCTTCCCGCCGCACCCGCGCGGCGATCGGATTGGCCTCCTCCGGCTCATCCAGCTCGGCGATGCCGGCCACCGCCGACTGGAAAAGATCCATCTGATGCGGGAAGGCATCGCGGAAGAAACCGGAAACGCGCAGCGTGACGTCAATGCGCGGCCGCTGCAGCTGCGACAGCGGCAGGATCTCGTAGCCCGTCACCCGGCCCGATCCCGCTTCCCAGACCGGCTTGGCGCCGATCAGGGCAAGAGCCTGCGCGATGTCGTCGCCGCCGGTGCGCATGTTCGCCGTACCCCAGCAGGTCAGCGCGATGGCCTTCGGAAACTCGCCCTCGTCCTGGAAATGCCGCTCGACGAGCCGTTCCGCGCTTGCCTTGCCGATCCCCCAGGCGGTTTCCGTCGGCACGGCCCGCACGTCGACGGAGTAGAAGTTGCGCCCCGTCGGCAGCACGTCCGGCCGCCCGCGCGTCGGCGCGCCCGAAGGCCCCGGCGGCACGAACCGCCCGGCGAGCGCGTCGAGCACCGCCTTCGTCTCCGCCTCGCCCGACGCCGTCACGGCTGGTTCGAGGCGCTCCGCGATTTCCCGCAGCACAGCGGCGCTGCGCGGCATTCCGTCAGTCGAATATCCGTCGCGCACGAGGTTGCTCGCCAGCAGTTCCAGCCGCTCCACCGTGTCGCCATGGCTGCGCCAGGGTGCATCGCTCGCGGTCAGCAGGGCTTCGGGCTTCGGGCCTTGCCAGGCGGTCGCGAAATCGCAGTCCAGCGGATCGAACTCGCCAAGCTCCAGATCGGCCGCCAGCGCGCGCAGCAGGCTTTCGTCACCCTCGCTGCGCCCACGCGGCACACGGACCAATGCCACCAGCAGGTCCGTCAGTTGTGTGCCCGTCGGCGCCTCGCCCAATACATGCAGCCCGTCGCGGATCTGCAATTCCTTGAGGTCGCAGAGATGCGCGTCGAGCCGGGCAAGCTTGGTCGCATCGTCCATTTCCGCCGACAGGCCGATATCGATATCGAGCCCGTGCCGCGCCGCCGTATCCAGGATATCGCGCGACAGCACCGCCAGGCGGCGCGGGTCGACGCCCTGCGCCAGGTAATATTCGTCGAGCAGCGTCTCCAGTTCGCCTGCCGCGCCGTGGCTTTCGGCCCGCGTCAGCGGCGGCGTCAGATGGTCGACGATGACGGCGGACGTCCGCCGCTTGGCCTGCGCGCCCTCGCCCGGATCGTTGACGATGAAGGGATAGACATTCGGCAGCGGGCCGAGCACCGCTTCCGGATAGCAGCCTTGCGAAAGTGCCAGCGCCTTGCCGGGCAGCCATTCCAGATTGCCGTGCTTGCCAAGATGCACCACCGCATGGGTGCCGAATTCATGCCTGATCCACATGTAGAAGGCGAAATAGTGATGCGGCGGCACCAGGTCCGGATCGTGATAGGTCGCCTTCGGATCGATGTTGTAGCCGCGCGCCGGCTGAATGCCGACAACGGCATTGCCGTAGCGGTGCAGCGCCAGCCGGAATGCGCCGCCTTCCACATGCGGATCGGCATCCGGAGCGCCCCAGCGCGCAGTCACCCCTTCACGTATCGAATCCGGAAGCGCCTTGAAGTATCTGAGATAGCTTGCAACCGATAAGCTGGCGTCGAAGATTCTTTCTTCCCGACCCTCGAGCGCGTTGGTAGCACCCGCCGACAGACGCGCCATCAGCGCGGCCGAATCCTCCGGCACCCCGTCGATTGCGTAACCCTCGCGCGCCATCGCCCGCAATAGCCCGGCACAGGAGGCCGGCGTGTCGAGCCCGACGCCGTTGGCAAGCCGGCCGTCCTTGTTGGGATAATTCGCGAGCACCAGCGCCACCTTGCGGTCTGCCGCCGGCGTCGTTGAGAGCCGCGCGATATTGGCGGCCAGTTCCGCCACGAAGCGGATGCGGTCCGCCTTCGGAACGAAGCGCACGGGCGTGGATTGCGTGGCTTCGTCCCGCGCGCCCTCCTCCTTGAAGGAGACCGCTCGCGTCAGCACGCGCCCATCCACTTCCGGCAGCACCACATGCATGGCAAGGTCGCGGATCGAAAGGCCCTGATCGCTGTCGCGCCAGCCCTCTTCCGACGACGAGGCGAAAACCACCTGCAGCACCGGTGCTCCGGGCCGGTCGAGCGGCGTCGGCTCGTGCAGCCGCCCCGCCTTCGACACGGCGAAGGCCGTGGCGTTCAACACGACTGCCGGCGGTGCGTCGCCAAACAACGCATCGAGCACGGCGGCACTTTCGGCTTCCTTCAGCGAAGAGACGAAAACCGGAAGCGGATTGAGCCCCTGCTCCGCCAGCGCCTCGCACATCGCCTCGACCGGAGCCGTCGCCGAGGATTGCACCAGCGCCCGGTAGAAGACGAGCGCGGCGACGGGCGCTGCTGGATTGGACCACGTCGCCTTCAGCTCATCTAGGCCGGGCGCGGCGACGCCCGACAGGTGAATTCCCGCCCTCGGCAACGGGCGCGGCGGTACCGGCTCTTCCGACTCACCCAGGCAATGGGCGGCGAAGCGCAGCGCGTTTTTCAGGTTCTCCGGCCCACCTTCGACGCAGTAGCGCCAGAATGTCCGTGCCTTTTCGATATCGATCGTCGAATAGGCCGCCAGCGCCTCGTCCCAGCGGTCGTCGCCCGGCACCACGATCAGCATCGTGTCGTAGCCGCGCGCGATCTCGGCAAGCCGCTCCAGCCCATAGGCCCAGTATTGCGCGCCGCCAAGGAGCCGCACCGCAACCATGCGCGACCCGCGCACGGTCTGCTCCATGTAGAGGTCGACCGAATAGGGATGCGTCAGCGCCAACAGGCTCGCCAGCCGCAGGTCCGGCGCCTCCCCGCCAAGTGCGGCCGCGGCTTCGGCGAAACCGGCAAGTTCGGTATCGGCGGCGGTCAGGAATACGAGGTCGGCCGGCGCCTGGCCGAGGTCGACCGCCTCCTCGCCCTGATCTATCCGCCCGGTCCGGCTTGCCAGGATATGCATCGCCTCAGGCCGCCAGTGCCTGTGCCAGGAGGCCGCGCACGCCGTCGATATCGAAGCCCCTGGTGCCGATCACCACCAGCCGGCCCGGCGCCTTCGCCTCGCGCGCGAACCACGCCTCGACCCGTGGGCCGACCGCCTGCACGTAAACGGGCGCGGCCTTGCCGGCCACCGTCACCGCGCCCTTGATGCGCAGCACGCCCGGCATCGCCATCGCCCGGCGGACCATCTCCTCGACGCCGGTCATAACCTCGAAGGCTCCCGTCTCGATCACATGGCTCTCGAAATCGTCGTGGTCATGGTCCTCGTCGCCATGATGGATCTCGTGGTGGCTCCTGCGGCCGTCCATGTCGTCTTCCGATGCCGAGGCTCGCCCCAGGATGACTTTTGTCGCCACCTCGCCCATCCGCGCAGGGATAATCTCCACGGACCCGCGCACCTGCCGCGCCACTTCCTCCCGCACCTTTTCCAGTTCCGTCCCCGTCACCAGATCGGTCTTGTTGAGCACGACCAGGTCGGCGCAGACGAGCTGGTCCTCGAACAATTCCTCAAGCGGGCTTTCATGCTCCGGTTCCGGCGAAGCAGAAGGAGAGGTTGCAGCCTCGCTCTCGAAGGTTCCGCTGGCCACCGCCGCCGCATCGACGACCGTAACCACCGCGTCGACGGTCACTTTCGTCTTCACGCTCGGCCAGGAGAAAGCGCGCACCAGCGGCTGCGGCAGCGCCAGGCCCGAAGTCTCGATGACGATATGGTCCGGCGCCGGATCGCGAGCGATCAGCATTTCCATCGTCGGCAGAAAGTCGTCGGCCACGGTGCAGCAAATGCAGCCGTTGGTGAGCTCCACCACCTCGTCGGCCCGGCAATCGGCATCGGCGCAGCCGTCGACCAGCGATCCGTCGAAGCCCATGTCGCCGAACTCATTGACGATCAGCGCGATTCTCCTGCCGCCGGTCTCGCGCAGCAGGTGGCGCAGCAGCGTCGTCTTGCCGGCTCCGAGGAAGCCGGTGACGATGGTTGCGGGTATTTTCTGTCCGGCGCTCATAGGCGGATCTCCGGTTGATCTGGATTGGGTTTCATCAGAAGCGGCAACCCGGCGGCCACCAGCACCACCGTGTCGGCGGCTTCGGCCACGCGGCGGTTGAGCCGCCCCTGTTCATCTCTGAAGCGGCGGGCCAGCGCATTGTCCGGCACGATCCCGCCGCCGACCTCGTTGGAAACCAGCACGACCGGTCCCTTAGCGTTAGCCAACGCCTTGATGAGCCGCATCGTTTCCGCCTCGATATCGGCTTCCGCGAACATCAGGTTTGAGAGCCACAGCGTCAGGCAGTCGATCAGGATCGCCCGCTCCGCCCGGCTCTCGCGATCGAGAACGCCGGCAACGTCGCGCTGCTCCTCGATCGTCAGCCAGCCCTCGCCTCGCGAAGCCTTGTGCCGGGCGATCCGCTCTTCCATCTCGCCATCGAAAGCTGCTCCGGTCGCCAGATAGACCGGAGCGAAACCGCTTTTCCTGACAAGGCTTTCGGCAAAGTCGCTCTTGCCCGAGCGCGCCCCGCCGAGGACGAGCATGATATGGGATCTCAGGCTTTCGCCCGTCATCGCCCTTCGCCGCGCTGCCACAGCCAGCCGGTGAGGCTGCCGAGCAGCGCCCAGAAGACGGCCGACAGCACCAGCGAGGCGGCAACGAAATGGCCCTGCAGTTCCGCCGGCACCCGAGAGGCATATTCATGCGGATGCGGGGCGCCGATGAGATGCGGCGCAATCAGCAGGAGGAGGCCCGAGACCTTCAGGCCAGCATTCTCGCGCGAAGCAATCAGCCAGAGACCAAGGCCGGTCGCAGCAGCCGTGCCGAGCCACCAGGTCTGGCGCGCGAGCAGATCGGCAGCAGCCGAGCCCGGCAGTTCGGGCGGAAGGCCGAGCGCAGGAGCAAGCGAAACGGCCGCGAAGCCGCCGATACCCCACAACAGGCCGCTTGAAGCGTCCAGTTTCTTCGCGCCGAGCAGCATCACCGAAAGCAGCATCAAGGCATAGCCGAAGCCGACCAGGACGCTCGAAAGCGCCGTGTAGGCAGTCCGCTCCAGCCCGTCTTCCGGCGCCCAGTCGCCAAAGATCGAGTCCAGGAAGCCGTGACCTCCGTCCTCATCGTGCGCGGCACCGCTATGGGCAAGCCAGAGGCGCGCCTCGTCCTCCCCGGCAACCGCGTGCTGGACGAGCGGCTGGGCATGGGAAGCGGTTTCAAAGACCTCCGCCTGCAGAATCAGCGGCGTCGTGAACATTGCCTGAAGCAAAGCGAGGGCAAGACCCGCAGCGCATCCCGCGCCGAGGGCCACCCCGAAAATCCGTGTCAGCATGGATTGGCGTCACCCGGCGGCCAGGCCGGGCTGCTCCAAATTCAGTGGCAGGGGAAGCCCAGCGCGTGACGGCTGTCATGCGCTGCGTTGTGGAGCACGTTGGAATGTGCGAATCCAGCGCCGTAGACCAGGAACGCGCCGAAAAGGGCGGTGAAGATCAAGGTCGGCAGCAAGGCAGCGCGGGAAGTAAGGCTCTGAGAAGAAACGGCGGAAGGCATGTCTGTCTCCTTTTGTCGTCCACCCGACGACGGTTGGCAGGTCTCGCGTTCCGGCAGGTCTCCTGGCTCACGGGTCGTCGCCGCCCTCGCGCCTTCCCGGACCCTCAAGGCCCAGTGGCGTTTCGCGAGGCGGCTCTCCGCTTACAGTTGCGGGGGCAGCTGCGGCCTTGGGAGCCCTGATTGGGTCCTCCCGCACCGCATTCCCATTTGGTCCCCATCGGGCTTTGCCCAAGGCGGGGAACCGGAACAAGACAGTTCTAACCGCACAATCGGCGCTCAACAAGAACCTTCTGCGGCAATTGTGCCCTCAGAACCGGCGCGTGGAGATCCTGTCCGCAACATAGGCCGCGAATACGAGGCCCAAGGATTTCCACAACACGCCTGAAGCGGCAGCGACCGGGTCCGAACCGCGAAATCGCCTTGGCTTCCCGCCTCCACTCCCGCATCGGCCTCGCTCGTGTGGAAAACTTTTACGACAAAGGGCTTGGCAAGCGGGCCAAGGCTTTGTTATACGCCTGCCACTGACGCGGCGCTCAGGCGCTTGCAGTGAAGGTGGTGATCCCCGGTAGCTCAGTTGGTAGAGCAAGCGGCTGTTAACCGCTGGGTCGCTGGTTCGAGTCCGGCCCGGGGAGCCATCCCTCCTACCACCTTCAAATCTCAAAAGACGTGCTATGCGACATATGCCGCCTATCAGGCGTGCCTGCCGCTTACGCCGCTATTCTCGAATAGAGTACTGGACCTTTCAGGGATTGGAGCCGGCCCGGCGCAGCAGCGTGCAGACCGCCCGGCCCCGGAAATTGCGCGCGTTCAGAGCAAAGTCACAAACTTGTCGTTATTTTTTCGGCTTGTAGCCTACGGAAGACGCTTTCCGAAGGGCAGCAACGCCATCCTCCCCACTCATCAAGACGGTCGTCTTGCTGGACTTGATGGCCCCTCCGGCCGCCACAGCCATTCCGACCGCCGCAACGCTGACATTGTCCGGGATGTCCATGACGAGAACGATGTCGTAGTCGCCGAACGAGAGCCAGCCTCCGACGAGTCTTCCGCCAACGGACTCGCAGACATGCCTCCCGACATTCTCGACGCGGTTCTGGGGATCGGCAACCTGCGCAGCCCAGGACTCGGACGTATAGGCGGCCTGATATAGGTAGAGTGCCATAGCTTATCCTCCCTTCATTCAAGTCAAGTCGGATACACTGAACGGCAGCTTCATCCTATCACACCGGCGGGCTTGGCAGCGCCGTTTACTTGGCTGAGGAACATGAGTGCATGAGGCGCGCTTTTCATCCCGCCGGCTTTCTAACTCGTACCCTCATCCGGGAGTCGGGCGCGGAGACGAGATTTCAGGGCTCATCCGTCCTCCCAAGTCGAATCTCCGACCGCATGGAGTGGGAACAGGCTGAAGACGCTCCTTCTTCTCCAAATTCGCAAACTTGAAAAAACCTTCAAAAATTCCATCCTCTGACATCTCTCGCCGCGCCGAAAGCAGGAGTTGGGACGCGTGCATTTCCGCACCATTAAAGCGAAGAATCCATTGATCACGAAAATGTGATTGATATCGCTGCCGTAATTGCGTCAGGTGGTTGCCATATTTTCTCCAAAATCGGAAACGCGGCCCCGGCCAGTAGGTTACCCTTGGTCACCTAAAGCATTCTCACGCATATTTCGGCCTGATAGCCGTAAGATTCGTGACGAAGATTACAGATCCGGTAGGACTTTTGTCGATAATGTGTCCGGGTAAAGCGGTAGAATGCAAACACTGCGGAACCAAATAAAGAGACAGCTGTTTGCGTGTTGCGCGGACCGGACCCGAATAAAGAAGGCCGGGCGCGCAAAAAGCCTGTGGGAGGCTTCGGATGCGTACCTTAGTAAAAATCGCGGCGGGCGCCGCGGTGGTAGCCATTTCTACAGCGGCCTTCGCCTTTGAGGCGTCCAAGCAGGATCGCGAAACAATCCTGCTGCCAGATGACAAGCTTGCGGTCACGCTTGGCGCAAGCGGCCTTACGGGTAGCCTGACCGACGAAACCGACTATTCCATCTGGGTCGGCGAAGTGGAACTCGGCGGCCGCAAGGCCGTGTGGGTCGAGTTGATCGATGACCACGGCGAGGTGGTCTATGACAGCGAGGTCAGGCAGAACGAAACCCATCTCCTGCCGGATGGCCGTGCCATCGTCGTGCGCGCGCTCCAGAATGAGGAGAACGCAAAGACGCGTATCGCCAAGCAGGATGAAAGCCGCGTCGCTCCCGACGCTCGCCTCGTCGTAACACGCCGCGTGGTGGACGATCCGGCCAACCAGTCGACGATCGAGTTCATTGAGGAGAAACCTCAGCGGGAACAATCCGCGCTGACGGCGCTTGCCGATTTCGGCAACCACGTCTGGACGTCGATTGTGGTGGTGTTTCACGCCGCGGCCGATAGCGTGAAAACCGCCTGGAGCTGGCTCTTCGGATCCGCCCAGGCCTGAACGAATTTTCAAGTCCGGCTATCGCACCCGGGCTTTGGCACGGGCCGGCGGAGTAACCTCCGTCGGCTTTTCCGCGTCTCGGACAATTTCCCGCCACTGTCCGGCGTCCGATGATCCGCCTGGGCTGGCGCGCCGTAAAAAAGTGAAAAGATACAGGTTTTTCACATACGGATCGCGCCCAGATGGATGATGCGGAGCAAAACCGCCCGACAATCATATGGTTCCGGAACGACCTCAGGCTCGCCGACAACCCTGCCCTGGCACGCGCCGCATCAAGCCGTCGCCCGCTGATTGCGCTGCATGTACTCGACGATTGCTACCTCGGAGGAGCGACCCGATGGTGGCTGCATCACTCCCTGGCAAAATTGGGCGAACGCCTCGCGGGCCATGGGGTGCCGCTGATCCTGAGGCGCGGCCCCGCTCGTGAGGAAGTCATCTCGCTCGCCCTCGAAACGCGAGCTGCGAACGTTTTCTGGAACCGCCGCTACGACCCGCACGGCATTGCGGCCGATTCCGATCTCAAGGAAAAGCTGCGGGCGGCCGGACTTGTCGTCGAAAGTTTCAACAGCAATCTCATCACCGAGCCGTGGGAGGTGAAAACCAGTTCCGGCGGTCCGTTCCGCGTGTTTACGCCTTTCTGGAAGGCACTGCGAGCGCATTACGTCCCGGCCAAGCCGATCTCAGAACCATCCACGCTGGAAGGTTCCACCGCCTCCATTCCGTCGCTGCGACTTGAAGACATGGACCTTCTGCCGCGAAAGCCTGACTGGGCAAATGGCTTGCGGGGAACCTGGTGCCCGGGCGAGGCCGGCGCGCGGGATCGGTTGCAGCGATTCCTGGCGGACGGCTTCGCACAATACGCGGACTGTCGCGACTTTCCAGCGGCTGGCGCCACCTCGATGCTCTCGCCTCACCTGCGCTTCGGAGAAATCTCGCCCCGCCGGATCTGGCACGCGGCGTCGCTTGCGGCCGCGCGCCGGGACATCCCGGAAGGCAACCTCGACAAGTTCCTGTCGGAACTCGCCTGGCGGGAATTTTCCTACCACCTCCTCTTTCACAATCCGGACCTGCCTCGGGAAAATTTCCAGAGGAAATTCGACGCCTTTCCCTGGGCGAACAACGAGGCGGCTTTCCGGGCCTGGACAAAAGGCCGGACCGGCTACCCGATCGTCGATGCCGGCATGCGCGAACTCTGGCAGACCGGCACCATGCACAATCGCGTGCGGATGATCGCGGCCTCCTTCCTGATCAAGCACCTGCTGGTCGACTGGAGAAAGGGGGCGGAATGGTTCCGCGACACGCTGGTCGACGCCGATATCGCCAGCAACTCGGCTAGCTGGCAGTGGGTGGCGGGCTCCGGCGCCGATGCCGCTCCCTATTTCCGCATCTTCAATCCGGTGCTCCAGGGCGAGAAATTCGATCCGGACGGCAGCTATACCCGCCGCTTCGTGCCCGAACTCGCAGGTCTCCCCGACCGTTACCTCTTCCGCCCGTTCGAGGCGCCGGAAAGCGTCCTCGCAAAGGCCGGCGTGACGCTCGGCAAGACCTATCCCTCCCCGATCGTCGATCATGGCCTGGCACGCGACCGCGCGCTGCAGGCCTTCCAGACGCTTTCCGCGGCAGCCTGAAAAAAGAAGGAACAAGCATGCGAATAGCCGTCGTTGGTTCGGGTATCGCCGGCAATAGCGCCGCGTGGGCCTTGAGCGACCGTCATCAGGTCGTTCTCTACGAAAAGCGCGACAGGCCCGGCGGCCACAGTGCCACGGTCGATATCGACTATGACGGCCATCCGCTATCCGTCGATACCGGCTTCATCGTCTACAACGAGCTCAACTATCCTAACCTGACCGCATTGTTTGCCCATCTTGGCGTCGAAAGTCAGGAGAGCGACATGAGCTTTTCGCTATCCGTGGACGGCGGCAGGCGGGAATGGTCCGGGGTAAGCCTCGATACGATCTTCGGTCAGCGCCGCAATCTCATCTCGCCCACTTTCTTGTGGATGCTGCGCGAAATCCTGCGCTTCAACAGGCTTGCTGTCGCCGATCGCGCCCAAGGCCTGCTCGCCGGACGCACGCTCGGCGATTACCTCGCGGCGCGGCGTTTCGCCCGTTCCTTCGTCAACGATTACCTGATCCCGATGGGTGCTGCGATCTGGTCGACGCCAACCGACGCGATGATGGATTTTCCCGCTGAAAGCTTTGTCGCCTTCTTCGAGAACCACCGCCTCGTCCATCGCCACCACCACCGGCCGAAGTGGCGCACCGTCACGGGCGGCAGCCGCAACTATGTGGAGCGACTGCTTGCTCCCCTGCGCGGCCGCATCCGCCTTGCAACGCCGGTTGCCGAGATCCGCCGGGAGGCTGGTCGCGTCAGGATCATCGACGCGCATGGCCATGAAGACATCTTCGACCATGTGATCATCGCCGCCCACACCGATCAGGCGCTGGCAATGCTTGCGGACGCTTCGCCTGCCGAGCGCGAAATGCTGTCGAGTATCGCCTACCGGCCGAACACGGTCATCCTGCACCGCGATCCATCTTTGATGCCGAAAAGGAGAAAGGTCTGGGCGTCGTGGAACTACCTGCGCTCGACGGCGGAGGACGCCGGCGAGCGGGACGTCTCCGTCACCTACTGGATGAACCGGCTGCAGGGGGTCGATCCCGCATATCCGCTGTTCGTCAGCCTCAATCCGCCAAGGCTGCCCGATGCCGCCTCCACGTTCGCAAGTTACGTCTACGACCATCCCCAGTTCTGCGGCGACGCGCTGAAGGCGCAGCTTCTGCTGGACCGCTTGCAGGGCGAACGGAACACCTGGTTTTGCGGCGCCTGGTGCGGTTACGGCTTTCACGAGGACGGCCTCGTTTCCGGCCTCAATGTCGCCCGTGCGCTTGGCGCGGAAATCCCATGGCATGCGACGGGCGGGGCCTGTTCGGCAATCTTCGAGGCTGCGGAATGAACAGGCGCCTGCCGACGACGATGGCGGCGAACGGTCCGCCGCCGGAAGAAGCCGCCACGCTCTATCGCGGCAGCGTCATGCATGCGCGCCTGAGGCCCTTCGCCCACCGTTTCTCCTACCGCGTCTTCAGCCTGCTGATCGATCTTGATCGGCTGCCGAAAACCGGTCGCCTCAGTCGTATGTTCTCCGTCAACCGCTTCAACCTGGTGTCATTTCACGAGGCCGATCATGGCTTGCGCGATGGCAGGCCGCTAAGGTTGCATGTAGATCGGCTGCTTGCGGCGCATGGCGTTCGGGAGAAGGTGGAGCGGGTGCTGCTGCTTTGCTATCCGCGCGTCCTCGGCTTCGTCTTCAATCCGCTCGCCGTCTATTATGCCTACGGCTGCGATGGCCGCCTGATTGCCCTCATCTACGAAGTGCGCAACACGTTTGGCGACATCCACACCTATGTGGAGCCGCTCAGGCAAGGACAGCAAGGGCCGGAAGGCATCCGACAGGCGCGCGACAAGGCTTTCTTCGTCTCTCCCTTCATCGCCATGGATCAGCGCTACCGCTTCAGCATGCTGCCCCCGGGCAAGGCCGTACGCATCCGGATCCTTCAGGGTGACGCTGGTGGACCGCTGCTAAGCGCGACATTCTCAGGTGAGAAGATGAAGCTGACATCGAAGGCGCTTCTCCACCTTTGCGTCACTATTCCGTTGCTGTCGTTGAAAATTGTTGCGGCGATCCACTTTGAAGCGCTTAAAATCTGGTTGAAAGGCGCGCCTTTTCACTCTCCGGCCGAGCGTCACGGCTATCGCAGCTCCGCAAGGCGGGAAGGTGCCAGACCGTAAACCGATGCAGCGCTAAGAGGTATTGCCATGCCCGATGCGATCGTGTTGGACCGCGACAACGCCAGAAAGCACCTCAAGGGGCTTCCCCGCCTTGCCAGACTTGGCCTCAGCATCGCGCTTCGCCTGAGGTATGGCAGCCTCACGGTGACGGTTCCAGACGGCCGCACCTTCCGCATACCGGGCAAGGAACGAGGACCTGACGCGGATCTGACGATCCATCACTGGGGGTTCGCACGGCGCCTCGTCGATGGCGGCGACATTGGAGTAGGCGAATCCTTCATGGCTGGCGAATGGTCGAGCCGGGACGTCACGACCTTCCTCGAGCTTTTTTGCGTCAATCGCGACGCGACCATCGAAGCCGTGTCGGGACGCCCCCTATTTCGCGCCTTGACGCGGCTGCGCCACTGGCTGAACCGAAACACGCGCACTGGCTCAAGGCGCAATATCTCGTCCCACTACGATCTCGGCAATGCCTTCTATCGGGAGTGGCTCGACCCTTCGATGACCTATTCCTCCGCTCTTTTCGAGGCCGGCATCAACGATCTGGAACAGGCGCAGAAGCAGAAATATCGCGCGCTGGCCGATGCCGCCGAAATCCGTCCTGGCGACCATGTGCTGGAGATCGGCTGCGGCTGGGGTGGTTTCGCGGAACATGTCGCCCGCGAAAGGGAAGCGAAGGTCACCGCGCTCACCATCTCCAGAGAGCAGTTCGACTTCGCGCGCAAACGGGTCTTCGATGCAGGGCTTACCGAGCGCGTGACGGTCAAGTTCCAGGACTATCGCGATGAGACGGGCATTTATGACCGCATCGCCTCGATCGAAATGTTCGAGGCGGTGGGAGAACAGTACTGGCCCGCGTTCTTCCAGAAGCTTGGCGACTGCCTGAAGGCGGGTGGCAGGGCCGGCCTCCAGATCATCACCATCCAGGACCAGATGTTCGACGACTATCGCCGCACGCCGGATTTCATCCAGCGCTACATCTTTCCCGGGGGCATGCTGCCGCCGCCGGGCCGCCTGCAGGAGCTGGGCCGGCGCATCGGGCTGGATCTGGCAAACCAGCGGGTATTCGGACAGGACTATGCGAGGACGCTGCAGGAATGGCGCAGCCGTTTTGCCGAGGCCTGGCCGAGAATCAGCAACCTTGGCTTCGATGACCGCTTCCGTCGCCTTTGGGAGTTCTACCTCCATTACTGCGAAGCGGGGTTCCGCTCCGGCAACATCGACGTCCGCCAGATGGTATACGTGAAGAACGGCTGACCCGCTGATAAGTCAGCCGCGGACGAAAGGCGCGAAAAAGCGGCCGATCGGCCCGGTCAGACGCAGGTCGCCCTCCGTGACGACGAAACAGAGGCAATCCCCGTCGTCATCGGCGACCGGACGATGGTCGACCGTGTCATCGGCAAAAGAAACGTCTCCGCGCAGATAGTGGCCAATGCCGTCGGAAAAGCCGCCGTCGAGCACCAGCGTCAATTCCTTGCCGCTATGGGTATGCGTCGGCATCGCCTGCCCCGCCCTGATCCATAGCAGGCTGACCGAACAGCCGTCGATCTCGCCAAGCCGGTGCTCCTTCAGGCCAGGCAGGCGCGTCCGCCAGGACAAATCGTTGAGGCCGCGGCCAAGAAAATTGCGCAAGGACGGCGGCAGGAGATCGTCCTTGCCTACTTCAGGACCACGCTTCCGGTCCCGTAGCTGTTCCGGTTCCAGCGCGAGAATCGACGCCAGGCGTTCGTTTCGCGCCTCAAGCGGCTGAGGCTCGATATCGTCCAGCATCTCGCCGGCCATGCTTTCCAGGCCGCGCACGAATTCGCGGTTCTCCCGATTGAGTTCGAGATACGAACGCACCAGGACGCGGGCGGGTTCAACAAGCGAGCCCGCGACATAGCTTGCCAGCAATGAATCAAAATCCGGAGCTTCCTCAGCCATTCTCACCTGATATCCGATACCGGCCGTGGCACGCCTCACGCCGCACTGTTACAAAGGCATTACGCGCGTTCTACCGGGCCGGATCATCGAAAATGCCCGGACCGGACCGAAAATCAACCCTTGCGGCTGGACCCTAGCTGCCGCGGCGATATTGTATCCGCCAAACCATTCATCGCCTGAAAGAAGATGAGACCCATGCAATTGAACAAGTCCGTGGTCGACGTGATCGGCAACACTCCGCTCATCCGCCTCAAGAAGGCCTCCGAATTGACCGGCTGCGAAATCTACGGCAAGGCGGAATTCATGAACCCCGGCCAGTCGGTGAAGGACCGCGCCGCGCTTTTCATCATCAAGGATGCCATTGCCAAGGGCAAGCTTGAACCTGGCGGCGTTATCGTGGAAGGCACCGCAGGCAACACAGGCATCGGCCTTGCGCTGGTCGGCAATGCCCTCGGCTATCGCTCGGTGATCGTCATTCCCGAGACGCAGAGCCAGGAAAAGAAGGATATGTTGCGTCTGGCCGGCGCTCATCTCATCGAAGTGCCGGCCGTTCCCTACAAGGATCCCAACAATTACGTCAAGCTGTCCGGCCGCCTGGCGGAATCGCTCGCGGCGAGCGAGAAGCACGGCGCAATCTGGGCCAACCAGTTCGACAACGTCGCCAACCGCCAGGCCCATGTCGAAACGACCGCCAACGAGATCTGGCAGCAGACGGATGGCAAGGTAGACGGCTTCATCTGCGCCGTGGGAACCGGCGGCACGCTGGCCGGTACCGGCCTTCGGCTGAAGGAAATCGACAGCCGCATCAAGATCGGCCTGGCCGACCCCCTCGGCTCGGCGATCTATGGCTACTATGCCAACGGCGAGTTGAAGGCCGAAGGCTCCTCGATCACGGAAGGCATCGGCCAGGGCCGCATCACTGCAAATCTTGAAGGCGCCCCCGTCGACATGCCGTTCCAGATCAGCGACGAGGAAGCGCTGCCGATCTGCTACGACCTTCTGGAACACGAAGGCCTCTGCCTTGGCGGCTCCTCCGGTATCAATGTTGCCGGCGCAATCCGCATGGCGAAGGAGATGGGGCCCGGCAATACGATCGTGACGATGCTTTGCGACTATGGCACGCGCTATCAGTCGAAGATGTTCAATCCGGAATTCCTGCGCTCGAAGAACCTGCCGGTTCCGGGCTGGCTGGAACGCAGGTGGGATATCGAAGTCCCCTTCGCATAAACCGAACGGAGGCAGGGCGCCGTGGAACCCGTTGCACGAGTTGAACAAGACTTCGACCTCATCGGGTTCCTCCTCGCAAACCTGCACATCATCGCACTGGCGACGCTGGCGATCTACGGACTCGCCTTCGTATGTGCGGTGCGTGAGGTCTTGCACGGCCGTACGTCGCAGGGCTCTATCGCCTGGCTCCTTTCCCTTCTTTTTTTCCCCTTTCCTACCGGCTTTCTCTATCTGGTCTTCGGCTGGAAGCGGTTCGATGACTATATCGCGGTGCAGACCCATTCCGGGCGCGGAAAGCGCGCCGCGCGGGCGCGCGCCATGCAACTGTCCGACGAAGACGCCAGCGCATCATGGCCGGTGCTCACCCGCGTCGCGGAACTTCCCTTCCTGATCGGCAACCGCGTCGATCTGCTGGTCGACGGAGAAGCGACCTTCGCCTCAATCCTCGCCGGCATCGCCGAATCCCGGCACTATGTGCTCGTACAGTTCTTCATCGTACGGGACGACGAGATTGGCCGGCAGCTTGCGGACGCACTTATCGAACGTGCCAAAGCCGGCGTTGAGGTTTTCTTCCTCTACGACGACGTGGGCAGCAAGGCGCTGCCGAAAGCCTATGTCCGACGGCTGACGGACGCGGGCATTCGCGTGTCCGGCTTCAACCAGCGACACAAGCTGCTGCGCATGACCGGGCCCATGCGGCTCAACTATCGCAACCACCGCAAGATCGTGGTCGTCGACGGCCTCACCGCCTGGGTCGGCGGGCACAATGTCGGCGACGAATACCTTGGGCGCTCGCGCGAGTTCGGCCACTGGCGCGACACTCACGTCCGCGTGGAAGGTCCGGCGGCGCTCGGCTGCGCCCTCGTCTTCAACGAGGATTGGCAATGGGCGACCGGCGAGTCGTCGGCGATCCGGCCTCCCGGCGACACGCTTCCCAAACCCGGCAATGAGGCGGTGCTGGTGATGCCGACCGGCCCCGCCGACCTGCTCGAGGACTGCGCCATCGCCTTCACCGAGGCGATCTCCAGAGCGAGGAAGCGCCTTTGGATCGTCAGTCCCTATTTCGTGCCGGGCGCGGACGTCCAGACCGCGCTCTTCGCCGCCGCGCTGCGGGGCGTCGATATCCGCATCCTGCTGCCGGAAAAGGCCGACCACCGGCTGGTCTGGCTGGCAAGCTACGCCCATGCCGACGACCTGGTGGCGCACGGAATTCAGGTCCTGCGCTACAAGAGCGGCTTCCTGCATCAGAAGGTCGTGCTGGTGGACGATGAGATCGCGAGCGTTGGCACCGTCAACTTCGACAACCGCTCCTTCCGCATCAATTTCGAGATCACGCTCTGGTTCACCCATCCGCGCACGATCGCTGCCATTGCCAAGATGCTGGAAGCGGATTTCGAAAACAGTGTTCCAACGCCGGCCGACGTGCTCTTGACGCGCTCCTACGCTTTCCGCTTCCTTGCCCAGGCGGCACGGCTCTTTTCGCCCATCCTGTGAGTATCCATCGCCGCGCCATCCTGTAAGGTGGCGGGCCTTGCATCGATTCCAGCTGAGGACACCATGACCGAACCGCTCTTTCGTGACGACGCCTACCTCAAGTCCTGCGAAGCGGCGGTCGTAGCGGTAAACGATCGCGGCGGGATCATTCTGGACCGCACCGTCTTCTACGCGACCGGCGGCGGGCAACCGGGCGATATCGGACATCTGGAACTGGATGGAGGCAAGCGCGTCGATATCGCGACCACTGTCTACGGCGATACGAAAAGCGAGATCGTCCATGTGCCCGCTGAGGGTCAACCACTGCCGGGCGTCGGCGAAAAGGTGGCCGTTCATCTCGATTGGGACCGCCGTTTCCGTCTGATGCGCGTCCACACCGCCCTGCACCTGCTTTCTGTCGTGTTGCCCTACCCCGTCACGGGCGGCCAGATCGGCGAAGGCGAAGGACGGCTCGACTTCGATATTCCCGAAGCCATTCTCGACAAGGACGAGATAGCCGCAAGGGTGAATGAGTTGGCCGCCGGCGATCACCCGGTCACCAGCGAATGGATCACCGACGCGGAGCTGGAAGCCAATCCTGGCCTTGTGAAGACAATGAGCGTGAAGCCGCCGACGGGTAGCGGCCGCGTACGGCTCGTGCGTATCGGCAACGATGTCGACTTGCAGCCCTGCGGCGGCACGCATGTGGCACGCACGTCGGAAATCGGGCAGCTTGCCGTCACCAAGATCGAGAAAAAGGGCAAGCTCAACCGCCGGGTTCGTATTCTCCTGACGGATTGACGCGGCCGGCGCGAAAGCGCAAACCGGACACCCGAAACCACAGGATCCGCCAGAGCGAGGACCGCGCATGACTTCCGCCCCGATCGTATCCACCGAATGGCTGGCCGACCATCTTTCCGCGCCGGACGTCGTGGTCGTCGACGCCTCCTGGTATCTGCCGGCTCACGGTCGCGACGCCAGGAAGGAATACGCGCTTGAGCACATTCCAGGCGCCGTCTTCTTCGATATCGACGCGATCTCGGATACGGCAAGCGACCTGCCGCACATGCTGCCGCAGCCGCATGTCTTCTCCTCCAGGATGCGGAAGCTCGGGATCGGCGACGGCCAGACCATTGTCGTCTATGACGGCATGGGGCTTTTCTCGGCGCCGCGCGTCTGGTGGACCTTTCGCGCAATGGGCGTGGAGAGCGTTCACGTCCTCGACGGCGGACTGCCCAAATGGAAAGCGGAAGGCCGTGAGGTCACGGACGACCCGGTAAACCGGCCCGAGCGCCACTTCACCGCCCGCCTCGACAATGCGCTCGTGCGCGATTTCGACATGGTAAGGGAGTTGCTCGGCGATGGCAGCGCTCAACTTATCGATGCGCGCTCCTCTGCGCGCTTCAGAGGAGAAGCGCCGGAGCCGCGTCCCGGCATCGACAGCGGTCATATGCCCGGGTCGCTGAACCTGCCCTTCGACCTGCTCCTGCGGGATGGCACCTTGCGTCCGGCCGTTGAAATCCGAGAGGCGTTCGTGGATGCAGGCGCCGATCTTTCCCAGCCGATCGTCACCAGTTGCGGCTCGGGCGTTACGGCTGCCATCCTTTCGCTGGGACTGGCGGTGATCGGCCATCGCGACAACGCGCTTTATGACGGCTCCTGGGCGGAATGGGCTTCCCGCAGCGAAGCGGTGATCGAAAAAGGTTCCTGACCGCTCAGGCAGATCGTTCCATGAAGGCGAAGCGCACAAGCGTTTCGCCTTTTTCATTGCTCCACCGGCAGCCGCTTTCCGACCAAAAAAAAAAGAGCCGGCCATGGGCCGGCTCTTCCTGATCTCGAAATATAAGCTGCTTCAGTGATGCAGGATCTGGCTGAGGAAGAGCTGGGTCCGCTCATGCTTCGGATTGTTGAAGAACTCTTCCGGCTCGTTCTGCTCGACGATTTGGCCCCGGTCCATGAAGATGACGCGGTTGGCGACCTGCCGCGCAAAGCCCATTTCGTGGGTGACGCAGAGCATCGTCATGCCCTCTTCAGCCAGGCCGACCATCACGTCCAGAACCTCCTTGATCATCTCCGGATCGAGCGCGGAAGTCGGCTCATCGAACAGCATGATGCGCGGGTTCATGCAAAGGGAACGGGCAATGGCCACGCGCTGCTGCTGACCGCCGGAGAGCTGGCCCGGGTACTTGTGCGCCTGCTCCGGGATCTTCACCCGGCTCAGGTAGTGCATGGCGATCTCTTCCGCCTCTTTCTTCGGCATCTTGCGCACCCAGATCGGCGCCAGAGTGCAGTTTTCCAGAATCGTCAGATGCGGGAAGAGATTGAAATGCTGGAACACCATGCCGACTTCGCGCCGGATCTCGTCGATCTTCTTCAGGTCGTTCGTCAGTTCAATTCCATCGACGACGATCGAGCCCTTCTGATGCTCTTCCAGCCGGTTGATGCAACGGATCATGGTCGACTTGCCGGAGCCGGATGGACCGCAGATGACGATACGCTCGCCCCGCATCACCCGAAGGTCGATGTCCTTGAGGACGTGGAAGTCGCCATACCACTTGTTCATCTTGGTGATTTCGATGGCCACATCCGTGTCGGAGATGTGCATCTTGGACCGGTTTGCGTGCAGTTCCTCGGCTTCGACTGTGTTTTCCGCCATTGGGTTACTCCGAATTTCTTCAAGGCCTTGAGCGGCCGATACCGAATTGTTCGTTTAGCGCTTGTGGCCCGTATGGAGCTTCTTCTCCATGAACAGGGAATAGCGCGACATGCCGAAACAGAAGCTCCAGAAGACCATCGCGGCGAACAGGTAGCCGGTATGGGCCTGGGTCGGCGACGACCAGGTCGGATCCGTGAAGGACGACTGGATCTGGCCGAGCAGGTCGAACATGCCCACGATCAGCACCAGCGTCGTGTCCTTGAACAGGCCGATGAAGGTGTTGACGATGCCCGGGATCACCAGCTTCAGCGCCTGCGGCAGGATGATGAGGCCCATCATCTGCCAATAGCGCAGGCCGAGTGCCTGGGCGCCCTCGTATTGGCCCTTCGGGATAGCCTGCAGACCGCCGCGCACCACCTCCGCCATATAGGCGGCGGAGAACAGCGTGACGCCGATCAGCACGCGTAGCAGCTTGTCGAAATTGACGCCTTCGGGAAGGAACAGCGGCAGCATCACCGAAGACATGAACAGCACGGTGATGAGCGGCACGCCGCGCCAGAACTCGATGAAGATCACCGAGACCAGCTTGATGATCGGCAAGTTCGATCGCCGTCCGAGCGCGAGCAGGATACCAAGCGGCAGTGAGGCCGTGATGCCCGTCACCGCAATGACCAGCGTCACCAGCAGGCCGCCCCAAAGGTTGGTCTCCACGATCTGCAGGCCGAAACCACCGGTCAGCAGGAAATAGGCGACGATCGGGTAGGCGATCAGGAGAAGCAGCGCATTGGTCCGCTTGAACGGCACGCCGGGTATCGCCATCGGGATCAGCAGCAGCGCGAAAAGGCCGTAGACGATGTCCACCCGCCAACGCTCGTCGATCGGATAGCGGCCGTAGATGAACTGCGGCAGATAGGCTTTCACATAGGCCCAGCAGGCGCCGACATGAAGCCCGGAATCCGGCGGGGCGACACAGGCCTGGCGGTTTTCGCCCTCCCACACCGCGTTGATCAGGGAAAACTCGATCAGCGGTTCGAAGATGCTGTAGGCGAGGAACACCCCGATCAGCGTCAGGATCGTGTTGCCGATGCTGGAAAAGAGGTTCGCGCGCATCCAGCCGATCACGCCGGTCGTGTTGACGGGCGGTGGCAGGTTCGGAGATTCGTCGGCTCTCACATACGATAGATCTGTCATGAGCCCGCTCCTATCGCTCTATCAGCGCGACGCGCTGGTTGTACCAGTTCATCAGTCCTGACGTCGTCAGGCTGAGCGAGAGGTAGACAAGCATCCAGATACCGATGATTTCGATTGCCTGGCCGGTCTGGTTGAGCACCGTGCCGCCCGTTGCCACGAGATCGGGGTAGCCGATAGCGACCGCCAGCGACGAGTTCTTCGTCAGGTTGAGATACTGGCTTGTCAGCGGCGGGATGATCACGCGCAGGGCCTGCGGGATGATGACCAGGCGGAGCGTCGGTCCGTGGCGAAGTCCCAACGCATGCGAGGCCTCCGTCTGGCCGTGGCTGATCGCCTGGATACCCGCACGCACGATCTCGGCGATGAACGAGGCGGTGTAGATCGACAGGGCCAGCGTCAGGGCGACCAGTTCGGGAATGATGTTGAGCCCGACACCGAGCTGGAAGCCGCGGCCGAAGACCGGACCGGTATCGACGAAAACAGGCCATTCGAAAGAAATCGGGAACCCGGTCACGATCAGCGCCAGCAGTGGCAGACCGACGATGAGCCCGAGCGTCGTCCAGCCGACGGGAAACTGCTGGCCGGTCGCGTCCTGGCGCTTGTGCGCCCACCGACGCATGAAGATGGTGATCACGATTGCGGCAATGAACGCGATAACCGCCGTCGAAGATCCCTCGCCGAAGATCGGCTTCGGGCCCCAAAGGCCGAAGACGTTCATGTCGACCAAACCGAAGAGCGACAGCGGCTCCTCACGCTTGCTGGGAAGCGACCGCAGGGCGGCCACGTACCAGAACAGGATCTGCAGCAGCAACGGGATATTGCGGATGACCTCGACATAACAATAGGCGAGCCTGGAGATCACCCAGTTGTTGGAGAGCCGCGCAATGCCGATGACGAAGCCGAGTATGGTCGCGGCGATGATACCAACGACCGCTACCAGCAGCGTGTTGAAGAACCCGACCAGGATCGCCCGGCCATAGCTCGAGGTTTCGCTATAGGAAACGAGTGTCTGGCTGATGCCAAATCCGGCCGTCGTATCCAGGAACGCGAAGCCGGAAGCGATATTCTGCTTTTCCAGATTTCCAATCGTGTTTCGGACGATCCAGAACACGAGATAGGATAGAACGGCGACTAGGAGCGCCTGAAAAATTATCCCGCGTGCTTTCGGGTCGTTCCAAAGGGAGGTGCGCGGTGGATGGGCTTCCATCCCCTGATCCTGAACAGCCATATGCCCTCGCCTGCTGTATCGACGGTCAAACAGTCCAGCCACAGCGCATATCATCGCGCCAACGCGGCAAAACTGCAAATATCCCGCCCAATTGGCCGCTGCCGATCTACGCGGTCTTGCGGCCGCCGCTTCAGCGGGTCACCCGCCAAGGGCGCCCGTGTACGGCTTGTGCTTTTTGATTGAAAGCCCCGGTCGGGCAACCGACCGGGGCTTCACGGTTTCGTGTGCGGATCAGCGGACCGGCGGGGCGTACTGGATGCCGCCCTTCGACCACAGCGCGTTCAGGCCGCGGGCGATGCCGAGCGGGGTGTCCGGACCGACGTTACGCTCGAAGATCTCGCCGTAGTTGCCGACGTGCTTGACGACACGGTATGCCCAGTCGTTGGACAGGCCGATGGCCTCGCCGAAGGCGCCCTCGGTGCCGAGCAGACGCTTGACGTTCGGGTCTTCGGACGACTTCATCTCATCGACATTGGCCGAATTGACGCCGGCTTCCTCAGCGTTGATCAGAGCGAAGTAGACCCACTTGGTCACGTTGAACCACTGGTCATCACCCTGCTGGACGACCGGGCCGAGCGGCTCCTTGGAGATGATCTCCGGCAGGACCTGGTGATCGCCCGGGTTCGTAAGCTTCAGGCGCTCGGCATAGAGGCCCGAGGCATCCGTGGTGAACACGTCGCAGCGGCCGGCGTCATAGGCCTGCACGACCTCGTCGTTCTTTTCGAAAGCGACGATCTCGTAGGGCATGTTGTTGGCGCGGAAGTAGTCGGCGACGTTCAGCTCGGTCGTGGTGCCGGTCTGGGTGCAGACGGTGGCGCCGGACAGCTCGAGCGCCGAGGTCACGCCCAGCGACTTGCGCACCATGAAGCCCTGGCCGTCATAGTAGGTGACGCCGGCGAAGTTCAGGCCGAGCTGCGTGTCGCGCGACATGGTCCAGGTGGTGTTGCGCGACAGCACGTCGATTTCGCCGGACTGCAGAGCCGTGAAGCGCTCCTTGGCCGAAAGCGGCGTGAACTTGACCGCATTGGCATCGTCGAAGATCGCGGCAGCCATGGCGCGGCAGAAGTCGACGTCAAGACCGGTCCAGTTGCCGGCGGAATCCGGATTGGAAAAGCCCGGCAGACCCTGGCTCACGCCGCACTGCACGAAGCCCTTGGCCTTGACATCGTCGAGCTTGGCCGCGTTCGCGCCCGTGGCGGCCACGCCGAGCGCGGCGCCGAGCACGACGGGAAGGAATTTGGTTTTCATGAATCTGCAGCCTTTTCTGTTGTCCTTGGATACGTCATTTGGAGACAACGGCCTCAGGCACGGGCCTTGTGAAGGCGGTTTCCCAACAAGAATGCCTTCCAGACTAAGCCCCTCCCCGATGGCGATCCTCGCTCCCGTTTTTGTTTCAAGTTAAGGGATACGCCGGACCATCGCCTCGTGCCATGCATTCGATGGCATTTGACGGGCAGGGTCAAGAGGGGTGAAAAACACCTTGATCAGAAAAACGCATAATTTTTCACAAGATGAAAAGCCATTCGCTGCACAGAAGGTGAACATGCCCAGCAATAAGTCAGAACCTGCACTCAGGATGGACACGACACTTGCCCATGCCGGGCGGCATTCGGCCGAGAATCACGGTTTCGTCAACCCGCCGGTCATCCACGCCTCGACAGTATTGTTTCCCGATACGGCCACGATGCTTTCGGGAAAACAGAGATATGTCTACGGGCGACGCGGCACGCCGACCACCGAAGCGCTGGAAGAGGCGATCACCGAGCTTGAAGGGGCTGCGGGCGCCCGCCTGGCGACTTCAGGATTGAACGCCATCTCGCTCGCACTGCTCTCCTGCCTCTCGGCCGGCGATCATGTGCTGATCGTCGACAGCGCCTACGGGCCGACGCGCCACTTCTGCGAAACCGTCCTGAAACGGATGAACATCGAGGTCGAATACTACGATCCCGCACTGCGGGCCGGCATCGCCGGCCTCTTCAAGGCGAACACGAAGGCTATCCTCACCGAGGCGCCCGGTTCGCTCTCCTTCGAAATGCAGGACATTCCGCAGATCGCGGACATCGCGCATGCCCGCGGCGCGCTTGTCCTCATGGACAATACCTGGGCGACACCGCTTTATTTTCCGGCAATCAGTCACGGCGTCGATCTCTCCATCCAGGCCGCAACGAAATACATCGTCGGCCACTCGGATGTGATGATCGGCACGGTAGCGGCAAGCGAACGGGCGATCGAAGGGCTGAAGACGACCCACGGCGCCATGGGCGTCCATGTGGGGCCGGACGACGTCTACCTCGCGTTGCGCGGCCTGCGCACTATGGGCGTACGCCTGCGCCAGCATATGGAAAGCGGCCTGACGATCGCCCGCTGGCTGGAGACGCACCCGCTCGTCGAGCGCGTCCGCCATCCCGCGCTTGAAAGCGATCCTGGCCATGCGATCTGGAAGCGCGACTTCAAGGGTGCCTGCGGCCTCTTCGCCTTCGACTTCAGGAAAGGCGTAACGATCGAGCAGTCGCATGCCTTCATCGACGCGCTGAAGCTTTTCGGCCTCGGCTATTCCTGGGGCGGCTTCGAAAGCCTCGTGATCCCGGTTCGCCTTGCCGGCATGCGCACGGCCTCGGCACTGCCGGAAGGCGGCCCGAGCGTACGGCTGCATATAGGTCTGGAAGACGTCGAGGACCTGCGCCGCGATATCGAGCAGGCCTTCGACGTCATATCGCGCTGAACGGGCTGCGCCGCGTCCGGTTTACAAGGCCGGATCGCGGCGTTTCTCGCGGAAGATCAGCCACAGGTTGCGGAAATAGATCAGCAGGCCGAGCCCCTGGCCGGCGATGAAGACGGGGTCCTGCTGGCGGATCGAATAGATCAGCAGCAGGCTGCCGCCGCCGAGCGAGAAGAACCAGAAGGCAATCGGCACGATCGACCTGCCGACCCGTTCGGAGGCGATCCACTGCACCACGAAGCGCATCATGAAAAGGAACTGGGCAGCAAAGCCCAGCACGACCCAACCATCGAAGCGTGCGACGAAGACATGGTTCAGCCAGGCGAACAACTGGTCCAGCATCTCTCAAGCCTCCCCGGCTTGCGCGCGATCGGCGATCGTCGCGACTTCCGGAACATGCTTCCGGCGGCGGCGCAGCCACCAGACGCCGAAAAGATCGAGCGCGCCGACCAGCGCCCGATCGAAGATGCCGTATTTCGACGAACCATGCCTGCGCTCGCGGTCAACGACATCCACATGCACCACTGCGTATCCCTCGCGCAGCACGAGCGCGGGCAGGAAGCGGTGCCAGCTGTCGAAATAGGGCAGTCTCAGGAAGACTTCGCGCCGAAGTGCCTTCAATCCGCAGCCGGAATCGCGCGTGTCGTCCTTTAGAAGCACCCCGCGCAGGCGATTGGCGAATTTAGAAGCCAGCCGTTTTGCGCCGCTTGCCTTGCGTCCGATCCGCTGACCGGCGGCGAGCGCGACACGCGGCCCGGCACGGTCGAGCGCATCGGCGAGCCCCGGAATATAGGCCGGGTCGTTCTGGCCGTCGCCGTCGATCGTCACGACGATGCGGCCGCGGGCCGACAGAAGTCCCGTGCGAACCGAACAGCTCTGTCCGCAGGAGCGGGCATGCCGCAAGGCCCGGAGCCAGGGGTGCTCAGCCGCATAGGCGCGCAGCGTCTCGTCGGTTCCGTCACGCGACCCGTCATCGACAACCACCACCTCGAAGCGTCGCTCTCCGAGTGCCGCCGCGATCTCGTCCAGCAGAGTCGGCAGGTTGTCCCGCTCGTCTCGAGCCGGGATGATGACGGTGATGTCCGGAGCCGGAGCCTGCTCCGCGTCCGCTATAGCGCGATCGATCATTCTTGATCACCGTTTTCGATTGTCTTCGATGATGAGTGGGAAGGCGAACCGCGATAGGCGCTGCGGTACCCCTGCACAGCCTGCCACAGCGCAACCGCGCAAGCTTTCGCCGAGAGCCTGCCGATCGTCGGCCTGAGCCTGTTGTCGGGCCCGAGTACGAAACCGATATGCCGTCGCGCCATCCATCGGGCGGTCGCGAGCGTGATGGTTATGCCAAGCAAGGTTCCCGCGATGACATCGCTGGGATAGTGCGCGCCGATCATGATGCGGCTGAAGGCTATCCAGAAAGCAGCGACGATCGTCAGCCATCGCCAGGTGGGAAACAGAAGCACCAGTGCCGTTGCGAGAGCCGCAATCGTGGTCGAGTGACCCGAAGGAAAACTCGTGAAATGGCTGTCGAAGTAGAACGGACGGAATTCCATCGGCCCGAACTCGGGAAACAGCTTCGGCCGCGCGCGCCCCAGCGACCATTTTATGGTGACGGCGATGATGCCGCTGACGGCGACGCTGGCGAAGATGAAAGCCGCGTAGGTCCAGGCGGCGATTACGGCGATACGTATCCGGTTCGCCAGCTTCTGCCAGTCGACGAGAAGCATTCCCAGGCAGAAGAGACCGCTCGACCAGAGGATCCAGTCCGCCCGGCCGAGATGCGTGAAGGACGCAAAGGCATCGCGATATTGTGCGGGCATGGAATGTATCCACGGATAGGTCGGAATATCGAGCGCGATGACGGCTATCCCGACAGTCAGAAGCAGGATCGCCAGCAGGTCCTGCGGCCGCTGCCCCGCTCTGGCGGCGGTCTTGACGGATCGTATCCGCTGCCGGCGCGTGCGAAGAATTGCCGCGATATTCCTGCCATTGCGCCGGGCAGTCGCCCAAAGCACAGCGACCTTTGCCTTCCATACCGGCAGCCAGGACGCATCGGCAGCCCCCTTCTCAATCACGCCCGGTTCCCTCCTTGAGATAGACGCCGATGTCGAGCTTCCTGCCGCCATTGATGTTCAGGCCTTGAACCCGCGCTGCTTCGCGAAGCCCAAGGCCGGCGGCGCTGGCCTCTTCCTTGAACCGGGGTTCCTGACGCATATCGATTACGGCGACACGACAGTCGGCGGGCGCCGCCTCGGCCAGAAACGTCGCCGCCCCCTCGGCGGTCGAAAGAAGCGTGCCCGTTCCCTGCAGAAATACATAGCTCGGCTCGCTGAAACCTGCGGTCGCGACCTCCGGATCGGTGCAGCCTGCTGTCTGGCGAACGGTCTCGGCAAGACGCGGGCTGATCCAGATCGGCGACAAGGAGGGCATGGTGAAGCCCCACGTTCCCGCGGCGATCAGCAGGCTGGCAAGAATCGCGGGACCTGTAGCGGCAAGCGGCTTGTCCCGTAGCAGGTACCTTACGGCAGCCAGCGAAAAGACGAGAGAGAGCAGCGCGATGACTGCCCCGGGAGGTGACGGCCATATACCGAGATGGACCGGAGCTGCGATGGCTGCGGCCGCAAGGACCGCGGCCGGCACGAAATACAGGACGCTGGCTGCCCAGCGCAGCGCCTTGCCGGCCGGTCGTCTGGTCTCCGCGCCGACGAGGGCAGCCGCGAGAATGGCGAGCGCCGGCAGGATCGGTAGGGTGTAATGCGGCAGCTTGGTCGCCACCAGTTCGAAGACGACCCAGGACGGCAGGGCCCAGCACAACGCAAAGAGGACGGGTGGCGACATCAGCCGCCCCTTGAGTTGGGTGAAGGCAAGAAGCAGGAAACCAGGCAGGGGCCAGAAGGTGCCGAGCATCGCAGCCAGATGGGTCAGCGGCGGAGCTCCGTGGCTTTCCTGGCCCGTGGCGAGCTTTCCGACAAAGTCCTTGCCGACCGCTTCCTGGAAGAATTGGCCGTCGGTTGCGATCCAGATCGCCACGAACCATGGGCTGACCAGCAGCAGCAGATACAGGATGCCCGGCAGCGGCGCGAGCGTCCGGATCCAGCCCAGCTTGCGCGTCGCGGCGCTCAGTGCGGCGATCGTAAGGCCGACGACCATGAGACCGACCGGTCCCTTGATCAGGATACTGGCGCTCAGGCTTGTCCAGAACAGGAACAGAATAGGCCAGGGTCGGCCGCGGGGCAGGTTGATTTCCTGCGCCTTCAGCCAGAGCCTCGCCAGGGCGCCTTGCGACGCGACGATGCAGGCGAGGAGCACGGCATCCGTCTTGGCGAGCCTTGCCTCGACCCCGAGAATGATGGCCAGGGCAGTGAACAGGCCGGCAAGCAGCGCTGCCGACGGTGGCAGGAAGGCTCGCGCCGCCCAGTAGGTCAGAATCACGGCGAGGACGGCCCCGACCTGCGACGGAAGCCGATAAACCCAGATCGGCGCGTCGGCACCCTTGCCGCTTGCCGCCACGGCCGCCGACTGCAGCCAGTAGATGCCGACCGGCTTCTTGTGGCGCGGTTCGTCCTGGAAGCGGATATCGACATAGTCGCCGCTCTCCACCATCTGCTTCGTGGCCTGGGCGAAACGAGGCTCGTCGCGATCGAGCGGCGGCACCTGAAAGACGCCCGGCACGATCATCGCAAGCGCCAGAGCCAACAGGATCACCGGCGCGAGAAGGCGCCGCCCCGCGATGCGCAACCACAGAGGCCGGCGGTCGGGTTCGGTCCGCAATCCAGCGCTGTTTTCGGCAATAGCCGATGACGGCACAGATCCGCTCATCTGCTGCAAGGTTCTCCCGGCATAAGGCACTTCGTTGGGGGCAACGCGCCACGAGCCTTCGCTGCGCTTCCTACATGACGCCGAAGGAAAGGGAAACCGCCATCAGGCAGTCGCCAAACAGTGGCGGCCTGATATAGATGTTCCTACGTATCTCGCCCGATGGACCGACGGAGCGCCGTATGACCTTGATCGCGCAGATCACCGATCTCCACATCCGGCCGCAAGGGGTCGCCTGCTACCGCGTCAGCGAAACGAACCTCCTGGCCGACCGTGCGGTCCGCGCGCTCAAGGCGCTCGATCCGGCTCCGGATGCCGTGGTGGTGACCGGCGACCTGACCGAGCGGAATGATCCGCGCGAATATCGCCTCGTCCGACGGCTTCTCAAGCGCCTGTCCTGCCCCGTTTACGTGATGCCCGGCAATCACGACCGGACGGACGCAATGCGCGAGCACCTCTCCGATTTCCCCCTGATTTCAAAAGGGTCGAAGGAGAAGGTGTATTATGCGGCGGAGGTCGGCGAGTTGCGGCTGATCGCACTTGACAGCTCCATTCCCGGCTTTGCCAACGGCGAACTTGGCAAAGAGCAGCTCGACTGGCTCGATACTGAGTTGGCGCAGCACCCAAGGCCTACGATGATCGCCGTCCATCATCCGCCCAAGGCGGTCGGAATCCGACACATGGACGACATAGCTCTCAGCGATGGCGCCGCCTTCGGAAAAGTGATCTCGAAATACCGCCATGTCGAACGGGTGATCTGCGGCCATGTCCACCGGCCGATCATTTCCGCCTTCGCCGGAACAGTCATGACGCTCTGTCCAGGAACGGCCCATCAGGTCGTCCTTGATCTCAACGACAGCGCGCCGGCCGAATTCGTGATGGAGCCGCCGGCCTACTTCCTCCATCACTTTACGCAGGAAGCCGGCATGGTCACGCATCTTGCCTATGTGGAGGCCTATCCCGGCCCTTTCCCGTTCTGGGCTGACGAAGGCGTGAGCTGGCCATGAGCGCGTCGGAACATCTGGAGGAGTCGTGCAGGATCAAAGCTTTATGGCGAAATACCCAGGCAGTCGCCGTGCCTTCCTGATCGCCGCATCGAGCCTGCCGCTCGCGCTGGCAGGTTGCGCCGGGTTTGGCTCCGGCAACTCCGCCGCCGAGATTTCGGACGTACCGGTGGACCGCGCCGATGCGCTTGCCAAGGTCAATGCCTATCGGGCGGCGAAGGGCCTGCATCCGCTTGCCGCCGACGCCCGTCTCGATGCGGCCTCAAGGGACATGGCCCACCTGATCGCCGAAAACGACAGCCTTTCGACCCGCCAGCACAGCGCCTCCGGCCTTGCCCGCCGCCTCGACGGGTCCGGCTACCGCAATTATGCGGGCGCCGAAAACCTGGGCGCCGGCTACAAGGACTTCGACGCGGCCTTCGCAGGCTGGAAGGGATCGAAGGACCATGACAAGAACCTCCTCAACCCATACGTGACCCGGGTCGGCATCGCCCGAACCAGACGGGCCGACGGAAAATGGCGCAACTTCTGGGTCATGATCCTGTCACGTCCCGAGGAAGACGGACGCCCGACATTGTGATTGCCGATCTCGTGACTGTTGCTGTCTCATCCTGTCTCATATCGTCGCGGCCCAACTGAGCGTCTGACCGGTCGCGCCGGTCCTCGGAACGGATCAGGAATTTCCGTCTGCCAAGTAATTTTTGCCCCTTTGTCCGTAAAATCATGCCATAGAGCGCAAACGTACCGAATTTCCTCAAGGTCCGAATCCGTTTTCGATGCGGCGATTTCTCTATATCAGCCCCTTCTTTCCGCCGAACCAGCGGGTTGGTGCGCTTGCTCCGCTGAAGATCGTCCGCCACCTGCCGGAATATGGCTGGGAGGCTGTCGTGCTGGCCGATCAGGCCCCGGATATCCCCGCCGACCCCCAGCTTGCCGGACTGATCCCGCCTCGAACGCCGGTCGATCGCGGCTATAGCGGTCGCGGACCGTTCTCGCCTTCCACGACAGCGGAGGCCCGGCGCGGCCAAAAGAAAAAGACAGGCCTGATCGACAGGATTTCTCGCTGGGCGGCGGAGCGGGACGTGCTGCCCATCGGCGACTACGGCGCCTATCGCAAGATCGCGCTTTCGGCGGCAAGGCGCCTGCTCGAAAAACATCCTTGCGATCTCATCGTCGCGCAGTCGACCCCGGTCGCAGCGCTCCTGGTCGGCCGCGAACTCGCGCTTGAGACCGGGTTGCCGCTGGTGAGCCTGTTCGCTGACCCATGGCGATGCTGCGAGTTGCGCAACCGCAAGCGCCTGCCGCATACGTGGATCGCGAATGCCTTCCACGAGCGGCGTGTGATCGATGCAAGCGCCCGGGCGATCCTGTATACCGAGCGCTGCCGCGACGACTACCGCGGACTCTATCCGCACCGGCCGCCGGAGACTTTCGTCTCCTTCCATAACGGCTTCGACCGTGACCTGCAGGCACACGACTGGGTCGGCTCGCTGCCGTCGCCGTCCCTGCTCTTCTTCGGCACCTTCGGCAACGTGATAAGGGCCGAGCCGCTGATCCGCCTGCTGGCCAGAGCCGCCCGAAGCGGAGGTCCGTCATCCGGGTTGCGGCTTTTCGTCACCCATTCGCCGTCGGAACGGGACATGGCGCTTGCCGCCGCGCTCGGCGTCGCCGAACGCATCACGATTATCGGCCACCAGCCCTATGCGGCCGCGCAGGCGATCCTCGAAAAGGCGGATGTGCTTGTGGAGGTCAATTCGACCGCCCAGCGCATCGTTGCCAAGACCTACGACTACCTGGCCTCGTCCAGGCCCATCCTTTCGGTCGGGCCCGAGCATCCCGAACTGGCACGCATATTCGCCGAGGCCGGCGCCGCCCTGCATGTCGGGCCGGACGAACTCGTCAAGGCTGTTTCCTTCCTCGACGATTGCCTGGCCGGCGCGATTCCGCCCCGCTCGCGGGTGGCATCGGAGAAATTTTCGTTCCGCGCGCAGGCCCAGGTGATCGCGGATGCCTTCGACGCCGCTGCCGCGCATGGCCGGACCGGATGACGAACCGCAAGCGGGCCTCCATGGCGGCCCTGACCGCATTGCTGTTTGCCGCGAGCCTGACCGCCGCCCTGATGCCGCTGCTTGTGGCGGACAACGTCCACATGCAGGACCTGCCGAACCACGCGGCTCGCGCTTTCATCCTGCTCAACCAGGACGATCCGCTGCTCGCTCGGCATTTCTATTTCGACTGGCGGCCTGAACCGAACCTCGGCTTCGAAGGCATCGTGCTCGCCTTCGGGCCATGGCTCGGCCATGCGGGCACGATCACGTTCACGGTCGCGCTGATGCTGCTGTTGCCCTGGAGCGGCACGATTGCCGTAAGCTGCGCGATCAACAGGAAGCTTACGCCGCTCGCCCTCCTCGCGACGCCCTTCGCCTTCAACGGTGCGGCGGCAATGGGTTTCGTCGGCTTCGAACTGGGACTTGGGCTGGCACTCTGGGCGATCGCCGGCTGGATCCTGCTTTCCCGCCAGCCACGATGGGCGCGGCTAGCCTACGGACTGATTGCTTCCTCGCTGCTTTACGCCGCCCATCTGATGGCATTCGGCATCTACGGGGTCTTCGTCGCCCTCTGGTCGCTCTCGCTGGCCGCCGAGGACGTCCGCGCGGCGGAACCGCAGATGCGCCTCTTCAGCGCAAGGGGGCTCGGCGCAGTCCTGCGGACATTCGCGGCGCGGGCCTGGAGCGACGGGCTGCAGGCCCTGCCCGCCGCAACCGTGTTCTTCCTCTATTCGGAATTTTCGCAGCCGCTTTCCACGGTAGGCCAGACGCCGAGCGAGATCGCCAATCCGCTCGGCAGATTGAAACTGGTCGGCCGCCTGGTCGATGCCGGTCCCGGAAGCTGGTGCCGCGCGCTGTCGTTCCTGTCCCTGGGTATCATCGCGCTCGGCGTGATCTTGCGGCGGATCAAGATCGACAGACGCATGATGGCACCCATCGCCGTTTTCCTCGTTTTGTTCCTGTTGGCACCGGGAAACTTCAACTCCACCGGCCATCTCGGCTGGCGCTTCATTCTACCCTTCGGCTTCCTGCTGGCAGCGTCCCTGCGTCCAGGCGAGAATGGCTCCTCGCTCACCGTGCCGGTTCTTGCCGCATTGTCCGTCGGCGTCAGCGTCATCGCCAATGCCGTGCTGATCTCCTCCTACAAGGACGGCGATGCGGGACTTCGCGACATTCATCGCATCCTGCCCCGGATCGCGGAAGGTTCGCGCGTCTATTTCGGCTTCGGCGATGTCGACAAGTCCTGGCTGCACAGCTATGCCGTCGGTCTCTATCACGCGCAAAGCCTGATCGTGACCGAGCGCCGGGGACTGGTGCAGACGCTTTTCACCTACAGGGGCCAGCAACCCCTGCGCCTGCGCGACGAAGCGATCCAGAATGCGCCAGGCAACTCGGTCGTCTTTCTTGCCGAATCCGCAAGGAACCTGAAGGCGGCCGGCATCGACCCGAAAGCGCATATCCTGGGCTTCGACTATCTGCTGACCTATGGCGAATTGACGAATGCGATCCGGCAGAACCTCCCGGGCGATGCGATGACCCAGATCGCCGAGGCCGGAGACTACCGCCTCTTCCAGTTGGTGACCCCGGAGAGGCCCGAAAACAATCTGAGGGTGTCGGAGAGGAGTACAGTCGGCAATTAAAAGCTCAACCCGACGCCATCAAATTCATATGCTCCACTTCAATATTCGGAAAATCGAAGCAATTTTGAAGCTACTGACGAGGAATCAACGAATATAATTATAAGTCCATAATAATATTAAATGGCTATCTGCGTTGATTGATGCAAAAAAGGAGGATGCTTTCCTCGTCGACTTCCGGTACCGCACCCAGACTTGCCGCGCTTCTGCCCCTGAGGATCCACGGGAACAGGGATTTGCACGAAGCCGAGCGAGCCCGCCACCTGCTTGACAGCCTTTCCCGGTACGCGGCCGAAGGGACGTTCGACGAATTTCTGATCGTCATGCGACCTGACGAAGTGGATGCCGGACGCGAGGCATTCGAAAATCGGACCGGCCTTAACGTCCGCATTGTCGATGAGACCGAACTCGTTCCGGAGATTGCCGGCGACGAAAAACTCAGCGGCTGGTCGAAGCAGCAGATCATCAAGCTCGCTGGCGCAGCACGGCTGGACGCCGATTTCGTCCTGACATTCGATGCCGACGTTCTCTGCGTCCATCCCCTCTCAAAGGATATCCTGCTTCCCGGCGGCAAGGCGCTTATCGATCCAAGCGCGACGCATCGACCCTGGTGGTGGAGTGCCTCCGCGAGAAAGCTCGGCGTCGGCAGACCCGGCAACGAGGAGACGATCGGCGTGACGCCCGTCCTGATGTCGACCGAGATCTGCCGGAGGGCGCTGGAGCGGCTTGCCACGCGGGCGCGAAACGCAGACTGGTACGAATATCTGGTAAGACCGCTCAGGCAGGGCGCGCCGCATGTCTATCTGCCGCGCCAGAGATACCTCTTCCGGTGGAGCGAATATACGCTCTATTTCCTGACGGCGCGGGAAGACGGCCTGCTTGATCGCTATCATGTACGCGCAGGCACGCCGGAGCGGCCGATGCACCTGCTATCCCGAAAATCCATATGGCATGCGACAGACCTCGACACCATGCGCGAGCGGTTGAGACACCCGGATCCGGACAGCCTCTTTCTCGTGGTGCAGTCGAACATGCTGCTGCCCTACGACGTCGTAAGAGAGGAACTGGCGGCCGCCGGACTGATCGAGCCGGCCAAGGGTGACTGAAAGGGCCTGAATTGTTCGCTGCTCAGCGATCCCGGCGGCCGCCAAGAAGATCCAGCGTTTCCTTGTAGAGATCCGACACCCGGCCCGCGACCCTGGCGTTCACCTTGAAATCCAACTCGGATTGCTTCAGTTCAACGAGCGCCGCCGTGGTGTCGCCGGCAAGCAGCCCCTGCGCCCCGGCCGGTACCGGCGCGCCGCCCTGCAGCGGTGCATTCGCCGAACCTCGCCCTGCCGCAGCGCCCAGACTTTCGCTTTGCGCAGCGCCGTTCGCGACCACGCGCTGCGCCGCCTTTTCGAAGCGGACAGAAGCGCCCTGCAAACCGCCAAGAGAGATACCGAGAGCCGACATGCGGCAAGTCTGCGCCGATCCCGTTAAGGCAGGCCTAATTCCTCCGGCAAAAATCTAACGAACCGGTATCCGGGAAGCAGGCCGGCGACGCCCATGCCGTCAAAGGAAGGCGGCAACGATCGCAAGCAGCACGCCGATGCCGGCGGCAAGAAGCAATCCGTCAAGGATCAGGTGAAACAGGAAATTATCGGGAAGCAGGCGCGCCGTGATGCGGTTCATGAAACGGCTCTTGCGGTAACGACGAAGCTCGTCAGGCGCAGGCTCGTAAACCGGACCTGCGAAGGGAAGCCTGGAGACGAGCTTCTCCAGGCCAATATAGTTTTTCCCCGGACAGTGCAGCACACACGGAAGGCTGTCGGTCACCACGTTGCGCAGGCGTCCGTCCTCGACCCTGTAATCCTGCTCCTCAAGACCGGTGCGCCCGGCAGTACAGGTGAAGATCTGCTGCTCGCAATCCAGAGCGATATCGGGGGAATGCGCCACGAGGTAGCGGTTGAGGACCGTCTGGTCGCTGTCGGTCGGCTTTATGCGAAGCTGCGAGAACAGCTCCAGCAAACGCCCCGCCTTGCCGACATAGGAGCCGGAATTCAGAAAGCGGTACGGTCCCTTCGCCTTGGGATATTTCAGCCAGGTGGGAAATCTCACACGCAAGCCGCCGTTGACGTTGCAATTCTGCTCCGTCGAGAAAAGAATTTCCCGCCCGAACGCTTTGAATTTACGCTCGATTTCCTCAACTCCCGCGAGGAAGACAACGTCATAGCCATCGACGAACATCACCGTCTCTTCGGGGTCCAGCCCGGCGAGATATTCGCAGATATAGTGCAGCTTGACGCCGTGATGCGGATAGGGCCGGCCCAGCCCGATGACTTCCAGGGGAATGGAATGATAGTCGCAGGATCGCTTGAGCCGATCGAGTTTCGGGCTCCCGACCGTGTCCACCGTTATGAATTTCAATATTTAAGGTCCGTATTCGATCAAGCAGGCGGAGCGGCGCGGATGCCGACTTTGCCGATATTCGCGGGCGCCATACTAGTCGTGCGATATTGCGGGTGCCAATCATATCCGCGGGAAAGGGCATATCCGCGGGAAAGGGCATATCCGCGGGAGGGCGCATATTCGCGCGTGGTCGGTCGGCGCCTCCGGTTCTTTTGACGCCGGAATGTCCGATTACCCGCTTTCAGGGCTGGAGCCGGCGTGGAAACGCCACCATATTGAGCGTCAGGGACCGACACGCCCCGCCCCCGCCCGCCAACATCTTCGAGCACACGACCGACCATGACGAAGCACGACAATCCGCTGCTGGCCGAATGGGCCACGCCCTTCGAAATGCCGCCCTTCGACCGGATCGAGGCCGGTCATTTCCGCGAGGCCTTCGATACGGCGCTCGACGAAGCCCGCCGCGATATCGATGCGATCGCGGACCAGGACGCAGCCCCAAGCTTCGACAACACGATCGGCGCGCTGGAAAAGAGCGGGCGCCTGCTGACGAAGGTCGGCGGCGTCTTCTTCAACCTGACCGGCTCCCATACCTCGCCTGCCCTGCAGGAGATCGAGCGTGAAATGGCGCCGCGTCTTGCCCGCCACCACAGCGAGACAATGCTGAACTCTAGCCTGTTTGCCCGCGTCGCCGACCTCTGGGAGAGGCGCGACAGCCTGGGCCTCACGGCAGAGCAGATGCGCGTGCTTGAGCGCTATCACACCGCCTTCCGCCGCGCCGGTGCTGGCCTTGACGACGAAGGCAAGGCGCGGATGGCGGCCATCTCGCAGCGGCTGGCGGAACTCGGTACCCGGTTTGCCCAGAACGTGCTGGCCGACGAGGCTGACTACGCGCTCTATCTGGAAAGTGAGGAGGACCTTGCCGGCCTGCCCGACTTCCTGCGCGCGGCAGCCGCCGCGGCTGCCCGCGAACGCGGCCATGACGGCAAATACGCCATCACCCTGTCGCGCTCCAGTATCGAGCCCTTCCTGCAATTCTCGACCCGCCGCGACCTGCGCGAGGAAGCTTTCCGCGCCTGGACGGCACGCGGCGAAAAGGGCGGGAATACGGACAATCGCGAGCTGATCGCCGAGACGCTGAAGCTGCGCGACGAGCGGGCGAAGCTGCTCGGCTACGAGCATTTCGCCGCCTTCAAGCTGGACGACACCATGGCGAAGACGCCAGCCGCGGTGCGCGAGTTGCTGGAACAAGTCTGGCAGCCGGCCGTGGTGCGCGCAAGGGAAGAGGCCGAGAAGCTGCGCGAGACGGCGCGCGCGGGCGGCGACAACACCGCCGTCGCCCCGTGGGACTGGCGCTACTATGCCGAAAAGCTCCGCAAGGCCGAGCACGATCTCGACGAGGCGGAACTGAAGCCCTACCTGCAGCTCGAAAAGATGATCGAGGCGGCTTTCGATACGGCAGGCCGCCTGTTCGGCCTGACCTTTGCCGAAAAGCGCGGACTGCCGGTCTATCACCCGGACGTGCGCGTCTTCGAGGTGACGGACGCTTCCGGCCGCCATGTCGGCCTGTTCCTCGCCGATTATTTCGCCCGCTCCTCCAAGCGCAGCGGCGCCTGGATGAGCGCCTTCCGCCGCCAGCACAAGCTGGATGGGGAGGTGCGGCCGATCATCGTCAACGTGATGAACTTCAACAAGGGCGCGGACGGCGAGCCGGCACTGCTGACCTTCGACGATGCGCGCACGCTGTTTCACGAATTCGGCCACGGTCTGCACGGGCTTCTGTCCGACGTGACCTACCCGACGATCTCTGGCACGTCCGTCGCCCGCGATTTCGTGGAACTGCCGTCGCAGCTCTACGAGCACTGGCTGTCGCAACCGGAGGTGCTGTCGCGCTATGCCGTCCACTACCGGACCGGCGAACCGATGCCCGAAGCGCTGCTCGACCGGCTGCTCGCCGCACGCAACTTCAACCAGGGCTTCGCGACGGTGGAATATCTCGCCTCCGCCCTCTACGACCTCGACGTCCACAGCCGCAGCGGCGGGATTGGCGACATCACCGAACTTGAGGCGGAAACGCTGACGCGCATCGGCATGCCGGAAGAGATCGTCATGCGCCACCGCCCGGCGCATTTCGCCCATGTATTTTCCGGCGATGGCTATTCGTCGGGCTATTACAGCTACATGTGGTCGGAAGTCATGGATGCCGACGCCTTCATGGCCTTTGAGGAAAAGGGCGACATCTTCGATCCCGAAACAGCGGCACGGCTGAAGGATTTCATCTATTCCGCCGGCGGCAGGGACGACCCGGCCGAAGCCTATCTGAAGTTCCGCGGCCGGATGCCGGATGCCGGTCCGCTGCTGAAAAAGCGCGGGCTGACTGCTGCATGATCGGTAGCCAAGCGGTCAACTATCGGTCGCTTGCCGGTCCTAAACGCTCAAATAACGGTCGCGGATGGTCGGGTCCGCCTTCAGCGCGGCGCTGTCGCCCGACCATACGACATGCCCCTTTTCGACCACCACATGGCGGTCGGCGAGGCTTTCCAGCGCATCGACATTCTTGTCGATGACGAGGATCGACTGCCCCTCTCCCTTGAGCCGGCCGAGGCAGGCCCAGATCTCGGCACGGATCAGGGGCGCAAGTCCCTCCGTCGCCTCGTCGAGGATCAGGAGCTTCGGATTGGTCATCAGCGCACGGCCGATGGCAAGCATCTGCTGCTCGCCGCCGGAAAGCTGGTTGCCCATGTTCTTCCGCCGTTCCTTCAGCCGCGGAAAGAACTCGTAGACCCGCTCCAGCGACCATGCGGGCGCGGCCTTGAAGCGGTTGGCGGCGGTGGCGACGAGGTTTTCCTCCACGGTGAGCGTGGGGAAGATCTGCCGCCCTTCCGGCACCAGACCGATGCCGGCCTTGGCAATCCGGTACGGCGGGGCGGCGGTCAGGTCCTCGCCGAGGAAATGCACCGTGCCGGCGCTCGACGAAACCAGCCCCATGATGGCGCGGATCGTCGTCGTCTTGCCCATGCCGTTGCGGCCCATCAGCGTGACGACCTCGCCGCTCTCGACGGAAAGCGCCATGCCGAAGAGCACCTGCGCCTCGCCGTAGGAGGCTTCGAGACCGGCGACTTCAAGCAGCGCGCTCATGCCGCTTCCTCGCCAAGGTAGGCCTCGCGCACGCGCGCGTCGTTGCGGATTTCCTCCGGTGTGCCGGTGGCGATGATCGCGCCGTAGACGAGCACGGATATGCGGTCGGCCAGGGCGAAGACCGCGCTCATGTCATGCTCGACCAGAAGCATGGCATAGCGGCCCTTGAGCGAGGACAGCACCTCGACCAGGCGGTCGGTCTCCTCGCGCCCCGTACCGGCCATCGGCTCGTCGAGGAGCAGGAGCTTGGGAGCGGTGGCGAGCGCAATCGCCAGTTCCAGCGACCGTTTCTCGCCATGGGACAGGACGCCGGCCGGAATGTCGGCACGCGAGGCCAGCGACAGGTCGGCCAGCACCCTGCCCGCCGCCTCGTTCAGCGCCTCGTCCTTCGCCACGTCGCGGAAGAAGCGAAACGAATGGCCCTGATGCGCCTGCAACGCCAGCGCCACGTTCTGGCGGGCGGTGAAATCCGGCAGGATGGTGGTGATCTGGAAGGAGCGGGCGAGACCCGCCCGCGCGCGGGCATGCATGGGAAGATGCGTGACACCCCGCCCTTCGAACAGGATGCGGCCGGCATCCGGCTGGAGCGAGCCGGAGATCTGGCCGATCAGGGTCGTCTTGCCGGCACCGTTCGGCCCGATGACGGCGTGGATCTCCCCGGGGCGCACGTCGAGCGATACCCTGTCGGTGACAAGCAGCGCGCCGTAGCTCTTTTCCAGGGCTTCAAGGCGGAGGATCGAATCAGCCATCGCGCTTTCCTCCCGTAATCAGGCCGAGCAGGCCGCCGCGCCCGTAAAGCACGACGAGGATGAGGAAGGGGCCGAAGATCAGCCGCCAGTTCTCGGTCACGTGCGACAGCACCTCCTCCAGCACGAGATAGCCGCTGGCGCCGAGGATCGCGCCGGAGAAGGAGCCGAGACCGCCGAGCACGACCATGAAGATGAGTTCGCCCGAGCGGTGCCACGACATATAGGCGGGCGAAACGAACTCCGCCGCATTGGCGAGCAGCGCCCCGGCGACGCCGGCGATCATGCCGGCAATGACATAGGCCGCAAGGCGATAGGCGTAAGGGTCGATGCCGATCGCCTGCAGCCGCATTTCGCTCTGCCTCGCGCCCTGCAGCACCCGGCCGAAGCGGGAGTTGACCATGGTGCGGCATAGCCACCAGACGGCGACGAGGACCGCGAAGACCACGTAGTAGAAGGTCATGCGGTCCGACAGCATCGAGGAGCCGAAGATCTCGGTGCGGCCCCACATGGTGAGCCCGTCGTCGCCGCCATAGGCCGACAGCGAGGTGGCGGTGTAATAGGCCATCTGCCCGAAGGCGAGCGTGATCATGATGAAATAGACGCCGCGCGTCTTCAGGCTGATCGCGCCCGTCACCAGGGCGAACAGCCCGCAGACGACAAGCGTCGCCGGCAGGCTGACATAGAATTCCCAGACGCCGTTTTCCGCCAGTATGCCGACCGTATAGGCGCCAAGCCCGATATAGGCGGCGTGGCCGAAACTGACCATGGCGCCGAAACCGAGGATCAGCGCCAGACTGACCGCCGCGATGGCGAAGATCATCACCCGGATGGCGAAGAAGACGATGAAAGTATCGTCGATCAACCCCGCCAGCACCGGCAGCAGGCCGAAGGCGGCAAGGATCAGGCCGGGCACGAGGCGGGCGCGAAACAGGGATGCGGTAGCATTTTCCATCAGTGCCGCCCTTCCTCAGCCTGCCCTGGCGGGAAAGAGCCCGCTGGGACGGAAGAACAGCACGGCCGCCATCAGGATGTAGATCAGCATGGAGGCAATCGCCGGCCCGACGTCATTGGCGGCGGCCGGGGGTAGCACGAGGCGGGCGATATCGGTCGCAGCGGAGCGGCCGATCGTGTCGACGAGGCCGATAATGAGGGCGGCGAGGAAAGCGCCGCGGATCGAGCCGATGCCGCCGATGACGATCACGACGAAGGCGAGGATCAACAGGTTGTCGCCCATGCCGGGTTCGACGGCGAGGATGGGGGCGGCCATGATGCCGGCGAAACCGGCGAGCATCGCGCCGAAGCCGAAGACCACCATGAAGAGGCGGCGGATATTGACGCCAAGCGCCGAGACCATGGGCGCGTTGGTGGCCCCTGCCCTGACCAGCATGCCGACGCGGGTATGGGTGACGAGCACATAAAGAAGAGCCGCGATCAGGAGGCCGGCGACGATGAGGGCGATGCGGTAGACGGGATAGAGCAGGCCGTCGCTGATCGGGATCGAGCCGGACAGGAGATCGGGAACCGGCAGGCTGAGCGGCGAGGATCCCCAGATCACCTTCACCGCCTCGCCGAGAAACAGGATGACGCCGAAGGTCGCCAGCACCTGGTCGAGATGATCCCGGTCATAGAGGTGGCGGAAGACGACGAGTTCGAGCGCAAGCCCGACGACCAGCGAACCGGCAAGCGCCAGCAGCATCGCCGTCCAGAAGCTGCCGGTCACGCCATAGGCGGCCACCGCCAGATAGGCGCCGAGCATGTATTGCACGCCGTGGGCAAGATTGATGAAATCCATCACGCCGAAGACAAGCGTCAGGCCGGCGGCGATCAGGAAAAGCAGAATGCCGAGCTGCAGCCCGTTCAGCGTCTGAACGGCAAGCAAGGTGGCGCTCACGAGACTTCGCCCCTTAGATCCGGTTTTCGAGAGGTCGTGTTCAGGCCAGCCCGGCAGCGCGTCAGGCGCGAGGCACCGGCCGGAAGGCCGGGAGAACCGTGGTTCCCCCGGCCTTCCCGCGAATTATTTCAGCGTGCATTCCGCCGCATAGGCGTCGCCCTGGTCGTCGAAGACCTTCTCGACCACCTTGACGATATACTTGCCGTCGTCGCGCTTGGCGCCTTCGACGACATAGAAGTCCTGCACCGGGAAGTGGTTGGTGTTGAACTTGAAGTCGCCGCGCACGCTTTCGAACGGCGCTTCCCTGAGGGCGGCAATCAGCGCCTGCTTGTCGTCCTTGCCGCCGGCCTTCTTCAGCGCGCCGTCGATCAGGCGGGCCGCGTCATAGCCCTGCGACGCGTAGAGCGAAGGAGCGTAGCCGTATTCCTTTTCGAAAGCCGCGACGAAGGCCTTGTTGGCCGGGTTGTCGAGCGTGGAGGACCACTGCGAGCCGGACTTGAGGCCGACCGCGGTGTCCTGCGTCGCCGGCAGCGTCGTCTCATCGACGGTGAAGGCCGACAGGAACGGCACCTTGTCGGACAGGCCGGCCTGCGAGAACTGCTTGACGAGGTTCACGCCCATGCCGCCCGGCATGAAGGTGAAGATCGCGTCCGGCTTGGCATCGGCGATGCGGGCGATCTCGGCGGAAAAATCGAGCTGGCCGAGCTTGGTGTAGATCTCGTCCACCACCTCGCCGCCGTAGTAGCGCTTGAAGCCGGAAATGGAGTCCTTGCCGGCCTGGTAGTTCGGCGCCATCACGACGACGCGCTTGTAGCCCTGGTCCTGGGCGTATTTGCCCATCACCTCGTGGTTCTGGTCGTTCTGCCAGGAGGTGGAGAAGAAATAGGGCGAGCAGGCCTTGCCGGCGATCGGCGACGGACCGGCATTGGCGCTGACCATGATCGTCTCCGACTGGATGATCGGCTTGTAGACCGACATCATCACGTTGGAGAAGACGACGCCGGCCATGATATCGACCTTGTCGCGCTCCAGCAGGCCCTGAACCTTGGTGAGGGCCGCATCCGGCTTCAGCTCGTCGTCGACGATCAGCACTTCCGTGTCGAGCCCGCCAAGCTTGCCGCCGGCTTCCTTCACGCCGAGCAGAAAGCCGTCGCGCATATGCTCGCCAAGGGCGGCGGGCGGGCCGGACAGCGTGGCCATGAACCCGACCTTCAGGCCCTCGGCCTGGGCCGCGAGGCCAGACATTCCGAGCGCGGCGGCCGCAACCGCCACTTTCAGTGCACGCTTCATATTGCCAGTCTCCCCTCAAGTCGGCGTGGGAAAATCCGCACACCTGCCCGTTCTGTCGCGGGCAAGACATTGATCCTGGAGCGATTTCCTGTCACGAAGCGATCCCGCTTTCGTGGAAAGCGCTCAAGCGCGGCGGACACCACACGGAGGATAGTTTAAGCCTAAAATATTTCCCGTGTGAAGCCCCGCAGCACTTTCGGGGGCGAGTAAACCACGCCTTGCCCGGCATTTGAACGCCGTTTTCAGACAATTCACGCATGCATGGACGCCGGTAACCAATTGATCCGGCTTGGCTTGCATGGCTTGAGGCGTGCGAGGATCATGTGGACGCTGGGTGAACTGGAAAAGAACGCTCCCGGTAACCGGATTGCATGGAAGTCGGTGCAAGACTGCATGAGCGCAGCACGACGAGGCGGGCCGAGGACATGAGCGAGACAACACGATCTGCGTGGCGAGCCATTCTGCTTGGCCCCCTTGCCGCATTGCTGCTTGCATCGGCTGTTTGCGCAGCGCGCGCCGACGGCATAGACGCCGGCCGGCCGACGGGCGATCCGGCAGCCTGCGAGGAGCAGGCGATCGCCTATGCCGATGCCGGCCCCTCGCCCTCCGAACTTGCCGAAAGCGCCGCCAGGGGCGGTATCGAAGGTGCGGTCTATGGCGGATTTACCGGGCGCGGCAGATGGGACCCGCGCAATGCCGAAAAGGAGGCCCGCGCCGGCGGCGCGCTCGGCGTCTTCGACACACTGAACAACGACGACTGGCAGAAGCGCTACGACGCCGCCTATGAAGCCTGCCTGGCCGGACGCCCGCTCGCCACCGATGGCGCGGGCATCGACTGCCCCTCGACGGCAACGGTTACGAGCGGCGCGCCCTCCGGCTCAAGCCGGGGCAAATACAGCGCGTCGTCCCGCCTGCCGGGAGAGTGCCGGTAATCCTGAGGCGAGCGACCGACGAACGGTGGCGAATGAACGCTCATCTCGCTCGCAGATCGGAAACCTGATCGCCGCGGATTTCCCGCAGCAGCTTGCGCTTCATCGCCCGCGCGTAATCGCCGTAATTCTCGGCCACCTCAAGGAAGGCATCGGGCCCGCGAAGGACCTCCGCGCGGTAATAATCCTCAGCTCCCGCTTCCGCGCTCTTGATGACCAGGCCGTTGATCGTCACGCCATCGAAGTCGAACTCGCGGTAGGCGGCCCGTGGCGGGAAGCCTTCGTTGTTCACCCCGTCGCCAGAAACATCGATGACCCTGCGCGCGCAGGTCTGCGGGGCGTTGCGCATCTGAACGGAGGCAAAGCCGAGGGCGAAGCCCATCGCGGTCGGGAATTCGAAATGCTGCCGCGGCACTTCTGCGAAGCGGGCCGACACGGCATCGATTGCATCGTGGTTGTCGAGAAACGTCCAGTCGACATGCACGATCTGCTGATTGCGCCCGCTCCATTCGAAGGCGCTCAGCCAGATGCCGCCAAGCGACAGGATCGCATGGCGTACGTCGCTGTCGTCCAGAGCGCTGGCCAGACCCATGCTCTGCAATGCGTGCTCCTCCGCATCCACACTGGCGGACGCATCGAGCGCCAATGTCAGCGCTAGCCGACAGGACTGAGCGGCGGCCGGACCGCCATGACCCAGCAGTGCAGCAGACAGGGCGATCGCGACGGCTTTCCTTGTCGAATAGGTCATGGCACCCGATCGAGGTTCGGCACGGCAGCGCAACGGGCCGCGCGAGGGACACTTCGTGAAAGGATAACCCGGCACCGGGAGCGCACAAAGGCGTTGAAACCCCGCACCATGCCGTTTAGGTGATCAGGTGACCATGCGACAGATGCGGGCTTTCCAGAATGACGGCAATGCGAGACGAGATCAGCGCCTTTTTGAAGACCTTCCAGCCGAGGGTCGCCGGGAGGAATGGCAGCTATTATCTCGAGATCGACCGGTTCGCGACGATCCCCTGGCATCCGCCGATGAAGGGCCGCCTCTTTCAGAACAAGCCGAACACCGAGCTGTACGAGGAAACGACGACAGGTCTCGTCGCCTTCCTGCTGGACCACTTCGATATCCGCACGTTCTTCGACGCAGGTGCCGCCAGCGGATATTTCTCCCGCCTGTGCCTGACCTATCTGCCGCGCGCGATCGACGTCCATGCCTTCGAGATGCAGCCGTCGCTGACGCCCAAGCTGGATGCGATAATGGCGGAATGGGCGAAGGACGGGCGCAGCGGCAAGGCCTACTGCGCCGGCCTCTCCGACAGCGACAGGGGCACGTCGCACGTCTGGTATTCGGTGACCAAGCTCTACGAGACGAAGCCGGAGGAAAACGACTATCGCGACTCCGTCTGGCGGCGCATCAAGTTCGCCCTGAAAGGCCGCAGGAACCGGGACGAACTGAAGGAAGCCGACATCGAGATCACCTCGATCGACGCTTTCTCAAAGCGCGAGAACGTGGTGCCGGACCTCATCAAGATCGACGTGGACGGCCATGAAGGCCCCGTGCTGAAGGGCGGCCGCGAAACTTTCGCCACGCATTTCCCCTTCGTGGTGCTGGAACTGCACAAGGACAGGATGCTGGCGAAAACGGGCATGAACCGGCGCGACGCGGTGAAAGTGCTGTTCGACGCCGGCTATCAGGCGCTCTTCGTCAACGATCACCACGACCTGGAGACGACGCTCAGCGACGTCGGCGAAGGCGACGCGGCCTTCGACAGGCAGAAGACCGACCAGTTCCTATTCTGGCACCCGAAGACCCTGGAAAGGCTCGGGCGCCGGAACTGAGGTCGATCAGCGCGGCGCCATGCGGATGGCGCCGTCGAGGCGGATCGTCTCGCCGTTCAGCATCGGGTTTTCGCAGATCGCCTGCACCAGCTGGGCATATTCCTCCGCCTTGCCGAGGCGCGAGGGGAACGGCACCTGCTGGCCGAGCGAAGCCTGCACCTCTTCCGGCAGCCCGAGCAGCATCGGCGTTTCGAACAGGCCCGGCGCGATGGTCATGACGCGAATGCCGGACTTCGCCAGATCGCGCGCGACCGGCAGCGTCATCGCCGCGACGCCGCCCTTCGACGCCGAATAGGCCACCTGACCGATCTGGCCGTCGAAGGCGGCGACCGACGCGGTGGAGACGATCACGCCACGCTCGCCATCCGCCGTCACCGGCTCAAGTTCCGCCATGGCAGTGGACGAATGGGCGATGCAGCGGAACGTTCCGACCAGATTGACGGCAACCACCTTCTCGAACATGTCGAGGCGATGCGGCTGGCCGCGCGAGGTGGTCCTGGCGGCGGGCGCGATGCCGGCGCAGTTGACCAGAATGCGCTCCACGCCATGGCGGGCCCGCGCCGCTTCAAGCCCCTTGACGACGCTTTCCTCGCTGGAGACGTCGACGGCAATGAACAGCCCGCCGATGTCGCGGGCAACGGCCTCGCCCTTCTCCACGCTCATATCGAAAATCGTGACCCTGACGCCGGCTGCGGCAAGTCGCCTGGCAGTCGCCTCGCCAAGGCCCGATGCGCCGCCCGTGACGACGGCCGCAATCTGATCGCCAAGCTTCATGACCATTTCCTCCGAATTTCTTTTCACGCATTCGTGTGACTGCTTGGCGCCACTGCGTCAAGTTCCCGTCACGCGATAACCACCAGATCCACCGGATGGGAAATGCCGGCGATCTCTGCACCCGGACGGACCTCGCAGTCCCTGCGTTCATAACCCTGGGCACGGGCGCGCTCATAGCTATCCGAATCGGTGAGCGCCCGCGTCGCCTGCACCTTGTTCGCGTCTTCCAGCTTGGCGGCCAAATTGACCGCGTTTCCGATCACCGTGAATTCCAGCCGGTCGCGGGCGCCGACGACACCGACCGTGACCCCGCCGCAGGCCACCGCCGTTCCGACGCTCAGCCGCTTCGGCCAGCCAAGCATGTTGAAGGCGGCGGCCTCCTTGTCCATCGCCGCCACGATCGCCTCGGCTGCCCGCATCGCGTCGGCGGCGTAATGCTCGCTCGGCCTGACCGCGCCGAATGTCGCCAGGATGCCGTCGCCCAGGAACTTGTCGACGCGGCCGTTATGCTGCTCGATCACCGGCAGCACGGCCGCCTGATATCGGGCGAGAACCCGCATCACCACTTCCGGCGCCAGGGTTTCGGCGGTGGAGGTGAAGGAGCGCAGGTCGACGAGCAGGATCGCGGCGTTGCGTGTCTCGCCCTGCCCGGCCATCACCGTCTCGTCGGCGCCGGTAATGGAGGTGGCGACCTCCGGGGCGAAGAAGCGCTTCAAATCCTCGGCCGCCGCGTGGTCCTGGATCGAATCGAACAGGATCTGCCTGCCTCGATAGAGCGCGAGCGACAGGATCGCCGTCACGCCGAGAATGACGATCGTCTTGTCGAGTTCCGCACCGATCAGGATCGCATTGGAGGTCAGGTATTCGATGTAGTTCCGCGTGATGTGCATGCGGCCCATGTCGCCGACCAGCGCATAGGCGACAAGCACCAGCCATCCGCCGACGGCGATCAGCCCGGTGGTCAGGACGAAGCGCGGGTCGAAACGCAGCGCCCTCAGGCTGATGAAGATGAAGACATACATCAGCGTCGGCGCCTTCAGATAGAAAGCCGGATGCTGCTGGTACTGGATGTGGAAGGAAAAGATCAGCCCGCACAAAAGCGCCACGTCGACGACGATCGAGACGATCAGGTACCACTGCGGCAGCACGATGCGGTAGGACAGCACGACACGCAGCACGGTGAACAGGAAATAGGCGGCGAGCGTGATCGGCACGAAATTGAAGCCGCCGCTGCCTTCCGCGCGCGGCGCGATCGAATAGAGCGTGGCGAAGAAGACGACGACGCCAAGCTGCACCCAGCCGATGAGCCGCTCGGCCGCCGCCTCCCGCTCGGCGATCTCGTTGCGCACGCGCGCCGGAATGCCATCGGCGGTGGGTCCGCCACGGGCAATATAGCGAAACGCCGTCTTCAGACGGCCGTCCTTCTTCTGCAATTGAGGCATGCCCGCCGTGTCCATTCCGTTCGCCCCCTCTTTCAGGCGCTGTTGCGGGTGTCATGGCCAGCCGCGACCGGCAGCCATGGCAGGCAAATAACAAAGGACCAAAAAACAGCCAGATGCCAGGCAACGGGCCAGGCAGATATCAAATCAGTCCAATCGGGAAAAAGATGAGCCTTATTCGGCAAATCACAAGCGGCGTCAGGTTGCCGTCACGCCATATTGAGATGCTCGCGATCCGATTGCCCATTCTGACAATCAGGGCGTGAGAACGAGCCCCTCGCTGGCGACCAGGGCGCCGGGGTGGCGCTCCTTCGCAAGGCGGCCGATCTCGTCAAGTTCGGCATCGCTGCGGCGCGGATCGTGGTGGAATAGCACCGGCACCTTCACATTGGCGTCATGGGCAAGCTCGACCGCCTTCTGCCAGGTGGAATGCCCCCAGCCGACGAACCGCGGATATTCCTCGTCCGTGTACATGGCGTCGTAGATCATGACGTCGGCATCCTGCACGAAACGGAAGACCGCCCTGTCGATCTCCGGATCGCCATGTTCGTGATCGGTGATGATGCAGATCGACTTGCCGTCGAATTCGAAGCGGTAGCCGCAGGCGCCGCCCGGATGATTGAGCGCCACGCTCCTGATGACGAGACCGTCGTCGCGCGGCACCTCGCCTCCGGCCGTGAAACTGTGGAAGGAGACCGCTTTCAGTGTGTTGGCCGCGACGGGAAAGATCGGCGGCGACATGATGCGGCAGATGATGTCGACGAGACCTGCGCGATTGGGAAAATGGCCGGCCCAGGCGGCAATCTCGAATCGATCGTCATAGGCAGGCGAAAAAAACGGCATGCCGCAGATGTGGTCGAGATGGGTGTGGGTGAAGAGCATGTCGTAGCGGCGCGGCGGCAGGGCGTGAAGCTTGCGCCCCAATTCGCGCGCGCCCGACCCGCAATCGACGAGCACCACCGCATCGCCGGCGACGACCTCGAAACATGTGGTCTCTCCGCCGTATCGCAGCGTTGACGGACCCGGCGTCGGCGTCGAGCCCCGCACACCCCAGAGTTTCAGCGAAAATGTCTGCGACACCGAACGCGCCTTCCGATCCAGATCATGCCGCTGTCTGACCGGCCTTGATGGCCGCCAGATCCTGCGTGGTCTTCTCCAGACGCTGCGCCAGCGTGCGCATGACTTCAAGAGCGATTTCCGGAAATTCTTTCAGCAGCTTTAGGAAATCCTCCTTGGAGACGGTGAGGACATCCATGTCGCCCAGCGCCACGAGGGTCGCGGTGCGCGGCACGTCGCACAGGATCGCGATCTCGCCGACGATCGCATGCTGTCCCACCTGCGCCACGCTGCGTTCGCCCTCGGGCGTCTTCACCCGCACGTCCGCGGTGCCTTCCAGGATGATGAAGGCCGAATCGCCCTGATCCCCCTGGTTGCACAGGTGCTCCCCGTCCCTGAAATGCGTCCGTTCGCTGATGAACGCCAGAAGCCGCAGCTTCGTTGCGTCGATCCCCCGAAACAGCGGTACCCGCCGCAGGGCCTCGACCTCAGATTCCAGCGTCACGCTCCCTCCTTTCAGCGTCGGCCGGGGTCCATGTTCCCCTTTGAACTCCTGCGGCCGATCTTGCCTGCCCGTTAGCTGGCGGAAAGACCTGTCAACACTTGGCCTTTTCAACCACGCGCCCTTGATCCATCACAACACTATGCGCAAATTCCTGCGCAACGATCAAATTCGATGCGCCAAATAGTAGTGTCTTTCCTTTCAGCAGATCGAGAATGACACCGCGCAATGCCTTTTCCTCGTCGCTAGTCCCGGCAGCCGTTTCGTCAAGGATGGTGATTTCGGCGTTCTTCAAAAATGCGCGAGCGAGTGCGAGCCGGCGCCGCTGACCCGACGACAGGCGGGCGCCGGCCACGCCGACGTGAAAATCGAATCCCGCGCGTGTGATCGGCAACCGCAGGTCCATCTCCTCCACAATCGAGCGGATCAGGCCGTCGATGCGCTCGCGCGCATCGCGCCGGTCGACGCGCGGCCTGCCGAAGAGCAGGTTGTCCTCGATCGTCATCGGCGCCACGTAGCGCTCCGGATCGAAGACCACGAAGCGGCCGCCGTTCTTGTAGATGCGATCGTGGAAGCTGCGCCGCGCGCGAACGATCTCCTCCTTGGTGGCGTCGTCGAGCACGCCGAGGCGATGGCGGGCGGGGATGAGCTTGAACGCCAGGCCGACGAGACGGTCCTTGTCGGCCGGGGTCAGGCCCAGCTTCTCGTTCTCCGACCGGCTGGCGCGAAGGATGCGCTCGAACTCCGGCAGTTCGTCCTGGGTGATGAAGGAATAGGTGCCAAGCAACCCGGAATCGCTGCTCAGGTTGGCGAAGAGCTCGACCATCGTCTCGGCGATCTTGAGGCCTATGGTCTGAAGCCGGCTGTCGAGCGCCGTCTCCTTCAGGAAGGCCTTCACGTCGGGATCGCTGGACACCTGGTCAAGCGAGATCGACGGATCCTCGGGCGCGGCGAAAAGCAGGTTCTCGACCAGTGTCGCGCTGTTGTTGAAGCGCTCGATATCCCAAAGCTCGACAAGCCCGCGCACTTCCTTGTCTTCTTCCACGCGCTTGGCCAGGATCTGGCGGACGGTCAGGATGCGATAGGCGAGCGAGGAGTTCTGCGCCGGGTCGAGACGCGACTGCAGGCCCATGCGGTAGATATCCGAGGCAAGGCCGATCTTCTGGACGATATCGAGAGCCTGGGCGTCGAGCTGGTCGGCATCGCGGACGCCGGCTGCGGCATAGTCTTCCCACTCGGCCTGGCCGTCATGGAGAGGATTCGCCGTCTGGCGAGCCTCGCCCAGAAGCCTTTCGTGCTCCGCGACCGCTTCGCCCTTGCGCTCCGGCGGACGCAGGGGGCGATGACGCAGGCCGTAGAACAGATTGTCGCGCACCGTGCCCGTCCAGATGTGCACGGACGGCCCGACATAGGCGATCTGCCTGCCGATCACCGACTCCGGCAGCTTGTCGAGGCTCTTGCCGCCGATCTCCACGCGGCCGGAATTCGGCCCGAGCAGGCCGGCCGCCAGTTGCAGAACCTCCGAGCGACCCGAACCGTCCGGACCGATGATCGCGCAGGCGGTGTTGTCGGGGATATGCAGAGATACCTCGAACACCTCCTGCCCCGCCGCACCGCCCGAGAAGGAAACGTTCTGGAAAACGATCTCGCCGGCAAGCGGTTCGGCGTCGTCGGAGGTCAGCCGGTCGACCGGATAGATGTCGGGCGGGTCGAAGTTCTCCACCACCGTCTGGTACTTCACATCGACATCAGCGACCATCTGGTAATAGGCCAGCAGTTCCTTCCACGGCCCGGCAAGGTCCTTGTAGGCGGCGATGACCGCCAGCAGCGCGCCGATGGAAAGTTCCCCCTCGATCACGAGGTAACCGCCGATCAGATAGAAGAAGAACGGCGTCAACTGGTTCATGAAGTTATTGAGAAACTTTATGAAATACTTCCAGTTATAAATCTTGAAGCGGATGAGGTAGTTGGCGTAGAGCCGGTCGGAAAGGTCCGTCGAATGCCAGGCGGAGGCGTCGTTGGAATGGATCTCGGCAATGCCGGAAATGCTCTCGCCGACCTTGTCGGCGATCGCCCGCACGTTCTTCACGCGCTCGCGCGACAAGAGCACGACGCGCCGTTGCAGCTTCGGGATGACATAGGCCTGCAACGGATAGGACGAGATCGCGGCAAGCCCGAGCAGCGGGTTCTGCATGAAGATGAAGCCGATCTGCACCGCGAGCGTACCGCCCTGATAGGCGGGCAGCGCGATCGACTCGCCGACGAAACCGCCGACATCCTCCACCTCCGAGGTGATCATCGGGATGATCTCGCCCGAGCTCACCTTCTTGAAATGCGGCAGACGGAACCGCAGCACCCTCTGGAACAGCTCGAACCTCAGGCGGCGCAGCATGCGCTCGCCGAGCCGTCCCTTGTAGACGTTGAGCACCAGCTTGATGCCGTTGGAGACGACGACGAGGCCAAGGAACGTGAAGCAAAGCAGGACGAGATAGGAGATCTGGTCGAACTCGAAGCCAAAAATTTCCTTGGGGAAGGCCCCGCCCTGGATGGCTTCGTTGGTGATGAGCTTCGGCAGTTCCAGCAGGATGTAGCCGACCGGATAGGAAAGAATGGTGATGAGCAGGATGACGAGCTGCTGCCGGGCGCTGTACTTCCAGATGAACTTGAAGAGGCTTTTTTCCATTTGCTATTCCGGAAGCACTAGGGCCGATCAACATTCAGGTTTCTGGTGCGGCCCGTCCCGAAGGGACATGGCAAAATGCACCGGTATTCGCGTCGCGAAACCTTGAAAGGGGCCGCTCTTTCCTGCGGTTCCGCTCCTGAATCCGAGCATTTTTCGCCCATACCGCACACCGGATCCTGAATGTGGAGGCCCTGGGACGGCACCCCTTACCGCGCCGCCTCGGGCATAATAATTCGCGATCGGACAGAACGGGAGCCGCATTCGCACAGCTCGGCGCCCCGGGATCCACATGCTACCTTATTGGCATTTATCATGTTCGTCCCGGATCGATTCAATCCGCGGCGATCATGCTGAGGCCGGCCGGCCGGCGCAAGGGGGCCGGAAAGCCCGGCGGACGGCAAGGCGCGAGCGCGACAAGGACGATGCGATACGCACCGCCGCGGCTTGCGTGTCGACGCTGCCGGGCAGGGACATCGGAATGGAGCCTTGCGTGCCGGCGACGGGCTGGCTACAGATAACGCTGCGTTTGAAGCAAGCCGACACGCGCGGCCGGCTGTGCCCAAAATCGATTGCGGGGCAAATCCTAGCGGGGCTTGATGCCGAACTCCTCCCCGAAAGTGCTGATCTACAGCCACGATTCGTTCGGTCTCGGCCATCTGCGCCGTTGCCGCACGATCGCCCATTCGCTGGTCAGCCGCTTCGAAAAGATGTCGGTACTGATCCTGTCGGGTTCGCCGATCATCGGCAGCTTCGAATTCCGCTCGCGCGTCGACTTCGTGCGCATTCCCGGCGTCATCAAGCTGAGGAACGGCGAATACACGCCGCTGTCGCTGTCGCTGAACATAGACCAGACGCTGGCGATCCGCTCCTCCATCATCGAGCACACGGCCAAGGTCTTCGATCCAGATATCCTGATCGTCGACAAGGAGCCGCTGGGGCTGCGGGGCGAGATCCTGGGCACGCTGGAAATGCTGAAGCGCACGACCAATGCCCGACTGGTGCTGGGCCTGCGCGACGTGATGGACGACCCCGACATCTTGCGCGAGGAATGGACGCGCAAGAATGTCGATCCGGCGCTCGAGACGCTTTACGACGACATCTGGATCTACGGCCCGCCGAACCTGCACGATCCGCTGCAGGGCCTCGGACTTTCCGAGGCGATCCGCGAGAAGGCGAGCTATACCGGCTATCTGAGGCGCGAACTGCCGGCCGACAGCCGCATCAGCGAACCCCTGCCCTTCGACGACGAGCCCTATATCCTCGTCACGCCCGGCGGCGGCGGTGACGGCGTGGAACTGGTCGACTGGGTGATGCGGGCCTACGAGGCGCGCTGCGAGCCGTTGTTTCCGGCGCTCATCGTGCTTGGACCCTTCATGGCCGCAAATGCGGTGGCCGCCTTCCAGGCACGTGCCGAACACCTGCGCGACGTGCATGTGATGCGCTTCACGCCGACGATCGAGCCCTACATGGCCAATGCCATCGGCATCGTCGGCATGGGCGGCTACAACACCTTTTGCGAGATCCTGTCCTTCGACAAGCCGACGCTGCTCGTACCCCGCGTGGTGCCGCGGCGCGAACAGTCGATCCGCGCGACGCGGGCGGCCGAGACCGGCCTGCTGAAGATGCTGCCGATCGACAACTATCCGAACGTGAAGATGATGCTCGACGCATTGGTGAAGCTGCCCCGCTCCGCCCCGCCGTCGAGGGCGGGCGTGGAAAACCTGCTCGGTGGCCTTGAGGTGATCGGCGACAAGGTCGGCGAGATCCTGGAAGCGCGCGACAAGCCGGCCGTGCGCGTTGCTGCCGCCGGCTCCTGAAGACGCCGGGTTTTCCACAACAGCGAAACGGCACGGCCCCATGAGGCCGGCGGAAGAGCGACGCCGGGCTGGCAATTTGCTCGAAATTCCGAAAAACAGGGTGCTTGCCGAAATCAAAACCGTGCCCGAGGCTGAATGTCCCGCATCGCCGTCATCGTCAAAGGCTATCCCCGCCTTTCGGAAACCTTCATCGCGCAGGAGATCCTGGGGCTGGAGCGGCGCGGCATCCCGCAGCTGATCGTCGCGCTGAGAAAGCCCTACGATCCCTTTATCCACGACGTGCACCGGCAGATCTCCGCCGACGTGCTCTATCTGCCGGAATACCTGAAGGACGATCCGCAGCGCGTCGCCCGCGCCCGCCGATGGGCGAAGGAACAGCCGGGCTACGAGGCGGCACGCGCGCTCTTCGAGGCAGACAAGGCGCATGAGAACAACGCGGCGCGCCATCGCCGCTGGGGACAGGCCTGCGTCCTCGCCCACGATCTTCCGCAGGATGTGAGCTGGATCCATACGCACTACCTGCATGCGCCCTGCTCGGTCGCCCGCTACGCGGCGCATATTTCCGGGCGCAGATGGTCGTTCTCCGCCCATGCCAAGGACATCTGGACGAGCCCGGAATGGGATCTTGCCACCAAGCTCGACGATGCAAGCTGGGGCGTGACCTGCACCAGCCTCAATCTGGACTATCTGAGAAGCCTGGCGAGCGAGCCGGAAAAGATCGAGCTCGTCTATCACGGGCTCGATTTCTCGCCCTTCCCGAAGCCGCATAATCCGGGAAGCCGGCATGACGGCGGCGCGAACGGCCAGGTGCGTCTCGTCTCGGTGGGCCGGGCGGTGGAGAAGAAGGGCTATGACGACCTGCTCCACGCGCTGGCCCGCCTGCCGGACGACCTCGACTGGCATTTCGACCATGTCGGCGGCGGCGAACTCGCGGCCGATCTCAAGGCGCTTGGCGAGAGACTGGGGCTTGCGCCGCGCATCGCATGGCATGGCGCCCAGCCGCGCGATAAGGTGATCGCCACCCTTTCGCAGGCCGACCTGTTCGTGCTGCCGTCGAAGATCGCGAAATCGGGCGACCGCGACGGCTTGCCGAACGTGCTGATGGAGGCGCAGGCCATGGGACTATGCTGTCTGGCAAGCGACGTTTCGGCGATCCCCGAACTCATCACCCATGAACAGACCGGCTATCTGGTGAAACCAGGCGACCGCAAGCAACTCGCCGAGGCAATCGACAAGCTTGCGCGCGCGCCGCAGGACCGCGCCCGGATGGGCCTTGCGGCGGCGGCCCATGTCAGGGCCGAATTTTCGACCGAGCCCGGCCTCGACCGGCTCGCCGACCGTTTCCGCAAGCTCCTTTGAGGGGCGGAGAAAATGCGCATCGCCCTCGCAACGCCGATGAAGCCCATCGACGATCCGCGCCCCTCCGGCGACCGGACGATGGCGCGGCTGATCCTCAAGGCGCTGCAGACGGCGGGGCATGAGGTGGAGATCGCCACCCGCTTCCGCGCCTGGCGGGCGGACGGCGGCGTCGAGGCGCAAAGGCTGGTGGAGCGCGAGGCGCTGGTCGAGGCGGACCGCATCGCCGAACGCTGGACGAGGGAAGGCACCGCCCCCGATCTTTTCCTGACCTATCACCTCTATCACAAGGCGCCGGACTGGATCGGCCCGCGGCTTGCCGATCTCTTCTCCCTGCCCTACGCGATCATCGAGGCCAGCCGCGCGCCGAAGCGCCAGAGCGGACCGTGGTCGCACGGCTTTGCCGCGGCCGACAAGGCACTGGCACGGGCGGACGCGGTGGCGGCCCTGCATCGGGCGGACGCCGAATGCCTGTCGGCGGTGGTGGAGCCGAAGCGGCTCGTGGTGACGCCGCCTTTCCTCGATGCCGCGCCTTATCGCCTCGCGGCGCAGGCGAACGAGGCCCATGACGGTCCCGTGCGCCTGCTGGCCGTCGGCATGATGCGGGACGGCGACAAGGAGCGCTCCTACCGGATCCTGGCGGAAGCGCTGTCAGGCCTGCAGGATCTCGACTGGCGCCTTTCGATCGTCGGCGACGGCCCGGCGCGCGATGCAATTCTGCCGCTCTTTCCCGACAGCCGCCTGACCTTTCTCGGCGCCCGGGATGCGGCAGACATGCCGGCGATCTATGCCGGACATGACGTGCTCGTCTGGCCGGCGATCCGCGAGGCCTTCGGCTTCGTTTTCCTGGAGGCGCAGGCGGCGGGACTTTGCGTTGTCGGCGGCGACACGTTCGGCGTTCCCGATATCGTGCGCGACGGCGAGACCGGCCTGCTTTCACCGGAGGGCGATGCTGCCGCATTCGCCGCCAACCTGCGTCGGGTGATCGGGGACGCGCCCCTTCGCCACCGCCTGAGCCGAGCGGCCCAGGCCCATGTGGCGGCGCGCCACGACCTTGCCGCAGGTATCGGCAGCCTTGCCCGGTTTCTCGATCTGGCCTTGCAGAACCGGGCCGGACGTTTTACCCCGGCATCATGAGTTTCAAGGCTTTCATCCACGTCCAGCACCTGCTTGGCACCGGGCATGCCGTTAGGGCAGCGGCGATCGGCCGCGCCCTTGCTGAACGCGGCGTCGAGGTGACCCTTGCCACGGGCAACCGCCTGCCGCCGATGCTGGCGACGGACGGCCTCAAAATCGTCGAACTGCCGGCGGTGCGGACCCTGGATGCGCATTTCAACCGCTTCGTGACGCCGGACGGCAAGGAGGTCGACGACGACTGGCGCGCGGCACGGCAAAAGGCAACGCTCAAAGCCTTCCTGGCCGACGACTATGACCTGCTGCTGACGGAGACCTTTCCCTTCGGGCGGCGCCCCTTCGCCTTCGAACTCGAACCGCTGGTGGAGGCGGCCAAGGACCGGGACCGCGCGCCGCTGATCGCAACGTCGATCCGCGACATCCTGGTGCGCAAGCAGGAACTGTGGAAAGAGGAATGGATGGCGGAGCGGGCCGAGCGCTTCTACGACCGCATCCTCATCCATTCCGATCCGGAATTCGTGCGGCTGGAAGACAGCTTTCCCTTCGCCGACCGCGTGGCATCGCTGGTGCGATACACGGGCTTCGTCAATGGCGAGGCAAAGGAAGAGGCTCCCGATGGCATCGGCGAGGACGAGGTGATCGTCTCCTGCGGCGGCGGCGCGGTGGGCCTCAGCCTGCTGCGGGCGGCAATCGATGCGGCCTCGCTGTCGCGGCGGGCCGGCGACACCGCATGGCGGCTTCTCGTCGGCCACGACATCGACGGCGATACATTCGAAGACCTGCGCCGGAACCTGCCGGAGAACGTCATCGTGGAACGGGCGCGGCCGGATTTTCCCGCATTGTTGCCGCGCGCCCGCGCCTCCATCAGCCAGGCCGGCTACAACACCGTGCTCGACATCCTGGTCTCCGGCGTGCCTTGCGTGCTGGTTCCCTTCGCCCAGGTGAGGGAAACGGAGCAGCAGCAGCGCGCCGAGGCGCTGGCGGCAAGGGGGCGCGCGACGATCGTGCCGGAACGCGGCCTCTCGCCCGAAAGGCTTGCCGCCGCACTCGACGATGCGCTCGCCGCGCCACGCCGGCATTTCGCCGTGCGGCTTGGCGGCGCGCAGGCGAGCGCGGACATCCTGATCGCCGACCTGCAGGAGCGCTTCGGCCGATGAAGGAACATTTCGCCTTCTTCCGCGATGCGCTTCTGGAGCACCTGGACTGGTTCGCGGAACGCGGCCTGAAGGCCCGCTTCTGGTGGCGCGACGACGATGCGGTGGAGCCCACGCCAGCGCTCGACCGGCTGATGGCGATCGCCAACGAGTTCGATATCGACGTGGCGCTGGCCATCATCCCGAACGAGGTGAGGGAAAGCCTCGCCGACCGGCTGCAGGACGAACGCCACGCCGTCGTCTTCCAGCATGGCTTCAGACACCAGAATTTCCAACTCAGGGAACGCGGCGAGAAGGCAGCCGAATTCGGCGCGCGCCGATTGCCGCACGAGGCGGTGCGCGAACTCGTCGAAGGCCGCAAGCGGCTGGACGCATTGTTCGGCAATCGCTTCGTGCCCGTGCTCGTGCCGCCGTGGAACCGCATCTCGCCGGCGGTCGTGCGCGCCCTGCCGGCTGCCGGCCTTGCCGGCGTTTCCACTTTCACCTGGATGCAGCCCTACGCCCGCGGCAGGCTGCAAAGCCATATCGACATCATCAAATGGAAGAAGGGCCGCAGCTTCATCGGCTATCACTGCGCCGGCCTGCGCCTCGACCTGCAATTGGCCCGCCGCCGCAACGCGCCGGACGAACCGGTCGGCATCCTGACGCATCACCTCGACCACGACGAGGCGTGCTTCGAGTTTCTTATGGAACTTTTCGCGATTATCCGCAGCCACCCCGGCGCGGAATGCCCGGGCGTTGCCAGGCTGGTTGAAGAAACCTGGCCTGGAATTCAGACGGGCCTACGAGCGCCCCTCATCTGACCTGCACCGGGCAATCGTCGCCGCTGCAAACCCGGGTATCGCACAGGCGGCAGGTGCGGTCGCAGGCCCTGACATCGAACGGCAGGCCGCTCAACAGCTTGAAGACAAGCGCCTCGAATGTTTGGCGCTCTTCCTCGCTGAGGATGTCCAACACGCCCCGCAGAAAATGCTCCCGTTCCGCCAGAACGGTTTCCTGCAGCCGTTTCCCCTTCTCGGTCAGCATGAGGTGGGCATAACGGCCGTCCTTCGGATCCTTCGTCTTGGCGACGAGGTCGTCCGCCTCAAGCCTGGCCACCACGCGGGTTGCGGCGGAATGGGTATCGACATCCAGACAGGCGCGCAGGTCCTCTATCGCCGGCCGATCGCGCTGCCCGATCTGCGTAAGCGCAATCGCCCCGCCTTGCGAACAGCCGCTTCCTTCCTCGGCGAGCCTGTTCAGCCGGTCGGCAACGGCAAGAGCTAGGGCACCGAGAATGTTTTCGGCATGAGACATGGACGGCCACGGAGGTTCGGGGTTGCAGGCGCCAAAAATATGCAAGACGCACGTATTTGACCACCATAAACGACCCACCGAGAAACCGGGCCCGAGCTGATCCTTGGAGGTACGATGTCGAAAGCAGGATCTTCCGCCACATCCCGATAAAAATGGGCGGCCAGGGGGTGAGCTGGCCGCCCGCAGGGTCGAAATTGGGCTTTATAAAACACAGTACGCTATTGCTTTTAATATATGCGTGCGAGACGCATGTATTTTTTATAATCGCAATTTCACCGTTCGCAACTGCAATTTTCGCGCATTGCGATCCATTGCGGCGCCTGCGGCCGCAGTCTCACGGTGATGTGATCAAGCTGGTGATCCGGCCCGCGTCAGCCACCCGAGGGGTGAGCGGCCCAACGAGCGAAGGCCTACCTCTCCGGCTTCAGAAGACGTAGGCGCCAGGTGACCTTCTTCTTGTCGGAGGTCAGGCGGTAGTCGTCGAGGACTTCGAAGCCGTTGCCGTCTGTCGCTTCCCACAGGCGGGCGATGAGGCGGTTGGCGCCGGAGTCGAGCCGCTTGGGCGAATACATCGAGATGGCGATGAGCCCATCCTCCGCGAGGAACGGTACGTAGCGGGACACCACCGCGACCGGATCGTCGGAAAAATGCAGCACCTCGTTGAAGACGATGGCCGAGAAACGCTCGTCCTTTTCCGGCGTGAAGGTATGCATGTCGCCTGCCCGCAGGCTCGCGATCGCCGGATCGACATCGGCAATGCCGAGGGCCGCCGGAGCAAGGTCCACGCCGAGGTAACGGCCGATCCCCATCGGCTTCAGGCGCTCGTAGAGCAGGCCTTCGCCGCAGCCGATATCGAGCACGTTGCCGAGGCAATCGTTGAGCGCCAGCCACATGCCGATAATGCCGTAGCGGCCGCTTTCGGGAAGGTCGCGAAGGAAGGACCAGCGCCCGCCGCGATATTCCTCATCCCAGCCTTCGGCGGTGGAGGCGTTCCTGTTCATGATCGCTCCGATATTCCAGTCGCATTCACTTGTAAGGGTCGGCCGCATCGCGCAAGCCGTCGCCCATGAAGTTGAAGGCAAGCACGACGATGATGATCGGCACAACCGGCGCCATCAGCCATGGATAGACGACGATGACGGTAATGTCCTGCGCCTCGTTGAGCATGACGCCCCAGGATACGGCAGGTCGCCTCAGGCCGAGATTGAGATAGGAAAGCGCCGTCTCGCCAAGGATCATGCTGGGCACGGACAGCGTCGCCGACGCGATGATGTGGCTGGTGAAGCCCGGCAGCAGGTGCTTCGCGATCACGCGTGACGGCTTCGCGCCCATCAGAACGGCGGCCTTGGCGTATTCCTCCTCGCGCAGCGCAAGCAGCTTGGAACGGACGGCACGGGCCAGACCCGGCCAGTCAAGCAGGCCAAGGATGATGGTGATGCCGAAATAGATCCAGACCGGCGACCAGGTCACCGGAAGCGCCGCCGACAGCGCCATCCACAAAGGCAGTTCCGGCAGGGAACGCAGGATCTCGATGATGCGCTGGATCAGGCTGTCGACAATGCCGCCGAAATAGCCGGCAATGCCGCCGAAGGTCATGCCAAGCACAATCGAGATCACCACACCGATGAGGCCGACCGTCAGCGAAAGGCGAGCCCCGTAGATGAGGCCGGAATAAACGTCGCGCCCGAGACGGTCTGTGCCCAACAGGAACAGCGTGCCGCCTTCCGCCGGGCAAATCACATGGAAACTGGCGTCGAACAATCCCCAGAACTTGTAAGGCGAGCCTGTGCAGAAGAAGCGGATCGGATAGACCTTGCTGCGGTCCTCGGTGAAGACCCACTTCACGGTCTGGATGTCGATGCTTGCCGTCTGGCCATAGACGAACGGCCCGACGAATTCCCCCTCATGGAAGAAATGCACGGCCTGAGGCGGCGCGAAAAGGTGGTCGTTGGATCGATCGTTGGCCGTATAGGGGGCGATCACCTCGGCGAAGGGGACGTTCAGATAGAAAAGAAACAGGATAACGGCCGACCACAGCGCGACCTTGTGGCGCCGGAATTTCAGCCACATGATCTTCCATTGGGACGACTGGTAGTAGCGCTCCTGTTCCGGCGTCAACGTCTCGACCGAAGCCGGGTTGAACGCTTCCGGGTTCACGTAGTGAACGCTCTTCTCGCGATCCATCGCCGCCCTTTCGCCCCTCGCCTCGTTCACGACACCGCCCTCCCGCCAAGGCGGATGCGCGGGTCGAGCACGGCCAGCAGCAGGTCCGAGATCAGCATGCCGAAGAGCGTCAACAACGCGACGAACAGGAGAATGAACCCGGAGAGGAACTGATCCTGCGACTGCAGCGCGGTGAGCAGCACCGGCCCGACCGTCGGCAGGTTGAGGACCACCGAGACGATCACCGAGCCGGAGACCAGCGACGGGATCAGGTTGCCGATATCGGCGATGAAGGGGTTGAGCGCCATGCGCAGCGGATATTTCACCAGCAGGTGCGCTTCGCGCATGCCCTTGGCGCGTGCCGTCGTCACATACTGGCGGTGCAGTTCATCGAGCAGATTGGCCCTCAGGCGCCGGATCATCGCCGCGGTGCCGGCGGTGCCGATGACGATGGTCGGCACGATCAGATGCCCCAGCACCGACATCATCTTCCCCATACTCCAGGGCTTGCCGATATATTGCGGATCCATCAGCCCGCCGATCGACAGGCCGAACCAGCGGTTGGAGAAATAAAGCAGGATGAGGCCGAGCAGGAAGTTCGGCGTTGCAAGGCCGATATAGCCGAGGAAGGTGAAGCCGTAGTCGCCCCAGGAATACTGCCGGGTCGCCGAATAGATGCCGATCGGGAAAGCGACCACATAAACGAAGAGGATGGTTGCCGCGTTCAGCACGATGGTCAGCGGCATCGTCGGTCCGACCACTTCGGCCACCGGCTTGTCATATTCGAACGACCAGCCCCAGTTGCCCTGGATCAGGCCGTCAAAGCCGTGCGGGCCGGGCCACAAGCCGACCCAGACGAGGTAGCGCTCCAGGAACGGGCGATCGAGGGCAAATTCCTTGCGCAGGAATTCGAGCTTGGCGATCGACGAGCTTTCGCCGGTCGCCTTCAGCGCCGCGATCTGGTTGGAGATATAATCGCCTGCCGGCAGTTCGATGATGAAGAAGGTGAGAAAGCTGATTACCAGCAGCGTCGGAACCATGCCAAGGAGCCGGCGCAGGATATAGAAGATCATCCCGCCGTGCCCCTTGCCTTGTCGATGTTTCCTACAGCGCCAGGCGCCATATGCCGGTTCTCCATACGTCTGGCCATCACTTGAAGAAGAACTCATCCATCCGGTGGATGCCGAACTGCGCGCCCGGATCCCAGCCGTAGATGCCTTCGCTCGGCACGTTCTCCAGGCCCTTCACCACAACCGGCTGGCGTACGCCCGACACCAGGCCGATATGGATCGTTTCGGCGGCATGGATGTCGAGCATCTCGCGCCAGATGGCCTCGCGCTCCTGCGTGGACGCCGACGACAGCCACGCGTCATAGAGCGAAATCAGCCGCTCGGCCGGCGCCCAATCCGGCTTCTCGCCCGACTTGCCGTCCGTCTCGTAATTGTCGCCCCAAAGCGGCCACGACAGGAAATCCCCGCGGGTCGGCGCATAATCTTCAGGCGGCATGTCGGGCGTGGGAATACCGTTCTCGAAGCCCCACCAGACCGACATGACCAGATCGCCCGACAATGCCCGGTCGCGGATCGTGTCTCGCTGGCTCGGCTTGGCGAAGAGCTTGACGCCGACCTCCTTCCAGGTTTCGGCAACGAGTTCGAGCGCATCGAGTTGCGACTGGTCCTCGCCCGCCGTTTCCACGATGATTTCGAGCGGGCGCCCGTCGCGCAGCAGGCGGATGCCGTCGCCGCGGCGCTTCGTCAGACCGATCTCGTCAAGCAGCGCATTGGCCGCATCCGGATCGTAGTTTGCCCACGCGGTCGTGTATTCTTCCTTGTAGAGCGGGCTCAGCGGCAACACGGTGTCGTTGCCCGGCTTGGCGAAACCCAGATAGAGCACCTTGTTGATCAGGTCGCGATCGATCGCCATCGAGAGGGCATGGCGGAAGCGCGTGTCGCGGTTGAGTTCCCGCCACACCGGATCCTTGGTCGTCAGGTTCGGCAGGATCGAGATTTCCGCCCCCTTGGAGATCGGCCAGAGGTAGGTGGTGTAGCCGGCCTGCGCCTCGCCCTGCTTCAGCACGGTGATGTCGGAGAAGCCGATGTTGCGGGCCTGCAGGTTCGCTTCGCCCGCCTGCGTCTTGGCCGGGATGATCTTGCTGTCGGCGACCGTCATCACCACTTCGTCGACATAGGGAAGCTGCTGACCGGCGCTGTCTACCCGGTGGTAGAAAGGATTGCGGGTCAGCACGAAACGCCGGTCGCCGTCGGACGACTGCATCATCCATGGCTGAAGCGTTGGAATGTCGTCATTCTCGTGGTTGTACATGTCGTCCGCCTTGTTGAAGAGCGGAGCCCAGCCGCGCACCTTCTGCGCCGCCGCGAGTTTGGCCAGCTTGGCCTCGTCCGTATATTTGGCGTGAAACTGCTTCAGGTAATGCGCCGGCCGGTAGATGAAGGGCGGACGGGATTTCGCCAGTTCCGGCAGGAAGAGCGGATTCGGCGCATCCCAGGCGAATCGAACCGTCGTCTCGTCGATCACGTCCATCTTCGGCGGCTTGCCGGCGGCCAGCATGAACGGTGGCAGGCCCGTGGGCTGCAGTTCCTCGTTCGTCGCCACGTCCTCAAACCAGAAACGGATGTCTTCCGTGGTGAACGAATGCCCGTCCGACCACTTGTGCCCCTTGCGCAGATGCAGCGTGAAGACCCGGTCGCCCTCCACCTCGATGTCGCGGAGGATATCGGGCACGAGCTCCAGCTTTTCGTTGTAGCCGACGAGGCGGGCATAGCCCCACACGTTGATCAGCCGCACGTCCTTGGAGCGTCCGATCATCGTATCAATGGTCCCGCCCTGCTTGCCGATCTTGCGACCGCTCGCCTCCATGTCGACGACGAGCATCTCTTCCGGCACGCGCTCGGCAACCGGCGGCAGGTCCTTGCCGACGCGGGCCGCAAGGCTCGGCGTCTCTTTCAGCTCAAGCGCCAGGGCCGGTGCTGAAAGCGCGGTCGCGCAAAGGGCCGCCGACAAGAGAAAACGACGTAGCATGCGCATCATAGTGCCGCCTCCATCAATGCGGCCGGCATGGCGCCATCGGCCAGTCCCGGCGCGCAGGCGAAATGACCTGGCCTGAGTTCGACGAGAGTTGGGGCATCGTCATCCGTCAAGCGGAATGGCTCCGGCCAAAGTGCGGGCTCCGACGCCTTGCGGGCATCCAGCGCCTCGAAATCAAGCCTCGCATCCAGGTCCGGCTCGGGTACGGCCGCCAGCAGGGCCTGGGTGTAGGGATGCAGCGGGTCGCTCACCACTTCCTTCGTCGGGCCGACCTCGACGATCCTCCCGCGGCACATCACCGCGATCCGGTCGGAGATGTAGTTGACCACCGCAAGGTTATGGCTGACGAAAAGATACGTGAGACCCAGTTCCGACTTCAGGTCCTTCAGCAGGTTCAATATCTGCGCCTGCACCGAGACATCGAGCGCGGAAGTCGGTTCGTCGCACAAGATGAGTTCCGGATTGAGCGCAAGCGCCCGCGCGATGCCGATGCGCTGACGCTGGCCGCCGGAAAATGAATGCGGATAGCGGCGCAAAAAGCGCGGGTCGAGACCGACGAGACGCATGAGTTCGCGCACCCGCTCCGCCCGTTCCTCGGCAGTTCCGATGCGGTGGATGATATAAGGCTCCACCAGGATGTCGTTCACCGTCATGCGCGGATTGAGCGAGGAAAACGGATCCTGGAAGATCAGCTGGACGCGCCGGCGATAGTCCTTCAGCACCTCACCCCTCATGGCGGCGACATCGATCGGCCCGTCTCCGCAATCATACAAGATGCGCCCGCGATCGATGGAAATCGCCCGGAGGATCGCCTTGGCGGTCGTCGTCTTGCCCGAGCCGGATTCACCCACAAGGCCGACGCATTCTCCCCGGTTGATCGTCAGGTTGATGTCGTCCAGCGCCAGGAATTCGCGAGGCCTCGCACCAAGCAGCCCGCCCTTGCGCGTGATGAAGCTCTTGGAAACGTTCTCCAGCCGCACCAGCGGCTTTCCGGTCTCCACCGCCTTTCGCCGCTCCTTGACGAGAAAACCGCCCGCATGCGGCTCGATCGGCCGGATGGGCACCAGCCGCTCGCCCGCATTCATGGTGAAGCGTGGAACCGCATTGAGCAAAGCCTTGAGGTAGTCGTGCTGGGGATCGGCGAAGAGCTGGCGGGCGCTGCCGCTTTCCATGATCCGGCCGTGATAGATCACCACCACGTCGTCGGCGAGATTGGCAACGACGCCGAAATCGTGGGTGATCACAAGCACGGACATCTGCAGCTCTTGCTGCACGTCCTTGATGAGCTTCAGTATTTCCGCCTGGATCGTGACGTCGAGGGCAGTGGTCGGCTCATCGGCAATCAGCAGGGCGGGATGGCAGATCAGGGCCATCGCGATCATGGCGCGCTGGCGCAGGCCGCCGGACAATTCAAACGGATAGGCATCGAGCGCGCGCGCGGGATCGGGAAAGCGGACCAGCCGAAGCATCTCGCGCGTCAGTTCGCGTGCCTGGGCGGAATCCACCTTGCGGTGGAGTTCCGCCGCCTCGCCGATCTGGTCGCCGATCGTATGAAGCGGCGACAGCGACGTCATCGGCTCCTGGAAGATGATGGCGATGCGGTCACCGCGGATCGCGCGCATCTTTGGGCCCGACGGGTCGAGCGAAACGATATCGACCGGCTTGCCGCCCGCGAGACCGGGATCGCTGAGCATCACGCTGCCGGAGACGATGCGCGCATTTGCCGGCAACAGCCCCATGATGGTCTGGGAAATGACCGTCTTGCCCGATCCGGATTCGCCGACAAGCGCTACCGTACGGTTCCTAGGAACCGAGAAGGAAACTCCCTCCACGGCGCGTGTCGTGCCTTCGCCCGTTTTGAAATCGACGGTCAGCCCGTCGATCGTCAGGACATTCACCCGAACCGCCCTCCCCGGCGATACCAGCCGACCTTGCCCAGGCCCTGGGCCTGCAAGACCGGACGGCCGGCTTCCTCTGCGTTACGCGAACCGGCATCCTCCGGCTCCCGAAGCCCAATTCCCCGCACCCTCTTTCCGGCTTTGCCTGCCGGTTTGTTCCCCGCCTACTTACCGGTCATGCCGCCGATTTTGTAAAGCATAGATATGTTAATCAATTTTATGCCGCAGTTTCATCAATGGATACAAGAAGTGGCCGGCGAAATTGCAGGTTTATAACCCAGCGTCAGGCAACGCCTACGGCCGGTTCGTCCCCGGCGGCCCCGTCCAGCATCCCCCGTGCCCCGTATCCAACGCGCCAGACGTCAATTCGCATCCTGCGTCCGCGCAAATGATGGGAGCCGGCAGGCTCCACGCCCTCGATCCCCGGCACGCGGCGGACCGTATCAGCACTGGCAAGAATGACAAGCTCGTCATCGGGCGCCACTTCCCGGCCAAGCTCCTGCAGGCGGGAGCAGACATTCACCGCATCGCCGACGACCGTATAGTTCCAGCGGTCGAGCGCCCCCACGTTGCCCACAACGGCATGTCCGCTGTGCACCCCAACGCGCAGGCGAATGGGCACCTTGCCGTCCTCCTTCGCCTTGCGGTTCGCCTCGTGCACGGCTTCCGCCATCCTGAGGCAGGATCGCAGGGCGGCTTGCGCATGGTCCGCCCGCGCGTCCGGAGCTCCCCAGAAGGCCAGCATGCCGTCGCCGATGAACTTGTCGACCGTCCCTCCCTCGGCCTCCACCGCCGCGACAAGGAGCGCGAAATGCTCGTTCAGGATCGCCGCCGTCTCGCCGGCGGTCATGTTCTCCGACAAGGATGTAAAGCCGGCTATATCGGTGAAGATGATCGTCAGATCCGCTTCCCGCGCCTGCGTCGCCTCGCCAAGGCCGATGCGCATCAGCTTGCGGAAGAGCGTGCGCGGGACATAGGTATTCATGGCCTTCAGGCCCACGACCATCGCGTTGAAGGCGAGCGCCACCTGGTCGAGTTCGCTCACCCGGCTTCGCTCGAGCGGCCTCACGTGGTCGAATTCGAGCTTTCCCACGAAACCGGCCCGTTGCGACAGCTCCTTGAGCGGCCTGGCGACGCGCCGCGCCATCCAGAGCGCCAGCAGGAACGAGATTGCCGCAGCGAACAAGCCGACGATCAGCGAACCCCGCAGCCGGCTGATTTCGCGAGAGATGCTGGTGGCTCGGAAATATTCGCCGACGATCCAGGGTTCGGGGCCATATCCCTCGACCTTTGAAGTCATGACGATGAACGCATCGCCGTTTTCCGGCAGGTCCACCCGCCGGACGTCGACACCGGCCAGCTCCGCCTCCTTGAAGGAATTCAGCGTCGGCATGCCATTGGCAAGGGCAAGCACCGGATCCCCGAGTTCCTTGACGTCCGCCGGCAGACGTCCTTCCACGGATTCGGCCTTGCGCAGCGTGTTCAGGTCCGAGTGGGCGATCACCTTGTCGTCGCCGTTGATGATGAAAACGGTCTCGTCGTCACTCTCATCCATCTGCCGCACGGCGTCACCGATCTCGCGGGTCGAAACGGCCGCCGTCAGGTATCCCACCAGCTTGTCGTGACGCACGAGCGGCACGGTGATATTGGCATAGATCCTTCCCTGCACCTCCGTCAGCGGCCCCCAGGTCGGGGGGGAATCGACGCCGAGATCCGGCAGGACGTAGAGACGGGCAATCTCCGGTCCGGCCTGGCGCTGGAAGGGCCAGAGCTTGCCGGTCTCGCTGCGATAGATCCCGGATTCGTTCTGCTCCAGATCGGTATAGACGATGACGTCGATGACTGAATTGGCGAGGATCGCTCCGTTCAGTGCCAGCTTCATCCTGTCGAAGTCGCTTCCCGAAATCTGCCCGCCGTCGAACATGCGCTTGAGCGCAATGACCGCCTGCGAAACGGAATCGAGGTTCTCCCGCACCTGGTTCGCCAGCGAACGGGTGATCAGGATCGACTTGTCGTTGAGTAGCGAGAATGTGTTCTGGCGGTTCGCCATCACCGCCATGAAAAGCACGATAAGGACGGCAAGCGTGACGAGCCCCCCGAACGCAGCCCCGACGAGCGCGGTCAGCGACAGCCTGCTGCGTCGCCGTTCGTTTGCTGACGCGATTTCCTTCACCATTCATGCTTCCCTATCCGCCGAAATCCGGCACCCGATGACAGTATAGCCGAATTGCCGCCAAAGCCCGCCAAATGCCGTTACAAAGGCCTGTAACGCCCACCGGTGCGCGGATCGCATCTACAGCTTGTCCGCCCGCCGGCTTCAGGGCTAAGACTTTGACGGGGAACAAGCTGAGGGCGGAATGACGGGCATCGACTACGAAAGCGAATACAATAACCGCGCAAGGGTGCCCGAGCATCCTCAGATTATGGCCGGCTGGCAAAGGGATGCCGCGGCCTTCCGGGAGTCCGTCACGAGCGAGCTCGATGTCTCCTACGGTCGGACGCGGCGTACGATGTACGACCTCTTCCGCGCCGACAGGGACGCTGCGGCCCCGGTCACCGCCCTTTTCATTCACGGCGGATATTGGCAGGCGCTGGACGGAAAGAGCTTTTCCCATATGGCGGCCGGACCATTGGCGCATGGTCTCAACGTTGCGGTGGCATCCTACGATCTGTGCCCGGACGTCCGTATCGGCGATATCGCCGACGAGTTGCGCCAGCTCGCCTGCACGCTCTGGTGGCGCTTTTCCAGGCCCATCGTCGCCTACGGCCATTCCGCCGGCGGGCACCTGACGGCCTGTCTGCTTGCAACCGACTGGGAAGCGCGCGGCCTGCCCAGAAATCTGGTGACGGCAGGCCTTGCCCTTTCAGGACTTTTCGAACTCGCGCCGCTGATCGGCACGACGGTCAACGACAAGCTTGGCCTCGACGTCGAGGAGGCATCGGCCCAGTCGCCGCTCCTGGCGCCCGCGCCGAAGGGGACGCGCCTGACAGCCGCCGTCGGGGGCGACGAATCTTCCGAATATCTGCGCCAGTCCCGGACAATCGTCGATAGCTGGGGACGCAACGGCGTGGAAACCAGGCTCGATATCCGCCCCGGCGCCAACCATTTCACTGTGATCGCGCCACTCGCCGATGCTAACAGCGATCTGACGCTGGAAGTGTTGCGGCTTGCCGGGTTGTCGAAATAATCGCAAAAAGCCGGCTGCGGATCTTCATTCGATATCCGCACCATGAGCGGGATCAAGGCATGACACAGCCACCGGGGCTAGGAGATAGCGGTCGGGGTCAATCTGCCGTTGAGGAGTAGAACATGCGCACAGAAACGCCGGCTGAGATCCGCCTGGAAGATTACCGGCCGTCCGCCTATGCGATCGACAAGGTGGATCTCGATATCCGTCTGGCTCCGAAAGCCGCGAAAGTGCGCGCGCGTCTTTCGGTCAACCGGCGCGACGGCACGGCGCCCGGTACGCCGCTGGTGCTCGACGGCGACGACCTGAAGCTTGTCGGACTGAAGCTCGACGACGTCGTGCTGGGTGCCGACGCGTTCGAGGCAACCCCGGACCGTCTCGAAATCGTCGCTCCGCCCGCCGATCCGTTCATGCTGGAGATCGTTACGGAGCTCGATCCGGACGCCAACAGCAAGCTTATGGGGCTCTACCGGTCAAGCGATACCTACTGCACCCAGTGCGAGGCGGAGGGCTTCCGCCGTATCACCTATTTCCTCGACCGGCCCGACGTTCTCAGCGTCTATACCACCCGCATCGAAGCGCGGCGCACGGAAGCGCCGGTCCTTCTCGGCAACGGCAATCTGACCGCGACCGGCGACGTGCCGGGAACCGACCGCCATTTCGCCGTCTGGCACGATCCTCACCCCAAGCCGAGCTATCTCTTCGCAATGGTCGCCGGCGATCTCGCGCTGGTCGAGGACAGCTTCACAACTGCCTCGGGCCGCGAAGTGAAGCTTGGGATCTATGTCGAGCACGGCAACGAGGAGCGCTGCGGCTGGGCGATGGATTGCCTGAAGCGCTCCATGCGCTGGGACGAAGAAGCCTTTGGCCTGGAATACGATCTAGACGTTTTCAACATCGTCGCCGTGTCCGATTTCAACATGGGCGCGATGGAGAACAAGGGCCTCAATATCTTCAACGACAAATACGTCCTGGCCGATCCGGACACGGCGACCGACCAGGACTATGCCAACATTGAAGGTGTCATCGCCCACGAGTATTTCCACAACTGGACCGGCAACCGTATCACCTGCCGCGACTGGTTCCAGCTCTGCCTCAAGGAAGGGCTCACCGTCTTCCGCGACCAGGAATTCTCGTCCGATCAACGCTCGCGCCCCGTCAAGCGCATCAGCGACGTGCGGCTGCTGAAGTCCCATCAGTTTCCGGAAGACGCGGGCCCGCTCGCCCACCCCGTGCGCCCGCGCCTCTATCAGGAGATCAACAACTTCTACACCGCGACCGTCTACGAGAAGGGTGCGGAAGTGGTGCGGATGCTGAAGACCTTCCTGGGGGATGAGGCATTCGCCGCCGGAATGGCGCTCTATTTCAGGCGTCACGACGGCGAGGCGACGACGATTGAAGCCTTCCTATCCTGTTTCGCCGAGAGTTCCGGTCAGGATCTGACGCAGTTCGCGCTGTGGTACGAGCAGGCCGGCACTCCGGTCATCGATGTCGACAGCCGCTATGACGCCGGCACCCGCCAGTTCGTCATGCACATTCGCCAGCAGGTGCCTCCCACCCCGCGCCAACCGGAAAAGCAGCCGATGGCGATCCCGCTACGCATCGGCCTTGTCGGGCCCAACGGCGAGGATCTCGAATATGGCGGGATCGGCGGCGTCGATGTGGAAGGAGACGTGCTTCGCATTGCCGAGGCAGAGCACAAGATTGTCATCTCCGATGTCGCGGTGAAGCCGATCCCCTCGTTGCTGCGCAACTTTTCCGCGCCCGTGCTGCTGGAAAGCAATCTTGGCGAGGACGACCTGCTGTTCCTCGCTCGCCACGACCGCGATCCGTTCAATCGCTGGCAGGCGTTGCAGACCGTTGCCTTGCAAGCCCTGATCGCCGGCGCCTCCGCCGCAGTCGAGGGACGCACGCCCGACGCCGACCCCCAGCTTATCGAGGCTTTTGCATCCGTTGCGGGCGACGAAAGCCTGGATCCGGCCTTTCGGGCGCTCGCGCTGCAATTGCCGGGTGAAGCGGATATAGCCCGGGAGATCGGATCCGACGTCGATCCGGATGCCGTGGCGGCGGCGCGTAACCACCTGCGCCGGACAACGGCGGACAGCCTGCGCAGCACCTTTCGCCGGCAGTTCGAAGCTCTGCGCGATGGCGAGAATTATTCGCCATCCGCGGCCCAGGCCGGCATTCGCGCGCTTCGCAATACGTTGCTGGAATATCTCGCCCACGCGACAGGTGGCGCGGAAGGCGACCTCGTCCGGAAGCATTTCGAAGCTGCCGACAACATGACCGACCGCTACGCCGCGCTGAACATGATCGTGCATGCCGGGCTCGAAGGAAGGGACGCCGCGCTGTCCCGCTTCTACGATCGCCATCGCAATCACGCGCTGGCCATCGACAAGTGGTTCACCGTGCAGGCGACGGCCGGCCATGCCGACACGCTCGACAAGATACGGGCGCTGACGGCGCACCCCGCCTTTTCCTTCGGCAATCCGAACCGGGTGCGCGCCCTGATCGGCGCCTTCGCCACCGGCAACCAGACGCAGTTCAACCGGATTGACGGAGCCGGCTTCGACTTCGTTGCCGACACGGTTCTGGCACTGGACGAGCGCAATCCGCAGGTCGCCGCACGGCTGCTATCCGCCTTCCGCTCGTGGCGCGCGCTGGAACCGGTGCGCAGAGCCGCCGCGGAACGGGCCTTGCGCAAGGTCGAGGCAAAGCAGAACCTTTCGCGCGACGTCCAGGATATCGTGTCCCGCAGCCTGCAATAGCAGGCCCGGGCTTCAAATCAGGTATCCGCCCGAGCGAGAAAACGCTTTACCATCAATATCTTGAGCATATCCTGCGCGGATTGAATCAATCTACGCGGGATATGCCCTATCCAAAAACAATTATCCGGCGCACGAAATGCCAGATCAAGTTTCGGCAGAACTATTGCATCACCATGAGAAACAATATCCACCGAGCTTCCATGGTAATTATCGCAACGCAATATTACTCTCTCTACGGCATGCGAATAAATTTTAACTGAAGTCAACTGCACGACTCCTATGTTGCATTAACGATGCATTAACCAAAATTTTCTGCCGAAGGACTGGACAGAATCCGCGAATACGATTCAAATGAATTCGATTCGAACGTGCGGCGTGCATCGGATCGGCAGCAAAATCGACACATCGGGGGCCATGGCGATGGCGCGGGCATTTGTTGCCACCGCGTCCGCGCGTCGATTCGCGGACTTCATAAGAAAGCATCGGGGGCGATCGTCCCTGACGGCGCATATCCGGCTGCTCACGCAGCCGGCCTATCATCGTCTCCTGACCGCGGAGCCCTTCTTCCGCGGCCTGATCCCGACGCTCAGCATCTTTTTCATCGCGACGCTCGCCGTCTACCGCGCCCTTTCGCTCTCCTACGCCTATCAGGAGGTGGACGCGCGCGCCCGCGACGAGCTGACGCTGGTTGCAACCGCCCTCTCCGCCCGCCTGTCCCTGTCCGAACAGACCCTGCCCGAGCAGGGGTTTGCCGACGCCCTGCAGGCCGCCCTGGCCGACAACCTGCCGCCCCGCGCCACCAGCGATGCCCGACAGATCTATGTCGCCGACACCAACGGAACCATTGTCGCAAGCGCTCCAATCCGTCCGGAAATCGAAGGTCGCCCATTGTCCGACCTTCTCGGGTTGGGCCAGCCGCTGACGGTCTTCGGCGAACGTGCCGGCGTCCTGCCGGTGAACGAAGGCACGGACGAGGCGGCCTATGCGACGGTGCATCATCTGGACGGCCGCCTCGGCATGGTCGCGATCCTGCAACCGGAAAGCGCGATCTTCGCGAGCTGGCGCGCGGATGTTTCGGCCAACGTGACGCTCTTCGTCGGCACGGCGGCTGTCCTGATTGTCCTGATCTATGCCTTCTTCGCCCAGGCGACACGCGCCGAACAGGCCGACCTGATCTATGGCGCCGCGCGCGGTCGGATCGACGCTGCTCTCACTCGCGGCCGTTGCGGCCTGTTCGACTGGGACCTTTCGCGCGGCCGGATCTTCTGGTCGTCCTCTCTCTATGAAATGCTCGGCATGAAGCCGCGCGACGACATTCTCGGCTTTTCCGAGATTTCCGCCCTCGTCCACCCCGACGACGTCGACCTTTATCGCCTCGCGGAACACCTGCTGGAGACCGGCGAAAGCACGGTCGACCAGATGTTCCGCATGCGCCATGCCAACGGGGAATGGGTGTGGCTCAGGGCGCGCGCCGAGGTGCACAGCGAGCCGGGCCTGAGCGAGCCGCACCTGATCGGCATCTGCATCGACGTGACCGAACAGAAGCTTCTGGCCGAGCAGAGCCGCACGGCGGATCTTCGCCTGCGCGACGCGATCGAGACGATTTCGGAAGCCTTCGTGCTGTGGGATTCCGAAAACCGCCTGGTGATGTGCAATTCGAACTACCAGACGCTGCACAATCTGCCGAATACCGTGATCAAGCCCGGCACCGCCTATGCCTCCGTCATGTCCGCCGCGCGCCAGCCCGTCGTCAACGCAAGCCCGACGATCGGCACGGAAGCGAACGACCCTTCGGCGAGCTACGAGGCGCAACTGGAGGATGGCCGCTGGCTGCAGATTTCCGAGCGCCGCACCAAGGACGGCGGCTTCGTCTCGGTCGGAACGGACATCACCGCGCTGAAGCGCCACGAAGAAAAGCTGATGGAAAGCGAGCGGCGCCAGATCGCCACGATCGCAGACCTGCGTCAGTCACGCCAGAAGCTCGAAGTCCAGGCACAGCAGCTCGTCGAACTGGCTGAGAAATACGCAGAGGAAAAGACGCGCGCCGAGGACGCCAACCGCGCCAAGTCGGAATTCCTGGCCAATATCTCGCACGAGTTGCGCACGCCGCTGAACGCCATCATCGGCTTCTCGGAAATCATGAACCAGGGAATGTTCGGCTCGCTCGGCTCGGGCAAGTACGAGGAATATTGCCGCGACATTCATGAAAGCGGCCGCTACCTGCTGAACGTCATCAACGACATCCTCGACATGTCGAAGATCGAAGCCGGCCGCATGGAGCTGAAGAGCGAGGAAGTAGACGTCGGCAAGATCGTGGAAGACGTCACCCGCATCATTTCCGCGACCGCCAAGGAAAAGCAGATCACGGTGGAAGCCAATGCCGGCATCGATTTGCATGTGTCCGGCGATCGCCGCGCGATCAAGCAGATCCTGATCAACCTGCTCGCCAATGGCGTGAAGTTCACGCCGGACAATGGCCGCGTCACCCTGAACGCCGCGCGCGGCACCGACTGGCTGGAAATCTCCGTCACCGACACCGGCATCGGCATCGCCCGCGAGCATATCCCGATGCTTGCGCAGCCCTTCGTCCAGGTCGAGAACCAGATGACCAAGACGCACAAGGGGTCCGGCCTTGGCCTGGCCATTGCCCGCTCGCTGACGGAACTGCATGGCGGCTCGATGCGCATCGATTCGGAAGTGGGCGTGGGCACCACGGTCGTCATCCGCCTGCCCGTCAACGGTCCGACAGTTCACTGACTGTCGGGTTTCACCTCGCCCGCCAGCCGCTCGAAAGTGGCCCGCACCCGGCCCTGCGTTTCGCGCAGCAGCGCTTCCAGCCGGCTGAAATCCGGCTCCGAGCTTGCCCGCAGCAGAAGATCGATCACGCCGCGCGGCGCCGTCTCGGCCTTGAAGCCGCCCTCCCAAGCAAGACGCAGCACCTGCGTCAATGCATGATACAGGCGGATGGCGGGAATGAGGACTTCCGCATCCGCCGCGGACAGCACACCCGCCTCCGCCGCCTTGCCGAGTGCCGTTTCCGTGTTCTGGTTCAGGATGTCGGGATGGCTTGCGGAATGGACGAGCTGCAGGTACTGGGCAACGAATTCGATATCCACCATGCCGCCGGCGACCTGTTTCAGGTCCCAGATGTCGCTCGTGCCCTTTTCCGCCTCGATCCGCGCGCGCATCGAGGCAACCTCGCGGCCGATCGTCTTTTCCTCACGCGCAGCGCAAAGGGTTTTCTCGATGGACGTCTCGATCCTCTTGCGGAAATCGTCGGAAGTCGCGGCGATGACCCGCGCCCGCGTCAGCGCCATGTGTTCCCAGGTCCAGGCCCGGCTCTTCTGATAGTCCTCGAAGGAGGAAAGCCTCGTCGCGAGCGGACCGGCATTGCCTGACGGCCGCAGGCGGAAATCGACTTCGTAGAGCTGCCCTTCGGCCGTGGGTGCCGAGAGGGCCGTCACGAGCCGCTGCGTCAGGCGGATATAATACTGGCTCGCCTCCAAGGGCCTCGCCCCGTCGGTCTTCGGGGTCTCCTCATCAAAATCGTAGAGGAGGATCAGGTCGAGGTCGGACGCCGACGTCATTTCCCGCCCGCCGAGCTTGCCCATGGCGAGGATCGCGAAGTCGCCGCCCGCAAGCCGCCCGTGGGACTCGGCCACATGCTCGACGACATGGACGGACAGGCGCTGGACGATGACCTCGGCCAGGCGGGCCAGCGCATGCCCCATCTGATGGGCATTCAGGGTGTCGGAAATCAGCCTCAGGCCGATCAAGAATTTCTGCTCCTGCGCGAAGATGCGCGCCCGGTCCAGCGCTTCCTCGTAGAAGCGCGCGAGTGACAGGGTGCGGTCGAGGCCGGCTTCGAAATCGGCCGCGCGAGGCATGGCGTCGAAAAAGGCCGGGTCGAGCACCGCATCCAGCACATGCACCCGGCGCGACACCACTTCCGCCATGCGCGGTGCTGCCCCCATCACCGTCGCCATCAGTTGCAGAAGCTGCGGGTTCGACTTGAGCAGGGAAAAGAGCTGCACACCCGCCGGCAGCTTCGACAGGAAACCGTCGAAGGCAATCAGCGCCTGATCGGCATTGTCGGTCCTGGCCAGAGCGTCGATGAGAAGCGGATGCAGCTCCGTCAGTCTTTCGCGAGCCTTGGTGGATCTTACGGCCGGATAGCGGCCGAAATGCCAGGCCTTGATGATGCGGCAAGCATCGACTGGCCGCTTGAAGCCCAGACGGCCCAGCGTCTCCAGCGTATCCGGGTCGTCGTCGTCTCCGGTAAAGACAAGATTGCCGAGTTCCGACGCGAGTTCCGGCTCATCCTCGAACAAGGCCGCATAATGGCGCTGCACCGTCGTCAGTTGCCGCCGCATGTCCTTTTCGAATGCCGCACGCTCCCGATAGCCCATCAGATAGGCGATCCGCGCGAGGCCCGCCTCGTCCTCCGGCAGGCTGTGCGTCTGTTCGTCATTCACCATCTGAATGCGATGCTCGACCGCTCGCAGGAACCGGTAGGCGTCGGTGAGTTCGGCGCGCGCATCTTCCTCGATCCAGCCGAGGCGGGTGAGCGTGGCCAGCGTATCCAGCGTGCGGCGGCCCCGCAGTTCCGGAATCCGCCCGCCGGCGATGAGCTGCTGCGTCTGGGCGAAGAACTCCACTTCGCGAATGCCGCCGCGGCCTAGCTTCACGTTGTGGCCGGCAACCGCGACCCTGCCGTGGCCCTTGTGCGCATGGATCTGGCGCTTGATCGAATGGACATCCGCGATCGCCGCATAATCCAGATATTTGCGCCAGATGAAGGGCGCGATCTCCTTCAGGAAGCTCTCGCCGGCCACGATATCGCCGGCGCAGGCCCTGGCCTTGATCAACGCCGCGCGTTCCCAGTTCTGTCCGAGGCTTTCGTAGTAGACGAAGGCCGCCGGCACCGACATGGCCAGCGGCGTGGCGCCCGGATCCGGCCTCAATCTCAGGTCGGTACGAAAGACATAGCCGTCCGCCGTGCGGTCGCTCAGGATTTTCACCACCCTCTTCGTCAGCCGCACGAATTCGACCGGCGCCTCGGCGGCGCCGGCAAGCGGTGCCTTGTGCGGGTCGTAGAGCGCGATCAGGTCGATATCGGAGGAATAATTCAGCTCCAGCGCGCCGTATTTGCCCATGGCGAGCACGATGAAGCCGGAGCCGAATTCCGGCTCATCCTCCTTCACCGGCACGAAACGCCCCCGCGCCGCGAGGTCGCGAAGGCAGAAGCGGATTGCAGCCGTCAGTGCCGCGTCGGCGAAGCGGCTCAGCGCGCCCGTTATCTCGTCGAGATCGAGGACGCCGCCGATGTCGGCGAGGCCGAGGGTGAGCGCCAGGTCCTTCTTGAGGTTGCGCAAGCCGGTCATCAGGCTGGCTTCGTCGGCGGGAGCCAGATCCCTCGCCGCCTCGATCAAACCCGCAACGCGCCGGCGCGGATCGCCGCGCAGGATTTCGGCAAGGCGATCCTTGTCGATCAGGCCAAGATCGCGCAGATAAGGTGCATTGGCGAAGATACCCGACAGCAGGCGGCGAACGGCTTCGTCCTCGAAGGGCGCCCCCTCCAGATCTTCCAGCACGCTTGCCGCGGCGGCCTCGTCCACCGGCTTCGGGTAAACGCTCGCCAGCGCTGCGAGCCCCTGCCCTTCGCCTTGCGGCACCTCACCAGCCATCACACTTCCCCCGCTTGCCGCTACTATATCGTCAGTTAGCGCCCGCCTCCTCGACAGGCAGGCGCAATTCGGCCCGAAGGCCCGGTGCTGCGTCGCCAAGCTCCAGGCTGCCGCCATGCAGCCTCGCAACGGCCTGAACCAGGCTGAGGCCGAGGCCGGAGCCCGGCTCCGACCGGCTCGCCTCCAGACGCACGAAGCGCCGTGCCGCCCGCTCCCGGTCGGTCTCGGCGATCCCGGCGCCTGTATCGCTGACCGAGAGCACTGCCGTATCGCCTTCGCGCCTGACCGCAATGGCCACTTTCGCGCTGCCTGTCGCCGGGTCCTTTCCGTATTTCAAGGCATTTTCGACCAGATTGACCAGCGCCTGTGCCAGAAGTTCCCGATTTCCCTTTGCCGTCAAGGGCTGAACTTCTCCAAGGGAGAGCGTGGAGCCTTCGTGCTCGGCAAGTGGCTCGTAAAGCTCGGCGATTTCCCCGGTCAGTTCCTTGAGGTCGATCGTCGTCATTTCCGCATCCGACGAGCCCGCCTCGACGCGGGCGATGCGAAGCAGCGCGTCGAAGGTGCGGATCAGGTGGTCGCAGTCCTCGATCGCCGATTCCAGCGTACTGCGATACACCGCCTTGTCGTGGTCGGCGCCCTCGCGCAGCGCGCCCTCCAGCCGGTTGCGCATGCGTGTCAGCGGCGTCTTGAGGTCATGGGCGATATTGTCGGAAACATCCTTGAGGCCGTAAAGCAGCGCCTCGATCTTTTCCAGCATGGCGTTCAGGCCGGTCGCCAGCCGGTCGAATTCGTCGCCGCTGCCGTCGACCGGCAGCCGCTCGCTCAGGTCGCCATTTATGATGCGCCGCCCGGTTGCCGACATGGCGTCGATGCGTTTCAGCACCCGGCGACTGACGAAGATCCAGGTGACGAAACCCAGAATGACGAGAATGACCAGCCAGTACCGCAGGGACTCCGCCAATACGACGCGGAAGAATTGCTGCTCTGCCAGGTCGCGGCCGACCAGCACGCGAAAGCCGCCCTTGATCTCGAAGACGCGCACCAGCGCCTCGAGGCGGGCATTGTCGTCGATGCGGCTGTAGTCGATGCGCTGGAGCTGTCCGTTCGCCCCGGCCATCGCGTCGGCCGAAATTCCCTGGATGTTGCCGGCAAGCGCGTTGCCGGCAAAATCCGTTACCAGATAGAGGCTGGCTCCCGGCCGGCGCGACAGGGCATCGACCACGCCGACGAGCCGGCGGATGCCGCCTGCGCGGTACTGTTCGGCAAGCCCGGAAATTTCCGCATCCACCGTTTCCACGATCTGGTCGCGCATGGCGGAGGCCGTTTCCTGCGCGATATAGACCAGAAGCACGCCGGAGGCGATCGTCAGCACGCCGAGATAGATAACGGCAAGCTTGAAGGCGGTGGTTCGGAAAAACTTACCGAGCGAGGTCACGGATCGAGTATCCCGCCCCGCGAATGGTGTGAAGCAGCGGACGGTCGAAATCCTTGTCGATCTTCGATCTCAGGCGGGAGATATGCACGTCGATGACGTTGGTCTGCGGATCGAAATGATATTCCCAGACGTTTTCCAGGAGCATCGTCCGCGTCACGACCTGCCCGGCATTCTGCATCAGATATTCGAGCAGCTTGAATTCGCGCGGCTGCAGCGGGATCTCCTTGCCCGCCCGCTCGACAGTATGGCTCAGCCGGTCGAGCGTCAGGTCGCCCACCTTGTAGGAGGTTTCCAGCCCCGCCTGGCGCGGGCGGCGGCCCAGCGCCTCGACGCGCGCGAGAAGTTCGGAAAAGGCATAGGGTTTCGGCAGGTAGTCGTCGCCGCCGGCGCGCAGCCCCGTCACCCGGTCGTCCACCTGGCCAAGGGCCGAGAGGATCAGCACCGGCGTGTGGTTGCCGTCCTTGCGCAGCGCCGAAACGACGGAAAGCCCGTCGCGGCGCGGCAGCATCCGGTCGATCACAAGGACGTCGTAGTCGCTGCTGGCTGCGAGAGCATAGCCTTCTTCGCCGTCCGCCGCCTGGTCGACGACATGGCCGGCCTCCTTCAGCGCCTTGGCGAGATAGGCGGCAGCTTCGCGGTCATCTTCAACAATGAGAATGCGCATGACAATCTTCGGCTGTGCTTATCGACGGAAAGGACCGGCGGTTTGCAGTCCCGCCGGTCCAAAACATAGGATGGAACTATAGTTCAGGGCTCGGACCTGTAAAACTGTAACGGCGCGATTCCCCAGCGGGGGCGAATTGAGAACCGCGCCGCCAGTTTTGCCTCAGGCCTTTTCGACAGGCAGCGCGACGAAGCGCACTGTCTGATCGGACTTGACCCTCAGCAGCACCGCTTTCCGGCCTTTCTCCGAGGCAGCGACGACGGCTTCGGCCACGTCACCCGGTGTTTCGACGGCCTCGCCGGCGACTTCAAGAATCACGTCGCCAGCCTTCAAGCCCTTTTCCGCGGCCGGTCCGTCGGGATCGACCTCCGTTACGACCACGCCTTCGTCACCGGCGCCGGCGCTCTTTGCGGAGGCGAGCTCGACGCCGAGGCTTTCGACAACGGCCGTATCCTTGCCGGTCGGGCTGACTTCGGCGGCAGCCTTGCGCGTTTCCGGCAGCTTGCCGAGCGTGACTTCGACATCCTTTTCCTCGCCGTCGCGCCAGATGGTCACGTCGACCTTGGTGTCGGGCGCATAGCCGGCAATCATCTTGGCAAGCTCGCGCGGGCCTTCGACCTCCTTGCCGTCCACCTTCAGGATGGTATCGCCGGAGCGGATGCCGGCGGCGATCGCCGGGCTGTCCGCCTGAGGTTCGGCGACGATCGCACCCTTGGCAGCCTTCAGCCCGATGCTGTCGGCAATGTCCTGCGACACGGGCTGGATCTGCACGCCCAGCCAGCCGCGCACCACGGTGCCGTCATCACGCAGGTCGGCCACGATGGTCCTGGCTGTGGATGCGGGGATGGCGAACGCAATACCCACATTGCCACCCGACGGCGAGAAGATCGCCGCGTTGACGCCGATCACCTGGCCATTGACGTTGAAGGCCGGGCCGCCGGAATTGCCGCGATTGACCGGCGCATCGATCTGGATGAAATCGTCATAGGGTCCGGCGCCGATGTCGCGGCCGCGGGCCGAAACGATACCGGCCGTCACCGAGCCGCCGAGACCGAACGGATTGCCGATCGCGACGACCCATTCGCCGACCGCCGGTGCGTCGTCCGCAAATTCCACGTAGGTGAATGTGCGTTCCGCGTCGACCTTCAGCAGGGCGAGATCGCTGCGCTCGTCGGAGCCGATCAGCTTGGCGTCGTATTCGGTACCGTCATCCATGACGACCGTGAATTCCTCGCCGTGCGAGACCACGTGCTCGTTGGTGACGAGATAGCCGTCGTCGGAAATGAAGAAGCCGGAACCCTGCGACTGGCCATAGCGCTTCGGTGCGCGCTTGTTCTGCTGCTGGCCCTGGTTGCCGTCCTCGCCGAAGCGGCGGAAGAAGCGGTACAGCGGATGGTCCTTGGGAAGGTCCTCGAAGCCGGGCAGGCCGTCGAAGCCGTTGAACGACATCGCCTCGGGCTGGGCTTCGGTCTTCACGCGCACGCTGACGACGGCCGGCTGCACGGCGGAAACCACGGCCGAGAAGTTGGCGGGCGCAGGCGCTTCCACATGAACGGGATCGGCAAGCGCGAAACCCTGCGGAGCGATCGTCTGCGCGGTGAAGGCACCGGCGAGGCCAAGCGCGACCGCGCTGCCGAGCAGGCGGGCCTTGCGGCGCTTGCGGAGGATTGCAGCCTGGTCATTGATGGTGTTCATGGATCGACTTCTCCAACAGGTCTTCGAAACAAAGACAGAATGAGGCAATGCCCGATTGGCGGTCACCGTGGAGGTCGGTTCGCATCGGACATCCCACATATGGGCCATTGCGCCTTACAGGCGCCTGTCGGAGGGATTAATCTTTTGTAATGTGGGCCAATCCCGCGGTGCTCAGCGCTCCTCGCGCGTCGCAATGGCGGCGCCCGCTTCCAGGGTGCGATGCACCGGGCATTTGTTCGCGATCTCTATCAGCCGCGCCCGGGTTGCGTCGTCCAGATCGCCTTCCAGGCGGATGACCCTTTCGAAACGGTCGATCTTGCCGCCACGCTCCCGCAGCTCTTGCGCGCACTCGGCGCAATCCTCGGCGTGAACCTTGCCGTGGCGCACGGCGACCGACACCCGATCGAGCGGCATATCCTTGCGTTCGGCATACATGCGCAGCGTCATCGCCGTGCAGGCGCCGAGCGCGGTGGAGAGGAACTCGTAAGGCGACGGCCCCGAGCCTAACCCGCCCACGCCGGTGGGCTCATCGGCGATGAGCCGGTGCGGTCCGGCAAGTACCATGGCCTGATAGCGGCCAAGACCGGTCTCGCGCACCTCGATGCCGTCCTCCGGCGCGCCGTCCGCCGCCTCATCGCCGGCTTCCTCGATATAGCGCGACGCCCAGGCGGCGATGACATCGGCCGCATAGGCAGCGTCCTTCGGATCGCTCAGCAGATGATCGGCATGATCCAGCGATACGAAACTCTTCGGGTGCTTTGCCGCGACGAAAATCTTCGTGGCATTGTCGATGCCGACCGTTTCGTCGAGTGGAGCATGCAGCAGCAAGAGCGCCTTGCGCAGGCCTGCCGCGCGGCTTGAGACGTCGTGCTCCTTCAGGTCGTCGATGAACTGCTTCTCAATGGTGAAACTGCGCCCGGCAAGCTGCACCTCCGCCTTGCCGTCGGCAGAGATTTCGTCGAGGCGGGCATGGAAATTATGGGTCACGTGTTCCGCATCGGCCGGCGCGCCAATGGTGGCAACCGCCCTGACCTCCGGCAGGTCGGCCGCCACCGAAATCACCGCCGCACCGCCCAGCGAATGCCCGATCAGCAGCGACGGCGCTTCGTATTGCTCCCGCAGATAGTCCGCCGCGCGGCGCAGGTCTTCCAGATTGGAGGAGAAGTTGGTCGACGAGAAATCGCCTCCCGATCCGCCAAGCCCGGTGAAGTCGAAACGCAGGACGGCAATGCCGCGCCTCGTCAGCGCTTCGGCGATATGGCGTGCGGCCGAGACATCCTTCGAACAGGTAAAGCAGTGGGCAAACAGCGCATAGGCCGTCACCGGTCCTGTCGGCAGGTCGAGCCGGGCGGCAAGCTCAGCGTCTCTCGCCCCTTCAAACTTCAGTCTGATCGGCCGGACGCTCATGCTTTCCTCCTGCTTTTCTCGATTCCAAGGTCGCGCGGACGGCAACCGGTCAGCCGTCTTTCAGCAATCGCTCCAGTTCCGCCTTCTCGTCCGCCGTCAGCGGAGCCGGCTTTTCGGCGACGGAGCCTTCCCCTTGCCGGCGTCGCCAGGCGATATAGGCGGCAATTGCGCCTCCGATCAGCGCCATTGGCGCACCTGCCCACAGGATCAGCGTATGAAGCCCGAAACGGGGTTTCAAAAGCACGAATTCGCCATAGCGGGCAACAAGATAGTCCATCACTTCCGCATCGCTGTCGCCGGCCACCAGCCTCTCGCGCACCAGCACCCGCAGATCCCTGGCAAGCGGCGCGTCGGAATCGTCGATCGACTGGTTCTGGCAGACCATGCAGCGCAGTTCGGCCGAAATCGCCCGCGCGCGCCCTTCCAGCGCCGGATCGTCGAGAACCTCGTCCGGCTGTACCGCGTGGGCCGCTGTTGCGAGGAAAAGCGTTGAAACGACGATGGTCAGGATCCGGCGAAGGGCCATGCCCGCTCTCCTCATTCGGCCGGCACGGGCTGCGCGCGGCCGGATTTCGGCGCGCCCACCCTCAGGCGCCGGTCGCTCAGCGACACCACTCCGCCCGCCGCCATCACCAGCGTGCCGAGCCAGATCAGCGTCACCAGCGGCTTGTAATAGGCGCGCATGTCCACGCCGCCATCGTTACGCACCTCGCCGACGGAGAGATAGAGCTGGGAGAAGCCGTAGGTCGCGATCGCTGATTCAGTAGTCGGCTGCTGGCGCGCCGGATAGACGCGCTTTGCCGGGTCGAGCTCGCTCACAAGCGTACCGCCATGCCTCACTTCCAGATGCGCGACGTCTTCCACGTAGTTCGGCCCGCGCCGCGGCGCGATGCCCCGGAAGGTCAGGTCGTATCCGGATATCGTCATCGTTTCGCCGGGCTTGAGCGTGCGGATCGCCTCCGTCTGGAACGCGGTCGCCGCCACGATCCCGAGCACGCTGACGCCCAGTCCGGCATGGCCCAGCACCGTACCCCAAGCGGAACGCGGCAGGCCGGCAAGCCGCCTGATTCCGGTAGCGAGGCCGACGTCCCGGAACCGCGCGCGGCTGAGGATTTCCGAAAGCGAGCCCGCGATCACCCAGAAGGCGAGTCCGATCCCGAGCGCCGCAAGCACGTGCTCGACGCCCTGCGACCAGGCGACGACGAGCACGGCGCCGATCGCCACCGCGAAGGCCGCCCAAAGCCGTTGGGCCACCGCCAGCAGGTCGCCCCGCTTCCAGGCGAGGAACTGGCCGAAGGGCACGACCATCAGCAACGGCACCATGATCGGCCCGAACGTCAGGTTAAAGAAGGGCGGGCCGACCGAGATCTTGTCGTTGGCCAGCGCTTCCAGCGCCAGCGGATAGAGCGTGCCGACGAAGACGGCCACGCAGGCGGCCGTCAGAAGCAGGTTGTTGAGGACGAGCGCCCCTTCCCGGCTGACCGGGGCGAAGATGCCGCCCTGCTTCAGCGCCGGCGCGCGCCAGGCGTAGAGTGCCAGCGAACCGCCGATGAAGACGCAGAGGATGGCGAGGATGAATACGCCCCGCGCCGGATCCGTGGCGAAGGCATGCACGCTCGTCAGCACGCCGGAGCGCACGAGGAAGGTACCAAGCAGCGACAGCGAAAAGGTGAGGATCGCCAGAAGCACGGTCCAAATCTTCAGCGCGCTGCGCTTTTCCATCACCAGGGCCGAGTGCAGCAGAGCCGTGCCGGCAAGCCAGGGCATGAAGGAGGCGTTTTCGACCGGATCCCAGAACCACCAGCCGCCCCAGCCGAGTTCGTAATAGGCCCAGTAGGAGCCCATGGAGATGCCAAGCGTGAGGAACAGCCAGGCCAGCAGCGCCCAGGGCCTGACCCAGCGCGCCCAGGCGGCATCGAGCCTGCCGAGGATCAGCGCCGCCACGGCGAAGGCGAAGGTGATGGAGAAGCCGACATAGCCGAGATAAAGCAGCGGCGGATGGATGGCGAGGCCGAGATCCTGCAGGATCGGATTGAGGTCCTGCCCTTCCGCCGGCGCCGGCAGCAGCCGCAGGAACGGGTTGGAGGTGGCGAGAATGAAGGCCAGGAAGGCCGCCGTGATCCACGCCTGTACGCCGAGCGTCGCCGCCTTCAGCACATCCGGGATATTGCGCCCGAACGCCGCCACCAGCGATCCGAAGAAGACGAGGATCAGCACCCACAGCAGCATGGAGCCTTCATGATTGCCCCACACGCCGCTGATCTTGTAGACGAGCGGCTTTGCCGAATGCGAATTCTCAAAGACGTTGACCACGGAAAAGTCGGAAGAAAGATAGGCAGCCGTCAGCGCCGCGAAGGAAAGGCCGACGAGCAGGAACAGCATGCCCGACACGGGGGCGGCCGTCGCCATCAGCCGGTTGTCCGCCTTCAGCGCCCCGTAGACCGGGACCACGGACTGCACCAGCGACAGCACGAAGGCCAGCACCAGTGCGTAGTGGCCGATTTCAACGATCATCGCTTATCTCCGCCGCCCGGTTCCGCTGCGCCGGGGCGCCCTCACTTCGGCTTTTCCTCGCCCTGCCATACGCCCTTGTCCTTTAGCGCGTCGGCGACTTCTTTCGGCATATAGGTCTCGTCGTGCTTGGCCAGCACCTTGTCGGCGTGGAAAATCCCGTCCTGCCCGATCACGCCTTCGGCAACCACGCCCTGTCCCTCGCGGAACAGATCCGGCAGCAGGCCGACATAGGTGACCGGCACGCTGGCCTCCAGGTCGGTCACCTTGAAGCTCACCCGGGCATTGTCGCCGCGCGTGACCGAGCCTTCCTCCACCAGCCCGCCAAGGCGAATGCGGCTTCCTTCCGGTATCGTCCTTGCGACGATGTCGGTCGGGCTCTGGAAGAACACGATCTGGTCGTTCAGCGCATAGAGGATCAGGCCGGCTGCCAGGGCCAGCACCACACCGGCCGAACCGATAAGCGTCAGGCGTCTTTGCTTGCGTGTCATCTTGCCCGTCTGTCCCGTACTGCGTCCGCGTTACAGCGGCACACCGATTTCCTGCGCCAGCGAGCGCAGCGCCTCGCTTGCCGCCGGGTCGTCCCTGAGCGCGGCCGCCGCCCGTTTCACCGAGGCGGCCGTCTTGTCCTTTTCCCCCAGCACCTGATAGGCGCGGATCAGCCGCATCCACTCCTCCGCGCTGCCCCCGTCCCGGGCAAGGCGCTCGTCGAGACGGGCGACCATCTCGCCGATCATCTGTGCGCGCTCTTCATCCGACATCGCGCCCGCAGCCTCGACATCCTCCACGGATGGACCGGGAGCGGACGCGGCCGCCGGCGGCTCTCCGCCGATCTTTTTCAGTTCCGAAAGCGCGACCTCCACCCAGGGTTCGTTACCCTCGGCATCGGCAAGCAGCGCCTGCCAGGCGGCGATCGCCTCCTGCGTCTTGCCTTCCTGCCCAAGGGCAATCGCTAGGAAGAAACGCGGCTTGGCAGCCTTGGGATCGGCCGCCACCGCCTTCTCGAAGGCGACGCGCGCCTCGGCGCTCACCAGTCCCTGGTTGGCTATGGTCAGAGCCTCGCCGAAATCCGTTTCCCGCCGCGCGTCGGAACCAAGCAGCCGGATGGCGCTGCGATAGGCGTTCACCGCGTCCGTTGTCCGGCCAAGCCGCATATAGACCGGCGCCAGAACTTCCCATCCACGGCCGTCCTGCGGATTTTCCGCCAGATGGCGCTCCACCTGCGCGACCAGCAGATTGATATCCGTGTTGGCGTCGGCGGCCGCGATCCGCGCGGCAAGCGGCTGGTCGGGAATGTCTGGCGAACCGAGTTCCAGGTAAAGACCGACGGCCGCCAGGGGCAGCATCGCGATCGCGGCGAGCCTCGCAAACCGCAAGCTTGTCTCGCCTTTCGCCTCGCCGCTCTCCTGAGACGATCCGGCGCGTCCGGCCGCGATCAGCCGCCTTGCGATCTCCGTCCGCGCGCCTTCCGCCTGCTCGGCGTCGATCAGTCCTCGCTCGAGGTCGCGCTCGACCTCGTGAAGCTGCGCCCGGTACACCTCCGCATCGTTGGCGGCGGGCGAAACCGTCTCCTTGCGCGCACGCGCCATCGGCACGAGCACGGAAAGCGCGGCAAGCGCGGTCAGCAGGGCAAAGGCAATCCAGATCATCATGGCCGGCAGAATAGATAGTGCCCGGTCGAAAATCGCAACCTCTTCCGCAACGCGATAAGCCACCTGTGACAGGCGGTCGCGGCTGAAACGGCCCTGATACGGACTTTACCGGAGAAAAACGGCGGTTTGCCGCCCGAGCGGAAGGCCCTCAGCCGCCCCTTGCTACCTTGCTTTTGGGCTTCTGCACGCTTTCCGCGGCCCGCCGGCTGCGGCGTAGCAGGCCGGCATAGTCCTTGCCGAAATAGCCTTCGCACAGTTCGATCGCCACATCCACGGCGGCAAGATGCGCCGGCTTTTCCTCCGCCGTGCATTTCGCGGCATCGGCGAGCAGCTTGCGCGTCATGATTTCCAGCGTCTGCTCCACCGTCTGGCGGGTGCGGGCTGTCACTTCGTTGACGGCGAGGCTTTCGGCCGCCACCCGCATCAGCGCCAGCATGCCCAGCGCGCGCTTGGCTTCCTCAACCGAAATCCTGTCGGTCAGAGGTTTGCCATCGGCATCGACGGCGGGAACCTTGAGGGCGCGGCGCACATGCGACACCGCCGCCTCCAGCTCCGCGCTCACCAGCTCGGAAAACTGCCGCCGCGTTTCGGCAAGGCGCTTGTACCACTTGCCGCCGCAGGAAAAATCGATGTCCCGGTCGATCCCGCGCATCAGGGCGTGATAATGCGACAACGCGGACGTGATATCGCTCTCCGCGTCGGGGCGCTTGCAGGCCACGATATAAAGCCGCTCCGCCTCCGACAGAACCACATCGACGAACGCCGCATAGGGCGAATCGGCGATTTTCTTGGCGTCCTGCGTCCGGGCCAGGTTGCTGGCAAGGGCCGCGACCCCTGCCGGGTTCTCCGCCCGCCCAAGGATTGCTGCGGCGATCAGCGCCGCGTTTTCCGCGTGCCGCCCCGTTGCCGCCTTCACGCGCTGCGCCGCCGGACTGTCGGACTTCAGGTCCCAGTCGCTGAGCTTTTCCGGCAGGCTGTCGAGGAACGGCGTCAGCCAGGCTTCCGCCTCGAACGCATCGACCACGTCGAAAAGATCGAGATAGACGCGCTCGCCGCCCATCACCATCGTCATGCGCTGGCGCAGCTTCTCATCCTGCAGCATGTCATTGATGAACCGCCTCAGATCCGGCGTCACCGCGTCGCGCAGGTGACCAGCGATCGACGCCGCCTCCGCTTCGCTCAGGGCCGGGTCCTGCACCTGCCGCTCGGCGGCTTCGATCAGCTCCGGCACGAAATCGCGTTCGATCATGGTCCAGATGCCGACAAGGCTGGAACGGGTGATACGGCCCTTCTGCTTGTGCGGCAGGGCCTCGTCGATCAGCAGGCATTCGACCGGGCGGAAAAACAGCCGCCGCAGCCACTTGCCGCGCGGCTCGCCGGCAACAGCCTCCTCTTCCCCGCGCAGCAGTTCGATCCCGGCTTCCAGGATCAGCCGCACGATGGGGTCCGTCTCGCCGCGTGCCTTGCTGGCCTCCAGGTTGCGCAGCAGCATATCCACGGCGCGCGGAGACAGCGCCTGCAGATACGCCCTGATCTTCTGAACGAGGATATGCCTTGAAAGCATGCGGAAGTCCGAATGTTCCGTAATCACAAGGCGGTAGTATTGACCAAAACAATTAATCGAATCTTTGGGACGACGGTCGGATCGATCCGTTCGCGGGCAACGCATTACCGCCCCCGCGACAGGCGGCGGCGAAATGCCGGAAGCTTCTGTCGAATCAGACGATCGGACGCCAGGTTCCGTCCTGCTCGCGGCATGCGGAACCGCGCACCTGCTCGCGGGCGCCGCCCGACGTCAGCACGTGCGTATAGTCGCGGCAGATCACGTTGTTGACCTGGTAGATCGGGCCGGCGATGACGCTCCCCGACGAGCCCGAAGACCGGTTCTGCCATTCGATGGAGGTACCGTTCGTCCGCTGGTCGAGCGCCCTGAGCAGCGCCATGGCGGCGGCCTGACGATCCTTGGCGTCGAGCGCGCTTCCCGGCTTCGTTTTCAGCAGGTCGGCCAGCGCGCTATCGGCCTCGCTCTGGCGGATCGAGCTATCGCGAAATGCATTGCCCAGAAAGCCGCCGACCACGACCGGCTCGCCTTCGTTTCCACCCACGCTGGTACCGCCTCCGCAGCCCGCAAGGGCGGCGGCCAGCAGCATGACGGCGGCAATTCCGGTTCGGTTCATTCCACGTCCTTAACAGGCCAGATCCGACGCTCGTCCCGGTAGATCCCATGCAAGATCACAACGACCGCATGCGCCCTGCCCGGAACATTATCATAATAGCGCGATGCGAACTCCGCTTCTCACAGATTTGTGGCTGAACTGCGTCTTGAAACGCACCGGATGCGGTGGAACGCGGATCTTTCCACCGCATTCGCGAAAAGCCCGTTCAGGAGCCTGCCGCCTGCGCGGCCGGCAGCACGAGGCGCGCAAGCAATCCGCCGGCGGGTGCCGGATGAAGCTCCAGCCGGCCGCCGTAAATCGCTGAAATATCGGCAACAATCGACAGGCCGAGGCCGGTGCCCGGCACCGTTTCGTCCAGCCTTCTGCCGCGCTTGACCGCTTCCTTGCGCTCGCCTTCCGTCAGGCCGGGACCGTCGTCGGCGATCTCGATCGCCACCAGGTCGCGGCCGCGATCGCTGCCGGGCATCGGCTGCACGCTCACATCGACGCGGCTTCTGGTCCATTTGCAGGCATTGTCGAGCAGGTTGCCGACCAGTTCCTCCAGATCCTGTTTCTCGCCACGGAACCGGATCCCGTGCGGAACATCGACGGAAAAGGCGATATTCCGGTCCCGATAGATCTTGGCCATCGCCCGTACCAGGCTCGCCACCACCGGCTCCATTTCCGCCGACACGCCGATCACCCGGCGCTGCGCCGCCATGCGCGCGCGTTCCAGGTGATGATCCACCTGCGTTCGCATGACCGCCGCCTGCTCCGCGACCTTGTCGGCCAGCGGCCCGGGCGAGGAGCGGGCCTCGTTGGTGATGACGCTGAGGGGCGTCTTCAGGGCATGCGCCAGATTGCCGACATGGGTGCGTGCCCGCTCCACGATCTCCCTGTTGGAGTGAATGAGATCGTTGAGTTCGACGGCAAGCGGCTGCAATTCGCGCGGCAGGTCTTCCTCCACGCTCTCCGCATCGCCGTTTCGCACCGCCGCCACGGACGCGCGCAGGTCCCGCAGCGGCCGCAGGCCGACCCGCACCTGCAGGAAGATCGCCCCCACGAGACCGAGCCCGAAGATCGTCAGCGTCAGCGCCACCTGGCCGGCGAACGCCGTGATCTGGTCGCGCAGTTCGTCCGTCCCGCCGGCGACGGCGATCCGGTAGATTTCCTCCTGGCCGAAGACGATGCGCCGCTCGGCCACGCGCAGTTCCTCGCCTTCCGGCCCCTCGATCGTACCGTTGAACACCCCCGAGGGCGGAATTTCCGGCAGCGCCAATGCATCGCCCAGAAGCGAGAGGGAGGCGTGCACCACTTCGCCGGTCCGGTCGTCCGCGATCAGCCAGTACCAGCCGGATACAGGCAGTTCGAAGCGCGGCTCGCCGAGGTTTTCGGGTGGGTTGGGCTTGCCGGGCTCGCCGCCGGCCATCGCGCCGATGATCGCCTTCAGATGCAGGTCGAGGCGGTCGTCGAAGCCCCTTTCGCTCGCCTGGCGATAAAGCGCAACGAGGATGAACCCCGCCACCGCCAGCGCCACCACCGACCAGAGCGTGGCTACGGTGATCAGCCTCCCGGCCAGTGACCGCCGGCCCCCGTTCGCATTCACGCTCCGGGCGGAAACGGCTCGGTCGTCGGTCCGCGGTCCGGTATCCGCCTCAGTCTGCGCCATCGCCGCCGATCCGGTAGCCGAGGCCGCGTACCGTCTCGATATGATCGCCGCCGAGTTTCTTTCGCAGACGGCCCACGAACACTTCGATCGTGTTGGAATCGCGGTCGAAATCCTGGTCGTAGAGATGCTCGATCAGTTCGGTGCGCGAGACGATCCGCCCCTTCTGGTGCATGAGATAGGCAAGCAGCCGGTATTCGTGCGAGGTCAGCTTCACCGCCGCCCCGTCCAGCGTCACTTTGCCGGCCTTGATATCGAGCCGCAGCGGCCCGACCGAAATCTCGTTGGAGGCGTGACCAGCCGCGCGGCGCACCAGCGCCCGCAACCGCGCGATCACCTCTTCCATGTGGAAAGGCTTGGCGACGTAGTCGTCGGCGCCGGCGTCGATCCCGGCCACCTTGTCGCTCCAGCGGTCGCGGGCGGTGAGGATCAGCACCGGCATCGTCTTGCCGTCGCGCCGCCACCGCTCCAGCACGCTCAATCCGTCGAGAACCGGCAGGCCGAGATCCAGCACCACCGCGTCATAGGGTTCCGTATCGCCGAGGAAATGCCCTTCCTCGCCGTCGCTGGCACTGTCCACGACATAGCCTGCATCCGTCAGCGCCTCGCGGAGCTGCCGGTTCAGATCCTGATCGTCCTCGACGACGAGTATTCGCATTCCTGACGCTCGCCTCTTTCCCTGGCCGATTCGGCGTTATTTCAAGACCTTGCCACTGCGCGCGTCCAGCACCCGCTGGACGACCCGCCCGCCGGAAAGCACCGAAAGCACATAAACCAGCCTGCCGCCCTGTTCGCAAAGGTCGGCGCGCACGATTTCGCCGCCCGCCGCTCCCGCCATGGAGCCGAGCGGGCGCGCCTGCCCGCTTGAAACGGCCTGCCGGGCCTCCGCCTGGCTCAGGCACGCGGCGGCGGCCCCTCCGGCCAGCGGCACGCAGAGGCTCACGGTAAGCAGGAAGAAGGCGGCAAGACGACGAGGTTTGAACATGGCGCGATCCTGCAACATCGCTCGTGAATAGCATATGAACGGATTGTTTGGACAAAGGCGGCAGGCTTTGGCCCGCGTGCGGGAGGTTTTTATGGATGCCCGGGTCAAGCCCGCCCCCTCCCGATTTGGATTGAGCTTGGCGGAGGGCAGAGCGGATGTCGCGTGCGCTTCACCTCTCCCTGGAGGGAGAGGTCGGCGCGTCAGCGCCGGGTGAGGGGAACGCGAAGCAACTGAATTTCAGCGGGCTTTGAATACGCCCTCACCCTAGCCCTCTCCCCCAGGGAGAGGGGATTGCGCCGTCACCCCGGCCCGCGTACGCCGAGGCGCATCCCGAGAGTCGGAGTCCAGAACTCATCGCGGGCGAAGCCCGCAACCTTCTCTCATCCTTCCCACCTCACACCCGGATCTCCGCTTCCGCCACCTGTCCCCTCCCGACTGCCCGCGAGAGCTGCGCGAGCCGCAGGCGGAACACATCCTGCACGCCGCCGAAAGCCGCCAGTTCCTCAGCAACCGAAAGCACCGCCTGCGGCGCATCGCTCGCCAGCGTCGCCGCCACCGTCCCGTCTTCGGCCAGCAGGTCCAGTTCATAGGCCTCCGCCTCCTCGCCAAGCGGCACGTCGAGGCCGATCCAGCCGTCGCCGTCCCGGCGGGTGCGCCGAACCCAGGAGAAACGCACCGATCCGTCCGCGAGCCTGCGGCCGCGCGGATGCACCGGGCTCAGGGGCGATAGGCCGCGTCCCGACGCCGCATGGCTCGCGACCACCGCCGACGGATCGTCGAGCGCCCGCCCCTCCGCCAGGAATCGATAGGTCAGATCGAGGCCGATCCTGTCGCCGGCAAGCGGCAGCGGCGTCACCGCGTCGTTCAGCAGCACGAAGCGCGCTCCCGCCGCGTGGCCGGAAGCCGCCGCCGCCTCCGTGCCGAGCTGGCCGCGCAGCAGGCCTCCCAGCCGGTAGCGGCCTGGTCCGACAAGTTCGGCCGTTCGGAACTGGAGGATTTCCAGCCCGCCGCCGTCGCTCACGATCGCGGCGGAATTCGCCCCGCCCAGCACGTCCTGCCGTGTGCGGCTTGCCAGCACGCCGCCGAAAAGCTCCACCTCGACAGTGCTCGCATTGTCGAAACGCCACACGGGACCGGCCGCGAGCGGCGTCACCGTCAGTCCCATCGTCGCCGGGCTCTCCACCGTCGCGATGGCCGAGAGCGCGCCGCTTTCCGTCTGCCGGAAGACCCCGAGCGCACCCGGCCAGGGGGCGGCATATGCGGCAACCCTCGGCGATCCGGCATCCGTGTCTCCCGGCAGCGCCGGCAGGTCGAGAAGCACGATTTCCGGCGGACCGCTCCTCGTCGTGATCGATCGCGGCTTTCCGCCCTCGCCCCGTTCCTCGCGGGTAACGACCGGCGGGCGCGCGGCCACCCGTGCTGAAACCAGCCGCACGGGGCCGTCCTCGATTTCCTCGATCCGCACGATCTTCGAAGCGGAAAGGCCGCTTCCCGCCACCGCCCCGATTTCCACGACATCGCCGGGCTCCAGATCCAGCCGGTGCGGCGACAGGGCGAAGCGGCAGGTTTCCCGCTCCGCCCACAGGCGGATCAGGGCCTTGTCGGCCGCCCGTCCAAGCACTTCCGGACCGGCCACCGCGCCAAGGTCGAAATCGCTGATGCCGAGTGCGGCCCCTTCCAGCCGTCTCGACGCCGCCACATGGCGGCGGTGTTCGCGCTGCGGGTCCCGCCCGGCGATCCGGATTTCCGCCGGCAGGTCGCTGTCCTGGTTGCGGTGGCGGCTCACCAGCGCCTCGCCCGCGCCCGGCTCCGCCAGATCGCCCGCGCCGAGCGTTGCGACCGGCGGTCGCCATGCTGGAAGAAGCGCGATATCGCTGCCCCGGTCGGCCGCCGCCAATCCGAAAGAGGCGATCAGGGGTTCGATCGCCTGCCTCAGCGAGATCGGGCCGGACAGGGCAATTCCTTCCAGGACCACCGCCGGTGCCACCTCTGCCAGCAGGCCGGCATCGAGGCCGAGATCGCCGGCAAGCGCCTTCGCGAAGGCATCCAGCGTCACCCCGCCCAGCCGTCCGTTCAGCCAGTGCCCGCCGCGCCAGTTTGCCCCGTCGGACCAGATGTCGCCACGCGCCGGAAAATCCGGATAGGGCCGCACGTCGAAAGCCCAGAGATATGTGCCGGCCGGGTCGACCATCGGCCCGCCATAAACGGGCGACACCGGATTGGTGCCCGTCGGCGCGCCTTCGCCGTCCCAATAGCCGAGGACCGCCTCCAGCGCCCGGCGTTGCAGCAGGTCGTCGCGGCCGCCGTTGGAAAAATACGGCAGCGCGCTTTCCGACGATTTCGGATCGGGAAAGACGTTCGGCTGGTTCGCACCCTTGTCGACCGCGGGGAAACCCAGTTCGGTGAACCACACCGGCTTCATCCCGGCCTGCCAGGGCGTCGGTGCCGTCCGTTCCACGCCGCCATCGCGCTCGTGGTGAGGGTTTGCCCACCAGCCGGCAATGTCCTTGGCGCGATAGACGAAGGGCTTGCCGTAGGCGCCGTCGCTGATCGGGCTGCGCAGGCCCGCCCGTCGATCCGCGTTTGATGCATAGAACCAGTCGAAATATTCCCCGCCCGCGATCTGCGACCGCAGTGCCGGGATATCGTAGGGGTCGGAATTGCCGTCCGGATCGCCATCGTCGCGCTGGTCGGCAATCGGCAGGTAATTGTCGATGCCCACCATGTCGATCACCTCGTCGGCCCACAGGGGATCGAGCGGGAAGCGCAGGCTCCCGGGCTCCGGCTGATGGCTGCCGTATTCCGACCAGTCGGCGGCATAGGTGATCTTCGTCCCCGCCCCGACCACCTGCCGCACCTCTCCTGCCAGAGCCTTGAGCGCCGTCACGAAGGGATAGGCGCCCTCATCGTCATGGAGCTGCGTCAGGCCGCGCATCTCCGACCCGATCAGGAAGGCGTCCACGCCACCCGCCACCTCCGCAAGATGGGCATGGTGCAGGATGAAGCGACGGTAGGACCATTCCACCGGACCCGAATAGGAGACGGTTTCGGCGTGCCGCGTGAAATGCTGCCGCGTCGCAAGTCCCGTAAACGCCGCGATTTCGGTACCGGCCGCCGCCTCGCCGACGCTGCCCGTGATCCGCCCGCGCCAGGGAAAGGCCGGCTGCTCGGTGCCGCCATAAGGATCCGTCAGGCCGTTTTGCGGCGGGATATCCATCAGCAGGAAGGGATAGAGCGCGACCTTGAGCCCGCGCGCCTTCAGCTCGCGGATCGCCGCGACCACCGAGGCGTCGGACGGCGTGCCGCCATAGGCCGGGCGGCCGTCCACCGGGCTCACCACTTCGGCCTGCGGCCGCGACAGCCCGTTGACCGACCATGTCGCTCCGCGCGTCGCGCGGTTCTGCCCCTCGGTCTTCGGGCGAATGGTGCAGGTCCCGCAATTGAGATCGTCGCCGAACCAGGCCACCGCCAGCGCCACGCTTTCCAGGTTCGGGCAGATCGCCGTCAACTCGTCGAGCGCGGCGACGAAATTGCTCGGCGCCTGCAGCACATGGCGGTTTTCCGTCGCCGCCGCGCCCGGCCCCAGCATGCGCGTCACCTCGCTCGGATGATAGACGAACTCGCCGGCTGCCGGGATCAGCGTCACGGCCCGCACCTTTTCTTCAAGGTCGCCGACCGCCCGGATCACCTCGAAGGCAAGCTGCGGCAAGCGGTTGCCGAAATCCTCCAGCGGCAGGCGTTCGAACACTACATAAGCGATGCCGCGATAGGCCGGCGTTTCGCCCTGCCTTGCCGCGATCAGCGGGTCGGGTAGCTGATCCGCCTCGCCGCGATGGACGCGCATCGTCACCGTCGCAAGGTCGAGCGGCTTGCCATCCGCCCAGACCCGTCCGACATGGTGGATCGGCCCCTGGCACAGCGCGACGGCGAAATTGGCGAAGTAGCGATAGGTGCGAACGGTCGCGCTCTTGCGCCCGCCGCCCTTGCCGCCCTGCCGTTCCTCGGTCACCTCTTCCTCGAAGCGCGTCGCCCAGATCACCTGGCCGGAGAGGCGCACCCGGCCATAGGCGAGCGGTATGGCCGTGCCTTCGGTCGAGGACTGTACATTGAGATCGGCAAGCCGGCCCCCTTCCACCGTTCTGCCGCTCCCGCCGCCGAACAGCGCCTGATCCACATAGGACCCGGCTATGGCGCCCACGGTCTGCCCGATCGCCGCGCCGATAGGACCGCCGATGGCCGCGCCGATCGCCTGCCCGGCAGCCGTCAGGACAAGTGTCGCCATCAGTTCGCTCCCGGAAATTCGAACGCATGGGCGATCCGCCGCCGCCAGCCGCTCACCAGCGGGCTTTCGACGACCGCAACACCCTCATAGGCGTGGATGATGGTCTGCCGCGTCGCGAGGATCGCCGCGTGCTTGGCCGGCGCGCCGTCGCGCCAGCGGAAGAGCAGGATATCGCCGGGCCACGCCTGCGCTGCCGGTACTTCCCGGCAATGCCGCCTTGCACCCGCGAGCATGGTTTCCGCCGTGCCCGTCTCCGCCCAATCGGGGCTGTAGGGCGACACGTCCTCCGGCTCCGCGCCGTAGATCTCGCGCCACAGCCCCCGGATCAGGCCCAGGCAGTCGGCGCCTGCCCCCTTCAGGCTTGCCTGGTGGCGATAGGGCGTGCCGATCCAGCCGCGCGCCAGGCGCACGATCTCCGGTCTCTCGATCATCGTTTCGTCCTTCGGAGAATCAGCCGATCAGCGGCCCGCCGTCATTCTCCGCCGCCCCGCGCGAGGGATAGGAGAAGACGAAATCGGCCCCCGGCATATGCGGAAAGCCCTGGAAGTTCAGGCTGTTGGCGAATTTTTGGCTGCAGGTGGAAAAGCGCTTGTCGCAGCCGGCCCGCACCCTCGCCTGCGTCCCGGGCGCGGGCGCCTCGCTGAGCGGCAGGAACAGGTCGATCACCGCCTCGCCCGCCTCGATCCGGTGACCGGCGATCTCGACGCTATGTCCGCCATCCGGTCCGTCGAGAACCGTCAACCTGCCGCCGGAGAACCATCCGGCCGCGAAGCTTTCCAGCCCGCTCACGCGCAATCTTTGCGCCGTGCCCCCCTCCACCACGCAGAGCGACGAGTAGGCGGGATCCTCGATATCCACCCGGCAACGCCCGTCGCCGAGATCGGCGTCGCAGCGGCTGGAAAACACCCGTCCCCGCTGCTGGTTCAGCCTGTGGGCAAGCGAGCGCAACTCGGCGCGAAAGGCATTGCCCTCCCGCGTCACCTCGCCGACCTCGGCGCACCGGACGAGCACGTTCAACGACGGCTCGCGCCAGTCGACCCGAAACACCTCCACCAGCGCGCCATCGAAGCGACCCATTGCCAGATCATCCTCGCCGAGGCTCTCGGAGGCAAGGAAACCGGTCACTTCCGCCGTGCCCGGCGATAGTCCGGGACCGCTGGTCGCCGCGCCCGTCTCCAGCCCCTGCCCCGGTTCGTGCGGGACGCCGTTCAGCAGGATCGGCCGGTCGTGATCGGTGAAGCCGAGCACCAGGCCGTCGCGCCGCGTCACCGTCCAGCAATGGGCCAGCGTCGTCGTTTCCTGCGCCAGCCGGCTGGCGAATTCGGACGGAAGCTCTTTCATGGCAATACCTCCTGCATGAACGGAAGGATCTCGATCAGCGGCACGCTCGGCAGCCGGCCCGCCTCGAAATGCGTCAGGCTCATGTCCAGACGGTCCGTGTCGAAACGCACCGGCACGTCGAACCGGAAGCCTGCCGTCACGCTCGCGCCTGCGGGCGGCGCAACGGCGAGCGTCACGCGGCCCGTCGCCGCGTCGAGAACGAAGCCCGCGCCTTCCGCCAGCTCGACACCGGCCACCGCCAGCCGCACGCTGCTGGCCACCGGCTTGGCAATGTCCCGTCGATAGGCGGCCGCGCCGGTTCCGTAGGTCTTGGCGAGCTGAAATGTCGCACCCGCCCCGTCGCCGGTGCCGATCTCGCAATCGAACGGGCTCGTCGCGGTTCCCGTCGGGGCGGAGGCGCTGTCGAAGGGGTCGCGGAAGCGGAAGCCGTTCAGCCTGCCCTGCGCCCGTTCGAAAAACGCGGCAACCGCCTGCAAATCTGCCAGCGAGCGGATTCCCGTGCCCGCGTCGTAGCGCCGGCGCGAATGCGCCCAGCGCGCGTTCCGCTTCTCGTGGCCGGAGGCCAGCGTCACCACATCCGTGCGCCGCTCCGGTCCGCCGCTCGCGCCGAAACCCACATCGACCGGAAAACGTTCCTCAAGAAAGCCCGGCATCCATCACACCTCATTTCGCTTTTGATCTTGCTCAAGGAAGGCCGGGGCGAATTTCGCGAATGTCGCTACCAATGGAACCCAGTGAACCGGAGTCGGATCGCAAGATGAGTCACGTGCCCCACGAGCTGCATGAAGAATTCCCCGAGGCCCAGGCAGTCCTTCACGAACTGAAGCTCTCCAACGCCCATTTCTCGCGGCTCGCGGACGAATATCACCAGGTCAACCGCCAGATTCACCGCATCGAGACAGAGGTCGAGCCCGCATCCGACGAGGCGCTCGAAACCTTCAAGAAGCAGCGGTTGCACCTGAAAGACCAGATCGCGGCGATCATCGCCGGATCGGAACGCGCCGGCGCCTGAGCCCCTCCTCTTCAGGCCCGACGTCAGAGCCCGCGCCGTCCCCGTCCGACGGCGCGGGCAACCATTGTCGCGATCTGCGCCCTCGAGCGCGAAAAGCCTTCCACATCCGGCGTCTGGATATTGAAGACGACGGTCATTCCACCGCCTTCCCCGCCCGCTGCCGCAATCCCCAGCCTGCCGTCGCTACCGCGTGACAGCGGCAACACGGCCTCCGCCTCGGCCTCTCCCGCAAGCCCGATCCCGCCGCCTCCAAGCGGAAAGAAGGTCGGCGAGGCGATCACGCCCCCCTTGGCGAAGGGCTTGGGCGTGGGTATGGGCGGTGGCGAGCTTGGGCCGAAACTTGCGGTCACGGCCTTCACGGACCCGGAAATCAGCGTATTCAGCCCCTTTTCCAGTGGCTCCAGGGTCTTGTTCAGGATGTCGGAGGACAGCTTCAGCGCGATCGAGCGAAACACCGCGTCCAGCCGCTGGCCGTTCTTGACGGCTTCCCGCAATCCGGTTGTCAGCGAGCGCGAAATGGAATCGGCGCTGATTTTCGCCAGGTCGAGGCCGCGGGTAAAATCCTCCAGCGCCTGTTGCGGAAAGCTTGGTGCATCTTCTGTTTCGGGCATTATTAATTGGCTCCGTCGGGAAAGCGGGCGATGAGCGCTTCAAGCTCCCCCCGCCCGATTGCAGGCTGTCGCTCGGGCTCGCCCAGCAAGCAGGCGATCTCGCGCGGCGTGGCGGCCCAGAAGTCCCTCGGCCTCCAGCCGTACCGGCCAAGACAGAGCGCCATCAGTTCCCGCCATGGAAACGGCCGGATCTCGTCCGCCGTTCCTCCGCCAGCCGCGCCGTTCAAGGGTTTTCGGGCTCGGCCTCCCCGCCGAACGTCACCTGCAGCAGGTCGGCGGCAATCGCCGCCATGCCCGCCGCGCCGCCGGCAGCCGTCATCGCCGCCACGTGGTCGTCGTCGACCGCGTTGCCGGCTCCTCTCAGCCCCGCGCCGATAATGCGGATGAGATCGCGCGCCGAAAGCCGGCCGGTCGAGAACCGTTCCGTCAGTTCCGCCAGATTGCCGGCCTGATAGGCCGCCTCCAGTTCCGCCAGCGCGCCCAGCGTCAGCACCAGCGTCCAGCGCCGGCCGTCCAGCATCGCGTCGATCTCGCCTCTCAGCCTGTTCGCCATGGCTCAGGTCTCCGTGAAGCTCAGCGCGCCGGCCGATTCCAGCGCGATCTCATAGGTCATTTCGCCGTTATGCTCGCCGGCGTAGTCCAGGCCGGTGATCTGGAACGGACCTTCGACCACGCCGAAATCGGGCAGCACGATCCGCCAGTCGCGGATCAGCCCGTCGAAGAAGATCGCCCGCACGGCCGCGTCCGAGGCTCCGTCGCGAAAGATGCCGCTGCCGGATATCGCCGCCGCCCGCGTGCCGGCCCCGGCCAGCAGCTCGCGCCATTGCCCCGCGCTCTCGGCGTCGGTCACGTCGACGGAGGCCGCGTTGAAGGCGATCCGCCGCGCCCTCAGCCCCGCAACGGTTATGAAGCTGCCCGTCCCGTCCGTATCGCATTTCAGCAGCAGATCCCTGCCCTTCTGCACCGCCATTTGCCGTTCCTTTCCCTGTCACGCCGGCTCGCAGACCGCGCGCAGCCGAAGCGTGCCGCGCCAGGTTCGTCCGTCGTTGAGCCGCTCCGTTGCCGCCGATGTCACCGTCAGGTTGGCGAGCCGGTAGCCCCCGAGATCGGGGTCGAGCACCGCCAGTCCCTCCCGGATCGCGTCAAGCGCTCCGGCCGTCTCGCCACGCGTTGCGGCTCTGGAAAGCACCGCGATCGTCAGCCGCAACTCCTCCGCATCGCCCGCATCCGCATCGAGCGGCGCCGCCGTCACTTCGGCGAGAAAGGCGAAGGGAAACGACTGGCGCTGCGGCGCGCCGTCGAAGACGCGTTCCCCGCCGAGCGCCGCCGCAAAGCCCGCATCCCCCTTCAAGCGCGTGAGGATGGCGGCGCGCAGCGCGATTTCCGCGCTCATTCCTCATCCTCCTTCAGCAGGAGTTCCGTCTCGCCGCGCCTTTGTCCGCGTCCCGCCGACACCACCGTGAAGGCGGATTGCCCGTCCACGAGCCGCCAGCCCGCCGCGACCGCCGGCCCCGCCCGCATCCTCGCGCGATGGGTGACGCGGGAAGAAAGCCGCTCGCCCGTCACCCTTTCGGAAAAGCCTGGCTGCGCGAGCGCGACCCAGACCGTGCCTTCTGGATGGAAGACGAGGCTCGCCTCGCCGTCGCCGGCTTCCACCCGTTCGGGGCGTTCCAGCCGCATCGCACGATCGAAATGCGCCGCCCCTCTCATAGGCGCGGCGCCCGGTAGCCGGCCGTCAGCGCATCGAATCCGAAGGGGATGCCCGCCGTCGCAAGCTCGCTGCCGGCCTCGCGGAACTCGTACCACTGGCCGACGAGGAGCAGGATCGCCTGCACAAGCGCCGCCGGCACGCTGCCGGCCTCGTCGCCGTAGCCGGCGATGAAGTCGATCTCGACGCCGTTTGCGGCGGCCGGCGCGCCCGCATGCACCCTGACGCGGGCGGGGCTCGACGCTCCGTCCAGCGTATAGGCGCCGGGATCCAGCGCGACCGGCATGCCGTCGGCGTCATAGACGGTGACCGCGTCGATGCGCTGCACCGGGCTGACGGGCAGGCGGATGATCCGCCCCGGCGGCCAGGCGTCGAGATAGAGCCGCCAGCCCTGGGTGATCAGCGCGCGCCGCGTCGCCTGTTCCACATGGGCACGCGCCGCTTCGATCAGCCTGGAAATCAGCGCGTCCTCGTCCGTGTGCGTGACCCTCAGGTGCAGGCGCGCGTCGGCGATCGTCACCGGCTCGATCGCCGGCGGCGTCGTGATGATCGATGTCATGATGTCTCCGGAAGGTTGGGAGGTGGAAATGAGGACGCGGCTAGCGCACGAGCGATATCCGGATCCCGCATCGCGTTCGGACTTCGTCCTCATTGGTGCGAGATGACGGCTGAGGGTTGGGCCAGTGCTTACCGCGAACGCAGGTGTCATCCCCGGCTCGACCGGGGATCCAGTAAACACATGCGCCTGCGGCTAAACCTCAAGCATCGGCGGATACTGGATGCCCACCTTCGTGGGCATGACAGCCTGCTGAGCAGCCCTTACTCCACCCTCCGCCGTCATCCCGCCTTGGCCATGCGCGACAGCGCATGGCGAGAGCCGGGACCCGGAAATCAGTGCGGGCGCAAGCCCGCGCCTTACGCCCTGAAGTTCAGCAGCTTGATCGCGTCGAAATCCTGCACGCCGCCGCCCACGCGCTTCGTGGTGTAGAACAGCACGTAGGGCTTGGCCGAATAGGGGTCGCGCAGGATGCGCACGCCGGTGCGGTCGACGACCAGGTAGCCGCGTCGGAAGTCGCCGAAGGCGATCGCCGCCGCGCCGTCGGCGATGTCGGGCATGTCCTCGGCTTCCGTCACCGGAAAACTCATCAGCGTTGCCGGGGCGTTGGCCGTTGCCGGCGGCTGCCAGATATAGTTGCCGTCGCCGTCCTTCAGCTTGCGCACGGCCGCCTGCGTGCGGCGGTTCATGACGAAGCGGCCGTTCTGCCGGTAGCCGCTCTTCAGCGCATAGACGAGGTCGATCAGCCTGTCCGCCGGGTCGGTTGCCGGAAAGGCGCCCGCCGCTCCGCTCGCCACCTCGCCGATATTCCCCCAGCTCCACATCGCCTCGTCGACGCGCGGATAGTCGAGGAAACCGCGCGGCTTGTTGACGCCGTCGCCGTTGATGAAGGCAGCACCTTCCTGCTCGGCGAAGGCCGTCTCCACCTCCTCGGCGATCCACTGGTCGACGTCGACGGCGGCATCGTCAAGCAGCGTCGCGGTTGCCGCCGGCATGGCGTAGAGCTCCATGGTCGGGAAGGCGAGTTCGGCCAGCGTCGGCCCGTTTGTCTGCGGCCGCGCCGCCGTTTCGCCCACCCAGCCCGTCTGCGGCCCGGAGATCGAGAAGGGCTTCTTGAAGACGCTGGCCGACACCTGCCTCAGGCCGGCGATCGCGCGGATCGGCGAGACGCTGGCAAGCCTGGTCAGGATCGCCGTCTCCGTCTCTTCCGGAACCAGATAGCCGCCATCGGCGTCGGAGCCGACCGAAAGCGCCTTCTGTTCCAGTCCCTTCAGCCCGTCCTCGCCGCCGCCGCGCACATAGGCGTCGAAGGCGGCCTTGTGCTCCAGCGACACTCCCCGCAAGCGCAGCTCGTCCCTCTCCTCGCGCATCGGCCGCCGGCCCTTCAGCATCAGGTCGTCGAGCTGGCGCTTCTGCCGGTCGAGCGCGGCGTCGATACGGGCCAGTTTCTCGCCCGTTACCACGTCGTCGGAGGCGCGCGTCTCGATGTCGGCCAGCCGCTCGTCATTGGCCTCGCAATAGACCTGGAAGGTGCGCTGCAGGTCTTCCACCGCCCGCTTCAACTCGCCCTCGGCCGCCTTCGTCTCGGTTCCGCCGGCCATTGCCCGTTCAAGATCGATCATGTGTCGCAATACTCCAGTGTAAGAGAGGCCCGGCAGATGGCGCGGGCTGCGGGTGAAAATTCCGCTTCCGCCGCAAGCTCGGCGGAGCGGGTGTCGAGCCTGGCGAAGCTCTGCTGGGGAAAGGTCACCAGCGAGATTTCCCAAAGATCGATGTCGTAGAGGCGGCGCGTGCCGGATCTCGGATCTCGCAGCGCGTTGCGGGCGCGAAAGCCGATCGAAAGCCCGTCCACCGCGCCGGCCCGGATCAGCAGCCGCGCCTCGTCGGCCAGCGGCAGTCCGGCGATCAGCGACCCGCGAACGAAAAGCCCGCGCTCATCCTCGCGCATCTCCTCCCACACGCCGATCGGCCGCGCCGGATCGTGCTGCCACAGGAAGCGGATGCCGGAAGCGCTGCGCTGGCGCAGGCTGCGGCGGAAGGCGCCCGCCATCACCGTGTCGCCGCCCTCGTCGGCGATGCCGAACAGGCTTGCATAGCCCTTGATGCGGAAGGCGGGCGCCGGGATGCGGCCGCTCACGCCAGAGCCTGCCGGCGCAACAGCCGCGCCACGCTCAACGCAAACCTTGCGAAGACCGCGCGATGTCCCTCATGGGCGCGACCTGCCTCCGCCCTGCCACGATGCGACATGGTTCTCTCCTTTCGTTGATTGTCGGACTGTTGCCCCGTGCCCGGTCATCCCGGACAAGCGAGGCGAAGCCGAGCGCCGATCCGGGATCCGGAAATCGGCGCGGGCGCAAGCCCGCACCCTCCAATCTCACCCCTCGCCGTCGAGCGCGGAGAACAGCCGGTTGAGCCGTGCGATCGCCTGGACGAAATCGTTGAAGCGGCGGTTCGAGGCCGAAATCTCCCGAAGCAGCATCAAGGACAGCGCGGATGCCGAGCTTGCCCACAGGAACAGCACCAGGTGGGCGAGATCGCCCTTCTCGGCGATGAGGCGCGTCACCTCCTCCATCACGCGCCGCCTTCCTCGACGCCGTAGCCGACGGCGACGCGCTTCTCGTCGCGGCTGAGGAAGCTTGCCGCCTCCACCCGCCGCCACAGCGCCTCGCGCTCCACCGACAGCGCCTCCACCCGGTCTGGATCGGGCGCAAGCCGCAGCCCCTCGCCGAAGGCGGGCGAAAGCCATCGCCCGACGGCATCCAGTGCGCGGGTTGCCAGCGGCAGCACGCTTTGGCGCCAGAAGGCACGGTTCGCCTCCTGGTAGTTGGCGAAAGTGTTGTCGCCCGGTATGCCCAGCAGCATCGGCGGCACGCCGAAGGCGAGCGCGATTTCCCGCGCCGCCTGGTTCTTCGCCTCGATGAAATCCATGTCCTTGGGCGCAAGACCCATCGGCTTCCAGTCGAGTCCGCCTTCCAGCAGCAACGGCCGCCCGGCATTGCGCGCGCCCTGGTAGCCCGCTTCCAGCTCCGTCTTCAGCCGCTCGAACTGGTCGTCCGACAGGTTCGCCGCCTCGCCCGCGCCATAGACCAGCGCGCCGGAGGGCCGCGCCGCATTGTCGAGCAGCGCCTTGTTCCAGTTGCTCGCCGCATTGTGGATGTCGAGGCTCATCTGCGCCGCCTCGATCGGCGCGAAGCCGTAATGGTCGTTGAGCGGATGGAAGATTTTCAGGTGCAGCACCGGCAGGCCGCCGCCTGCCTCCCGACTGAACCGCACCGTGCGCCCCGAGACCGTGTAGTCATAGGCCTCCGGCCAGCCGTCCGCGCCCGGCACGATCCGCACCCGGTCCGGCCGCAGCGCATGCAGTTCCCGCACCCGCCCCTCCAGGTTCACCCGCTCCAGATAAGCGTTTCCCGCCACCAGCAGATGCCCGTACACCTCCTCCATCAGGCCCGCGCCCGTCGCCGCCGGATTGGGCCGGGCAAGAAGCTCCAGCAGCGGATGGCGGTCGAGTTCCCGCTCGCCGTCATAGAGCACCATCGGCACGCTGGCCGCCGCTTCGGCGATCAAACGCACCGAGCGGTGAACCACCGGGTTGCGGGCATAGCCCTCGCGGGCAAGCGCTGCATAGTCGCGCGGCGTCCACACTGCCCGCCCCGCGCCCTGCAGGGCCACCAGCGGCCCGGCCTTCGAGGCTTTGATGTCGTCGGGCCGAGCCGAAACAGATTCAAACAGTCGTCTCAAGATCATGATTTTTCTCGCAAATTCGCGCCGTTCTGAAAAACGGATTCAAGCCGTTGAGAAATCGATTCAACCTTCAGAGCTGCCGCAGCCTCGGCTTGGCGCCTGTCGCCAGCATCAGTTCGCTCAAGCCGTGCACCAGCGCGTCCAGCCGGTCGGGTGAGCGGCCGGAGGAAAGGCCCTTGCGGCCGAAATCCGCCATCTCGTCCTCCAGTTCCGGCAGGGTTCCCACATGCCGCACCCGGCCCTGCTCGTAGAGCAGCGCCACCGGCTCGGCGCGCAGCCACTTGCCGCGCGTCGCCCGGATCGCCTTAACCGGCACGCCGGCATCGATGCCGCCGATGATCGCCGACACCATCTCGCCGCCCTGGTTGACCTCGGCGACCAGGCCGTCGGCCTCGAAGCGGCGATAGGCTGCGATCGCCGCCGCGCCCCAGTCGGCGGGCCGCGCCTGCGTCACGCTTTCGTCTGCCAGCACATAGGCCGTGCCATCGGCTGCCAGTCCGGCCACCACGATGCCGCAGGCGTCGGACCGCTTGCCCGAGGAGGCGGGCGGATCGACGGCGACCACGATGCGCTGCAGGTCCGGCGCACACGCCACCCGCATCCGTTCGATCGCGCCGCGCTGCCAGAGCGCGTCGGGCCGGTCGTCGATCAGCTCGCCTTCCAGTTCCTGCCGTCCGAGCCTGGTGCCCGCATAGGCCTTGCGCATGGCTTTCAGGAAATCCGGCGCCAGATTGGCCGCGTTGGCGGAGGTTGCCGCCCGCGTCACCGCCGTTTCCGGGTCGCCCAGCAGCCGCTTGACCAGCGGCACCGGCCTTGGCGTCGTCGTCACCAGCTGGCGCGGGCGCTCGCCGAGCCTGAGCGCGAATTGCAGCATGTCGAAGCAGTCTTCCGCGTAGCGCCACTTGGCCAGTTCGTCGCACCAGGCCGCGTCGAATTGCGGCCCGCGCAGCGCCTCCGGATCCTCCGACGAAAACGCCATCGCCACCGCGCCGTTCGGCCATTCCAGCCGGCGGCGCGACGGCTGCCATTCCGGCCGGTTGATCCGGCCATGCACGCTCAGGATGCCGGAAATCCCCTCCACCATCACCTCGCGCACATCGGCCAGCGTTTCTCCGACCAGGGCGATGCGCCCCGCCGGCTCTGCCGTCGCCCAGCCCGCGCCTTCGGCCAGCGCGCGCACCCATTCCGCGCCGGCGCGCGTCTTGCCCGCGCCGCGCCCGCCGACCAGCATCCATACCCGCCAGTCGCCGCCGGGCGGCAGTTGATGGTCATGCGCCCAGATCGGCCAGTCCGTCTTCAGAAAGGCCAGTTCCGCAGCCGTCAGGCCCGCCAGGAATTTCGCCAGCGTCCCCGCCCTCGCCGAGGCGGCCAAGCCGTTCCTGAAGCTCCTGGCGCAGGTCATCGGCGGTCCTCGCTTCCTCGTCTGTTCCTTGCGGCTGCGCCTTCCTGAGCTCGATCAGCATGTCGAGCGTTCGGGCAAGGCTTGCCAGCGTCCTGGCCGTCTTCTCCGCCTCCGCCGCCGCATCGGCCTGCGGCCCGTCCGCCGCCCCCTCGTACGGGTCGGCAAGAAGCCGCCGCTCAAGCCGCAGGATCTCCGTCTCGAACGCGCGGTAGAGGCGGCTCACCATTCTTGCGACGCCGTTTGGTTCGCCCGCGTCGAGCAGCGACTGCGTCGCCTTGCGGGATACCCAGCCGCCCTGCTGCACCCGCCTGCGCACCGTGCCTCGGCTGACGCCCAGCCGCGCCCCGATATCCGTCAGGGGCAGTCCCTCGATCTCGTAGAGCGCCCGCGCCATTGCCCAGTCGTCGGGGCCGGGCGGTGTACGTTCGTCGGATTTCGGGTTGTCGACACTTGCGGCCTTGCCATCCCCCAGTTGCTGCGCCATGGCCTCCGGCACGGCTTCGCCTGCCCCCGGCAGCGCGCCGCCGTGGATTGCGTCCCTCTCTTCGATTGTCATGATTGTCCCCAGCCCTCCAGCGCGGCCGTGCAGCTCAGCGCACCGCCGCCCTGCTCCAGGTTGTCGTCTCCGCGAAGGCGGAGACCCAGTAAGCGGCTGATTTTACGTTTGGATCTTCAGTTCTGACCGCTACAGGACGCCCATTTTCGCGGACGTGGCAAAGTACTGAGCAGTCCTTGCCCCACACTCGGCTGTCATCCCCGCGCAGGCGGGGAGGTGGGTTCACGTTTGAAGTGCAACACGGTTGAGGAGTTCCGAGAAGACCTCATTCGGCGTCCTGAAGGCAAGGCATTTGCGCGGGGTATTGTTGTAGTGCTCGACCAACTGTCGGATTTGGCCTTGATCGATGGTTGCCAGATCCGACTTGCGCGGCAAGATCTTGCGCATGCGGCCGATGGCATTCTCGATGCCACCCTTCTGCCAGGGGGCGTGCGGATCGCAGAAGAAGGTGGCGAGGCCGAGCCTGTCCGTGAGTTCGAAATGCAAGGCGAATTCCGTGCCATTGTCGAAGGTGAGCGACCGGCGCAACAGGCGGGGCAGCGGACCGAAGCGCTGAACCAGGGCCTGGACGACGGCGCGCGCGGTCTTTCGCGACAGCCGATCGATGGTGAGGATGCGCGAGCTGCGCTCATGGGTGACCAGCACATACTGGCCATAGCGGGAAAAGGCCATGAGGTCGGCCTCCCAGTGGCCCGGCGTGGCCCTGTCGTCGGCCTCGGCGGGACGTTGGGCCAGCGGGCGGCGCAGCTTGATGAAGCTGACGGACGAGCCGCCGCGCAGGCCCAGGCGGCCCCTGCGGTTCTTGGCGCGCGGCAGTAGGCGGTGCCAGTAATCCTTTTGCGCCGAGCGGTGATAAACGAAGCGGTAGATGGACTCATGGCTGATGAGCGTGCCACCGTGCTCGCGCGCCAGCCGGCCGGCGATCTGTTCGGGTGACTGTCCCATCGCAAGGCGTTGCCTGACCATGTCGCGCAGCGCCGGCTGGCGTGCCAGCTTGTAGCGGGCATCCCAGCGCCGGCGCCGGAGGGCCAGTCCGTGCGCCCGTTCCCCGTCATAGCTGCCGCACCACTGCTTGGTCGGCCTGGCATTGCGCCGCAACTCGCGGCTGATCGTGGCAGCCGAACGACCCAGTTGCCGTCCGATCCAGCGCAGCGAGCGCCCTTCCCGGTGCCACAGCTCTATCTTTACCCGCTCCCGCAGGCTCAACTGATCGTAACTTTGTCCCATCGCGGCAACACCTTAGCAGGTGTTGCACTTGTTTCGTGAATTCAGC